>NZ_JBSHKJ010000004.1:0-5549 GCF_053643635.1 Microbacterium sp. NPDC055502 | reverse complement strand
TAAGATAGAGAAGTTGCCCTGCGGGCCTGGTTGTGATGGCTGGGTCGTGGGAGCATCCGATCCTTGAGAACTCAACAGCGTGCACTTGTCAAATGCCAAATTATCCTCGTTCAGCTTCGGCTGGGTGAGAATTCCTTTGGATCAAAGACCAACTCCTTTTGGGGGGTTGGCATTCGGATGAAGTCAGCAATGATGTCATCTCTTTGGTCAGTTTCAAACTCGCTGCGGCCTGGTTTTTCCCCGGGTTGTATGCAATTTCTTTTTACGGAGAGTTTGATCCTGGCTCAGGATGAACGCTGGCGGCGTGCTTAACACATGCAAGTCGAACGGTGAACACGGAGCTTGCTCTGTGGGATCAGTGGCGAACGGGTGAGTAACACGTGAGCAACCTGCCCCTGACTCTGGGATAAGCGCTGGAAACGGCGTCTAATACTGGATATGTGACGTGACCGCATGGTCTGCGTTTGGAAAGATTTTTCGGTTGGGGATGGGCTCGCGGCCTATCAGCTTGTTGGTGAGGTAATGGCTCACCAAGGCGTCGACGGGTAGCCGGCCTGAGAGGGTGACCGGCCACACTGGGACTGAGACACGGCCCAGACTCCTACGGGAGGCAGCAGTGGGGAATATTGCACAATGGGCGCAAGCCTGATGCAGCAACGCCGCGTGAGGGATGACGGCCTTCGGGTTGTAAACCTCTTTTAGCAGGGAAGAAGCGAAAGTGACGGTACCTGCAGAAAAAGCGCCGGCTAACTACGTGCCAGCAGCCGCGGTAATACGTAGGGCGCAAGCGTTATCCGGAATTATTGGGCGTAAAGAGCTCGTAGGCGGTTTGTCGCGTCTGCTGTGAAATCCCGAGGCTCAACCTCGGGCCTGCAGTGGGTACGGGCAGACTAGAGTGCGGTAGGGGAGATTGGAATTCCTGGTGTAGCGGTGGAATGCGCAGATATCAGGAGGAACACCGATGGCGAAGGCAGATCTCTGGGCCGTAACTGACGCTGAGGAGCGAAAGGGTGGGGAGCAAACAGGCTTAGATACCCTGGTAGTCCACCCCGTAAACGTTGGGAACTAGTTGTGGGGTCCATTCCACGGATTCCGTGACGCAGCTAACGCATTAAGTTCCCCGCCTGGGGAGTACGGCCGCAAGGCTAAAACTCAAAGGAATTGACGGGGACCCGCACAAGCGGCGGAGCATGCGGATTAATTCGATGCAACGCGAAGAACCTTACCAAGGCTTGACATATACGAGAACGGGCCAGAAATGGTCAACTCTTTGGACACTCGTAAACAGGTGGTGCATGGTTGTCGTCAGCTCGTGTCGTGAGATGTTGGGTTAAGTCCCGCAACGAGCGCAACCCTCGTTCTATGTTGCCAGCACGTAATGGTGGGAACTCATGGGATACTGCCGGGGTCAACTCGGAGGAAGGTGGGGATGACGTCAAATCATCATGCCCCTTATGTCTTGGGCTTCACGCATGCTACAATGGCCGGTACAAAGGGCTGCAATACCGTGAGGTGGAGCGAATCCCAAAAAGCCGGTCCCAGTTCGGATTGAGGTCTGCAACTCGACCTCATGAAGTCGGAGTCGCTAGTAATCGCAGATCAGCAACGCTGCGGTGAATACGTTCCCGGGTCTTGTACACACCGCCCGTCAAGTCATGAAAGTCGGTAACACCTGAAGCCGGTGGCCTAACCCTTGTGGAGGGAGCCGTCGAAGGTGGGATCGGTAATTAGGACTAAGTCGTAACAAGGTAGCCGTACCGGAAGGTGCGGCTGGATCACCTCCTTTCTAAGGAGCATCTGACACTTTCGGGTGTCCAGAACCCAGATCGAAGGCGTACGTTCTTCGCTGGGAGCTCATGGGTGGAACATTTGACATGGTGCGAAGGATGTTGTTCTTCTTCAGTACGCCGCTTCGGTGGTTGGAACGGGAGGGTGACGGATGTCGCACCTGCACGCTGTTGGGTCCTGAGGGACCGGATGCGCTTTGACCTTCGGGTTGGAAGCATTTGGTTACTCTGGGCCTTTCGTTGTTTCCCCGGTGGGGAAGCGGTGAAGGGTACCGCCCGTACTTTGAGAACTACACAGTGGACGCGAGCATCTTGCAACTGATCTTCGGATTGGTTGCGCAAGATGATCTTAAAGATCATTAGTCAATTTCTGATCCCGCCTTCGGGTGGGGTCGAGTTTTTGATTCGAACTCATGTGATTTCAAGTCTTTAAGAGCAAACGGTGGATGCCTTGGCATCTGGAGCCGAAGAAGGACGTAGCAATCTGCGATAAGCCTCGGGGAACTGATAAGCAAGTTTTGATCCGAGGGTGTCCGAATGGGGAAACCCCGCTGGGCGGCGTGCCGACCTAGTGACTCCCGCCTGAATATATAGGGCGGGTAGAGGGAACGTGGGGAAGTGAAACATCTCAGTACCCACAGGAAGAGAAAGCAACCGCGATTCCGTTAGTAGTGGCGAGCGAAACCGGATCAGGCTAAACCGAGTGTGTGTGATATCCGGCAGGAGTTGCATATTCGGGGTTGTGGGACTCACCAGTCAGTTCTGCCGAGCTGGCGACGTTACAGAAGCGTATAGACGAACGGTCTTGAAAGGCCGGTCATAGAGGGTGCCAACCCCGTAGTCGAAATGCGTGTTCTGGCGTGGAGAGTATCCCAAGTAGCACGGGGCCCGTGAAATCCCGTGTGAATCTGTCAGGACCACCTGATAAGCCTAAATACTCCCAGATGACCGATAGCGGACAAGTACCGTGAGGGAAAGGTGAAAAGTACCCCGGGAGGGGAGTGAAATAGTACCTGAAACCGTTTGCTTACAAACCGTTGGAGCACCCCTGGTAGGTGTGACAGCGTGCCTTTTGAAGAATGAGCCTGCGAGTTAGCGATATGTGGCGAGGTTAACCCGTGTGGGGTAGCCGTAGCGAAAGCGAGTCTGAATAGGGCGATTCAGTCGCATGTCCTAGACCCGAAGCGAAGTGATCTATCCATGGCCAGGTTGAAGCGACGGTAAGACGTCGTGGAGGACCGAACCCACTTAGGTTGAAAACTGAGGGGATGAGCTGTGGATAGGGGTGAAAGGCCAATCAAACTTCGTGATAGCTGGTTCTCTCCGAAATGCATTTAGGTGCAGCGTTGCGTGTTTCTTGCCGGAGGTAGAGCTACTGGATGGCCGATGGGCCCTACAAGGTTACTGACGTCAGCCAAACTCCGAATGCCGGTAAGTGAGAGCGCAGCAGTGAGACTGTGGGGGATAAGCTTCATAGTCGAGAGGGAAACAACCCAGACCACCAACTAAGGTCCCAAAGCGCGTGCTAAGTGGGAAAGGATGTGGAGTTGCTCTGACAACCAGGAGGTTGGCTTAGAAGCAGCCACCCTTGAAAGAGTGCGTAATAGCTCACTGGTCAAGTGATTCCGCGCCGACAATGTAACGGGGCTCAAGCACGCCACCGAAGTTGTGGCATTGACATTATTGGTAGGCCTTCGTGGTCCAGCCGTGTTGATGGGTAGGAGAGCGTCGTGTGGCCAGCGAAGCGGCGGTGGAAACCAGCCGTGGAGGCTACACGAGTGAGAATGCAGGCATGAGTAGCGAATGACGTGTGAGAAACACGTCCTCCGAAAGACCAAGGGTTCCAGGGTCAAGCTAATCTTCCCTGGGTAAGTCGGGACCTAAGGCGAGGCCGACAGGCGTAGTCGATGGACAACGGGTTGATATTCCCGTACCGGCGAAGAACCGCCCAAGCTAATCCAGTGGTGCTAAACGTCCGAGCCTTCACATCGTCACCTTCGGGTGACACCGTGGAGGGGAGCACGTGACCCCATGCTGGTGCGGTTAGCGTATTAACAGGTGTGACGCAGGAAGGTAGTCCAAGCCAGGCGATGGTTGTCCTGGTGCAAGTGCGTAGGCCGAGTCATAGGCAAATCCGTGACTCATGAGGCTGAGACACGATGCGGATAAAAAGTGGATGATCCTATGCTGCCGAGAAAAGCATCGACGCGAGGTTCTAGCCGCCCGTACCCCAAACCGACTCAGGTGGTCAGGTAGAGAATACCAAGGAGATCGAGAGAATCGTGGTTAAGGAACTCGGCAAAATGCCCCCGTAACTTCGGGAGAAGGGGGGCCTTCGACGTATTAGGACTTGCTCCGAAAGCGTTTGGAGGCCGCAGAGACTAGTGGGTAGCGACTGTTTACTAAAAACACAGGTCCGTGCCAAGTCGCAAGACGATGTATACGGACTGACGCCTGCCCGGTGCTGGAAGGTTAAGAGGACCGGTTAGCCGCAAGGCGAAGCTGAGAATTTAAGCCCCAGTAAACGGCGGTGGTAACTATAACCATCCTAAGGTAGCGAAATTCCTTGTCGGGTAAGTTCCGACCTGCACGAATGGCGTAACGACTTCCCAACTGTCTCAACCGCGAACTCGGCGAAATTGCATTACGAGTAAAGATGCTCGTTACGCGCAGCAGGACGGAAAGACCCCGTGACCTTTACTACAGCTTGGTATTGGTGTTCGGTGTGGCTTGTGTAGGATAGGTGGGAGACTTTGAAGCGGTGACGCCAGTTACCGTGGAGTCATTGTTGAAATACCACTCTGGTCACTCTGGATATCTAACTTCGAACCGTAATCCGGTTCAGGGACAGTGCCTGGTGGGTAGTTTAACTGGGGCGGTTGCCTCCCAAAAAGTAACGGAGGCGCCCAAAGGTTCCCTCAACCTGGTTGGCAATCAGGTGGCGAGTGTAAGTGCACAAGGGAGCTTGACTGTGAGACTGACAGGTCGAGCAGGGACGAAAGTCGGGACTAGTGATCCGGCAGTGGCTTGTGGAAGCGCTGTCGCTCAACGGATAAAAGGTACCTCGGGGATAACAGGCTGATCTTGCCCAAGAGTCCATATCGACGGCATGGTTTGGCACCTCGATGTCGGCTCGTCGCATCCTGGGGCTGGAGTAGGTCCCAAGGGTTGGGCTGTTCGCCCATTAAAGCGGTACGCGAGCTGGGTTTAGAACGTCGTGAGACAGTTCGGTCCCTATCCGCTGCGCGCGTAGGAAGTTTGAGAGGATCTGACCCTAGTACGAGAGGACCGGGTTGGACGAACCTCTGGTGTGTCAGTTGTTCCGCCAGGAGCACCGCTGATTAGCTACGTTCGGGATGGATAACCGCTGAAAGCATCTAAGCGGGAAGCCGGCCTCAAGATGAGACTTCCATACCTTCGGGTGAGAGGCTCCCAGCCAGACTACTGGGTTGATAGGCCAGATGTGGAAGCACGGTAACGTGTGCAGCTGACTGGTACTAATAAGCCGATGACTTGATAACACACCGTTCGTTGGTGCTTGCGTCCACTGAGTGGTTCTCGATGTACGGTCGAGAACCACCTTCGATCACACACACGTGTGAACCTAGGTTTGATTGAAACATCAATAGTGTTTCGGCGGCCATAGCGTGAGGGAAACGCCCGGTCACATTCCGAACCCGGAAGCTAAGCCTCACAGCGCCGATGGTACTGCAGGGGGGACCCTGTGGGAGAGTAGGACACCGCCGGACTCCTTTTAGTCAA
>NZ_JBSHKJ010000003.1:0-239716 GCF_053643635.1 Microbacterium sp. NPDC055502 | reverse complement strand
CATTTGACAAGTGCACGCTGTTGAGTTCTCAAGGATCGGATGCTCCCACGACCCAGCCATCACAACCAGGCCCGCAGGGCAACTTCTCTATCTTAGCCATCCCGACTCGCTTGTCAAATCAGCGCGCCGGGCGGATCGAGGATCCGCTGCGCAGCTGAGACAGCCGCAGAAGGGGTGGATCTCCTATCCTAGACGCACGCGCCTGATCTCTCAAGAGAGAAGGAGTGGGAGGTGGTTCTCCGCTTGAGGGGGGTGAAGCTCTGGGCTTCTCCGCTTCCCTGTGGGGCGAACAAGTAATAAGTTACGTGGGTTCCGGGGTTCTGGCAAATCGGGGCACCACCCCCGGGCGTGTCGGCACCGCGACAGGACCACATCAGCCCGGATCAGCCGGGTTTTTCCGCTCGGAAGCCGCGGAGTAGCATCGCGCCATGGGCCCCCACCGTCCCTCCCCCCGTGCCGCCGCTCCCGCGAGGACCCGTCCGAGCGCCGCCCTGCTGCGCCGGGTCTGGACGGAGATCGGCGGAGAGCCCGCTGCCGTGCACGACGCGCTCGCAGACCTCACCGGTCTAGGCGACGTCCCTCTCCCTGCCCGTACCGCCGCCGGGGAACTCGCGCTGGGGAGCACGGCCGCCGCGACGCTGGCGGCGGGGCGCAGGGTCGCGGACCTGGATGTCGCCCGGGTCGCCGCCGCATACCGGAGCGACCGCCTCCTCACGGTCGACGATGCTCCCCCGCCCGTCTGGTCTCCCCTGTCGGGGTTCTGGCCCACCGCCGACGGGTGGATCCGGACGCACGGCAACTACCCCCATCACGCTCGCGGGCTCCGATCCGCCCTGGGGCTCGCGCCCGACGCCGGTCGCCCCGACGTCGCCGCAGCTCTCGCCGCGCTCCCCCGCGACGAGGCCGTCCGGCGGATCGTGCACCACGGAGGACTCGCGGTCTCCGTGCGGGCCGAGCAGCCGGAGCACGACGCCCGTCTCCGCACCATGCCTCTGATCGAGGTCGCCCGTGTCGGCCATGCCGCGCCCTCCGGTCGTCCGACGTCCGGGCTTCTGTCTCCCCTCGCCGGAATCCGCGTGCTCGATCTCACGCGCGTGATCGCCGGCCCCGTCTGCACACGCACACTCGCCCTGCTCGGTGCCGACGTGCTGCGGATCGATCCCCCGGCCATCGCCGAGCTCCCCTGGCAGCACCTCGACACCGGTCACGGGAAGCGCAGCACGATCCTCGATGCCCGTGACCCGGCGATGTCCGCTCTGCTCGCCACCGCCGACGTGATCGTCCTGGGGTACCGTCCGGCGTCGCTCGCACGACTCGGCCTGTCTCCCGACACCCTCGTCGAGAGGTACCCCGGTCTCGTCGTGGCCGAGCTCAGCGCGTGGGGTGCCGACGCGCCGGAGCGCGCGGGCTTCGACAGCCTGGTGCAGGCGGAGAGCGGAATCGCGGTGATCGAGGGCGACGACGGCGTGCCCGGAGCGCTGCCCGCACAGGCGCTCGACCACAGCAGCGGCTACCTGCTCGCCGCGGCGGTGACCACGCTGCTCGGACGGCGTGCGCGCGAGGGCGGATCCTGGATCGCACGCACCTCGCTGCGCCGGGTCGCCGCCGAACTTCTCGGGATGCCGCGCCGCACGGACCCGGTCGCTGCGCCGGATCCGGACGCGGCCTCGCACGAGGCGAGGTTCGACGTCGACGGGGTGTCCCTCGTCACCGCGGCACCGGTCATCCCCGGCACGGCGTTCACGGCGCCGCACCCGTGGGGATCGGACGCACCGCGCTGGTGACCACCGCGCTGGTGACGACAGCCGCTGGTGCCGCGCGCGGTCAGCGCGACCGGACCGGGTCTCCTCGGCGCAGAGCCACCACGGCACACAGCACGAGAGTGAGCGCACCCCACACCGCGCACGCCGGAGGCAGCACGCGATACGCCAGGTGAGCGACGGTGAACTCCGCCGTGAAAGGACCGAGCACCGCGAGACCGATCACCCACGCCGCCGCCAGGATCACCGGCAGCGAGAGCCACCAGGTCACCCGCACCGGCGAGGGCAGCCACCGGGTGACCGCGTCGCGAGGCACCGCACGCCGCAGCCGCAGCGCGGCCCACAGCCCGAGGCCGAGCAACGCCAGCACACTCGAACCGTGCTGCACCCATTTGTACCCGAGCAGCGGACCCCACTGCTCATCCAGCATCGGGAACAGCGCGACGCCCCAGCGCCCCTCGTGCGTGAACGCGTCCCACGCGATGTGCGACAGCACGCCGAGCACGAGCGACACCGCGAGCAGCAGCGGATACCAGGGGCGACCGAGACCGACCCCCACCGCACGGCCCGCGGCCACGGCGCCGCGGTCGTCCCACTCGCGCGGCAGCCGACGCGCGACCCACAGCGGCACCAGCTCACCGACCGACGGCCGCAGCACCACGCGCCAGAGCAGGAAGAGCACGAACGCCAGCAGCGCCGTCCAGATCACGTTGGCCACGGTGTGCGTGAACGAGTAGTCGAGACCCACGCCGCGCAGGAACAGCGGGAGATCCGGCGTCATCGCGCCGATCGCGATCGCCGCGGGCACGAGGGGCGTGCGCACGAACGGCAGCGCGACGATCGCGTGACTCGGCGTGAACGGCATCCGGAGGCCGCGTCAGCTCAGGAACACGCCGGCGAGGGTCTTCTTGCCTCGGCGCAGCACCGAGACGCCACCGGGGAGAGTGCCCTGCACGGTCGCCGTGTCGTCCGCCACCCGCTCGCCGTCGAGCGATACTCCGCCCTGTGCGATCGCCCGCCGCGCCTCCGACAGACTCGACACGAGCCCGGTCGCGACCAGCGCATCGACCACGGGCGTCCCGGGCGCGACGGTCGCATGCGGCAGCTCATCGAGCGCGGAACGCAGCGTCGCCGGGTCGAGCGCGGTCAGGTCGCCCTGTCCGAACAGTGCCTCCGACGCGGCGATCACGGCCGCCGTGGCCTCGATGCCGTGCACGGTCGCCACGACCTCGAGCGCCAGACGCTTCTGCGCGGCGCGTCGGAACGGCTCGGTCGCGACGAGCTCGGCGTACTCCTCGATCTCGGCCCTCGTCAGGAACGTGAACACCTTGAGCCGCTCGATCACATCGGCGTCGGCCGTCGACAGCCAGAACTGGTAGAACGCGTACGGGCTGGTGAGCTCCGCATCGATCCAGATCGCGTTGCCCTCGCTCTTGCCGAACTTGGTGCCGTCGCTGTTCGTGATCAGGGGCGTGCCGATCGCGTGCACGGACACACCCTCGACACGGTGGATCAGATCGGTGCCGCTGGTCAGGTTGCCCCACTGATCGGACCCGCCCGTCTGCAGACGGCAGTCGTACTGACGGTAGAGCTCCAGGAAGTCGAGACCCTGCAGGATCTGGTAGCTGAACTCGGTGTAGCTGATGCCCGCGTCCGAGTTGAGGCGCGCGGCGACCGCGTCCTTCTTCAGCATCGTGCCCACGCGGTAGTGCTTGCCGATCTCGCGCAGGAAGTCGATGGCGGACAGCGGCGCGGTCCAGTCGAGGTTGTTCACCATGCGGGCCGCGTTGTCGCCCTCGAAGCTGAGGTAGCGCTCCACCTGTCCCCGCAGCCGATCCACCCACTCGGCCACCGTCTCGCGTGTGTTGAGCGTGCGCTCCGCGGTCGGACGGGGATCGCCGATGAGCCCGGTCGAGCCGCCGACGAGACCCAGCGGCCGGTGCCCGGCGAGCTGGAGCCGACGCAGCAGGAGCAGCTGCACCAGGTGACCCAGGTGCAGGCTCGGCGCGGTCGGATCGAACCCGCAGTAATACGTGATGGGGTCTCCCGCGAGCAGGGCGCGCAGCGCCTCCTGGTCGGTGGACACGTGGACCAGGCCACGCCACACGATCTCGTCCCACACGTTCTCGAACGTGGGATCGATCGCCTGGGGTGCGGTCGTCAGGTCGGGAGTTGACACGCGCTCCAGGCTAGCAGCGCGCGGTGCGGCATCCCGCCTCACACCGTACCGTCGAGCTCGGCGATCTCCTCGGGCGCGAGGGCGAGCTCGGCCGCGTCCAGCGCGGTGTCGAGCTGCGCGATCTTGCTCCCCCCGAGGATCGGCCGGATGCCGTGCGCGAGCAGCCATGCCAGCACGATCTGCCCGCGCTGGGCGTCGTGCGCGTGCGCGATCCGGTCGAGGACCGCGAGGCGCCGCGCGGTGCCGGGGTGGTCGTAGACCTCGGGGATCGCCTTCGCCGCGTTGTCGTACGCCCCGGACAGCAGGGGCGTGTACGCCCAGGTCTCCAGACCGTTCGCGGCGGCGTAGTCGCGCTGCTCGTCGCTCAGCACGCCGAACGGGTGCACCACCCCCGGCGGCAACGTGCCGGGGCGCGCGCGCAGATAGGTCGCGTTGAGCTGGAGCGCATCGAGCAGCGCGCTGCCGATCGCCGCCGCGTGAGCGCGGGCCCGCTCGATGCGCCAGGCGGGATGATTGGACGCGCCGACGCGCCGGACCGTCCCGCTGCCGGTGAGCGACGCGAGGCCGTCGACCGTCCGCTCGATGGGGACGGCGCGATCCTCCTGGTGCAGCCAGAGCAGATCGATGGTGTCGACGCCCAGGCGCGACAGACTGCCCTCGACAGCCTGCGCGATCGCCCGCGGCGACAGGCCCGTGCGGTGCGCGGGCCACGAGCCCGGCCACAGCGGTTCGGCACCGACCTTCGTCGACAGACGGATGCGCTCGCGGACACCGGGGCGAGCGGCGAGCCACCGACCGATCACCGCCTCGGACGCCCCGCCGTGCCCGGTGTCGCTGGCCCAGAAGCTGTAGCAGTCGGCGGTGTCGATCCAGCTGCCGCCGCGTTCGACGAAGCGGTCGAGCAGGGCGAAGGCGGTGTCCTCATCGATGAGGGTGCCGAAGGACATGGCACCGAGAACGATCGGGGATGCGCGATGCGGAGAAGCGGTCATGCAGGAAGCATGCAACCTGGAGCGCACTCCAGGTCAAGCCCTAGGATCACGGCATGACCACGACCTACACGCCGGCCGAGACCGCCGCCCGCTCCGGCTTCAGCATCGACACCCTGCGGTACTACGAACGCGAGGGCATCCTGCCCGCGGTGCCGCGCACGGCCGGAGGCCACCGGGTGTACACCGATGCGGAGCTCGGGCTGCTCGAGTTCCTCAAGTGCCTGCGCGAGACCGGGATGCCCGTGGAGCGTCTCCGGCGGTACGGACAGCTGTGCCGCGACGACGACACGATCCCCGAGCGGATCGCCCTCCTGGAGGAACACGCCGAGACCGTGGAGCGGCAGCTCGCGGAGGTCCTCGCGCAGCAGCACCGCCTCCAGGAGAAGCTGACCTGGTACCGGAGGCAGCTGGCCTGACTCAGGTGTGCGCGGCCCACCACACCAGGAACGCGGCACCGAGCCCGATGACCCAGCTGACGAGACTGCCGACCAGGAAGTACTCGGCCCTGGCGCCGGTCTCGCCGTCGCGGGAGATCTCGGGGAACCGGACGATGCCCTTGGCCGCGAGCATGGCCGCCAGCACGGGATAGGCGGCCGCGAGGGTGAGGATCATCACCAGCACGCGCTCGAGCGGTCCGATGAGCCGACCGCCCTTGAAGCCGTTGCGCGGATCGGTCGCCGGCAGGACCGCCTCCACCGGGGCATGCGCCGCACGCGCCGCGGCGGGTTCGGCAGTCTCGGGCGACGACGGCTCCGGGGCGACCGCGATCGGGGCGGGGTCGGCCGGCCGCCAGGTGTGCTCGCCGTCGAGGGCCGCCCGCACCACGAGGTTCGACGACTCCAGCAGGAAGACCCCGGCTCCGAGCGCGAGCACGGCGAGGTCGAACGACACCTCGCCGAAGGGCGACCGCAGCGTCCAGAGCTCGCCGATGAGCCCGGTCTCGTCGCGCGCACCCACCCACACGACCGCGCCGATGCTGAGGGCGGCCACGGCGACCGCGGGCCAGAAGCCGGCGCGGGAGGGTCGGCCGTCCGGCATGCTCCACACCCAGAGGGCACCTCCGGCGAGGCCCAGGACGGCCCAGAGGAGCGCCTCCCCTCCGATGCCGAGCAGCACGATGACCGCGGCGGCGACCACGTATCCGAGCCAGCGACGGGGCACGAACTGACGCACCAGATCGGCCGCGCCGATGGCGAGGAGCAGGAAGCCGGCGAGGATCATGCGCCCTCCCCTCGCAACGCCGCCAGTCCCTCGATGAGCGCCGCCGCCCCCGCACTGCGCAGGGACTTGGAGACGCTGGGCTGCGTGATGCTCTCCTGTGCCGCCAGCTCCTGCTGCGACCGGCCGATCAGCCGACCGTAGGTGAGGCGTCGCTCGCGCGCGGTCATGGCGCCGACGAGCTCGTCGCGGACGAGGACGTAGGCGTTGGCGGCGGCGATCACGGCGGGCATGACCTCATCCTGACCCGGGGCACCGACAATCCAGGTGCGCGTCCGCGGCACGGCGCGCTGTTCGCGGGCATGGACGGTCTCGATCGCGGCGCGCGCGGCATACCATCCCGGCCCGTCCGCGAGCTCACCGTGGACCGAATCGACCGCGCGCACCTCCCCCACGCCGATCCCGAAGCGGAAGGCGAGGTCGTCCGGCAGCCGCAGCTGGATCATCAGGAGCGAGGTGAGCGCATCGGTCAGCTCTCGATAGACGGCCTGCTGCTCGTCCCCTACCGTGGGCGTGAGCGGCTGCAGTGCGAGAGGTCGGTCGGACTCGACCTCGGCGATGGTGTCGTCGAGCGCCCGCTGGGCGGCACTGCGGTCGTCGAGCTCGCGGGAGCCCACGATGTCGGCGATCACGGCGATGACCATGGCATAACCGTAGCACGAATAAGCTGAGTTTATGCATCTTTTGGTTATAGATCGGAGATATGCCTGATATGAGCATCATGCCCTGGAGTGCAGGAACCTGGACCCATGCGCCAGACGACGTCGCGAACAGCGGAGCGCACCTCGACGTGACCGCCGCCGAGGGCAGCGACGCCTGGCGGCACACCGCGTACGGCTTCGTGCACGACACCGAGCACGCACTCCTCGCTCCCCTGGCCGTCGGCGAGGCGATGGAGGTGTCGTTCCGCGCCCCCTGGGAAGGACAGTTCGACCAGGCCGGCCTCTTCGTGCGCGCCGACGACGAGCACTGGGTCAAGGCGGGCGTCGAACACGCCGACGGCCACCTCGGGCTCGGCGCCGTCGTCACCGCCGTGGTCTCCGACTGGTCGGTCGGACACGTCGACGACTGGCGGGACAGCGAGATCACCGTCCGCGTCAGCCGCTGGCGCGACGCGCTGATCGTCCGCGCCGCCGCCGACGGCGGACCCTGGCGTCTCGTGCGGGTCGCGCCCTTCGACGGCGAGGCCCCCGCCGCGGCCGGACCGTTCCTCGCCGCACCCACGCGCGCCGGGCTCACCGTCCGCTTCACACGCTGGGAGCGGACCGCCGCAGACGCCGACCTGCACTAGCCGCGCGGGTCGAGACCGCCGAGACGGGAGCGGGCCGCGGACGACCGCGGCCCCCTCCGCTCACAGCCCGAGAGCGTGCGCCGCCGCCTGGGCCCTGGCCACCAGCTCGGCGCGCTGCTCGGCCACGCGCACCGGCGCGGTCCCGCCCACGCCCGACCGGGACGCCACGGACCCCTCGATCGTCAGCACCTCCCGCACCGCGGGAACCAGGTGCTCGGACACCGACCGCAGCAGCTCGTCCGACGCCTCCTCCAGACCGATCCCCTGCTCTTCGCACGCGCGCACCAGCGCGCCGGAGATCTCGTGCGCATCGCGGAACGGCACCCGCTGCTTCACGAGCCACTCCGCCACGTCGGTCGCCAGGGAGAAGCCCTGCGGCGCCAGCTCCGCCATCCGCTCCGTGTCGAAGCGCAGCGTCGCGATCATCCCCGCGAACGCCGGCAGCACGACCTCGAGGGTCTGCACCGAATCGAACACCGGCTCCTTGTCCTCCTGCAGGTCGCGGTTGTACGCGAGCGGGAGGCCCTTGAGCGTCGCCAGCAGACCGGACAGGTTGCCGATCAGTCGCCCCGACTTCCCGCGCGCGAGCTCGGCGATGTCGGGGTTCTTCTTCTGCGGCATGATGCTCGAGCCCGTCGAGTACCCGTCGTCGAGCGTGACGAAGCCGAACTCGCGGGTGTTCCAGAGGATGATCTCCTCCGACAGGCGCGACAGATCCACGCCCGTCATCGCCGCGATGAACGCGAACTCGGCCACCACATCGCGCGCGGCCGTGCCGTCGAGCGAGTTCTCGGCCGGGCGATCGAGGCCCAGCTCGGTCGCGACGAGAGCCGGGTCCAGCCCCAGCGTCGAGCCGGCGAGCGCTCCCCCGCCGTAGGGCGAGACGCCCGCACGACGACGCCAATCGACCAGGCGCTCCAGCTCGCGCACGAGCGGCCACGCGTGCGCCTGGAGGTGGTGCGCGAGGAGCACGGGCTGAGCGTGCTGCAGGTGCGTGCGGCCGGGAAGGATCGCCTCCGGGTGGGCCTCGGCCTGCGCCACCAGGGCATCGATCACCCGCAGCAGGTCGCGCGCGATCACCCGGGCGTGATCGATCAGGTACATCCGGACGAGGGTGGCGATCTGGTCGTTCCGGCTGCGTCCGGCGCGCAGCCGACCGCCCAGTTCCGGCCCGAGCTCCGCGATCAGCGCCTGCTCCAGCGCACCGTGCACGTCCTCATCGGTCGGGACGGGCAGCAGCGTGCCGTCGGCGACCCTGCGAGTCACCGCGTCCAGCCCGTCGTGCATGCGCTGGGCCTCGTCCGGCTCCAGATACCCGGCCGCGGCGAGCGCCGTGGCGTGCGCGTGCGAACCCGCGATGTCGTACGGCGCCAGGATCCAGTCGAAGTGGGTCGAGCGGCTGAGCTCCACCAGCTCGGGCGAGGGGCCCGTGGCGAAGCGGGCGCCCCACAGCGCGCCCTCGTTCGTGCCCTCGTGCGTCTGTCCGGTCATCACGCGTCCTTCTTGCCGAGCAGCCACACCAGCAGCGCCTTCTGCGCGTGCAGGCGGTTCTCCGCCTCGTCCCACACCACGCTCTGCGGCCCGTCGATCACCGACGAGTCCACCTCGTAGCCACGATCAGCGGGCAGGCAGTGGATGAAGATCGCCTCGTCGTCGGCGAGCTGCATGGTCTCCGGCGTCACCTTGTAACCGCCCAGATCGCGGATGCGCGCGATCTTCTCCTCTTCCTTGCCCATCGACACCCAGGTGTCGGTCACCACGACGTCGGCACCCGCCGCCGCCTCGACCGGGTCGGTGAACAGGGTGATGGAGCCGCCGGTCTCCGCCGCACGGCGGTCGGCGGCCTCGATCACATCGGCGCGCGGCGCGTAGTCCTCGGGCGAGGCGATCCGCACGTGCATGCCCGCCGTGACCCCGGCGAGCGCGTAGGAGTGGGCCATGTTGCTCTGCCCGTCGCCGAAGAACGTCAGGGTCAGTCCCTTCAGGTCGCCCTTGTGCTCGCGGATGGTCAGCAGGTCGGCGAGGAGCTGACAGGGGTGGAAGTCGTCGGACAGGGCGTTGATGACCGGAACGCGGGTGCCCTCCGCCATCTCCTCGAGTCCCGCCTGCGCGTACGTGCGCCACACGATCGCGGCGACCTGGCGCTCCAGCACCCGTGCGGTGTCGGACGGCGTCTCCTTGCCGCCCAGCTGGCTGCTCGCGGTCGAGATGATCAGCGGGCTGCCGCCCAGATCCGCGATGCCCACCGCGAACGACACCCGGGTGCGGGTGGACGACTTGTCGAAGATCACGGCGACGGTCTGCGGGCCCGCGAGGCTCTTGTCGGCCCAGCGGTCCTTCTTGAGCTCGAGGGCGAGGTCAAGGATCTCCGCCTGCTCGGCGGGCGTGAGGTCGTCGTCGCGCAGCAGGTGGCGGGTCATGCGGGTACCTTTCCGGGGGCGGAGGAGTGGACGTCGGCGAGGCTCGCCGCGAACAGCTCGCGGAACTCGGCCAGCTCGGCGTCGCCGATCGTGAGGGCGGGCGCGATGCGCACGGTCTCGGGGTTCGCGGCGTTCACGATCAGACCGCGCTCCTGGGCTGCCGCGACCACGGCTCCGGCGACCGGCTCGGTGAGCGCGACGCCGACGAGGAGGCCACGGCCGCGGACACCCGCGAGGAGCGGCGAGTCGATGCCCAGGATGATCTCGCGCAGCTCGGCGCCACGGCGGGCCGCATTGCCGACCAGATCCGCGCGTTCGATCTCGGCCAGCACCGCGTCGGCCACGGCGGTCGCGAGCGGGTTGCCACCGAACGTGGAGCCGTGGGATCCGGGAGTGAACAGGGCGCTCGCGGCACCGTACGTGACCAGGGCCCCGATCGGGAACCCGCCGCCGATGCCCTTGGCGAGCGTGATCGCGTCGGGCGTGACGCCGTCGTGACTGAAGCCGAACCACTCGCCCGTGCGGCCGGCACCGGTCTGGATCTCGTCGACGATCAGCAGAGCCCCGTGCGCGAGCGTGAGCGAGCGCGCCGCCGCGAGGTAGCCCTCGGGCAGCTCGACGACACCGGCCTCGCCCTGGATGGGCTCGACGATGACGGCCGCGACCCGGTCGTCCATCGCGGCCTCCAACGCCTCGACGGTGGCCGGGATGTGCTCCACCCCGCCCGGCATCGGCGCGAACGGCGCGCGCATCGACTCCTTCGCCGTCAGCGCGAGGGACCCCATGGTGCGACCGTGGAACCCGTTCTCCAGCGCGAGGATGCGCGGGCGCTCCGCTCCACCGTGCAGGCGCGCGAGCTTGAACGCGGCCTCGTTGGCCTCGGCCCCCGAGTTGGAGAAGAACACGCGCCCGTCGATGCCGGCACCCGCGAGACGCTTGAGCCGTGCGGCGAGCGCGAGCTGCGGCGGCGTCGCGAAGTAGTTCGAGACGTGCGCGAGCGTGGCCGCCTGCGTGGCGACCGCGTCGACGAAGACCGGGTGCGCGTGACCGAGCGAGGTCACGGCGATGCCGGCGAGGAAGTCGAGGTAGCGTCGGCCGTCGGCATCCCACAGGTACGAGCCCTCTCCACGGGTCAGCAGCGCCAGCCGCTCCCCCGCGTTGAGCACGAGATCACGTGCCGCGTCGTCCTGCCAGACGGTCATGCCGTCGCCCCTTTCTCTCCCAGGACCACTTCGGTCCCGATTCCCTTGCTGGTGAACAGTTCGACGAGCACCGAGTGCGGTACCCGTCCGTCGATGATCGCCGCGGCGTCCACGCCGCCCTCGACCGCGTCCAGGCACGCCCGCATCTTCGGGATCATGCCCGACTCCAGGCGCGGCAGCATCTCGATCAGCGCATCCGAGGTGAGGTGCGACACGAGCGAGTCGCGGTTGGGCCAGTCGGCGTACAACCCCGGCACGTCGGTGAGGATCACCAGCTTGCGCGCCCCGAGCGCCACGGCGAGTGCCGCGGCGGCCGCATCCGCGTTCACGTTCAGCGACTGGCCGGGGTGGTCGAGGTCGGGCGCGATGCTCGAGATGACCGGGATGCGACCGGCCGCGAGGTGGTCGAGCACCGCGGTGGGGTCGACCTGCACCACGTCGCCGACCCGGCCGAGGTCGATCTCCTCGCCGTCGACGACCACGCCGCGGCGACGCCCGCCGAACAGACCGGCGTCCTCTCCGCTGAGCCCCGTGGCGATCGGCCCGTGCGAGTTGATCTTCGCCACGAGCTGCGGGTTCACCTGCCCGGTGAGCACCATGCGCACGACACTGATCGCCTCGGTGTTGGTGACCCGGTAACCGCCCTTGAACTCGCTCGGGATCTCGAGCCGGTTCAGCATGTTCGAGATCTGCGGGCCGCCGCCGTGCACGACCACGGGCTGCACGCCGACGTAGCGGAGGTAGGCGATGTCCTGCGCGAAGGCCTCCTGCAGCTCGTCCGAGACCATGGCGTTGCCGCCGTACTTGACCACGACGATCTGGTCGCGGAAGGTCTTCAGCCACGGCAGCGACTCGATCAGCGTGGTCGCCTTCTGCGCGGCGACGTCGGGCGTGGTGTCCTGGATGTCGGTCATGAGGCGTAGGCGCTGTTCTCGTGCACGTAGTCGTGGGTCAGGTCGTTCGTGAGCACCGTCGCGGTGGCCTCGCCGACCTTGAGGTCGATCAGCAGGTGGGTGGCGCGCGGTGTGAGGTCGACCTCCTCGCGCGGACGGTCGGGGCCGCCCGCCGCGCACACCCGCACCCCGTTCATCCACACGTCCACGTCGTACGGGTCGAACTGCGCGTTCGTGGTGCCGATCGCCGCGAGCACCCGACCCCAGTTGGGGTCGTTGCCGAAGATCGCGGCCTTGAAGAGGTTGTTGCGCGCGACCGAACGGCCCACCTCGACGGCCTCCTGCTCGGTGACGGCGTGACGCACCTCGATCGTGATGTCGTGGCTCGCCCCCTCCGCATCACCCTGCAGCTTCACCGCGAGCTCCTGGCAGAGCGCCGTGAGCGCCTCGGCGAAGTCGTCGAGGTCCGGCACGACCTCGGAGGCCCCGTTGGCCAGCAGCGTGACCTGGTCGTTGGTCGACATGCACCCGTCCGAGTCGAGCCGGTCGAAGGTCTGTCCCGTCGCACGGCGCAGCGCCTCATCGGCCTGCAGCGGCTCCAGCACCGCGTCGGTCGTGAGCACCACGAGCATGGTCGCCAGGCCCGGGGCGAGCATGCCCGCGCCCTTCGCCATGCCGCCGATCGTCCAGCCGTCGCGCGACACGACAGCGGTCTTCGCGACCGTGTCGGTGGTCATGATGGCGTGTGCGGCGCTCTCTCCCCCGTCGGCGCTGAGCTCGGCGATGGCCTGCGCCGTCCCTTCGAGCACCTTGGCGCGGAACGCCTCGTCGCCCGTGCCGATCAGGCCCGTCGAGCAGACGAGCACGTCGCCCGCGCTGATGCCCAGCAGCTCGGCGGCCTTCTCGGCGGTCTGATGCGTGGTCTGGAAGCCGAAGCTGCCGGTGAAGCAGTTCGCCCCGCCCGAGTTGAGCACCACCGCCTCGACGACCCGGTCGGCCACGGCCTGCTGCGACCAGATGATGGGGTTCGCCTTGGCGCGGTTGCTGGTGAACACCGCGGCTCCGACCTTGCGCGGGCCCCGGTTCACGACCACGGCGACGTCGGGCTTGCCGGTGGACTTGAGGCCGACGGCGACCCCGGCTGCTTCGAATCCTGCGGGTGCGGTAACGCTCACGGGGCGACTCCGTTGATCGAGAGGGCACGGGCCTCGGGGAGCCCCAGCGCGATGTTCATGGACTGGATGGCGGCACCGGCCGTGCCCTTGACGAGGTTGTCGACGGCGGTGACGACGGTGACCCGGTTGGCGGCGCGGTCGATCGCCAGGCCGATCAGGGCGGTGTTGGCGCCCAGGACATCGGCGGTGCGGGGGAAGCTGCCCTCGGGCAGCAGCTGCACGAAGGTCTCCTCGCCGTACGCGCTCTCCCAGGCCGCGCGGATCTCCGCGTCGGTCGCGCCCTCGACGATCGGCGCGGTGGAGGTGGCGAGGATGCCCCGCGACATCGGGACGAGCACCGGCGTGAACGAGAGGCGGATGTCGGCGCCCGAGGCGTCGGCGTCGGCCGGACGGGCCGCAGCGAGCGCCTGCCGGATCTCCGGGATGTGCCGGTGAGTGCCGCCGACCGCGTAGGGGTTGGCCGAGCCGAGGATCTCGCTGGCGAGCAGGTTCGGCTTGAGGCTCTTGCCCGCTCCGGACGGGCCGACGGCGAGGACCGACACGATGTCGGACGGGTCGATCACTCCGGCGGCGACACCCGGTGCGAGGCTCAGGCTGACCGTGGAGGCGTTGCATCCGGGAGCCGCGATGCGCGTCGCGCCGCGCAACGCGTCGCGCTGCCGTCCGCCCGCGACCGGCAGCTCGGGAACGCCGTACGCCCACGGCTCATGGAACGCGCCGCCGTAGAAGGCGTCCCAGGCGGCCGACGAGGTGAGCCGGTGGTCGGCGCCCGCGTCGATCACCAGCGGGACGTCGCCGAGCGCGTCGGTGTACTGCCCCGACTGGCCGTGCGGGAGGGCGAGGAACACGATGTCGTGACCCGCCAGGATCTCGGGAGTCGTGTCCTGGAGCGTGAGATGCGCGAGCGAGCGGAGGTGCGGCTGGTGGTCGACGAGCGGTTGACCGGCGTTCGAGTGCGCGGTGACGGTGCGGATCTCGATGTCGGGGTGGGCGGCCAGGAGGCGGAGGATCTCGCCGCCTGCATAGCCCGATGCGCCGGAGACGGCGACGGAGTACGTCATGCTTCTACCTTAACGGTCGGGTCCTCGACGATTTCGGGACCGGGGGCGGGGCCGAAGGCGGCGACACCGGCACTCGACCGCCGCGCACGCGCAGGCAGGAGGGCGGAGTCGCCTAGAGTCGGCGGCCGCGGCGTCGGCGCACAGCGATGACGCTCGGAGCGAGCGTCGAAGGAGCGGTGGCGGCCGAAGGCATGTCGCGACAGTAGCGCGGCCGTCGTCGCCACCGCAAATCCCCACCGTCATCCGACGGCTGCGGCCTCCAGCGGCGCGGCGAAGAACGCCAGCTCGTGTGCGCTCGACGTGCGGAACGCGCGCCGCATGCGCTCCCGTCCGGAGGCGTCAGACCGCGATGCCGCCGCGGTCGCGAAAGCGATGGCCTGCGCCGTCGCCTCCTCGAACGCCGGATCGGCGTAGGTCGACAGCCACGAGGCATAGGGGTGATCGGGATCACGGGCCTCCGCGCCGAAGTCTCCCGCGTGCAGCCGCCTGCCCAGATCGGTGTACAGCCAGAAGCACGGCAGCACGGCGGCGACGAGCTCGGCATGATCGCCGCCGAACGCGACCGACCGCAGATGGTCGAGGTACGCGGTGGTCGCGGGCGCGGGTTCCGCCGCGAACGTCTCCGCGCTCACCCCGCGCTCGGGCGTGAGCCACGACGCGTGCAGCTCCAGCTCCCCCACGATCGATCCGTGCGCCGCGTGCGCCCAGAACGCCTGCTCCGCCGAGGTGGGGGCAGTCCGCGCCGCGGCCGCGAGCACCCTCGCGTACTCGCGCAGGTACAGCGCATCCTGCGCGAGGTAGAACAGGAACGGCTCGCGCGCGAGTGTGCCGTCGGCGAGACCGCGGAGGAAGGGCAGCGCGTCGATCCCGTCGCGCACGTCGGAGATGTCCTGCCACCAGTCGCCGGCGATCTCCTCCGCCGTCTGCCGGGTTTCCAGGTCGCCGCGGTCCCACATTCCAGCGAAATGATGGACGGGCCCATGTCCCTGCCCCACGGCGAGCGCACCCCCCGCCCGCAGCGACTCTCGCAGCCAGGCGCGCGCGGCACGCACCGCGTCGGACGGCGTGAGACCGCGGGCGAGCAGGGTGGCGAGCGCCGACGACAGGGAACAGCCGGTGCCGTGCGTGTTGGTGGTGGGGATGCGCTCCCCGGGGAACTCGTCCCGCAGGCCGCGGTCCGCGTCCACCAGCGCATCCGGCGCCTCGTCACCCGTGAGATGCCCGCCCTTCACGAGCACCGCGGCGCCGATGTCGGCCGACAGCTCCTCAGCAGCGGCGAGCGCGTCCGGCCAGTCGGTGACGGGGCGACCGACCAGCACGGCGAGCTCGGCGAGGTTCGGCGTGACCACCGTGGCGCGCGTCAGCAGCCCCCGCAGTTCACGCTCCGCGTCGGGGGCGAGCAGAGGGTCGCCCGATGTCGCCACCATGACCGGGTCGAGCACCACCACCGGGGGACGCTGCACATCGAGCCAGTCGGCCACCGTGCGGATGACCTCGGCGTCGGCGAGCATCCCGATCTTCACGGCGTCGATGACGATGTCGTCGGACACGGCGTCCAGCTGCGCGCGGAGGAAATCCGCCGGAGGAACGTGGACCGCCCGCACTCCCCGCGTGTTCTGCGCCGTGAGGGCGGTGAGCGCCGCCATCCCGTATCCGCCGTTCGCGGCGATCGCCTTCAGGTCGGCCTGGATGCCGGCGCCGCCCGACGGGTCGCTGCCGGCGATGCTGAGCACACGCGGCACGACCCCCGCCCGCCAACGACGACGGAACGCGGAGGCCGTCTCCCCGGGGTCCGCGGCGGCGCAGAGCGCGGAGACCACGGCGAGCCCCGCCGCGCCTGCGGCCTGGAGCGCCTCGGTGTCATCGATGCCGACCCCGCCGATCGCGACGCACGGGAGCGGGCTCTCGGCCGCGAAGGCCGCGAACCCCTCGACGCCCAGCGGCTCCGGGTGGTCCGGTTTGGTGCTCGTGGGGCCGATCACCCCGACACCGAGGTAATCGACGGTGCCCTGCGGCAGTGCGCGCACGGCATCGAGGTGTTCACGGGTGTTCGCGGTGAGTCCGATGAGCGCGTCCGGACCGAGCAGCTCTCGCGCACGCCGCACCGACGCATCGGCCTGGCCGAGATGCACGCCGTCGACCCGCGCGCCGCGCGCCCGCGCCTCGACAGCGGCGTCCAGACGATCGTTGACCACCAGCAGCGCCCGCCCGTCGATCACGGCGGAGAGCGCGATCAGCTGCTCGACGGTCTCCTCGTGCGCGGCGTTCTTGTCGCGCAGCTGCACGATGCGTGCGCCGCCGTCGACCGCGCGGCGCACGGTCTCGACCACACCGCGCTTCCCGCACAGCCCGGGATCGGTGACGAGATACAGCGAGAAGTCGGCACTCATCGGGTCTCCTCCGACACGCGGGCGCCCGCGGCGACGTCATCCGCGGTCACGGCGTCGAGCGCGTCCAGCAGCGCGACAGCGAAAGTGCCGGGCCCTGCGGCGACCGGGGCGGCGCGCTCGGCCGCCACGGTGTAGACGAGGGTCGCCGCGGCGACCGCCGTGAACGCATCGTCTCCCGTCTGCCGAGCGGTTCCGAGGAAGGCCGCCATCACGGCGCCCAGAGCGCAGCCGCCACCCGTCACGCGCGTGAGCAGTTCGTGGCCGTTGGCGATGCGCACGACGCGATCGCCGTCGGTGATCAGGTCGACGGGCCCGGACACGGCCACCACGGCTCCCGTGGTGCGGGCGAGCTCCTGCGCCGCCCCGGCAGCGGCCTCGGTGCCGTCGGTCGCGTCGACGCCGCGACCGCCGGCCGTGTGGCCTGCCAGGGCGAGGATCTCGGACGCATTGCCGCGGATCGCGGTCGGACGCCGCGCCGCGAGCTCATGCGCGAGGGTCGTGCGCACCGGCAGCACGCCGATCGCGACCGGGTCGAGCACCCACGGGGTGCCGGACGCCGCGGCTCCCGTCACGGCCTCCACGCTCGCGGCGCGCTGCTCGGGCGTCGGCGTGCCCAGGTTGATCAGCAGACCGGAGGCCACACCGGCGAACATCTCGGCCTCGCCGACGATGTCGACCATCGCGGGCGCGGCGCCCAGGGCGAGCAGCACGTTGGCGGTGAAGCCCGTGACGACCGCGTTGGTGACGCAGTGCGTCAACGGAGGCGACTGCCGCAGCGCCTCCCGCAGTCTTCCCGCCGAGGCGGCGAGGTCGGGGGTGGAAACAGGACGCAGAAGATCGCTCATCGCGACATCCCTTCGCTAGTACGAACTAGATCAGGTTCGACGGGTGTGATCTCAGCCGCGGATGCGGCACCCCGTGTCACTGCCTCGCAGTCTAGCGAGCCCCGGCGGGTCCCTCCGTGACGGCCGCGAGGACCCGCAGCTCCTCGGCGCGGGTCAGCCCCGCCCTCCGTTCCCGGTGGACGCCGCGTGCGCGCTCGTCGTCGATCACGCGCGCGATCGTGTCGGCCAGCGGACGCAGCGCCCCGCCGCGCGCCCGATAGGCGACGTTCGACCGCGTCATGAATCCGGTCATCTCCTCGGGCAACCAGAGCGGGAGCGAATGCGGGCCCATCCAGTACTCCACGCCCCGGGCCACCAGCCGATCCGCGTCGGCGATCACCGTCGCCCCCTCGTGACCCGCGGCACGACGCACGGCGTCCAGCACCTCCCCGAGCGGACGCGCGTCGCCGATCGCATTCACGGGAGAACCGGGAGACGCCGTCACGAGGAACGCCGCCAGATCGTCCACATCGATCACCTGCGCGGTCTTCCCGTCGAGGGGCGGCAGGAGCACCGGACCGTCGGCCGCGCGGAGAAAGGCGGCGGCCCAGTAGCCGAAGCGATCCCTGGGGTCTCCGTCGCCCACGATCAGCCCGGGACGCGCGACGAGCGCGCGTGCGCCGAGGGCCGCGACGGCGTCTTCCGCCGCGACCTTCTGGGCCGCGTAGTCGTCCTCCCCCTGGCCGACGCACGCCGGCGCGTGACGCGGCGCGGACTCGTCGGCGCCCGCGGTCATGTCATCGGCGTACACCGACATCGACGACACGTACGTCCACTGCGCCGCACGATCGCCCAGGGCCGCGACGGCCCCCGCGACGTGCGCCGCCCGTGAGGAGACGTCCACGACGTGATCCCACTCGCGGCGGGCGACCTCCGCATAGGCGTCCGCTGCGTCCCGGTCGGCGACGATCAGCGCCGCCCCGTCGGGAGCGGCACGCCCCCCGCGCGCGAGGCAGGTCACGTCCGCGCCCGCCTCCAGCCAGCCGTGGGCGATCCGCCCCGAGAGCCAGCCCGTCCCGCCCAGGATCAGCACATCCGTCATGTGCCCATGTCAGCAGCATCCGGGGAAAGGCGGAAGGCCTTCCGCTCAGTGCAGAGCGGAAGGCCTTCGCGACGGGGTCGATCAGTCGCGCAGTGCGGCGCCGAATCGCTCCGCCGCGACCGCGACACCCGCCAGCTTGGCGTCGGTCGCCTCCGCAGCGGTGAGCGTCCGGTCGTCGGCGCGGAAACGCAGCGCGAACGTCAGGCTCTTTGCTCCCTCGGACACGCCCTCACCGCGGTAGTCGTCGACCAGTCGCACCGACTCCAGCAGCGCGCCCGCCCCGTCGGCGAGCGCCGCCCGCACCTCGCCCGCCGGCACATCGGCGGCCACGGTCAGCGACACGTCCTGCGTGGCCGCGGGGAACGTCGACAGCGAGGCCGCCACGATCCGCGTCCCCGCGAGGGTGAGGATGCGGTCGAGGTCGAGCTCGAGCACGGTGGCGCGACCGGGCAGGTCGGCGTCCTCCGCCACCGAGGGGTGCAGCTCCCCGACGTAGCCGACCTCCTCGCCGGCCGCGACGAGCGCCCCGGTGCGGCCGGGATGCAGCGCGGCGCGCTGCGCCTGTCGCACGTCGATGTCGATGCCCGCGGCGGCAGCGATCACGCGGACCGCGTCCAGCGCCTCCGCGAGCCCCGACGCCTCGGCGGGACGACCCGGCTGACGCGGCGACACGTTGCCGGTGAGGAGCACCGCGATGTGGCGCTCCTGGGGTGGGATGGACGCGTCGAGCGCGGCGAGCGTCTCGTCGGAGGGGCGCACGCCGAGCGGCGGCACCTCGTCGGTTCCGTACTCGACGCCCGGCTCCGGCAGGAACACGAGGCCCGTCTCGAAGAGGGCCAGGTCGGTCATGCCGCGGGCGATGTTGCGGTGCGCGGTCTGCAGCAGCCCCGGGATCAGCGAGCGGCGCAGGTACGGGGCCTGCCCGTCGAGCGGGTTCGCCAGGCGGATGCTCGGCAGGTGCTCCCCCGACGCGAAACCGTGCAGGTCGTTCTGCGCCTCGGTCGTGAACGGGAAGGCCGGCGTCTCGACGAAGCCCGCCGCCGCGAGTGCGTTCGCCACGCGGCGACGACCCTGCTGGTGGGCGGTGAGGCCGCGACCGGACGGCGGCGTCGGCAAGACCGCGGGGATGCGGTCGAGCCCGTGGATGCGGGCGACCTCCTCCGCGAGCGTCCACTTGTCGGTGAGGTCGGGTCGCCAGGTGGGCGGGATCACGGTCCAGCCGGCTTCCGCCTCCGTCACCTCGGCGCCGATGGTCGTGAGGGCGCCCGTGATCTCGTCGTCGGTGTAGTCCACGCCGATGAGCCCCTGCACGAAGCCGGCCGGCAGCGCGATGTCCCCCACGAACACCTCGGCGAACAGCGCGCCACCCTCGTCGGTGAGCGTCCCGCCGGCGAGCTCGACCATGAGGTCGGCCGCCCGACGCGCCGCCACGAAGGGGATCAGCGGGTCGACGCCCCGCTCGAAGCGCTTGGACGCTTCACTGGGCAGCTTGTGGCGACGG
Organism: Microbacterium sp. NPDC055502; assembly: GCF_053643635.1. Lineage (NCBI taxonomy): Bacteria > Bacillati > Actinomycetota > Actinomycetes > Micrococcales > Microbacteriaceae > Microbacterium > Microbacterium sp. NPDC055502. Next base: position 219,708 of record NZ_JBSHKJ010000003.1, on the reverse strand, counting down.
GCCGTCCTGGCGATGGTCGTGGGGTCGAACGTCGCCGCCTCGATCAGCACGTTGCGCGTGGTGTCGCTCATCTCGGTCGTGCCGCCACCCATGACACCGGCGAGGCCGATGGGACCGGACTCGTCCGTGATGAGCAGGTCCTCCTCGTGCAGCGCACGCTCCACGCCGTCGAGCGTGGTCATCTTCTCGCCCGGCGTCGCGCGACGCACCGTGATGCCGCCCGCGAGCTTGTCCAGGTCGTAGCCGTGCAGCGGCTGCCCGAGCTCGAGCATCACATAGTTCGTGATGTCGATCAGCACGCCCAGCGACCGCATGCCGGCGAGGCTCAGCCGGGCGATCATCCACGGCGGCGTCGGGCGCGAGGGGTCCACGTCCCGCACGACGCGCGTGACGAACTCGCTCGCACCGACGTTGCCGCGCACCGGGGCCCGGTCGTCGACGACGGTCGTGTGACCGGAGCCGGGCTGCAGCTCGGCGAAGTCGCGCTCCGCGGGGTCGCGGAAGGTCGCGCCCGTGGCGTGGGCATACTCGCGGGCGACACCGCGGACCGAGAAGGCGTAGCCGCGATCGGGGGTCACGTTGATCTCCACCGCGACGTCGTCGAGGCCGAGCAGCGCGATGGCGTCGGTGCCCACCGGGGCGTCGATGCCGAGGTCGGACAGCACGACGATGCCGTTGTGCTCGTCGCCGAGGCCGAGTTCGCGCGCGGAGGCGATCATCCCGTCGGACACGTGCCCGTAGGTCTTGCGCGCGGCGATCGGGAACGGGCCGGGCAGCACCGCACCGGGAAGGGTCACGACGACCTTGTCCCCGGCGACGAAGTTGTGCGCCCCGCACACGATCCCGCGGACACCGCCGTGCTCCTCACCGACGTCCACCTGGCACCAGTTGATGGTCTTGCCGTTGGACTGGGGCTCCGGTTCGAGCGACACGACCTGGCCGACCACCACGGGACCCGTGATGGCGAAGCGGTGCACGTCCTCCTCTTCGAAGCCGACCGTCACCAGCGCCGCGAGGACATCCTCTGGCGTGGTCTCCGGAGCCAGATCGACGTACTCACGCAGCCACGAAAGCGGGACGCGCATCACACCACCATCCCGTACTGCTCGCTGAAACGGACATCGCCCTCGGCCATGTCCCGCATGTCCTGCACATCGCTGCGGAACATGAGTCCCCGCTCGATGCCCATGCCGAACGCGAAGCCGCTGTAGACCTCTGGATCGATCCCTGCCGCGCGCAGCACGTTCGGGTTGACCATGCCGCAGCCGCCCCACTCGATCCAGCGCGCGCCGCCCTTGAAGGTCGGGTGCCACAGGTCGAGCTCGGCGGAGGGCTCGGTGAAGGGGAAGTAGTTCGTGCGGAAGCGCATCTTCGCCTCCGGGCCGAAGAGCTGACGCGCGAAGTGGTCGAGCGTGCCCTTCAGGTGCGCCATCGTGATGCCCTTGTCGATCACGAGCCCCTCGAACTGCGTGAACACCGGCAGGTGCGTGGCGTCGAACTCGTCGGTGCGGTACACCCGCCCGGGGCACAGCACGTAGATCGGCACCTCGCGGTCGAGCATCGAGCGCACCTGCACCGGGCTGGTGTGCGTGCGCATCACCAGGTGACGCGAGGTCGGGTCGACGTAGAACGTGTCCTGCTCCTGGCGAGCGGGGTGATCGACGTCGAAGTTCAGCGCGTCGAAGTTGAACCACTCGTGCTCGAGCTCCGGCCCCTCCGCGATCTCCCACCCCATGCCGACGAAGATGTCCTCGACCTGGTCCTGGAGCAGCGTGAGCGGGTGGCGGGCACCGACGCGCGTGCGCGAGGGGACCGCGGTGATATCGACCCGCTCGGCTTCGAGCCGTGCGGCGACCTCGGCGGCGGCCAGCTCGGCCTCCTTCGCCGCGAGCGCCTGGGTCACGCGCCCCCGCCCCTGGCCGACGAGCTTGCCGAACGCGGCCTTGTTCTCGGGGGCGACCTGGCGCATCGAGGCGTTCAGGACCGCGAGCGGCGATCCCTCGGCGACGTGCGCGGCTCGGGCGGCTTTCAGCTCGGCGGTGTCGGCGGCCGCATCGATCGCCGCGAGGGCGTCGGCGACGGCGGCTTCGACCGCGTCGGGGGTGATTTCCGGAGACTCTGACACGGGAGTCGAGTCTACCGGCGCGGGACGCGCGTCCCGCGCCGGTCGCGACTCAGAGACCCGGACCTCCGGCGTTGTCGGCGTCGAACTTCCCCGCGCCCTTCTGGAGCACGATGAGCGAGGTGTTGGTCTCGCCGCCGTGCTGCCGCGGATCGGGCTCGGCCGGTCCCGCCTTCGGCGAGCGCTTCGCCCGACGCTGCAGCCGGTAGGCGATGTAGGAGAGCAGGAGACAGACCGCCACGTACATCGAGCCGCCGACGATCGCCGCCGGGATCAGCGGCGAGCCGTAGGGCGCCTGGTTGCCGATCTGGTTGATGACGTACAGCAGCTCCTTGTACGTGATGATGAAGCCGAGCGCGGTGTCCTTCAGCGCCACCACGAGCTGCGCGATGATCACGGGCATCATGGCCCGCACGGCCTGCGGGAGCAGGATGAGCGACATGACCCCCGTCTTGCGCAGACCGATCGCGTAACCGGCCTCCTGCTGTCCGCGCGGCAGCGACTCGATCCCGGCGCGCAGGACCTCGGCGAGCACGGAGCCGTTGTAGACGATCAGCGCGATGACCACGGCCCAGTAGGGCGGCATCTTGACGCCGAGCACGGGAAGACCGTAGTAGAGCAGCATCATCAGGATCAGGACGGGCACGGCCCGCAGGATCTCGATGATCCACCGCACGGGCTCACGCACCCAGGCGTGCTCGGAGAGCCGGCCGATGCCGAGGACGAAACCGAGCACGAGGGAGCCGACCCCCGCGACCGCGAAGGCGGCCAGGGTGCTCAGCAGCCCCTCGCCGAAGCGCACCCAGACCGCGGAGTAGGTGAAGATGTTCCACTTCTCGGGGGCGAACTGGCCGGTGGCGTACAACCGCCAGACCACCCAGCCGAGGACGGCCAGCACCACCAGCACCGTGACGGCACCGATGAGACGGTTGCGGGCGACCGCGCGGGGCCCGGGGACGTCGAACAGGACGGAACTCATCGCGCGATCCTCCACTTGTTCTCGAGCACGCGCTGCACCCAGCTGAGCAGCAGCACGAGCACGACGAAGATGACCATGACCCACAGCAGCACGACCAGCGCGTTCTCGCCGCGCTCGCTCAGTGCCGCCCTGATCGTGCCGAGGTTGACCACCGAGAACCCGGCGGCCACCGTGGTGTTCTTCATGAGGGCGATCAGCACGCTCATGAGCGGCGGGACCACGGACCGCGTCGCCTGCGGGAGCACGACGTAGCGCATGACCTGGCCGAAGTTCAGTCCGATCGCCCGCGCGGCCTCCGCCTGCCCGACCGGGACCGTGTTGATGCCGGCGCGGATGGCCTCCGCGACATAGGTGGCGGTATAGAGGCCCAGCGCGATCACGGCGAGGAGCAGGGCGTTGACCCGCTCCCCCAGCAGGATCGGGAGGCAGAATGCGAAGAAGAACATCACCAGCGTGAGCGGGGTGTTGCGGATCCAGTTCACGTACACGCCACCGACGGCGCGCGCGATCGGAACCGGCGACACCCTGGCCGCGCCCACGATGAGGCCGAGCACCACGGCGATGAGGCCACCGCCGAGGAACAGCGCGATGGTCCCCCACAGCGCTTCACCCCAGAGATCGAGGTGGTCTGAGATCACTCCCACTGCTGTGCCTTTCGGTTCGTTTCTACGTCAGATGAGGCGACGGAAGCGGGGCGGGCGACCGTGCCGCCCGCCCCGCGGTGATCAACCGACCGGGTCGACCTCGGGCTGCTCCGCCTTCACACCGGAGGCACCGAGGTTGTTGTCGAAGATCTGCTGCCAGATGTCGCCACCGTCCGTCAGCTGCGTGTTGAAGTACTCGACCAGCGCGTCGTCGCCCTTGGCCACGCCGATGCCGTAGCGCTCCTCGCTGAAGGGCTCGCCGACGACCTTCAGGTTGTCGGGGTCCTGGGCGGCGTAGCCGATGAGGATGGCCTCGTCGGTCGTGACCGCGTCGACCTGACCGTTCTTCAGGTCCTCGACGCACTTGGAGTACGTGTCGTACTCCTTGGTCGGGACATCGGGGTAGTTCGTCTTGATGTTCTGGATCGGGGTCGAGCCGGTCGCCGAGCACACCGTGGTGGACGAGCTCAGGTCGTCCACGCTCTCGATGTCGCTGTCGGCGCCGACGAGGAGGCCCTGACCGGTGACGAAGTACGGGCCGGCGAAGGAGATCTGCTCCTTGCGCTTGTCGGTGATCGAGTAGGTGCCGACGTAGTAGTCGATGTCGCCGTTGACGATGGCCTGCTCGCGGTTCGCGGAGGCGATCGCCTGGAACTCGATCTTCTCCGGGTCCACGCCGAGCGATGCGGCCATCCAGCGCGCGATGTCGACGTCGAAGCCGGTGCGGTCGCCGGTCACGGGGTCGAGGTAGCCGAGACCGGGCTGGTCCTCCTTGACGCCGACCTTGACGGTCCCCGACTCCGAGATCCGGTCGAAGGTCGGGCTGCCGTCGATGCTGACGTCCTCCAGCACCGTCCACGGCGTGGCGCTCGAGGTGTCCTCGTCGCCGTCCTCGGGTGCTCCGGTGCTGGACGGGGTGCCGCTGTTGCAGGCGGTCAGGGCGAGCAGCGCCGCCGCCGCGATCCCGATGCCTGCCAGTGTCCGTGTGCGTCGCATGTGCGTCTCCTTCGTGTGCTGTGGGTGCAGGGTCTGGTGGGGTCAGTGGGTGAGGAGCTTCGAGAGGAAGTCCTTGGCGCGGTCGCTCTTCGGGTTGGTGAAGAACTCCTCCGGCTTCGCCTCCTCGACGATCCGGCCGTCGGCCATGAACACGACACGGTCGGCGGCCTTGCGCGCGAAGCCCATCTCGTGCGTGACGACGATCATCGTCATGCCGTCCTGGGCGAGCTCGACCATGACGTCGAGGACCTCGTTGATCATCTCCGGGTCGAGCGCACTGGTGGGCTCGTCGAACAGCATGACCTTGGGCTGCATCGCCAGGGCCCGCGCGATCGCGACGCGCTGCTGCTGACCGCCGGAGAGCTGCGCGGGGAGCTTGTTCGCCTGCTGCGCGACGCCCACGCGCTTCAGCAGCGTCATCGCCTCGGCCTCGGCCTCCGACTTCTTGAGGCCGCGGACCTTGATCGGCCCGAGCGTCACGTTCTCCAGGATCGTGAGGTGGGCGAAGAGGTTGAACGACTGGAACACCATGCCGACGTCGGCGCGCAGGTGCGCGAGCGCCTTGCCCTCGGCGGGGAGCTCCTTGCCGTCGATGCGGATCGAGCCGCTCGTGATCGTCTCCAGGCGGTTGATCGTGCGACACAGCGTCGACTTGCCCGACCCGGACGGGCCGATCACGACGACGACCTCGCCGGTGTTCACGGTCAGGTCGATGTCGCTGAGCGCCTGGAACTCGCCGTAGTGCTTCTGGACGTTCTCCACGACGACGAGAGGGGTTTCAGAGGTCATCATTTCTCCAAACTAGCCACGCGTTGCGCGCGGTTCCAGGCACCACGGTGAGGTTTACACGTTCGTAATCACCTGATCGCGGCGACAATGCGGCAGTGCAGGGTCGCCCCACGGCCCGCCCCCTCGGGCCGTGGGATCGCCCTGCTGCCACGCTCCCAGCGACAGCAGGCAGCAGGTGTCCGATCGTGTGCGATCGACCTCACCCTGGCAGAGCTGCTCGGGTGCCGTCCGACTTCTTGAGGATTTCTTGAGCAGCCGGACGGCCGCCGCGGATCACCCCCGCAGGTCGCGGTAGTACTCCTGCGCGCCGGGGTGCAACGGCACCGGACCCGTGAAGATGGCCGACCTCCGGTCGAGCAGCGCCGCCGCCGGCACCTGTTGCGCGAGAGCCGTCCTGGCATCGAACAGCGTCGCCAGCACATCGCGCACCACCCCCGCGGGCGTCGAGCCCGCCGTGACCAGGTAGTTCGGCACGGCGAGGGTGGTGACCGCGGCAGCGAGCCCGTACGTTCCCGCCGGCACGTCGGCGGGCCTGTACGCGTGCGAGTAGCGGTCGTTGACCTCGTTCACCCACTCCTGCTCGATCGGCAGCAGGCGCACGTCCGCGGTCCGTGCCAGCTGCGCGATCCCCGGGGTCGGCAGCCCGCCCACCCAAAAGAACCCGTCGATCTCGCCCTCCGCCATGGCCGCGATCGACGCACCGAGGTCGAGCTGGGGGTCGCGGATCGACGCCGCGTCCACCCCCGCCGCGTCCAGCACGCGCCCCGCGATCACGTTGACCCCCGAGTTCTCCGCCCCGAGCGACACCGTCATCCCGGCGAGATCGGCGAGGTCGTGCACCGGGGAGTCACCGCGCACGATCACCTGCAGGTACTCGTCGTACAGCCGTGCGACCGCCGTCACGTCCTGCGGCTCGGTGAAAGCTCCCGTCCCGGCCACCGCGTCGGCAGCGGCGTCGCCCTGCGCGAACCCCAGCAGCGCCTCCCCGGCGCTCACCCGCAGCAGGTTGTCGACCGATCCGGCCGTCTGCTCCGCCACCAGGTCGACCGTCCTGGCGCTCGACACCGCGTCGGCCACCGCGGTGCCGTAGGCGAAGTACACACCCGTCGAGCCTCCGCTCGCGATCGTGTACTCCTCGTCGCCCCACTCGCCCGACCGGGTCGCACACGCCCCGAGCGTCAGCGCCAGGCACGTCACGAGCAGTCCGGCGACCAGGCGCCCCACCCGGCTCACGCGGCGCCCTCCGCGGGGAGCACCAGCGCGACCAGCAGCCCGCCGCCGTCGGCCGAGCTCACCCGCAGCTCTCCGCCCACCGTCGTCAGCAGGTCCGTCGCGATCGCCAGCCCCAGGCCCGTGCCCGGCTGGTCGCCGCTGTCGGCGCTGCGCCAGAACCGATCCGTCGCCGCCTCCGCGTCCTCCCGGCTGAGCCCCGCCCCGTGGTCGCGCACCGTGAGATGGCACCCGTCGGCGTGGCGCCGCGCCCCGATCTCGATCGTGCCTCCGGCGGGCGAGTACTTGACGGCGTTGTCGATCGCCGCGTCCAGGGCGGCCTCCACGATCGTGCGGTCCGTGATCGTCATCACCGAGTCCTCGCCGGTGCGGTGCAGCGTCATGCCCCGATGCTCGGCCACGTCGCGCCAGGCCTCCAGCCGCCGCGACGCCACGGCCGCCAGGTCGACGGCCGACAGCGTGGAGTCCGTGCGCCCGCCGCGGGCCAGCCCGAGCAGCGTCTCCAGGATGCGGCTCATCCGCCGGCCCTCCTCACGCGTCTCCTCCACGTCGGCGTCCCACTCCGCTCCGAGCCCCGTCGCGAGGTGCTCGACCCGCAGCAGCAGCGCGTTCAGCGGGTTGCGCAGCTCATGCGAGGCGTTCAACGCGAACTCCTGCTGCCGCGTCATCACCCGTTCGATCTCGTCGGCCATGCCGTTGAACACCCGCGTCATGCGCCGCAGCTCCGGGGGTCCGGTGTCCTCTGCGACCCTGGCATCCATCTCGCCGCGCTCGATCGCCACCATCGCCTCGTCCAGCCGTCGCACCGGCGAGAGCACCCACCGCGCGAGCCCGGCCACGAGAAGCACGCCGAGCCCGCTCAGCACCACCACGACGGCGCCCAGGAGCAGCGTCTGCTGCAGGATCGCGGCGCGAGGACGGTCGACGTCGCCGGCCACCAGCACCGCGCCGATCACGTCACCGTCGTCGAACACCGGCTCCACGAGCGCCGCATCCGGCACGGCCCACGGCGGCGCGGGCGCGGGCTGCTCGGCACGACGGCCGGAGAGCGCCAGCCGCACGCGCTCCGCATCCGCCTCCGACAGCACCGCGTCGCCGTGCGCGCCCGCGGCCCACGCGGCCCCCGCGAGGTCGAACACGGTCACCTCGATGCCGTACACCTCCTGGAAGCGCCGTACCTCCGCGTCGACCACCGCGGGGCTGCCCGAGCGCAGCGCCTGTCGTGCGCTGGTGACGAAGTAGCCGAGGTCGCCCAGCTGCTCGGTGTAGAACGCCTGCTGGACACTGCGCGACGCGCTCCACGCCGCCACTCCCCCGAGCGACACCAGGACCGCGACCAGCGGCACCAGGAACATGACGATCAGGCGACGGCGCACGACTCAGGACTCCGCGAGCCGGTAGCCGACACCGCGCACCGTCTCGATGAAGCCGCGGTCGCCGGTCTTGCGCCGGATCGCCGCCACGTGCACCTCGAGCGAGTGCCCGAAGCCGCGCCAGTCCGTGTTCCACACCTCCCGGATCAGCCGCTCCTTCGGTACCGCCACCCCGGGGTAGCGGGCGAGCACACCCACGATGTCGAACTCCTTGCGGGTCAGGCCCACCACGGCGCCGTCGACCCGCACCTCGCGCGCCACCAGGTCGATGTGCACGCTCCCGTCATGCAACAGCACCCGGGTGTCCGCCTCGGTGCGCAGGGGACGGGAGCGTCGCGTCACGGCCTCGATGCGCGCCAGCAGCTCGTGCACGTCGTACGGCTTCACGACGAAGTCGTCCGCGCCCGCCCGCAGCCCCTTGATGCGCTCGGCCACCTGGTTGCGGGCGGTCACGATCACGATCGGCACGTCGGAGCGCCCACGGATGCGACGGCACAGGTCGATGCCGTCCACGTCGGGCAGCCCGAGGTCCAGCAGCACGACCTCGGTGTCGGCGTCCACGAGGGTGAGCGCCTGCGCACCGTCGGACGCCCGCACCGTCGCGTACCCGGAGCGCGCCAGGAACGCCTCCAGTGCCGCCGCGACCCGCTCGTCGTCCTCGACGATCAGTACCCTCATCGCCCCCGCTTCCCCGCTTCCCCGCTCTTCCCGCCCGCTCAGCCCGTCGGCGCCGCGCGCTGTGCGAACGCGCTCTCGTACAGGCACACGCTCGCCGCCGTGGCGAGGTTGAGCGACTCCGCACGACCGAAGATCGGCAGCCGCAGGACGCGGTCGGCGAGCTCCAGCGCCTCGTCCTCCAGGCCGCGCGCCTCGTTGCCGAACAGCCAGGCGGTGGGCTCGGCCAGCACGCCGTCCGCGCGGGCCCCCAGCAGGTCGTCGCCCTTCACATCTGCCGCGAGGATGCGCAGACCGGCGGCGTGCGCGCGGTCGAGGACATCGGGCAGCTCGGCGCCGACCGACACCGGCAGGTGGAAGAGCGAGCCCGTCGTCGCGCGCACGACCTTCGGGTTGTAGGGGTCGACCGTGCGTCCCGTCAGCACCACGGCGTCCGCTCCTGCGGCATCCGCGGCGCGGATGATGGTGCCCAGGTTGCCCGGGTCGCGCACCTCCTCGCAGATCGCGACCAGCCGGGGCGACGCGTCGAAGATGTCGCGCACCGAGGTCGGGGTCTGCCGCACGACAGCGACGAGGCCCTGCGGGGTGACGGTATCGGCCATCGCGTGCAACACGTCCTCGGTGACGTATTCGACCCGCACGTCGGCGTCGGCCGCCTTCGCCCGGATGTCCTGATGCCGCTCCCAGCCGCCGGGTGTCGCGAACAGCTCGACGATCGCCTCGGGGCGGTAGGTCAGCGCCTCGCGGACCGACTGCGGGCCTTCCAGCAGGAACAGCCCGGTCTCGGTGCGCGCGCTGCGCTTGGTCAGCTTGGCGACGGCACGGACTCGGGGGGAACGAGGGTTCTCCAGCACGATCTCAGTCTAGGGCGACGACGACGCCCGGAAACGCGGAACGGGCGCCTTCCCGCAGGAAGACGCCCGTTCGGAGCGAGATGCTTACGCAGCCGACTTCGGCGCGTTGACGTCGGAGGGCAGAGCCTTCTTCGCCGTCTCGACCAGCGTGGTGAACGTGGCCGCGTCGTTGACCGCGAGGTCGGCGAGCATGCGACGGTCGACCGTGACGCCCGCGAGGCCGAGGCCCTGGATGAAGCGGTTGTACGTCATGCCGTTCTGACGCGCGGCGGCGTTGATGCGCTGGATCCAGAGGCGACGGAAGTCTCCCTTGCGCTTGCGACGGTCCCGGTACGAGTAGACCAGGGAGTGGATGACCTGCTCCTTGGCCTTCCGGTAGAGGCGCGAACGCTGACCGCGGTAGCCGGAGGCGCGCTCGAGGATGACCCGACGCTTCTTGTGGGCGTTGACTGCCCGCTTGACTCTTGCCATTTTCCTGTGTTCCTATCGTGCGTTCGGCGCGTCAGCGACCGAGAAGCTTGTTCGCGACCTTGGTGTCAGCCTTCGACAGCACCTGGTCCTGGTTCAGACGACGGGTGCGACGGCTCGACTTGTGCTCGAGGTTGTGGCGCATGTTCGCCTGCTGCTTCTTCAGCTTTCCGCTGCCGGTGATCTTGAAGCGCTTCTTAGCACCCGAGTGGGTCTTCTGCTTCGGCATCTTCTCTTCCTTCGTGATGGCGCCTTCTCAGGCGACGGTGTCTACCCGCGTTGCGGGAGTTCGTGGGGCGGATGTCACTCCGCGGCGGGTGCGGCCGGGGCGGCCGAGTCGCTCTTGGCGTCGCGGGCAGCCTGCTTGTTCGCCGCACGCTGCGCGTCGCGCACCGCGTTCTGCTCCTGCTTGGCCTCGGACTTGCTCTTGATCGGCGCGACCACCATGACCATGTTGCGGCCGTCGATCGTCGGGTTCGACTCGACGGTGCCGAACTCGGCGACGTCTTCCGCGAACTTGCGCAGCAGGCGCACACCCTGCTCCGGGCGCGACTGCTCGCGACCGCGGAAGAGGATCATCGCCTTGACCTTGTCGCCGGCCTTGAGGAAGCCCTCGGCGCGCTTGAGCTTCGTCGTGTAGTCGTGCGCCTCGATCTTCAGTCGGAAGCGGACTTCCTTGAGGATCGTGTTCGCCTGATTGCGACGCGCTTCCTTCTCCTTCTGGGCGGCCTCGTACTTGAACTTGCCGTAGTCCATGATCTTGACCACGGGCGGCTTCGAGTTCGGGGCGACCTCAACGAGGTCGAGATCGGCTTCCTGTGCGAGACGCAGCGCTGCCTCGATGCGGACAACGCCGATCTGCTCACCCGAGGGGCCGACGAGGCGGACCTCGGGGACTCGGATGCGCTCATTGGTGCGGGGATCGCTGATGCGGAGCTCCTTAGACGATGTGATTCGGCCACCGTGATGCGGATGCATCCCGGGCGAAATCGAACTCGTCTCCCACCCGCCGGCACTCAGACGCCGGCTCCACACCCTGTCTACCGGTCCTCTCGTGACGAGTGAACCGGCGGAGTGCAAGACCCGGTAGCCTGGAACGGCAAGCGCGGGTGGGAAGTGAATCCTCTTTCGTTCCAGAGCATGACGCTCCGGAGCCCGCCAAAGTCTAACAGAAGGCAAGGCGAAGTGACGAACCAGGCACCCGACGAGGCGGCACGCGAGCGCGAAGAGCGCTGGGCACGACAGGAGGAGGCGGCCTCGTCCGCGGTTCGCGACATCGCGGACGTCCCCGCCGTCGAGGTCATCACGACCGCGGCCGTGCACCTCATGAGCGCCGCCGCCGTCAAGCTCGGCCTCGCCGACGAGCCCGACGCGGCCGAACAGCTCGACCTCGACGAAGCCCGCAAGCTCATCAACGCCCTCGCCGGGCTCATCACCGCCGGCGCCCCCGAGATCAGCGACATGCACGCGCGGTCGCTGCGCGACGGCCTCCGCTCGCTCCAGCTCGCGTTCCGCGAGGCATCGACCATCCCCGACCCGATCGGCAAGGGCCCCGGCGAGAAGTGGACCGGCCCGGTCACCTGAGCCGGCGCCCGTCGCGGTTCAGGCGCTGCGGCGGAGCTTGACCGTGAGCGAGTCCGCGAGCACGGCGATGCGGTCGTCGGCCGCCCAGCGCTGAGCCAGACGACCGAGCACGGCGTCGAGCACCTCGCGCTCGAGCCCGTCGACCAGCTCGAGGATCACGACCAGCTCGGGCCCGCGCAGGCGGGCGTCGGGGTCGCCCGCGGCCACGGCCACGTCGATCACCGCGAGCTCATGCGCGACGCTCTCCTGCAGCGCCGTGAACACCTCGGGCGACAGGAAGCTCGGCTCCCACGCGTGCCCCTGCGCGACCGCCCAGACCGCCGGGCGCCGGATCACGAACTCCGTGTCGGATGTGGGGTCGAGCACGATCAGGTCGGTGTCCTCCGCGGATGCGGCCAGAGCCGCACGCACCGCCTCCACCGGGATCGGTCGCGCCGTCGCGTCCCACCGCTGCATCGCCTCGACCGAGGAGAACACGGGCTGGACGCGCCGGCCATCGGGCGCCGCGACCGTGACGATCGACAGCTCCTGGGTCTTGTCGACCGCGAGCCCGCTCGGCGCGACCCCCTCTTCGCCCTTCTCCGCGATCAGCGGGATCAGCACGCGCGCGGCGCGGAAGGCGTCGACGACCTCCGCCTGCGATCCCTCGCCCGCCCGGAAGCGCTGAAGGGCGTCGAGCAGGGCGGGATCGGCGGAGCCGTCGTCGGCCGCGTGCGGGTTCGACTCGAAGCTGCGGCCCTCCCACGGAACACCCGCGGAATCGGCGTGGTTGTGCACCTCCGGGCCGTGGCCGTGGGGGTCAGTCTCCGGCGACATCCAGCGCCTCGGCCAGGGTGAAGGCTCCGGCGTAGAGCGCCTTGCCGACGATGGCGCCCTCGACGCCCAGCGGCACCAGCTCGCGCAGCGCCGCGATGTCGTCGAGGTTGGAGACCCCGCCGGACGCCACGACCGGCTTCGGCGTGCGCGAGGTCACCTCGCGCAGCAGCTCCAGGTTCGGGCCGCGGAGCGTGCCGTCCTTCGTGACGTCGGTGACCACGTAGCGGCTGCAGCCGGCATCCTCCAGGCGCTCCAGCACCTCCCAGAGGTCGCCGCCCTCCTTGGTCCAGCCGCGGGCGGCGAGAGTGGTGCCGCGCACGTCGAGGCCGACCGCGATCGCCTCGCCGAAGCGGCTGATGACGTCGGCCGCCCACTCCGGGTTCTCCAGCGCGGCGGTACCGAGATTGATGCGCGCCGCGCCGCTCTCGAGCGCCGCCTCCAGGCTCGCATCGTCGCGGATGCCTCCGGAGAGCTCCACGTTCACGCCGCGGAACTGCTTGATGACCTTGCGCAGGATCGGTGCGTTGCTGCCGCGGCCGAACGCCGCGTCGAGGTCGACCAGGTGGATCCAGGAGGCGCCCTGCGCGACCCACTCCCCTGCGGCGTCGAGCGGGTCGCCGTAGCTCGTCTCGGTGCCGGCCTCGCCCTGGGTGAGTCGGACGGCCTTGCCGCCGGCGACGTCCACCGCGGGGAGGAGCGTGAGCGAAGGTGACTGCGCGAAGTCGTTCATGGGGTCCTTGGTTCGGGTGTCTCTGCGGCCCGAGCGGGCGCGACACACGAGGCTACCGCGGCGGTCGGCACCCACTCAAATGCATGACGCCGGCCGTCGGTCGCAGCGGCGCCGCCATCCATGCCTGACATTTCGTCGGGTAACATGCTACGGATGTCAGCGCGAGAACCAGGGCCCCCGTCCGAGTACCGACGCGTCCGAGCCGACCAGGAGATCGCCGTCCCCCGCCCCCGGTCCGCCATCCGCGGCTCGGCCGCTCCCCGCCCGGCCGCCGAGTCGTCCGCCTCCCCGGCGCCGTGGCCCGCACGCGCTTCGGGGCGCGCGTCCCAGTCCGCGACCCCCGCGGTCACCCCCACCCGCGCACCCGCACAGATCGCGGCACCCACGCGCGCCGCGACGCCGACACCGACCTCGGCACCGGTACCGGCCTCGGCCTCGACACCGGCCTCGACCTCGGCACCGAACGCGATACCGACACCGACACCGACACCGACACCGACACAGGCACCGGCACCGACACCGACACCGACACCGACGGTGACCGCGACACCGACACCGACGGTGACCGCGACACCGACACCGACGGTGACCGCGACACCGACACCGACCGCGACACCGGCACCGACACCGGTACAGACACCGACACAGGCACAGATGCCGCCTGTGGCGCCCACCCCCACCAGCACTCCGGCAGAGATCATCACCCCTGCCCCCGCATCCGCATCCGCATCCGCCGAGTCCCCCGAACCCGTCGCGTCCCCTGCCCACGCATCCGCATCCGCATCCCCCCGGTCCCCCGAACCCGCCGAGTCCCGCGCCGCCGGATCCGCCGACGCGTCCGCGCAGAACGCATCTGCGCACGCCGCATCGTCCGGGCGAAGCCGCCGTCGCTCGCCGCAGCGCGAGACCACGACCCGCCCGTCCTTCCTCACCGAGGAGCTTCCGGCCGAGCCCGCCCGGATGGGGTTCCGCGGCGCCCTCAACCGCATCGGCATGGACTTCGGTCCCGGCTCCGTCGAGGAGGCGTTCCGCCGCGACGAGGCCGCTGTGAGTCGCCAGTGGTCCGGGCCGCGCACGATCGCGATCGTGAACAGCAAGGGCGGCGCGGGGAAGACACCCACCACAGCGCTTCTCGCCGCGGTGTTCGCCCGGTTCGGGGGTGCGGGCGTGCTCGCCTGGGACAACCACCAGACGCGCGGGACCCTCGGCTGGCGCACGGAATCGGCATCACACCGCAACACCCTGCGGGAGATGCTCTCCGACAGCAGCCGCCTGATCAGCCCGGGCGCCCAAGCCGCTGACCTGGCGGACTACGTTCATCACCAGCCGCGCGACCGTTTCGACGTCCTCCGCTCGCAGCCGCCACGCCTGGCACACGACGATCGCCTGGGCCCGGCCGAGGTCGACGTGCTGCACACGGTGGCCTCCCGGTTCTACCGACTCATCTTCGTCGACTCGGGCAACGATGAGACCGACCCGCTGTGGCGCCGGATGATCGACCACACGGATCAGCTCGTGGTCGCGACCACCTCCCGCGGAGACCACGCCGAGGCCGGGGCCCTCCTGCTCGAAGCCCTCGCCGAACGCGACGAGCGCTCGGCTCACCTCGTCGAGCAGGCGGTCGTGATCGTCTCGCAGGCCGATCCCCACGCGACACCGACCGAGATCGGCGCGGTGTCCGACGGGTACCGCTCGCTCTGCCGAGAGGTGCATGCGATCCCGTTCGACCGGGAGATGGTCGACGGCCCGCTGCGCTACACCGCCCTCGCCGGACGGACGCAGCGAGCGTGGCTGTCGGCGGCGGCGGCCGTCGCCAGAGGGCTCTGACGCCGAACGGCCGGACCGGCCGCGTGCGACAGCCCCCGGCTCACGGGCTCAGAGGCTGGTGACCCAGTTGCGCAGCAGCTGGATGCCCGCCTCGCCCGACTTCTCCGGGTGGAACTGCGTCGCCGACAGCGGTCCGTTCTCCACGGCCGCCAGGAAGGGATCGCCGTAGGTGGCCCAGGTCAGCACCGGCTGGGGGAACGGCGGGATCACGTCGAGCTCCCACGACTGCGCCGCGTAGGAGTGCACGAAGTAGAACCGCTCCTCCTCGATGCCGCGGAACAGCACCGTGTCCTCGCCGGGGTCGACCGTGTTCCAGCCCATGTGCGGCAGCACGGGAGCGTTGAGCTCGGTGACCGCGCCCGGCCACTCCCCCAGGCCCGCGGTGTCGTGGCCGCGCTCGACCCCGTGCTCGAACAGCACCTGCATGCCGACGCAGATGCCCAGCACGGGGCGACCGCCCGCGAGACGCCGCCCGATGATCTCGTCGCCCCCGTGCGCGTGCAGCGCATCACGCACGGCCTGGAACGCCCCGACCCCCGGCACGACGAAGCCGTCGGCCTCGAGCGCCTCACTGCGGTCGCGCGTGAGCACCGCGTCGGCACCCGCGGCCACGAGCGCCTTGACCGCGGAGTGCACGTTGCCGGACTCGTAGTCGAAGACCGCGACGCGGGGTGCCGCGCTCACAGGGCCCCCTTGGTGGACGGGATGCCGTCGACGAGCGGGTCGAGCGCCTTCGCCTGACGGAACGCGCGCGCGAAGGCCTTGTACTCCGCCTCGGCGATGTGGTGCGGGTCACGGCCGCCGAGCACGCGCACGTGCACCGTCAGCGCCGCGTTGAACGCGATGGCCTCGAAGGAGTGGCGCACGAGCGAGCCCGTGAAGTGCCCGCCGATGAGGTGCTGCTCGAAACCGACGGGCTCGCCCTCGTGCACGAGGTACGGACGACCGGAGATGTCGACCACGGCCTGCGCCAGCGCCTCGTCGAGCGGCACGAGCGCATCGCCGTAGCGGGAGATGCCCGCCTTGTCACCCAGCGCCTCCAGGATGGCCTGACCCAGCACGATCGAGACGTCTTCCACCGTGTGGTGCGCGTCGATGTGCGTGTCACCGGAGGCGCGGACGGTGAGATCGGTCAGCGAGTGCTTCGCGAACGCCGTCAGCATGTGGTCGAAGAACGGCACGGAGGTGTCGATGCGGCTCACCCCGGTGCCGTCGAGGTTCAGCTCCAGCTCGACGGTCGACTCCGACGTGCTGCGCACGCGACGCGCGGTGCGGGCGGGGTTCGCGGGGGTGGTCATGATGCCGATCCTATCGAGGCCAGGGCGTCCAGGAACGCGGTCGTCTCGGCCTCGGTGCCCGCGCTGACGCGGAGGTGGCCGGGGATGCCGACGTCGCGCACGAGCACACCGCGGTCGTACAACTGCCGCCACGTGGCCTGCGGGTCGGCCACGCCACCGAACAGCACGAAGTTCGACCAGGACTCGTGGGGCGTGTACCCCAGTGCCTCCAGCGTCGCTGTGATGCGGTCGCGCTGCTCGACGATCTCCTCGACCATGCCGAGCATCACGTCGGCGTTGCGCAGCGCCGCCACCGCCGCGGCCTGCGTGAGCGCGCTCAGGTGGTACGGCAGCCGCACGAGGCGGAGCGCGTCGATGAACGCGGGGTCTGCGGCCAGGTAGCCGACGCGCGCTCCGGCGAACGCGAAGGCCTTGCTCATGGTGCGCGACACAGCGAGCCGCGGACGGCCGTCGAGGAGCGTGAGCGCGGACGGCGCGTCGTGCGGTGCGAACTCCTGATACGCCTCGTCGACGATCACCACGCCGCGCGCGGCCTCGTAGACCGCCGCGACGACGTCGAGCCCGAGCGGCGTACCGGTGGGGTTGTTGGGCGAGCACAGGATCACCACGTCGGGGTCGGCGGCGCGCACCTGTTCCGCGGCTTCCTCCGGGGTGATCGAGTAGTCGGGGTGCCGGGTGCCGGCGACCCATGACGCACCCGTGCCCTGCGCGATCAGCGGATACATCGAGTAGGTCGGAGCGAAGCCGAACGCCGTCCGCCCCGGTCCGCCGAACGCCTGCAGGATGTGCTGCAGCACCTCGTTCGAGCCGTTGCCCGCCCAGATCTGCTCGGCCGTGAGCCCGTGACCGAGGTAGTCCGCGAACGCCTCCCGCAGCGTGGTGAACTCCCGGTCGGGATAGCGGTTGACGTCGCGGATCGCCACGGCGATGTCGTCGAGGATGTCGCTGGCGACCTCGTCAGGAACGGGATGCGTGTTCTCGTTGACGTTGAGGGCGATCGGGAGCGGTGCCTGCGGTGCGCCGTACGGAGTGAGTCCGCGCAGATCGTCGCGCAGCGGGAGATCGTTGAGGGAGAGGGTCACCCTATCCATGTTAAGAGGACGAGGCGGCACCGACGGCCATGCGTCACTCCGCGTACTGCGCCGGGATCGCGAGCTCCTGACCGATCTGGATCTCTCCGCCGCGGAGCAGGTTCATGCGGCTGATGTCGCCGATCACGTCGCGCGGGTCGGCCTCGGGAGCGATCGAGCCGGCGATCGACCAGAGGGTGTCACCGGGCATGACCGTGATGGTCTCGACGGCGGCCACGGGCTTGTCGGCACCGGAGGCGATGGCGCTGCCGCCGCTGATCGCCGCGAAGGCGATGCCGACGGCGAGCGGGACGGACGCGACCGCGAGCAGCACACCGCGACCGCGAGCCGTGAGCCGGAGCCGCGTGGCCGGACGGGCCGTGGCGGAGATCGCGGTCGCGGTGCTGAGGCTGATGGTGCTCATGTCTGCTCCTTCACTGTCCCGGCGCCGCGAGGGCCCGGGGAGGTTGGCGTAGCGTTCGCATCCGCGACTCGGCCGGGAGCCGTGAATGCGAAGCTACGTTCCGAAGATATCTTCGAGTTCGAACATCTGTCAAGCTGTCTTCGAAACCCTGTCCACGAATCGTCCGACACGCTCGAACAGATCTTCCAGATCGGCGCGATTCTCGGATACGGTTTCGACAAGGACACCCCACCACGGGCCACCGACATTCGAAGAGCGACGTCGGATCTCACGCACTGAAGGAGCATCATGAGCGAGACCACAGCCCCGGAGTCGGAGGCGCCGCGGACCCGCCGTCGCAAGAGCCTCAGCCCCAAGCAGATGGCGATCCTGGAGGTCATCCAGGCCGCCATCGCCCAGAACGGCTACCCGCCGAGCATGCGCGAGATCGGCGACGCCGTGGGGCTCAAGTCGCTCTCCAGCGTCACGCACCAGCTCGGCCAGCTGGAGCTGAGCGGCTACCTGCGTCGAGACCCGGGCAAGACGCGGGCCATGGAGGTGCTGATCGACCTGCCCGGCACCGGCTCCGGCGCCGAGAACCCGGCCGATGTCACGACTCCCGTCGGCGACGCCGCGCTCGTGCCCCTCGTCGGCCGCATCGCCGCCGGCGTGCCCATCACCGCGGACCAGCAGGTCGAGGAGATCTTCCCGCTCCCCCGGCAGCTCGTCGGCAAGGGCGACCTGTTCATGCTCAAGGTCTCCGGCGAGTCGATGATCGACGCCGCCATCTGCGACGGCGACTGGGTCGTCGTCCGCTCGCAGCACGACGCCGAGAACGGCGAGATCGTCGCGGCGATGCTCGATGGCGAGGCCACCGTCAAGGTGCTCCGTCGCCGCGATGGACACACGTGGCTGCTGCCGCGGAACACCGCCTTCGAGCCCATCCTCGGCGACGAGGCCGTGGTGCTCGGCAAGGTCGTCGCGGTGCTGCGAGCCGTCTGACCCGGACACGACGAAGGCCCTCCCCGATCGCTCGGAGAGGGCCTTCGTCACGTGATCAGACCGAGGCGCCCACCTCGGCGCGCACGCGGCGCGTGGCCTCGACGATGTTCCGCAGCGACGCGGTGGTCTCCTCGTAGCCGCGGGTCTTGAGGCCGCAGTCCGGGTTGACCCAGAGCTGCCGCGTGGGGATCTCCTCCACGGCGCGACGCAGCAGGGACTCCACCTCCTCCACCGCGGGAACCCGCGGGGAGTGGATGTCGTAGACGCCGGGGCCGATGCCGTGGTCGAACCCGGCCTCGGCGATGTCCGCGACGACCTCCATCCGGCTGCGGGCGGCCTCGATGGACGTGACGTCGGCGTCCAGCGCGCGGATCGCGTCGATCACGACACCGAACTCCGAGTAGCAGAGGTGCGTGTGCACCTGCGTGCCCGGTGCTGCCCCACCGGTCGCCAGACGGAACGACGCCACCGACCAGTCCAGGTAGGACGGCTGATCGGCCTTCTTCAGCGGCAGCAGCTCGCGCAGGGCCGGCTCGTCGACCTGGATCACGGCGATGCCCGCCGCCTCGAGGTCGGCGATCTCCTCGCGCAGCGCCAGGGCGACCTGGTTCGCGGTCTCCCCCAGCGGCTGGTCGTCGCGCACGAACGACCACGCGAGGATCGTCACCGGCCCCGTGAGCATGCCCTTGAGGTGCTTCGCGGTGAGCGACTGCGCGTATCCGGACCAGTCGACCGTGATCGGTGCCGGCCGGGAGACGTCGCCCCACAGGATCGACGGGCGTGTGGCGCGGGAGCCGTACGACTGCACCCACCCGTGCTCCGTGACCGCGAAGCCGTCGAGGTTCTCGGCGAAGTACTGCACCATGTCGTTGCGCTCCGGCTCCCCGTGCACCAGCACGTCGAGTCCGAGGTCCTCCTGCAGCGACACGACCGCGGCGATCTCCCGGCGCAGGAAGTCGTCGTAGTCGTCGCGGGGGATCTCACCGCGCGTGAACCGTGCCCGTGCGCGACGGATGTCGGCGGTCTGCGGGAACGACCCGATCGTCGTCAGGGGCAGGACCGGGAGGCCGAGGGCCTCCTGCGCACTCTCCCGCTCCTCGTAGGACACCCGCGAGAAGTCGGCGTCGACGAGCGTCCGCTCGCGCACCGCGCCGTCGCGCACGCCCGGCGCGTCCAGCCGGTCGCGCAGGGCCGCCGAGGCCTCGTCGAGCTCGGCGGCGATCGCCTCGGGACCCTGCGACAGCCCGCGGGCCAGCACGCCGACCTGCTGCACCTTCTGATCGGCGAACGCCAGCCACGACACCAGGCGGGGGTCGAGCGAGGTCTCGTCGGCGACGTCGTGCGGCACGTGCAGCAGCGAGGTCGAGGTGGAGGCCGACACGGCCGCGGCCCCCAGGTCGCGCAGACGCTCGAGCGTGGCGAACGCCGCGGCCAGGTCGCCCCGCCAGATGTTGTGCCCGTCGATCACGCCGCCGACGAGCGTCTTGTCCGCGAGACCCTCCGCCGCGGACGGCACAGCGCCACGGACCAGGTCGACCGCGATCGCCTCGACGGGCGCGGCCGCGAGGACCGGGAACACGGCGTCGAGCGCCGCGTACGGGGCGGCGACGAGGATCGACGGACGGTCCTCCGCTCCCCCGAGCACGGCGAGTGCGCGTTCGGCCGCGGTCGCCAGGGCGGCGGTGTCGGCGGGGAGCGACTCGCTCACGAGCGCCGGCTCGTCGAGCTGCACCCAGGTCGCTCCCGCGGCCCGGAGGCGGGCGAGCAGCTCCCGGTACACGGGGAGCACGTCGTCCAGGCGCGACAGCGGATCGAAGCCCTCGGGGGCGTCGTCCGAGGCCTTCGCGAGCGCCAGCAGGGTGACCGGGCCGACCACGACCGGGCGCGTGGTGAAGCCTGCGGCAGCGGCCTCTGCGACCTCGCGCACGAGCCGGTCGCTGGACAGCGAGAACACCGTCTCCGGACCGATCTCCGGCACGAGGTAGTGGTAGTTCGAGTCGAACCACTTCGTCATCTCCAGCGGCGCGCGCTCCCCCTCGCCCCGCGCGATCGTGAAGTACGCCGGGAGGCCGACCGTGCCGTCGGCGGCGCGCAGGTGCTCGAAGCGCGAGGGGATCCCGCCCACGGTCACCGCGGCGTCGAGCACCTGGTCGTAGAACGAGAAGGACTCCGGGATCGCGGAGTCGTCCCGGCCGAGGCCGAGCGCGGCGAGCCGCTCTCGGGTGGCGGCGCGCAGCTCGGCGGCCGTGCGCTCCAGCTCCTGCTCGTCGATGCGGCCCGCCCAGAACGCCTCGACGGCCTTCTTGAGCTCGCGGCGACGGCCGATGCGGGGGTAGCCGAGGATGGTTCCCTCGGGGAATGCGGTCATGGTGTTTCCTTTCGGCGGGGGTCTAACGGCGCAGAGCCGGGAGGATGCCGGCTTCGGCGAGGACGGTGAGGACGGTCTCGTGCTGGTTGAAGGCGTAGAGGTGCACGCCGGGGGCGCCGCCGGCCACGACCTGCGCGGCCAGGCGCGCGGCCCAGGCGATGCCGATCTCGCGGCGGCCCTCGGCGGTCGGCTCCACGTCGAGGGCGATGGAGAGCTCTCCGGGCAGCTCCTCTCCCGTGAGCTCCAGCACGCGGGAGAGCCGAGCGGGCGAGGTGATGGGCATGATGCCGGGCAGGATCGGGATGGTCACCCCGGACGCGCGGGCACGCTCCACGAAGGCCAGGTAGTCGTCGGCGTGGAAGAACAGCTGTGTGATCGCGAACGTCGCACCGGCGGCCTGCTTCGCGAGCAGGGCCTCCACGTCCTGCGTGCGGTGGGTCGCCCGCGGGTGGCCCTTCGGGAACGCGGCCACCGCGATGTTCACCCTCCGCCGCGGCGCGACCCGGGCGGCACCGGGGATCCCGGGAACCGGCGACTCCTCGTACGGCGCACGCTCGGCCTGCACGCGGTCGATCAGCTGGACGAGCTGGGCCGCGCTCTCCAGGTCGCCGAGGAAGTCCTCGGTCTGCCCGGCGGGCGGGTCGCCCCGCAGGGCGAGGAAGCTGAGGATCCCCGCGTCGAGGAACTCGCGGATGAGCGCGGTCGCCCCGGCGTAGGTGTTGCCGACGCACGTGAGATGAGCGAGGGGCTCGACGTCGGTGTGGGTGCGGATGAAGCGCAGCACGTCGAGCGAGCGCCCCCCGGTGGAGCCGCCGGCACCGTAGGTCACCGACAGGAACTCCGGACTGGCTGCGGCCAGGCGCAGGACGGTCTCGTGCAGCGCCTCCTCGCTCGACGCGTTGCGCGGGGGGTAGAGCTCGAAGGAGAACGGCACGCGGGCGGTGCCGGTGGTGTCGATCTCGGTGGACATCTTCACTCCTGGGGACAGGGGGCCGGGGCGCGCGGACGGCACGGGAGGCGTGTCGTTCGCGGGCGGGTGCCGGGCTCGGCTGTCGCTCCACGCCCTGGACGAACCGGGCGTTTCCAGCAACCTAGAACAGCCCCGCGCGGGCCCGCACGTGTGTGACGCCGTGTGTCGGTCCGCCTAGGCTCGAGGCATGTCGTCGCTGCCCTTCGGTTCCTGGCCCTCCCCCTTCACCGCCGCGTCTGTCGCGACCTCCGCACCGCGCATCGACGGCGCCCGGTTCGCCGGGTCGGAGATCTGGTGGGGCGAGTCCGTGCCGGCCGAAGCCGGACGCGTGACCGTACGCAGCTCCTCCGGCGCCGAGATCCTGCCGGCTCCGTGGAGTGCGCGGTCGCGCGTGCACGAGTACGGCGGCGGGGCGTGGACGGCCGGCGACGGTGCGCTGTTCTTCGTCTCGGGCGCGGATCAGCGCGTGCATCGCCTCGTCCCCGGGGGCGAGCCCGAGCCGCTCACGCCCGCCGGTGCGTCGTACGGCGGACTCCGACTGCAGAGCGGACGACTGCTGGCCGTGCGCGAAGACCTCCGTCCGGACCCGCACCGGCGCGGCATCGTCGAGATCCCGGTGGACGGATCCACGGCCGAGGACGACGGCGCGCTCCGGGTGATCGCGGAGGGCACGGGCTTCTTCGCGCACCCGGCGCTGTCGCCCGACGGCACGCGGGTGGCCTGGGTCGAGTGGCACGAGCGGACGATGCCGTGGGACGAGGCGCAGCTCGCGATCGCGTCGCTCGCCGACGGCGAGATCGTGCGCATCGCGTCGTCCGCCGCCCTGCAGCCGGAGTGGCTCGACGACACCGCGCTCGTGTACGCCGACGACGCGTCCGGGCGCTGGCAGGTGCAGCGCCTTCACGTCGACGGCGTGACACCCGTAGCCGCGCCGATCGCCCTGACCGGGACCGACGCCGACACCGGCTACGGCCTGTGGGTGCTGGGCAACCGGTGGTTCCAGCCGCTGGCGGACGGACGCGTGGTCGCCGCGCGCACGAACGGCCGCGACGAGGTGCACGTGCTCCCGGCGGACGGCACGACGAGCACCGCGCTGGACCTCCCCGCCGACGGGCACGTGAGCGTGGACGACGTGTCCGGCTCCCGCGTGCTGCTCAGCGGCAACAGCTCGGGCACCACGCCCGGGGTGTGGTGCGTCGACCTCGACTCGGGCCGCGTGGAGGCTGTGGCGGGCGGGGTCCCGTCCGATCCGGAGTGGATGCCCGGCGCGCAGCCGATCGTGGTGGACGGCGCGCACGGCTCGGTGCACGCGTTCGCCTACCCGCCCGCGAACCCCGCGCACACCGCGGCTCCCGGCGAGCTTCCGCCGTACGTCGTGTTCGTCCACGGAGGACCGACGGCGCATGTGACGGGGGCCGCGTCGTCCGAGGTCGCGTTCTTCACGAGCCGCGGCATCGGCGTGCTCGACGTGAACTACGGCGGCTCCACCGGCTACGGCCGCGCCTACCGCGACCGCCTCGTCGGGCAGTGGGGCGTGGTCGACGTGGACGACGTGGTCGCCGCCGCGCGGGGCCTGGCCGATGCGGGGCTCGCCGATCCCGCGCGCATCGCGATCCGCGGCGGTTCGGCCGGCGGCTGGACCGTTCTGTCGGCGCTGGTGCGGGGCGGGACCTTCGCGGCGGGCATCAGCCGCTACGGTGTGGCGGACCTGCGCCTGCTGGCCGCCGAGACGCACGACTTCGAGGCGCCGTACCTCGACGGTCTGGTCGGGCGGCTGCCGGAGGACGAGCACGTGTACGTCGAGCGTTCACCCCTCACGCACGCCGACCGGATCGACGTGCCCGTGCTGCTGCTCCAGGGCGGCGAGGACCGCGTGGTGCCTCCGTCGCAGTCCGAGGCGATCCGCAACGCCCTCGCCGCGAACGGCATCGAGCACGAGTACGCGCTGTATCCGGCCGAGGGGCACGGCTTCCGCAGCGCGGAGAACATCGTGGACGCTCTGCAGCGCGAGCTCGCGTTCCTCGGCCGCGTGTTCGGCTTCACCCCGGCGCCCTGACGGCGCGGGCTACTCGCCGACGCGGTTGCGCAGGCGCATGGCCCGCTCGGCCTCGCGCGTGTCCTGCCGCTCGCGCAGCGTCTGCCTCTTGTCGTACTCGCGCTTTCCCTTCGCGAGAGCGATCTCGACCTTGGCCCTGCCGTCGGAGAAGTAGAGCTTCAGCGGGATCAGGGTGTAACCACCGGCCGAGACCGCGTGGGAGAGCTTGGCGATCTCCTCACGGTGCAGCAGCAGCTTGCGGATGCGCTTGGCGGAGTGGTTGGTCCAGTGCCCCTGCGAGTACTCCGGGATGTGCACGGCGTCGAGGAACACCTCGTTCCCCTTGACGAACGCGTATCCGTCGCTGAGGTTCGCGCGCCCCTGACGGAGTGACTTGACCTCGGTGCCGGTGAGCACCATTCCCGCCTCGTACGACTTCTCGATGGTGTAGTCGTGACGCGCGCGACGATTGGTCGCGACGACCTTCTCCCCGCGTTCCCTGGGCATGATGCTCTCCTGTTGCCGTGACGAGCTCGACCGAGGATCCGGCCGAGCAGCCTTTCAGGGTATCAGGTGCGCAGCCAGCGACGGATCGCGAAGCCGGCCGACAGCGCCGCCAGCACGACGCCGATCCCCACCAGCACGGGCACCACGAGGAACGCGTCGTTCATGGTGACCCAGGTCGTGATGAACGGGACCCGCCCGCGCAGGTAGCCGTTGACGCCGAAGTGCACCCCGGCGACGACCGCCGCGCACGCGAGCGCCGAGCCGAGGAAGGCCGCGAAGACGCCCTCCAGCACGAACGGCGTCTGGATGAACCGGTTGGACGCGCCCACCAGGCGCATGATCCCGATCTCCTTGCGTCGCGCGTAGGCCGATAGTCGGATGGTCGTCCCGATCAGGAGGGTCGCGGCGATCAGCATCAGCACGGCGATCCCGACCGCGATGTAGGTCGCGACGGTGAGCGCGGAGAACAGCGGCTCGAGGTACTGCAGCTGGTCCTGCACCTGCTCCACGCCCGCCTGTCCGCTGAACGCCTCGGCGAGCACCTGCGACTGCCCCGGATCCTTCATCGTGACGAAGAACACCTCGAACGCCTGGTCGGGCGTGAGCACGCTCGCCTGCTCCTCGCCCACCTGCTCGACGAGCTTGGCGTACGTCTCCTCTTTGGTGTCGAACGTCATGGAGCTGATCAGCGGCGCCAGCGCGTCGCCCTCGAGCTGGGCGCGCACCGCGGCGACCTGCTCCTCGCTGGCGGCGCCGTCGACGCAGGTGTCCGACTCCGACACCGCCGAGCACATGTACACCGCCACCTGGGCACGCTCGGCCCAATAGCCCCGCATCACGCCGATCTGGGACTGCATGAGGATCGCCGCGCCCACGAAGGTCAGCGACACGAACGTCACCAGCACGACGGAGATGACCATCGAGATGTTGCGACGGAGACCCACGAGGGCCTCGGTCAGGATCAGGCCGATTCTCATGAGGTCGGGCCCACTTCCTCGTCGTCCTGGTCGGAGAGGCCGAGACGGTCGGCCACGCCGAGCTCGGCGACGTCGACCTCCGGCAGCACGATCGGGTGCGTGCGGGGAGTGGCCGGACGCTCGACCGGAGCCTTCTCCTCGGCCGGGACGCGCTCCGCCTCATCCGGCGGTTCGACCACTCCGCGGCGCGGCGGCTCGGGCGGCTCGACCACCTGCGGCTCGCGTTCCGGCTGCGGGGTCGCGACCGCGGCGGCGCGGCGCTGCGCGTCGAGCTCCTCCGCCAGGGCGGCTCGCACCACCGACAGGTCGGCGGTCTGCCGCTGCACCTCCTGCACCGCGGTGAGGGCGGCCGCGGCGGCGGCTCCCCGCACCTCCTCCGGCGCGAGTCGCGGGATGTTCGAGGTGTCGCCGTAGCCGCCGTGGACCTCGTCGCGCACCATCTCGCCGTCGCGCAGCTCGATCACGCGGCGACGCATCTGGTCGACGAACCCCGCCTCGTGCGTGGCCATGAGCACGGTCGTGCCACCGGCGTTGATGCGGGCGAGCAGCTGCATGATGTCGACGGAGGTCGCGGGGTCGAGGTTTCCGGTGGGCTCGTCGGCCAGCAGCACCTGCGGACGGTTCACGAGGGCACGGGCGATCGCGACGCGCTGCTGCTCACCGCCGGAGAGCTCGTGCGGCATGCGCTTCTCCTTGCCCTCGAGCCCGACCAGTGCCAGGGCCTCGGGCACGGCCTGCTGGATGAAACCGCGCGAGGAGCCGGTGACCTGCAGCGTGAACGCGACGTTCTGGTGCACGGTCTTGGACGGCAGCAGGCGGAAGTCCTGGAACACGGAGCCGATGTGGCGACGGAAGTAGGGCACCTTCCGGTTCGCGAGGGAGCGGAGATCGCGGCCGAGGACGGCGACGCGACCACTGGTGGGCACGTCCTCCCGCAGGATGAGCCGCAGGCAGGACGACTTGCCCGATCCCGAAGCGCCGACGAGGAAGACGAACTCCCCGCGTTGCACTTCGAAGTCGACTCCGGACAGGGCGGGCTTCGACGTCCCGCGGTAGCGCTTCGTGACGTTCTCGAACCGAATCATGGCGATTCGAGCCTAAGCGCGGGCTCTGCGCTGACCCGCTGCGACACCCCGCGCGGCCTCAGGCCGTCGACCTGTGCAAACGGTGTCGGCGTCGCTGCCCACTGCTATACATGGAGAGTCGATTCGCGTCACCCACGCGAGCGCGCACACGGAGGGGACTTCCATGACGACACCTGCTGGCTGGTACGACGACGGCTCCGGTCGGCTGCGGTGGTGGGACGGCCAGCAGTGGACCGAGCACTTCGCGCCCGAGACGCCCGCTGTGCCCGCCCAGGAGTCCCCGGCATCCGAGTCCGAGACGACGCCGGGTGCGCCCGCCGCGGCGGTGCCCGACGCGCAGCCCGAGGCCACGGCCCCCGACGCGACCGCCGCCGACGCCACCGCACCCGACGCCACCGCACCGGAGGCCACCGCACCCGAGGCCACCACGCCCGACGCCACCGCCGCCGCCGCCGACGCCACCGCACCTGACGCCACCACTCCCGCCGCCACCGCGCCAGAGGCCGTGGTCGCACCCGAGCCCGCGAGCGACTGGGCCGCGCCGGCCTCGGGCGCCCACGAGCTTCCCGGTGCCGCGCCGGTGGCCGACTGGTCTGCGCCCGGAGCCACGGCGTCCGGGACGGTCACGCCGCCTCCGACCGGAGCGCAGCCTCCCGCCGGACTGGCCGCCTCTCCGCAGGGCGGCTACCCCGGGCAGTACTCCCCCGCCGCGCAGCCTGCGGGCCAGGGCGGCTACCCCGGACAGGCGGCCTACCCCACCGCGCAGACGTATCCCGCTCAGGGCGGCGGCTACCCCGGCGCTCCGGCTTACGCCGCGGCAGCCCCGGCGCCGGCGAAGATCTCCGTGCTGGGCCTCGTCGGCCTCGGTCTCGCCGCCCTCGGCCTGCTCCTCGCCTTCACGCCGTTCACGGTCGTCTTCTCGTGGCTGTTCCTCGGCGCGGGCTTCATCGTGTCGCTCATCTCCCTGTTCCTGAAGGGCAAGAAGTGGCCGGGCATCACGGGCCTGGGCGTCTCGGTGCTCGGCGCGATCATCGCCGCGATCATGAGCTTCGTGTTCTTCCTCGGTGCCGTCGCCAGCCAGGTCGACCGCTCCGACTCGCTGCCCGACGACGGCTCGGACACGGGGACGAGCGACTCCGGCACGGATTCCGGAACGGACGACGGCACCGGCTCCGGCACGGTCGTCGAGGGCAGCCTCGGCGATCCGATCACCGTGACGCAGATGTCCGGCAGCGCGGAGCTGACGATCACGTCCGCCACCTGGGGCACCACCAACGGCTCGGACTTCGAGGCGACCAACGGCGGCTACCTGGTGATCGACCTCACGTGGGAGACGCTCGAGGGCACGACCTATGTGAACCCGCTCTACTTCTCGGTCGAGACCGCGGAGGGTGCCGAGGGCGAGTACGACATCTTCGGCGATGCCACGCTCGAATCGAGTGAACTCCCGGCGGGTGAGACCACGCAGGGCACCGTGTCGTTCGATGTCGCCCAGAGCGGATCGTACGTCGTGATCGTCAGCGACGAGCTGTTCCAGGAGGTCGCCCGCGTGACCGTGGAAGCCACCGCGCGCTGAGCGTCGCCCGAAGAAGACAGAGGCACCGCTCATGACGACACCCGAGGGCTGGTACGACGACGGCTCCGGCAGCCTGCGGTGGTGGGACGGCCAGCAGTGGACCGCGCACGTCCGCAGCATCGACCCGAACCCCTCTGCGCCCGAGATCCCGGCGTCGTCGGGCGTACCGCAGCCTCCCGCCTCCACCGCGGGGACCGAGCCCGCACCCGCGGTGCCGACGCCCGCGATGCCGACGCCCGCGGTGCCGCTCGCAGCCACCCCGGTCCAGGCGGCCTTCGAGCCGTTCGTGCCGCCGTCCTCGCCGTTCACCCCGTCCTCCCCGTACGCGGCGCCCCCGTACGCCGCAGCCCCGGGGTCCGGAGCCACCGCGGCCCCGGGCAACGGAGCGGCCGTGCCACCGGGCCCCGGCTCCCCGGGCGCACCGACCGCCGCATCGAGCACGACCGCGCGGCGTCCGTCGGTCCCCGGCCTGGTCGGGCTCGCGGTCGCGCTGGTCGGGGTCGTGCTCGCGTGCGTGCCCCTCACGGCGCCGATCGGATGGGTCGTCGTGGCTGCCGGCTTCGTCGTGTCGCTCGTCTCGCTGTTCCTGCGGGGAACGAAGTGGCCGGGCATCGCCGGGCTCGCCGTGGCCGTGCTCGGCTCGACCCTCGCTGGCGCGGTCGCCCTGATCGCGGTCGGGCTCACGTCGGTCGAGGCGTCCGGAGACCCGGTGCCGTCGCCGAGCGCGCCGGCGACGGAGTCCGGTTCGCCCGTCGACCCGTCGACGATCGACGGCGCCGAGATGGTCGCGTTCGAAGACCTCGAGGTGGGCGATTGCCTCCCCTACGTGGACTACACCGGCGAGGACACGATCTTCGAGCTCCCGGTCGTGCCGTGCGATCAGCCGCACACCGACGAGGTGTACTTCATCTATGAGGTCGACGACCAGACCTTCCCCGGCGAGAGCGCACTGCTCGACGAGGCGTGGGACGGCTGCCTGGCGCAGTTCGAGGGATTCGTCGGCGTCCCGTACGAGCAGTCGGAGCTGGACTTCTACAGCTACCAGCCCACGAAGGCGTCATGGACCCGTGCGGGCGACCGCGCGATCCAGTGCATCGCCTACAGCTACGACGATGTGACCGGCACGCTGCGCGGCGCCGCTCGCTGACCGCCGCACACGACGAAGGCCCCGGAGCGATCCGGGGCCTTCGTGCGTCAGTCGTCGTCGTCGCGGCGCTTGCGCCAGCGGATGCCGGCGGAGATGAAGTCGTCGAGGTCGCCGTCGAACACCGCGGCGGGGTTACCCGACTCCTGCCCCGTGCGGAGGTCCTTCACCAGCTGCTGGCCGTAGAGGAAGTAGGAGCGCATCTGGTCGCCCCAGCTCGCGGTGATGTTGCCCGCCAGCTCCTTCTTCTTCGCCGCTTCCTGCTCCTTCTGCAGCAGCAGCAGGCGGTTCTGCAGCACGCGCATGGCGGCTGCCCGGTTCTGGATCTGCGACTTCTCGTTCTGCATCGACACGACGATGCCGGTCGGGAGGTGCGTGATGCGCACGGCGGAGTCGGTCGTGTTGACCGACTGCCCACCCGGGCCCGAGGAGCGGAACACGTCGACGCGGATGTCGTTCTCCGGGATGTCGACCTCGGTGGCCTCCTCCATCAGCGGGATCACCTCGACGGCGGCGAACGACGTCTGCCGCTTGTCGGCCGAGCCGAAGGGGCTGATGCGCGCGAGGCGGTGCGTGCCGGCCTCGACGGAGATCGTGCCGAACGCGTAGGGGGCATCGATCTCGAAGGTCGCCGACTTGATGCCCGCACCCTCGGCGTACGAGGTGTCCATCACCTTGACGGGGTACTTGTGCCGCTCAGCCCACCGCAGGTACATGCGCATGAGCATCTCCGCGAAGTCGGTGGCGTCGTCGCCACCCGCCCCGGAGCGGATCGTGACGATCGCGCTGCGCTCGTCGTACTCGCCGTCGAGGAGCGTCTGCACCTCGAGCTGGTTGATGAGGTCGGTCAGGGTGCCGAGCTCGTTGCGCGCCTCGATGGCGGAGTCCTCGTCGCCCATCTCGTTGGCCAGGTCGACGAGCACCTCGAGGTCGTCGAGGCGCTGGGCGATGCCGGTGATGCGCGCGAGCTCGGACTGACGGTGGCTCAGCGCACTCGTCACCTTCTGCGCGTTCTCGGTGTCGTCCCAGAGGTCGGGCGCACCGGCCTCCTCGCTGAGTCGCGCGATGTCCTCGCGCAGACGGTTGACATCGACGACCTCGCTGATGTCGCCGAAGGTGTGCCTGAGCGCCTGGATTTCGGCGGAGAGATCTAGTTCGAGCATGACACCTCAGCCTAACGTGCCGCCCGCGCCCGCGGGGACGCCGTCGTCGGGTGCTGCTCCCGCGCGGGAGTAGCGTGAGCAGGGTGAGCAGCGCATCCACGGTCCTTCGTCAGTTCGGACCGATGGTGTATCTGCCCACCGTCCTCTTCGCTCTCGGCGAGGGGGCCGTCATCCCCCTGATCCCGGTGATCGCCGCGTCGATGGGCGCAGACGTGGCGACGGCGGCGCTGGTCGCGTCGGCGCTCGTGGTGGGACAGCTCTGCGGGAACCTCCCGGCCGGCTGGGCCGTGGGCCGCATCGGCGAGCGATACACGATGGTGATCGCCGGAACGGCGGCGCTGCTGTCCGGAGCGGGCATGCTGTTCGCGCCGTCGCTCGGCGTGCTCGCGGCCTCCGTGTTCGTGCTCGGGCTGTGCGCGGCCGCGTTCGGGCTGGCGCGGCACGCGTTCATGACCACGCGCGTACCCCTGCCGTTCCGTGCGCGCTCACTGTCCCTGTTGGGCGGCAGCTTCCGTCTGGGCATCTTCATCGGCCCGTTCGTCGCCGCGGGGCTTCTGCAGCTGTTCGGCAGCGAGTCCGCGGCGATCTGGTTCTTCGCCGTCTGCCTCGTGGTGATGGTGCTGCTCGTGCTGTTCGGGCCGGACCCGGAGGCCACGATCCCGCCGGTGCGTTCGACCGAGCGTTTCGTGGAGGACAGCGGAGAGGCCGTGAGCGGCTCGATCCCGACGATCGAGCGCGCGGGCATCTTCCAGACCATGTGGCGGCAGCGACGACTGCTGTCACGGCTCGGTCTCGCCGCCGCGTCTCTGTCCGCCGTCCGCTCCGCCCGGCAGGTGGTCCTGCCGCTGTGGGGCCTGTCGCTGGGGCTCGACGCGTCGACGATCGCGCTGGTCGTCGGGGTCTCGGGCGCGATCGACTTCGCCCTCTTCTACGCGAGCGGGCAGGTGATGGACCGGTTCGGGCGGCTGTGGGCGGCCATGCCGGCGATGCTGCTCATGGGTGTCGGGTTCCTCGCCCTGGCCTTCACCCACGACGGGGATGCCGCGGTGCTGTGGTTCGGGATGTTCGCCGCCGTCCTGGGCGTGGGCAACGGGCTCTCCAGCGGCATCCTGCTCACGCTCGGCGCCGACGTCGCCCCGGAGCGCGAGCCCGCCGCCTTCCTCGGGTCCTGGCGCACGCTGACCGATGCCGGCGGCGCCGTCGCCCCGCTCCTCGTCTCCGCCATCACCGCGGTGTCGACGCTCTCCGTCGCCGCGGGCGCCATCGGCGTGATCGGACTGCTCGGCGCTGCCGGGTTCCTGCGGTGGATCCCCCGCTTCGTCCCCCGCCCGGATCCGCCCGCCGAGGCGTGAGGCCCCGGCTGGTCACCGCAGGGCGGTGCGGCTCGTCGCGGTCGCCTGCAGCGTAAGACCCTCCGGCACGAACGGCGACACGAGCGGTGGATGCCACGCCGTGCGAACGGTCACGCGGGCCGAAGCCCCGTCCGGGGAGGTCGCCGACACCAGCACCTCCTCCCCGCCCGCACCTTCGACGAGCGGCCGGGCCTGCGCCGCCACCGCCTCGTCCGTGAGTTCCGCGCGCGGCGTCTCCCCCTGCACCGTGAGGACGAAGCCGTCGGTTCCGGCGAGCGCGGCCGCATCGGCGAGGGCGTCCAGGCGCTTCTGGGCGATGTACAGGTCGGTCGCGCAGGCGCACACGAAGATCACGGCGAGCGCGAGCAGCACGTAGCCGAGCACGAGCAGCAGCACGCTCCCCTCCTCCGCGTCCGTGCCCCGGGCGGCGTCCCCCGCCTTCACTCGGCACCCCACTGACGCGACACCTTCTGCGCCGACACGGCCTCGATCGGCACCGACACGGCTCTGTCCAGGCCCAGGACCGCGGGCACGAACGGCAGGCGGGCGCTGGTGGCGACCGAGACCGTGACGGTCGCACCGGCGGAGGGGCACGGAACGCCCTGTGGCAGACACGTCACGGCCAGTTGCACGTCGTCGTCGTCGATGCCGTACTGCGATGCGATGCTCGACAGCACCGCATCGCCCTGGGAGGCGGCCGTCCTCGCGTCGGGAGCGGTCGCGATCACGCGCGCCGCGTGCCGGGCGGCGGCCTCGACCCCCAGCGTCTGCTCCTGAACGGAGCCGAGCACGATCACCAGATACAGCAGCGGCACGAGCATCAGAACCCCGGCGGCGATGAACTCCAGGGAGCTCGAGCCGCGATCATCCCGCATCGAACGACTCCGCCGGTGCGTGAGCCTCGACCTGCAGCCCATACGGCACGCCGATCAGGCCGAACACCGGCAGGCTGGTCCTCACCCGCACGTCGACCGACTCCCGGCCGGCGAGGCGCGATGTCCCGACGGCGACGTCCTCCGCGTAGGCGGGGCCGATCGCGCGGGTGATCACGTCCTGCGTGCGCTGCTTCCCCTCGCCGAGCGAGACGTCTGCGAGGGCGGCGTAGTAGGCGCCCTCCACCGCCGCGTCGTGCACCACATTGCGCACGTAGACCGCGAGCGCCAACTGCAGCACCGCGAGGGTGAGGGCGGTGAGGAGCGTGCCGACCAGGACGAACTCCACCGGGTTCGACCCGCGGTCGTCGATCACGGCCGCACGGAGGGGCACGTCAGAGACCCGACACCCGCTGGATCGCCTGCTCGAACAGCGAGGTCAGCGCGGGCCCCGCGACCGCCCAGATCACCACGACCAACCCCGCCGTCATGAGCGTCACGAGCACCCAGCCGGGGACGTCTCCCCTCTCGTCGTCGGCCAGGGCACGGAGCGGAGAACGCAGGCGTGTGATCATGCCGTCAGTCTGCCCGGGAGCGCCCACCCGCGTCCGCGGTTATCCACAGGCGGGCACCGGGCACGTCAGCCGAGGCCGAGCCGCAGGATGAACAGCCCGGGATAGATCGCGAACACCACCGACAGCGGCAGGATCAGGAAGACCAGCGGCAGGAGCATCAGGATCTCCTTGCGCCCGGCCTGCTCGATGAGGGTGCGCTTGGCCTCCTCCCGCGCGTCCCCGGCCTGGGCGTGCAACACGGCGGCCAGCGGTGCTCCGTGCTCCAGTGCGGCGACGATCTGGTCCACCGCGCGCGAGAGTCCGGGCAGCTCAAGCCGTGCGGCCATATCGCCCAGCCCCTCCGCGAGCGTCGACCCGGTCCCCACCTCCAGCACGACGCGGCGCAGTTCCCCGGTCAGCTCACCCGACCCCACCCCGGCCACGCGCCGCACCGCGTCGAGGAAGCTCTCGCCGGCCGAGAGGCACAGCGCCAGGAACTCGAGGGTCGTCGGCAGTTCGTCGGCGAGCCGCGTGCGCCGAGCCCGGACGCGGGCGGAGAGCTGCATGTCGTAGGCGATCGCGGCCGTCGTGCCGGCGATCAGCGGGATCACGCCGACCGGCACGGACCAGCGACCGGCGAGCACGAGCACGATCACGGCGAGAGCGCCGGTCACGATACCCGCCAGGGTCCAGGCGAGCTGTCTGCCCCGGAACGCGACAGGACTCAGCGCGGATCCCGCCTGTGCCAGGCGCTTGCGCAGCACGTCGCCGTCGCCCACCAGCCGCTCGAGGACATCGCGCACCCGCTCGCCCGGAGAGCTCCGGTGCGCGGGTAGCCGTCCGACGCCGGGAAGCGCCGCCGCCGGCAGCCGCTCATCGTCCACCACGTCGCGCACGTAGGGGGCGATGCGAGACATCAGCGGCGCCGCCCGCCACCGGGGCAGCCGGGAGAGGAGAAGGAGGACCCCGGCCGCGAACCCGCCGCCCAGCAGGACCGCGGCCGCGAGCGCCGTGATCCCGGTCATCCGAACCACCGCCGCGGCTCGGGCAGGCGCCCGATGCGGACCATGATGCGGAAGGCTGCGACCGACACGACGGCCCCGACGCAGATCACCACCACGCCCTCGGGGGTGCCGTAGGCCTTCGCTCCCTCCGGACGCAGCACCAGCAGCGTCAGGATGACCCAGGGCGCGACCGCCCCCAGCACCGCCGCCCCGCGGATCCACGACTGCCGCGCTTCGACCTCGCCGCGCAGCGCCGCATCCGCCCTGACCGACGCGGACAAGGCCCGCAGCACCCCGATCAGCTCGGTGCCGCCCACCTGTCGCGCCATCCGCAGCGTCTCGACGATGCGATCGCCGATCGGGTCGGCCAGCGCATCCTTCAGCCGGTCGAGGCTCGACTCGAACCGCCCGCTGCCCTCCAGGTCGCGAGCGAAGGCGCGGAAGGCGGGTCGGAGCGCCGGGGGCGCGGACTCACCGAGCGACGCCACCGCGTCCGGGAGCGACAGCCCGACCCTGATCGACGCGATCAGCAGATCGCATACGTCGGGCCAGAGCTGTCGGCGCAGTCGCCGCAGTCGCCGCCTTCGGCCTCGCAGGAAGGCGACGGGGGCGACGCCTCCCGCGAGGATTGCCAGCGATGCCAGCACCGCGACCCCGGTCAGCAGCCAGACGATCGACCCGGCGATGAGGGCCGCCGCGGCGATCGCGGCGATCAGCACGGATGCGGGAAGCGAGGGGAAGCCGGCCTCCTCCCCGAGCCGCGTCAGGCGCCCCTGCGCAATCGCACGGGGTGCCCGTCGCTCCACCGGCCACAGCCAGGGCGCAAGCAGCAGGAGCAGGCCGGCCGCCAGCATCGCCCCGAGCAGCACGCTCACGATGCTCCCCCGACGAACTCCGCGAACGATGCCGCCGTGCCCCGCTGCTCTGCCATCGCGTCGTACACCGTCCGGCACTGCACGCGACCGTCGCGGACCTCGCCGGACGGGGCGAGGATCTCGCGGACGCGGCGTCGTCCTTCCCGATCCCGCTCGCAGTGCACCACGAGGTCGATCGCGGATGCCAGGGCGGGAGCGATGAAACCTCGGTCGATGTTCCGTCCGGCGAGCAGGGGCAGCAGGCAGAGCTTCTCGATCGCCTCGACCGCGCTGTTGGCGTGCACCGTGCACGCCCCCGGCACGCCGGTGTTGAGCGCCAGGACGAGGTCGAGAGCCTCGGCGTCGCGCACCTCGCCGACCACGAGCCGATCCGGGCGCATGCGCAGCGCCTCCTTCACCAGCCGTCGCAGGGTGATCTCCCCCGTGCCCTCCAGACTGGGCTGCCGTCCTTGCAACGCCACCACGTCGGGCCCGCCGACCGCGAGCTCGAAGGTCTCCTCCACCGTGACGATGCGCTGAGACGACGCGCACGCCGCGAGAAGCGCCCCGAGGATCGTCGTCTTGCCCGCGTGCGTCGCCCCGGACACGATCACGGTCGCCCCCTCGCGCATGGCGGTCGCCAGCTCCGCCGCCGTCGCGGGCGGCAGCGAGCCCTGCGCGACGAGCTCGTCCAGCGTGCGGTGCCCGGTGAGGAATTTGCGGATGTTCACGCTCCACGCGCCGCGCACCACGTCGGCGATCGCGACGTGCAGCCGAGAGCCGTCGGGCAGCGACGCGTCGACGAACGGCTGGCCGATGTCGACGCGGCGTCCCGAGGAGTGCAGCATGCGCTCCACGAGGTCGCGCACGACGGTCTCGTCGAGGCGCAGGCCGGTGCGCTCGGATGTGCCGCCGCGGGCCACGTGCACACCCCCGTCGCCGTTGACCCAGATCTCCTCGATGTCCGGCGCATCGAGGAGCGGCTGCAGGACCCCGAAGCCGCCGACCGCGGCGAGCACCTCCCTGATGCACGCGGTCTCGTCGTCCACGGGCTCCGCCCCGCGCGCCAGCGCGAGATCGTCGTAGCGCCGCACCTCCGAGCGCGCGATGGATCTCGCACGCTCCGGGTCGTCGGCCGGGTCGACGCCCTCGGCACGCAGGCGACGACGGACGTGTTCGGCGATGGCCGTGGAGGGATGGATCACCCGAGCATCCTGACAAGGATCGCCGCGGCCCCTCCGGAGTTATCCACACCGCCCTATCGACCAGCCCCGGGCGCTGTCAACCGTGTCGCGGCAGGTCCCACCCGCCGCCTACGCTGGGCCGACGAGCCGCGAGGAGACGACGTGCAGCGCGCCACACCAGCCACCCCCGACCCCACCGTCACGGTGGTGATCCCGGTCAAGGACGACGCCGCCGAACTGCACCGCTGCCTCACGGCGCTCGCCGCGCAGACGCGCGCCCCGGACGAGATCCTGGTGGTCGACAACGCCTCCACCGACGCGTCCGGCGCGGTCGCGTCCGCTCACGGCGTGCGGCTCATCCACTGCGCGACACCCGGCACGGCCGCGGCGAGCGCAGCCGGCTACGACGCCGCGTCGGGAGACGTGCTCCTGCGTCTCGATGCCGACTGCATCCCGGACCGGCAGTGGGTCGAGGTCATGCTCGCGGCCTGCGTGCGCGACCCCGGGGTCGCGGCGTGGACCGGGGGCGCGCTCTTCCTCGACGGACCGCGACTGCTGCGCCGCCCGCTCGCGACCGCGTATCTGCTCGCCTACGCCCTGGTGTGCGGCAGCGCCCTCGGACATGCACCGCTGTTCGGCTCGAACCTCGCGCTCCGGCGCTGGGCGTGGCGCGACGTGCGCGAGCGGGTGCACCGCGACGACCCCGAGGTGCACGACGACCTCGACCTCGCGTTCCACCTCGGCGAACGCCACCGCATCCGCTGGGCGCGCGAGGCGGGGATGGGCATCTCGATGCGTCCCTTCCACAGCGGCCGTTCGTTCGCCCGCCGCGTGCACCGCGGCGTCCGCACGGTGCTGATCCACTGGCCGGAGGACTTCCCGCCCGTGCGGTGGACGCGGCTGGCCCTGCGCCGTACGCTGCATCGGCTCGGCGTCCCCGCTCCGGCGAGGTGGCGGTCGTGAGCGCGCCGCTCCTCGGCCGTCCGCGCGACACCGAGCTGCTGATCATGAGCGTCAACGTGCGCCGCGACCTCGGTGTGCTGGCGGTGCGGGCGGCCGACCGCTGGGCCACCCGCCGGGACCACGTCGCCGCGATGCTGCGCGCCGAGCGGCCGCATGTGCTCGCGGTGCAGGAGGCCCTGCCCACGCAGGCGCGTGCGATCCGGGCGGCCCTCGGCCCCGCATACGGCTCGATCGGCCACGGTCGGCGTCCCGGTCCCCGCGGCGAGGGATGCCCGGTGTTCTACGACAGGGAGCGGCTCGAGCTGCTCGACGGATGGCAGCGCGCGCTGTCCGACCGTCCCGAGGTGCCGGGCTCGATCGCGTGGACGAGCGTCCTGCCGCGGGTCGTCGTGGGCGCGCGGTTCCGCGACCGGCGCTGCGGGGTCGAGTTCACGCTCCTCAACACGCACCTGGACGCGTTCTCGCCGTGGGCGCGGAGGCGGCAGGCCGCAGAGGTGCATGCCGCGGCGGTCGCGGCGGGGACTCCGGTCGTCGTCACCGGAGACCTCAACGCGGCCGAGGGCTCGGCGCCGTGGCGGGCACTCACCGCGGGCGGGGCGCTGCGCGACACCTGGCGTGTGGCAGACAGCAGGGCGACGCCGGCGTGGGGCACGTTCGCGCACTACCGGACGCCCCGGGTCGGCCGACGCATCGATGCGATCATCGCGTCCGCGGAGGTGCACGTGGTCCGGGCGGGGATCGATCCGCGGCAGCACGGCGGCGGCTGGCCGTCGGACCACCTTCCGGTTCAGGCCCTGGTCGACCTCGCTCCGCCGGCACCGGGTCCCCTCGGGGAGGGCGCATGAAAGACGACTTCCTCCGCCCGCCCCGCACCGTCGCCGAGTACGCGGCCGACGGCGTGCGGGCGATCGGCGTGCTGAGCGTGATCATCGCGGCGATCTGGTCGACCCCCACCGACGCGGGCGTGCTGGCGTTCGCGCTCCCGGCGCTCATGCTGCCCCGTGCGCTCGGCTTGCGCGGGGGAGCCGACCTCGCGGTCGGAGCGATCGTGCTGATCGCGGCCGTGAGCAACGTGTTCGACCTGTACCGCTCGCTGCCGGGCTGGGACCTCGTGGTGCACTTCCTCTGCACGGGTGTGATCGCCGCCACCGGCTACGTGGTGCTCGCGCGCCTCGGCATCGTCCCTCCCCAGGGCTCCCCCGCGTTCCGCCCGCGTCTCCCGCTCGTCGTCTGCCCGCTCATCGGACTCGCGGCCAGCGCGCTGTGGGAGATGGTCGAGTGGGCGGGCCGCACGTTCATCACGACGGAGATCTTCGTCACCTACGAGGACACGATCGGGGACATGGCGATGGGCGGGCTCGGCGCCCTGGTCGCGGGAGCCGTCGTCGCGGTGGTCGGACTCGAGCGCGATCCGCGCCGCTGAGACGGGAAACTGCGGGCCGATCCCCAGAGTGGAGCTCGGCCCGGGTCAGTAGACTGAACCCACCGCGCGGGAGTGGTGGAATTGGCAGACACGCAGGATTTAGGTTCCTGTGCCTCACGGCGTGTGGGTTCAAGTCCCACCTTCCGCACGACGGGTGCTGTGGCATCCCTCATCGCACTACCGCCGACAATTCACGACCGACGGGACTCCTTCCGTGCTCGAAAGCATGCTGCACGCACCGACCGCCCTCATCCCCTGGCTGGATCCGCAGACGATCATCGCCGCGGCAGGGCCCTGGGCACTGCTCGTCGTGTGCTTCATCGTGTTCGCCGAGACCGGGCTCCTGGTCGGCTTCCTGCTCCCCGGTGACACGCTCCTGATCATCGCCGGGCTGCTCACCCACACCAGCAACGTCTTCGGCGTGAACATCTGGGTCGTCACGCTCCTCATCGCGCTGTCGGCGTTCATCGGCGGCGAGGTCGGCTACTACATCGGCCACAAGGGCGGTCCGGCCATCTTCGAACGCAAGGAGTCCGGCCTCTTCAGCAGGAAGAACGTCGAGCGCACCAACGCCTTCTTCGAGCGGTTCGGCGGCATCACCGTGATCCTCGCCCGCTTCGTCCCCATCGTGCGCACCTTCGCCCCGGTCGCGGCCGGCGTGGGCCACATGCCGTGGCGGCGCTACACCCTCTACAACCTCATCGGCGCGATGCTGTGGGGCTTCGGACTCACGATGGTCGGCTACCTGATCGCGTACATCCCCTGGGTGCGCGACCTCGTCGTCGACTACATCGACGTGATCCTCCTGATCGCCGTCGGTGGCACGGCCGCGGTCACGCTGTGGCACTACCTCACGGAGCGTCACAAGGCGAAGAAGGCCGCGGCGGCGGGCGAGGATGTGGTGACCGACCACCGCGAGGCCGAGGAGCTCGCCCTCGATCCCGAGGTGTTCGACCGCGCGCCCGACCTGGACGGCGACGGCAAGCACTGACCCGGTCCACCGGGTCCGGCACGTCAGCCGGCGCTCTTCGCGCGCTTCTCCTTCGACCGCGCCACGCTCGCCCGCAGGGCCTCCATGAGGTCGATCACCTCGCCGCCGTCCGCCGCCTTCTCGGTGTCTCCGAAGGTCTCCGCGACATCGAAGGTCTCCCCCGCGTCGATCTTCGCGTCGATCAGGGTCCGGAGCTCCTTCTGGTACTCGTCGACGAACTCCTCCGGGTCGAAGTCGGCGGAGTAGCTGTCGACCAGGGAGGACGACAGCTCGAGCTCCTTCTTCGAGATCCGCACGTCCTCGTCGAGCGAGGGGAACTCCGCCTCGCGCACCTCGTCCGACCAGAGCAGCGTCTGCAGCACCAGCACCTTGCCCCGCACGCGCAGCGCCGCGAGTCGCGTCTTCTGCCGCAGGGTGAAGCGCACGATCGCCGTGCGGTCGGTCTGCTCGAGCGTCTTGCGCAGCAGCACGTACGCCTTGGGCGACTTCGAATCCGGCTCGAGGTAGTAGGGCTTGTCGAGCGTGAGCGGGTCGACCTGGTCGGACGGCACGAACTCGACCACGTCGATCTCCCGGCTCTTCTCCGCCGGGAGGGCCGCGAGGTCGTCCTTGGTGAGCACGACCGTCTGTCCGTCCTCCACGTAGGCGCGGTCGATGTCGGAGTACGCGACGGTCTCGCCGCACACCTCGCACGTGCGCTGATAGCGGATGCGCCCGCCGTCCTTGTCGTGCACCTGATGCAGCGGCACGTCGTGGTCCTCCGTCGCCGAGTACACCTTGACCGGGACGTTCACGAGCCCGAACGTCAGCGCGCCCTTCCAGATGGTCCTCATCCCACCAGTAGACACCAGCCCCACCTGTCACGACCAGCCCTTGACTACGCTGGGCCCATGGTGGGAGAGGCGCAGGTCGTGCAGATCGACGGCCGACGGCTGCGCGTCACGAACCTCGACAAGATCGTGTACCCCGCCACCGGCACCACCAAGGGCGAGATCATCGCCTACTACACCGCGATCGCGCCGCAGCTGCTGCCGCTCCTGCACGGTCGCCCCGTCACCCGGAAGCGCTGGGTGGAGGGGGTGGGGACCGCAGAGGCCCCGGCCGACGCGTTCTTCACGAAGCAGCTCGAACCCGGCGCCCCGGAGTGGATCGCCCGCCAGGCCATCCAGCACTCCGACGGACCGAAGGAGTATCCGCTGGTCGACGACGTGCCGACGCTGGTGTGGCTCGCCCAGGTGGCCGCGATCGAGCTGCACGTGCCGCAGTGGCGGTTCACGGCGGACGGTCTGCCCGGACGCCCCGACCGCCTGGTGCTCGACCTCGATCCCGGTCCGGGCGTCGGGCTGCCCGAGTGCGCCGAGGTCGCCCGCCTGGCCCGGGTGCTCCTGCGGGGCATGGGCCTCGATCCGCTCCCGGTGACCAGCGGCAGCAAGGGCATCCACCTCTACGCCGCCCTGCCAGGGGAACAGACCAGCACCGAGGTCTCCGCGGTCGTGAAGGAGCTCGCCCGCATCATCGAGAACGAGCACCCCGACCTCGCCACCAGCGTGATGTCGAAGGCCGTCCGTGGCGGGCGCGTGTTCCTCGACTGGAGCCAGAACAACGCCAAGAAGACCACGATCTCCCCGTACTCGCTGCGGGGGCGCGAGCGGCCGTGGGTCGCGGCGCCGCGCACGTGGGACGAGCTCGACGATCCGGGGCTCGCGCACCTCGAACTCGACGAGGTGCTGGCACGGGCCGCCTCGGGCATCGATCCGCTCGCATCGCTCCACCCGTCCCCCCACACCGCCGCTCCGGTCGCGGCGCCTCCCGCGCGCGAGTCCGCGGTCGCCGCCACATCCCGGCCGGCCGAGTCCCCCGCCCGCAAGCGGCGCCCGCTGGCCACCGCCGCCGCGCCCACCGCGGGCACCACACTGCCCTCGCTCGACCCGATGCTCGCCGAGACCGGCACGCCGGCGCTCGCTCGGGGCCTCAGCTCCCCGTCGTGGGTCGAGGTGAAGTGGGACGGGATCCGGGCGATCGGCACCTGGCGCGACGGTCGCATGCTGCTCCACGCCCGGCGCGGCACCGACATCACCGCGCGATACCCCGAGCTCACGGCCGACGGGGCGCCGTTCCTCCCGGTCGACGAGGCGATCGTCGACGGGGAGATCGTCGCGTTCGACGCCCACGCACGGCCGAGCTTCTCCCTGTTGCAGAACCGGATGCACCTGACCCGCCCGCGCGAGATCGAGCGCGAGGTGGTGCGCACGCCCGTCGTCTACATGCTGTTCGACCTGCTCCGGCTCGACGGGCACGACCTCACGGGCATGCCGCTGCGCGAACGCCGCACGCTGCTGGAAGACCTGGTCGCCGACCTCGAGGCGCCGGTCCAGGTGCCGCCGGTGTTCGACGACGTGGACGCGGCCCTCGGCGCGAGCGACGAGTTCGGTCTCGAGGGCGTCGTGGTCAAGGACCCCGCGTCCCGCTACCGCCCCGGCGTCCGCTCACCGTCCTGGCTCAAGCTGAAGAACACGCGCATGCAGGAGGCCGTGATCGTGGGCATCCGTCCGGGCAAGGGCGAACGCGACGGCACGCTCGGGTCCCTGCTGCTGGCCGTGCCCGACGAGGGAGAACTGCGCTACGTGGGACGGGTCGGCACGGGGTTCAGCGACCGGATGCTCCGCGAGCTGATGGCGCGCCTCGAGCCGCTGCGGGTGTCCGCTCCGCCGCTCGACGGCGTGCCGAGGCCCGACGCCTCGGACGCGCTGTGGGTGCGACCGCAGCTCGTGGGCGAGGTCGAGTTCGGCAACTGGACACCGGACGGCATCCTGCGTCACGCGCGGTGGCGGGGCCTCCGGCCGGACAAGACCCCCGACGAGATCACCGTCGAGGAGTGAGCGCCGCCCGCCGCGTCACGCGTGGTGCGGCTCGCAGTCCGACTGCTCGGCTGGCTCGATCTGGAAGGTGGAGTGCGCCACGTCGAAGTGGTCGGCGAGGCACGACTGCATCTCGGCGAGGAGAGCGGCGGAGCGCCCGTCCGCCAGGAGCGCGGGCTCCACACTCACGTGGGCGGTGAACACCGGGGCTCCGCGCGTGAGCTGCCACACGTGCACGTCGTGCACGCCGACCACCCCTGCATAGCCGAGCAGGTGTGTGCGGATCTCGCTGACGGCCGTGCCCTTCGGAGCCGATTCGGACAGCACCGAGAAGACCTCGCGCAACAGCGAGATCGCCCGCGGGATGATCATGGCCGCGATGAACAACGAGGCGATGGCGTCGGCCGGCATCCAGCCCGTGAGCAGGATCACGGCGGCCGCGACGATGACGGCCAGCGAGCCCAGCAGGTCTCCCATCACCTCCAGGTAGGCCCCGCGCACGTTGATGCTGGTCTTCTGGGCTCGGCTGAGCAGCCACATCGACACGGCGTTGGCCACCAGGCCGACGACCGCGACGACGAGCATGAGACCGCCGGCGACCTCCACCGTGTTCGGATTCAGCAGGCGCTCGACCCCCTGGACGGCCACCACGGTGGCCAGCGCGATCAGGATCACCGCGTTGACCAGCGCGCCGAACACCTCGGCGCGCTGGTAGCCGAACGTCCGACGGTCGTCCGCGGGTCGGGCGGCGACGGTGGCCGCGATGAGCGCGATCACGAGCGCGGAGGCGTCGGTGAACATGTGGGCCGCGTCGGCGAGCAGCGCCAGCGATCCGGTGAGCAGAGCGCCGACCACCTGCACGATCATGACCGTGGCGGTCAGCGTCAACGAGATGGCGAGCAGGCGTCTGCTGCTCGCCGAGCGGAGACCGCCGGGCGCGGGCGCGTGATCGTGCATGCCTCCAGGCTAGACCGGGGATCGCCCCGGAACGGCCGATCCTGGCTAGTCGGGAAGGGTAACGATTCTCACCGTCAGCAGGACTTCTCCGCGGCCGCCCAGGTCAGAGTCCCGCGAGCAGGGGCATCAGGGCGGTGAAGGCGCGGGCGCGGTGCGACTGCGCCTGCTTCTCCTCGGCGGTGAACTCCCCGACCGTGCGCTCGGCTCCCGCGTCCTGGCCGTCCGGGACGAACACGGGGTCGTAGCCGAAGCCGCCGTCGCCGGACGCCGCGTGCGCGAGCCGCCCCGGCCAGATCCCCTCGACCACGTGCTCGGCTCCACCCGGGACCACGAGCGCGATCGTCGACGTGAAGTGTGCGGCTCGGTGCGGGTCGGCGATGTCGCGGAGCTGGTCGAGCAGCAGCTCCCGGTTCGCCACCGCGTCCTTCTTCTGTCCGGCCCAGTACGCGGAGAAGACACCGGGTGATCCGCCGAGCACGTCCACGCAGATGCCCGAGTCGTCGGCGAGCGCCGGAAGCCCGGTGTGCGCGGCGGCCGCCCTGGCCTTGAGCAGCGCGTTCTCCGCGAAGGTCACGCCGTCCTCCACGGGCTCGGGGCCGTCATAGCCGACCACCTCCAGGTCGGGCCTGGCCTGGGCGACGATCTGCTGGAACTCCTCGACCTTGTGCGGGTTGTGGGTCGCCAGGACGACGCGCACGGTCACTCCCCCGCCAGCGCCGCGAGCTGCCGCGCCTTCAGGTCTTCGCAGCCCGCGAGTCCCAGCTCCAGGAGCGCGTCGAGCTCGCGCTTGTCGAACGGCGCCCCCTCGGCGGTGCCCTGCACCTCGACGAACAGGCCGCGACCGGTCACGACCACGTTCATGTCGGTCTCGGCGCGCACGTCCTCGACGTACGCGAGGTCGAGCAGGGGCTCGCCGTCGACGATCCCGACCGACACCGCCGCGACCGAGTCGAGCAGCGGCGTCGAGTTGCGCCCGATGAACTTCTTCTCGCGGCCCCACTCGATGGCGT
Organism: Microbacterium sp. NPDC055502; assembly: GCF_053643635.1. Lineage (NCBI taxonomy): Bacteria > Bacillati > Actinomycetota > Actinomycetes > Micrococcales > Microbacteriaceae > Microbacterium > Microbacterium sp. NPDC055502. Next base: position 175,001 of record NZ_JBSHKJ010000003.1, on the reverse strand, counting down.
CGGCAAGGGCGACGTAGGCGCCCGTGATGGCCGCCGTGCGGGTGCCGCCGTCGGCCTGCAGCACGTCGCAGTCGATCACGATCGTGTTCTCGCCGAGCGCCTTGGTGTCGACCACGGCGCGCAGGGCACGGCCGATGAGCCGCGAGATCTCGTGCGTGCGACCGCCGATGCGTCCCTTCACGCTCTCGCGGTCGTTGCGGCTGTTGGTCGCGCGCGGGAGCATCGCGTACTCGGCCGTCACCCAGCCCTTGCCCTTGCCGGTGAGCCAGCGCGGCACGCCGTTCGTGAACGAGGCGGTGCACAGCACCTTGGTGCCCCCGAAGCTGATCAGGGCCGATCCCTCGGCCTGCGCGCTCCAGCCGCGCTCGATGGTGATCTCGCGCAGTTGCGAGGCGGAACGGCCGTCGGCACGGACGATGTCGGTCATGGGCTTCTCTCGGTTCGGGACGGGCGAGCGGATCAGCGCGCGTCGAGCGCGGGGTCGGGGAGGGTGATGACGCCGGTGTGGACGAGCTGCACGTCGCGCACCTCGCGGCCCATCAGCCGGTTGGCGAGCGCGGTGAAATCGTCGGCCGAGTCGCCCGTCGCCTCGTAGACGTAGGTGGCGGTGGCATCCGCAGGGGCCAGCAGATCGCCGCGCACGAGCTGACGGTAGACGTCGCCGGCCGTCTCGTCATCGCTCGACACGAGGGTCACGCCTTCGCCCATCACGTAGCTGATGGCACCCCGGAGGAACGGGTAGTGGGTGCAGCCGAGGACGAGCGTGTCCACGTCGGCCTCTCGCAGCGGCGCGAGGTACTCCTCCGCGACGGCGAGCACCTCCGGGGTTCCGGTGACCCCGGCCTCGACGAACTCGACGAACCGCGGACAGGCGGCCGTGAAGACCTGCAGGCGCTCGTTCACCTCGAGCATGTCCTGGTACGCGCGGGAGCCGATCGTGCCGACCGTGCCGATCACGCCGACCCGGCCGTTGCGCGTGGTCGAGACGGCTCGGCGCACCGCGGGGCCGATGACCTCCACCACCGGGACGTCGTAGCGCTCGCGCGCATCGCGCAGCATCGCCGCCGAGGCCGTGTTGCAGGCGATCACGAGCATCTTCACGCCCTGGTCGACCAGGGTGTCGAGCACCTCGAGAGCGTAGCGGCGCACGTCGGCGATCGGCTTCGGGCCGTAGGGCGAGTGCGCGGTGTCGCCGATGTAGACGAAGGATTCTCTGGGCAGCTGGGCGCGGATGGCCCTGGCCACCGTGAGCCCGCCGACACCGGAGTCGAAGATCCCGATCGGCGCGTCATTCATGACTCCCCAGCCTACCCGCGCGCGGCAGGGCGCGCGTATCGCGGCTCACTATGCTGGGCGGATGACCACGTCGACGGTGCTGCTCACCGACCGTTACGAGCTCACGATGCTCGCCGCCTCGCTCCGGGACGGCACCGCGTTCCGTCCGAGCGTGTTCGAGCTGTTCTCGCGTCGGCTGTCCGGCGGCCGGCGCTTCGGCGTCGTCGCGGGCACCGGGCGCCTGCTGAGCCTGCTCCGCGACTTCCGGTTCGGCGACGACGAGCTGCGCTTCCTGCGCGACGAGCAGGTCGTCGACACCGAGACGCTCTCCCACCTCGAGCGTTACCGCTTCACGGGCTCGGTCCGCGGGTACCGCGAGGGCGAGCTCTACTTCCCCGGCTCCCCCATCCTCACGGTGGAGGGATCTTTCGCGGATGCCGTCGTCCTGGAGACCCTCGCGCTGAGCGTGCTCAACCACGACTCCGCGGTCGCGACGGCCGCGGCGCGCATGAGCATCGCGGCCGGTGAGCGACCGCTGGCCGAGATGGGATCTCGCCGTGCGGCCGAGCGCTCCGCCGTCGCCGCGGCCCGCGCCGCCTACATCGCGGGCTTCACCGCCACGAGCAACCTGGAGGCCGGCCGCACGTGGGGCATCCCCACGATGGGCACGGCGGCGCACTCCTGGACGCTGCTGCACGACTCCGAGGAGGACGCCTTCCGCGCCCAGGTCGCGAGCATGGGCGTCGACACCACCCTGCTGGTCGACACGTACGACATCCGCAGCGGCGTCGAGACGGCGATCCGCGTGGCAGGAACCGAGCTGGGCGGCGTCCGGATCGACTCCGGTGACCTGCCGATCGTGGCCGCCGAGGTCCGCGCACAGCTGGACGAGCTGGGAGCGACGGGAACGCGCATCACCGTCACCAGCGACCTCGACGAGTACGCGATCGCCGCTCTCGCCGCGTCACCCGTCGACGCGTACGGCGTCGGCACCTCGGTCGTGACCGGGTCCGGCTACCCCACCGCGAGCATGGTGTACAAGCTGGTCGCGCGGCAGGATGCCGACGGAGCCTGGATCGGGGTGGCCAAGGCCTCCGCCGACAAGGCGTCGTTCGGGGGGCGGAAGGCAGCGTTCCGGACGCTGTCCGACGGGGTCGCGACGGCGGAGACCGTCGTCGTCTCGGACGGGTTCGAAGAGCTCGACACGCCCGCTGAGCACGCGGACGGCCGGCCGCTCCAGGTCACTCTCGTGGAGGACGGCGACATCGACACCGCGCACGAGGGAGTCGCCGGGACGGCGGCCGCCCGCGCACATCACCTTCGCGTGCGCGAGGAGCTGCCGGTGCGCGCCCTGGCGCTCAGCAAGTCCGACCCGGCGATCCCGACCGTCTACCTCGAGGCCGACTGAGGTCAGCCGACCATCGACTCGTAGATCTCCTTGCACGTCGGGCAGATCGGGAACTTCTCCGGATCGCGGCCCGGCGTCCACTTCTTGCCGCAGAGAGCGCGCACCGGCTTCCCGGTGATCGCGGACTCGAGGATCTTGTCCTTCTTCACGTAGTGCGAGAAGCGCTCGTGGTCGCCCGGTTCGAGGTTCTCCTCCCGGAGGAGCTCTTCCAGTTCGCGATCAAGCGTTGCCACGCCGCCCTGATCGGGGCTGTCCAGCGGAGTACTCATTCCGCGATTCTAGCCGCGTCGTGGGGCCGGTGGGCGGCCGTCACGCGGTCTCGACGAACTCCATGAGCCGCTCTCCGCTGTGCTCGAAGATGCGCCCGCCGAGCACAGCCCCGGCGACGAGCACGATCGCGCCGGTGAACAGCCCCACCCAGAACGCCGCGGGCGCGAACGCCGAACCGGAGACGATCGTGGCGGCGAAGAGCCAGATCGTCGGCACGCTCAGGACGATGGATCCGAGGAACGCCGCGGCGGGGCCGTAGGCACCGTGGGACGTCGGCCGCTGTGGCTGCTGGAAGGGGCTGTCCCCGGGTCGCGACACCGCGTACGGTGCGACCACCGACACCACGCTCGAGATGCCGAGGGCGCACAGCAGGAGACTGACCGCGAGACCCACCAGCGGAAGGAGGAGGGTCCAGCTCCCCACGAGCAGCAACGACAGCGGCACCGCGATCGCGAGCACCGGGACGGCCACGAGGAGCACCGGGACGAGCCGTCCGAGGCGGTCGGGAAGGCCGCGTACCCCGCTCGCCACGTGCGTCCACAGCGCGGTCGAGTCGTAGGCGATGTCGTTGTGGGGCAGCCAGCCGAAGAACAGCGCCATCACCGGAACCGGGATGAGGGCCGCGATCTCGATCGGGACACCGGCGACGATGAGCGGCAGCACCGTCAGCACCCCGGCGACGGGCACGACGATCACGTTCATGATGTAGCGACGGTCCCGCAGCCAGTACACGAGGCTGCGCGACGCGATCGCTCCGAAAGCGTTGGACGGCAGCAGGCCGAACCAGCCGAGGCCCGTGCGCTCCCGTGCCGTGACGGGCCGCTCGGTGGTCGTCAGCAGACGACGGACGAACCACGCCCAGACGAGGGCGAGGGCGATGGCCGTGACCACCGCGACGGCACCGCTCGCCCACGCCGTCCCGGTCTCTCCTGCCGCCGCGGCGAACGCAGAGGCCGGAGCCGCAGCGAACGGAGTGACACCGATCACCGACGTGAGCGTCGCGATCGACGCGGGCACGTCACCGTCCCATCGCAACGAACCGAGGAACACGGCGACGGGGAATGCGATCACGATCAGGGCGAGCGCGAACAGGGCGGTGAGCTCCCTCGATCGACGCTCCGGGAGCAGCATCGCGTTCAGCGCCATGCCGATCCGGGCGATCAGGGCCGTGATGAACAGGCCGAGCAGAGACATGATCACCGCGAGTGGCCACGGCGCGCCCGCCTCGATCGCGACGATGCACACGCTGGCATAGACGGCGAGAAGGGCGAGGCTCGGCACGCTCACCAGCGAGGCGAGCATGAGCACCCAGGGCAGTCGGCGCTCGTCGACGCCGAACACCGCGAACCGACGGGGGTCGAGCTGGTCCACCGCCCCGACCAGCAGCGGCCCCACGAGGAAGCCGAGCAGCACCGCCGCACCGCCGAGCACGGTGACCGCGCTGGCGACCGGCACGGAGGCGTCGGTCAGGCTGAACACCGCGACGCAGACCACGACCGTCACGGCGACGACGGCCCCGAAGGACAGCAGTGTGCGGATCCGGCGTTCACCGCGGAGTGCGCCGAGGAGGAGCGCGAACCTCAGTCGGAGAACGTGTGCAGCCATTCCAGCCCCTCCACCTCGCCGCTGGAGCCCGCGAGCTCGACGAAGCGCGATTCGAGGGTCTGCCCCGCGCGGACCTCGTCGATCGTCCCCTCCGCGAGCACCTCGCCGTTGACGATGATCGCCACACGCGAGCACACCCGCTCGACCAGGTCCATGCCGTGGCTCGACAGGATCACCGTGCCCCCGTGGGCGACGTAGGCGCGGAGGATGTCGAGGATGACGGCGGATGACACGGGGTCGACCGACTCGAAGGGCTCGTCGAGCACCAGCACGCGGGGCGAGTGGATCATCGCGCCCGCGAGCATGATCTTCTTCGTCATACCCGCGGAGTAGTCCGACACCACGCGGTTGAGCGCGTCTCCGAGATCGAAGGCGCGAGCCAGATCCGCGGCGCGCTTCTCGATGACGTCAGCCGCCAGCCCGCGAAGCAGTCCGTAGTAGTAGAGGAGTTGTCGGCCGGTCAGGCGGTCGAAGGTGCGAAGGCGATCGGGAAGCACTCCCATGACGCGCTTGGCGGCGAGAGGGTCGACGGCCTGGTCGATGCCGCAGATCACGACGCTCCCCTCGTCGGCGCGCAGCAGCCCCGCGACGATCGAGAGCGTGGTGGTCTTGCCCGCACCGTTCGGTCCGACGATCCCGTAGAACGAGGCGGCGGGCACCGACAGGTCGATGCCGTCGACGGCGCGGTTGTCGCCGAACTGCTTCACCAGGCCGCGGATGCGGATCGCCTCGGTGCTCGGCTGGTCCTCACGGGAACCCTCGGCACGCAGCGGCGGCTCCTGCGAGGTCTCCGGATCGACGACGACGACGGAGCCGTCCGTCAGCGCGTCGGCTGTGGGGTTCTGCACGGGCTCCACCGCATCGGCGGGCACGGGAACGGCTGTGCTCTCGGCGGTCGGTTCGAGCTCTGCGACGAGGGTGTCCGCGCCCGGATCATCGGACGCCGCTTCACCCACAGAGCCGGCGGACATCGGAGCTGCCGTGTCGTCCGCCACCGCGGTGGCGGACGCAATCGCGACGCCCTCACCGTCCACGGCGGGCGTCTCCGTGACGGTCTCGAGCGCGGCAGCCCCGTCGGCCGCCGCCTCCTCGCCGGTCCCCTCGTGCGTCGCCTTCTCGGCTGCGGCCTTCTCGGCTGCGGCCTTCTCGGCTGCGGCCTTCTCGGCTGCGGCCTTCTCGGCTGCGGCCTTCTCGGCTGCGGCCTTCGCGGCAGCCGTCTTGGCCGCCGCTGTCTTCGCCGACGCGGAGCGCGCCGTGCTCTTCGCCGCTGCCGACTTGGCCGCCGCCGCCTTCGCCGCCGCCGTCTTCGCAGCGGTCGCTGTGGACGTCGCCGCCCGTGGGGACGTCGGCGTGGCCGCCGCGTTCTTCACCGCCGCCGCCCGGGAGGCGCCGGCCTGTCGGGGTCGCGCGGGTGTGCGCGCTGCCGTGTTCCTCGCCGCCGCGAGTCGCGCCGCATCGGCGCTGCGCGCTGCGGGCGCCACGGCTGAAGCGTCAACGCTGCCCTTGGGCGTCGGCTCCACCACGACCTCGAGCGACGCGGCGGCATTTTCTGCGGCCGCCTTGGCCGGTGCCGCCGTTGCGCTGACGCTCTTCGCCGATGCGGAGGTCTTCGCCGCCGCCTTCGACGCCGCAGCCTTCGATGCCGTGGCCTTCGATGCCGTGGCCTTCGATGACGAGGCCTTCGATGCCGTGGCCTTCGATGCCGTGGCCTTCGATGCCGTGGCCTTCGATGACGAGCCCTTCGCTCCCGCGGCTTGCGATGCGGCCTTCGATGACGAGGCCTTCGATCCCGCGCCTTGCGATGCTGACGTCTTCGATGCCGCCGTCTTCGCGCCCGTGGGCTGTGGCGTCGCGCCGCTCGCGTCGGCGCTCTTCTTCACCGCCGCCCCGCCCGTCGCCTTCTTCACGGTGGTGGTGCTGCGGCGAGGCGCACGCGGCTTCTTGGCCGCGGTCGCGGCGGTCGCCTTCTTCGCGCTCTCCGCCGCTGACGCACTCGCGTCGGGCGTTCCCGAAGGGGTCTCGTTCGTGTCCACCTCGGCGGTGCGGTCGTCAGGGGAGGAAGTCACCGTCCTACGGTATCAATGGGCGGCTTCCAGCCAAGGCCCCACGCGACAATCCGACATCCGGACCGCCACGCGAGGAGGAATGCAAGGGGGTTGCCGAGGCTGTGCGTTGCGTGTGTACTCGGTCACGAAATGGCAACAGGGACCTCTGGGCCCCGGGCTTCCCAGGCGGAATCGCTAGCATGATTCCCGGCACGACGAAGTGTCTGGTCGGTGAACCGGCCGTGAACACAACTTCCTTTAGGAGCACTCGTGACTCTTCAGACCGTCATCCTCGCAGCCGGCATGGGCTCTCGACTCGGCCGCGCGCTGCCCAAGCCGCTGACCGAGCTCAACGACGGCCGCACGATCATGCGCCAGCAGCACGACAACATCCGCGCCGCCTTCGGCTCTGACGCGCGCATCACCACCGTGGTGGGCTATCGCGCCGAGACGATCATCGAGGCGTTCCCCAACGTGAACTACGTCCACAACGACCGCTACGACGAGACCAACACGTCGAAGAGCCTCCTTCGCGCGCTCGGCGCCACCGGCCGCGGCGGGGTGCTCTGGATGAACGGCGACGTCGTGTTCGACCCGATGATCCTCGGCCGCGCGGTGGAGTACATCGAGCGCGACCAGTCGTTCGTGACCGTCAACACCGCCAAGGTGAGCGACGAAGAGGTCAAGTACACGGTCACGGCCGAGGGCTACATCAAGGAGCTGTCCAAGACCGTCAAGGGCGGGCTCGGCGAGGCAGTCGGCATCAACTACATCTCGTCCCGCGAGAAGAAGGCGTTCATGCGTCAGCTGCAGCGCGTCGAGGACCAGGACTACTTCGAGCGCGGCCTCGAGCTCGCGATCGCCGAAGACGGCCTGCTGCTCGAGCCGATGGACGTCTCGGACCTCTACGCGGTCGAGGTCGACTTCGCAGAAGACCTGGAGCGCGCGAACCTCTTCGTCTGATTCCACGACACCGAGAGCCCCTGTCCCCCGCGGACCGGGGCTCTCGGTGTTTTCGCGGTGGAATTCCGTAGGATCGGCGCCATGGCCCCCAAGGTGCACAAGATCCACTCCCTGCCGGATGACGCCCCGTGGGACAAAGGCATCCCGCCGACCGGCTCACCCGAACACCCGATGATGGTGCGCGGCCTCGACCGCGTTCTCTCTATCCAGCGACCGCTCGTCCTGGCGCACATCCGGAGCATCCGCCTTCGCCACCCGCACGCCACGCCCGCGGAGATCATCCGCATCCTGGAGCGGCGGTACCTCGCGGCGGTCACGGCCGGCGGCGCCGCCGTCGGTGCGACCGCGGTGGTCCCCGGGATCGGCACCGGCGTCACACTCGCGCTGTCCGGCGTGGAGACGGTCGGTTTCGTGGAGTCGACGGCGCTCTTCGCGCAGTCGGTGGCCGAGGTCCATGGGATCGCTGTCGGGAATCCCGACCGCGCGCGGGCGCTGGTGATGACGTTGATGCTCGGCAAGGAGGGCGTCGACCTGGTCGGTCAGCTGGCGGGACAGATCGCGGGGCGCGGGGTCAGCCGCTCGGCGTACTGGGGCGAACTCGTGACCAAGTCGCTGCCTCGTGCTGCCGTCGGCCCGCTGGTCGACCAGTTGAAGAGCATGTTCGTGAAGCAGTTCGCGGCGAAGGGCGGCGCATCCTTCGTCGGCAAAGCCATGCCGTTCGGTATCGGCGCGGCGATCGGCGGGGCAGGCAACCACCTCCTGGGCCGCCGCGTGCTGACGACCTCACACCGGGCGTTCGGGGCAGCCCCCGTCGATCTTCCCTCGGAGCTGGAGCCGGTGCCGGGTGCGGAGAAGCTGGAGCTGCGCATGCTCCGCGGTGCCCGCTACGCCGGCAACGCGGTCGCGGGCGCAGCCGGAACGGTCGCTCGTGGAGCGGGCTGGGTGGGCCACCGCGTGGGCGAGGTCGCGGGGCGACGTCGCGGGGACGCGGTCGCGGAGCTCGACGAGGGCGAGGGCGAGGGCGAGGGCGACCACAGCCTGCCCGAGCGTCCGGGTGCGGACACCGCCGAGCGGTGACGGCAGGGCGCGCACCTCACCAAAGGATCGCCCGACCCGTTGTGCCGAGCATCCAACGGACGCGACGACGGCGACGCTAGGGTGGAATCCGTGACGGACAAGCCCGACCTCTTTACCACCGCCGGCAAGATCGCGGATCTCCGCGCCCGCTACACCGAGGCCGTCGTCGACGCCGAGGCGAAGGCGAAGGAGAAGCAGCACGCGAAGGGCAAGATGACCGCCCGCGAGCGCATCGAACTCCTCGTCGACCCCGGGAGCTTCGTCGAGTTCGACGAGTACGTGCGCCACCGCACGACCGCCTTCGGCATGGACCGCTCGCGCCCCTACGGCGACTCCGTGGTCACGGGCGTCGGCACCATCCACGGGCGCACCGTCGCGGTCTACTCCCAGGACTTCTCGACGTTCGGCGGCTCGCTGGGCGAGGTCGCGGGCGAGAAGATCGTCAAGATCATGGAGTTCGCCCTCGCCGGAGGCATGCCGTGCATCGGCATCCTCGACTCGGGTGGCGCGCGCATCCAGGAGGGCGTGGTCGCGCTCGGGAAGTACGGCGAGATCTTCCGCCTGAACACCCGCGCGTCCGGCGTGATCCCCCAGATCTCCATCATCATGGGCCCGGCCGCGGGCGGCGCCGTGTACTCCCCCGCGCTCACCGACTTCGTCATCATGGTCGACAAGACCAGCCAGATGTTCGTGACCGGTCCCGACGTGATCAAGACCGTGACCGGCGAGGACGTCGGCATGGAGGAACTGGGCGGCGCCTACACGCACAACACGCGTTCGGGCGTGGCGCACTACCTCGCGGAGGACGAGGACGATGCGATCGACTACGCGCGCACGCTCCTCGGCTTCCTGCCCGACAACAACATGGCGGAGCTCCCCTCGTACGAGAGCGCGTTCGAGTTCGAGACCACCGACGCCGACCGCACGCTCAACACGATCGTCCCCGACTCCCCCAACCAGCCGTACGACATCCACACCGTCATCGAGCACGTCGTCGACGACGGCGACTTCCTCGAGGTGCAGCCGCTCTTCGCGCCGAACATCGTGATCGGCTTCGGCCGCATCGAGGGACGTTCCGTCGGCATCATCGCCAACCAGCCCTCGCAGATGGCGGGGACCCTCAACATCGAGGCGGGCGAGAAGGCCAGTCGCTTCGTGCGGTTCTGCGACGCGTTCTCCATCCCGATCGTGACGCTCGTGGACGTGCCCGGCTACCTTCCCGGCACCGACCAGGAGTGGACCGGCGTGATCCGCCGCGGCGCCAAGCTGCTGTACGCGTACGCGGAGGCGACGGTCCCGCTCGTCACGGTCATCCTGCGCAAGGCGTACGGCGGCGCCTACATCGTCATGGGATCCAAGCAGCTCGGTGCCGACGTGAACCTGGCCTGGCCGACCGCCGAGATCGCCGTCATGGGCGGCCAGGGCGCCGTCAACATCCTGTACCGCGGGGAGATCAAGAAGGCCGAGGAGGCCGGGGAGGACGTCGCCGCGGTCCGGACGCGACTCGCGAACGAGTACACGTACAACGTCGCATCCCCCTTCCTCGCCGCAGAGCGGGGGGAGCTCGACGGCATCATCGAGCCGGCCAACACCCGGGTATCCGTGGCGAAGGCCCTGCGCGCTCTGCGCGGCAAGAGGGCCGAGCTGCCGCCCAAGAAGCACGGGAACATCCCGCTGTGACGGCGCAGGACGCTGCGGCGGAGGGCACGGCAGCGGCCCCTCCGATGCTCGAGATCACCCGGGGCACGGCGACGGAGGAAGAGCTCGCCGCCCTGATCGCCGTGATCGGAGACGCCTACGCCACCGAACAGGCGGAGGCGACGGTCGACGAGCCGCGCGTCTCCGCGTGGGAACGCACGCAGCGCCCGCTCCGGCGTCCCCTGCGCCGCGACATCCCCTGGGGCCGCTTCTCCGGCCGAGGCTGACGGGCTCGGCCGGAGGCACGTTCACCGGCCCAGCAGCAGGTCGGACGTGCGCGGCGTGAGCATCGAATCGAGCACGACGCACGCCGCGCCGACCGCACCGACGTCGTCGCCCACCACCGTGCTCTGCACCGGGAGCGCCCGGACGGCTCGCGTCGCGCTGGACCGCGCGAGCCGCGCGGCGACCTCCGGCAGCGACAGGTCGGCGAGGCGTCTCCAGAACGGACCGCCGAACACCACCCGGTCCACGTCGAGCAGGTCCGTGAGCACGAGCGTCAGCGTCGCCAGGTGTTCGGCGGCACGCTGCACGACAGCCCCCGCCGACGCCTCCCCGGCCACGGCCCTGACACACAGTTCGGTGAGGCTCGCGTCGAGTGCGGCCCTGTCCCCGGGGCGCCGACCTCCGGCGAGAACCCCGAGCTGCTCCGCCCGTTCCACGATCGCCTCGGGGGTGCACACCACGTCGACGCAGCCCCGCGAGCCGCACGCACACCTCGGCCCCTCCGGATCGACCACGATGTGCCCGATCTCCCCGAGGTTGCGGGTGCTGCCACGCACCGCCTCGCCGTCTCGCACCACGGCGGCGCCGAGGCCGGTACCGAGATAGAGGAACACGAACGAGTCGTCGGACGGCCCGCGCCGCGTCCACAGCTCGCCGACAGCCGCTGCCGTGGTGTCCTTCTCCAGCACGACCGGCAAGGCGATCGCGGCCGCCAGATCGTCCTGCAGTGCCACCCGGTGCCAGCCGGGCAGCTTGGGAGGATCGATGACCGTGCCCCGGGTCGCGTCGAGCGGTCCCGGAGCAGCCACGCCCACCCCCGCGATCCGCTCGCGCGGCACTCCCGAGCCCTCGACGAGCTCCTCGATCTGCGCCGCGAGATCGGCCAGGATCAACGACGGGGCCTCAGCGGGCGTCGCCATGCTCGACCGCCGCACGACCTCCCCGGCGAGGTCGAGCAGCACGAAGGTCGTCACCGCCGGATCGAGGTGCACGCCGACCGCGAACCTGCTCTCCTCCACCAGCCGCAGCATGACCCGCGGCTTGCCCGGTCCGCTGATGGTCCGACCGGCTTCCCGGATGAGCCCCTCGTCGAGCAGCCGGCGCGTGATATTCGTCACGGTCTGGGCCGAGAGCCCGGTGACCTGCGCCAGCTCGATACGGCTCAGCCCATCGACCGCATGCCGGACCGCCTCGAGGATGACCGACTGGTTGAAGTCGCCCATCCGCGGAAGGTTGGTTCCCCGCCGTGTACCCATCGTTCGATGATCCTCCTCACGCGTCGCTGCGCGTGTCCCCCAAAATACCTACAGACAAGGTGTTGACGACCCCGCAGACTGAAGGGGACGCTTCGCGTTCGGCTGGTCTCTCTGTCCCAGGGTAGACAGACGCTGATCGGCCACCAGCGGACGGTTTTCGGGTAACTGTCCGCACGGCGAGGGGCAGGCGATATCGCCGCCCCTCGCCCACTCTCCTCACGAGCGCCGTGCGGGCTCGCTGCCCGCCTCGCGCACGATCTCGTGCCACAGGTCGACCGAGTCGTCGTCCGCTGCACGCCGTCCGGCACGACCCACCACGGTGACCGCCACCAGGGGGTCTTTGGCGGAGCGGATGATGATGCGGCCGGTCCCCGCCGAGCGCAGCACCTGCGCCAGCTCGTCCCGGATCTCGATCCGTCGATCCTCACCGATGCCGTCCAGCCCGCCCTCGTCGAACACCGTCACCGATGCACCGCGTCGACGGGCGGCCTCGATCGCATCGCGGACGTCGTCGTTCAGCAGGTCCGCCCCGCGCAGCTCGTCGCGCAGCCGCCCCTCCGCCAGTCGCGCCTCCAGCCGCTCGTCCTCGTCCAGCGCACCGCGCGTGGCGACGACCCGACTCAGCACGGGCCCGGCGACGGCGAGGGCGAACTGCGTGCGCAGCCGCCGCTCCCGCTGCCGCACGCGCTGCGTGGCGTGCCAGGCCGACACCGCCTGCTGGATCTCGGAGAGCCGCTCCGTGTCCCTGACCGCCCTGTCCCAGAACATCACCAGGAGCTGCGCGACCACCACCCACATGATCGAGCCGACCACGCCCAGGTTCAGAGCGACGCCGACGCCGAGCGCCGCGGACGCCGTGGCGACCAGGATCACCAGGGCCGACCACCCGATGACGGGTCGCCGCCGAACGACGCACACGACGGCCAGCAACCCGAGGCCGCCGATGTACCACGTGGCGAACGGTGCCGTACGGTCGGCGGGGTCGAGGGACACGGTGACCAGGACCGGGATCACCGCGGTCGCCGCCAGCGCGAGCAGCGACGTCCACAGCGGCATCCGCACGGTCGCGGGATGCCCGAGGATCGCGACGGTGACCACCGCGAGGAACAGTCCGATACCAAGCACCATGAGCAGCGGTGCCGTCGGCTGCTCGATCCACCAGACACCACGCGCGACGAAGTACAGCGCGAAGCCCACGGCCAGCGACGTCGCGACACTGCGCACCGTCCGGTTCACGAGCGCTCCCATCCGAGCGTGACCGTCGTGCCGCCCTCATCCGACACGATCTGCGCGGTGCCGGCGACACCGGCCATGCGCGCGAGGATCGATGCGCGGATGCCCAGCCGGTCGGGGCCGATCGCGTCGACGTCGAAGCCGGGGCCGTGGTCGGAGATCGTGACCGCGATCCCCTCGTCGCCGTGGCCTTCCGCGACGATGTGCAGTCCACGTCCGTGCGCGTGCGTCACCGCGTTGCCGATCGCCTGCCGCGCCGCGAGCACCAGTGCTCTGGCGGCACGTCCGGGGATGAGGCCGATGCCTCCGCGCTCCTCGACGATGGCGTCCGCGCCGAGCTCCGACAGCGCCCGGCGCAGCTCGACGACGATCTGTGCGGTGCCGACCGGTTCGTCGCTGCCCTCCTCCGCCACCGCGGCCTCCGTGTTGGCCAGCCGCGTCAGCGCCTCCCTGGCCATCGCGACCGCGAGCTCCTGTGCCCTCTCCCCGTCCGCACGCTCCGCGGCGATCAGCGCGGCGAGCACGCTGTCGTGCATGAGCGCCGACATCGCCACCCGCTCCTCCTCCGCGGCGGCCGCGGCGGCCGCGGTGGCGTAGGACGCCACCGCCGTGCCCCTCGCCTCGTCGACGCCCCCCGCCACCGACCGGAACATCCAGCCGAGCGACACGATGACCACGCCCAGGATCAGCGTGAACGACACGTCGAACGCGGTCGTGACCCAGAACTCGCGCGAGAACCCGCCCTGCACCAGCCGGACGTAGCCGTACACGAACGGCACGCCCACCGCCCACGCGAACTGCAGCCGCAGCGGGAAGGCCAGCATCGCGGCGACCACCCCGACGTTCACCAGGAAGAAGATCCAGGGCTGCGCGCCGGCGACCTTGTCGGCGGGATCGACGACGACGGGCCACGCGGCGAGCGCGACCACGTAGACCACCGCGAAGATCCCCGCCGCGACGCGTACCGCGCGGCCGACCAGGCACGCCACGAGCATGACGATGAGCGGGACGAAGACGACCACGAGCAGGAGCATGTGCGGCACATCGGCCCTGGACAGGGTCGCGATCGCGGCGATGAGCGCCTGCACGCCGAGCACCGCCGAGCCCAGCGCCACCACGATCGCGAGGATCCGCTCCATCCGCTTCGACGTGAAGCGCTCGAAACCGCTCTCCACGCTGCCGGGAGACGGGATCTTGCTCCAGGCGTCGCGGACGCTGAGCGGCTCAGTGGGCACTCGGCGCCCCGTCGGCGGCCACGATGCCGTCCTCCATCGCCCGTCGCAACAGGTCGACCTTGGTGGGGGCGGGCCGCCCGACCTCGACGTACTTGACCCGGATGCGGGTGATGTTCTCCTTCGCGGTGGAGTAGGCGACGCCGAGCCGCTCGGCGACCGCCTTCAGCGGCAGCCCCGTGGCATACAGCCGCAGGACCTCGCGCTCTCGCGTGGAGAGCTGGGCATCCGCGAAGGCCCGGTCGCCATCCACCGCGCTCGCCCACTCGACATTGTTCAACGCCTCGCCCTGGGCGACCGTGCGGATCGCGTCGAGCACGTCGTCGAGGGCCGAGGACTTGCTGACCACGCCGGCGGCACCCGCCGCGAGCGCCTCCCGCACCGCGGCCGGCCGGTCGGCGACGCTGTGGATGACCACGCTCGCCCCGTCTGCCACGAGCGAGGTGACGTTCTCGGTCACGGTCGTCCCGTCACCGAGGGTGAGGTCGAGGACCACCACGTCGGCGGGCGGCACGACCGCGCTGGACCGCCACGTCAGATACGACCCCACCGTGCTGCCGGAGAACACCACGGTCTGCCCGTCGCGGGCGAACGCGGCCTCGAGACCGAGGCGGACGGACTCGTGGTCGTCGATGAGGGCGACGGTGCTCATGCCCACAGCCTACTGAGTCCCGCTCGCGGGTCGCCGCGCCGTCAGCGGGTGAGGAGCGCGACGACCTCGAAGTGATGCGAGTGCGGGAACAGGTCGAAGCCGCGCAGCGTCCCCACCCGCCACCCGAGCTCGCGGAACGTGCCGAGGTCGCGGGCGAGCGCCACCGGGTCGCACGCCACGTACACGACCGCCTCCGGGGCGAGCGCGTGCACACCCTCGACGACCGCGCGACCCGCACCGGCGCGCGGCGGGTCGAGCACCACGGCGCCCGTACGACCGCGGCTCGACGCGCCGGAGAGGAAACGGTCGACCCTGGCGGTCACCGCCGCCACCTCGACCGGAGCGAGATTGACCTTGGCGTGCTCGGTCGCCCGCCTGCTCGACTCGACGGTGACGATGTCGGTGCCGCCCAGATCGGCCAGCGTGCGGGCGAACAGTCCCACCCCGCCGTACAGGTCGTAGTGCGTCGCACCCGGGTCCACCCGCCCGTCGAGCAGCCCGTAGACGGCGGCGTCGAGCACCGAGGCCGCGCGCGGGTGCACCTGCCAGAAGCCGCCGGCGTCGACCTGGAACACACGGTCGCCCACGCGCTCGTGCACGACCTCGGGCGCGGGTCGGCGGCCTCGGCGCGGAGCCCGCCGCTCGGACTCGGGGTGACGCAGCACCCGGACCTCGCCGTCGGCCGGCTCGACGAGCTCGATGCGGCCCGGCTCACCACCGTCGAGCGCGAGAGCGGCGGCCTCGACCGCCGGCCGCGCAAGCGGGTACGAGCCGACCGGCACCACGCGGTGGCTGCGCGCCGCGAACGGGCCGACGACACCGCGGTCGTCCACGTGCAGGGTCACCCTGGTGCGCCAGCGCGCGCCATCTCCGGACTCCACGGCCTCGATCTCCGGCGCCTCCAGCCCGGCGCCGGCGAAGCGGTCGAACGCCTCGCTCAGCACCTGGCGCTTCAGGACACGCTGCTGCCCGAGCTCGATGTGGCCCAGGTCGGCGCCGCCCGGACGGTCGGCGGGGTCGCGCGACATGTCGGCCTCCGGCCACAGGTGCGGGCGCCGGTGCGGGGAGGCCTCGACCACCTCGACCGTCTCGGCGCGCCAGAAGCTGCGCGTGTCCGCGTCCGCAGCACCCGCGGGGGTGAGCAGCCGCGCCCGCACGCGCTCTCCGGGGATCGCGTCGGAGACGAACACCACACGACCCTCGTGACGGGCGACGAAGGTCCCTCCGTGAGCGATGCCGGTGATGTCGAGTTCGAGCACGTCGGCTGCGGAGGAAGTCATCCTTCGAGGATACGGTGGTGCACATGCGCGTCTGCCTCGCCTCCACGTCTCCCGCCCGGCTCATGCTGCTGCGCCAGGCCGGCATCGAGCCACTCACCCTCGCGCCGGATGTCGACGAGGACGCCCTCGCCGCCGCGGCCGAGGAGCGCGTGGGCCCGCTCGCACCCGCCGACCTGGTGCTGCTGCTCGCCAGGGCCAAGGCGGCGGCCGTCGCCGAGCGGCTGAGCGCCGACGGCGACTTCGACGGCCTGGTAATCGGCGGCGACTCGATGTTCGAGCTCGCCGGACGCGTGTACGGGAAGCCGTATACCCCCGAGGAGGCGACGCGCCGCTGGCAGGAGATGCGCGGCGCCACCGGGGTGCTGCACTCCGGGCACTCCGTCTTCCGGGTCTCCCCCGGCGCGACCCCGGTGGAGGCGACCGCCGTCGCGGAGGCCGCGGTGACCTTCGCCGACGACCTGGATGACGCGGAGATCGCCGCCTATGTCGCGTCGGGTGAGCCCCTGCTCGTGGCCGGTGCCTTCACGGTCGACAGCCTGGGCGGTGCCTTCATCACCCGTGTGGAGGGCGACCCGTCCACCGTGGTCGGCATGTCCCTGTCGACCGTGCGCCGCCTGGCGGGTGAGCTCGGGGTCCGCTGGACCGACCTGTGGTCGTAGACTCCCCTCCACGTTTTCGATCGTTTCTTGTCGAGAGTCGTCAAAGGGATCGGGGGGCTACTCGCTAGGCTGGCAAGCATGCCTGCAATCGCCAAGGTGCTCATCGCCAACCGCGGCGAGATCGCCGTCCGCATCATCCGTGCCGCACGCGACTCCGGGATCGCCTCGGTCGCCGTCTACGCCGACCAGGACCGTGACGCGCTGCACGTGCGTCTCGCCGACGAGGCCTACGCGCTGAGCGGCTCGACCAGCGCCGAGACCTACCTCCAGATCGACAAGATCCTCTCCGTCGCCCGCCGCGCCGGTGCCGACGCCGTGCACCCCGGCTACGGCTTCCTCGCCGAGAACGCCGAGTTCGCACGCGCCGTGATCGACGCGGGCATCACCTGGATCGGCCCGTCGCCCGAGGCCATCGAGGCCCTCGGCGACAAGGTCACCGCGCGTCACGTCGCCGAGAAGGTCGGCGCCCCGCTCGCCCCCGGCACCCCCGGCCCCGTCGCCGGCGCCGACGAGGTCGTGGCGTTCGCGAAGGAGTACGGCCTGCCCATCGCCATCAAGGCCGCGTATGGCGGTGGCGGACGCGGGCTCAAGGTCGCCCGTGAGCTCGACGAGGTCGCCGAACTGTTCGAGTCGGCCACGCGCGAGGCGGTCGCGGCCTTCGGTCGCGGCGAGTGCTTCGTCGAGAAGTACCTCGACAAGCCGCGCCACGTCGAGACCCAGTGCCTGGCCGACGCCGCGGGCAACGTCGTCGTCATCTCCACGCGCGACTGCTCGCTGCAGCGCCGTCACCAGAAGCTCGTCGAGGAGGCTCCGGCCCCGTTCCTCACCCCGGAGCAGAACGAGCAGCTCTACACCGCGTCGAAGGCCATCCTCAAGGAGGTCGGCTACGTGGGGGCGGGGACGTGCGAGTTCCTGATCGGCGCCGACGGCACGGTCTCGTTCCTCGAGGTCAACACGCGCCTCCAGGTCGAGCACCCGGTGTCGGAGGAGGTCACGGGCATCGACCTCGTGCGCGAGCAGTTCCGCATCGCCGCGGGCGGCACCATCGACTACGACGACCCCCAGCCGCAGGGCCACTCAATCGAGTTCCGCATCAACGGCGAGGACCCGGGTCGCGGCTTCCTTCCCCAGCCGGGCCCGATCCACGTGTTCAAGACGTTCGGCGGCCCCGGGATCCGCCTCGACTCCGGCGTGACCGCTGGCGACTCCGTCTCTGGCGCCTTCGACTCCCTGCTCGCGAAGATCATCGTCACCGGCAAGGACCGTGCCGAGGCGCTCGAGCGCTCGCGCCGCGCCCTGGACGAGTTCGAGGTCGCGGGTCTCCCCACCGTCATCCCGTTCCACCGCAAGGTGGTGCGCGACGCCGCCTTCACGGCGGAGGACGGCGACTTCGGCGTCTACACGCGCTGGATCGAGACCGAGTTCGACAACGACATCCCCGCGTGGGACGGCGAACTGGAGTCCCCCGCCGCCGCAGGTGCACGGCACACGGTGGTCGTCGAGGTCGGGGGCAAGCGCCTCGAGGTGAGCCTCCCCGACCGCGTCGCGGTCTCCGCCGGCTCGTCCGGACGGCCCGCTGTCGTGCCGCCGTCGCGCCGCAGCCACACCACCACCGCGAACGCCGGCGCCTCCGGCGACGCCGTCAAGTCGCCCATGCAGGCCACGGTCGTGAAGGTCGCGGTCGAAGACGGCCAGCAGGTCGTCAAGGGCGACCTGGTCGTCGTGCTCGAGGCCATGAAGATGGAGCAGCCGCTGCAGGCGCACAAGGACGGCGTGGTGGGCAACATCAACGCCGACGCCGGGGCCACGGTGTCCGCCGGGCACCAGCTCCTCACCATCAGCTGACACCCGGAACACACAGGAAAGGGCACCCCGCCGCAGCGGGGTGCCCTTTCCTGTGTGCCCGGAGGAGCGGGACTCAGGAGATGTTCACCAGGTGCATGGCCCGGCTCGCATCGGTGATGCTGCTGGACAGCGACGGGTACGCCGCGAACACGCGCGAGACCTGGTCGACCGTGAGGCGCCGTTCGACGGCGATCGCGATCGGGTAGATCAGCTCGGACGCCTTCGGCGCGACGATCACGCCGCCGATCACCGTGCCGGAGCCCTTGCGGGCGATGAGCTTGACGAACCCGTCCTTGATACCCATCATCTTCGCGCGCGGGTTGGCGGCGAGGGGCAGCTTGTAGACCATGCCGTCGGCCAGGCCGTCCTCCACGTCCTTCACCCCGTAGCCGACCGTGGCGATCTCCGGGGCGGTGAAGATGTTCGACGTGATCTTGATGAGCTCGAGCGGGATCACGATGTCGCCGAGGGCATGGAACACCGCCGTGCGGCCCTGCATCGAGGCCACCGAGGCCAGGGGGAAGAAGTTCGTGCAGTCGCCCACCGCGTACACGTTCGGCACCGACGTGCGGGCCACCCGGTTCACGCGCACGTGGCCGGAGTCGTCGAGCTCGACGCCCGCTTCCTCCAGACCGATGCCCGCGGTGTTCGGGATCGAGCCGACCGCCATGAGGCAATGGCTGCCCTCGACCGTGCGGCCGTCGGACAGCGTCACCGTCACGCCGTCGCCCGTGACCTCCACCTTCTCGGCGCGGGACTTCGACAGCACCTGCATGCCGCCGCGCTTGAACACCTTCTCCAGCACCCGGGCGGCGTCCTGATCCTCGCCGGGGAGCACCTGCT
Organism: Microbacterium sp. NPDC055502; assembly: GCF_053643635.1. Lineage (NCBI taxonomy): Bacteria > Bacillati > Actinomycetota > Actinomycetes > Micrococcales > Microbacteriaceae > Microbacterium > Microbacterium sp. NPDC055502. The sequence goes on along the minus strand of NZ_JBSHKJ010000003.1, from coordinate 155,435 downwards.
CGCGGCTGGAGACGAGGGTGACCTTCGCGCCGAGGTTCATGTAGGCGGAGGCGAACTCGGCGCCGGTGACTCCGGAGCCGACCACGATGAGGTGCTCGGGAAGCGCCTTCATGTCGTACAGCTGCGTCCACGTGAGGATGCGCCTGCCGTCGGGCTTGGCGGAGTCGAGCTCGCGCGGCGACGCGCCGACAGCGACCACGATGGTGTCCGCCTCGACGCGGTCGAAGTCGGTGCCGCGCTCCCCCGTCGAGACCACGATCGCGTTCGGACCCTCCAGACGACCGTGGCCGGAGAGGATGCGCACGCCCGCGTCGAGAAGGGTCGTGCGCATGTCCTCGGACTGCTGCCCGGCCAGCGCGACCAGCCGCTTGTTGACCGCGGCGAGGTTGATCGCGATCTCGGGCTTGAGCGGCTTGCCGTTCTCGCCCTTCGCGTAGAAGTTCACGCCGAGGTCGCTCGCCTCGGAGATCGCGACCGCGGCGTCGGCGGTCGCGATGAGACTCTTCGACGGCACCACATCGGTGAGCACGGCCGAGCCGCCCACCCCCACGCGCTCGACCAGGGTGACCTCGGCTCCGAGCTGGGCGGCCGCGAGGGCCGCCTCGTAACCGCCGGGTCCGCCGCCGAGCACGGCGACGCGCTGAGTGCGCTCGAAAGTGGTGGAAGACATGCTTTCCATTCTTCCCCAATCCTGGCCCCCGAGCCTGCACCTTCCTAGAGTGGATCCATGCCTGAAACGCACAGCAACCCCCTCGACGACCCCTCCGCGAACCCGTTCGAGGTGGCCGCCGCGGCCGCCTCCGACATCGCGCGCCTCACCGGCGTCGAGAAGCACGACATCGCCCTCACGCTCGGCAGCGGCTGGGGCAAAGCCGCCGACCTCATCGGCGAGACGGTCGCCACGATCCCCGCGACCGAGGTCACCGGATTCTCCAAGCCCGCCCTCGAGGGACACGTCGGGACGCTGCGCAGCATCCGCACCCCCGGCGGGAAGAACGTGCTGGTGATCGGCGCGCGCACCCACTACTACGAGAACCACGGGGTGCGTCGCGTGGTGCACAGCGTGCGAACGGCCGCCGCGACGGGGGCGAAGATCATGGTGCTCACCAACGGTGCCGGCGGCATCCGCGAGACCTGGAAGCCCGGCCAGCCGGTGCTGATCAGCGACCACATCAACCTGACCGCCGACTCGCCGCTCGAGGGGGCGACGTTCATCGACCTCACCGACCTGTACGCGAAGCGTCTGCGCGACGTCGCTCGGAGCATCGACCCCGGCCTGGACGAGGGCGTCTACACGCAGTTCCGCGGTCCGCACTACGAGACCCCGGCCGAGGTGCAGATGGCGAAGGCGATCGGCGGGCACATCGTCGGCATGTCCACCGCGCTGGAGGCCATCGCGGCGCGCGAGGCGGGCATGGAGATCCTCGGGTTCTCGCTCATCACGAACCTCGCCGCCGGCATCCAGCAGACGCCGCTCAGCCATGCCGAGGTGATCGAGGCCGGGCGGGAGGCGGAGCCGGTGATCTCCGCACTGCTGGCGAGGGTGGTCGAGGCCCTGTGAGCGAGGAGCGGCTCGCGCAGGCCCGCGCCTGGCTGCGGCAGGACCCCGACCCGCAGACCAGGGACGAACTCGCCGGCGTCGTGACCAGGGCCGCCGCGGGAGACGCCGCGGCCGTCGCCGACCTGGACGACCGCTTCGGCCGTCGGCTCGCGTTCGGCACGGCCGGACTGCGCGGTGAGCTCGGCGCCGGGAGCAACCGGATGAACAGGGTGCTCGTCGCCCAGGCCGCGGCCGGGTTCGCCGCTTACCTCCGCGAGCGCGCGGGGGGCGGCACGCCCACCGTCGTGATCGGCTACGACGGCCGACGCAACTCCCGGGTGTTCGCGCAGGACTCTGCCGAGCTCTTCGCCGGGGCGGGACTGCGCGCGATCCTGCTGCCGCGCCTGCTGCCGACCCCGGTGCTGGCCTTCGCCGTACGCCACCTCGACGCCGCCGCCGGGGTGATGGTGACGGCGAGCCACAACCCGCCGAACGACAACGGCTACAAGGTGTACCTCGGCGGCGCCGACCAGGGCTCGCAGATCGTGGCCCCCGCGGACGCCGAGATCGCCGCGCACATTCAGCGGGTCGCAGACGCCGGAGACGTGCGGTCGCTGCCGCGCTCCACGGAGTACGAGACGGCGGGCGAAGACGTGGTCGAGGCCTATATCGCCGCGACCGCCGCCGTGGCCCCGGCTCCGGACGACGCGGCCGGGCTGCGGTGGGTGTACACGGCCATGCACGGCGTGGGCTGGGAGACGGTGTCGCGCATCGTGAAGGCCGCGGGCTACCCGCAGCCGCTCGTGGTCGACGAGCAGCTGCGCCCCGACGCCACCTTCCGCACGGTGTCGTTCCCCAACCCGGAAGAGCCGGGTGCCATGGACCTCGCGTTCGCGAAGGCCCGGCGGACGCGCGCCGACCTCATCCTCGCGAACGACCCGGACGCCGACCGGCTCGCCGTGGCGATTCCCGACGACACCGCGCCGGAGGGCTGGCGCCGGCTCACCGGCAACGAGGTGGGCCTGCTGCTCGGCGCCCGCGCCGCCCGTGCGGCCGCCGGCACGCCCGGAGCCTCGCTGGCCTGCTCGCTGGTCTCCTCCCCCGGTCTCGGCGCGGTCGCCGCGCACCACGGCCTCGACTTCCACGAGACGCTCACCGGCTTCAAGTGGATCTCGCGGGCCCCGGGCATCGTGTTCGGTTTCGAGGAGGCGCTCGGCTACCTCGTGAACCCCGAGACCGTGCGGGACAAGGACGGCATCTCCGCCGCCGTGGCGCTGCTCGGGCTCGCCGCGGAGGCGCGCGGGCGCGGCGCGACCATCGCGGACCTGCTCCGCGAGCTCGGCGACACCTACGGGCACTTCGCGAGCGCCCAGGTGTCGGTGCGCGTGGCCGATCTGGCCCTCATCGGCACCGTCATGCTGGCGCTGCGGACCCTGCCGCCCACGCAGATCGGCGGGCGCTCCATCGCCTCGGCGGAGGACCTGCTGAACGCCGCGGACGGTCAGCCGTCGGGCGACGTGCTCCGGTACCGGTTGAGCGACGGCTCGCGCGTCATCGTCCGCCCGAGCGGCACGGAGCCGAAGCTCAAGGTGTACATCGATGCGCGGGGCGACTCGGCGGAGGGAGCGGCTGCGGCCGTCGCCGAGCTCGAGGCCGGAGTGCGCGCCCTGCTGGACGAGCGCTCCTGACCATGCCCGAGCGGACCGTCGTCGTGAGCGCGCACAACGGCGTGCACGCGCGCCCGGTCGCCGAGATCGTCCGGCTCGTGCAGGCGCACGACCGCCCGGTGACGCTGCGCACCGCCGACGGGACGACCGTCGACCTGAGCAGCGTGCTGGCGGTCATGGACCTCGCGATCGTGCCGGGCGATGCCGTCGTGCTGGAGACGGCGGCATCCCCCGCCGCGGAGACGCTGCTGGACCGGCTCGCCGACGTGCTCGCACCGCGGGGCTGAGCTCAGCCGTCGATCACCGCCACCAGCTCGTCGAGGAACGCCTCGAACGTGGTGCCGCGCCGCACGATGCGCTGCACGCTGTCGCGCTCGCTGAACACCTCGACGAGCTGCTCGAACACGGTCTGGAAGGCCGCGCGGTCGCCCTCGCTGAACGCGGCGAGCGCGACGACCTGCACGCGGGCGTCGCCCCAGGCCGCGGACCCCTCGGCGACCCCGATCGCGATCGCGGTGCGGGTGGCCGTCATCTGCAGCGCGTGCGGCACGGCGAGCGCGTCGGTGAACGCCGTGGACGACAGGCGTTCGCGCACGATCGTGTTCTCCACGTAGTCGTCGCCGATCAGTCCGGCCGCCACCAGCCGCGCGCCGAGGAGCCGGATGATCTCCTCCTCCCCCGCATCGGGCAGCGGGAAGACGTAGGCGTCGGGCAGGAAGTAGCGCGCCAGCTCGGCCCGCAGCCGCGTGAGACGCCGGCCGCGGCGGACGCGGGCCGCGGCCTGCTGCACGCGGTCGACGTCGGCGTCGGTGAGGAACGGCTGGATGCGCACGAACCGCTCACCGGGCGAGCCGGGCTCGATCGTGCTGAGCACCAGGTCGGTGTCGAACGACGCCCAGTCGGGGTCGACGTTCGTGACGACGCTCGTGACCTCGATCGCGGAGCCGAGGGAGCGGTCGACGCTCGATCGCAGCAGCTCGTGCAGCTCGTAATAGCCAGGGCACACGATCGTCGCCGTGAGGATCGACTCGGCCTTGCGGCTGCGCTCGAGACGCCCGCCGACGTGCATCGCGATGTAGGCGATCTCGTCGTCGTGGACGGGGGTGCCGAGGCGGTCGTGCAGCCCGCTCGCGATCGACACCGCCACCTCGAAGATCATCGGATACGTGGTCTTGAGCGACCGCGTGAGCGGGTTGCGCGTGAGGGCGCTCTCCTCCGCCCGTCGCCGCAGGTTCTGCACGTGCAGCGCGAGCCGCAGCACGAACGTCTCGTCGACCAGGTCGACCTGGAAGTCGTCCGCGGCCCTGGCGATCTCGGCCCGCACGGCCGCGTCGACCTCCGGCGCCACTCCGCTGCGCGCGACCTCGCGGGTCTCGTCGCCGCCCGGCGCCACGATGCGTGTGAGCACGAGGGACGCGAGGTGGGCGCTGTCGCCCTCGCCGAGCATCACGCCGAAGTGCTCGGCGGCGAGACGCGCGATCACCGCGCCCACGCGGGGGATCTCGGGCCTGGCCCCGGTCGGCGGCGTGTCGAGTGACCGCCCAGCGGCCACCCGCTCCGCGGCGATCGCGATGTGCAGCAGCACGTCGGCGATCGCGAGCTCGTTGACGTAGTAGCCGAGCTGTCCGAGCTCCCCCACCAGGGCCGACTTGAAGGGCGCGACCGCCCGCGGATCGACCGCCGTGCCGGACAGCGCGCGGCGGAACACCTCCGGGTGGAAGGACGCGTCGTCCATCTCGTCGTGCGCGAGCCGGCTGAGCAGCCGCCGCTGGGCCGCCTCGTCGCCACGCAGCCGCACGATCTCGCGCGAGCGGTCGAGGGTGAGGTCGGTGCCGTCGAGCAGACCGCGCACGCGCACGAGGTCGGCCTCCAGGGTGGCCTCGCTCACGTGCAGCTCGTCGGCGGCGTCGAACACGTCGACGCCCTCCGGCGCGTCGAGCAGCATGCGCACGAGCGCGTGCAACCGGTCGCGGGGCGTGGCCTCGCGGCCCTGGCGCACCCGTTGCGCGCCCCGGGCGCCCGACCCCGCGCGATAGCCGGCGGGTCCCGACTCCACCACGGCCGCGCCGGGCGTGCGGGCGTTGAGGGCGGCGACGTACGACCGGATGCTCCGCGGGGTCACGCCGAGGAGGTCGGCCAGGCTCCCGGCGGTCGCCCAGCCCTCCTGCCGCAGCAGCAGCGCGAGGAGCTGATCCTGGCGCTGGCGCGACATGACTCCCCCTGCTCTGGCGTGCTGACCGCACTGTCTCGACGTGTCTCCATGATGTCAGCCCGACGGGCGGGGCGCGCGGAAACCGAGGTTCCGCAGGGGCGGAAAGGAACGTGTTGGCGCGACCCCGCTCCGCGTTCTCAGACTGTTCTCAGGAAAGGCGGCATCGATGAGGATCCTCGTGGTGTGCGGCGCTGGCGCGTCGAGCACGTTCGTCGCGCAGCGGTTGCGCAGGGCGGCGGAGTCCGTCGGCCTGGACTGGGATGCGGCGGCCGGAACGGAGAGCTCCGTCGCCGCAGGGCGCCACGACCTCGTGCTCATCGGCCCGCACCTCGGCGACCGGCTCGCCGACATCCGCCGCGTCGCCGACGGCCCGGTGGCACTGCTGCCCGACGACGTCTTCGCCGACCGCGACGGCAGCCGCACCCTCCGGCTTGCCCGCTCGATCCTCGCCGACGCCGGCGAGACACCGAAAGGAACACCATGACCGCCACTCGCACCGTCCGGATCGGCTCCTCGCACGGCCTGCACGCCCGCCCCGCGAAGATCTTCGCGCAGGCGGCCAAGGATTCCGGTCTCGCCGTGACCATCGCGAAGGACTCCGGCAAGCCGGTCAACGCCGCCAGCATCCTCGGCGTCATCGCGCTCGCGGTCGAGCACGGCGACTACGTCACGCTCACGGCCGAGGGCGACGGCGCGGAGGACGTGCTGGACACGCTCACCGAGCTGCTGACCACCGATCACGATCAGGACGCGGCCGGATGAGCGAGCTGCGCGGGGTGGGAATCGGCCTCGGCGTCGCCCAGGGACCGGTCGTCCGGATGACCGAGGCGCTGCCGGCGCCGGACGACTCGCCCAGCACCGCGGGCGCCGATGCCGAGCGCGCGCGAGCCCGCGAGGCCGTCGCCACGGTGGCGCGGGAGCTGACCGCGCGCGGCGAGGCCGCCGGAGGAGCGGCGCAGGAGGTGCTCGAGGCGCAGGCCATGATCGCCGAGGACCCGACGCTGCAGGACGAGGTGGATGCCCGCATCGACCGCGGCGCCACCGCGGAGTGGGCCGTGCACGACGCGTTCGCCGGGTTCCGCGCGACGCTGGAGGCCGTGGGCGGCTACCTCGGGGAGCGCGCCGCCGACCTCGACGACATCGCCCAGCGCGTGCTCGCCCGCCTGCGCGGGGTCGACGCCCCCGGCGTGCCGAACCCCGGGCACCCGTTCGTGCTGGTCGCGCGCGACCTCGCCCCGGCGGACACCGCGCTGCTCGACCTCGACCAGGTGCTCGCGCTGATCACCACGGACGGCGGCCCCACGTCGCACACCGCGATCCTCGCCCGCGAGAAGGGCATCGTCGCGATCGTCGGGGCGTCGGAGGGCACCGCCCTCACCACGGGCGAGACCGTGATCGTCGACGCCGCTGCCGGGGTCGTGACCCGCGAGCCCAGCACCGAGGCCCTCGCCCGTGCCGCCGAGCGCGCCGCGGCCCGACGCTCGGCCGTCGATGCACCAGCCACTCCCGGCGCCCTCGCCGACGGCACGCCCATCGCGCTGCTGGCGAACCTGGGGAAGCCTGCGGACGCCGCCGATGCGGTCGCTCGGGGGGCCGAGGGCGTCGGGCTGTTCCGCACCGAGTTCCTGTTCCTCTCGGCGTCCCAGGCCCCGACGGTGGCGCAGCAGCGCGAGTCGTACCGCGAGCTCCTGGCGGCGTTCCCCGGCCGGAAGGTCGTGGTGCGCATGCTCGACGCGGGCGCCGACAAGCCCCTGGCCTTCCTCAACGACGCGCACGAGGAGAACCCGGCCCTGGGGCTCCGCGGCCTCCGGGCGCTGCGGGCGAGCGAGGACATCCTGCGCGAGCAGCTCACGGCGCTCGCGGAAGCCGACGCCGAGACCGACGCCGACCTGTGGGTCATGGCGCCCATGGTCGCGACGGTCGAGGAGACCGTGTACTTCACGGGACTCGCACGCGAGTACGGGCTGAAGACCGCCGGGGTCATGGTCGAGGTCCCGTCCAGCGCCCTGCTGGCCGACCGGGTGCTCGCCCACGCGGACTTCGCCTCGATCGGCACCAACGACCTCACGCAGTACACGATGGCGGCCGACCGCCTGCTCGGCTCGGTCGCGTCGTTCCAGGACCCGTGGCACCCCGCGGTGCTCCGCCTGGTGCGCGAGGTCGGCGCGGCCGGCGCCCGTCTCGGCAAGCCCGTGGGCATCTGCGGGGAGGCCGCGGCCGACCCCCTCCTCGCCGTCGTGCTCGTGGGTCTCGGGGCGACCAGTCTCTCGATGGCGCCGTCCGCGTTGGCCGACGTGCGCCGCGCCCTCTCCGAACGCACCGCATCCGACGCGCTCAGCCTGGCGGAAGCCGCGCTGGACGCCGACGACGCCTCCTCCGCCCGAACCGCCGTGGCGACCCTCGCCGCGGCACTCCCCCCTCACCAGAAAGAGACGACATCATGACGACGACGTCACCTGCCGCCACGAGACCCGGCGGCCTCCGCCTGGGTGTCCAGCGCTTCGGCACCTTCCTCTCGGGCATGATCATGCCGAACATCGCGGCCTTCATCGCCTGGGGCTTCATCACGATGCTCTTCATCCCCGCCGGCTTCTTCGGCGCGGACAGCCCCTTCGGCTGGCACTGGGCCGGGGTCGCCGAGATCATCGGCGGCGGCGGCGACTCGGCCGTGATCGGCTGGCAGGGTGCCATGACCGCGGTGGCCGAGGGTGACGGCGGCAACATCCTGGCGTACGTCGGGCTGGTCGGCCCGATGGTCACCTACCTGCTGCCGCTGCTGATCGCCAACACCGCGGGCCGCCTGGTCTACGGCGAGCGCGGTGGCGTCGTGGCCACGATCGCCACGGTCGGCGTGATCGTCGGTACGAACATCCCGATGTTCCTCGGCGCCATGATCATGGGACCGATCGCCGCATGGCTCACGAAGCAGATGGATCGCCTGTGGGACGGCAAGATCCGCCCCGGGTTCGAGATGCTCGTGAACAACTTCTCGGCGGGCATCCTCGGCATGATCCTCGCGATCGTCGGCTTCTTCGCGTTCGGACCGGTCATGCTCGGCATCAGCACCGCGCTGGGCGCCGCCGTCGACTGGCTCGTGGGACTGAACCTGCTGCCGCTGGTGTCGATCATCGTCGAGCCCGCGAAGGTGCTGTTCCTCAACAACGCCATCAACCACGGCGTGTTCACCCCGCTCGGCATCGAGCAGGCGACCGAGACCGGCAAGTCGATCCTGTTCCTCATCGAGGCGAACCCCGGTCCGGGCATCGGCCTGCTGCTGGCGTTCAGCTTCTTCGGGGTCGGCGCCGCGCGGGCGTCCGCGCCCGGAGCCGCGATCATCCAGTTCTTCGGCGGCATCCACGAGATCTACTTCCCGTACGCGCTGAGCAAGCCAGCAACGATCCTCGCCCTGATCGCGGGTGGAGCGACCGGTGTGACCACGAACATGCTTCTCGGCGGAGGCCTGGCCTTCCCCGCGGCGCCCGGCAGCATCATCGCGGTGACCGCCGCGGCGATCGGCCCCGGCGTCGCGAACCTGCTCGTGGTCTACCTGTCGGTCATCCTCGCTGCGGCCGTCACGTTCCTGCTCACCGCCGTGATCCTGCGGGCCTCGCGCAAGCGCGACCTCGCGGCGGAGGGCGACACGTTCGGTGCGGCGATCGCGCAGACCGAGGCGAACAAGGGCAAGTCGTCCGCCGCGATGGACGCGCTGCGCACCTCGTCGGGCGCTGCGACAGCCACCGCCGCGACCGAGGCCCCCGCGACCGCGGTCGCCGACCGGCCGATCTCCACGATCGTGTTCGCGTGCGACGCCGGCATGGGCTCCTCGGCGATGGGCGCCAGCGTGCTCCGCAACAAGATCAAGAAGGCCGGGATCGAGGGCGTCACCGTGACCAACGCGGCGATCGCCAACCTCGACGGCACCGCCGACCTGGTGATCACGCAGCAGCAGCTCACGGAGCGGGCGCAGACGAAGTCGCCGAACTCCATCCACGTCTCCGTCGACAACTTCATGAACTCGCCGAAGTACGAAGAGGTCGTCGAGATGGTCAGGGAACAGCGAAAGGACGAAGAATGAGCGTGCTCACCCTCGAGCAGATCCGGATCCACCCGTCGGGTGCGACGCGGGACGACGCCCTCCAGGAGGCGACGGACATCCTCGTCGCCGCCGGAGCGGTCACCCCCGCCTACGTCGACGCGATGCGGCAGCGCGAGCAGACCGTGTCGACCTACATGGGCAACGGGCTCGCGATCCCGCACGGCACCAACGACGCGAAGGACGCCATCCTCGCCTCGGCCCTCTCGGTCGTGCGCTACGACGGCGGCGTCGACTGGGACGGCGAGCAGGCGACCTTCGTGATCGGCATCGCCGGTGTCGGTGACGAGCACCTGGAGATCCTGTCGCGCATCGCGATCCTTTTCTCGGACGAGGACGACGTCGCGAAGCTCGCCGCGGCGCAGACCCCGGAGGAGCTCTACACGCTCCTGTCGGAGGTGAACGAAGCATGAAGGCGGTCCACTTCGGGGCCGGCAACATCGGGCGCGGATTCGTCGGCCTGCTGCTGCACGAGGGCGGGTACGAGGTCGTGTTCTCGGATGTCGCCGGGGCTCTCGTCGACGCCATCAACGCGGTCGACGAGTACACCGTGCACGAGGCCGGCCCCGGGGGGACCGATCACGTCGTCACCGGGTTCCGCGCGGTGAACAGCCGCACCGACCCCGATGCCGTCGCGGAGGAGGTGGCGACCGCGGACGTCGTCACCACGGCCGTGGGACCGACGGTGCTGCGCTTCGTGGCGCCGTCGATCGTCGCGGGGCTCGCGCTCCGCTCCCCCTCGGCCGCGCCGCTGCAGGTCATGGCGTGCGAGAACGCGATCGGCGCCACCGACCAGCTGCGCGCCGAGGTCGCCGCGGCCGCCGGGGCCGACGCCGAGGCCCTGCTGTCGCGCGCGGTGTTCGCGAACACCGCGGTGGACCGCATCGTGCCCGCGCAGCCCGAGGGCGCGGGCGTCGACGTCACGGTGGAGCCGTACGTGGAGTGGGCCATCGAGTCGGGGCCGTTCGGGGACGCGCCGCCGCGCATCCCGGGGGCGCACTTCGTCGCGGACCTCGCGCCGTACATCGAGCGCAAGCTGTTCACGGTGAACACGGGACACGCCGCGACCGCGTACTTCGGCGCTCGCGCGGGCATCGAGCGCATCTCGGACGCGCTGGCCGACCCCGACATCGCCGCCCGGGTGTCCGCGGCACTGCAGGAGACATCGGCCGTGCTCGCGGCGGTGCACGGTCTCGATCCGGCCGAGCTCGCCGCGTACCGCGCCACGATCCTCGACCGGTTCCGCAACCCGGAACTGGTCGACACGGTGCAGCGCGTGGGGCGGCAGCCGCTGCGCAAGATCTCCCGCCACGAGCGTTTCATCGGCCCCGCCGCGATGGCCGCGGAGCGCGGGCTGCCGACCGCGGCGCTGGTGGCCGCCGTCGCCGCCGCTCTCGAGTTCGACGACCCCGCGGATGAGCAGTCCGTCGAGCTCCAGGCGCTCCTGCGCAGCGAGGACGCCGGAGCGTTCACGACCCGCACCACCGGACTCGACCCCGAACACCCGCTGTACGACGCGGTGCGCGAGGCCGTCGCCGCCCGGCAGGCCGTCCTGCGCGACACCTGATCCCGCCGCGGCGACCGTCCACGACGCGCCCCCGCGCACCGCTACGATCGGTGCGCGGGGGCGTTTTTTCGAGCACAGCGACGTGCGGGGAGCGGGATGAACAGATACGCCGTGATCGGCGCGGGGCCATCGGGCCTGGCAGCAGCCAGAGCGCTGCAGAAGCGCGGCATCGCCGTGGACGGGTACGAGGCGTCGCACGGCGTCGGCGGCCTGTGGGACATCGACAACCCGCGCAGCACCATGTACGAGTCCGCGCACCTGATCTCCTCGCGCACCACGACCGAGTTCGCGGAGTTCCCGATGCGGACCACCGCGGACTACCCGGGGCACCGCGTGCTCAAGGGGTACTTCACCGACTACGCCGAGCACTTCGGCCTGACAGGGCTGTTCCGCTTCGACACGGCCGTGACCAGGCTCGAACCCCGCGACGGCGGCTGGGACCTCACCGCCACGGGACCGGACGGCGAGCACACCCGGTGGTACGCGGGCGTGGTGCTCGCGAACGGCACGCTCGCCACGCCGAACGTCCCCTCGTTCCGCGGTGCGTTCACGGGCGAGCTGCAGCACACCAGCGCGTACCGGTCGCCGCAGCAGCTCGCGGGGAAGCGCGTTCTGCTGATCGGCGCGGGCAACTCGGGGTGCGACATCGCCGTCGACGCCGTGCACCATGCGGCGTCGGTCGACATGAGCGTGCGCCGCGGCTACTACTTCGTGCCGCGCTACCTGTTCGGGCGTCCCAGCGACACGCTCAACCAGGGCCGACCGCTGCCCGCCCGGCTCAAGCAGGCGATCGACACCCGGGTGCTGCGGGCGTTCACGGGCGATCCGGTACGGTTCGGCTTCCCCCGGCCCGACTACCGGCTGTACGAGTCGCACCCGATCGTGAACACGCTCGTCCTGAACCACCTCGGCCAGGGCGACCTGCGCATCCGACCCGACATCGACCGCTTCGACGGCTCCACGGTGCACTTCCGCGACGGGAGCGCGGACGACTACGACCTGGTCCTGCTCGCCACCGGCTACCGCCTCGACTACCCGTTCGTCGATCCGGAGCACCTGCACTGGCGCGGGGCGGCCCCGAGGCTGTTCCTGAACGTGTTCCCCTCCTCCTTCAACGGGCTGTTTGTGATGGGCATGATCGAGGCGTCGGGGATCGGGTGGCAGGGGCGCTACGAGCAGGCCGAGCTCCTCGCCTCCTACCTGCACGCGGTGGAGACGGCTCCCGAGCGCGGCGCGCGATTCCGCGAGCGGGTGACCGGGGCCCCGTGGCCGGACGTGACCGGCGGCTACCACTACCTCGGCCTCGACCGGATGGCCTACTACGTGAACAAGGACGCCTATCGCCGCGCGGTCCGGCAGGAGCGGCAGTCGCTGGAGGCCGGGGCGTGAACGTCGACGACGTGGTGCTCTCCTTCACCCCTGGCACGCTCACGATCCTCAACGTGGTGCTCGGCCTGATCATGTTCGGCATCGCGCTGGACACGTCACCGCAGGACTTCCGCGTCGTGGCGAAGCACCCGAAGCCGTTCGCGATCGCGATCCTCGCCCAGCTCCTGCTGCTCCCCGTCGCGACGTTCCTGCTCACGCTGGTGCTGCCCGTCCCGCCGTCGATGGCGTTGGGGATGCTGCTGGTCGCGTGCTGTCCGCCCGGCAACATCTCGCAGGTGCTCACGCATCGCGCGGGCGGCAACGTCGCGCTGTCCGTGTCGCTCACGGCGGTCGGCAACCTGGTCTACATCATCGCGATGCCGCTGAGCATCACGTTCTGGGGGTCGCTGCACCCGACCGCGCGCACGCTGCTGCGCGACATCTCGCTCGACCCGTGGCGCATGCTGCTCGAGATCCTGCTGATCGTCGGTCTCCCGTTCGCCCTCGGGCTGCTGCTGCGGGCGAAGCTGCCGGGGGTGAGCGCGCGCGTGCAGCCCTTCGTGAAGTGGTTCAGCCTGCTCGCACTGCTGGGCTTCATCGTGGCCGCCCTGATCGGCAACTGGACGGTGTTCGTGCAGGTGCTCGGCATCATCCTCCTGGTGGTCGCCGTGCACGATGCGGTCGCGCTGGCCCTCGGTTACGGCACGGCCGTGGTCGGCGGACTGGGCACCCGCGAGCGCAAGGCCATGACCTTCGAGGTGGGCATCCGCAACGCCGGGCTCGGCCTGGGCCTGGTCTTCCTGTTCTTCGACGGGCTGGGCGGCATGGCCATCGTGGCGGGCTGGTGGGGCATCTGGGACATCATCGCCGGACTCGTGCTCGCCGGACTGTGGGCGCGGCACACCCGACGGCGGACCGGAAGCCCCCACGGCGATGCGAGTGGTCGCATGAGCATCGAGGCGGCCTGATGCGGCGGGTGCTGATCACGGGCGGTGCGGGTTTCCTCGGCACGCACGTCGCGAGCGCCCTCGCGCGCCGTGACGACGTGGAGCTGGTCGTGGCCGCGGATGTGCGGGATGCCCCCGCGCGGGACGGCGTCGTGAACGCGCTGCTCGACGTGACCGATGCCGCAGCCGTCGCGCCCCTGCTGCGCGCCCACCGGATCGACACCGTGGTGCACCTCGCCGCGATCGTGAACCCGGGTCGCGACGTCGACCGGGAGTACCGGGTCGATGTGATCGGCTCCGCGAATGTGCTCGCCGCGTGCGTCGAGACCGGCGTCCGCCGGATCGTCGTGTCGAGCTCGGGCGCCGCGTACGGCTACCACCCCGACGCTCCCGCCTGGATCGACGAGAGCACGCCTCTGCGCGGCAACGACGCGTTCCCGTACGCGCGCCACAAACGGCTGGTCGAGGAGATGCTGTCCGACTGCCGGAGCGAGCACCCCGGACTCGAGCAGGTCGTGTTCCGCATCGGGACGATCCTCGGTCCGACCGTGCGGAATCAGATCACCGCGCTCTGGGACGGGCGGCGCATCCTGCGCATCGCGGGCTCCGACTCCCCCTTCGTGTTCGTCTGGGTCGACGACGTTGCGACCGCGATGGTGCGGGCGGCGACGGACGGACCGGCCGGGGTGTTCAACGTTGCCGGAGACGGGCGTCTCACGGTGCCGCAGATCGCCGCGCGGCTCGGCAAGCGACAGCTCGTGGTCCCGGCGTGGGCACTGGACGCGGCGCTCCGCCTGGGACGGATGCTCCGGCTCACCGAGCACGGGCCGGAGAAGGTGCCGTTCCTGCGCTGGCGGCCCGTGCTGTCCAACCGCCGACTCATCGAGGATTTCGGCTTCACGCCCACGCGCACCTCGGCGGAGGCGTTCGAGGAGTACCTGGCCACGCACCCCTCCGTCTCCCGCCGACGGGAGTAGCGTTGCCTCCGTGCAGAAGAAGCCCCGCCGCCGCATCCTGAGACGTGTCCTGTGGGCTCTGGCCATCGTGCTGGTCCTCGCGATCGGCGGTGTGCTCGCCTACACCCAGATCGGGGTCATGCCGGCCGAACCGGGTCCGCTCGCCGAGGTCCGTGCCAATTCGGCGATCACCGTGACCGACGCCGACGAAGGCATCGTGCTGGAACCCGCCGACGGCGACTCCGAACGGGGCCTGGTGTTCATCCCGGGCGCCAAGGTCGATCCGTGGGCCTATGCGGCCCCGCTCCAGGGCCTCGCCGAGGAGGGCATCACGGTCGTGATCACCCGGCCGTGGTTGAACCTCGCGTTCTTCGACCCCCGCGGCCTGGACGACTTCACGTCCGCGGCGCCCGATGTCGAGTCCTGGGCCGTCGGCGGCCACTCCCTGGGCGGCGTCCGCGCCTGCCAGCTCGCCACCGCAGCCGATGCCCTGGTGCTGTTCGCGTCGTACTGCGCGAACGACCTGTCCGATTCCGAGCTCCCGGTGCTCAGCGTGGCCGGGAGCGAGGACGGCCTGTCCACTCCGGAGAAGATCGCCGATGCGCGGCCGATGCTCCCCGCCGACGCCGAACTCGTCGAGATCGACGGCGCCTCTCATGCCTCGTTCGGTGATTACGGGCCACAGGCGGGCGACGGCGAGCCGACCCTGTCCGAGGAGGAGATGCGCGCGCAGCTCACCGACATCGTGGGCGGGTTCCTGCTGTCGGTTCCCCGCTGACCGGCACCTCTCAGCCGAGGACGGGGTCGAGCAGCGGGTGCAGGTGCCGGGTGCCGAGCACGAGCGACGCCGTCCGCGCCCCGGCCTCCAGCGCGGCGGCGAGCCCGGCTCCGCCCAGTCGGGCGTCCAGCACGCCGGCGAGGAACGCGTCGCCTGCGCCGTTGGTGTCGACGACCGTGGTGGGCACCGCGCGCACGCGCACCTCGGTCCCGTCCGCATCGATCGCCACCGCGCCGTCCGCGCCGAGCGTGCACACCGCGAGCTGGGCGCCCGCGTCGACCGTGGCCCGCAGGAACTCCACCGGAGAGTCCAGGCGGTCGGCGTTGCAGAACACGGCATGCGCGGCGGCGAGGAACGGCCGGTGGAACGCGGCCGTGCCGTCGTAGTCGTGCACGTCCACCCAGAGCGGCGTGCCGCTCCGCCGTGCCAGCGGGAGCAGGCGCAACGGTTCAGCGGCCAGGTCAAGCACGACCGCGTCCGCCACCGCCAGCTCTGCCGCCAGGGCCGCATCGTCGCGCCCGTCGCCCGCCTTCGGCGTCGCCAGGTACAGCGACACGCGCTCCCCCGCCCTAGTCATGAGGTTCAGGTGGCGCTCCGTCACGCCGTCCGACCAGTGCACGGGGACTCCGGCCGCGGCCAGGGCGTCGCGCACCCGCCGGCCGTCGTCGTCCGACCCCGCGATCGCGTGCAGCGCCACCGCGCGCCCGAGCCCGGTCAGGCTCAGCGCCTTGCCCGCACTCGTGCCGCCGACCGTCTCCCAGCTGTCCTCGGCGAACTGCATGTGCGGTTCCGGCTCCGGCAGCCGGTCGAGCACGACGATCCTGTTCCAGGCGGCGGGACCGACGATGACGACCGCGGCCACGCGTCAGCCGATCCGCGACACCAGGGCGTCGAGCCCCATGCCGTAGTCGATGCGCACCACGGGAAGCGCGAGCTTGTCCGTACCGATCTGCACGTACCCGGGCTCGATCGTCCGCGCCATCTCGAAGCCGGCCTGCGCCACGCCCTGCTTCGCCGTGTCGTTGTAGTGTCCGAAGGGGTAGGCCATGACCTCGCGGACGCCCAGCACGTCGCCCGAGGCGTTGAGGTCGGCGGCGATCTGATCGGCCGTCCAGTTCACCATCCGCCCCTTGCCGTTCTCCCCCGCCTGGTGCATGTCGTTGGTGTGCGAGCGCCGCAGCACGTAGATCGATGGGGGCGGATCGGTCCGGTAGGCCGTGATCATGAACGAGGTCGACAGCAGGCGGTACTTGTCGATCACGGGCACGGCGAGGTCGAACCAGCTCTGGTCGGCGTCGTCGTCCGTGATGATGACCGAGCGCGAGGGCAGGAACAGCCGGCCGTCGATGAACGCGCTGAGCTCGTCCCACGTCGGCAGGTAGAAGCCCGTGGTGGCGATGTGGTTCATCTGCGCGTCGAAGTCGCCGATGTAGGCGTAGTTCCCGCGCAGCCAGCCTGTCTCCCCGTCCGGGTTCGATGTGAACTGGTGGTACATGAGGATCGGCACGCGCGTGCCCTCCGCCGCGTTCTCCTCCGGGGTCTTCCAGGCCGCGAACAGCTCGATCCGCTGGTCGTCGCACACCACGGGGTCGGCGCCGTTGACGCGGGCCTCCGGAGTGAAGGCTGCCGCGTCTGCCGCCGTCGGGTACCACCCGGCGAACACCTTCCCCGCCACGGCCGGGATCGGCAGCGCGACGTACAGGCCGTTCTGCCACTGCAGCTGCGGATCCGCCGGGGCGCCCTCGCCGGCGAAGCTCACGGCACACGCCAGCGGGTTGTCGGCGTCGGCCAGCAGCTGCTCGACCGCGGTCAGCGGCTTCGGCGACGGCGACGGCTCGGGGCGCGGCGACTCCGTCCGCGCCGGTGCCGCCTCGGCCGCCCCCCGGTTCAGCAGCAGGTATGCCGCCGCGCCACCCCCGACCAGCAGCACGGCGGCGAGCGAGATGATCAGTGCGACGCGCCCCCGTCGCTTCCCCCCGGAAGCCACGGTCAGGCGTCGAATCCCTCGGCGATCATCTCCACGAGCTCCTCGCGTTCCTCGACGGGGAGGAACGCGGCGGCCGCGGCGTTGAACTGGAAGGTCTCGAGGTCGTCGAGGTCGTAGTCGAACGTCTCCACCAGCAGCGCCAGCTCCCGCGTGAGCGAGGTCGCGCTCATGGTGCGGTTGTCCACGTTCACGGTGACGGCGAAGCCCAGCTGGTAGAGCAGGTCGAACGGGTGGTCGGCCAGCACGTTGCCCCAGGCCGCGACGGCCCCGGTCTGCAGGTTCGACGACGGCGACAGCTCGAGCGGGATCTCGCGGTCGCGCACCCAGCGGGCGAGCTCGCCGAAGCGCACCTGCACCTCGTCGCCCTCCTGCGTGACGACCTCCAGGTCCTCCGCGATGCGCACACCGTGGCCCAGCCGCAGCGCGCGCCCGTCGAGCAGCGCCGAACGGATCGATGCGAGTCCGGCGGCCTCTCCCGCGTGAACGGTCACGGGGAAGAAGTTCTCGGCGAGGAAGTCGAACGCGGCGCGGTGGTTCGACGGCGGGAAGCCGTCCTCCGGCCCGGCGATGTCGAAGCCCACGGCACCGCGGCCGCGGAAGTCGACCGCGAGCTCCGCGATCTCCCTGGCGCGGTCGGTGTGCCGCATGGCGGTGATCAGCTGGCCGACGCGGATGCTGCGACCGTTGCGGTCGGCGGCGTCCTCGCCCTCCTCGATGCCCTGCTGCACGGCCTCCATGGCCTGCTCCAGCGTGAGCCCCGCGGCCTGGTGCTGCTCGGGCGCCCAGCGCACCTCTCCGTAGATCACGCCGTCGGCCGCGAGATCCTGCACGAACTCGCGCGCGACCCGGGTGAGCCCTTCGCGCGTCTGCATGACGGCCGTCGTGAGGTCGAACGTCTTCAGGTATTCGACCAGCGAGCCGGAGTCGCTCTGCTTCGCGAACCAGGTGCCCAGCGCGCGCGGGTCGTTCTCCGGCACGTCGAGCCCGATGGCGTCCGCGAGTTCGATGATCGTCGCCGGCCGCACGGCCCCGTCGAGGTGGTCGTGCAACGACACCTTGGGCAGGCTCCGCAGGGAGACGCCGTTCAGGCTGGCATCGCCGTTCGCATCGATCGACATGGGGATCCTCTCGGTCGCGGGACTTCGGTTTCAGGCTACCGTCCGCGGCCTCAGGCCGTGATGCGCTCGCGGACGATCGGCCCGGCCTCCGGGGCCCGGTCGCCGAGCTCCCACGCCCCCTCCAGCGCCTCGATCGCGCGGGGGAACCGTGCCTCGTCGGCCGCGGACAGGGTGAACAGCGGCTGCCCGGCGGTCACGCGGTCGCCCGGCTTGGCGTGCAGGTCGATGCCGGCCTCGTGGATGACCGGATCCTCGGCCCTGGCCCGCCCGGCACCGAGGCGCCACGCGGCGATCCCGAAGGGCAGCGCGTCCATGCGCGTCACGACACCGTCGGACGCGGCGGTCACGACGTGCGTCTCCCTCGCGACCGGGAGCGCGGCGTCGGGGTCGCCGTCCTGCGCGCGGATCATGGCCTTCCAGCTGTCCATCGCGCGGCCGTCGTCGAGAGCGGCCTCCACGTCGGCGTCGGGCTGCCCGGCGAGGGCGAGCATCTCCCTGGCGAGGGCGACGGTCAGTGCCCGCACGTCGGCCGGGCCTCCGCCCGCCAGGATCTCGACGGACTCGCGCACCTCGTTGGCGTTGCCGATCGCGCGGCCCAGCGGCACGTTCATGTCCGTGAGCAGCGCGGTCGTGGCGACGCCGGAGTCGGTGCCCAGTGCGACCATCGTGCGTGCGAGCTCCCGCGCGCGGTCGATGTCCTGCATGAAGGCGCCGGAGCCGAACTTCACGTCGAGCACGAGCGCGTCGGTGCCCTCGGCGATCTTCTTCGACATGATGCTCGACGCGATCAGCGGGATCGCCTCGACCGTCCCCGTCACGTCGCGCAGCGCGTACAGCTTCTTGTCGGCGGGGGCGAGGCCGGAACCCGCGGCGCAGATCACCGCCCCCACGTCGCCCTGCATCTGGGCGAACATCTCCTCGTTGCTGAGCGCGGCGCGCCAGCCGGGGATCGCCTCGAGCTTGTCGAGCGTGCCCCCGGTGTGACCGAGGCCGCGTCCGCTGAGCTGCGGAACGGCCACGCCGAACGAGGCCACCAGCGGTGCGAGCGGCAGGGTGATCTTGTCGCCGACACCACCCGTGGAGTGCTTGTCGACCGTGGGCTTGCCGAGGGTCGCGAAGCTCATCCGCTCGCCCGAGGCGATCATGGCGTCGGTCAGCACGCGGATCTCGTCGCGCTCCATGCCCCGCTGGAACACCGCCATCGCGAAGGAGGCCATCTGCGCGTCGGAGACATAGCCGCGCGTGTACGCGTCGACCATCCAGCGCAGCGCCGGCTCCGGCACCGCCCCGCCGTCGCGCTTGGCGCGGATCACATCCACGGCGTCGAACGGCTCAACGGTCATCGTGCGTCCTCCAGGTCGCGCGGCCCGAACGCATCGGGCAGCACCTCGTCGATGGTGCGGATGCCGGAGACGGTCTCCAGCAGCATGCCGGGCACGGCGTGTTCGTACAGCAGCTGGCGGCACCGGCCGCACGGCATGATCGTGTCGCCGTCGTTGTTGACGCACACGAACGCCACGAGCTGCCCACCGCCCGACATGTGCAGGTCGCCGACGAGTGCGCACTCCGCACACAGCGTGACGCCGTACGAGGCGTTCTCCACGTTGCAGCCCGCGACGATGCGTCCGTCGCTGACGAGGGCGGCCGCTCCCACGCGGTAGCGCGAGTACGGCGCGTACGCCTTCGTCATCGCGTCGGCGGCGACCTGGCGCAGCTCGTCCCAGTCGATGTCGGTCATGACGGTCGTTCCTTCTTCCTGCGTCCTACGACTTGATGTACGGCTTGCCGTCGGCGGCAGGTGCCTTGATCTGCCCGGCGAACCCGGCGACCGCGAGCAGCGTCACCACGTACGGCAGCATCAGCATGAACTCGCCGGGGATCGGCGTCTTCAGGATCGACAGCAGGTTCTGCAGGTTCGTCGCGAAGCCGAACAGCAGTGCCGCCAGCGTCGCCCTGATCGGGTCCCAGCGGCCGAAGATCACCGCGGCGAGGGCGATGAAGCCGAGTCCCGCCGTCATGTCCTTGCCGAACTGCGGCACCGAGACGAGCGTGAAGTACGCACCGCCCATGCCCGCGATCGCACCGGCCAGCAGCACGTTCCAGAACCGCGTCGGGTTGACCTTGATGCCCACCGTGTCGGCGGCCTGCGGGTGCTCACCGACGGCGCGGAGCCGCAGCCCCCAGCGGGTGCGGTACAGCCCCCACGCGACGACGGCGACCGTGAGGAACATCAGGTAGCCGATGAACGTCTGGTTGAACAGCACGGGACCGATGATCGGGATGTCGCTGAGCAGCGGGATCTCGATCCGCGTGAACCGCACCGGCGTGTTCAGCTCGGCCTCGTTGGGTGCCAGGAGCGCGCCGTACAGGAACCCGGTGAGACCGGTGACGAGCACGTTCAGCACGACACCGACGATGACCTGCTCGACGAGGTACTTGATCGCGAACGCGGCGAGGACGCTGGCGACCAGCACGCCGCCGACCATCGCGCCGATCAGACCCACGAACGGGTTGCCGGTGATGCTCGACAGCAGGGCGGCCGAGAACGCGCCGAGCAGCAGCTGCCCCTCGATGGCGACGTTGACCACACCGGCGCGCTCGCCGATCACGCCGCCGAGGGCACCGAACACCAGCGGGACCGACAGCGACACCGCGCCGAACAGCAGGCTCGTGACGGGGACGAGGCCGCCCGCGGACGCCCACACCAGGAACCCGAACACCGCGAACACACCGTAGGCAGCGACCAGCCAGAGCGAGGTCGGACGATACACCCATGCCCGCAGGAACGAGGCGACCGTGATCACGACCAGCACGGCGAACACGAACCAGAAGGTCGACGAGGTGGGCAGGGCCACGTCGGGCAGTGCGAACGCCGACGACTGGTCGGAGAGCCGGAAGGTGCTGGTGCCGCTACGGGGTACCGCGAGGAACAGCAGCGCGAGCAGCACGGTCAGCACGGCGAGCACGATGGGCGCCTTGAGGTGGCGCTCCTTCACGGTCGCGAGCTGGACGGTGCCGTCTGCGGCCTCGGTCTGTGCGAGCGACATCATGCCGTCACCGCCTTCTTCGCGGCCTTGGCTCTCGCCTTGGCGGCCTTCTCCGCGTCGGACTTGGGCAGGAAGAACACGGTGCGCAGCAGCGGCGGCGCGGCGATGAACAGCACCACGAGCGACTGCACGACCAGCACGATGTCGACCGGGATGTCCTGCGCCTGCATCGAGAACGATCCGGCCTTGAGCGCGCCGAACAGGATGCCGGCGGCGAACGTGCCCCACGCGCGGCTGCGGCCGAGGAGGGCGACGGTGATCGCGTCGAAGCCGATGCCCGCGTCGATGGTCTCGGTGACGCCGGTGGTCACGGCGCCCTGCAGCTGGTTCATCCCCGCGAGTCCGGCGAGGCCTCCCGCGAAGAGCATCGCGTAGACGTAGATGCGCTGCACGCTGATGCCGGCGGCGCGGGCGGCGTGCGGGTTCTCGCCCACGGCGCGCATGCGCAGGCCGAGGGAGGAACGCTCGAGGAGCCACCAGACGAACAGCGTCGCGATGATCACGATCACGAAGCCCACGTCCAGCAGCGGGAACTGCGGGCCGAGCAGCGTCGGGAACTGCGCCGACTCGGGTGTCGGCGAGCCGAGCGCCTGGTTCGTGCCCGGCTTCTGCAGCAGGCCGGGCGTCCGGATCATCCACAGCAGCAGGTAGTACGCGATGTAGTTGAGCATGATCGTGAGGATCACCTCGTGCGCACCCGTGCGGGCCTTGATGAGACCGGCGATCGCACCCCACAGCGCCCCGCCCGCGATGCCGGCGAGGAGCGTGACGGGCAGGTGCAGCCACAGCGGCAGGTCGAGGGAGAAGGTCAGCAGCGCCGCGACCGCGACACCGATGAGCATCTGGCCGCGCGCACCGATGTTGAACAGACCGACGCGAAACGCGAGCGCCACGCCGAGACCGGCCGCGATGAGCGGCGCGGCGAAACCGAGCGTGTTCGTCAGCGGACGGATCTGCGCGGCGAAGTCGGCTCCGCGGGCGTTGAAGATCGCGCCGCGGAAGAGCGCCTCGTAGCCGTTGTAGACGGCGTTCCAGGCCGCCGCCAACGTGTCGGTCGGACGGGCGAAGAAGTACCCGGACGCCTCCTGCACGTCTTCGTTCGTGAAGGCGATGAGGATGCCGCCCACGATGAGCGCGAGGACGATCGCCAGGATCGTGGTGACGGCGCTCCCCCGCAGGATCTCCTTCAGGACGACGTTCGCGCGGGGAGGCGGCGGGACGTCGGAGGGGTCGCGCGGCACGGTGCCGGTGCTCGTGGCGAGCTGTTCGGGTGGGAGCCCCTTGGTCGCGTCCCCTGCGCCTGGTGTCGCTCCGCTCACGCGGCCACCTCTCCTTCGGCCGCACCGGCCATCATGAGTCCGAGTGTCTCCCGGGGCGTGTCACCCGGGACGATGCCGACGATCGTGCCGCGGTACATGACCGCGATCCGGTCCGCGAGAGCTGCGACCTCGTCCAGCTCCGTGGAGACCACGACGACGGGGATCCCGGCGTCGCGCGTCTCGATGATCCGCTTGTGGATGAACTCGATCGAGCCGACGTCGACGCCGCGAGTGGGCTGCGCCGCCACGAGCAGGCGCAGGTCGCGGCTCATCTCCCGGGCGATGACCACCTTCTGCTGGTTTCCACCCGACAGCGTGCCCGCCGGGGTGTGGGGCCCCTGCGCGCGGATGTCGTACTCCTTGATGCGCTCGCGCGCGAACTCCTCGAGCACGGCGCGCTTGAGGGTGCCGGCGCGGCTGAACGCCGGGTCGTCCGAGCGGTCGAGCACCAGGTTCTCGGCGACCGAGAACCCGCCGACCAGGCCGTCCTCCGTGCGGTCCTCCGGGACGAACCCGACTCCCGCGTCGAGGATGGCGCGCACGCTCTTGCCGACCAGCTCCTTGCCGTCGAGCACGATGCTGCCCTCGACGCGCGCCGCGAGACCGACGATGGCCTCCACGAGCTCGGTCTGGCCGTTGCCCTGCACGCCGGCGATCGCGAGCACCTCGCCCGGTCGCACGGTGAAGTCGACGCCGTCCACGACGATCGCGCCGCCCGGGGTGAGCACCCGCAGTCCGGACACCGCCAGGCCGCCCTCGCCCAGTCGCGGCGCCTCCTTGTGCACCGTCAGCTCGACCGCGCGGCCGACCATGAGCGAGGCGAGCTCCGCGTTCGACGCAGTCGGCGACGCCTCCCCCACGATCCGGCCGAGACGGACGATCGTGATGGTGTCGGCGACCTCCCGCACCTCGCGGAGCTTGTGGGTGATGAACACGATCGCGGTGCCCTCGTCGCGCAGCTGCCGCATGATGCCCATGAGCTCATCGGTCTCCTGGGGGGTCAGCACCGCGGTGGGCTCGTCGAACACGAGCACCTTCGCGTCGCGCGAGAGCGCCTTGATGATCTCGACCCGCTGCTGCACGCCGACGGGCAGGTCGCCCACGATCGCGTCGGGGTCGATGTCGAAGCCGAAGCGCGCGGCGACCTCCCGCACGTGCTGGCGGGCCTTCGCGATGTCGAGGGTGCCGAGCGCCTTGGTCTGCTCGTGGCCGAGCATCACGTTCTCGGCGACCGTGAACACCGGTACGAGCATGAAGTGCTGGTGCACCATGCCGATCCCCGCAGCCATCGCGTCACCCGGGCCGCGGAAGTGCTGCACCTCGTCGTCGAGGAGGATCTCTCCCTCATCGGCCTGGTACAGGCCGTAGAGGACGTTCATGAGGGTGGACTTTCCCGCGCCGTTCTCCCCGAGGAGGGCATGGATCTGCCCCGGTTCGACCACCAGATCGATGTGGTCGTTGGCCACGAGGCTGCCGAATCGCTTGGTGATGCCGCGAAGTTCGAGCTTCATATCTGCACCTTATCCAGAAGTGTCATTCAGGAGAATCGTCGTCCGTCCACGCACGGGGCGAGTGGCAGCCTGCTCACCACTCGCCCCGTGTCGGACCGTTTCAGATCACGGCGAGTTCTTCGACTCCACCGTGATGTCGCCGGAGATGATCTGCTCCTGCAGCGTCTTCAGCTCGTCCATCAGGCCCTCGGGCAGCTGGGACTCGAAGTCGCCGAAGCCGGACAGCTTGACGCCCTCGTTCTCGAGCGTCCCGACGTAGGGCTCCGGGTCGAAGTCGCCCTTGGCGGCCGCGATCGTCGCGTCGTGCACAGCCACGTCGATGGCCTTCATGATCGACACGAGCGTCATGCCCGCAACACTCGGGTCGGCAACCGCGAGGTCGCTGTCCACGCCGAGCATCAGGGTGTCCTTGCCGCTGTCGGTGATGGCCGCCGCGGCGCTCTGGTAGACGGGGCCACCGACCGGGAGGATCACGTCGACGCCCTGGTCGAGCACGCCCTGAGCGGTCTGCTTGGCGGTGTCGTTCGCGTCGAAGCCACCCGTGAAGGAGCCCTCCTGCGTCGCCGCATCCCATCCGAAGACCTGGACCGAAGCCGACTTGTCCTCGTTGTACTTCTCGACACCGAGCTGGTAGCCGTCCATGAACACGGCGACCGACGGGATCTGCATGCCGCCGAAGGTGCCGACCTTGTTCACACCGCTCTGCGCCGACCACGCCGCGGCCGCGTAGCCGCCGAGGTAGGCGGCCTGAGCCGTGTCGAACACGAGGGGCTTGATGTTGGGCGCGTCGACCTCGCCGTCGAAGTCGTTGTCGGCCCAGTCATCGATGATCGCGTAGTCGATCTCGGGGTTCGCGAGCGCCGACTCGACCGTGGCGGCCGACAGCTTGAAGCCAACCGAGACGATGAGCGAGCAGCCCTCGGACACCGCGGTCTCGAGGTTCGGCGCGTAGTCGTTGTCGTTCGCCGACTCGAACTCGAGCGGCTTGATGTCGAGCTCCTCGGCGGCGCTGTCCATGCCCTCCTTGGCCGACTGGTTGAACGACTTGTCGTTCCAGCCGCCCGCGTCGGAGATCAGGCAGGGCAGGAAGTCGGAGTCGGCCGGCTTGTCCGATCCCCCGGCCTCGTCGGTCGGTGCCTGGCCGCAACCGGCGAGCGCGAAGATGACGCCCGCGGCGACGGTCGCGCCGAGAAGCTTCTTGGTGGTGGAGATGGTCAACTCATGCCTCCCTCAACGGAACCGCGACCATCGCGGATCGATCAAAGTTACCTAGTGTTTCAGCCTTCGTGCACGCACGTCGCCCCTGGCGCTGGCGAAAGGTTACAAAGCTGAAATCAACCCACCCGATGAGCACCGATCACTGCTCATCAGAGCACGTCGCCCTGTCCGTTCAGCTTCAGCGACTCCACGACGCCCTTCACGCGCTGCGCGTTCTCCACCGTCGTGACGAGAAGCGCGTCGGGGGTGTCGACCACGACGATGTCCTTGACGCCGACGAGGCTGATGACGCGGGAGGTCTGGCTGACGAGGATGCCGCTGGCGGCATCCGTGAGCACCCGCGCCCGCGGCCCGAGAACGGCGAGGTCGTTCTTCCTGCCGTTGGTGATGAGCTTGGTGAGCGACGCGAAGTCGCCGACATCGTCCCAGTCGAAGTGCCCGGGGACGACGGCGAGGCGACCACGACGCGCGGCGGGCTCGGCGACCGCATAGTCGATCGCCGTCTTCTTGAGGCGCGGCCAGATGCGGTCGACGACCGGGCCCCGTCGCTCGCGATCGTCCCACGCCTCGGCCAGTTCGAGCAGCCCGGCGTGCAGCTCCGGCTCGTTCGCGGCGAGCTCGTCGAGCAGGACGCTCGCCTTGGCGATGAACATGCCCGCGTTCCACAGGTAGCCCCGGTCGGCGAGGTACGCCTTGGCCGTCTCCAGGTCGGGCTTCTCCACGAAGCTCTCGACGAGCGCGGCCTCACGGGCACGCTCGACGACGAGCTCGGAGCCCTTCTTGATGTATCCGAAGCCGACCGCGGGCTCCGTGGGGGCGATGCCGATCGTGCAGATGTACCCCTCGCGAGCGACCTCGACCGCGTCTCGCACCGCGAACTCGAACACGCGCGTGCCGCGGATGACGTGATCGGCGCTGAACGAGCCGATGATCACATCGGGGTCGCGCCGGTGCAGCACGGCGGCGGCCAGTCCGATCGCCGCGGCGGACTCGCGCGGCTCCGACTCCAGGAACACGTTCAGATCGGCGATGCCGGGCAGCTCGGCCTCCACCGCCGCCCGGTGCGCCCGTCCCGTCACCACCGCGATCCGATCGGGTCCGGCGAGGGGCTCGAGGCGGTCCCACGTGTCGCGCAGCAGCGAGTGGCCGGAGCCGGTCAGGTCGTGCAGGAACTTCGGCGCATCCGCCCGGGAGAGCGGCCACAGCCTGCTGCCGATGCCTCCGGCCGGGATCACCGCGTAGAAGTCCTCGATGGGTTCGCTCACCCGGCCAGCGTACCCAGCCGGCCCGCTCGGTCCCCGTGAGCCGCTCCGCGGCGACGCGGTCCCGACCGGATCCGGGCGGCGCCCGCTGGTTAGGGTCCCCTTCGTCGCCCACGGCCTTCTCACAGGAATAGGATGGAGGGCGATCGGGCGTGCCTGCCCCTCCCCAGCACTTCGAGGGGTCGAGACGGCGCACGCGACCGAGTCACATCGATCCAGGGAGGACGACCGTGTCCACAAGCGCTCGCTTGACACCGTCGATTTCGGAAACCACGTCCAAGACCCCCCGCGGCACCCTCTACCGGGGTCGCGAAGGCATGTGGTCGTGGGTGCTTCACCGCATCACCGGAGTCGCCATCTTCTTCTTCCTGTTGGTGCACGTGCTCGACACGGCGCTCATCAGGGTGTCGCCGGAGGCGTACGACGCGGTCATCGGCACGTACAAGAACCCGGTCATGGCGCTCGGCGAGGTCGTGCTCGTGGCCGGCATCGTGTTCCACGCCATGAACGGTCTGCGCATCATCGCCGTGGACTTCTGGTCGAAGGGCGCCAAGTACCAGCGCCAGCTGTTCTGGGGCGTTCTGCTCGTCTGGGGCATCATCATGGCCGGCTTCGTGCCCCGCCACCTGATGCTCGCATTCGCCGGCTTCGGAGGAGGACACTGATGAGCGCTCAGACCGCCGTCGCCCCCGCCCGCCGTCAGCGCGGGGTGAACCTGGAGAAGTGGGGCTGGGTCTTCATGCGCGTGTCGGGCGTCGTGCTCGTCGTGCTGATCTTCGGCCACCTCTTCGTCAACCTCATGCTCGGCGAGGGCATCCACGCCCTCGACTTCGCGTTCATCGCCGGCAAATTCGCCACACCGTTCTGGCAGTGGTGGGACGTGCTGATGCTGTGGCTCGCGCTCATCCACGGCGCCAACGGCATGCGCACGATCGTGAACGACTACGTGACCAACGCCACCGCCCGCAAGGCACTCGTGTGGGCACTCGGGCTGGCCGCCGGCCTGCTCATCATCCTCGGCACGCTGGTCGTCTTCACGTTCGACCCCTGCCTGGGTGTGACCGAGTCCAGCACGCTGTGGGAGACCTGCCAGGCGCAGGGCTAGAAGAAGAGGCATACGAGAAGTGACTACCCAGACCCAGGATTCCGTCGTCCGTGACGGCGTGCACTACCACCAGTTCGACATCGTCATCGTGGGCGCCGGCGGCGCCGGGATGCGGGCGGCCATCGAGGCGGGCCCCGGCGCGAAGACGGCCGTGATCTCGAAGCTGTACCCGACGCGCTCGCACACCGGTGCCGCGCAGGGCGGCATGGCGGCGGCGCTCGCGAACGTCGAGGAGGACTCCTGGGAGTGGCACACCTTCGACACGGTCAAGGGCGGCGACTACCTCGTCGACCAGGACGCGGCGGAGATCCTCGCGAAGGAAGCCATCGACGCGGTCATCGACCTCGAGAACATGGGCCTTCCCTTCAACCGCACGCCCGAGGGCAAGATCGACCAGCGTCGCTTCGGCGGTCACACGGCCGAGCACGGCAAGACCCCGGTCCGCCGCGCCTGCTACGCCGCCGACCGCACCGGTCACATGATCCTGCAGACGCTGTTCCAGAACTGCGTCAAGCTCGGCATCAACTTCTTCAACGAGTTCTATGTGCTCGACCTCATCACCGTGAAGGACGAGGCGGGCAAGACCCAGATCGCCGGCGTCGTCGCCTACGACCTCGCCACGGGTGAGCTGCACGTCTTCCAGTCCAAGGCCGTCATCTTCGCGACCGGCGGCTTCGGGAAGATCTTCAAGACCACGTCGAACGCGCACACTCTCACGGGCGACGGCGTCGGCATCGTCTGGCGCAAGGGCCTCCCGCTGGAGGACCTCGAGTTCTTCCAGTTCCACCCGACCGGACTCGCCGGACTCGGCATCCTCCTCACCGAGGGTGCCCGCGGTGAGGGCGCGATCCTCCGCAACGCCTCGGGCGAACGGTTCATGGAGCGCTACGCCCCCACCATCAAGGACCTCGCACCGCGTGACATCGTCGCGCGCTGCATGGTGCAGGAGGTCGCGGAGGGCCGCGGCGCCGGACCGCACAAGGACTACGTGCTGCTCGACTGCACGCACCTGGGTGCCGAGGTGCTCGAGACCAAGCTCCCCGACATCACCGAGTTCGCGCGCACGTACCTGGGCGTCGACCCGGTCGTGGAGCCCGTCCCCGTGATGCCGACCGCGCACTACGCCATGGGCGGCATCCCCACCAACAACAACGGCGAGGTGCTGGCCGACAACGACACCGTGGTGCCCGGCCTGTACGCCGCCGGCGAGTGCGCGTGCGTCTCGGTGCACGGCGCCAACCGCCTCGGCACCAACTCGCTGCTCGACATCAACGTCTTCGGCAAGCGAAGCGGCCGCAACGCCGTGGAGTACGTCAAGACCGCCGAGTTCGTTCCGCTCCCCGAGAACCCCGCCGCGTTCGTCTCCGGCATGCTCGAGGACCTGCGCAACAACCAGGGCACCGAGCGCATCGCCGTGCTGCGCAAGACGCTGCAGGACGAGATGGACAAGGGCGCGCAGGTGTTCCGCACGCACGAGTCGCTGCAGCACGTGCTGGGCGTGATCGCCGAGCTGCGCGAGCGCTACAAGAACGTGCACGTCGACGACAAGGGCCACCGGTTCAACACCGACCTGCTCGAGGCCGTGGAGCTGGGCTTCCTGCTCGACATCGCCGAGGTCGTCGTCTACGCGGCGCAGAACCGCGAGGAGAGCCGCGGCGGTCACATGCGCGACGACTTCCCGAAGCGCGACGACGAGAACTACATGAAGCACACCATGGCCTACCTGACGGGCGACCCGCACTCGTCGGACCCCAGCGACCACATCAAGCTCGACTGGAAGCCCGTCGTGTTCACCAAGAACGACAAGGGCGAGTTGAACTACCCGCCGATGGAGAGGAAGTACTGACCATGTCGAACGCCATCGCCGAAGCCCCCGCGGAGACGACCGAAGACACCGGCATCCAGTCCTTCATCGTCACGTTCAACATCCGCCGGTTCGACCCCGAGGTCGACGCCGAGCCGCACTGGGTCGATTACGACGTGGAGCTCTACTCCACCGACCGCGTGCTCGACGCCCTGCACAAGATCAAGTGGGAGGTCGACGGTTCGCTCACGTTCCGCCGCTCCTGCGCCCACGGGATCTGCGGCTCCGACGCCATGCGCATCAACGGACGGAACCGCCTCGCCTGCAAGACGCTGATCAAGGACCTCGACATCTCGAAGCCCATCTACGTCGAGGCCATCAAGGGCCTGCCGCTGGAGAAGGACCTCGTCGTCGACATGGAGCCGTTCTTCGCGTCGTACCGCGAGGTGCAGCCGTTCCTCGTCGCGAACTCCGTGCCGGAGAAGGGCAAGGAGCGCCTGCAGACCATCGCCGACCGCGAGGTCTTCGACGACACCACCAAGTGCATCCTGTGCGCCGCGTGCACCTCCTCGTGCCCCGTGTTCTGGACCGACGGTCAGTACTTCGGCCCGGCGGCCATCGTCAACGCGCACCGCTTCATCTTCGACTCGCGCGACGACAACGCCGCCGTGCGCCTCGACATCCTCAACGACAAGGAGGGCGTGTGGCGGTGCCGCACGACCTTCAACTGCTCCGAGGCGTGCCCCCGCGGCATCGAGGTCACGAAGGCGATCGCAGAGGTCAAGCAGGCGGTCCTTCGCGGACGCCCCTGAGGCATCTCCTCCCCCGCGCGAAGGGCGGCTCCGACTGCGGAGCCGCCCTTCGCGCGTCTCGGAGGCGTCCCGGCGTGGGGCGCCTTGGATAGGGTGGGGTCGTGTCCGACCCCACTGGTGCCGCGACCGAGCCCGGTCGTCTCGATGCGGCGGTCGAGCGCGCGACCGCGCTGACGCAGCGCACCCTGGGACTGTTCCCGGTGCGGGTGTGGCGACACTTCCTGCAGCACAACGGCTTCCTGCTCGCCGCGGGCGTGAGCTATCAGGCGCTGTTCGCCATCTTCGCCGCGGTGTACCTGGCCTTCGCCATCGCCGGTCTCTGGCTGGGCGGCAGCGAAGATGCGGTCAACGGCCTCATCGACATCATCAACAACTACATCCCGAACCTGATCCTCGATCAGGGCGGCGTGTTCACACCGCAGCAGGTGCAGGAGATCGCCTCCAACACGACCGGCGTGCTTGGCGTCACCGGCCTCATCGCCCTGGGCACGGTGATCTGGACCGCGATCGGCTGGGTCACCTTCTCCCGCCGCGCCGTGCGAGACATCTTCGGGCTCGAGCCCGACCGCCGCAGCTACCTGCTGCTGAAGGCCCGCGATCTGCTCGCGGCCCTCATCTTCGGGGTGGCCCTGATCCTCGGGTCGGCCCTCAGCTCGGCCAGTGCGGCCGTGCTGCGCTGGCTCCTCACCCTCCTCGGGTGGGACTCCGGATCGGACGGGCTGAACCTCAGCATCCGGATCGGGACCGTGCTCGTGTCCTTCGTGCTCCTGACCGGGGCCCTGGCCGCGATGGTGCGATTCCTCACCGGGACCTCGCTGCACTGGGGAGTGATCTGGCCGGGCGCACTCCTCGGCGGTGCGGCCATGACCGTGCTGCAGTTCGGTGTCGGCTTCCTGCTGAGCTACACGCCGTCGAACCCTCTCCTGGCCACGTTCGCGATCTTCGTCGGACTGCTGCTGTGGTTCCGCGTGAACGGCGTCGTGATGCTCGTCGCGGCGTCGTGGATGGCGGTGACGGCGCAGGACCGCGACCTGCCGCTCCTCGCCCAGACCGAGGCGGAGCGCCGCATCGACGAGCACCGGGCGCTGCTCGTCGCCGCGCGCATCCGAGCCCGAGACGCGCAGGCGGACCGCGATGCCGCCCCCTGGTACCGCGTGTGGGCGACCGAGCGGGCGCTGCGCCGCGCACGGGAGGAAGTGGCGCACCTCGAGGCCACTGCCCCGCCGCCGCTGCCGGCGGGTTCCCCGCTGGCACAGCGTCTGCTCACGGAGCTCAACCACCGCCAGGACCGCGGTGATGTCGGAGGCGCTCGTTAGGCTGGAGGAATGCCTCATCTGCGTATCGCCACGGTCAATGTCAACGGGATCCGAGCGGCGGCTCGCAACGGTATGAGCTCGTGGCTCGACGCGGCGGACATCGACATCCTCACCCTGCAGGAGGTCCGCGGTCAGGACGAGCACATCGAGGCCGCCCTCCCCGGATGGACCTTCGTGCACGACGAGGCGACGGCGAAGGGGCGCGCAGGCGTCGCGATCGCCAGCCGCCTCCCCGCCGTCGCTTCCCGCACCGACTTCGGGCCGGAGGACTTCGATTCGAAGGGTCGCTGGATCGAGGCCGACTACGTGATCGGCGACCGGCCGCTGACGGTGGTCAGCGCCTACGTGCACTCGGGCGAGGCGGACACCCCGAAGCAGGACGAGAAGTGGAAGTTCCTCGACGCGTTCGAGGCCCGACTCGCGTCGCTGAACACCGACGGCGCCCTCGCCCTCGTCACGGGCGACCTCAACGTGGGACACCGCGAGCTCGATATCAAGAACTGGCGCGGGAACCGCACCAAGGCCGGCTTCCTCCCGCGGGAACGCGCGTACTTCGACCGGTTCCTCGGCGAGGCGGGCACGTCGATCACGGGGACCGATGGCTCGGTCGGCACCGGCCTCGGCTGGGTCGATGTCGGGCGCCGCTTCCACGGTGAGGTCGACGGTCCGTACACGTGGTGGTCCATGCGCGGGAAGGCATTCGACAACGACTCCGGGTGGCGCATCGACTACCACCTCGCAACTCCCGCTCTCGCGGAACGGGTCGAGGCTTACCACGTCGCCAGGGCCGCCGCCTACGACCAGCGGTGGAGCGACCACGCACCGGTCGTCGTCGACTACTCGTACTGAGCACGCCTCACCCCGGACACGGATCGGCTCGCTAAGAGCCGGGCTGCGCAGCCGCGTGCCGGTCCTGTTCGCGGTACCACCCGCGGTACTCCAAGACCGTCCCCAGCACCGGGTTCACCGCGCGCATGTCGATCGTGCGACGACGGTGCTCCTCGTCCCAGCCGTCCACGAGATCGACGTGCACGCCGAGGGGTCCGCGGAGCGCGACCCGTCGACCGCACAGACGCAGCGCGACCCGCACCGTGCTCATGCGGAGGAACCCCTCCGATGTCACGGAGCACGCCTCGATCAGCTCGACCCGACCGCGCGAGCCGAGGAGGTTGCGCACCAGTCCAGGGCGGACGCTCACGGTCAGACGGTCGGCGATCTCCTGCGCACCGCGGGAGAAGCCGAACACGCGGACGGAGTCGAGCGTGGCACGCCCCGACGGAGACCGCCCGGACACCGTCATCAGCGTGAAGGGCACCGCGCGGCCCCGGGCGGTGACGAGCAGACGCGGGCCCACGACGGGACGGGCGAGCGCCGACCATCGACCGAAGCGGCTTCCCGCGATCGCGAACACCCCCTCCGCGTGACCGACGGCCGAGGGGCGACGGAACGAGGCGAGCAGTTCCGGGTGCAGTCGCTCCGCCTCCGCTCCGAGGGCGTCGAGGAAGACCTGGCCTCGTGCGGGCGGGGGTGTCTCGGTCATGCCGCCAGCGTAGGCGACGGCCGCGCGGAGGGCCGCGCGACGGGCGCATAGGATTGACGGGTGAACAAGCCTCGTCTCTACTCCGGAATGCAGCCCTCCGCCGACTCCCTCCAGATCGGCAACTACATCGGCGCTCTCCTGCAGTGGCGAGAGCTGCAGAACTCGTACGACGCCTTCTTCTCCGTGGTCGACCTGCACGCCCTGACCGTGGCCCAGGAGCCGGCGGAGCTGCGGGAGAAGACGCGCCGGACGGCTGCGCAGTACATCGCAGCGGGCATCGAGCCCTCGCAGTCGACGCTGTACGTGCAGTCCCACGTGCGCGCACACGCCGAGCTGGCCTGGATCCTCAGCACGATCACCGGCTTCGGCGAGGCCGGTCGCATGACGCAGTTCAAGGACAAGTCCGCCCGGTACGGCGCTGACGCGACCAGCGTCGGACTCTTCACCTATCCAGTGCTCATGGCCGCGGACATCCTCCTCTACCAGACCGACGTCGTGCCGGTCGGCGACGACCAGAAGCAGCACGTCGAGCTCACGCGCGACCTCGCCGAGCGCTTCAACACGCGCTTCGGTCCCACCTTCACGGTGCCGATCCCCGTCATCCAGAAGGAGACGGCACGGATCTACGACCTGCAGAACCCGACCGCGAAGATGTCGAAGTCGGCGGAGAGCGACGCCGGCGTCCTGTGGATGCTCGACGACCCGGCCAAGTCGGCCAAGAAGATCATGCGGGCCGTGACCGACAACGAGGGCTCGGTGCGGTTCGACCGCGAGAACAAGCCCGGTGTCTCGAACCTGCTGACGATCTACGCAGCCCTCACCGGTCGGCAGATCGCCGCGATCGAGGACGAGTACGCGGGCCGTGGCTACGGAGACTTCAAGAAGGGCCTGGCAGAGGTCGTGGTGGCGGAGTTCGGGCCGGTGCGGGAGCGCGCGCTCGAGCTCCTCGACGACCCGGCCGAGCTCGACCGCATCCTCGCCGCGAACGCCGCCCGCGCGGACGCCGTCGCCGATGCGACGCTGTCCGACGTGTACGACCGCGTCGGACTGCTCCGGCGGGTCTGACGGCTGCGGCGCCCGGGGGGCGAAGGCGGCAGCGCCTCTAGGATGGGGGGCGTGACCGATCCCCATCTGCCTCCTCCCCCCGGCGCACGCTCGACCCCCGACGGCCCCCCGCCGGCACCCCCGGCATACGCCCCCGCGCCGTCCGCCGCCCCGGTCCCGCCCGCATACGATGCCGCCCCGGTCCCGCCCGCATACGATGCCGCCCCGGTCCCGCCGTCGTACGCAGCCGCCCCGGTCCCGCCGTCGTACGGCGCTGCCCCGGTACCCCCGGCATACGCCACCGCCCCCGGCGCGTACCCGACCGCGGCTCCGGTCGCACCCGCCGCCCCTCCCGGCGCCTACGCCGTGCCCGTGGGCGGCTACGCGGTGCCGTCCGGGGCCTACAGCGTGCCGGATGCGGCTCCGCAGCGCTCCGGCCTCCTGGGCTCGCTCGCCCTCGTCTTCTCCCTCGTCGCGGCCGTCGTGGCCCCGATCCTCGGCGGCATCAGCGCCTTCGAGATCGGCCGACGACTCCCCTACGGCGTCTCGAGCGGCAATGACCTGAGCGTCCTCAGCCCGGCGCGAGATCAGGTGCTGTGGGCGGAGCTGTCGTTCTGGACCGGGACGGTGTTCGGCGTCGCCGCGCTCGTCCTCGGCATCATCGCGATCCGCCGTCGGCAGGGTCGCGGTGCCGGGATCGCCGCGCTCGTGCTCGCCGTGCTCGGCGTCGTGATCTTCTCCGCCGTCGTGCTCGTGACGTTCGCCGTCGGTGGTGCCGCCGGATTCGCGGGCTCCCCCGCCTGAGCGCACGACCGCTCAGCGGGGCGCGTGGTGCTTCTGCTGCGCGGCCAGGAGCCCCTCGTCCACCAGCAGCTCGACCGCATCGGCGGCATCCGCGACGAGGAGCGGCAGGTTCGCCCGCTCGTCCTTCCCGAACGGGGACAGCACCCAATCGGCGGGGTCCTGACGCCCGGGCGGGCGCCCGATCCCCACGCGCACGCGCGGGAACTCGGGCGTCGTGAGCGCGCGCGCCACGTCGCGCACGCCGTTGTGTCCGCCGTGGCCGCCGCCCGTCTTCAGCTTCACCGTGTCGAACGGGATGTCGAGCTCGTCGTGCACCACGACCACGTGCTCCGGCGCGACGGAGTAGAACCGGGCCAGTGCGGCGACCGGTGTCCCCGAGACGTTCATGAAGGTGTTCGGCTTGGCGAGCACGAGCTTGTCCGCCCCCGGGCGCAGCCACGTCTCCACCACACGAGCACCGCCCTTGTGCTCACGGAACGTCTCGCCGCGCCTGCTCGCCAACTCGTCGACGACCAGCTGGCCGATGTTGTGGCGGGTCGCCTCGTACCGCGGACCCGGGTTGCCGAGTCCGACAACGAGCCAGGTGACTGCCATTCCTCGTCCTCTCTCGCGGGCGCCGCGCACCCGGTCAGGATACGACGGAGGGGACGCGATGCGATCGCGTCCCCTCCGTGGTGAAGCTGTCGGAGATCACTCCGCGGCGGCCTCCTCGGCGGCCTCGGCGGGAGCCTCGCCCTCGGCGGCCTCGGCCTCGTCCTCGACCGGAGCGGCCGGAACGGCGATAGCGACGACCAGGACCTCGGGGTCGGTCAGCAGCGACGAGCCCTTGGGCAGGGTGACGTCGGCGGCCGTGATGTGCGCGCCCTCCTCGAGACCCTCGACCGACACCTCGATGTGCTCCGGGATGTGGGTGGCCTCGGCCTCGACCGACAGCGTGGTCGCGTCGAGGTTGACGATGGTGCCGGGAGCCGACTCGCCCGTGACGACGACGGGAACGTCGATCGCGACCTTCTCGCCCTTCTTCACGACCAGCAGGTCGATGTGCTCGATGACCTGGTGCACCGGGTCCTTCTGCACGTCCTTGACGAGCGCGAGCTGCGAGGTGCCCTCGATGTCGAGGTCGAGCAGCGCGTTCGCGCGACGCACGATCAGCGAGACCTGGTGGCCCGGGAGCGCGACGTGCACGGGCTCGGTGCCGTGGCCGTAGATGACGGCGGGGATCTTGCCGGCGGCGCGCAGACGACGGGCGAAGCCCTTGCCGAAGCTGTTGCGCAGCTCGGCGTGGACCGTGGTGTCTTCAGACATGGGTTCTCCTTCGGGGCACGCAGCGAAGGCGCCGCGCGGTGGTCTTGGAATTGTGAACTCGAACGCGGACGCGTGAGGAAAGCCACCGGGCTTGCTTCGCCGCGTCGATTACGGAGATCCGCGCACGCGCAGAAGCATCCCTCGCCGAGGTACGTGTCCATGGTACCGGATCACCCGATAGGCTGAGGACACCGTCCCTTCTGCAGAACTCGGAGTACCCCCATGCTCGACGGCGCCTTCCTCTCGCACGTCCTCCTCTGGCTCATCGGCGCCATGACGCTCTGCGCCGCGATCGGTACCGCGGGCGCGCTGTTCTCGCTCGGCCGCTCCGGCTACCGCAAGGACTGATCGCCCCTCCGACGCTCCTCGTCCCGCCACGCGGCGACGATGGCGTCGACCTCCCCGGCGGGGTTCCGCGTGGCCTCGACCCGCACCCCGCGCTCGTCGCCCTCCAGCGGCTCCAGCGCCGCGAGCTGCGAGTCCAGCAGCGACGCCGGCATGAAGTGGTCCTCCCTCGCCCGCATCCGCGCGGCCAGCACCGCAGGATCGACGACGAGCTCCGCGAAGAACGCCTCCGCCGCCCCCGCCCTGATCGCCTCGCGGTAGCGACGCCGCAGCGCGGAACAGGCGATCACGATCCGGTCGTGCGCGCGCAGCGTCTCGCCCACGACCCGCAACCACGGCAGGCGGTCCTCGTCGTCGAGCGGGACACCGGCAGCCATCTTGTCGACGCTGGTGAGCGGATGCAGATCGTCACCGTCGACGAACCGCGCGTCCAGCGCCTCCGCGAGGGCCCGGCCCACCGTCGACTTGCCCGAGCCGCTCGGCCCCATCACCACGATGCGGACGCTCATCGCCGCCCGGATCAGTAGAACTCGACGGTGTCGACCACGGCGCGCAGCTCGCGGCCGTCGAGCAGGCGGGTGGCGTTCTCCGCGAAGCGGCGGGCGATGCGCTCCTCCTCGCGGGAGCTGAGCGCCGCGGTGTGCGGACTCACGAGCACGCGCGGGTGCGACCACAGGGGCGAGCCCTCCGGCAGCGGCTCCTCCTCGAACACGTCCAGCCCGGCGAACCCCACGCGCCCGTCGTCCAGCGCCCGCAGCAGCGCGGCCTCGTCGATCACGCTCCCCCGGCCCACGTTGGTGACGATCACCCCGGGGCGCACCGCCCGCAGCACGTCGTCGCCGATCAGGTGCCGGGTCTGCGCGGTACCGGGCAGCGTGACCACGATCGCGTCGACCTCCGCGACCACCTCGCTCAGCGCATCCGGGGAGACGAGCCGCTCGACCCCCTCCACCGGGCGGCCGGAACGGCTCGTGCCCCACACCCGCGCACCCAGCGCATCGAATCGGCGCGCGCACTCCGCTCCGATCCCGCCCAACCCGACGACGAGCACCGTCATCTCCTCGACCTGCCTCATCTCCCACCGCTCGGGCCAGCGACGGTCGCGCTGATCCTCCAGCAGACGCGGCAACCCCTTGGCACCGGCGAGCACGGCGAACACCGCGAACTCGGCGAGCGTGCCACCGTGCACGCCGGCGCTCGTGGTGAAGACGACCCGGTCCAGGTCGGCGCGACCGAGGTCCGCGGCGCGCACCGTGCTCCCGCCGCCCGCCGCCGTGGTCATGACCCAGCGCAGCCGGGGGTTCGCGGACACCGTGCGCGCCAGGGCGCGGGGATCGACGTCCGGGATCCCGAACAACACGTCGGCGGAGTCGACCAGGGCGTCGAAGGCCTCCTGCTGCTGCGGCGTGCGCGTGAACCCGGGGTCGCCCGACCAGTCCGCGGGCCCGCGCATCGGCGGCACGAGCGACGGATCGCTCACCACCTCCAGGCGCGGCTCCAGCTCTTCGATGAGCCGGCACAGCTCCTCGGGCAGCGGCACCGCCACCACGGCGCGCACCTTCTTCTCGGACTCCGTCACGGCGACTCCCTCTCTGCAGGCCTGCTCCGACCAGCGTAGAGGTCGAGGCGGGCCGCACCGCCGCGGCCTCACGGGGACACGATCGCGCACCGACCGACCGCACAGCGATACGCTGAACACAACCCTTCTTCACGATCGAGGAGCCCTCTGTGCCCGAAGCATCAGCGAACATCGGAGTCGTCGGACTCGCCGTCATGGGGTCGAACCTCGCCCGCAACCTCGCCAGCCGCGAGGGCAACACCGTGGCGATCTTCAACCGCAGCTACGAGAAGACCGAGACCCTCCTCGAGGAGCATCCGGAAGCCGGCTTCATCCCCGCCCGGACGTACCAGGAGTTCGCCGATGCGCTGCAGAAGCCGCGCACGGCCATCATCATGGTCAAGGCGGGTGCCCCGACCGACGCGGTGATCGATTCGCTGGTCGAGGTGTTCGAGCCGGGCGACATCATCGTCGACGGCGGCAACGCCTACTTCCCCGACACCATCCGCCGCGAGAAGGCCGTGCGGGAGACGGGCATCAACTTCGTCGGCGCAGGCATCTCCGGCGGCGAAGAGGGTGCGCTCACCGGTCCCTCGATCATGCCCGGCGGCTCCGACGAGTCGTGGGTCACGCTCGGCCCGATCCTCAAGTCGATCGCGGCGGTCGCCGAGGGCGAACCGTGCGTCACGCACGTGGGTCACGACGGTGCCGGCCACTTCGTCAAGATGGTGCACAACGGCATCGAGTACGCCGACATGCAGCTGATCGCCGAGGCCTACGACCTCATCCGTCGCGGCACCGGCAAGTCGCCCGCCGAGATCGCCGAGATCTTCGCGGAGTGGAACCGCGGCGAGCTCGAGTCGTACCTGATCGAGATCACCGCCGAGATGCTCCGTCAGGTGGATGCGGAGACCGGCAAGCCCCTCGTCGATGTGATCCTCGACCAGGCCGGCGCCAAGGGCACCGGCGCCTGGACCGTGCAGACCGCGCTGTCGCTCGGCGTCCCGGTCTCCGGCATCGCCGAGGCGACCTTCGCCCGCTCGCTCTCCTCGCACCCCGAGCAGCGCGCCGTCGCCGCGTCGCTCCCCGGACCCGACGAGGAGTTCACCGTGCCGGCCGATCAGGTCGATGCGTTCATCGAGGACGTGCGCCTGGCGCTCTACGCGTCGAAGATCGTCGCGTACTCGCAGGGCTTCGACGAGATCCGCGCGGGGGCCGCCGAGTACGGCTGGAACATCGACCTCGGCGCGATCTCCAAGATCTGGCGCGGCGGCTGCATCATCCGGGCGCAGTTCCTGAACCGGATCGCGGACGCCTACGCCGAGACGCCCGACCTTCCCGTGCTGATGACGGCGCCGTACTTCGCCGAGGCGCTGACCCGCGCCCAGTCCGCCTGGCGCCGCGTCGTGGTGACGGCCGCGCAGTCGGGCATCCCCGCCCCGGCGTTCTCGTCGTCGCTGTCGTACTACGACGGCATCCGCGCCGACCGGCTCCCCGCCGCGCTCGTGCAGGGCCAGCGCGACTTCTTCGGCGCCCACACCTACAAGCGCATCGATAAGGACGGCACGTTCCACACGCTGTGGTCGGGCGACCGCACCGAGATCGAGGCCGAGGACACGCACTGACGCCTCCGTGCGACGAGGGCCCGGGAACCGCATGGTTCCCGGGCCCTCGTGCGTCGTCGCTCAGACGCTGATGTTGTGGTTGCGGCGGAACAGGTTCTGCGGGTCCCACTGCCGCTTGACGTCGCGGAGCCGGGCGAACGCGTCTTCGGCATACATGCCGGCGACCGTCTCGGACTGCTCCGTGTCGACGAAGTTGCTGTACTCGGCGAGGCGCCCCGCGGCGATCCGCTGGACCTCGACGGCAGCGCGCTCGCGCGCGGCATCGTCGAGCAGTCCGGGGATGTCGAAGGCGGCCGCCATCACGAACCAGGTCGCGGAACGGGCGGGGAACGCGGTCGCCTCCTGGGGCACGTCGGCGAAGGCGCCGCCGAGCGAACGCAGGAACACGACCGACGCCGGATAGGCGCTCCGGAAGGCGATCAGGCGGTCGATCAGCTCATCATCGAGGTCGGACATGAGCCCGTTGGCCGCGATGAACCCGGGAGGAGCGGGGGCCTCCTCCCCCTCGGGCTGCGGCATCTCCAGCAGGATGTCGCGGTAGGCCGGCGTACTGACCTCACTGTGCACGCCATCGAGCGCGGCGATCGGGGCGAGGGCGGCCTGCAGCGCCTCGGGCTCGGGGCCGGCCCAGACCGCGGTGAGCCTGGCGCCCGCCGGAGCACTCGGGTCCATGGGCGGCACGTCCATGAACGTGACGGTGAGCTCGCGCGGGGCATCGCGCATCAGGTCGCGTGTCGCCCGGAGGACGTCGGTGGCATCACCGTCGACGACGTTCTCGGCCAGCGCGATGCCCGGGAGCCGGTGCGCCTCGAAGTCGAAGCGGGTGACGATGCCGAAGTTGCCGCCACCGCCGCGCAGCGCCCAGAACAGCTCGGGGTGCTCGTCGGCGGAGGTCTCGATCACGTCGCCGGTCGCGGTCACGACCTGCGCGCCGACCAGCTGGTCGACCGCGAGGCCCCAGGCCCGGACCATCCAGCCGATGCCGCCGCCGAGGGTGAGACCGCCCACGCCGACGCTCGCGGTGTCGCCCGAGCTGAGCGCGAGGCCGTGGTTCGCGAGCTCCGCGGCCACGTGGCCCCAGACGGCGCCGCCGCCGATGCGGACCCTCGTGCCCTCGACCTCGACGGAGGACAGGGCGCCGAGCTCGATGCGGATGCCGGGTGCGGGGGCGTGCGACCAGGGGCCGTGGCCGCCGGAGACGACGGTCAGCGGGACGGGTTCCCGCGCGGCGCGACGGACGAGGTCGGCGACCTCGGAGACGGTGGAGGGACGGTGGACGATGGGGGAAGGATGCTCGACGCTGTCGGTCATGAGCACACGGTAGACCCGGGCGCAGACATTCGGGAGGGCTGTTCCCAGAGAACACATAGCGGCCTCCATAGAAATCGCATAGGAGATTCCGCAGAATAGACGCTATGA
This sequence comes from Microbacterium sp. NPDC055502, assembly GCF_053643635.1. Classification (NCBI taxonomy): domain Bacteria; kingdom Bacillati; phylum Actinomycetota; class Actinomycetes; order Micrococcales; family Microbacteriaceae; genus Microbacterium; species Microbacterium sp. NPDC055502. The sequence continues at coordinate 114,168 of NZ_JBSHKJ010000003.1, read as the reverse complement.
CCAGCGACCTGCCCGAACTGCGCCGCCCCGACGGCTCCCCTCTGCGCATCCTCGCCGTGGACGACGAGCAGATGCTCACCGACCTGCTCGCCATGGCCCTGCGGATGGAGGGGTGGGAGGTGCGCACCGCGTCGTCCGGCCTCGAGGCCATCCAGGTGGCCAAGGAGTTCGAGCCGGACGCGCTCGTGCTCGACATCATGATGCCCGACCTCGACGGGATGTCCGTGCTCAAGCGGCTCCGCGATGCGGGCAACCTCGTGCCCGTGCTGTTCCTCACGGCCAAGGACGCCGTCGGCGACCGCGTGGCGGGCCTCACCGCCGGCGGCGACGACTACGTGACCAAGCCGTTCAGCCTCGAAGAGGTGATCGCCCGCCTGCGCGCGATCATCCGCCGCACCGGTCACGCGACCGCAGACGACGGGCAGTCCATCCTCCGCGTGGCCGACCTCACGCTCAACGAGGACAGCCACGAGGTCGTGCGCGACGGCACCGAGATCGAGCTGACCGCGACCGAGTTCGAGCTGCTGCGCTACCTGATGCGCAACGAGCGCCGCGTGCTGTCGAAGGCGCAGATCCTCGACCGGGTGTGGAGCTACGACTTCGGCGGGAAGTCGTCGGTGGTCGAGCTGTACATCTCCTACCTGCGCAAGAAGATCGACGCCGGACGCACTCCTCTGCTGCACACGGTGCGCGGCGTCGGCTACATGATCAAGGCCCCGCAGTGAGCGGAGCGACGATGACGCGACGCCCCATGAGCCTGCAGACGCGGCTCATGACGGCCGTGATCGGCTTCGTGTCGCTCATCCTCGTCATCGTCGCCATCATCACCAGCGCCACCCTCGGCAGCACGCTCGAACAGCAGCTCGACGACAAGGTCAAGGGCTACGCCGTCACGATCCGCGACCAGGTCGTCGAGCGGGTCGCGCCGTCCGATGCGACCGTCGAGAACATCCTCTACCGCATCGACCCCGTGCCGGGGCTGCTGCTCTCGGTGGGAAGCCCCGTCGCCGGTGCCACGGGCGTCGCGTTCCACGACAACCGCGCCGAGCTCAGCAACCGGTCGACCACCCTCACCTCCGAGCAGCTGCGACAGCTGTACGGCACGGTCGCCCTCGGCACCCAGGGCACCATCACGTTCGACGGGCTCGGCTCGTACCGCGTCTTCGCGACCACCGCGAGCAACGGCGTCGTCGTGGTCACCGGCCTCCCCCGCGACGAGATCCAGAACCAGCTCACGCAGCTGCTCACCGTGATCGTGCTCGCGACCGTGGGCGGCCTGATCCTCCTCGCCCTCACCACCGCGGTGACCATCCGGGTGAGCCTTCGTCCGCTGCGCGCGGTCGCCGCGACCGCCACCCGGGTCGCGAACCAGCAGCTCGACCGCGGCGAGGTCAGCATCACCGAGCGCGTGCCGCCCGCCGAGGCCGATCCGCGCACGGAGACCGGGCTGGTGGGCGCGGCGCTCAACAAGCTGCTCGACCACGTGGACGTCTCCCTCGCCGCTCGGCAGAAGAACGAGGAGCGCATGCGGCAGTTCGTCGCCGACGCGAGCCACGAGCTGCGCACCCCGCTCGCCTCGATCCGCGGCTACTCCGAGCTCTCCCTGCGCGCGCTCCGTCAGGCGGACGCCGCGACCGACCCCGCCAAGGCCCCCGAGGCGATCGAGGGCACCACGTCGTCGCTCGAGCGCATCCAGGCGCAGTCGCTGCGCATGACCAGGCTCGTGGAGGACCTGCTGCTGCTCGCCCGGCTCGACGAGGGCCGCGAGCTCGTCTACAGCAACGTCGACCTCGCGCAGCTCGCGCTGGAGGGCCTCTCCGACGCGCGGCCGACCGCACCCGAGCACCACTGGAGCATCGAGGTCCCGGACGAGCCGGTGCTGATCCTGGGCGATGCCGGGCGCATGCACCAGGTGGTGGCGAACCTGCTCGCGAACGCCAGGGCACACACCCCGGCGGGGACCACGGTGACGCTCAGCGTCGCCAGGGAGGGCGACGACGCCGTGCTCCGCGTGCACGACGACGGGCCGGGCATCGACCCCGCGATCCGCGACGAGCTCTTCGCCCGCTTCGCCCGCGGTGACACCTCGCGCGCCCGTCAGACCGGCGGCACCGGGCTCGGCCTCGCGATCGTGAAGGCCATCGTCGAGGGGCACGGGGGCGTGATCGACGTGACCAGCGAGCCGGGTGACACCACCTTCACGGTGCGGATCCCGTCCGCGCCCGCTCCGGCCCCCGCTCAGTAACCCGCGAACGCATCGGTCGTGAGGCTGCGCGCCCTCTGCAGCGCCGGCGCGAGGTCGGCGATCAGCCGCGGCGGTCCGGAGATGAACGCGTGCCGCTCGGCCAGGTCGGGCACGGCCTGCTCGAGCGACTCCGCACCCAGGCGCGCGCCCCGCGCCCAGGACCAGTGCGCGGGAAGCCCGGTGGGCTCGTCGCGCGTGAACACCACCGTCCGCACGCCGGTCGCCTCCAGCTCCTCCCGGAACGCGAGCTCCGCGGCCTCCGCGGCGACGTAGACCAGCACCACGTCGCGCTGCTGACCCGTGGCCCGCAGCTGCCGCAACTGCGACACGAACGGCGTCACGCCGATGCCCGCCGCGACCATGAGCACGGGCTGCTCGCCGCGCGGCAGGACGAAGTCGCCCCACGTGCCGGTGACCGCGAACGTCGCCCCCGGCTCCGCGGCCGCCAGCGCGCGCTTGTAGCTGGACGGGTGCTTCTGGTCGCCGTTCTTGTACGCGATGCGCAGCGTCGGCAGGTCGGCCGGTGCCGAGACGATGCTGAACTCCCGTCGAGTGCCCCGCGCGTCGGGACGGCGGTGCGGCACGTCCAGCTCGAGGTACTGGCCGGCGAGGAACCGGACCCGCCCCTTCGCGCGGAACGTGAGCTCCTGCGCGGTCGGGGTGACGAAGGTGCGACGCTCCAGCACGAGCCGCACCGAGCCGCGCAGCGCGAACGCGAAGGCGAGCAGGTTGCCGATCAGCAGCGCCCGCTCCTGGCCGAGCGTGAACAGCCCGGCCACCGAGATCGGCCAGCCGGCGAGCACGCCGACCAGGACCGCGACCGCGAGCTGCTGTCGCCGTCGTGGCGGGAGCGTGAGCGGCTCGGACAGCATGAACGCGCCGAGGAACAGGAACGGCGACTGCAGCACCGCGAACGACAGCGCCGTGACGAGGTCGAACGGGATGTCGAACTGCGCCGCCTGCACGGCCTGGCGCACCAGGGACGTGGCCACCGCGGCCACGAGGAAGAGCGACACGACCCGGATCTTCTCGGTGCGCCAGAGCACGGCGAGCCCGAGCAGCACCACCGGCACGGCGAGCACCGGAGTGCCGACCCACCACGACGACGAAGTGCCCAGCCACGCGAAGGCTCCGAACGCGCCGAGGATCGAGACGACCGCCGCACCGAAGGCCGCCGGGTTGAAGATGTGGCGGCCGCGCCAGGCGATCACGTACTTCGACACGCTCGCCACGGCGCCCGCGATCGCGAGCCCGAGCAGGGCTGCGGGCTCCACACCGGGACGCAGCACGAACAGCAGGATGAGCGCGGTCACCAGCGACGACTCGATCCGCCACGGCAGCCGGAGGATGCGCTGCGCCGCCGCGTCCACCGCCGAGATCACGGCCGCGAGCACCACGAACGACACCACGAGCTCGACGGGCGTCGGCGACACGATCACCCCGAACAGCGACAGGACGAGGGCGATCGCGGCGAGGGCGATGAGGGCGAACAGCACCAGGCGGTACATCGACAGCGCGCCCAGCACGGCGAGGACGCGCTGGCGTGCAGCGGCGAATGTCGTGATCACGGTTCCACTCTTCCCTAGTCAGCGGCCGCCCGGCCAGGCCCGCCCACCGTGAACAGCTCGGCCGGACAGCCCGGCGACCACTGCAGGCGCCCATCGGTGGTCATGCGCACCCACTCCACGCCCCAGGCCAGGGCGAGCGCCGGGCCCCCGTCGAAGAACAGCGCGGTGGCCACGGCGTCGGCGATCATCGCGTCGGGCGCCAGCGCCCAGGTCGCCGCCCAGGTGCGCACGGGCACCCCGGTGCGGGCGTCCAGCACGTGATGCAGCCCGTCTCCCCACGCGCGGCGGTTCACGGCCGAGGCGCACAGCGCGCCGTCACGCACCTCGACCACGCCCACGGCCTTCCGCGGGTCGTACGGATGCTCCAGGGCGACGCGCTCACCGGAGCCGCGGACCCGGAGGTCACCGCCCGCGTCGACCACGACGTCGTCCGGCACCTCCGCCAGTTCCGTCATCACCAGGTCCACCAGGCGACCCTTGCCGAGCGCGCCGACGTCGAGCAGGGCCGGAGCCGACGCGGTCACCCCGGTCGAGGTCCACGAGACCCGCTCCGTCCAGTCCGCGGGCGCGGCGAGCGGGTCCCGCGGCACGAGCGAGTACTCCCGGTCGTAGCCCAGGGCGGCGAGACTGTCGGCGACGAGAGGGTTGACGGCCCCGTCGGTCGCCGTGGTCAGCGCGCGATACGCGTCGAGCATGGGCGCCGCGTCGGCGGAGGCCAGCGTCCCGCCCTCGCGCCCGAGCCGCGAGACCTCCGAGTCGGCCCGGAACCGCGACCAGGCGCGGTCGAACCTCTCGATCACCGCCGACACGGCGGATCGGACGGGCTCCGGGAGCGGCGATGACGTCTCGATCTCCCAGTGCGTGCCGATCGCCTCGAAACGCCAACCCGCCATGACGAGGCCCCGCGCTCAGGAGGCGGCCTGCTCCTTGATCGACTCGAGCGCGTCGTTGAAGCCGCCGCTGGTGAGCGACGACCCCGCGACGCGGCTCACGTTCAGCTCGTCGATGGGCTTGCCCACGACCTCGTCCGCGATGCCGTCGATGAACTGGCCCTGATACTGCTCGGTCTCGGGTGCCTTCGGGTCGCCCGTCACCTCGACGTCGGTCACGACGCCGTCCGCGAGCGTGAGAGTGACCGAGATCTGCTCGACCGTCTCCGGGGTCTGGTACGACCCCTCGGCGGTGTAGGTGCCGTCGTTGTAGGAGCCCGCGGCGTCGCCCCCGCCGGACGACGAGCTCGAACCCGTCGGCGCCGTCGAAGCGTTCGACGAGTCGGCGGCGTCGGGGGTGCCCGCGCACCCCGCGAGCACGACCAGGCCGGCGACCCCGAGAAGCGCGGAACCGGTGCGGACGGACGTGGGTACGGTCGTGCGGATCATGGGGGCCTCCGTGGGTCGGGGTCTGTCGATCCTTCGACGGTAGGGACCGCGCCTATGCTCCGGCTGTGCTGTGCCGATGCGTCAGGCGTCGCCGCCGAACATGCTCGTCACGGAGCCGTCCTCGAACACCTCGTGGATCGCCCTGGCCAGCAGGGGGGCGATCGGCAGGATCGTGAGGTTGTCCCAGCGGCGCGACGCCGACAGCGGGATCGTGTCCGTCACGACGACCTCATCGATCGAGGCGTCCTGCAACCGCTCCGAGGCGGGGTCGCTGAAGATCGCGTGGGTCGCGGCCACGATCACACGGTGCGCGCCGTTGGCCTTGAGCGCCTGAGCGGCCTTCACGATCGTGCCACCGGTGTCGATCATGTCGTCGACCAGGAGGCACGTGCGCCCCTCGACGGCGCCGACGATCTCGTGCACCGACACCTGGTTGGCGACCTTCGGGTCGCGGCGCTTGTGGATGATCGCCAGCGGCGCACCGAGGCTGTCCGACCACGTGTCGGCGACGCGGACGCGGCCCATGTCGGGCGACACGACCGTGAGGATCTCGCGGTCCTCCGGGCTCAGCGTGCGCTCGAAGTGGTCGAGCAGCACCGGCTTGGCGAAGAGATGGTCGACCGGGCCGTCGAAGAAGCCCTGGATCTGCGCCGCGTGCAGGTCGACGCTCATGACGCGGTCGGCGCCGGCCGTCTTGAGCAGGTCGGCGACCAGGCGGGCGCTGATCGGCTCACGGCCGCGGCCCTTCTTGTCCTGGCGCGAATACGGGTAATAGGGGGCGACGACGGTGATGCGCTTGGCCGACGCGCGCTTGGCGGCGTCGATCATGATGAGCGTCTCCATGAGCCACTCGTTCACCGGTTCGCCGAAGGTCTGGATGAGGAAGAGGTCGACGCCGCGGATCGAGACCTCGAAGCGGGCGTAGATCTCCCCCGACGCGAACGTGCGGTGCTCCACCGGCGCGATCTCGGTGCCCAGGGCCTCGGCGACGGCCGCTGTCAGCTCGGGGTGGGAGCGCCCGCCCGCGACGACGAGCCGCTTCTTGGTCTTCGCGATGATCCCGGGGGCCACCCCGTTGTCGCGATCCAGGTCGACCGTCTTCTTCTTCCGGGCCATGCTCCGCCTATTCCGCCGTGTTCTCCCGGGCCGCGGCGTCCGCCGCCCCCGTGCCTGCTCTGTTCTTCTCGACCCACCCCTCGACGTTGCGCTGGGGGGCCACGCTCATGGCCAGGGCACCGGCGGGGACGTCCTTGCGGACGACGGCGCCGGCACCGGTCTTCGCACCAGCACCCAGCCTAACGGGCGCGACCAGGACCGTGTGCGAGCCGGTGTGGACCTCGTCGCCGATCTCGGTGCGGTGCTTGTTCACGTCGTCGTAGTTGGCGGTGATGGTGCTCGCGCCCAGGTTGACCCCGCGGCCGATCGTCGCATCCCCCACGTAAGAGAGGTGCGGCACCTTGCTGCCCTCGCCGATCTCGGCGTTCTTCGTCTCGACGTACGCGCCGATCTTGCCCTTGGCGCCCAGCACGGTGCCGGGACGGAGGAAGGAGAAGGGCCCGACGGTCGCCTCTGCGCCGATCACGGCGAGCGTGGCGTCGGTGCGCCGCACCACCGCGTCCTCCCCCACCTCGCAGGTCACCAGCGTCGTGTCGGGACCGATCGTGGCGCCCGCGGCGACGGTGGTCGCGCGCAGGATCTGCGTGTTCGGCAGGAGCGTCACGTCGGGCGCCAGGGTGACGTCGTCGTCGATCCACGTGGTCGCCGGATCGATCACCGTGACGCCCTCGAGCTGCCAGCGGCGCACGATGCGGGCGTTCAAGCGGCGGCCGACCTCGGCGAGCTGCGCACGGTCGTTCACCCCGAACGTGACCTCGACGTCGTCGACGACCGAGGCGGCCACGCGGTCGCCGTCACGGCGCAGCAGCCCGGGCACATCGGTCAGGTACATCTCGCCCTGCGCGTTGTCGACGCCCACCTGCGGCAGGTACGTGCGCAGCGTCGCGGCACGGAACACGTACATGCCGGCGTTGATCTCGGTGACCGCGGCCTCCTCGGCCGTCGCGTCCTTCTGCTCGACGATGCGGTCGACACCGCCGTCCGCGTCGCGGATCACCCGGCCGTAGCCGGTGGGGTCGTCGACCAGGGCCGTCATGAGGGTGGCCGCCGCACCGGAGGCGCGGTGCTCCTCCAGGAACGCGGTGAGCGTCTCGGCGTCCGCGAGCGGGCAGTCGCCCGAGAGCACGAGCACATCGCCGTCGAAGTCGCCGGGCAGCGCATCGACCGCAACCTGCACGGCCCGCCCCGTGCCCGGCACCTCGTCCTGGTCGACGAACACCGCATCGGGGTAGTCCTCCGCGAGCGCGGCCACCACCTGGTCGCGCTCGTGACGCACGACGACCTCGATGTGCGCGGCCTGCAGCCGACGCGCCGTGGTGAGCACGTGCCCGACGAGCGGTCGGCCGCCGATGGGGTGCAGCACCTTGGGCAGCCGCGACTTCATGCGGGTGCCCTGACCTGCGGCGAGGACGACGATGGCGAGATTGTTCCCAGTCATGCTCCGCCGCCAGGACTCGAACCTAGACCTCACAGCTCCAAAGGCTGTCGTGCTGCCATTACACCACGGCGGACCGCGGCCCCCGCGTGGGCACCGCCCGACAAGTCTGCCACGTCCCCGCTCGTGTTCCGATGCACGCCCGGGTGGCCGACATCGCGACGAAACACGGCTCTGCGATGCTGGGGCCATGAGCGACGTCGTCATCACCCGCATCGCCTCCGCCACGCCGGACCTCGCGGCGTTCGTGTCCGCGCATCACGCCGAGATGCAGGGCACCGCGCCACCCGAGAGCCAGCACGCCCTGCCCATCGACGGACTCCTCGCACCGCACGTGCGCCTGTTCGCCGCCACCCTGGACGACCGCATCGTCGGCACGGGCGCCCTCGCCACGGTCGACCACGGGCACGAGGAGCTCAAGTCGATGCGCACCGACCCCGCACTGCGCGGCCGCGGCATCGGACGCACCCTGGTACGGTTCCTCCTCGACGACGCCACCGCCCGCGGGGTGCGCCGGGTGTCGCTGGAGACCGGGCGCGACGACTTCTTCCTGCCCGCGGTCGCGATGTACACCCGCGCGGGCTTCCGCGAGTGCGCGGCGTTCGGCCGCTACCGGCCGGATCCGCACAGCGTGTTCCTGACCCGGGAGCTGCCCGCCCGCGGGTCGGCGGACGACGGGGCGCACGCGATAATGAACGCATGAGCGAGGTGGATGAGGTCGACCGGATCGTCGGCGCGTGGAACACGCAGCGCCCCGACCTCGACTTCTCCCCGCTCGAGGTGCTGTCGCGGATGGACCGGCTGTCGCGTCACCTCGACCGCGCCCGCCGCGAGGTGTTCCGCCGCAGCGACCTCGAGTCGTGGGAGTGGGACGTGCTGTCGGCGCTGCGCCGCGCCGGCGCCCCCTTCCAGCTCTCCCCGAAGCAGCTGCTGCAGCAGACCCTCGTGTCCAGCGGCACCATGACCAACCGGATCGACCGGCTGGTCGGGCGGCGGCTGGTGCGCAGGGAGGCCGACCCCGGCGACGGCCGCAGCGTGCTGGTGACGCTCACCGACGACGGGCGTATCCGGGTGGACGCGGCGATCACCCGGCTGGTCGACGCGGAGGCCGAGCTGCTCAGGGCACTGTCGCGCGGCGACCGCGAACGGCTCGCCGGTCTGCTGCGCAAGCTCAGCCTGAGCTTCGACGCCTGACGCCGCTCACGCGTGCGCGGCGGATGTCGGCGGCCCGGGGCAGGATAGCCACGGATCACGACAAAGGAGCGGCATGCGCATCGCGGTGGCAGGCGGAACAGGACGGATCGGACGGCTCGTGGTGGAGGAGGCGCGACGGCGAGGCCATGACGCGATCTCCCTCAGCCGCGGCGAAGGGGTGGACCTGACGACGGGCGAGGGTCTAGCGGCGAGGCTCGACGGGGTCGACGCGGTGATCGACGCGACCAATCCCCCGGTGTCCGACGTCGCAGAGGCCGAGCGCGTGTTCGCGACGGTGACGCGCACCCTCCTGGTCGCCGGAGCCGCCGCCGGGGTCGCCCACCACGTGGCCCTGTCGATCGCGGCGCTCGATCGGGTGCAGGGCAACCCGCACTACTTCGGCAAGCGGGCTCAGGAGCGCGAGGTCGCCCGCGGCGCCGTGCCCTTCACGATCGTGCGCGCGACGCAGTTCCACGACTTCCCCGCCATGATCGCCGAGTGGTCGATCGTCGACGGCGAGGGCGTCGTCCCCCCGCTGCTGCTGCAGCCGATCGCCCCGGCGGACGTGGCGGTCGCCCTCGTCGAGGCGGCCGCCGCCCCCGCGCTGGGCGGATCCTTCGACATCGCCGGGCCCCGCACCGAAGACGCCGTCGACATGGCCAGGCGCACCCTCGCCGCCCGCGGACGAGAGCTTCCGCTGCGCGCCTCGTGGCGCGGTGCGGCTCTGGGCGTCGAGTTCGCGGGCGAGGTGCTGCTCCCCGCCGAGGGAGCCCGGCTCGCCCCCACCACCTTCGACGACTGGATCGCCGCCGGGGCGGACTGAGCCGAGCCGACCGGCGCCGTCCCCTAGGGTGGAGGGGTCCCGCCCCTCCTGCCGAAGGCCGAACAATGGGCATGCCCTCCCCGCTCCCCGTGCGCGACGGCGTCGGCGCCACGCGGTTGCACGTTCCGCTGACCGGGGATTGGCCGACGATCGCGGACTACATGGTCGAGCGGTTCTTCCACCTCGACCCCGAGCGGCTGCTCGTGCGGTTCGACCGCGGCGAGATCGTCGCCCGCGACGGACGACCGCTCAGCCGGGAGACGCCGCTGGGCGCCGAGGAGTTCGTCTGGTACTACCGCGAGCCGCCCGTCGAGAAGGAGATCCCCTTCACCGAGGAGATCCTGCACGAGGACGACCACCTCGTCGTGATCGACAAGCCGCACTTCCTGCCCACCACCCCCGGCGGCAAGTACCTGCAGAACTCGGCTCTCGTGCGGTTGCGGAACCGGCTCGGCAACCCGGAGCTCACGCCGATCCACCGCCTCGACCGCGCGACCGCCGGGCTGCTGATGTTCTCCGTCCGCCCCGCCACCCGCGGCGCCTACCAGCTGCTGTTCGAGGATCGACGGGTCGAGAAGGTGTACGAGGCCGTATCGGCCCGGCCCGCCGGCTGGGATCCCTCCCGCTTCCCGCTGGTGTACCGCACCCACATCGAGAAGCACCGCGGAGAGGTGCGCGTGCAGGTCGACGACACCCGGGAGCCCAACTCGGAGACGCTCATCGACGTGATCGACGCCGACGACCGCGTGGTGCACACCCTGCTGCGCCCGCACAGCGGCAAGATGCACCAGTTGCGCGTGCACCTGGCCGCGCTCGGGCTCGGCATCCTGCACGACGGCTTCTACCCGGAGCTGCTGCCCGAGCAGCCCGACGACTTCTCCCGGCCCCTGCAGCTCCTGGCGCGGGAACTGCGGTTCCTCGACCCGCTCACCGGTGAGGAGCGCGTGTTCACCACCCGCCGGAGCCTGCAGGACGCCCCGGCGCGCTGACCCGCGCCCCACCGGGGGTCAGCGTCGCATGATCCTCCGGGCGAGCCGCGTTCCCAGCAGCTGCACCAGGTGCACGAACACCACGATCAGGATGATGGCGGCCCACATCACGATCGGCTCGAACTGCCGGAAGCCGTAGATCTGCGCGAACGCACCCAGGCCGCCGCCGCCGATCAGACCGGCCATCGCGGTCATGTCGATGAGCGCGACCACGATGAACGTGTAGCCGAGGATCAGCGGTCCGAGGGACTCCGGGATCGCGACCGTGAACAGGATGCGCCACGGCCCCGCCCCCATCGCCCGCGCCGCCTCGATCACGCCGGGCGACACCGACACGAGGTGCTGCTCCACGATGCGGCCGATCGCGAACGCCGCCGCGAGACCGATGATGAACGCGCCCGCCGTGGTGCCGATACCCGACCCCACCACGAGCCGTGCGAACGGCTGCGCGACGGCCATGAAGATCACGAACGGGATGGGTCGGAAGAAGTTGACCCCCAGGTTGACGAGCACCGAGACGACCCGGTTCTGCAGGAGTCCACCGGGGCGCGTGATGTAGAGGATGATGCCGATCGCAAGACCGAGGATCCCGCCGAGCACGAGCGCGAACGACGCCATGTACAGCGTCTCCAGTGCGGCCGACCAGAACTCGGGCCACAGTTCGTTCAGACGATCCATCAGCGGGCCTCCTCTGCGGCGATCACGGTCACGTCCACGCGCTCACCGATCGTGGTGAGCGCCCTGTCGATCGCGGAGGAGTCGCCGCGGATCGCGAGCGTCAGGTGCCCGAACGCCCTGCCCCGGATGTCGTTGATGCCGCCGTACACGAGCTCGAAGTCGAGTCCGGCGGCCGCGAGGTCGAGGAACACCTGCGCCTGCGACGAGTCGCCGTCGCGGAACGAGAACGTGACGAGACGCCCGCGATGCCGCTCGCGCAGCACGGCGAGCTCGGACGGCGACGGCACGCCCTTCACGACCGTGCCGACGAAGCGCTGCGACGCCGGGTTCTGCGGCGCCGAGAACACGTCGAACACGTCGCCGCGCTCGATCACGCGACCGTTCTCCATCACGGCGACCTTGGTCGCGATCGTCTGGATGACGTCCATCTCGTGGGTGATGACCACGATGGTGACGCCCTGCTCCTCGTTGACCCGCTTGAGCAGGTCGAGGACCTCGTGCGTGGTCTGCGGGTCGAGGGCGCTGGTGGCCTCGTCGGCGAGCAGGATCGCGGGCTTGGTGGCCAGGGCCCGGGCGATGCCGACGCGCTGCTTCTGGCCGCCGGACAGCTGCTCGGGGTAGGCCTTCGCCTTGTCGGACAGCCCCACGAACGACAGCAGCTCGGTCACCCGCGCCTCGATGTCGGGCTTCGACCAGCCGGCCAGCGTCAGCGGGTAGGCCACGTTCGACCGCACGGTGCGCGAGGAGAACAGGTTGAACTGCTGGAAGATCATGCCGATGCCGCCGCGCACGCGGCGCAGTTCGCGTTCGCCGAGCGTGGTGAGATCGACGCCGTCGACCGTGATGGTGCCGCTCGTCGCCGGCTCCAGGGCGTTGATCAGGCGCACCAGCGTCGACTTGCCGGCGCCGGAGTAGCCGATGATGCCGTACACGTCGCCCTGGTCGATGTCGAGGGTCACGTCGTCGACGGCGACGACCTCCGGTTCACCGTGACTGCGGGAGGGGTAGGTCTTGGACACGTTCGTCAGGGAGACGATCGGCATGTGCTGCTCCGGTCTGGGTCTCGGGAAACGGAGAATCGGGCGACGCGAGAGGCGCCACCCGATTCTCCCTCATGGGGTGGGGGTGCCCCGCACCCCCACTGCGTCACTTCTTCGCGTCGGCGTCCTTCTGGACCTTCTCCAGCGAGGCCACGAGGTCCTTCACCGGGGTCTGCAGCGCCACCGCCGTGCCACCGGAGGACTCGAGGAGTCCCGCCTGCACGTCCTCGTTCGTCTGGAAGATCTCGACCAGCTTGTTGTAGGTCTCGTTGTCGGCATCCTCCGCGCGGGCCGCGAAGATGTTCACGTACGGCAGGGCGCTCGGGTCCTCGGGGTCGTCCTGCGCGATCGCGTCGTCGAACGTGAGCCCGGCGTCCTCCACGAAGTCGTTGTTGATGATCGCAGCGGCGACATCGGGCAGTGAGGTGGGGATGAGCGCCGCCTCCAGCGCCTTCACCTGCACCTTCGACTTCTCGGTGTCGACGTCGGCGAGGTCGGAGTAGGGCGTGCCGCCGCTCTTCAGCTCGACGAGGCCGGCCTGCTGCAGCACGTTCAGCGCGCGGGCCTGGTTCGACGCGTCGTCCGGCACGGCGACGGTCTCGCCCTTGGGGATGTCGTCCACGTCGTCGTACTTCTTCGAGTACAGGCCGAGCGGGTAGATCGCGGTGGAGCCGATCGGCGTGAGGTCGGAGCCCGAGGCGTTGTTGTACTCGGCGAGGTACACGATGTGCTGGAACTGGTTGAGGTCGATCTCGCCCTCCGTCAGCGCGGGGTTCGGCTGCTCGTAGGAGCCGAAGTCGACCAGCTCGACCGTGATGCCCTCGTCGGCGGCAGCCTCGACGAAGGCGGGCCACTGCGCGTCGCCCTTGCCGACGACCCCGATCTTGACGGTCTCGTTCTCCGCGTCGCCGGAACCGGCGTCGGAGGAGGCCGTCGCGCATCCGGAGAGCGCGACGAACAGCGGGACCGCGGCGAGCGCGGCGAGGACGGTGGTGGTGCGGCGGGACATGATGAGGGGGTTCCTTCCTGGCGGGACCCGACTACGTTAGGCAGGTCGGGCGCAGGCGGCGGAATCGCGCCGTCACACGGCGTCACAGGTCCCGGCGGAGCCCGGCACGGACGACCGGGTGAGGGTCAGTCGAACTCCTCGATGCCCTGCAGACGCACCTGTTCGAGGTCGAGCCGGGCCGAGATGCGCCGCACCACCAGGTCGTCCACGGTCCCGGCGCTGCGCAGCCCGAGCAGCACCTCGCGCTTGCGATCGAGCAGCGCGAGCTTGAGTCGCGTGTGCTCCTCGTGCCGGATGAGCGGAGAGCGCTGGGCCAGGTCGACGTCGGCCGAGGTCGCGATCATCTGCAGTACCGTGCCGTCGCTCGACTCGGGGTCGACCGCGCCGCCGACGCCGCCGTCGGGTTCCGGCTCCCCGGTGCCCTCCTCCCCGCCGATGCCCAGGGGGTCGGGCTCGCCGAGCATGTCGTCCAGCGCCTCGGCCTCCGCGTCGATCAGGGCCTGCTCCCGCGCCAGGGTCCGGGCGTTCGCGAACTCCAGGTTGCGATACCCCTCGGCCCGCACGTGATCGCGCACCTCCGCGCCGACGCCGTGCTCGGCGGCCAGGTCGTCCAGCGCGGCCAGAGCGGCGCCGGAGATCGCACGCTCCGCGAGCTCGAACTCCTCGGCCTCCGCGTGGTCGACCGGGAACCGCGCCCAGCGCACCAGGGCCGGCAGCATGGGGGCCTGCGCGAGCAGACTGAGCAGGATCACCCCGGCCGTCACGAGCACGATCTCGTCGCGGCCGGCGATCGCGCCGCCCTCGGTCACGGTCGTGGGCACCGACAGGGCGATCGCGAGCGACACGGCTCCGCGCATCCCCGCGACGGTGGACACGAGGCGCGCACGGGAGCGCGAGCCAGGGGCCGGGCGGGCGGACGGCCTGCCCTGGAACAGCACGTTGAGCAGCTGGAACAGGTAGCGCACGACCAGCAGCGTGGCCCACACCGCGAGCGTGATCAGCACCAGTCGCCCGATCACCGACGGCGGCACCTCGTGCACCACGTACTGCACCTCGAGCCCGATGAGCACGAACAGCGCGCCGTTGAGGAGGAACACGCCGAAGGGCCACGCCGCGTCCGCCTGGCGCCGCGACGCCGCGGTCGTCACGCGCGGCGACACCCAGGCCACGATGAGTCCGGCCACGACCACGGCCAGCACCCCCGAGGCGTGCACCATCTCGGCGACCAGGAACGCCGAGAACGGCACGAGCAGCAGCGTCACGTTGATGACGATGGTCGACGACATGCGACGCAGCAGCAGGTACGCGATCGCGGCGACCGCGACGCCCGCCGCGACCCCGCCGACGTACGACACCAGCACGTCCCACGTGACCGAGAGCGGCGTGACCTGGCCGCCGAGCGCGAGCGACACCGCGATCGCATACAGGACGAGCGCGGTGCCGTCGTTCGTGAGGCTCTCCGCCTTCAGCTTCATGAACATGCGTCGCGGCAGCAGACGTCCGAGCGCGGCGACCGCGGTGGCATCGGGCGGGGCGACGGCGGCGCCCAGGATGAGCGCGACCTCCCACGGCATCCCGAACAGCACGCCGATGCCCGCGACCGCGAACGCCGAGGCCACCACGAGCAGGGTGCTCATCGGCAGGATGTAGCGGAAGTCGCGGCGGATCGAGCGCAGCGACGTGGTGAGGCTCTCCCAGAACAGGATCACGGGCAGGAACAGCAGCAGCACGGTCTCCGGCGGCAGCTGCACCTCGCGCAGCTCCGGCACGAAACCGAGCAGCAGTCCGAGCAGGACGAGGACGAGCGGGAGCGCGAGACGCACGCGCGGGGCGATCAGGGTTCCGACGAGGATCGTGAGTCCGAGCAGGACGGTGACTTCAAGGCCTTCCATCCCTACCTCCCAACGCTATGGGGAGAAGGATATTCCTGGTCTCAGCCGATCTGTTCGGTGAGTTCGAACCAGCGCAGCTCGAGCTCCTCGATCTCGGCCTCCTGCGCCGAGATCTCCTTCATCCGCTCCCCCAGTCCGGCGTAGTCGGACTGGTCGTGGTCGGCGAGTGCGTGCTTGGCCGCGTCGACCTGCGCGGTGAGCTTCTGGATGCGTCGTTCGAGCGCCGCGACCTCCTTCTGCGCCGTGCGGAGCGCGGCACCGTCGAGGCCGGTCGGTGCCGCCGCAGCGGCACTCGCGGAGGGCTTCGGCCCCTCGGCCTCCACCCGCTCGCGCAGCCGCAGGTACTCGTCCACGCCGCCGGGGAGGTGGCGCAGCCGTCCGGCGCCGTCGGGCCCCGGGAGGATCGCGTACTGCTGGTCGGTCACGCGCTCCAGGAAGTACCGGTCGTGGCTGACGACCAGGAGCGTGCCCGACCAGGAGTCGAGGAGGTCCTCGATCGCGGCGAGCATGTCGGTGTCCATGTCGTTGGTCGGCTCGTCGAGGATCAGCACGTTGGGCTGGTCGAGCAGCACGAGCAGCAGCTGCAACCGGCGCTGCTGGCCGCCCGAGAGGTCTTTGACCGGTGTCGACAGCTGCGCCGAGGAGAAGCCGAGCCGCTCCAGCAGCTGACCGGGCGTGAGGTCTTGCGCCTTCGACCCGGCGCCGAGCGTGTAGGAGGTGCGCAACCCGGAGATCACCACGCGCACCGGGTCGTTCCAGTGCGGCGTGAGCTCGTCGAGGCGCTGCGTGAGGGTGCGCACCTGCACGGTCTTGCCGCGCTTGACCCGGCCCTCTGTCGGCTCGACGGCACCGGAGATCAGCCCGAGCAGCGTGGACTTCCCCGCCCCGTTCACCCCGAGGATGCCGGTGCGCTCCCCCGGTGCGATGCGCCACTCCACGTCCTTCAGCACCGTCTTCACGCCGCCGTCCTCGGTCGGGTAGGTCACGCCGACGTCGAGCAGGTCGACCACGTCCTTCCCGAGCCGCGACACCGCGAGCGACTGCAGCGACACCTTGTCGCGGATCTCCGGCACGTCCGCGATCAGCTCGTTGGCCGCGTCGATGCGGAACTTCGGCTTGCTGGTGCGCGCGGGGGCGCCACGGCGCAGCCACGCGAGCTCCTTGCGGGCGAGGTTCTGCCGCTTCGCCTCGGTCGCCGCGGCCATGCGGTCACGCTCGACCCGCTGCAGGATGTACGCCGCGTAGCCGCCCTCGAACGGCTCGACGATGCGGTCGTGCACCTCCCACGTCTCGGTGCAGATCTCGTCGAGGAACCAGCGGTCGTGCGTGACGACCAGCAGCGCCCCGGCGTTCGGGGACCAGCGCTTCTTCAGGTGACCGGCGAGCCAGGTGATGGCCTCGACGTCGAGGTGGTTGGTGGGCTCGTCGAGCGCGATCACGTCCCAGTCGCCGGTCAGGAGCTTGGCGAGCGACACACGCCGCCGCTGGCCGCCGCTGAGCGATCCGATCCGCGCGTCCCACGGGAGCTCTCGCAGCAGCCCGTCGATCACATCGCGCACCCGGGCGTCGCCCGCCCACTCGTGCTCCGGCACGTCGCCGACCACGGCCGCGCCGATCGTGAGGTCGTCCGGGAGCGTATCCGCCTGGGTCAGCACACCGATGCGGGTGCCGCCGCGCACGGTCACCCGGCCGGAGTCCGGCTCCTTGGTGCCGGCGAGCATGCCGAGGAGGCTGGACTTGCCGTCGCCGTTGCGGCCGACGATCCCGATGCGGTCCCCCTCCTCGATGCCGAGGGTGACGGAGTCGAAGACGACGCGGGTCGGGTATTCGAGGTGCAGGGCTTCGGCCCCGAGAAGATGTGCCATGTCCTCTCCAGGGTAGTCGCGGATCGCGGGCCGCCCGCCCTGTCGTCAGCGGGAGCCGAAGAGCTCCGGCAGCGCCGCCGTGAACACGTCGAAGTGGCTGTACCAGACGGTGTGCGCCGCGCCGGGGATGCTCCGCACGCGGACGCCCTCGTGCTCGAACCGGCGCGCATCCTCGTCGGTGACCCACGCGCTGGGGTCGGCGCGGACCACGATCGAGCCCGGTGCGGCGCTCCAGTGCCCATCGGAGCCGCACGACACGGACGCGGCCGTCGCGGCATCGAACCGCTCGGCCGCGCGGGCCTCCGCCTCGGCATCGGCGACCGAATAGAACGGACGCGCGCGGCGCAGCTCGGTCGGCGACAGGCGTGCACGCCGGTCGTGTTCGTACTGCGACACCAGCGCCGCGCGATCCTGACCGCCCTGCAGGGTCAGCGCCGCGTCGACGTAGACGGCGAGCGCCGGTTCGAGTCGCGGGGCGGCCGCGGCGAGGACCGTGGCACCGAAGGAGTGTCCCATCGCGGCGATCAGGGGCGGGCCGGGGGTGGCGGACGGGGGCTCGAGGAGGCGCACCAGGGTCTCGACGACCGCGTCGGCCGCGCTCTCGATCGTGAGCTGCGGATCGCGCGGCGAGAGTCCGTGACCGGGGAGATCGAGCGCGAGTACGCGGAAACCGCGCTCCGTCAGCGCGGGCACGACGCGGTGCCAGCTCTCGGCGGAGCCCATCATGCCGTGGAGGAGCACGACCGTGTGCTCGCCCGAACCGGCTTCGACGACGTTGAGAAGCATCGCGTCAGTAAACCACGACCGTTACCTTTCCGTGACCTGACTTTCGTCCATACTCGTTCGATCCTTTGTTCGAATGTCGGTGGTCAGTGATGGAGTGAGGTCATGACCGCGCTGCTCGACGCCACCGACTCCCAGCGGGCGATGCTCGCCGAGCTGGTCGCGGGCCTGGTCGCGGCGGAGCAGACGCTGAGCAGCATGCAGGCCGCCCGCGACGGCTTGCTGGCCCTGGCCGGGCGCCTCGCGGTCGACATCGCCCGGCAGGGGCGCCACCCCGACCACGGCGACCTGGCGATCCGCACGGTCGCCGCCGAGATCGGCGCGGCCCAGCGCGCGAGCGATCGCGCGGTCGAACGGCGCATGTCCGAGGCGTCCTGGCTGGTCGAGCGCTTCCCCGCGGTGTGGGAGGCGCAGGGCCGCGGGCTGATCAGCGCGGCGCACGCGCGCGCGATCCTCGACGCGGGTGCGCATCTCCACGACGCTTCCGAGCGGTCGGCCTTCGCCGACGACGCCGTAGCCCTCGCGCAGACCACCTCGCCCAACCGGCTGCGGCCGCTCGTGCGACGCCTCGCCGAACGCTTCCAGGAGCGCACGGTCACCGAACGGCACCGCGACGCCCGCGAGCAGCGGCGGGTCTGGGTGAAAGACGCAGGCGACGGGATGGCCGACCTGGGCATGCACGGACCGGCGGCACTCGTCCACGGCATGTTCGACCGGCTGTCGCAGATGGCTCACGCCGTACAGCAGGAGAACGCGCGCGCGGAGCGGGGCGCGACCGAGCCCTCCCCTGCCACACCCGACACCCGCACGGTCGACCAGCTGCGAGCCGACCTGCTCTCCGATCTGGTGCTGACTGGCACCCCGGCCGGCCACGACACGGCGGACGGTCTGCTGGGCGAGCTGCGGGCGCGCGTGGAGGTGACGGTGCCCGTGCTGACCCTTCTTCGTGACGATCACCCCACGGCGGCGGGTGCTCCGGCTGAGCTCGACGGTCAGACGCCGATCGATGCGGAGACCGCCCGACATCTGACCGGCGGCGCCGCGGGGTGGGATCGGGTGCTCACGCATCCGATCAGCGGCGCGACGCTCGCGGTCGACCGCTACCGGCCGAGCGAGGAGCTCCGCCGGCACCTGCGAGCGCGCGACCAGCGCTGCCGTTTCCCCGGATGCGGCCTCGCGGCGCGGAAGAGCGACCTCGACCACACCCACGATGCGGCCCGCGGCGGGACGACCGAGCACCGGAACCTGGCGACCCTCTGCCGCAGACACCACACCCTCAAGCACCACTCCCCGTGGCAGGTGCGGCAGCGGCCGGGCGGCCTTCTGGAGTGGACGAGTCCGGCCGGACGGAGCTACCTCGACCGTCCGCCGCCTCGGCCATCGGTGGTGTTCGCGGAGGCGGCACCGTTCTGAGTCGCGATGCTGCGAGCGCATTGATGATGCCGGCGGGTGCGGCGAGCGGTGGATGCAGCGAGTGCGGCGAGCGCGGCAGGTGCGGCGAGCGCGGTGGGTGCGGCGAGCGCGGCAGGAGTCTGCGGTGCGCCTCCCCCTAGAGTGGAAGCATGTCGAGCCCCGAATCAGACAGGTCGGGGGCTGCCGGTCGCACCGCCAGCCCCGACACTCGCTGACTCGTCGCATCCGCCCCCGGGCGGGCGCTCCCCCGTCGCACCCGTCGCACCGGGCTGGCCGTGGTGACCAGAAGACCCCTTCTGCTCTCTCACCTCGGAGTCCTCGATGCCTCTTGCCCTCTACTCCCTCGCCCTGACGGTGTTCGTCATGGGCACGTCCGAATTCATGCTCGCCGGGCTCCTCCCCGCGATCGCCGACGACCTCCATATTCCGGTCGGGTCCGCGGGACTGCTCACTTCCGCCTTCGCGATCGGAATGGTCGTGGGCGCCCCGGCGATGGCGGCCTTCGCGCGCGGATGGCCGCCTCGCCTCACCCTGCTCCTGTGCCTGCTCGCGTTCGGCGCGTGCCACGTGCTCGGCGCCCTCACCACGTCGTTCGAGGTCCTGCTCCTCACGCGGGTGGTGAGCGCGATCGCCAACGCCGGCTTCCTCGCCGTCGCCCTGCGCACCGCGACGTCGCTGGTGCCGCCCGGCCAGACCGGGCGCGCGGTCTCGGTGCTCCTGGCCGGCACCACCGTCGCCACGGTCGCGGGCGTTCCCGCGGGCACCGTGCTGGGCGCGGCCTGGGGGTGGCGCGCCACCTTCTGGGCGGTCGCGCTGCTCTGCGTGCCCGCCCTCCTCGGGATCGTCCGCGGCGTCCCCGCGCGCGTGATCGCTCCATACCGGCCAGAGTCCACACCCACACCCGCACCAGCACCCACACCCACACCCACGCCCGCGGCCGCGGCCGCGCCGACCCTGCGTGCCGAGCTGCGCGTCTTCGGCACCCGACCGGTCGCCATCGCTCTGGCGCTCGCGGCGCTGATCAACGGCGGCACGTTCGCCGCCTTCACGTTCCTCGCGCCGATCGTGACCGAGACCGCGCACCTGGCCGAGGGATGGGTGGCGATCGTCCTGGTGCTCTTCGGCGTCGGGTCGTTCGTCGGTGTGACCGTCGCTGGGCGACTCTCCGACCGGCACCCCGGGCTGGTGGTCGGCATCGGCGGACCGCTGCTGCTCGCCGGCTGGACGGCGTTCGCACTCCTCGCGATCCACCCCGCGGCTCTGCTCGCCGGCGTGCTCGTGCTGGGAGTGCTGTCGTTCGGGGTGGGCAGCACCCTGGTCACCCGTGTGCTGTACGCCGCGACCGGGGCACCGACCATGGCCGGCTCCGCCGCGACCGCAGCCCTGAACGTCGGAGCGGCCGCGGGCCCCGTGCTCGGAGCTGCGGCACTGGCGACCGGCACCGGACCTCTCGGACCGGTCTGGGTCGCGGTCGCCCTCACCGGCATCGCCCTCGCCCTCCTGCTCCTCACCCGCGCCTCCATGACGCGCACCTCGTGACGCGACCTCGTGATCGGCGCCGGTGCGCTGGCGTCACGGGCGCCGCGACCGACACAGCCCCGTGACGCAGGCGCCGGACAGACACGGGCCCCCATGCGGACGAGCCGCCCGCCCCGGAAGGGACGGACGGCTCGTGCGCGGTGCGAATCGTGTTACTGGTACGACTTCACGATCTCGAGGAGGCTCGGCACGTTGGCGTACGCCTCGGCCGCGTTCTCCTTGGTCACGATGACCGGCGGGAGCAGGTAGGCCGGAACGACCTTCTTGCCGTTGTCGTACTGGTCGGTGTCGTTGACGTCGACCTCCTCGCCCTTCTGCAGCTGGCCGACCATCTTGATGGCCTGCTCCACGAGCAGCGTGGTGTCCTTGTTGATCGTGGAGTACTGGACGCCCTCCATGATCGACTTCACCGACTCGACCTCGGAGTCCTGACCCGTGACGACCGGGACGGGCTTGCCGGCCTGCTGCGCCGAGGTGATGATGGCGCGCGCGAGCGTGTCGTTCGGGGACAGGACGCCGTCGAGCGTCTCCGAGCCGTAGCTGGACGTGAGGATCGAGTCCATGCGGCGCTGGGCGTTCTCCGGCTTCCAGCCCTCGGTCGCCGTCTGAGAGATCTCGGTCTGCCCGGAGACGACGTTCAGCGTGCCGTCGTCGATCTTCGGCTGCAGCACCTCCATCGCGCCGTTGAAGAACACGGCGGAGTTGGCGTCGTCCGGCGAACCCGAGAACAGCTCGATGTTGTACGGCGCCTCGTGGCCCGCGCGCTCGGCGAGACCGTCGAGGAGCGCCTGGCCCTGGAGCTTGCCGACCTCGAAGTTGTCGAACGCGACGTAGTAGTCCACCGCGTCGGTGTTCTCAATCAGGCGGTCGTACGCGATGACGGCGACACCGGCGTCGCGCGCGGCCTCGACCTGGGTCGTGAGCTGCTTGCCGTCCTTCGCGCCGATGATGATGACCTTGGCACCACCCGTGACGAGCGCCTGGATCTGGTTCTGCTGCTCGGCGACCGTGTTGCTGGCCGGCGCGTACTGCACGTCGGCCTTGAATCCCGCCTTCTCGAGACCGGTCTTGAACAGGTCACCGGCCAGGACCCAGTTCTCCGAGGTCTTGTCCGGGAGGGCGACACCGATCGTGGCGTCGGCGGCGAAGCCCTTCGTGGCCTCATCGCCGGAACCCGATCCCGTGTCACCGCCGCGCTCCGAGGAGCAGCCGGTGAGGGCGAATGCGCCCGCGACGACAAGCGCTGTCGCCGACAGAAGAATCTTCTTCATGTGATCTCTTTCTCTGGTGTGTGCAGGTCTCGTCGCGCGTGCGCTGCGCGACGCGGCCCTTACTTTCCGCGCGTCTCCTCGACGGCGGGGGCTTCGTACTTCTGGCTGGTGGGGTAGTTCGTCTTCGTCGGATCGAAGGTGTCGGTGGCCGGGTCCTGCTTGCGGCCGAAGCGACGCGTGAGGAAGCCGGTGATCGAGGGGCGTCCCTGCTGCTTGTTCCACACGTCGATGCCGACCGCGAACAGCAGCACGAGGCCCTTGATCATCGACACGACGTCGGCGCCGGCGCCGAGCAGGGCGAGGCCGTTGTTGAGGAACGCCATCACGAGACCACCGATGATCGACCCGATCACGGTGCCGATGCCGCCCGAGACGGCCGCACCGCCGATGAAGACCGAGGCGATCGCGTCGAGCTCCCAGCCGTTGCCGTCCTGGGGACCGGACGCGGTCGCCCTCGCGACGTAGATCATGCCGGCGAGCGAGGCCAGGACCGACATGTTCATCATCACGAAGAAGTCGACCCAGCGGTCCTTCACGCCCGACAGGCGCGCCGCCTGCCGGTTGCCGCCGACCGCGTAGATGTGCCGGCCGAACACGGTGTTGTTCGTGATGAACGAGTACAGGATGACCAGGGCGAGCAGGATGACGCCCGAGATCGGGAAGCTGGTGCCCTCACGGCCGGTGGCGAACAGCCAGCCCGCGATGAGGATGACCGCCGAGATCAGCACGACCTTGGTGACGCTGACCCACAGCGGCGCCATGTCGGAGCCCATCTTGCGCTGCACGCGACGCGTACGGATCTCCCAGAACACGATCCACGCCACGCCGGCGAGCGCCAGCAGCATGGTCGGGATGTTGAACGGCAGCGGCAGTGCGATCTCCGGCAGGTACCCCGCGCCGATGATCTTGAAGCCCTCCGGAACGGGCACGGACTGCGAGTCTCCGACCCACTGGTTCGCCCCGCGGAAGAACAGCATGCCGGCCAGGGTCACGATGAACGCCGGCACTCCCACATAGGCGACCCAAAAGCCCTGCCAGGCTCCCACGAGCACACCGACCCCCAGTCCCAGCAGGATGCCGAGCGGCCAGGGAAGGTTCCAGTCCTGCATGGCCTTCGCCACCACGATGCCCGTGAACGCGGCGACCGAGCCGACCGAGAGGTCGATGTGCCCCATGATGATGACCATCACCATGCCGATCGCCAGGATCAGGATGTACGAGTACTGGTTGACGACGTTGATGAGGTTCCCGGACGACAGCGTGAGTCCGGTGCCCTTCACGATCCACGTCAGCACCTGGAAGACGACGAGGATGACGACGAGGCTGCCGAGGATGCCGAACTGGCGCAGCGTGGAGGTGCCGCCGCCGCCGAACATCTTCGTGATGTCCTTGAAGTGGAAGCCGCGCTTCGCGGTGGTCGAGTCGGTGGTCATGCGGATGCTTTCTGGGTCGCGGAGGTCATGCTGCGCATGAGGTCCTCGGGGGTCGCCTGGTCGGCCGGGATGCAGTCGGTGACCCGGCCTTCGAACACGGTGTAGATGCGGTCGGAGATGCCGAGAAGCTCGGGCAGCTCGCTGGAGATCACGATCACGCCCTTGCCCTGGGCGGCGAGCTCGTTGATGATCGCGTAGATCTCGTACTTCGCGCCGACGTCGATGCCGCGGGTCGGCTCGTCGAGGATCAGCAGGTCGGGGTCGGTGAACATCCACTTCGCGAGGACGACCTTCTGCTGGTTGCCGCCCGACAGCTTGCCGACGCCCTCCTCCACCGAGGGGGTCTTGATGCGCAGCGCCTTGCGGTAGCGTTCGGCGACCGCGAACTCCTCGCGCGCGTCGACCACCCCGTTGTGCGCGATCTTCGACAGCTTCGCCGCCACGATCGACCGCTTGATGGTGTCGAGCAGGTTGAGCCCCAGCACCTTGCGGTCCTCGCTCACGTAGGCGAGGCCGTGTTTGATGGCCGCAGCGACATCGGGCAGTTCGATCTCCTGCCCGTCCTTCACGAGCGTGCCGGAGAGGTAGGTGCCATAGGAGCGACCGAAGATGCTCATGGCGAGCTCGGTGCGCCCCGCGCCCATGAGCCCGGCGATGCCGACGACCTCGCCGCGCCGCACGTTCAGGTTCGAGCCCTTCACGACCATGCGCTCCGGCACCGTCGGGTGCTGCACCCACCAGTCCCTGACCTCGAAGAACACCTCGCCGATCTCGGGCGTGCGGTCGGGGTAGCGGCTCTCCAGCGACCGGCCGACCATGCCGCGGATGATGCGGTCCTCATTGATCTCGCCGCGGGAGATGTCGAGCGTCTCGACCGTGCGGCCGTCGCGGATGATCGTGATCTCGTCGGCGATCTGCTCGATCTCGTTGAGCTTGTGGCTGATCATGATCGACGCGATGCCCTTGGCCTTGAGCCCCAGGATCAGGTCGAGCAGGTGCTGGGAGTCGTTCTCGTTCAGGGCCGCGGTCGGCTCGTCGAGGATCAGGAGCTTGACGTCCTTGTTGAGGGCCTTGGCGATCTCGATGAGCTGCTGCTTGCCGACACCGAGGGTCTTGATCGGCACGTCGGGGTCTTCGCTCAGCCCGACGCGGGCGAGCAGCTCGATCGTGCGCTCCTTCTGCGCCTGCCAGTCGATGCGGCCGAAGCGGCGGATCTCGTTGCCGAGGAAGATGTTCTCGGTGACGGACAGCTCGGGGATGAGCGCCAGCTCCTGGTGGATGATGACGATGCCCGCCTGCTCGCTCGCGGCGATGTCCTTGAAGCGCTGCTCCTCGCCGTACAGCAGGATCTCCCCGTCGTAGCTGCCGTACGGGTACACCCCGGAGAGGACCTTCATCAGCGTCGACTTCCCGGCGCCGTTCTCGCCGCAGATCGCGTGGATCTCGCCGGCGCGGACGGTGATCGAGACGTCGGCGAGCGCCTTGACCCCCGGAAACTCCTTGGTGATGCTGCGCATCTCCAGGATCGGGCCTGACACGGTCGGCAACGTTGCAGTGGTGCTCACGGATCTTCCTCGCGACGTGCGGTCACCTTCGATGTGACCGTTCACATCGATACATCGTCGTCTCCCGCGGGAGCGGTGTCAAGTCGGCGCGGGCATTCCGTGTCGCGACCGTGATCTCCTCGCGATCCGCAGGAACACGGGCATCCCGGCGGCGCGGCGGATCGAAAGGATTCGATCCGTGGAGGGGCGCGGCCCGCGGGAATCGAATGCCCCGAACGCGCCGGATCGGCTCAGCGGGCGGCGGCCGACTCGCGAGCCCGCAGCAGCGTCTGCAGCGCCCCGAACGCGGGCGGATCCTCACCGCGGATCTGCGCCAGCAGGATGCGCACCGCGCGGCGGCCCAGCTCCGGGAAGTCCTGGTGCACGGTGCTCAGCGTCGGTGCCACGTGGGCCGCGACCGGGATGTCGTCGAAGCCGATCACGCTCACGTCATGCGGCACCCGCACCCCGGCGTCGCGGAAGCCGTGCAGCAGTCCGATCGCCATCAGGTCGTTCGCCGCGAACACCGCCGTGAAGTCGCGGCGGTGCGACAGCTCCTTGCCCGCGAAGTAGCCGAAGTCCGCCGTCCAGTCCCCGCGGATGGGCGGGAACGTGGGCAGATCGGCATCGCGCAGCGCGTCGAGGTAGCCCCGCATGCGCGACTCCGCCTCGATCCAGTCCTGCGGTCCGGCCAGGTGCAGGATGTCGCTGTGCCCGAGCGAGATGAGGTGCTCCGTCGCGGCTTTGGCACCGGCGACCTGATCGGCCGACAGGCTCACGCCGTCCGAGCCCGACGCCGTCTGCAGAGTGACGAAGGGCATCGCGCCGGACATGCCGCGCAAGACATGGAACACGCGCACCTGTGGCGCGAGCACCACGATCCCGTCGACCTGCTCCCGCTCGAGCTGGCGCACCGCGTTGCCGATGGCCTCCGGCGTGGTCGAGGGGAGGTTGAGCGTGGAGACCGAGTAGCCCTCCTCGCGCGCCGCATCCTCGATCCCGGCGATGGACGAGGTGGGGCCGAACTCGCCGATCGTGGCGGACAGGATGCCCAGCATGTTCGACTTGCTCGTCACCAGCGCGCGCGCCGCGAGGTTCGGCCGGTAGTCCAGCACGGCGATCGCGTCGAGCACCTTCGCCTTGGTCTCCGGCCGGATGCTGGGGTGATCGTTCAGCACGCGGGACACCGTCTGGTGCGACACCCCCGCGAGCCGGGCGACGTCGCGGATGCTCGGCAGGCGGGCACGCTCGGAGGACGTGGACATCACTGCCTCCTCGCGTGTGCACGGTCACATCGTCACTTCATTATGTCTGCCACGACCGCGCCGTGCATCCCGAAGGCGTCACGGACCGGTGGGCCGGAGGACGTCGCGGCGGGAGACCTCAGCCGAGGATGCGGGCGCCGGGCACCGGCCCGTGCACGTGCAGCGGGTCCAACCCCTCGTCCCGCAGCCGGGTCTGCACGTCCTGCGCGGTCTCGGGATCGGGGCACAGCAGCGCGACCGTGGGACCGGAGCCCGAGACGATCCCGTGCAGGGCACCCGCCGCGATCCCGCGGTCGATCGTGTCACCCAGGTCGGGCCGCTCGTGCAGCGCCGCCGTCTGCAGGTCGTTGTGCAGCGCATCGGCGAGCTGCCGCGGGTCTCCGGTGCGCAGCGCCTGGAGCACCGGGATCGGCACGTCGAGCGACAGCGGCGGGTCATCGGCGAGCGCACCCTCCTCCTCGCGCAGCAGGTCGAGCCGCTCGTACACCACCGGGGTCGACAGGCCCTGCTCGCTCGTCACCAGCAGCCAGTCGAAGCGGCCACGCGCGAGCGCGGGGTTCAGCTGATCACCGCGCCCCGTGCCCACCGCCGTGCCGCCGTGCAGGGCGAACGGGACGTCGGCGCCGAGCCGCGCCGCCAGGTCGTGCAGACGCGCGGGCGACAGACCGGTCCCCCACAGCGCATCGCACGCGACCAGGGCCGCGGCGGCGTCGGCCGATCCGCCCCCCATGCCGCCAGCGACCGGAACGCTCTTGCGCACCTCGAGCGCCACCCCGCCGGTGTGCTCGGTGGCCGTGGCGAGCAGCTTCGCCGCGCGCATCGCCAGGTTGCGGTCGTCGAGCGGCACGGAGCCGTCGTCCTCGACCCCGGACACCGTGATCGAGAAGTCGTCCGCCCGTCGCGCGATCACGTCTTCGTACAGCGACACCGCCTGGAACACCGTCGCGAGGGCGTGGTAGCCGTCGTCGTGGCGGCCACCGACCCCCAGATAGACGTTGATCTTCCCCGGCGCGCGCACGTGCACGGATCCGGCGGCCGAGGCGAGGCTCATGACCGGGTCACAGATCCGAGGAGGTGGCCCAGAGGTTCACGTCGATCCCCCCGGACAGCTCGTCGATGCGGGCGAGCTCCTCCGCGGTGAACTCGGGCCCGTCGAGCGCGGCGAGGTTCTCGTCGAGCTGCTCGGGCCGGGACGCCCCGATCAGGGCCGAGGCGACCACCGGGGTGCGCAGCGTCCACTGCAGCGCCAGCTGGGCGAGCGACTGTCCGCGGCCCTTCGCCACGTCGTTCAGCGCCCGCAGCGTCTGCACGGCCTCGTCGGTGAGCTTGCCCTTCGGGAGCGAGCCGCGCTGCTGCGCCCGGTCGGCGGTGCCGTCGCCCAGGTACTTGTCGGTGAGCAGTCCCTGCGCGAGCGGCGTGAACGCGATGGCCCCGAGACCCGACTCCTCGAGCGTCGTCGTGAGGCCGTCCTCGATCCACCGGTTCAGGATGGAGTACGCGGGCTGGTGGATGACCAGCGGGGTGCCGAGATCCTTCGCCACGGCGACCGCCTCGGCCGTGCGCTCGGCGCTGTACGACGAGATGCCCACGTAGAGGGCCTTGCCCTGCCGCACGAGCGTGTCGAGCGCGCCCACGGTCTCCTCGATCGGGGTGACCGGATCGACGCGGTGCGAGTAGAAGATGTCGACGTAGTCCAGGCCCATGCGCGTGAGCGACTGCTCGGCGCTGGCGAGGATGTACTTGCGGCTCGCGTAGTCGCCGTACGGGCCCGGCCACATGTCCCAGCCGGCCTTCGACGAGATGATGAGCTCGTCGCGGTAGGGCCGGAAGTCCTCCGCGAAGATGCGACCGAAGTTCTTCTCGGCGGAGCCGTAGGGCGGGCCGTAGTTGTTCGCGAGATCGAAGTGCGTGATACCGCCGTCGAACGCGTGACGCAGCAGCGCGCGCTGGTTGTCGAGCGGGATGTTGTCGCCGAAGTTCCACCACAGCCCGAGCGAGATCGGCGGCAGGTAGAGGCCGGACGACCCGACCTGACGGTAGGCGAACCGTCCGTAGCGGCCCTCGTCGGCGGCGTACGGGCGGTGGAGCTCGGGGACATCGGGACGGAAGCGCGGGGAGTCGGTCACGGTGCCAGATTACCGGGCGGTGTGGGATCCGGGATCGCCGTTGCGTGGCGCTCGATGCGCTGGTAGGCGGGGACGACGGGCGGTGCGGGACCACGGGCAACTCCGGGTTTCGTCGCCTACACTCGTGCCGCTCGGACGCCGCGGGGCAGTGACAACTGGCCGTCCGGGTGATCACGCAGTCCGCCAGGGCATCGTCCCGATGGCGTCGCGGTGTGGTGCGCGGCGATCCGCTGTGCCTGCAGCGCGCGCCGCACACTCCGAAGGAAACAACATGAAGATCCGCCCCGCTCTCGCTCTGTCCACCGCGGCCCTCGCGATCGGCGCTCTCGCCGGCTGCGCACCCGCCGCCACGACCCCCGCCGCGTCTGCGTCGCCCTCGCCCGGCGCCTCCGCGGACGCCGAGTGGTCGTACCGCGGGTCCAACGGCCCCGAGCACTGGGGGAAGTTCGGCGCCGCGTGCGAGAACGTCGACAGCTCCCACGAGTCCCCCATCGCCATCGACACCTCGACGGTGCAGATGGGGACCGCCGCGCAGAAGGTCGTGACGCACTACGCCCCCGCCGCGTTCGACATCGAGAACAACGGCCACACCATCGAGGCGATCCCGGAGGACCCGACGTCCAACTCGATCGAGGTGAACGGCAAGACGTACGAGCTGCAGCAGTTCCACCTGCACGCGAGCAGCGAGCACACGATCGACGGACGCACGGCTCCCGCCGAGCTGCACCTGGTGCACAAGGCCGAGGACGGCTCGATGCTCGTGCTCGGCGTGATGCTGCAGGCTGGGCCGGCCAGCACGGCACTTGACGAGTTCTTCTCGTCGATCACCACCACCGTGAGCGAGAAGGGCACGCCGCTGAGCCACGAGATCGACCCGAGCGCGCTCATCCCGGCGGACGGCATGAGCGTGCAGTACGACGGCTCGCTCACCACGCCGCCGTGCACCGAGGACGTGCGCTGGAACGTCTACCTCACCCCGGTGACGGTGTCGGCGGAGGAGCTCGCCGCGTTCACCGACGTCTACCCCGACAACCACCGACCCGTGCAGCCCCTGCACGACCGCACGCTCACGGAGATCCCTTCGGGGGTCTGAGCTCCGCGTCCTGCCCGCACCTCCGCCGGGCTCCCGCTGCGACGGCGGGAGCCCGGCGGCGGGGCGGGAGCGGCGGGTAGAGCCTCAGGCAGCCGGTGCCTGCTGCGCGATGCGCTGGTAGTCGTCGACCGTGAGGTCCTCGCCGCGGGCGGTCGGGGCCACGCCGGCGGCCGTCAGCACCTCGGTCGCAGCGGCCGAGCTGCCGAAGACGCCGGACAGCGCCTGGCGGAGCATCTTGCGGCGCTGGTTGAACGCGGCATCGACGATCTCGAAGGTGCGGCGACGCTCGGCCTCGGAACCGCGCTCGCCCTCCGACCGATCGAAGCCGACGAGCAGGCTGTCGACGTTCGGAACGGGCCAGAACACCTGCCGCGACACCGTGCCGGTGAGCCGCCACTCGCCGTACCACGCGGCCTTCACGCTCGGCGAGCCGTAGATCTTCGACCCCGGCTTCGCCGCCAGGCGCTCGGCCACCTCGGCCTGCACCATCACGACGCCCCGCTGCAGATAGGGGAAGGTCTCGAGGAAGTGCAGCAGCACCGGCACCGACACGTTGTACGGCAGGTTCGCGACCAGGACGGTCGGCTCGCCGGGCAGCTCGGCCACCCGCAGCGCGTCGGCATCGACCACCGTGAGCGCCCCCTCGGGCACGCCGTGCTCGGCGGCGGTCTGCGGCAGGCGGGCGGCGAGGCGGTGATCGATCTCCACGGCGGTGACGGCGGCCCCGGTCTCCAGGATCGCGAGCGTCAGCGAACCCAGGCCGGGCCCCACCTCGACCACGCGCTCGCCCGGCTGCACGCGCGCGGCCTGCACGATCTTGCGGACCGTGTTCGCGTCGGTGACGAAGTTCTGGCCCAGCTTCTTGGTGGGGGTGACATCGAGCTCGGCGGCCAGTCGGCGGATCTCGGCGGCTCCGAGCAGGGTGACGGTCATGCGTCCATTCTCGCCGAAAGCCCGACCGTCCCCGGCACTCGCTATCCTGCGGGGATGCCCTCCCTCGGTGAACTGATCGCTCCGCGGCGCATGGGCAGGGACTTCCGCTGGCTGCTCGCGTCGTCGTGGACGAGCAACATCGGCGACGGCGTGGCGCTGGCCGCCGCTCCCCTGCTCATCGCCTCGATGACCTCGTCGCCGATCCTCGTCGCCTCCGGCGCCGTCCTCCAGTTCTTGCCCTGGCTGCTGTTCGGCCTGCACGCGGGGGCCATCGCCGACCGCTTCGACCGTCGGCGCCTGGTGATGATCGCGAACGCCGCGCGGGCGGTCGTGCTCGCGGCGCTGTGCGTGTTCCTCGTGACGGGCACCGCGAACATCGGCATCGTGCTCGCGGTGGCCTTCCTGTACGGCTCGGCCGAGGTGTTCGTCGACACCGCGAGCAGCACGCTGCTGCCGATGATCGTGAAGCCGGACGACCTCGGCCTCGGGAACGCCCGGCTCCAGGCCGGCTACCTCGTGGCCAACCAGTTCGCCGGTCCTCCCCTCGGGGCGTTCCTGTTCGCCGCGGGGCACGCCTGGCCGTTCCTGGTCGAGGTGCTGTGCGTCAGCCTCGCGGTCGTGCTGATCTCCCGCATGGCCCGCACGCCCGTGCCACCCCGGGCGGACGCCGCCGCGCACCCGCCCGTGCACACCGACATCGCGGAGGGGCTGCGCTGGCTGTGGCGCAACCCGCCCGTGCGCATGCTGGTGATCATCATCCTCGTCTTCAACGTCACGTGGGCGGCGCCGTGGGGCGTGCTCGTGCTGTACGCGACCGAGCACCTGCAGATGGGCCCGGTGGGGTACGGCGCCCTCACCACGGCGTCCGCGGCCGGCGGCATCCTCGCGACGTTCAGCTTCGGGTGGCTCGAACGGCACGTGTCGTTCGCGACCCTCATGCGCATCGTGCTCTCGCTGGAGGTGCTGATGCACCTGGCGTTCGCGCTCACCACCGCCGGCTGGGTGGCGCTGATCATCATGTTCTTCTTCGGCGCGTACGCCTTCGTGTGGGGCACGATCTCCACGACTGTCCGGCAGCGCCTCGTGCCCGCCGAGCTGCAGGGACGCGTCGCCTCGGTCAACATGGTCGGGGTGTTCGGGGGCATGATCGTCGGCCAGGCGCTCGGCGGAGTGATCGCCCAGCTGTGGGGGCTCACCGCACCGTGGTGGTTCGCGTTCGGCGGCGCAGCGATCACGCTGCTGCTGGTGTGGAGGCCGATCTCGCAGATCGTGAGCGCGAGACCGGTCGCCCAGACCGGCCCGGACGACGTGGATGCTCAGTCGGTGAACGAGCCGTAGACCCGCAGGGTGTTCTCGGCGAGCTGCGCGGACAGCTCGTCGACGCCGATGCCGAGCTCGGCGGCCAGGAAGCGGACCGTGATCGGCACGAGGTAGGGCGCGTTCGGGCGTCCCCGCAGCGGCGTCGGCGTGAGGAACGGGGCGTCGGTCTCCACCAGAAGTCGGTCGAGCGGCGTGACCTTCAGCGCGTCGCGCAGGTTCTGCGCGTTCTTGAACGTGACGTTGCCCGCGAACGACAGGTGGTAGCCCGCGTCGGCGCACACCCGGGCCATCGCGGCGTCGCCGGAGAAGCAGTGGAACACCGTGCGATCGGGAGCGCCCACACGCGACAGGGTCTCCAGCACCGCGTCGTGCGCGTCGCGGTCGTGGATCTGCATCGCGATGCCGTGCTTCTTCGCGAGCGCGATGTGCGCCTCGAACGACTCGAACTGCGGCCCGCGGCGCTCCGGCTCGGTGCGGAAGAAGTCGAGCCCGGTCTCGCCGATCGCGCGAGTGCGCGGATGCGCCGCCAGCTCGTCGATCACCGCGAGGGCCTCGTCGAGACCGGCACCGCCGCGACGGCCCTGCTCGGCATAGGTCGGCGCGTCGTTCGGGTGGATCGCCACCGCGGCGAGCACGCGCCGGTCCGAAGCCGCCGCCTCGACCGCCCAGCGCGACGACTCGATGTCGCCCGATGCCTGCACGACTCCGGCGATGCCCACGGCCTCGGCGCGGTCGAGCTGCTCCGTCAGGCTCAACGGCTCGTCGCCGTCCATGATCTCCAGGTGCGCGTGGTTGTCGTACACCGGGACGGCGAGGGGCTCAGGGGCTGCGGGATACCGCAGGTCTTTGCGCCCGTCGCCGTCTCGGCGCTGCACGTACGTCTCGGTCATGGGGTGTCGGTCAGGCCGTCGACTCCACGCGCGGGAACAGCGGCGCGAGGCCGTTGACGCTCGTGCCCGGCTTCAGCACGCCCCACGCCCCCGCCTCACGGATCGGCTGGTCCTGCAGACGACCCAGCGTCTCGGCGGCGCCCAGTGCGATCCACAGCTTCTCGGTGGACTGCGGCATCACCGGCGACAACAGCACCGCCAGGGCCCGCAGGCCCTCGGCACACGTGTACAGCACCGTGCCCAGACGCTCGCGCTTCTCGTCGTCGCGGGCCAGCGCCCACGGCTCGTTCTCGGTGATGTAGCCGTTGAGCGCGTCGACGATGGTCCAGATCGCGGAGATCGCCTCGTCGATGCGGAACTGGCCGATCGCGGCATCCGCCTTCGTCGCGGCGTCGGCGACGATCTTCTGGATCGCGAGGTCCGCCTCGGTGTACTCGGCCGCCGGCGGGACGATGCCCTCGAAGTACTTCTCGATCATCGCGGTCGTGCGGGAGGCGAGGTTGCCGAAGCCGTTCGCGAGCTCGGCCTGGTAGCGGGCGGACAGGTCCTCCCAGGAGAACGAGCCGTCCTGGCCGAACGCGATCGCCGACAGGAAGTAGAAGCGGTAGGCGTCGGAGCCGAACACGTCGGTGATCTCGGTCGGCGCGATGCCGGTCAGCTTCGACTTCGACATCTTCTCGCCGCCGACCAGCAGCCAGCCGTGCGCGAACACGCCCTTGGGAACGTCGAGCCCCGCCGCCATCAGCAGCGCGGGCCAGATCACCGCGTGGAAGCGCAGGATGTCCTTGCCGACCACGTGGTACGCGGGCCAGCGGCGCGCGAACGTCTCCTCGTCGGAGCCGTAGCCCACGGCGGTGGCGTAGTTGAGCAGCGCGTCGACCCACACGTAGATCACGTGCGACTCGTCCCACGGCAGCGGGATGCCCCAGTCGAACGTGGAGCGCGAGATCGACAGATCCTTCAGCCCCTGGCTCACGAACGACACGACCTCGTTGCGCGCCGAGTCCGGCCGCACGAAGTCGGGCTCGGTCTTGTACAGCTCGAGCAGCCGGTCCTGGAACTCGCTCAGCTTGAAGAAGTAGTTCTTCTCCTGCAGCAGCTCCAGCGGCTTGGAGTGGATCGCACACACCTTCAGCCCCTCGAAGGGACCGGTGCCGTCGACGATCTCGGACTCCGGCTTGAACTCCTCGCAGCCCACGCAGTAGAGCGCCTCGTACTCGCCCGCGTAGATGTAGCCGCGGTCGTACAGGCGCTGGAAGAACGTCTGCACGTTGGTCTCGTGGCGCTCCTGCGTCGTGCGGATGAAGTCGTCGTTGGCGACATCGAGGGTCGTCAACAGCGGGAACCAGCTCTCGCTGACCAGCTTGTCCACCCACTCCTGCGGCGTCACGCCGTTGGCCGCCGCCGCCCGCAGCATCTTCTGCCCGTGCTCGTCGGTGCCCGTGAGCATCCAGGTGTCATCCCCCGCCTGGCGGTGCCACCGCGCGAGCGTGTCGACCGCCACCGTCGTGTACCCGTGGCCGATGTGGGGCACGTCCGACGGGTAGTAGATGGGCGTGGTGATGTAGAAGGATTCGCCTGCGGGCATGGGGACAATTCTAGGTGCCCCCATGCCGCAGGTTACGCCGGTGCGCGCTCAGAGCGCGTTGCGTCGCGCGACCTCGCCCAGCCACGCCAGCGACGGCTTCGGGAACCGCTCGAACGTCTCGTGGTCGAACCCGATCAGCCCGAAGGTCGGCCGGAAGCCGCTCGCCCACTCGTAGTTGTCCAGCGCGCTCCAGTGCTGATACCCGCGCACCTCGATGCCGTCCGCGATCGCGCGGTGCAGGCCCTCCAGTGCGCCCTGCGTGTAGGCGATGCGGCGGGTGTCGTCGGCCGTGGCGATGCCGTTCTCGGTCACGATCACCGGCACCCCGCCACTGCGCTGCCACGCGCTGCGCACCCCCAGCTCGAGCGCGGGCGGGTAGAACTCCCACCCGGTCAGCGTCGTCTCCACGTCGTCGGCGACCGGCCGCGGTCCCTCCGGACCGATGAACGTGCGCGTGTACGCCTGCACGCCCACGAAGTCGTCACCGGCCGACTGCTCCAGGTACCAGTGGTCGCGCGGGTCGCCGTAGGCCGCCAGCATCTCGTCGGCGCCCGGCTCGCCCGTCGAGTGGAAGGCCTGGGTCGCGATGGTCCACCCCGCCTGCGCGCCCGGCACGGTGTGCACGAGTTCGGAGGCCCGGCGGTGCGCGGCCAGCAGCGTGTCCGCCACGGCGAGGTCGGGATTGGGCAGGCCGTAGGCGACGAGGTTGGCCGCGTCCTCTCCCCCGGCCAGCATCGCGGCGATGTTGGGCTCGTTGATCGTACACACGTAGCGCACGCCGTCGAGGATGGGCAGCACGGTCTCCACGTAGCGCGAGAACAGGTCGACCGCGTCGCCCGCGCGCCAGAAGCCGTCGCGCTGAAACCACTGCGGCACCGTGAAGTGCATGAGGGTGACCGTCGGGTCGAGCCCGTGCTCCCGTGCGGTGTCGATCATGCGGCGGTAGTGGTCGAGCATCGCCCGTGACACGAAGCCGCGCTCCGGCTCGATCCGCGCCCACTCGACCGAGAAGCGGTAGGAGTTCAGCCCCGCCTCGGCCAGCAGCCGCATGTCCTCCGGGTAGCGGTGGAAGTGGTCGGCGGCGTCGCCGGAGGGCTCGACCATGGGCGAGTCGGGGGCGTGCTCCATCGCCCACCAGTTGCTCGTGGTGTTGTTGCCCTCCACCTGATGGGCGGCGGTCGCGGCGCCCCAGAGGAAGCCGTCGGGGAATGCGAGCACGGATGCGCTCCTCTCTCTTTCTTGCAGATCTCCCGGCGCGGTTCAGCGCGCGCGGGAGGGGTTGGGCACGGCGTCGAGCAGCTCGACCGTGTACGGGTCCTCGGGGTGCTGGAGCACGTGCGAGGTCTCGCCGCGCTCCACGACCCGTCCGCCGTTGAGCACCAGGATGTTCTCGGTGACCAGGCGCGCGCTCAGCAGGTCGTGCGTGATGTAGAGCATGCTGATGCCCCAGCGCTCACGCAGGTCCTCCAGCAGCGCGAGCACGCCGGCACGCAGCGACACGTCGAGCATCGACACGGGCTCGTCGGCGATCAGCACCTGCGGGTCGCTCGCGAGCGCACGGGCGATCACGACACGCTGCCGCTGTCCGCCGGAGAGCTGGTGCGGCAGCTTGGCCGCGAACTGCTCGACGGGCGTGAGGCCGACGGTCTCCAGCAGTTCGAGCACGCGCGCCCGCGCCTCGGTGCCGCGCAGCGTCGTGTAGTTGCGGATCGGGCGGGACAGCGCATACTCGACCGTGTGCAGCGGGTTCAGGGCCGCATACGGGTCCTGGAACACCATCTGCACGTCCTTGCGGAGGTCGCGCAGGCCCCGGCGCTTCAGTGCGGCGACGTCGGTGTCGCCGAAGCGGATCGTGCCGGCGGTGGGCTTCTCGACGCCGGTGAGCATCTTCGCGATCGTCGACTTGCCCGACCCCGAGGCGCCGACCAGCGCGAGGGCCTCCCCCGGCTCCAGCCGGAAGGACACGTCGTCGACCGCGACCACCGGCTCCTGCCCGCGCCGCGGCGCCGGGTACCGCTTGGTGACGCCGTCCACCACGATCGCGGCGTCCGCGCGCCGGGTGTCGCGCGCAGACACGGTCGGCAGGGTCTCGGTGACGTCGGTGCGGCTGCGGCCCTCGCGGCGGCGGGTGCCCACATCGAGGAACCCGGGGATCTCGATCTTCTCCGCCCGGGGGTCGGCGTAGTGGCTCAGCAGCATGCGCGTGTACTCGTCCTGCGGACGGTGCAGGATGTCGTGGCTCGGGGCGTCCTCCACGATGCGGCCCTCGTGCATCACCATGACCCGGTCGGTGGCCTCGAGCACGATGCCGAGGTCGTGGCTGATGAGGATCGCCGTGAACCGCTCCGACCGCTGCAGCTCCTGGATCGTGTCCATCACCGCATGCTGCACGAGCACGTCGAGGGCCGTGGTCGGCTCGTCGAACACCATGAGCTGCGGCTCCAGCG
This sequence comes from Microbacterium sp. NPDC055502, assembly GCF_053643635.1. NCBI lineage: Bacteria > Bacillati > Actinomycetota > Actinomycetes > Micrococcales > Microbacteriaceae > Microbacterium > Microbacterium sp. NPDC055502. The sequence continues at coordinate 77,290 of NZ_JBSHKJ010000003.1, read as the reverse complement.
ACAGCGCGAGGGCGATCGAGGCGCGCTGCCGCATGCCGCCCGAGAGCTCCCCGGGGTAGCGGTCGAGCACCTCGGGCTTCAGTCCGACCTTGCCCACGAGCTCGCGGGCCCTGGCCTCACGGGCCTCGCGGGGCACATGTCCGTGCGCGGCGAAGATGTCGCGGAAGTGACCTGCGACCGTGCGCACGGGGTTGAGCGCGTTCATGCCCGACTGCAGCACCATCGCGAAGCCGCCCTGCCGCTGGCGGCGCAGTCCCTCGGCGTCGAGCTCGCGGATGTCGCGCCCGTCGAACAGGATGCGACCGCCGCTGATGCGCGCCGGGGGCTTCTGCAGCCGGGTCAGCGCGAACCCGAGCGTGGACTTGCCCGACCCGGACTCGCCGACGAGTCCGACGAACTCGCCGCGTCGCAGCGTGAACGACACGTCGTGCACGGCCTGCACGGGCTGCTGCCCCGGGGAGGCGTACTCGACGGACAGGTTCTGCACGTCGAGGAGGATTCCGGCGTTGCTATCCGAGGTGTGCGCGGTCATGGCGCTCATCGCCCCTTCCCTTCCCGCAGGCGCGGATTGGAGATGCCGTCCACGCCGAAGTTGATGAGTGTGAGGCTGAGGGCCAACAGGGCGATGCACAGACCGGGGGCGAACAGCAGCAGCCACTGCCCGGTGAGCAGCGAGTTGGAGTTCTGCGCCCAGTAGAGCATGGTGCCCCAGCTGACGATGCTGGAGTCGCCGAGGCCGAGGAACTCCAGGCCCGCCTCCGCCAGGATCGCCGCGGTGGCCGCGCCGAACAGGGTCCCCGCGATGATCGAGGTCATGTTCGGGAGGATCTCGCGGAACACGATGCGGGCCCTGCTGTCGCCGGAGAACTGGGCCGAGGTGACGAAGTCGTTGCCGCGCAGCGACTGGGTCTGGCTGCGCAGCACGCGCGCGCCCCACGCCCATCCGGTCACCACGATCACGGCGATGATCATGAGGATGCCGCCGTTCTGCAGGTACGCGGCGATCACGATCATGAGCGGCAGGCCGGGGATCACGAGGAACAGGTTCACGATGAACCCGACGACCTCGCCGGCGAAGCCGCGCATGTACCCCCAGCTCAGGCCGATCAGCACCGCGACGATCGTGGAGAGGATGCCGGCGGCGAAGCCGACCAGCAGACTCACCTGCGCACCGTAGATCAGCTGGCTGAGCACGTCCTCGCCCGCGGCGGTCGTGCCGAGCCAGTGCTCCCACGACGCGTCGGCGTTGCGCTCGAAGCCGTTCTCCTTCGGGCCGTACGGCGCGAGGAGCGGCGCGAACACCGCGACCAGGACGAAGAAGGCGAGGATGCACAGCCCGAGCCGTGCCTTGCCGTTGGCCCACAGGGTGCCGACCATGCGCCCGAAGGAGCGCCACGGGCTGGGGGCAGCGATCCGATCGGCCGGGATCTTGACGTTCATGGTGGAGGTCATCGTCTGGTCCTCGGGTCGAGCACGCAGTGCAGGCGGACGGGGAAAGGAGGGATCATCATCGGCGCGTCCTCGGGTCGAGCACCCCGTAGAGGATGTCCACGAGGAAGTTGGCGATGAGCACGCTCACCGTGATCATCAGGAACAGCGCCTGCATGAGCGGGTAGTCCTGCCCGATCACGGCGTTGAACAGCAGGTAGCCGATGCCCGGATAGCCGAACACCTGCTCCACGAGGATCGACCCGCCCACCACGCCGCCGAGCGTGAGCCCGAAGCCGGTGAGGTTCGGCAGGATCGCGTTGCGCGCGGCGTAGCGGAGCGCGATCGTGCGCCCGCGCAGCCCGTTGGCCTCACCGAAGGTGATGTAGTCCTCGCCGAGCGTGTTGATCATGGCGTTGCGCATGCCGATGATCCAGCCGCCGAGCGACGTGAGCAGGATCGTCAGCGCCGGCAGGAACGCGTGGCGCACCAGGTCGACGATGAAGTCCCACGTGAACCCGGGCGTCGTGGTCGCCGAGTAGGCGCCGGTCGTCGGGAACCAGTGCAGCACGTAGCCGAGGAAGAACAGCAGCAGCAGCGCGGTCCAGAAGTACGGGAAGGTGCTGAGGAACGAGCCGGTCAGCGTGGGCAGCGAGTCGAGCCAGGTGCCGCGCCGCCACGCGGCCATCACGCCGATGAGGGTGCCGATCACGAACGCGAGGATCGTGACGATGCCCACCAGGCCCAGCGTGTACGGCAGCGCCGTGGACACCATGCTCGACACCGACTGCGGGTAGAACGTGTACGAGACGCCGAAGTCGAGCCGTACGACCTGACCGAGGTAGGCGACGTACTGGTCCCATAGCGAGCCGGTCGGCACGCCGAGCTGCGCCTCGATCGCGGCCCTGGTCGCATCCGACACGGGTCCGTTCTGCGAGAGCTTGGCTATTGCGGCGTCGGCGGGCGAGCCGGGCATCATGCGCGGGAGGAAGAAGTTCAGCGTGACCGCGGCCCACAGGGTCAGCACGAACAGGCCGAGTTTCTGGGCGACGTACTTCACTGGTCGTCTCCGTTCACTCGCTTCAGGTGGGTGAAGATCATCAGGGGCGCCGAGTCGTAGTTCTGCGGGATCATGTACGGGTCGTCGGCGGACGGCCACCCGGTGAACTTCGCGTCGTTGAACAGACCCCAGATGCCGCCGTAGTACATGCCGATCACGGGCAGCTCGTCGTACACGATGTTCTGCAGCTCGTGCACGATCTCGCCCTGGCGCTGCGGGTCGACCGTCGCGCGGTACTCCGCGAGCAGCGCATCGGCCTCCGGCGAGCGGTAGCGCTCGAAGTTGTTCGTGGTCGACTCGCCCGACGGCACGTAGAAGTCGCTGGAGAGCAGGCTGTTGAACGCCTGGTAGACGTCGCCGTTGCCCATGCCGCCGATCGCCATCTCGAAGTCGCCGTTGCCGATCGCGCTCTGGTAGCCCGCGGGCTGCGGCAGCTTCAGCGAGACCTTGATGCCGATGTCTCCGAGCTGGCGCTGCACGGTCTGCGCGGCGCGGGTCCAGTCGGAGAAGCCGTTCGCGGTGGTGAGCGAGAACTCCAGCTGCTCACCGTCCGGCCCCACCAGCCGATCGCCGTCGAGCGTGTAGCCGGACTCGGCGAAGGCGGCGAGCGCGGCGTCCTCGTCTTGGGCGATCATGCCCGCGTCGGGGATCTCGGGGTCGAGGTACTGCTCCTGGTTCGGCAGGATCAGGCCGGTCTGGCCGGCGGGCTTCATGTAGCCCTCGGACGCGGTCTCGGCGATCTCCTCGCGGTCGAGCGCGAGCGCGATGCCGCGGCGCACGTTGACGTCGTCGAACGGGGCGACCTCGAGGTTCGGCACCAGCGAGATCACGCCGCCCGGCGGGAACCACCAGGTGTTGTCCGGGCTGGCCGCGCCCCACGTGCCCTCCACGTCGGAGATGAACGCGTACGCCCAGTCGTAGCCGCGCGTGACGGTGTCGAGCTGGCTGTTGGTCGCCGGGAGGATGATGTGCTCGATCTCGATCCGGTCGGCCTGCCAGTAGTCGGGGTTGCGGTCCATCGAGTACTGCTGATCGTTGTAGTTGCCGAGCACGAACGGACCGGTGCCGACCGGATCCTCGTTGCGCCAGGTGCCCGGATCCTGCACGTCCTTCCAGATGTGCTCGGGCACGATCATGGTCTGGCCGAGGATCGACAGCGACGGGGCGTCCTCGCTCTGCAGGTGGAAGACCACGTCAGAGCCGTCGACCTCGACCGAGTCGATGTGCTGCCAGGCGCCCTTGATGTCGAGAGACGGCTCATCCTTCAGCAGCTGGAACGTGAAGGCGACGTCGTCGGCCGTGAAGTCCTCGCCGTCGCTCCACTCGACCCCGTCGCGCAGCGTCATCACGATCGTGCGGGCGTCGGGCTGCGACCACGCGGAGGCCAGCCACGGGTTGAGCTCGCCGTCGAGCGGGTTCACCAGGATCAGCGGCTCGTAGATCCACCGCGAGGCGGTGCGCGTGTTGGTCAGGTACGGGTTGAAGTTCTTCGTGAAGAACGGGTTGCCGTGGTCGGCGTTGATCAGCATCGTGTCCTCGCCGATGGAGGGGTCGGGCTGGGAGCTGATCTGGATGCTGCAGCCGCTGAGCGCGATCGCCGCGGCCGCGAGCCCCACGACGGCGGCTCTGCGCCAGCGTCGGAAGGTGTGCGTCTCTGCCACTGGGGGACCTCATGTCGTCTCTGTCATGATGGGCGCCCCACGGGTCGGAGCGTCCGTCGGCCGAAGCCGCATGAGCGAGTGTAAGCGCATACATTTGTGATCGGCAACCCCTTGACACCGCGCTCCCGTCCGTTCGAGGCGCGTCAGGCGGGACGCGCGGAGCTCTCTCGCAGGAGGATCTGCAACGGCAGCCGCACCACCGCGGGCGGGGCCTCCGGCTCCTCCAGCCGGCGCGCCAGCACCTGCACCGCGGCGCGGCCCAGCTCGATCATCGGCTGCCGGATCGTCGTCAGCGGGGGGACGGAGAGGGCGGCGGCGTCGATGCCGTCGAACCCGGTCACGAGCACGTCGTCGGGCACACGCACGCCTGCGCGGTGCAGCACGTCGACGACCCCCAGCGCCATCTGGTCGTTCGCCGCGATCACCGCGGACGGAGGTGCGCCGTCGCGCAGCAGCTCCTCGGCCGCGCGCCGCCCCGACGCCCGCGTGAAGTCGCCGCGCAGCAGCCGCAGCTCCTCGGTCGCCCGGCCCGACGCCGCCACGGCCGCCACCACGCCCTCGCGCCGCTGCTCCGCGTCGGGCGAGTCCGCGGGACCCGCGAGGAACGCGACCGCACCCTCCCCGACCTGCGCGAGAACGTGCCGCGTGAGCTCGCCCATCGCCTCGGCGTTGCTGACCGTGACGTGGTCGTAGTCGTCGCCGCGCGGCGGACCGGACAGGACCACGACCGGGATGCGGCGCGCGAGCCGCGCCAGCACGTCATCCGGCACGCTGCTCGCGAGCACCATGAGCCCGTCGACACGACCGGCCATGTCCCGCACGGTCGACCGGTCGGGGTCGTCGCGCCCCACGCCCACCATCAGCACGAAGCCCTGCTTCCACGCCTCCAGCTCGGCCCCGCGCAGCACCTCGTCCAGGAACAGCATCGAGGTGGCAGGAGCGCCGGGCTCGCCCTCGTCCTCCACCACCGTGAACGGCGGGGCCGCGGCTCCCGCACTCGACAGGACGTCGAGCGCGGGGGCGTCCTCCGCCGCGTCGAACCCCGGGAAGTACAGGCCCAGCACGCCCGTCCGGCGCTCGGCCAGCCCGCGCGCGCTTCCGCTCGGGACGTAGCCGAGAGCCGTGACCGCATCGAGCACCCGCTCGCGGGTCGCCGGTCGTACGGCATCGGGCGACCGCAGCACCCGCGACACGGTGGCGATCGAGACGCCCGCGTGCGCGGCGACGTCGTACACGGTCGCGGCCTTGCTCACGGCGGATCCCCCAGGGTCGAGTCGTCGGATCGGGTGTCAGGACAGCGTAGATCAGACCCGGCGGGCGATCAGCGCACCGTGCGGGCGCGTGCTCGCCTCCCCGGGCACGCGGGCGCGGGTCTCGGTCCCCTCGACCTCGAGCCCCGCGGCGGCGAGCAGCGGCGTGAGCGCCTCCGCCGACCAGAAGTACGCGGTCGTGATCGCGTGGTCGAACGGCGCGCGCGGCTCGCCGTCGAAGAAGCCCAGCAGCAGTCGTCCCCCTGGCGCGAGCACGCGCGCGAACTCGGCGAGCGCGGCGGGCACCTCGGTCGGCGGCGTGTGGATGAGCGAGTACCACGCGAGGACGCCGCCCAGCGACCCGGCGGGCTGCGGCAGCGCGAGGAAGGAGCCCTGGGTGACGTCGAGGCCGGGGTGCCGCGTGCGGGCCTCCGCGACGAACTCCGCCGACAGGTCGATGCCCGACACGTCGTGCCCCGCGTCGTGGAGGAACCGCGTCCACAGCCCGGGACCGCACCCGGCGTCGAGCAGGGCACCCGAGGTGGCTCGGCGCCAGCGATCGATCGTGTCGCGGTCGCGGGGGTCCAGCTGCTCCACCGTGCCGGCGATCGCGACGTACTCCGCGGCGCGGTGGTCGTAGGCGGCCGCGATGGCGTCGTGCGCCTCCGCCGGTGTCGTCACCGGGTGCCCCCCGAGCTCATCGGGTACGGGCGGCGAGGGCGGCCTGGTAGAGATCGCGCGTGGAGAGGCCGGTCTGCGCCGCCACCTCGGCCGCGGCCTCCTTCAGGCGCGTGCCGTCCGCGAGCAGGGCCTGCACCTGGGCCAGCGCGTCGTCGGCCGACACCGCGCGGCGGGGCGCGCCCTCGACCACGACCACGATCTCGCCCTTCACGCCGTCGGCGGCCCAGGCGGCGAGCTCGGCGGCGGTCCCACGGCGCACCTCCTCGTACAGCTTCGTCAGCTCCCGGCACACCGCGATCCGGCGGTCCTCGCCGAACGCCGCCCCCATGTCGGCGAGCGTCGCGGCCAGGCGCGACGGCGACTCGAAGAACACCATGGTGCGCGGCTCCGCGGCGAGCGCGGTCAGGGTCGCCCGGCGCTCCCCCGGCTTGCGCGGCAGGAACCCCTCGAACGTGAAGCGGTCGGTCGGCAGACCCGAGATCGCCAGCGCCATGAGCACGGCGCTCGGACCGGGGATCGCGGTGACCGTGACCCCCTGCGCCACGGCCTCGGCCACGAGCCCGTAGCCCGGGTCGCTCACGGTCGGCATGCCCGCGTCGCTCATCACCACGACATCGGTGTCCGCGGCGAGGGCCGCCAGCTCCGCGGCCTTCTGCTTCTCGTTGTGGTCGTGCAGCGCGATCAGGCGCGGGCGGTTGGCGATCTGCAGCGCCTGCAGAAGCCGCTGCGTGGTGCGGGTGTCCTCCGCGACCACGACCTCCGCGTTCTCCAGCACCTCCACCAGACGCCGGGACGCGTCCCCGAGATTCCCGATGGGCGTGGCGGCGAGGATGATCACCCGCCCAGCTTAGGCGGGCGGGTGACCATCCTGATCGTCGCGACCGCCCCCGCGATACCAGCGGATGACCATGGAGATCACGCCCACCACGAGCACCACCCCGCAGGCGACGAAAAAGATCCGGAAAGCGATCTCGGTCGCAAGAGCTGCGTTGAGGAAAGCCAGGCCGGCGCAGAACAGAGTGGCGATCCACCCAGTGATCCGTGCCCCACTGGGCTGCGCCTTCGTCGTCGGACTCTGATCCATGGGGGAGCTCTTTTCCGTCTCGACAGGATGGGTCAACATGCGAAATCCCCGGTGCTCGTGCGCTTCTCCTGCGCAACCTGTCCCAGATACGCCGCCCATGCGGCGACACTCCAGCCGGGACTGACGATAGTCGCACCGATCGATCCGAAAAAGCCACCGACAACTCTCCCGGCTTGCGCCCAACACGGACCGAGGTCGCGCGACGGCACGGCGCGACCCACGACCGCGACTTCAGAGACCGCCACCCCTCGCTCCGTCGGCGCTTCAAAGCTTGCTGACGCCGAAAGCGGGAAAACCAGGGCGGATGCGACGGTCAGTGCCGCGGCCGCGGTGAGTCGTGCGGAGAACTGAATGATCATGAACGTGTCCTATCTGTCCTCAAATGCGGACAGATACACGCTACGGTGCCAGACACTCGGCTGCTATCCCTCCAGCTCTCGAACTTCTAGAACATCGGCATTCGTGCTCTGACGCGGCGCGGGGCGAAACCGCGGCGAAGCGCACACTTCCGAGCACACGGAAGCGGGGTGTCTAGGCTGGAGCGGTGACCGCGCCCCAGCCCCTGCTGCCTCCCCCCGAGGCGCGGGCGACGCGGTACGAGCGGCTGCGCGACCGCGTGCTGCACGCCGCCGACTGGGGACGGGCCATCGGGTGGCTCGCACCGCTCGTGGTCACGGCGCTCGCGGCGGTGCTGCGGCTCGTGAACGTCGGGCACCCCCACCAGCTGGCGTTCGACGAGACCTACTACGTCAAGGACGCCTGGTCGCTGTGGACCCTCGGCTACGAAGGCGTCTGGGGGCAGGGCGCCGACGAGGCCTTCCAGACCCTGCAGGAGCTGCCGCTCACGAACAAGGGCGCGTTCATCGTGCACCCGCCGCTGGGCAAGTGGCTCATCGCGCTCGGCATGGCCATCGGCGGCCCCGACAACAGCGCCGGCTGGCGGCTGGCCACGGCCCTGCTGGGTGCGGGCTCCGTGCTGCTGGTGTACCTGATCGCCCGCCGGCTGACCGGATCCGTGGTCGCGGCCACCGTGGCGGGCACCCTTCTCGCGATCGACGGACTGAGCATCGTGCTGAGCCGCATCGCGCTGCTCGACGGCATCCTCACCTTCTTCGTGCTGCTCGGCGTGCTGTTCGTGCTGCTCGACCGGCAACGCACCATCCCCCTCCTGGAGCGTCGCGACCCCGACGCCCCCGACCCGCTGTGGGGTCCGGTGCTGTGGCGCCGCCCGTGGCTCGTCGCCGCGGGTCTCGCGCTGGGGGCGGCGTGCGCCGTGAAGTGGTCGGGCCTGTACGTGCTGGCCGGCTTCGGGCTGTACGTGGTGGTCACCGATGCGCTGGCCCGGCGCCGCGGCGGTGTGGTCGTGTGGCCCGCGTCCGCCGCGTTCCGCCAGGGGCCCGTGTCGTTCGTGCTGCTGGTGCTGCCGGCCGCGGCCGTGTACCTCGCGAGCTGGACCGGGTGGCTCGTGACCGACAAGGGCTACGACCGCGGCAGCGACGCGAACCCCCTGCTCGCGCTGTGGAACTACCACCAAGCGATGCTGGGCTTCCACGTGGGGCTCAGCCGCGGGCACCCCTACGCCAGCCCCGCGTGGGAGTGGCCGTTCCTGCTGCGACCGACCGCCGTCTGGGTCGACCCCGAGCCGACCGCGTGCGGGGTCGACCACTGCATCGGCGTGATCTCCGCGATCCCCAACCCGCTGATCTGGTACGGCGGCGTCGCCGCGAGCGTGTACCTGCTGTACCGCCTGGTGCGCGCATGGATCGCCCGTCAGCCGATCGAACCGGCGCTCACGCTGCCGCTCGTGGGGCTCGCCGTGACCTACCTGCCCTGGCTGATGTTCCCCGAGCGGACGATCTTCCAGTTCTACACGGTGGTCATGATGCCGTTCCTGGTGCTCGCGCTGACGATGACGCTGCGGATCATCGCCGGGACACGCGACGATCCGCTGCACCGGCGCCAGTCCGGGCAGCGCACCGTGGTGGTGTTCCTGACCGTGGTCGTGCTCGTGTCGGCGTTCTTCCTGCCGCTGTGGCTGGGGATCAGCGTGCCGTACGACTTCTGGCGGCTGCACAACTGGCTGCCCGGCTGGATCTGAGCACGGGAGCCCCGACGGCGAGGCCGGTGCTCAGCCGGCGTCGTCGGTGGCCACGTGCTCGACCAGCGGCAGCACGCGCCCCGACAGGTGCGTACGCATCGCGATGGACGACGCCGTGCGCGCCACCCCCGGCACGACGGCGACCCGGTCGAGCACCTCCTGCAGCTGCGTGGCATCGCGCGCGACCAGGCGCAGCTGCATGTCGCTCGCCCCCGTCACGGTGTGCATGTCCACGATCTCCGGCACCGCGTCCGCGAGCGCGGCGGCCACCTCGTCGTGCCCCACCTTCTGATCGATCTCGACCAGGCAGAACGCGACCATGCCGTAGCCGAAGCCGGCCGGGTCGACGCGCGGCACGATCGCCTCGATCACCCCGCCCTCGTGCAGTCGCGCGAGCCGGCTGGTGGCGGTGCCGCGTGCGATGCCCAGCCGCCGCGCACACTCCAGGATGGGCAGCTGCGGCGACTCGGTGAGCAACCGGATCAGCGCGGCGTCCAGCCGGTCGATGCGCACGCCGCTACTCCCGCACCACGCCGGGACGGGACACACCACGGGTGAGCCGCGCCACCACCAGCAGCACGACCGTCAGCCCGAGGGTCAGCAGCAGCTGCGTGCGTGCCGCGGGGTCGATCATCGCGAGGGCGATCACCCCGGCGAGCAGGGCCAAGCACAGCCACGAGATCCACGGGAAGCCCCACATCCGCATCGGCATCGCCTCGCCGGCGCGGTCCGCCCGGCGCCGCAGCACGATCTGCGAGACCGCGGTCGCCGTCCAGATCACCAGCAGCGTCGAGCCCACCACGTTCAACAGGGCGGGGAGCACCACATCGGGGAACGCCCAGTTCAACCCGACCGTGACGAACCCGAACGCGACCGACGCCAGCACCGCCAGGTACGGCACGCCCGTGAGACTCGTGCGGGTGACCGCCAGCGGCGCCAGTCCGCGCTCCCCCAGCGAATACGCCATGCGGGAGGCGCCGTAGATGTTGGCGTTCATGGCCGACAGCAGCGCGACCACGACGATGAGGTCCATCACCAGACCGACACCCGGCACATGGAGCGTGTTGAGCACCGCCGAGAACGGACCGGCCTCCACCGCGGGGTCGTCCCACGGCAGCACCGCGACGATCACGAAGATCGAGCCGACGTAGAAGATGAGGATGCGCACCAGCACCTCGCGCACGATGCGGCGGATGTTGCGCGCCGGGTCGTCGGACTCGGCCGCCGCGATCGCCACGACCTCGGTGCCGCCGAACGCGAACACCACGATCAGGAGCGCCGCCGCGATGCCGGTGATGCCGTTGGGCGCGAAGCCGCCCTCGTCCACGAGGTTCGACACACCCGTGGCCGGAACACCGGGGATGAGGCCGACGATCGCGCACACGCCGACCACGAGGAACGCGATGATCGCGGCGACCTTGATCGCCGCGAACCAGAACTCGAAGGTGCCGTAGTTGCGCACCCCGAACAGGTTCACCGCGGTGAGGGCGACCACGAACACCAGCACCCACACCCACGCGGGCACGCCGGGGATCCAGCCGGCCACGATGCCCGCCGCCCCGGTCGCCTCGGCCGCGATCACCACGATCAGCTGGATCCAGTAGAGCCAGCCGACCGCGCTGCCGGCGCTGCGCCCCATCGCCTTCTGGGCGTAGGAGCTGAACGCGCCGGAGCTGGGGCGTGCCGCGACCATCTCGGCCAGCATCGCCATGACCAGCACGACGATGCCGCCGGCGACCAGATACGAGATGAGGACCGCGGGACCGGCGATCCCGATCGCCTGGCCGGAGCCGACGAACAGCCCGGCGCCGATCGCGCCGCCGAGCCCCATCATGGAGATCTGGCGCCGGGTGAGCCCGGGATGCAGGCCCTTCGTGGTGGTGGTCGTGACCGGGACCTCGACGCTCACGCGGACACCCCCATCAGGTCGGAATCGCGGTCGGAATCGTGCGCGGCGTCGCCGCCGGAGACCGCGGCGGCGAGGGCGGCCTCGACCCTGTCGATGTCGGCGGCGGAGCCGGACGAGATCCGGATGCCCTCGCCGGGGAAGGCGCGCGCGACGACACCCCCGGCGTGCAGGAGGGCGTCGAGCTCGGCGGTGCGCTCCCCCGACGGGACCCAGACGAAGTTGGCCTGTGACGGGACGGCGGGCCAGCCCGCGGCGGTGAGCACGGCGTACAGGCGCTCGCGCTGCGCGACCACCTCGTCGATGCGGACCGCCAGCTCCTCCTCCGCCGCGAGCGACGCGAGGGCGGCGGCCTGCGCCAGGTCGGTCACACCGAACGGCACGGCCACCTTGCGCTGCGCCTCGGCGATCTCGCGCGGGGCGATCGCATAGCCGATGCGCAGGCCGGCGAGACCATAGGCCTTGGAGAACGTGTGGAGCACCGCGACGTGCGGGTGGCGGCGGAACAGCTCGATGCCGGCGCCGCGGCTCGCCGTGCGATCGAAGTGCACGTACGCCTCGTCGATCACCACGAGCACGTCGCGCGGCACGGCGGCCACGAAGCGCTCGAGCGCGTCCGCGTCGACGACCGTGCCGGTGGGGTTGTTCGGGTTGCACACGAACACCAGTCGGGTGCGCGGGGTGATCGCGGCGAGCATCGCGTCGAGGTCGTGGCCGTGCTGCGCGTCGAGCGGAACGGGCACGGGCGTGGCCCCCGCGATGCGCACGAGCGAGGGGTACGCCTCGAATGACCGCCACGCGAACACGACCTCGTCACCCGCGCCGGCGACCGCGTGGATCAGCTGGGCCGCGATCTCCACCGATCCGGCTCCCACCGTGACCTCGTCGACGTCGACGCCGTAGCGCGCGGCGAGCGCCTGCCGCACGGCCGCGGCACTCATGTCGGGGTAGCGGTGGATGCCGGCGACGCGCTCCTGGACGACCTGCACGACGGAGGGCAGGGGCGGATGCGGGGACTCGTTGGACGAGAGCTTCGAGGCACCGGCGGGGGCCGAGCGGCCCTGACGGTAGGCGGGGACGGCGTCGAGGCCGGGACGGGCGGAGAGGGGCATCGTCAGAGCATCCTTGCTGTGATCCGGGTGGTGTCGCGCCACCCTAGAACGCACGTCGCCCCCTGGGCAATCGGTGCAGCGAATGGTGGGCATCGCGCGCAATCGAACGCCCGGCGTGCCGTCCACCCTGGGCAGATTGCCCAGTCCGCCTCCGGGTCGGGGCGGAGGGCAGGGTGAGCGTCAGCGTTCCCTCGTGACCTCGGCGGGGTCGGCGGTGGGAAGCCGGCACACGAACGCCCGGCAGTCGTACAGGCGCTCGGGCGTCGCGGCCTTGCCCTCGAACAGCTCGAAGCCCGCCGCGGCGAACGCGGCGGCCTGGGCGGGCGACACCACCGCGAGCACGTCGGCGTCGGCGTCCCGCGCGGCGCGGGCGAGCGCCCCGTCGCGGTCGTCGGTCACGACCACGAGCTGACGGGCCGGTGCGACCAGCCCCGCGGCCACCCGGAGCAGGCTCCCGTGCGCGAACGGCTGACCGAGCGCACGCGCCGCCAGCATCCGCACCCGGGCGACCGCCTCCTCGCGGTACCGGTCCCCCGCACCGAGCCGCCACGCCGCCAGCGCAGCGCCCGCCACCGCCGCCGCGTCGGAGGGGAGGTCGCCGTCGGTGTGGTCGGGCGAGGTCGCGATGCCCTGCGCCGCAAGCAGCGGGTCGGCGCCGGCGGCACCGTCGAGGGCCGGGTCGAGCAGCCGCAGCGCCGTGACCGCCCACTCGGCCTCCCCGGTCGCGGCGGCGAGGCCCAGCAGCCCCTCCGCGAACAGCGCGAGGTCGGCCGCGGTCGCCGGGGCTGCCGAGGCACGGTCGTCGAGCGACGCCCGGGCGAGCGCGCCGTCGTCGCCGCGGTTGACGCGCAGCACATGATCGGCCGCCGCGGCCGCCGCCTCGACCCAGTCGGGCTCGCCGAGAGTCGTCCCCGCCCTGGCCAGCGCCCCGACCGCGAGGCCGTTCCAGCCCGTGATGACCTTGCCGTCCACCGTGGGAGGTTCCAGCTCGCCGCGCGCGGATACCGGGCGCTGGTAGTACCCGCCCTCGCTGCGCACCCCGTCGATCCACGACTCCGAGTCCTGCGCGGCCCCGAAGCCGCCGCCGTCGCGTCGCAGCACGCCCAGGAGGAAGCCGGCGATGCCGCGGGCGGTGCCCGTATCCCCCTCGTCCAGCGCGACCTCCAGCAGCTGCGCGTTGTCGGTGAGCATGCGCTCGTAGTGCGGCACCGTCCAGTCCCGCTGCGTGGCGTAGCGGAAGAAGCCGCCGTCCTCGTCGCGCAGGTCGGAGCCGGACATGGCCGCGAGCGCCCGCGTGGCCGCTGCCCCGGCGTCGGGAGAACCCGCCCGCACCAGCGGATGCTGCAGCAGCCGCAGCGTGGTCGCCACCGGGAACTTCGGCGCCCCGCCGAAGCCTCCGAACAGCCGGTCCTCCCTGGCCGCGATCCCCTCGGCGGCGGTGACGATCGCCGCCGCGTCGGGCAGGTCGGACGGCGCGGACTCGGCGGCCCTGGCGAGGGCCTCGGTCACCGCGTCCGCCGACTCCTCCGCCTGCGCGCGCCGCACCGTCCACGCCTCCCGCACGGCCGCGAGCACCTCGCGGAACGCGGGCATCGGCGGCCGGGGCTCGGGCGGCCAGTAGGTGCCGGCGAAGAACGCGCGGCCACCCGGCGTCGTGAACACCGTCAGCGGCCAGCCGAGGTTCTGCGTGAACGCCGACGCCGCGGCCATGTACGCCGCATCGACGTGCGGGTGCTCCTCGCGGTCGACCTTGACCGCCACGAAGCCCTCGTCGATCAGCGCGGCCGTGACGGGATCGGAGAACGACTCGCGCGCCATCACGTGACACCAGTGGCACGTGGAGTAGCCGATCGAGATCAGCAGCGGCACGTCCCGCCGTCGCGCCTCCGCGAACGCCTCCTCGCCCCACGGATACCAGTCGACCGGATTCTCGGCGTGCGACCGGAGGTAGGGGCTGAGGGTGTCCGCGAGCCGGTTGGTCATGCCGTCCACGCTACGCCGCGCGGCGGCACGGCGGGCTGCGGCGGTGAGCACGGGATCGCGGCTCCCCCGCGAACGCCCCGCGTCGCGAGCGGCGACACGGGGCGTCCGGGTGCGGGCGGGTGGTGGCCGGTCGGCGCGACCTGTCCGTTGCGTGACCGGTCGATCGGGCCGACTCCCGGGGGCGGGGTCAGCCGGTCCGTTGCGTGACCGGTCGATCGGGCCGACTCCGTGGTGGGGGCGGGGGTTCCCGTCAGTTGACCTCGTCGGGGTGCGAGCCGACACGACCCGAACCGTCGAGCGGGTCGAGGGCGTCGATCGCGGCGATCTCCGCGTCGGTCAGCTCGAAGCCGAACACGTCGAGGTTCTCGCGCAGACGCTCGGGGCGCACCGACTTCGGGAAGACGATGATCCCCTTCTGCAGGTGCCAGCGCAGCACCGCCTGCGCCGGGGTGACGCCGTGGGCCGCGGCCGCGTCGGCGACCGCCGGGATGCCGAACAGGTCGTACTTGCCCTGACCGAGCGGACCCCACGCCTCGATGCGCACGTCGTTCGCGTCGGCCCACGCGACCTCCTCGCGACGCTGGTAGGCCGGGTGCAGCTCGATCTGGTTCACGGCCGGGACGACGCCGGTCTCCTTCACGGTGCGCTCCAGGTGCGGCACGAGGAAGTTCGAGACGCCGATGCTGCGGGTCAGTCCGGCCTCGCGCAGCTCGATGAGCTTGGCGAACGCGTGCACGTAGTCGTCCTTCGCCGGGGTGGGCCAGTGCACGAGGTACAGGTCGACCCGGTCGAGCCCGAGCTTCTCGAGGCTCTCGCCGATCGCCGCACGCGGCTCGTCGTCGTGGTGGCGGTCGTTCCAGAGCTTGGTGGTGATGAACAGCTCGTCGCGCGGGATGCCGGAGGCGGCGATCGCGGCGCCCACGCCCTCCTCGTTGCCGTAGATCGCGGCGGTGTCGATGTGGCGGTAGCCGATCTCCAGCGCTTCGCTCACCGCGCGCTCGGTCTCGGCCGGCGGCACCTTGAAGACGCCGTAGCCCAGCTGCGGGATGGAGTTGCCGTCGTTGAGTTCGAGAGAGGGAATGGTGGTCATGGGTCCAGCCTATGACCTGTGATGACAGGTGTGGCGGGATCGTGTCTTTCCGTGTCGGCGGAGGCACCGCGTCGATCGACCGGCACCGGGGCCATGGCCTGCGCCGCCCGACCCACGAGGCGCTCGAGGGGTCCGCGGCCGAAGAGGATCGACCACAGCGTCGCGGCCACCACGAGTGCGACCGCCGTGAGGAGCCAGAAGGCCGTGCTCTGCACGAAGCCGCCGGGGCCCACCAGCACCACGATCGACACCACGTGCACCGTGTATGCCGTGAGCGGCATGGAGCCGAGCGCCGCGAGCGGCAGGAACACCCACCGCAGCGGCCGGCTCAGCAGCAGGCACAGCGCGACCACCGCGAGCGCGAAGCCCCCGGAGCCGAGGATCTCGGCCGTGCCCCCGGAGTGCGGTTCCACGCCGAAGAACGCCGACAGCACCGACCGCAGCGGGTCCAGCCCCGCGAGCGCCGCGGGGTACGCGTCCCACCCGGAGCCGAATCCGAAGCCGCCGTCGCCGGAGCCGATGCCACCGTCCTCGCCCCCGACTCCGGCCGCCTGGCCGACCGCGCCGAGCCCGTATCCGATGACCGCGAGCAGCACGCCGACAGCGAGCGCGACGACCGCCGTGCGGAGTCGCTCCACGTGCAGCCGGCCGAGCGCGAGGCCGCCCAGCACGAACGCGAGCCACGCCGTCAGCGGGTACACGCCGTACAGCGCGAAGCCGAGCCCTGCGCCGTAGGGCTCCAGCGCGAGCGCGCTCAGCAGCGCGAGCGCGGCGGGGGCCACGAGCGCGAGCACCCCGGCCGCGAGGAGCAGCTGCCACGCCCGCCACCGCAGGAACGGGATCACCGCGACGTAGAGCAGCCCGTAGAGCGTGAGGATCACCGCGATGGGCGTGTTCAGCATCTCGAGCGCGAGGCCGATCAGGAAGATCGCCGCGCCCCGGCCCACCAGGTTCAGGCGCAGCGTCGGCATGCGCTCGGGAGCGGGCAGCGTGCTGCGCCCCGTCATCAGCGCGATCGACACCCCGGCGAGCAGTGCGAACAGGATCGAGGAGCGGCCGTTCACCAGGTCGGTCCAGGTGGACGGGTCGCCCCATGCGAACGGCCGGAGCTCGCCGACGTGGGCGGCGGCCATGCCCAGGATCGCGAGGGCCCTGGCCACGTCGAGGCCGAGGATGCGCGGTGGCCGGCCGAAGTCCCGGAACCAGCGGGTGGGCGCGAGGGGGGAGGTCACGAGTTGATCGTAGGGCGCGCATCCCGGCATACGATGGAGGGCTATGTCCTCCCCCGTGATCTCCTATCCCCCGGAGCTGCCCGTCAGCGCCGCGCGGAAGGAGATCGCCGACGCCGTGCGCGACCACCAGGTCGTGATCGTCGCGGGCGCGACCGGTTCGGGCAAGACCACCCAGCTGCCCAAGATCGCGCTCGAACTCGGCCGCGAGCGCATCGCCCACACGCAGCCCCGACGCCTGGCCGCCCGCACGATCGCGGAGCGCGTCGCGGAGGAGCTGCACGTCGAGCTCGGCACGCTCGTGGGCTACAAGGTGCGCTTCACCGACAAGGTCTCCGATGCCACGCGCATCGCGCTGATGACCGACGGGATCCTGCTCAACGAGATCCACCGCGACCGGCTGCTCACGCGCTACGACACGATCATCATCGACGAGGCGCACGAGCGCTCCCTCAACGTCGACTTCCTGCTCGGCTACCTCGCCCGCATCCTCCCGGAGCGCCCCGACCTCAAGGTGATCATCACCTCGGCGACCATCGACCCGGAGAGCTTCGCGCGGCACTTCGCCGCCGCCGACGGCACCCCCGCCCCGATCATCGAGGTCTCCGGCCGCACGTACCCGGTGGAGGTCCGCTACCGGCCCCTCGTGGACGACGCGGACGAGGACGCATCGGCATCCGGCGACCCGGGGGACGAGGTGTCCGCGATCGTCGCGGCCCTGCGCGAGCTGGACCGTGAAGCCCCCGGCGACGTGCTGGTGTTCCTGCCCGGCGAGGCCGAGATCCGTGATGCGGCCGATGCGGTGCGCGGCGCCTACGGGAAGGACCGCTCCCCCACCGAGGTGCTGCCGCTGTTCGGACGGCTCTCGGCGGCTGAACAGCACCGGGTGTTCGAGCGGAGTCGCGTGGCGGGGGTGCGACGGCGGGTCGTGCTCGCCACGAACGTCGCCGAGACCAGCCTCACCGTGCCGGGCATCAAGTACGTGATCGACACCGGCACCGCCCGCATCTCCCGGTACAGCAACCGCTCCAAGGTGCAGCGCCTGCCGATCGAAGCGATCTCCCAGGCCTCCGCGAACCAGCGCTCGGGGCGCGCCGGCCGCACGAGCGAGGGCATCGCGATCCGCCTCTATTCGGAGGAGGACTACGACCGGCGCCCGGAGTACACCGAGCCGGAGATCCTGCGCACCTCGCTCGCCTCGGTCATCCTGCAGATGCTGTCGCTGGGGTTCGGCGACATCGAGGCGTTCCCGTTCCTCACCCCGCCCGACTCCCGCGGCGTGAAGGCCGCGTTCGACCTGCTCACCGAGCTGGGCGCGGTCGAGCCGTCGCGGCGGGACGGCTCGACGCATCTCACGCGCGTGGGCCGCGACATCGCCCGCATGCCGATCGATCCGCGGTTCGCGCGCATGCTCCTCGAGGCGGGACGCGACCGCAGCGGCGCCGTCCTGCGCGACGTGCTCGCGATCGTCGCCGGACTCACGATCCAGGATGTGCGGGAGCGTCCGGAGGAGCGCCGCGAGGAGGCCGACCGCCTGCACGCGCGCTTCGCCGACCCCACGAGCGACTTCCTGACCCTGCTGAACCTGTGGAACCACCTGCGCGAGCAGCAGCGCGAGCTGGGGTCGAGCGCGTTCCGCCGGCTGTGCCGCGCCGAGCACCTCAACTACGTGCGCGTGCGCGAATGGTTCGACGTGCACCGCCAGCTGCGCACGCTCGGCAAGAACCCGGAGCGCGGCGCGGAGGCCGGTGGCGCGGCCGACCCCGACGCGATCCACCGCGCCCTGCTGTCTGGTCTGCTGTCGCAGATCGGCATCCTCGACGAGCGCACGGCCCCGGCCGGCAAGAGCCACTCCCCCGCGAAGGACCCGAAGCGCCGGGTGACCGAGTACCGCGGGGCCCGCGGCATCCGGTTCTCGATCTTCCCGGGCTCGGCGCTGCGCAAGAAGAGCCCGCGGGCGGTGATGGCGGCGGAGATCGTGGAGACCTCCCGCACCTTCGCCCGCACGGTCGCCCAGATCGACCCCGCGTGGGCCGAGCCGCTGGCCGGTGACCTCGCGAAGCGTCAGGTCACGGAGCCGCACTGGTCGAAGGACGCCGGCGCCGCCGTCGCCTTCGAGAAGGTGACGCTGTTCGGGGTGGAGATCATCCCCCGCCGCCGCGTGCAGTTCGCCCGCATCGACCGGGCCGCGTCGCGCGAGCTGTTCGTGCGGCACGCGCTCGTGGAGGGCGAGTGGGATCCGTCGCGCATCGACAAGCGGGTGAGCGCGTTCTGGCGCAGCAACGCCGAGCTGCGCCGCCGCCTGGAGAAGCTGGAGGAGCGGGAGCGCCGCCGCGACATCCTCGCCGGCGACGAGGCCGTGTTCCGCTTCTACGACGAGCGCATCCCCGCCGACGTGTTCGATGTGCGCTCGTTCGAGAAGTGGTGGCGCGAGGCGCTCACGACCGCGCCGAAGCTGCTCGTGATGCGCGAGAGCGACCTGGTCGACGAGGCCGACCGCGCCGACCAGCGCGAGTTCCCCACGCGGTGGACGCAGGGCGACCAGGTGCTGGGGCTCGCCTACCGCTTCGAGCCCGGAGCCCCCGACGACGGCGTGAGCGTGGTGCTGCCCCTGCCGCTGCTCGCGCAGATCGAGGACCGCGGCTTCGACTGGCAGGTGCCGGGCCTGCGCGCCGAGCTCGTCACGGGACTGCTGCGCGCGCTGCCCAAGGCCATCCGCCGCCACGTGGTGCCCGCCGCCGACTGGGCGGAGAAGTTCGGCGCCGAGCTGGCCGACCAGGGCCCGGAGTCGCACGAGGGCCTTCCCCCGCGCACGCTCAAGGAGGCACTGGCCCGCCTCATCCAGCCTCTCGCGAACCAGCTCGTGTCGGCCGCGGACTTCGAGGACGACCGCGTGCCCGCGCACCTGCGCATGAACTTCCGCGCCGTGGACGAACGCGGCCGCGTGGTCGGCTCGGGGCGCGACCTCCGGGCACTGCAGACCGAGCTGTCGGACCGCGCCCGCAGCAGCGTCGCCCGCTCCATCGCCGCGCCGTCACGACGCGCGAGCCCGACCGCGGCGGCGGGCGCCGAGCGCGTCGCGGCCGCCCCGGTGGAGCAGACCGGGCTGACCGCGTGGACCTTCGGCGACCTGCCCGAGGTGCTCGACACCCGGGTCGCCGGCGGCGTCGTGCGCGGCTACCCGGCGATCGTCGACGCGGGCAAGAGCGTCTCCGTACGCGTGGAGGCGACCGCGGAGGCCGCCGCGACCGCGACCAGGGACGGCGTGCTCCGGCTGGTGCTGCTCACGGTGCCCTCGCCGTCGTCGTACGTGCAGGAGCATCTGACGAGCCAGGAGAAGCTGGCGCTCGCGGCGTCGCCGTATCCCTCCGCCGCGCCGCTCATCGAAGACGCCAGGGCCGCGGTCGCCCGCCGCGTGATCGACGCGTCGACAGGAGGGCCGGACGGCGCCGGTCGCGGGATCGTGCGCACGGAGGCCGAGTTCGCCCGCGTCCGGGAGGCGGTGTCGGCGGTGCTCGTGGACGAGCTGTTCGCCGCCGTGTCCCTGGTGGCGCGGATCCTGGTCAAGGCGCGCGAGGTCGAGCGGGGCATCAAGGCGCAGAACTCCCTGGCGCTGCTCGGACCGCTGAACGACATCCGCACGCAGCTGAGCGGTCTGCTGCACCCCGGGTTCGTGTCGGCGGCGGGCATCGACCGGCTCGCGCACTACCCCCGCTACCTCGACGGCATGCTCGACCGCCTGAAGACGCTGGCGAACGAGCCGGGCAAGGACCGGGCGCGGCTGACCGAGTTCGAGCGCATGGCGACCGCGTTCACCGAGGCGGGCGGCACGATCCCGCTGCCGATCGACGCGCCGCCGACGCTGGTGGAGGTGCGGTGGCTGCTGGAGGAGTACCGCGTGAGCGTGTTCGCGCAGCGCCTCGGCACCGCGCAGCCGGTCTCGCCGCAGCGGATCATGAAGGCGCTGTCCGGGCGCTGATCCTGTCCGGGCGCTGATCCGGTCCGGGCGCTGGTCCTGTCCGGGCGCTGATCCTGCCCGGGCGCTGACGGTGTCCTCCCCGGGCGGTGATCCTGACCGGGCGCTGATCCTGACCGGGCGCTGATCCTGACCGGGCGCTGATCCTGACCCGGCGCTGATCCGGTCCCGGCGCTGACCGTGTCCTCCCCGGGTAGCCTGGGGTCATGGCCAGCGCGATCGTCTACACCGAGTTCGGCTCCCCCGATGTCCTGCACCTGATGGAGGTGCCCGATCCCGTCGCCGTGCGCGGCGAGGCCGTGGTGCGCATCGAGGCCGCCGGCGCGAACCCCATCGACGCGAAGCTGCGCAGCGGCAAGCGTCCGTCACCGCCGATCACCGAACCGCGGGGCGTCGGCTTCGACGGCGCGGGCGTGGTGGAGGTGCTCGGCGAGGGCGTCGACGGGCTGGAGGTGGGCGACCGCGTCGCGATCCGTGACACGGTCGGCACGTACGCCTCGGCGCTCGCGGTCGAGGCCGACAAGCTGGTGAAGCTCCCCGACGCGGTGACCGCTGCCGAGGGCGCCGCGATCGGCATCCCCGCCGGCACCGCGTATCAGGCGCTGCGCTCGCTCGGCGTGACCGCGGGCGACGTGCTCCTGGTGCACGGCGGCTCGGGCTCGGTGGGTCAGGCGGCGGTGCAGTTCGCGGTGGCCGGCGGCGCGACCGTGATCGCCACCGCGAGCCCCGCCCGGCACGAGCAGCTGCGCGAGCTCGGTGCCCTCCCCGTCGCATACGGAGACGGCCTGCTCGACCGCGTGCGCGCGGCCGCTCCGTCGCCCGTCACGGTGGCGCTCGACTGCGCGGGCACGGACGAGGCCATCGAGACCTCGCTCGCCCTGGTGCCCGACCGCGACCGCATCGCCACGATCGTGCGCGGCCCCGACGCCGCCGACTTCGGCATCCGCGCGTTCTCGGGCGGCTCCCCCGTCCCGCTCACGGAGCAGGAGCTCGCCTGGCGCGCCGAAGCCCTGGAGAAGACCGTGGAGCTGCTCGCGTCGGGCGACTTCACGATCGAGCTCGGCCCGGAGCTCCCGCTCGCCGAGGCGGCGCGGGCCCATGAGCTCATGGAATCCCGCGCCGCCTCGGGCAAGATCATCCTGGTGCCGTAGCCATCACCCTGGTGCCGGAGCCGGGGCCGCCCGGCTCAGGCCGGAGCCACGGGTCGGCCGAGCGACAGCATCAGCCGGTTCGCCCAGTTGAAGAACGCGGCGCCGTGCACCACGTCGGCGATCTCGCCGTCGTCGAGCCCCGCGGATCGCAGGAGCGCGATGTGGTCGGGCCCGAACGCGCTGGGCGTCTCGGTCAGCGCGACGGAGGCCGCGACGATCGCGTTCCACCGCTCGCCGAGGTCGGCGGACACGCCCACGTCGAGCAGCCGGTCCACGTCGTCCTGCCGCTTGCTGTGATGCGCCGCGAAGCGCGAGTGCACCGAGGCGCAGAACACGCAGCCGTTGCGCCGCGAGGCCGCGGTAGCCGCCAGCTCACGATCGGCCCTGGGCAGTCCGTCGGCGACGTTGTAGAAGATGTCCTTGTCGACCAGGGTGCGCGCCCGGAGCACCTCGGGGTCGCGCGCGAGCAGACGGAAGTAGTCGTTCTTGGCGCGAGCGGCGTCGACCAGGCCGTCAAAGTGCCGCTCGGTCAGCTCGTCCTCCTTGAGCGGGGGCAGGTGCGGCGTCCACCCGACCTCGGCGCGCGTGAACCCGTGCGGGTGCGGGGCGTCGTCGTGCCGGAGCACGGTGTCGGCGGTGGCGGGCTCGGTGGTGGTGTCGGGATCGGTGGTGTCGGTGGCGTCGGGCTCGGTGGTGGCGGGGTCGGTGGTGGCGTCGGTGGTGGTCATGCGGCCTCCTCCTCGGTGGCGGCGGTGGTGGCGGTCGCGAGTCCGGCGGCGGCGAGCACGCGGAGCCCGGTCACGACGCGCTGCTGGAACGCCAGGAACGACACGAGCTGCGACACCGTGACGATGCCGTCGGGCGTCCACCCCGCGTCGAGCAGGCGGCCCAGGTCGGCGGCCGAGGCCTCGCGCGGCCGCAGCACCAGCAGGTGCGCGTGGGCGAGCGCGGCGGCCAGTCGCTCGCCCAGAGCGTCCGTGGCGGCGGCGTCCGGCGCATACCTCAGCCCGTCGGTGCTCTCCCCCTGGAGCCCGGCCTCGGTGTACGCGCCGAACGGCCCGGTGGCGGCGGCCCCGGCCAGCTCGGCCCTGACCACCGCGGCGCGCTCGGGATCGGCGGCCTCCGCCCGGTCGGCGTAGAACAGCGCGGACGGGTCGTCGGCGCCGGCGAGCCCGGTCGCGAAGGCCGCGATCAGCTCGCGCTCGGCCTGCGACGCGTGCTGCACCGAGACGGGGCGGAACAGCGCGTCGAAGCTCGCCTGCAACTGCTCGCGCGTGATCGGACGGCGCCGCCGCAGCGCGTCGAGCCCCGGCGTCACCTCCGCGATGCGGTCGACGATGTCGTCGGTCATGCGTTCTCCTTGAGGGTCGTGTCCGCGGGGGACGGGGTGAGGGCGTAGCCGAGTGCCGGGGCGACCTCGGCGGCGAACAGCTCGATCGAGCGCAGCACGTGCTCGTGGGGCGCGTCGACCGAGTGCACCTGGAACGCGACCTCGGTCGCGCGGGACAGCGTCGCGTCGTCCGCGAGCGAGGCGGCCACCTCCTCCGGCGTGCCCAGGTGGGTGTCGAGCGCGGTGATCAGGTCGTCGAGGTCGTCGCCCGGGATCGTCTGCCCCTGGCGGCGGAAGCCCTCCGCGGCGCGCCGCAGCCCGACCTCCGCGAACCGCAGCGCCTCGGCCCTGTCATCCGCCACGAACACGGTGCGCGAGGCCGTGATGCGCGGCGTGACGCCGGCCGGCAGCGCGTCGAGGTAGGCGTCGATGATGGGGTCCTGCAGCGCCGACAGCGGCGCGCGGAGGCGCTCGGCCGTGCGCGGCTGCGTGCGCGAGAGCAGCAGCCCGTGGCCGTGCACACCCGCGCGGCTCCCGCCCGCGGCCGAGAACGTCGCCTGCCAGACGCGTGAGGCGAGGTCGCCCGGGTCGGGGTACAGGGTGTTGTCGCCGCCGACGTCCTCGCCCGCGAGCGCGTCGAGCAGCACGCGCAGCTTGCGGTCGTACGTGGCGGCCTTGTCGCGCACGTCCTCCCCGAACGGTACGAACGACGAGGGCGTGCCCCCGCTGCCGAGCCCGAGATCGAGACGCCCGCCGGAGAGCAGGTCGGCGACCACCGCATCCTCCGCCACGCGCACCGGGTCTTCCAGGGGCAGCGTGATCACCCCGGTGCCGAGCCGGAGGCGGTTCGTATGCGCGGCGGCGTGCGCCAGGAACACGAGCGGCGACGGCAGCCCGCCCTCCGCGGCGCGGAAGTGATGCTGCGCGACCCACGCACGCCCGATGCCGTGCCGCTCCGCGTGCTGGAGCTGCGCCGTGGCCAGCGCGTAGCGATCGGCGGGCGACGCGTCGTCGAGCAGACGGGTGAAGAACGCCACGGTGGGTGCGGCGGCTGGTGCGGTCATGCGAGGACCTCTCGGCTCTGGGGAGCGTCGCCGACGCCGGGCACGGCGGCGAGCAGCTCCCTGGTGTACTCGTGCTGCGGGTCGTGGAACAGCTCCTCGGTCCGGCCCTCCTCCACCACGCGGCCGCGGCGCATGACCGACACCGTGTGACTGATGCGCCGCACCACCGCGAGGTCGTGCGAGATGAAGAGGTAGGTGAGCCCGAGCTCGGCCTGCAGCGAGGTGAGCAGCTCGAGGATGCGGGCCTGCACCGTCACGTCGAGCGCGGACACCGCCTCGTCGAGCACCACGATCTCCGGGTCGATCGCGAGGGCACGGGCGATCGCGACGCGCTGCCGCTGTCCGCCCGACAGCTCCCGCGGGGTGCGGCGGGCGACGTCGGCCGGCAGCGCCACCCGGTCGAGCAGGGCGAGTGCGCGCTCCCGCCGTTCGGCCCTGCCTCCGACGCGGAAGTTCTGCAGGGGCTCCGCGACGATGTCGACGACGTGCTGCCGCGGATCGAGCGACGCGAACGGGTTCTGGTACACGAGCTGGATGCGCCGGCGCAGCGCGCGCAACGGCGCGCCCGTCGCGGCCGTCACGTCGGCCCCGGCGACCTCGATCGATCCGGCCTCAGGGCGGTGGAACCGGGTGACGAGTCGTGCCGTGGTGGTCTTGCCCGAGCCCGACTCCCCCACGAGCGCGTGCGTGGTGCCGCGGCGCACGCGGAACGACACGTCGTCCACCGCGCGGAACCGCTCGCGACCCGCCATGCGGAACTCCTTCACGAGCCCCTCGGCGACGATCGCGTAGGGGTTCTCGGCGGCGACCGCGGCCGCATCCCGCAGGAACGGCGGTGCGTCCGGCCGGCGGAACCCGGTCGCGAAGGCGGGCGCGTCGGCGAGCAGCTGCCGCGTGTACGGCTCCCGCGGCGCCGCGAGCACCGCGTCGCTCGCCCCCTGCTCGACGATGCGGCCGTCCTTGAGCACCACGAGCCGCGCGGCACGGTCGGCCGCGACCCCCAGGTCGTGCGTCACCAGCAGGATGCTCGTCCCCTCCTCGCGCTGGAGCTCGTCGAGCAGGTCGAGCACCGTGCGCTGCACCGTGGCGTCGAGCGCGCTGGTGGGCTCGTCCGCGATCAGCAGCCGCGGGCGCAGCGCCACCGCGGTCGCGATCAGCACGCGCTGCCGCATGCCGCCGGACAGCTCGTGCGGATACTGCCGTGCGCGCAGCCCCGGGTCGTCGATGCCCACGCGGTCGAGCAGCTCGATCGCCCTGGCCCGACGCGACCTCCGGTCCCGGTGCCCGTGCAGGCGCAGGATCTCCTCCACCTGCACCCCGACCGGGCGCACGGGGTCGAGCGAGGTGGCGGGGTCCTGCGGCACGAGCCCGATCTCGGGGCCGCGGATGCCGCGCAGGGCGCGGTCGCTCCAGCCGGAGATGTCGAGCTCGCCGAGGAGCACACGCCCCGCGTCGACGCGACCCCCCTCCGGCAGCAGCCCCAGCAGCGCGTGCGCCGTGGTGGACTTGCCCGACCCGGACTCGCCGACGAGCGCGAGCGTCTCACCCTCGGCGATGTCGAACGAGATGCCGTGCACGACCTCCCGGTCGCCGTACGACACCGTGAGGTCGGTGGCGGTGAGGACGGGGCCCGCACTCATCGCACTCCCCTTCCGAGGCGGTGGCTGATCGTGGTCGTGGACGCAGAGATCGCACTCATCGCACTCCCCTTCCGAGGCGGTGGCTGATCGTGGTCGTGGACGCAGAGATCGCGCTCATCGCACTCCCCTTCCGAGGCGATGGCTGATGCGGTTGGCGCTGAGCACCACCGCGACCACGACGAGGCCGGGGAGGGCGGTGAGCCACCAGGCCGTCGCGATGTAGTTGCGCCCCTCGGCGATCAGCAGGCCCCACTCGGGCGTGGGCGGCGGAGCGCCGTAGCCGAGGAACCCGAGCGTGGAGATGGCGAGGATCGCGGTGCCGAACTGGAGCGCGGCGAGCGCGACGATCGGGGTGAGGGAGTTGGGCAGCACGTGGCGGCGCAGCACGGCGACGAACGTCCCGCCACTGCCGAACGCCGCCTCGACGTACTCGGTGCGCCGCACCCGCGCGACCTCGGCGCGCATCAGGCGCGCGAACGCCGCGACGCTGCCGAGTCCCACCGCGATGGCCGCGTTGACGGTGCCGAACCCGAGCAGGATGATCACCGACAGCGACAGCAGCAGGCCGGGGATCGCCAGGAGCACGTCGACGATGCGCATCAGCACGTCGTCCACGATCCCGCCGACCGATCCGGCGATCGCACCGAGCACCGTGCCCAGGGCGAGGCCGACCGTCACCGCGATCAGCGCGCCGGAGAGCGAGTGCACCGCGCCGTGCACGACCCGGCCGAACAGGTCGCGGCCGAGCGTGTCCGTGCCGAACCAGTGCGCGGCGCTCGGGGGCAGCAGCTTGTCGGCCGGCACGCCCGTGAGCGGGTCGCCCGGCGCGAA
Organism: Microbacterium sp. NPDC055502; assembly: GCF_053643635.1. Lineage (NCBI taxonomy): Bacteria > Bacillati > Actinomycetota > Actinomycetes > Micrococcales > Microbacteriaceae > Microbacterium > Microbacterium sp. NPDC055502. The sequence goes on along the minus strand of NZ_JBSHKJ010000003.1, from coordinate 50,716 downwards.
CACCCCGGGGATCAGCGCCCAGAGCACCGCGAGCGCCACCGCGGCGACGGCCAGGTAGAGCCCCCACGGGCGGCGACGCAGGCCGCGACGGCGCCGCGGGGTCGCGGCGGGGGCGGGGGCCGAGGGGGTCGCGGAGACGGCGTCCGCGGTCTCGGCGATCACGGGCGCGGTCATGCGGTGGCCTCCTGCAGCGTGCGGCGGGGTTCGGGGCGACCGCGGCGGGCGGAGGTGCGCTGCCGCGGGTCGATGAGCGGCGTGGCGAGGTCGACCGCGAAGCTGATGAGCACGAAGCCGAGTGCCGACAGCAGCACCACCCCCTGCAGCACCGGGATGTCCTGGTTCGCGACGGCCTGCTCCGTGAGGCGTCCGATCCCGGTCCGGCCGAACACGGTCTCCGTCACGACGGCGCCGCCCACGAGCTCACCGAACAGCACGCCCGCGATCGTGAGCGTCGGCACCGCCGCGTTGCGCGCGACCGAGCGCGTGAGCACCCACGCCGGCGGTGCGCCCTTCGCCCGCAGCACGGTCACGAACGGCTGCGCCTGCACCTGGTCGATCGCCCGCACCAGCACTTGGGCGAGGGGCGCGGAGATCGGCACGGCCAGGGTGAGCACGGGCAGCACGAGCCCGCTCACCGGGTCGGCTCCCACGATCGGCACCCAGCCGAGGCCGAACGAGAACACCTGGATGAGCAGGATCCCGAGCCAGAACACCGGCACCGCGACGAAGAGGCCAGGCACCTGGCGCAGTCCCGCGCGCAGCCACGCGAACGGCGCCAGCGACGACAGCCCGGCGATCAGCACGGCCAGCACGAGCGCCACCGCGAGCCCGAGCGACGCGAGCAGCAGGGTCGCGGGCAGCGCCTCGGCCAGCATCGTGCGCACCGGGGTGCCGAACTGCGTCGAGTAGCCGAAGTCGCCGGCGAGGAAGCCGAGCCCGGCGTGCACGTACTGCTCCCACCACGGCAGGTCGGCGCCATAGGTCGCGCGGATCCCGTCGAGCTGCTCCGGCGAGAGCCCGAGGCTCGGGTCGGAGAACTTGATCAGGATCGCGTCGCCCGGCAGGAGCTGCAGCAGGAAGAAGGTGGCCGTGAAGGCCGCGACCAGCACGATCGCGGCCTGCCCGGCTCGTCGGAGGACGAAGCTCATCGCGTCACCGTCGCCCTCAGTGCTCCGCGAGCCAGACGCCGGAGAACGTGGGGCGCCCGACCGACTCGAACGCCACGCCGTGCACGTACGTCGCGGCACCGTAGACCTGCGGCTCCTCGAACAGCGGGATCACGTAGGCCTGCTCGGCGATGTAGTCCTGCACGGCCTGCGACGCGGCGATGCGCGCGTCGGCGTCGGGCTCGGAGGCCACGGCGAGCAGCAGCTCGTCGAGCGTCGCGTCCTGCGAGATCAGCACGTCGCGGTTCTTCGTGAAGTACTGGCTCTTGATCACGTCGAGGTCCGCGCGTCCGACCATCGAGTGATAGAACCCGGTCTTCAGCGGGTCGCGCGTGTCCTCGGCAAAGGTGCCGGCATCGCCGGGCTTCACGGTCAGCTCGACGCCGACCTTCGCGAGCTGCTGGGCGATCAGCTCCAGCGTCTGCTTCGACAGCGGCTGCGGCTTCGCCTCGTAGACCGTGATCGCGAGGCGCTCGCCGTCCTTCTCCCTGATGCCGTCGCCTGCGGGCGTCCAGCCGGCCTCGTCGAGCAGTTCCTCGGCCCGGTCGGGGTCGAAGGTGTAGTGCTCCGACTCGTCCTTGTAGCCGACCGCCTGGGAGGACAGCACCGACGTCGCCACCGGGTAGTTCTCGGTGAAGAGCGTGTCGACCACCTCCTGCGCGTTCACGGCCGCGATGATCGCCTGGCGCACGCGGATGTCGGAGAGCAGCGGGTTGTCCGGCCGCAGGGCGATCGAGTTGTTCACGCCGCGGGTCTGCGGGGCGTAGAGCGTGAAGCCGGCGCCCTCCACACGATCCTCGTCGAACGCCTGCACGTAGCGCACGTAGTCGGCCTGCCCCGCGAGCAGCGAGCCGATGCGCACGGAGTCCTCCGGGGTGATCAGCACGTGCACGGCGTCGAGGTACGGGCGGCCGTCGTTGTCGGCGCTCTCCGGACCCCAGGCGTAGTCGTCGCGCGCGGCGAGGGTGTACTCCGTGCCGAGCTTCTCGTCGGTGACGGTGAACGGACCGGAGCCGACGATGTCGGCCGCATTGCCCGCGCCGAAGTCCTCGATCGTGCCGTCGAGCGTGTCGGGTGACAGCAGGCCGGAGTTGATGGTGGACGTGGCCTGCAGGAACCCGGGCGACGGGGCGGAGAAGCGGAACGTGACGGTGTCCTGGTCGACCACCTCGCTGCCGACGTAGTTGTTGATCGCCTCGGACACGGTGAGCCCGCGGTCGGCGTCGCCCAGGCCGTAGGTGTCGAAGTTCTTCGCGACGGCGTCGGCGTCGAGGGGCGTGCCGTCCGAGAAGGTGACGCCGGGGTTCAGGTCGAACGTGTACTCGGTGGCGTCGTCGTTCACGGTCCAATCCGCGGCGACCCACGGCTCGATCTCGAGCGTCTCCGGGTTCTGCCACGTGAGCCGGGCGGCGATGTTGTTGACGATGCCGCCGTTCGGGTAGAAGCCGGCCTGCGGCGGGTACAGGTTCGTGTAGGCCTGGTGCTCCAGGTACGTGAGCGTGCCGCCCGCGACAGGGGCCCCGGCGTCGGTCGGTGTGCCGGCGGGGGCGGCGGAGGTCGCGCACGCGGCGAGGCTCCCGGCCAGGACGAGGGGCAGCGCGACGGCGGCGGTACGGATCAGGCGGCGGTTCATGCGGAGGACTCCTCGGGGGTGCGGGTGGGTGCAGGTGGGTACGGGTGCGGCGTGGGGTTCACGCTAGGAAGCGGCGGGCGGTGCGCGCCGGGCGGCGGACGCGGAAGGTCGCCCGGCGACACCCGCGGTCACGCATCGACACGCGACGTCACACGCAGGCGGTCGCGCAGCGTGATCGCGCCGTCACCGTGCTCGCGCAGCAGTCCGCGTCGCCGCAGCTCGGGCGCCGCCAGGTGCGTGAACGCCTCGAACTGCGCGGGCTGGAACGCCGAGAGCACGTTGAACCCGTCGGCCGCTCCCGCGTCGCGCCACGTCTCGAAGTGGTCGGCGACCGCGGCGGCGTCACCGACCACGAACGCGGCGGGCACGGCATGCGCGGCGACCAGATGCCGCCAGGTGAGGGCTGCGTCGGCGCCGATGCCGAGACCCGCGAGGTGGGCCACGCGCTCGATCAGGGCGGCCCCTCGTCCGCCGAGGCGCAGCGCCTCGGCGGGAGCGACGGGGGCGTCGAAGGCCGCGACGCGCAGGGGGTCGTCCCCCGGCACGTCGAAGGCGTCCGCGAGCGCCGCGACCGTGCGGTTCGCCGGGAACCCGGGGCGCTCGACCTGATGCCCCTCCGCGAGCGGCACGAGCGCGAGCAACCGCGCCACGATGCGCTGCGCCTCGGCGTGCGTCTCGGCGACCACGGGCAGCACGGGCGCGATCACCCGCAGTTCCTCCGGCGAGCGCCCGGCCTCCGCCGCGACCTCCCGCAGCCCCCGCCGCGTGGCGACCGCGTCGGCCAGGGTCGGCGAGGCGATGAGGGCGAGGTCGGCCGCGGTCGCGGCGAGCGCACGCGACCGCGGCGACGTGCCGGCGTGCACCACCGGGATGCGCCCCTGCGGCGGCCGTGCGACGTTGAGCGGTCCCGTCACGCGCACGTGCGCGCCCTCCAGGTTCGCGGCGCGCAGCCGGTCGGCGTCGATCAGCACCCCGCGTTCGGCGTCGGCGATCCAGGCGTCGGCGTCCCACGAGTCCCAGAGCCGGCGCAGCGCCGTGACGAACTCCTCCGCCCGGTCGTAGCGGGTCTCGTTGTCGGCGTGCGCCTCGCGTCCGTGGTTGCCCGCCGCGCGCGGCTCGGCCCCGGTGACCAGGTTCACCCCGGCGCGTCCGCCCGAGAGCACGTCGAGCGACGCCAGCGACCGCGCGGTCGTGTACGGATCCGCGTAGGTCGTGTTGACGGTCGCGATGAGCCCGATGCGCGAGGTGAGGCCGGCGAGGAACAGCACGGCGCTGACCGGGTCGATGCGCGCGAGCAGGTACGGGTCGCGGAACTCCAGGTCGGGGCCCGTCGCGAGCCAGTCGCCGAAGAACAGGTAGTCGAGCCCGGCCTCCTCGCCCGCCGCGGCGATGCGCCGCAGGACATCGGCGTCGCGTGCGGGGTCGCGGTGTGCTCCGGCGTGACGCCAGCCGGACGGGTAGGCACCGAGCGTGCGCACCATGGCGCCGATCACGAGGGGTTCGGTCATGCCGTCACGCTAGGAGCGCGGGACGGCGGCGACCACGGCGCGGAAGCCGGGGGTCACGCGACGTCACACGGCGACATGTCCACCCCACCCTCTACGCTGAGAGGATGACTGGTCTTCGTTGGGGAATCCTCGCGACCGGCGGCATCGCCGGCGCCTTCGCTTCCGACCTGCGCACGGCGGGCCTCGACCTGGTCGCGGTCGGCTCGCGCTCGCAGGAGTCCGCCGACGCGTTCGCCGCGCGGTTCGACATCCCGCACGCGCACGCCTCGTACGAGGCGCTCGTGGCGGATCCCGACGTCGACATCATCTACGTCTCCACACCCCATCCGATGCACCACGAGAACGCCCGGCTCGCCCTGGAGCACGGCAAGCACGTGCTGGTCGAGAAGGCGTTCACGCTGAACCAGACCGAGGCCGCCGACCTGCAGGCGCTCGCCGCCGAGCGCGGCCTGCTGGTCACCGAGGCCATGTGGACCAGGTATCTGCCGCACATGGTGCGCATCCGCGAGCTGATCGCCGAGGGGGCGCTGGGCGAGATCCGCACCGTGAGCGCCGACCACACGCAGCTCCTGCCGACCGACCCGGCGCACCGCCTGAACGCGCTGGAGCTGGGCGGCGGCGCGCTGCTCGACCTCGGCATCTACCCGATCTCGTTCATCTGGGACATCCTGGGTGCCCCCACCAGCATCCGCGCGGTGGGCCGCCTGGTCGAGACGGGCGCCGACTCCGAGGTCGCCACGGTCATGACGCACGAGGGCGGCGCAGTGTCGACCAGCCTGTCGTCCTCGCGCGGCGCGGGCCCCAACGCGGCGAGCATCGTGGGCACCGCCGCCCGCATCGACATCGATCGCGTCTGGTACGCGCCCACCACGTTCCGTCTGGTGCTGCCCGACGGCACGGTCGCGGAGGAGTACGTGACCGACATCACCGGGCGCGGGATGCAGTTCGAGGCGATCGCGGCGGAGCGTCTCGTGGCCGAGGGGAACCTCGCCGGCGACATCCTCCCGATCGCCGAGAGCGTCGCGATCATGGGGGCGCTCGACGAGATCCGCGCCCAGATCGGCGTCCGCTACCCCGGCGAGGAGGACCACCGTGGCTGAGACCCCCGACGCCCGTGTCGCGGTCTACCTCGACTTCGACAACATCGTCATCTCCTGGTACGACCGCGTCCACGGCCGCAACTCGTACGGCAAGGACCGCCAGCGCATCACCGAGAACCCCAACGACCCCGAGGTCGCCGAGCGGTTGAACAGGGCGATGATCGAGGTCGGCGCCATCATCGACTACGCCGCCTCGTTCGGTACCCTCGTGCTCACCAGGGCCTACGCCGACTGGTCGTCGCCCGTGAACGCCGAGTACCGCTCGCAGCTCGTGGCCCGTGCGGTCGACCTGGTGCAGCTGTTCCCGGCCGCCGCGTACGCCAAGAACGGCGCCGACATCCGGCTCGCGGTCGACGCGGTGGAGGACATGTTCCGCCTGCCCGACCTCACCCACGTGGTGATCGTGGCGGGCGACAGCGACTACGTGCCGCTCGCGCAGCGCTGCAAGCGCCTCGGCCGCTACGTGATCGGGGTCGGCGTGGCCGGCTCCACCGCGAAGTCGCTCGCCGCCGCGTGCGACGAGTTCGAGTCGTACGACTCGCTGCCCGGTGTCGCCCGCCCGGCGAAGAGCGTGAACCGCACGCCCGCGGAGGCCCCGGCGGAACTCGCGGCCCCACCGGCGGACACCGCGACCAAGCCGAAGGCGGCGCCCAAGACGCGCGCGAAGGCCAAGGCCGCGAAGACCGAGGAGCCCAAGGTCGAGGAGAAGATCGACGACCAGGGCGAGGCCACGCGTCTGCTGGAGCGGGCGCTGCGCCTCGGGCACGACAAGGCCGATGCCGACGAGTGGCTGCACAGCTCAGCGGTCAAGACGCACATGCGCCGCATGGACCCGTCCTTCAGCGAGAAGGCGCTCGGCTACCGGTCGTTCTCCGACTTCCTGAAGTCGCGCGACGACATCGCCGAGCTCGAGGAGACGGGGCACGAGCGCCTCGTCCGCCTGCGCGAGCCCTGATCCACCCGCCTGCGCGAGCCCTGATCCACCCGCCTGCGCGGGGCCTGATCCACCCGCCGGCGCGGGGCCTGATCCACCCGCCGGCGCGGGGCCTGGCCCATCCAGGCCGAGGCCCGGCCCTTACTGGTTGCTGAAGGCGGCGTCGAACGCGGCCTCGGGCGGCGGCCACAGCAGCGACCGCACGAAGCCGAGCGCTTCGGGGGCGCCGTGGAGCCGGTCCATGCCGGCGTCCTCCCACTCGATCGAGATCGGGCCGTCGTAGCCGATCGCGTCGAGCGCCCGGAAGGCGTCCTCCCACGGCACGTCACCGTGACCGGTCGACACGAAGTCCCAGCCGCGCCGCGGGTCGCCCCACGGCAGGTGCGACCCGAGCACGCCCGCCCGGCCGTTGTGCGGACGCATCCGGGTGTCCTTGCAGTCCACGTGGTAGATGCGGTCGGCGAAGTCGACGATGAACCCGACCGGGTCGATGTTCTGCCACATCATGTGCGAGGGGTCCCAGTTGAACCCGAACGCCTCACGGTGGTCGATCGCGTCGAGCGCACGCACGCTCGACCAGTAGTCGTAGGCGATCTCGCCCGGGTGCACCTCGTGCGCGAACCGCACGCCCTCGCCGTCGAACACGTCGAGGATCGGGTTCCAGCGGTCGGCGAAGTCCTGGAACCCCTGCTCGATCACGGCGGCGGGCACGGGCGGGAACATCGCCACGTAGGGCCAGATCGACGAGCCGGTGAAGCCCACGACCGTGTCGACCCCGAGCTTGCGGGCGACCCGGGCGGCGCGCGTCATGTCCTCGGCCGCTCGCTGCCGCACCCCTTCGGCCTCGCCGTCGCCCCACACGTACGGGCGCAGGATGCCCTGATGGCGGAAGTCGATCGGGGCGTCGCACACGGCCTGGCCCGCCAGGTGGTTCGAGATCGCGAAGAGCCGCAGGCCGTGTCGGTCGAGGATCTCGCGGCGCGAGGCGAGGTAGGCGTCGTCCTCGTCGGCGCGGCGCAGGTCGAGGTGGTCCCCCGATGCCGCGACCTCCAGCCCGTCGTAGCCCCACTCGGCGGCGAGCCGGGCCACCTCCTCGAACGGCAGGTCGGCCCACTGGCCGGTGAACAGGGTGACCGGACGAGTGCTCATGGATCCTCCTTGGTCGCGGGTACGGGGTACGGGGCGGGGGCGGGCGGGGTCGCGGGGTCAGGCACCCAGGGCGCGCAGATGGGCGATGCTGTGCGCGGCGAGCTCGTCCTGGCTCGCGGCGAGCGGGCGCCACACCGACGCCGCGACCGCGATCGTCGCGTTCTCGCCGGTGAAGCTCTCCAGCCCGAGCACCCCGCGGTAGCCCGCGTCGTCGAGCGCCGCGAGGATGCCCGGCCAGTCGGTGTGGTCGTCGCCCACCGCCCCGCGGTCGCTGCCGCACACCTGCACGTGGGCGATCGCGGATCCCGCGGCCCTGATCGCGTCGGCCGGCCGCTTCTCCTCGATGTTGAGGTGGTACGTGTCGAGGGCGAGCCCCACGCCCGCGCCCAGCAGCGGCTCGAGCGCGTCGAGGCTCTGCGCGACCGTGTTGAGCACGCTCGTCTCATACCGGTTGAGGGGCTCGACGGCGAGGATGAGCCCGGCGGCCGCCGCCTCGTCCGCCAGGGGCGCCAGGTTCTCCCGCAGCTCGGCCACGACCGCGGTGCGCTCCTCCGCGTCCATCCGCCAGGTCGCCCCGGTGGGCGCGTAGAACGGACCGGCCACGACCGGGGAACGGAGGATCGCGGCCGCGTCGAGGCAGGCGCGCAGGTAGTCCTGCGTCGCCGGCACGTCGCCCGCGCGTGCCACGAGCGACCGCCCCTGCCCCATCGCGCCGACCAGGACCGCGCCCATCCCGAGGCCGTCCAGCACGGCACGCGCCCGCACGGGGTCCCAGTCGCCGGGGTTCTCCAGCGGCAGTTCCAGGGCGTCGTAGCCCATCCGTGCGGCGGTGTGCGCGAGCGGCTCCAGCGTCTCGTCGGTGAGCGGAGACGTCCACACCCAGGTGTTGACGGCGATCGTGCGGGGCATCGTTGTCCTTCGATCAGGGAGTCGCTCCCACCCTCCCACCCCGGTGACACGGAGCGGAAGGGCGGGAGCGCAGGCGGTTACGGGATCTGCCGCTCCTGCCACACCGTCGGGTAACCGGGGAGGTTCTCCCCGCCGAACTTGGCGTAGTGGCCGTCGGGCATGCCCTCGTTCGCCGCCAGGTAGTCGTCCAGCTCCGCCTCGGTGATGGGCTTCTGCGGCAGCACCCACTCCTTCGGCACCTCCTGGCCGGCGAAGATCATCTGCGCCGCGAGCAGCGGGGTGCGCCACTGGAAGTTCGAGTACACCGGGGCGAGGCCGGTGAGGCCCGTGTCCTTCCACTTGCGCAGGAAGCTCATCTCGTCCTCACCGGTCATGACCGGGTAGTCCGCGCCGGCGTCCTCGAACGCCTCGATCGCCGCGACGGCGCCGTCACCGGCGTCCATCCAGATGCCGTCGACGTCGCCCTTGGCGAGCTCGTCGCTGATGATGCTCTTGATCTCCGCCGGGTCGGCGCCCGTGAAGTAGTCCACGGCCTCGATGCCCGCCTCGTCGAACAGCTTCTCGGCACCGGCCCAGCGGTGCTCCAGCACGTCGACGCCGGGGAGGATGCGCAGGGCCACGACCTTGTCGCCCTCCTCCAGGTTGTCGATCAGGAACTCGGCCGTGTCGATGCCCCAGGCGAAGCCGCCGATGGGGTGGATGAAGGTGACGGGGCAGTCGGTGTTCACACCGCGGTCGAACACCACCACGGGCTTCCCGGTCTCGCACGCCCGGTCGACGGCGGGCGTCATGGCCGCCGTGCTGTTCGGCGAGATGAGGAACACGTCGCAGTTCCCCTCCGAGATGAAGTAGTCGATGTCGGCGATCTGCGTGTCATCGGAGTCCTGCGCGTCGCGCGTCTCCATCTCGCTGATCGCCCCGGCCTCCTGCAGCGCCTTGAGCTGCTCGTTCATGGTGATCCAGCCCGTCTGCCGCCACGGGTTGGAGATCGAGGCGTTCGCGAAGCAGGCCTTCTTGGCCCCGGCGCTGGCGAACTCGGACGTGTCCACCATCTCGGCGTTGATGTGCTGCAGGTAGGGCTCGTCGGCCGGACCCTGGGGTTCCACGCCGCGCTCCTGGTCCTGCTTGTCGAACAGCTCCTGGTCGAACCACTCGGTCGTCTCCGCCGCCTGCTCGGGGTTCTCCGACTCCGCCGGCGCCACGGACGGGTCGGTCGTGCACCCGGCGAGCGCGATGAGGCCGAAGAGGGCCACCCCGGCGGTGGCGATCTTCATCGATCGTCGCATTGCTAATCTCCTCTGGTTTCTGTGTGGATGGTGCGTGAGGTCGTGGCGGCCCCGTGGGTCACGGGCGCCGCGGGTTCGGGTTCCGCGGGCTCCGGCGCCGCGGATTGGGGGCCGCGTGCGCGGCGGGCACGGAAGGCGACGGCGGAGTAGGCCACCGCAGCGATGATGATGACGCCCTGCACGGCGTCGCGCAGCGTCGACGGCACCCCCGCGATGTTGAGGAGCATGAACAGCGCCTCGAGCGTGAACGCCCCGGCGACCGCACCCACGATCCAGCCCCGGCCACCGCCGAGCACGACGCCGCCGAGCACGACCGCTGTGATGGCGGTGAACTCGTAGCCGCGGCCGACCGACGGGTGCACGCCCGCATAGCCGACCAGCAGCACGGCCGACAGCGTGGCCGAGAGCGAGGAGATCACGAACGCGCGCGTGGTGACCCAGGCGCGGCGGGCACCGGCGTAGTCCACGGCCCTGGCGTTGTCGCCGATGGCGATGAGGGTCTTGCCGAGCGGCCGCTTCGTGAGGACGATGCCCAGCGCGAGCCACACGATCAGCAGCAGCACCGCCCACGGGATGAAGTCCAGCAGCGGCACGTCGCGCAGGCCGCCACGTCCGATCTCGCGGAAGCTGTCGGCGGGGTTTCCGGTGGCCGCTCCCCCTGTCCACCACATCACCCCGCCGAGCAGCGCGAGCATCATGCCGAGCGTCACGATGAACGACGGCACCTTCAGCAGCGTCGTGATCAGGCCGTTCACGAGCCCGACGGCCACCGCGAAGACCACCATGAGCAGCAGCACCGGGATGGTGCGGGCGTCGTCCTGGCCCACCAGGTTGCCGGCGATGATGACCTGCGCCGTGATGAGCGAGCCCTGCGACAGGTCGAACTCGCCGGCGATGATCACGAAGTACTGCCCGATCGCGACGATGGCGATGGGTGCGACCCGCTGCAGGAACCGCATGAACTGCCCCGGCTCGGCGAAGCTCGGGTTGAGGATCGTGACCGCGACGAGCAGCACCACCAGCAGCAGGAACACGGCGCCGCGCGGGCTGACGAGGGTGCGCAGGGCCTTCATGAGCGCGTTCCTTCCGTCGTGGAGCCGGGACTGGGCGCGAGCTCCCGCGCCGCCGCCGCCATCTCGGCCTCCGCGGCTCTGGCCGCCGCATCGCCCCCGGTGCGCGTGCCCCCGGCGCCGAAGCGCGGGCGACGCCGCACGATCGCGCGACGGCTGTACACCGCGACCGCCGCGACGATGACCACGCCGCGCACCACGTCCTTCAGGAACGGGTTCACCTGCAGCACGCTCATCACGTTGTCGACCACCGCGAGGATCGCGACGCCGCCGATCGTGCCCCAGATGGAGCCGCGGCCGCCGAGGAGCAGCGTGCCGCCCAGCACGACCGCGGCGATCGAGAGCAGCGCATAGCCGCCCTGCTGCCCCACCGTCGGGCTGCCGACGCCGAGGCGGCTCGCGAGCAGCAGTCCGGCGAGCCCCGCGAACACGGAGCACAGCACGTGCGCCCAGATCAGCGGCATCCGCGTGCGCACGCCGCTGAGCCGTGCGATCTCCGGGTCGCCGCCGACGGCGTACAGGTGCGCGCCGGTGCGGGTGCGGTTCAGCAGCACCCAGACCACCACGGCGAGCACGATCATGATGATCGTCGACACCGGGACGGGCCCGACGCCGGTGGCGCCGATCAGCTGGAACGCCCAGGGGACGTTGCCCGCCGAGCCCTCGAAGTTCGTGTTGAGGATGCCCTGGAGGATCAGCCCCACGCCGAGCGTGGCGATGAAGCCGTTCACCTTGAGCACCGTCACGATCACGCCGTTGAGCAGCCCGATGCCCGCGCACACCAGCAGCGTGACGGCCACGGCGACCGGGATGTTGCCGGGGTTGCCGTTCATCAGGGTGGCCGCGAGCAGGCTCGACAGGCTGATGACGTAGGTGACGGAGAGGTCGAGCGACGCCCCGAGCACCACGAGCGTCTGCCCGATCGCGACCAGTCCGAGCACGCTCATGCCGGTCAGCACGTCGCGGATGTTGCCGGGGCTGAGGAAGTTGCGGCCGACGGTCGCGACGAGGATCGCCCCGACCACGAGGGTCAGCACGAGGATGCCGAGCACGATCACGGTGGAGTCGATGCGCAGCCGGGGGCGGGTGGCGGTGGTCATCGCTGGCCTCCCTCGGTCGAGCGGCGCGCATCCGCACCGGTCGCCGCGGCGAGGATCTCGTGCTCCGGGGAGCCCGCGGGCAGCTCGGCGACCAGCTCCCCGTCGTGCATCACCAGGATGCGGTCGCTCATGCCGATCACCTCCGGCAGCTCGCTCGAGACCATCAGCACGGCCGTGCCCTGCGCCGCGAGCTGGCGCATCAGCTCGTACACCGCGTACTTCGCGCCCACGTCGATGCCGCGTGTCGGCTCGTCGAACAGCACGATCTGCGGTCCGGTGAGCAGCCACTTCGCGAGCACGACCTTCTGCTGGTTGCCGCCGGAGAGGAACCGCACCTCCTGGTCGAGCCCGCGCGACGACACCTCCAGCGCGCTGAGCACGCCGGGCACCTCGCGGCGCGACGCGGCCGTGCGCCCGGCGAACACGCTGCGCACGACCAGCAGGGCGTTGTCGAGCACCGACTGGCCGAGCGCGAGGCCCTGCGCCTTGCGGTCCTCCGACACGAGCGCGAGCCCCGCACGGACGGCCGCCCGGGGGCCGGTGATGCGCACGGGGGCGCCGTCGATGCGCATCGTGCCGCGCGTGAACGCCTGGATGCCGAACACGCCCTCCACGAGCTCCGTGCGTCCGGAGCCCTGGAGCCCGGCGACGCCGACGATCTCGCCGGCGCGCAGCGTGAGCGACACGCCGTCCACGTAGGCGTTGCCGCAGCCGTCGAGCTCGAGCCGCGGCTCCCCCACCGCGGTGCCCTCGAGCGCGTCGGGGAAGTACGACTGGATGGAGCGGCCGACCATGCGCCGCACGAGCTCGTCGGTCGTGAGCGCCGCGGTGTCGTCGGTGGACACGAGGGCGCCGTCCTTGAGGATGGTGATGCGGTCGCAGAGGTCGAAGATTTCCTTGAGCCGGTGCGACACGTAGAGCACCGCGACCCCGCGCGAGGTGAGCCGGCGGATGATGGCGTACAGCAGCTCGACCTCGCGGTCGCTGAGCGCCGCCGTCGGCTCGTCCATCGAGATGACCCGGGCGTCGAACGACAGGGCCTTCACGATCTCGACGATCTGCTGCTCTGCCACGGTGAGCGAGCCGACGCGGGCCTGCGGGTCGATGAACGACACTCCGAGGTCGTCGAGCAGTGCGCTCGTCTTCGCGTTCATGCCGCGCACGTCCACGAAGCCCGCCCGGCGCGGCTCACGTCCGAGGTACACGTTCTGCGCGACCGTGCGCTCGGGCAGGAGGGTGAACTCCTGGAACACGGTCACGATGCCCGCGTCCATGGCCTGCCGCGGGTGCGCGTGGTGCACCTCTTCGCCGAGGTACGTCAGGGTGCCCTCGTCGGCGGGCTGCACTCCGGCGATGATCTTCATGAGCGTGGACTTGCCCGCACCGTTCTCGCCCACGAGGCCGTGCACCTCACCCGGTCGCACGTCCAGGTCGACGCCGTGCAGCACCTCCACGCCGAAGAACGACTTGCGGATGCCGCGCGCCGCGAGCACGGGCTGCGTCGTCGTGGCGGTCATGCCGTCACCTCCACCCATCGGCCGTCGTGCGCCGCCGAGTCGAGCACGGCCTCGGTGAGCACGGCGGAGCGGTGTCCGTCGGCGAAGGTCGGGAGTCCGTCCGGTCGAGCCCCGCCGATCGCGGCGTACACGTCCGCCACGAAGCCGTTGAACGCGTCCTGATAGCCCATCGCATGCCCCGCTGGCACCCGCTGCAGCCGGGCCGCATCGGCGCCGGCGGTCGCGGGGTCGCGCAGCAGCAGCCGGGACTCCTCGCGCATCCCGACCCAGAGCTCCTCCGGGCGCTCCTGCTCGAACCGCAGGCTCTGCCGCGAGCCGTGCAGCTCCAGGGTGAGGGCGTTCTTCCGCCCCGGTGCCATCTGCGAGATGAGCAGCGTGCCGAGCGCGCCGGAGCCGGTCTCGACGAGCACGGCGACGAGATCCTCGGTGTCGACGGCGTGCCCGCCGCGCTCCGCGTAGACGCGGCGGCTGCGGGCGCTGAGGGCACGGATGCGCTCTCCCGTGACGAACTCGATCAGGTCGCACAGGTGCGAGCCGATGTCGGCGAAGGCGCGCGAGGCGCCGCCTGCCTCAGACCTCACGCGCCAGTCGTCGTCGCCGGGCAGCAGCATCCAGTCCTGGAGGTAGGAGCAGTCGAGGGTGAGCAGGTCTCCCGCCTCTCCCCTGGCGATGCGGGCCCTGGCCTCGCGCACCATGGGGTGGTAGCGGTAGATGAAGGGGACGGCGCCGATGAGGCCGGCCGCGGCGGCCGCCTCCGCGAGCTCGCGGGCGTCGTCCGCGGTGGTCGCGAGCGGCTTCTCGCAGATCACGTGCTTGCCGGCGTGCAGCGCGCGGCGCGCGAGGTCGGCGTGCGTGGCGTTGGGGGTGCAGATGTGCACCACGTCGATGTCGTCGGCGTCGAGGAGGGCGTCGGCGTCGACCTCCGCCCGCTCGGCCCCCAGGGCCTGCGCCGCATCGCGTCCGCCCGCGGCCGACCGGGTGGCGATCGCCCGCAGCTCTCCCCCTGCGTCGCGCGCTGCCGCGCGGTGGACGCGGGCCATGAATCCCCCGCCGAGGATGCCGGCTCGGATCGTCCCGAGACCGGTGTCTGTGACATCCGTTGTCATGTCGGGGAGTCTGACACACTCCGAACGACTTTTGCTAGCTTTTCGTCAAAAGTTGTTCGAACCGAATTCGAAGTTCTGCGTCTGCACTCCGAAGTGCTGTGGTTTACTGACCGAATGGTTGACGTGCTGAGGCCGGTCACGGTGCCCTTCCCGGGGACGGGCGAGATCTTCCAGATCCTCCGAGACGGCCAGGCGCGCACCAAGGCCGAGCTCGCGGCGCTCACCGGACTCGCCCGCTCGACCGTCGCCCTCCGCGTCGACGCGCTCCTCGCCGCCGGGCTCCTGCGGCCGGCGGGCGAAGCCGCCTCCACGGGCGGACGCCCGCCCGCGCGGGTGGCCTTCAATCCCCGCGCCGGACTCTCGCTCGCGGTCGACCTCGGTGCCACGCACGCCACGGTCGCGGTCGCCGATCTGTCCGGTGTCATCCTCGACGCCCGCACGCGCACGATCGACATCGGCGACGGCCCCGAGAAGCTCCTCGACACCATCCTCGCCGACGGCGCCGCGCTGCTCGCGGCGACCGCGGACGGACTACCGCTGGTCGGCGTCGGCATCGGGGTTCCCGGCCCCGTCGAGCACTCGACCGGACGGCCCACGAACCCGCCGATCATGCCGGGGTGGGACCGCTTCGACGTTCCCGCCTATGTGCAGCGGACATTCGACGTGCCCGTGCTGGTCGACAACGACGTGAACATCCTCGCGCTCGGCGAGCAGGCCACGAGCTGGCCCCGCGTCGACGACCTGATCTTCGTCAAGGTGTCCACGGGCATCGGCGCCGGCATCATCGCGGGCGGACAGCTGCAGCGCGGAGCCCAGGGGTCGGCGGGCGACATGGGCCACGTGCAGGTGCCGCGGGGGGCGGGATCCGAGCGCGATCCGGACGACGAGCGCGACCTCGAGGCCCTGGCCAGCGGCTCGGCCCTCGCGATCGCGCTGCGCGCGGCGGGGCACGAGGTGCACAGCGCCTCCGACGTGGTCGACCTGGTACGCGGAGGCAACGCGGCGGCGATCGAGGCGACCCGGCAGGCGGGCCGCGACGTGGGCGAGGTGCTCGCCACCGTCGTGAACCTCCTCAACCCGTCGATCATCGTGCTGGGCGGCAGCATCGCGCGGGCCGGCGAGCATCTGCTGGCCGGTGTCCGCGAGGTCGTGTACCGCCGGTCGATCCCCCTCGCCACCCAGCACCTGGCCATCGTGCAGTCCCAGGCCGGAGACCGGGCCGCGGTGCTGGGGGCGGCGATCATGGTCGCCCGCGAGGTGCTCTCCCCCGCGAGCGTCGACCGCTATGTCGCGGCGAAGGGGTCGAAGTCGGCCGACAGCGCGCCGACCTGATCGAGCGTGCTGGCCACCTCGACGAAGCGGCGCTGTTCCGCGGCCTCCTCGATCGACAGCAGCGTGTCGAGCACGTGGTACGCGAACTCGCCCGTGGCGACGTGCGGGCGGTCGTCCGCGATCGAGCGGACCATGTCCAACAGGCCGATGCCGCGACCGGCGAGCACGCCCTCCTGGGCGACGTCGACGATCTCCTGCTCCACGGGCTCCGGCGGCACGAAGTGGCGCGCGAGCGGGCGGGTGATCGTGATCGGTCCCCCGAAGGTGTTGGGGTCGGGGATCGTGATCGTGCCCTCGGTCCCGGTGATCTCCACGATGCCCTGCCGCACGAGGGGCGAGTCGGTGCTGTAGAGGCTCTGGGCCTGACCGCCGCCCTCGAAGTCGAGCAGCACGCTCAGCGTCGACGGGATCTCGACGGGGAACTCCTGCCCGGCGAGCTCGCCGACCTGCACCCGCCTGGTCGGCGCCCCCTGCAGCCCGAGCGCGGCGACCGCCGCCACCGGGCCGAACACGTGCACGAGCGTCGAGACGTAGTACGGGCCCATGTCGAGCAGCGGACCGGCGCCCTTGGCGTAGAGGAACGCCGGGTTCGGGTGGAAGATCTCCGGGCCCTGCCACTGGAACGTCGTCTGCCCGAACAGCGGCCGCCCGATGTCGCCGCGGGCGATCGCGCGCTTCGCGGTCTGCACCCCGGGGCCGAGCACCGTGTCGGGCGCGGCGCCGATGCGCCGTCCGGCCGCCTCGGCGGTGCGCAGCAGCCGGCTGGCCTCCTCCCGGCTCACGCCGAGCGGCTTCTCCGTCCACACGTGCTTCCCGGCGCGGATGATCGCCTCGGACACCGCGACGTGCGCGGCCGGGATCGTGAGGTTGACGACCACGGCGATGTCGGGGTCGTCGAGCACCACGTCCACGCCGCCCGCCCGCGGCACGCCGTACGCCTCGGCCTGAGAGCGGGCGCGCTCCGGGAGGAGGTCGCCGAGCGCGAGCACCCGCACGTCGGGGAACCGGGTCAGGTTCTGCAGGTACTGGTCGCTGATGTTGCCCGCGCCGATGATGCCGACGCCGACCGCGTCGCCTGTGCGCCCCATCAGCCCGCGACCTCCGCGTCGAGGAACCGCCGACTGCGCTCGATCGCGTCGAACAGGTCGCCCTCGTAGTGGTCGAACTCCACGATGGCGAGCTCGAGCGCGGGGGCCGCCGCGATGGCCGCCACGAGCGGGACGGCGCCGTCGCCCGCGGGCACCTGGTCCGCCGGCGGGTAGGCGTCGAGCAGGGCGGGGTCGAGCGTGCCGTCCTTGGCGTGCACCGCGATCACGCGGTCGCCCAGGCGCTCCAGCAGGGCCACGGGGTCGACCCCACCGCGCGCCACCCAGTAGAGGTCCACCTCCAGCACCACGCGGTCGTCGAGCAGGCCCGCCAGCACCTCCAGACCCGTCACGCCGTCGAACGCGGCCTCGAGCTCGTGGGCGTGGTTGTGGTAGCCGACGCGCACGCCCATCGCGGCGCCGACCTCGGCCGCGGCGTTGAGCAGTCGGGCGGTCTCGGCGATCTGCGCCACCGACTCCCAGCGGGCAGGTTCGGTGTACGGGTCGATCACGGTGTGCATGCCGAGCGTCTTCGCCGCCGCGAACACCTCGGCGGGCGCGGGCACGGGCAGGGTGGTGCCGCTGCCGTCCGGGTTGACGAACGACTCCGACGCCAGGAACGCGTGTCCGGAGGGCGCGGTGAGACCGGCGGCGGCGAGCGCGGCGGCCATCGCCTCGGCCCTGCGCACGAAGTCGTACGGCTCGACGGCCGTGAACCCGCGCGCGGCGACGGCGGCGAGAGTGCCGTCGAGGTCGGCCTCCAGCTGCTCGCGGATGGTGAACAGCTGCAGGGACGTCTGGATCGTCATCGGTCGTGCTCCTCGGGTCGTCGGCGACTCGCGGGTGGTGCCCCGCGCTGGCACGCTATCACCGAATACCTCCACATGGAAGTTTTGATCGCACTAGACTCGGGCCATGCCCTCCTCCTCCGCCGACGGTCCCGAGCGCCCACGCGCCCGTGGCGCCTACGCCAAGGGAATCGCGCGTCGGCAGGAGATCCTCGACCGCGCGATCGAGGTGTTCGCGACCCGCGGCGCCGACCGCACGAGCCTGCGCGCGATCGCCAGCGAGGTCGGCGTCACGCACGCCGCGCTCACGCACTACTTCGGCTCCCTGGAGGAGCTCCTGGTCGCGGTCTACCGCGAGAGCAACGCCCCTGGCCGGCACCCCGAGGCGCGAGACGACGCGACACCCGTGGAGAGCATGATCCTGTCGGCCAGGGTCAACCGCGAGGTGCCAGGCCTCGTGCAGCTGTACTCGGCCCTGGTGGCCTCCGCGCTCGAGGAGGGCCATCCGGCGGCGAGGGAGTTCGCCACCGACCGGTTCGCGCGACTGCGAGCGAGCATCGCCGCGACCGTGCGGCAGCAGCAGCGCGAGGGGCGCATCCGCGACGACGCCGACCCCGAGGCGGTCGCTGCCCTGGTCATCGCCGCCTCGGACGGCCTGCAGACGCAGTGGCTGCTCGACCCCGACGCCCCGCAGCACGAGGCGCTGACACTGCTGGACCGCCTGCTCCGCCCCACCCCGGGCGCCGAGCCCCGACCACCGGAGGATGACCGCGCATGAGCACAGGACGGGTCGTGGTGGGCGGGTCCACCGGATTCATGGGGCAGTACCTCACGGAGCGCCTGCGCGGACAGGGGCGGGAGGTCGTGACGGTCTCTCGCGCGGGCGCCGACCTCGCCTGGACCGATCAGGCCGGGATCGACGCGGCGGTCGAGGGTTCCGCGCTCGTCCTCGGCCTCGCGGGCAAGAGCGTCAACTGCCGATACACGCCGGCGAACCGCGCCGAGATCTTCCGCTCCCGGCTCGACACCACCGCCGCCCTGCGCACCGCGATCGCGCGCGCCTCGACCCCGCCCGCCCTGTGGATCAACTCGTCCACCGCGACGATCTACCGCCACGCCGAGGACCGGCCGATGACCGAGGCGGACGGCGAGCTCGGCAGCGGCTTCTCGGTCGACGTCGCGAAGGCCTGGGAGCGGGAACTGTTCACGGGCGCGCTGCCCGGCACGCGCCGTGTCGCCCTGCGCAGCGCGATCGTGCTGGGCGACGGCGGAGTGCTCGGCCCGCTGCGCACCCTCGCCCGCCTGGGCCTCGGTGGTCCGCAGTACGACGGGCGCTGGCCGGTGAGCCGTGCGCGCCGGGAGGCCGGCACCGCGCATCGCTTCGGCGCGCGCCGCGGTCGCCAGCGGTTCAGCTGGATCCACCTCGAGGATGTGGCGCGGATCGTGGAGTTCCTGGAGCAGACGCCGGCGCTGGAGGGTCCGGTGAACGCCGCATCACCGAACCCCGTGGACAACGTCGCCGTCATGGCGGCCGTGCGTCGCGCGCTGGGGGTGCGTCTCGGCCCGCCGACGCCGCGGTGGATGCTGGAGCTGGGCGCGATCGGCATCCGCACCGAGACCGAGCTCGTCTTGAAGAGCCGGTGGGTGCTGCCCGAGAAGCTCCGTGCCGCGGGCTTCACTTTCCGCCACCCCGACCTCGATGAGGCGCTGCGCTCCTCCTTCGCCGCGTCGACCTGATCGCACCCCGGCGCGCGATCAGGTCGACGTCTCCGGCGAGGGTCACACCGAACGCTGCAGGGCCGGGAACGTCCAGCTCCCGTCGAGGAGCTCGGCCCGCGGACGGTACAGACGAACGAGGTAGTTCCACCCCTCCGGGATCGGGATCACGTTCGGCACGCCGTCGGGGTGGTCGCCGAACCGCACCGTGATGGCGCCGTCGTCGTCCCGGACTCCGGTGATGTTGTTGATCGTGTAGGCACCGCGGTCGTTCGGCTCGAAGAAGCCGTCGGCGTTGTACACCGAGATGGACCAGAACCCGTCCACGGGAACGTCGACCACTCGGAGTTCGTATCGCCCCTGCGGCAGCCGCGGGTCGACTCCGATGTACTGAGCCTCCCAGGAGGGCAGCCCTCCCCACCCCGCCGCGGTTCCGATCAGGTGCCGGACCGGATCGACTTCGGCCTCGGCTCCGAACATGCGGTCGAAGCCGCGCAGGTTCCGCGCAAGAGTCAGCAGCGCCCCGCGTGTCTCGTCCAGGTCCGCGGGGTCGTCGTCGGGGAGGGGGAACGGTTCGGCGGACGCACTGTCGATCCCGAGCTGATCCTGGAGCGCCGTCACGACGGCCACGTCTGCCTGGTCTTCCGGGTCGACGAGGATGCGCACCGCGACCACGACGTAGGGTGTGCCGAACCGCTCGGTGGTCAGCCGGTACTCTCCGGGGTCGTGGAAGACGGCGTCCACGTAGTGGCGTTCGTTGACGACCATCGCCGAGAGGTAGCGATCGCCGTGGTCCGGGATCGTGAGCGTCGCCCCCGCGCGGATGTCGACGACGGCGAAGCTGTAGAGCGTGTCGCGGTTGAGCCGGATGACCGTCTGATGCTCGATCGCGGCCGGCTCCCTGTTGTGTCGGAACCGGTTCACGCCCCCGGCATCGCGCTGCAGGTCGGACATCATGCGGTGGGTCTCGGCGACGGCGAAGTTCTCCACGTTCACGGGTGCGCTCATACCGGCATGATGGCACCGACGCGCACCCCGAGCCAGGATCGTCTCGAACGGCCGGTCTCCGAACCGTCTACGCTCCCGCCGCGGGCGCGTCGCCGTCGTCGCGTCGCCGCTTCTCGAGTTCCTCGCGCAACCGCCACTCCTCGATCTCGCGGTCGAGGTCGGCGATCTGCTGCTCCGTCGTGCGGGTGTCGCGGGGCCGGGAGGGGGGCGCCGTCACGGTGGGTGCGGCGGGTCGTTCGGCCCTCCGCATCCGGGGGATCGCGACGCCGCCCTCGCCGTACTCGCGTCCGAGCGCGAACCACAGCAGGCTTCCGACGAGCGGCAGCAGGATCACGATGATCAGCCACACCATCTTGGGCAGGTGCTTCACCTGCCCGTCGTCGCGGGTGATGATGTCGATCAGCGCACCGACCATCAGCGCGATGATCAGCAGCGAGAACAGGAACGGCATGAGTTCAGGGTAGACGACGGGTCGTGCGCCGCGCCGCCCTAGGGCAGGAGATGCCCGGCGGTGCGGAACAGCTCGTACCACTCGGGCCGCGTGAGGACGACGTCGGCGCCGGCCGCCGCGTCCCGCACGCGCTCGGGGGTCGTGGTCCCCAGCACGACCTGCATCCCGGCGGGGTGCCGCGTGATCCACGCGGTGGCGATCGCGATCGGCTCGACGCCGTACTGGGCCGCGAGCCGGTCGATCACGGCGTTCAGCTCGGCATACTCCGGACTGCCCAGGAAGACACCGGCGTCGGTGCCGCTCTGGAACGGCGACCACGCCTGCACCGTGATGCCGTTCAGCCGACAGTAGTCGACGATGCCCCCGCCGTCGCGCACGATGCTCTGGTCGTGTCCGCCGATGTTCGCTGCGACCGGCTGCGCGATGATCGGCGCGTGGGTGAGCGACAGCTGCAGCTGGTTGGCGATCAGGGGCTGGCGGACGGCCGTGCGGAGCAGGTCGATCTGCGACGGGGTGTGATTCGAGACGCCGAACGCCCTGACCTTGCCGGAGGACTCGAGGTGGTCGAACGCGCGCGCGACCTCGTCGGGCTCGACGAGCGCGTCCGGTCGGTGCAGCAGCAGGACGTCGATGCGATCGGTGCGCAGCGCCGCGAGCGATCCCTCGACCTGGGTGACGATGTGGTCGTAGGAGAAGTCGAACATCCCCTGCGTCGGCACGATGCCGCACTTGGTCTGCAGCACGATCTCGTCGCGCTCGCCCGGGCTGAGGGCGAGCGCCTCCGCGAAGCGGGCCTCACAGCGGTGCATCGCACCGCCGTAGATGTCGGCGTGGTCGAAGAAGTCGATGCCGGCCTCGCGGGCTGTCGCATACAGCGCGCGGATGTGGGCGTCGTCCTTGTCGGCGATACGCATCATCCCGGCGATGACGGCGGGGGCGGTGGCGGTTCCGAAGGGCACGGTCTTCATGGTCGCCACGCTATCGCGCACTCACGGGTCCACGGCAGTCGAGAACGGCAGGAGGTCCGTCACCGGGATGTCGAGCGCCGCCGCGATGCGCGCGAGGTCGACCATGGTGAAGTCCACGCGCGCGTCGAAGAGGTCGTGCAGTCGACGAGCGGAGATGCCTGATCGATCCGCCAGCCGGTCGAGCGACACTCCGGCGTGCAGTCGCGCCGCCTCCACCGTCGATGCCATCGTGTGACTCAGTTCTGTCCCCATACGCCGACACTACCCCCACACGCGGACGCTCACTCGGGAAGAATGAACCGATATGACGGCATCTTGATCTCGGAGCGCTGCTAGGGTGTGCCGAATGAGGACACCTGCCGAGCAGTTCAACGAGGCCGTCGGGCGGCAGATGCGGGCCGAGATCGCCGCCGCGCGCAGCAGCATCGCGGCGATGGCGCGCAGCGTGGGGATCGCACGCAGCGCCCTCGACAACTACGTCACCGGAAAGCGCGCGATCCCGGTGCCCGTGGTCTATGCCGTGTGCGCGACTCTCGGGATCGAGCCGCACGTCCTGGTCGCGAGAGCCGAGGAGCGCCTCGACGCCGACGGCACCACCGCCATCATCACTCCCCTGCGCCGCACCGCCGATGTCGCCACCCCGCGCGACAATACCCGCGAGGTCGCCTTCGAATCCGACGAGCGGCACGACGCCGACACCGACGACCTCTACGACTGACGCCGACGACCGTGGGAGGACGCACATGCAGCAGCTCCTCCTGCGCGCCGAAGACCTCGGTCTGCGCGTGATCGAGCGCCCGGGACGCACGCGCGGCGGGTTCGACCCCGCGACCGGCACCATCCGCCTCGCGCCGGGCATGAGCAGACGGACGGCCCGCAGCGTGCTGGCGCATGAGCTGGGTCACGCACATCTCGGTCATCGACCCACCGAGGTCCCCCACACCCGCGAACGCCAGGAACGGGCGGCGGACGAATGGGCCGCCCGGCTCCTCCTCACACCGCAGGCGTATGCCGCCGCCGAGCGGGCTCGCGGCGCGCACCTCGCGAGCCTCGCCTTCGAGCTCGATGTCACGGTCGAGATCGTCGTCGCCTTCCAGCGTCTGCTGCGCCAGGGGACCACCGCGACCCGGGCGGCGTGAGGTCCACCCGCATCGCGCTGGTTGAATGGGGACATGGCCTTCCTCGTCCCGCCCGCCCCCGTGACCCTGACCGGCGACCTCGTCGAGCTGCGTCCCCTCGATCGCTCCCACATCGACGGGCTGGTCGACGCCGTCCGCGAGGGCGAGCTGTGGAAGACGGCGTGGTACACGTCGGTCCCGGAGCCCGACGGCGTGGCCGCGGAGGTGGATCGGCGGCTCGGGCTCGTCGACCGCGGCGAGATGCTGCCGTTCACCGCGATCGACGCGAGCGGACGGATCCTCGGCCTCACGTCGTACTACGACATCGTCGCCGACGTGCCCCGGCTCCACATCGGCTACACCTGGAACCGCCCGTCCGCGCACGGAACCGGAACCAACGCGGAGTCGAAGCTGCTGCTCCTGCGGCACGCGTTCGAAACGCTCGGGGTGTTCCGCGTGGGGCTCACCACGCAGTGGGTCAACTTCCAGTCGCGCACGGCGATCGAGCGACTGGGCGCCAAGCAGGACGGCGTGATGCGCGCGATGAGTCGTTACCGCAACGGCGCGCTCCGCGACAGCGTCGAGTACTCCATCATCGAGCCCGAGTGGCCCGCGGTCCGGGCGAACCTGGAGGCGCGGTTGTCCCGTCGGCGCTGAGCGATCGCGCCGACGGGGTCGGCCTCACTCGGTCGGGCTGCCGGTCCAGTTCTTGGAGCGGCGCGTGGCCGAACCGCGCTGCCGCATCGCGAAACCGAGGGCGAGCGAGACCAGGATGATGCCGGCGCAGAAGGTGAGCGCAGCGGCGGTGTCGGGGAGCTCGTGCGCGATCCCCAGCAGCCAGAAGCCTCCGAGGAAGAGGATCATGAAGAACAAGAAGCTGAGGATCACGGGATCTCCTGTCGTCGGTGCCCTACCAGGATAGCCCGGCCCCGGGAAGGCCCTGTGCCGCGGTCACCGGCCCTGGTGTGATCGTCGCATGACCAGTACGCTCACCGCCCTCGCGATCTCCTGCACGCTCAAGCCCTCCCCCGCGGAGTCGAGCTCCGATCTCCTCTCGCGCCAGCTGCTCGACGCCCTGTCCGCGCACGACGTCTCGGGCGACGTGGTCCGGGCCGTCGACTTCGACATCCGTCCCGGTGTCGAGAAGGACATGGGCGACGGCGACCAGTGGCCAGCCCTGCGTCGGCGGGTGCTGGCGGCGGACATCCTCGTGTTCGTGACGCCGACCTGGATGGGCCAGCACTCGAGCATGGCGCAGCGCGTGCTCGAGCGGCTCGACGCCGAGCTGAGCGAGACCGACGACCAGGGCCGCCCGATCCTGTTCGACAAGGTCGCGATCGCCGGCGTGCTCGGAAACGAGGACGGCGCCCACCACATCTCGGCGATCCTGTTCCAGGCGCTCGACGACATCGGCTACACGATCCCCGCCCAGGCCTCGGTGTACTGGAACGGCGAGGCGATGCAGACGGTCGATTACAAAGACCTCGAGGAGACCCCGGAGAAGGTGGCCTCGGCCATCCAGACGGCCGCGCGCAACGCGGCACACCTCGCACGGCAGCTGACCGCGCAGCCGTACCCGGCGTCCTGACGCGAGGACACCCGCCGCGGCGCCCTCACTCCGTGGCCGCGAGGCGCCGGCGCCAGTAGTCGATCTCCGCCTTCGACCGTGGATGGCTGAGGGGATCGACCGCGGCATCGGCCTCGTCGAGCCACGCCTGCGCGGAGAGCCGGTCCCCGGCCACGCACGACAGGGCGCCGAGCGCGATGCCGGGCGTGAACGGTCGGGTGCGCAGGTGGAGCGTCGTCTCGGTGTGGCCGGTCACCGGATCCCGCACGCCCTCCGCAGCCGGGATGCCCTCCCCTGTGGTGAGCACCGCCGCGAGCCGATCCCGGTCGCCGCAGGCGCCCAGGAACGGCACGATGGCCGAGCGCACGCGGGCGGCCAGCCGCTCGAGGGTGTCCTCCTCCGCGAACCACGCGCTCTCCACGATCGACACATCGAGCTGGTAGGGCTTCACCCGCTGCGGGTCGCGGTGGGCGGCGACGCCGTCCTCCGGATGCAGCGCCGGGAACAGCACGCCGTAGTGCACGCTCATGTGCAGGCCGCTGGAGAAGAAGTCGACGACCTCGACGCGGTCCTCCACGGTCCGCCGCCACGTGCGCCCCGACTTGCGGAAGCCGAATCCGCGCATCGTGCCGTCGACGTGGTCGCGCAACAGCCGATCGACCTCACCACGCAGCACCCGGGGGATCGGATTCGCCTTGGCCCGTACGGCCGCCGCTTTCTCCCGCTTCAGGTCGTCGTCGCGCGTCGCCGCTCGGGCCGTCGCCTCCGAGCCGAGCGCCGCTCCGATGCGCTTCACCAGATCGCGGCGTGCGATGCTCTCCAGCAGCGCCTCGATCTCTGCGGTGTCGGCGGGCGCATCGCGCTGCACCAGACTGTCGATCGCCGCGGTCGCCACCCGCAGGGCGAGCGACTCGGTCTGCGGGGGTCGCGTGGCGGCGCCCTGGCGGGCGAGCGCGCCGAGTAGCGGCGCGGGTACGTCGTCCGAGGACAGCCAGCGCGCGGCGACGACGGCCGCGCGCACGAGATCCTCGTTCGACGGCGTGAAGAGATGGCCGTCCGCGGCCACCCCGGTCTCGGCCGCGGCGCGTATCCACTCGCGCACCAGACGGCGGCCGGCGTCGGACTGCACGTGCTGCCGCGCCTGGCGCTGCCAGGTCTGGGACGGCGCCTTGTGTCCGAGCGCGGCCAGGTGCCGCACGATCGGTTCGATGTCATCCACGGGCAGCGCGCGGGCGAGTCGTCGTGCCGACTCGGCCCACTCGTCTCCGTCGTCGACCACCGTGAGGTCGAGGACTCCCGACGGCAGGAACGACGCCCGCAGGCGGCGCGCGACCTTGAGATCCTTGTCGACGCCGTAGCGAGAGGCGAACCGTCCGGACATCAGCCCGTCGAGGTGCTGCACGCTGGCCTCGAGCGCCTCATACAGCTCGGCATCCCGATGCCCGGCGTCCGTCGCCGTCTTGGCGCCGCGCAGCGCCGGGGCGCACACATAGCTCATGGCATCGATGGCGAGCGCGGCGCGCAGGGCGAACGCCGCGGTCTCTGCGTCCCAGGGCAGCTTCTTGCGCGGGAGGGATCGGATGAGATCGTCTTCGGCCGATCGATGCCGCCACCCGTTCACGAGCTGCGGGCTGACGTCCATGATCAGCAGCAGCGCGACGAGCTGGAGGCGCGGTGTCGACGCTCTCCCGGCGAAGGCCTCCGCCCAGTCGGTGTCCGACGACACGGGACGACCGAGGGCCTCCCCCAGCTCACGGCGCAGTGCCTCGCGGGTCAGTGCCACGCCGGCACCGCCGAGCGCTTACTCGGCGGGACCATCGATGACTTCGTCGACCAGGCTGATACCTCCGGACGAGCTCGCCTCGACCATCAGCGCCTGGATCCACTTCACGTTGAGCTGCGGGGTCTCCGGCTCCTCGAACGTGAACCGGAGCGGGATGGACGGGTGCAGCCAGATGGTCGAGCGACCGGGCGTATCGCCCTCGGGGTGACGCCAGGAGAGCGTGAAGCTCTCGTTGCGGCGGAGCTTGGTCGCGATCGCGACCTTGAGGTGTGCGAGGGCGCGGTCCTCGATCTGGATCTCGCTGCCGCTCCCGTACTGCATGGTTCCCATGCCACGACTGTAGCGGGCGGCTCTCCCGCATGCGAAGGCCGTGCTGCGCTCGCGGGAGGAGGACTCGTCCGGGGCTGTCAAGGCCCTGGGCCCGGCGCGGTGCGGGTGTAGGTTCCGCGCATGGAGACGATCAGAGTGGGTCTCGTCGCGGATCCGGCGTCGCCCACCGCCGTTGCGCGCCGGATGACCGGCCTCACTCCACCGCTCGCCGCCGAGGCCGACGGATGGATCGTCGAGCTCGTCAGCGAGCCGTTCACCCTCGGGTCGGAGGATGTGGACGTCGCTCTGGAGCGACTCCGCTCGCACGCCGATCAGCACGGGTGGGACCTCGTCATCGGCGTCACCGAGCTTCCGCTCCGCGACGACGACGGCCGCTATCTCCTGGCAGCGGTCCACCCTCGACGGCGCTCCGCCGTCCTGTCGCTTCCCGCACTGGGAGGGTTCCGGGTGCAGCGCCGCGCACGACACGCGGTTCGGGGCCTCGTGGACGGGATGGCTGAACCCGTCTCGCCGGAAGAGCAGCGCCTGCCGCTCCCCCGGCTCAGCGCCCGGGGGCGTGTGCTCCTGGGCATGGTGCTGGCCAACCGCCCGTGGCGGCTCGCCGCGGGTCTCAAATCGGCGCTCGTCGCCGCCCTCGCCACCGGCGCGGTGGCGACCATCGAGCCGACCGTGTGGTCTCTCGCCCTCTCGCTGTCGCCCTGGCGCCTGGTGGCGGCGACGGTGGCCTCGATCGCGATCATCATCGCCTGGATCGTGATCGACGGCAGGCTGTGGGACCGACCCGACGACCACTCGCCCGCGGCGCGGGAGCGATCCCGTCTCTACAACACCTCGACGCTGCTGACCCTCACCGTCGGGATCGTCATCTGCTATCTGACGCTCTACGTCGTGAACCTGGCGTGGGCGCTGTTCGTCCTCGACCCCGCGGTCATGAGTGAAGACCTCGGGCGGTCCGTCGAGTTCGGCGATCTGTTCGTGCTCACCTGGTTCGTCGCGTCGGCGGCGACTGTCGGCGGGGCGTTGGGCACCGGCCTGGAGTCCGACGAGGCGATCCGGGCCGCCACGTACTCCAAGCGCGAGGAGGAGCGCCGCGCCCGGTTGGCCGACGAGCGCGACGCCCGGTGACGACTGCCGGGTGCACGTCCACGCGGAAGGGCCCCGCCACCTGCTCATGGTGATCGGGTCGCGGGGCCTATCGATCGTCGACGTCGGCCGGGGGACTCAGAAGTCCCAGTCGTCGTCTTCCGTGGCCTCGGCCTTGCCGATGACGTACGAGGAGCCCGACCCCGAGAAGAAGTCGTGGTTCTCGTCCGCGTTCGGGGAGAGCGCCGACAGGATCGCCGGGTTCACGTTGGTGACCGTCGAGGGGAACATCGCCTCGTAGCCCAGGTTCATCAGGGCCTTGTTGGCGTTGTAGTGCAGGAACTTCTTGACGTCCTCGGTCAGGCCGACGCCGTCGTAGAGGTCCTGCGTGTACTGAACCTCGTTGTCGTACAGCTCGTAGAGCAGCGAGAACGTGTAGTCCTTCAGCTCGTCCTTGCGCGCCTGGTCGAGCGTCTCGAGCCCGCGCTGGAACTTGTAGCCGATGTAGTAGCCGTGCACGGCCTCGTCACGGATGATGAGGCGGATGAGGTCGGCGGTGTTGGTGAGCTTCGCCCGGCTCGACCAGTGCATCGGCAGATAGAAGCCCGAGTAGAAGAGGAAGCTCTCCAGCAGGGTCGAGGCGACCTTGCGCTTGAGCGGGTCGTCGCCGCGGTAGTAGTCCGTGACGATCTGCGCCTTCTTCTGCAGGTTCGGGTTCTCCACCGACCAGCGGAACGCCTCGTCGATCTCCTTCGTCGAGCACAGCGTCGAGAAGATCGACGAGTAGCTCTTCGCGTGCACCGACTCCATGAACGCGATGTTCGTGTAGACGGCCTCCTCGTGCGGAGTGATCGCATCGGGGATGAGCGACACGGCGCCGACGGTGCCCTGGATGGTGTCGAGCAGCGTCAGGCCGGTGAACACCCGCATCGTGAGCGTCTGCTCCTCGGGAGTGAGCGTGTTCCACGACTGGATGTCGTTCGACAGCGGCACCTTCTCGGGCAGCCAGAAGTTGTTCACCAGGCGGTTCCAGACCTCGAGGTCCTTGTCGTCCTGGATGCGGTTCCAGTTGATCGCCTGCACGCTGTCGACCAGCTTGAGGGGTTCGTGCGGAGTCATTTCTCGTTGTTCCTTGGGGTGCGGAGGCCGGTCAGAGCATGCAGGAGACGCACTCGGTCATGTCGGTGCCCTCGAGCGCCAGCTGACGCAGGCGGATGTAGTAGATCGTCTTGATGCCCTTGCGCCACGCGTAGATCTGCGCCTTGTTGATGTCACGCGTGGTGGCGGTGTCCTTGAAGAACAGCGTCAGCGACAGGCCCTGGTCGACGTGCTGCGTGGCCGCGGCGTACGTGTCGATGACCTTCTCGTAGCCGATCTCGTACGCGTCCTGGTAGTACTCCAGGTTGTCGTTCGTCATGAACGCCGCCGGGTAGTACACGCGACCGAGCTTGCCCTCCTTGCGGATCTCGATCTTCGACGCGATCGGGTGGATCGACGACGTGGAGTTGTTGATGTAGGAGATCGAGCCCGTGGGCGGCACGGCCTGCAGGTTCTGGTTGTAGATACCGTGCTCCTGGATCGACGCCTTCAGCGCGGCCCAGTCCTCCTGCGTCGGGATGTGCTTGCCGGCGAAGAGCTCCTTCACCTTCTCGGTCTCGGGGACCCAGGCGCGCTCGATGTACTTGTCGAAGAACTCCCCCGATGCGTAGGTCGAGTCCTCGAACCCATCGAACGTGGTGCCGCGCTCGATGGCGAGGTTGTTCGACGCGCGCAGCGCGTGGAACAGCACCGTGTAGAAGTAGATGTTCGTGAAGTCGATGCCCTCCTCCGAACCGTAGAACACGTGCTCGCGGGCGAGGTACCCGTGCAGGTTCATCTGGCCGAGGCCGATCGCGTGGGAGCGGTCGTTGCCGTCTTCGATCGAGCGCACCGAGCCGATGTGACTCTGGTCGCTGACCGCGGTGAGCGCGCGGATCGCGGTCTCGACCGTCTGGCCGAGGTCGTCGGCGTCCATCGACAGCGCGATGTTCATCGAGCCGAGGTTGCACGAGATGTCCTTGCCGATGCTGTCGTACGACAGGTCGTCGTTGTACGTGGTCGGCGTGTTCACCTGCAGGATCTCGCTGCACAGGTTGGACATGTTGATGCGCCCCTTGATGGGGTTGGCCTTGTTGACCGTGTCCTCGAACATGACGTACGGGTAGCCGGACTCGAACTGGATCTCGGCGACGGTCTGGAAGAACTCGCGGGCGTTGATCTTCGTCTTCTTGATGCGCGGGTCGTCGACCATCTCGCGGTACTTCTCGGTGACCGAGATGTCGCCGAACGGCACGCCGTAGACCTTCTCGACGTCGTACGGCGAGAACAGGTACATGTCCTCGTCGTTCTTGGCGAGCTCGAACGTGATGTCGGGCACGACCACGCCGAGCGACAGCGTCTTGATGCGGATCTTCTCGTCGGCGTTCTCGCGCTTGGTGTCGAGGAACCGCATGATGTCGGGGTGGTGCGCGTTGAGGTACACCGCGCCGGCGCCCTGACGCGCGCCGAGCTGGTTGGCGTAGCTGAAGCTGTCTTCGAGCAGCTTCATGACGGGGATGATACCGGACGACTGGTTCTCGATCTGCTTGATCGGCGCACCGGCCTCGCGGATGTTCGACAGGAGCAGGGCGACGCCGCCGCCGCGCTTCGAGAGCTGCAGCGCGGAGTTGATGCCGCGGGCGATCGACTCCATGTTGTCTTCGATGCGCAGCAGGAAGCAGCTGACGAGTTCGCCGCGCTGCGCCTTGCCCGCGTTGAGGAACGTGGGGGTGGCCGGCTGGAAGCGACCGGAGATGATCTCCTCGACCAGGTTGACCGCGAGCTTCTCGTCGCCGTCGGCCAGGGCGAGGGCCGTCATCACGACGCGGTCCTCGAAGCGCTCCAGGTAGCGCTTGCCGTCGAACGTCTTGAGCGTGTAGCTCGTGTAGTACTTGAACGCGCCGAGGAACGTCTCGAAGCGGAACTTCTTGGAGTAGGCCAGGTCGTTGAGCTTCTGCACGAAGTCGAACGAGTACTTCTCGATGACCGCACCCTCGTAGTACTCCTTCTCCACGAGGTAGTCCAGGCGCTCACGGAGCGAGTGGAAGAAGACGGTGTTCTGGTTCACGTGCTGCAGGAAGTACTCCCGCGCGGCGCGCTTGTCGGCGTCGAACTGGATCTTGCCGTTCGCGTCGTACAGGTTGAGCATCGCGTTGAGGGCGTGATAGTCGAGCCCCTCGTATGCGGGGTTCACCTTGAAGGCCACCGTCTCGGTCACTGAAGTTCCCACCGTCGTTCCAATCCGTCGCTCACGCGATCCACGTCGTCCTGTGTGCCGAAGATCTCGAGCCGATACAAGTGAGGCACGTGGCACTTGCGGCTGATGATGTCGCCGGCGAGGCAGAACGCGTCGCCGAAGTTGGTGTTGCCCGCGGAGATCACTCCGCGGATGTGGCGCCGATTGCGCTCGTCGTTGAGGAACCGGATCACCTGTTTGGGCACCGCGCCCTTCTCGACGCCGCGCCCCGCACCCCCACCGTAGGTGGGGGTGACCAGCACGAAGGGCTCGTCAACGACGAGGTCTTCGTCCGTGCGGTGAAGGGGGATGCGTCGGGCGGGGAACCCGAGTTTCTCGATGAAGCGCGCGGTGTTACCCGACACGCTCGAGAAGTAGACCAGGAGCGGCGCTGCGGTCGCGACGGCGCTCATGGCCGATCACGCCAGGCGGGAGGCGAGCTCGTCGATCTTGTCGGGACGGAAGCCCGACCAGTGGTCCTCGTCGGTGACGACGACCGGCGCCTGCATGTAGCCGAGCGCCTTGACCTGCTCCAGGGCCGTCGGGTCCTCCGACAGGTCGTGGATCTCGTACTCGATGCCCTTGGCGTCGAGGGCGCGGTAGGTGGCGTTGCACTGAACGCAGGAAGGCTTGGTGTAGACCGTGATCGACATCTGATTCCCCTCGAATCTCTGGTTTCTCCGGCAGGCCCCCGCCGGGATCTCAATACTACATATGGGTGCGGACATTCGGAGTGACCACAAGGGGTAGTAGTTACATCCGTGTAGTTTTTCCACCGCTCTCCACTGATACAACACAGGTTCTCCACCGTTTCTTCCACAGGCGGAGGTGCGCTCGCAGCCCTCCCGAACCGCGTGAAATCGCGGCTGGGAAGACGCTGGGAGAGATCCATCCACAGGGGGCACCGTACGCCGGGCCTCGGACATCCGAATGCCTGTGGAATTCGCTCTTCGGCGTGTCGCGGGCGTGTCGCGGCGTGTCGTCCCCGACGCCGTCTCCGCAGCCCCCTCGCGGGCCGGTACCGTTGTCGGGTGGCGGGCTATCGGGATCTCCTTCGCACGCCGGGAGTCGGGCGCATGATCGCCGCCCAGCTCACCGCGCGGTTCCCCAACGGGATGATGTCTTTGGCGATCCTGCTGCACGTCGAACAGCAGACCGGCTCCTACGGATCGGCCGGTCTCGTGCTCGCCGCGACCAGCGCCGGGCAGGCCGTCGCCGGGCCGATCACCAGCCGCTGGATGGGCGCGTGGGGCATGCGTCGCGTGCTCACCCTCACCCTGACGGTGTGCGTGCTCGCCGTGCTCGGCCTGGCCGTCCTCTCGCTCTCGGTGCCGGGATACATGGCGCTCGGCATGGTCGCCGGGCTCTCCACCCCTCCCGTGCAGGCCGCTGTGCGCACGATCTACCCCAAGCTCGTCAACGCCGGTCAGCTCACCCCGCTCTTCTCGCTCGACGCCTCGCTGCAGGAGATCATCTGGGTGCTCGCCCCCGTCGTCATCACCCTGGTCTCCACCCAGATCGGCACGACCGAAGGGCTGCTGCTGGTCGCGATCGTGCTCGTGGGCGGCGGCGCGTGGTTCATCCTCTCCCCCGAGGTGGGGCGCGTGCGCATCCCGCGCAGCCGCAACGCTCTCGGCACGGTCGTGCTCAAGCCCCCCGTGCTGCTGGCCACCGTGATCGGCTTCCTCCTGATCGGCGCCTGCTCGGCCGTGGAGGTCGGCGTCGTCGCGACATTCGAGCACGGCAGCCTCGCGGCGGGCCTCATCCTCGCGGTGTTCTCGGCGGGCAGCCTGGCCGGAGGCCTCGCGTTCGGCCACATCCCGATCGGCCCGTGGGCCATGGCCCGACGGCTCCTCATCGTCACGGTCGGGCTCGCGCTCACCATGGTCATGCTCAACGTCTTCTGGCTCGGGGGCACCCTGATCCTGGCGGGCATCGGCATCGCCCCCGCGCTCGCGGTCCTGTTCGCCATCACGACCGCGAGCGTCAAGTTCAGCGAGACAGCGGAGGCCTTCGGCTGGGCGGGAACCGGGCAGCTGATCGGCGCCGCCGCGGGGTCCGCCGTCGCGGGCTTCCTCGTCGACGTCGGCGACTGGCGCGGCGCCTACCTCGCCGCCACGATCTTCGCCGGCGTCGGCCTCCTGGTCTCCATCGTCTTCGTCCGCGCCTTCCCCGACCTGCGTCACCGCGACGCGAGCCCGCATCCCGACACCGAACCCCTGGCGGTCACCCCCTCATGAGCCTCCCCGTCCCCTCCCCCGCGCCCGAGATCGTCTGCGTCGGCGAGTCGATGGCCCTGATCACCCCCACCGGCGCACCGCTCGCGGACGCCGACACCGCGACCCTCACCCATGCCGGCGCGGAGGCCAACGTGGCGGTCGGCGTCGCGGCGGCCGGGCACCGCGCCGCCTGGGCCTCGCGCCTCGGCGACGACCCGCTGGGCGACCGTCTCGCCGGCGAGCTCGAGCGTCGCGGGGTCGAGCTGTGGGTCGAGCGCGACGGGGACGCGCCGACCGGGGTCATGTTCAAGGATCCCGGTGTCGAGTCGTCCGCGGTCTACTACTACCGGCGCGGATCCGCGGCCTCCCGCATGGCTCCCGGTTTCCTCGACGCCGCCCGGCTCGAGGGCGTGCGCATCGTGCACACCACCGGCATCACCCCGGCGCTCTCGCCCACCTGCCTGGCGGCGGTCGATGCGCTGTACGCCGACGCCCGCGCCACGGGAGCCACCGTGTCGTTCGACGTGAACGACCGCCGCGCCCTGTGGAGCCCGGAGGACGCGGCCTCGACGCTCGCGCGACTCGCGGACGCCGCCGACATCGCCTTCGTCGGCCGCGACGAGGCGGAGCGCATCTGGGGCACCGCGACACCGGCCGCGATCCGGGCGCATCTCCCCCACTGCGCGCTGCTCGTGGTGAAGGACGGCGACGTGGGCGCGACCGCGTTCACGCACGACGCCGAGCCCGTTTTCGTCCCGGCCCCCACGGTGGACGTGGTCGAGCCGGTGGGAGCCGGCGACGCGTTCGCCTCCGGCTTCCTCGCGGCGACGCTCGAGGGCGAGGACCTCGCCGCACGCCTGGCCGCCGGGCACGCCGCCGCCGCCCGGGTCCTGCGGATCGCGGCCGACCTGCCCCCGCTGAGCCGCGTCGGCTGAGCCCCGCCGGGCCGACCGGTGCCGCGGCCGCGGTCGTAGGCTGGTGCCATGCCCGCACCCCTCACCCTGCCCCGACGGTCGTGGGGCGATCCCGCAGCCGCGCGCCGCATTCTTCTCGTGCACGGACTCGGCTCGTCGGGCGCCCTCATGTGGCGGCTGGGCGATGCCATCGCGGCGACCGGAGCGGCCGCGACCGCCGTCGACCTGCGCGGGCACGGTGACGCCCCCCGCTCCCTCGACTACACCGTCGACGCGTACGCCGCCGACCTCGCGGCGACGACACCCGACGACGGAGGACCGTGGGACGCGGTCGTCGGCCACTCGCTCGGCGGCGCGGCCGCGACGGTCGCCGCCGCCGGCTCGCCGGACTGGACGCGACGCCTCGTGCTGATCGACCCGGCCCTGCACGTCGACGGACGCGACGCGGGCATCGTGCGGCGCAGTCAGGAACGGGCGTTCGCCGACAACCGGATCGAGGTCGTCCGGGAGGAGCACCCGCACTGGCACCCGCAGGACCACGAGCTGAAGATCGACGCCGTGCGGCGCGCGAGCGCCTGGGCCGTGGAGCAGACCAGCGCGCAGAACCGGCCGTGGGACGTACGCCCGCACGCCGCCCGTCTCACCGTCCCCACCCATGTCATCGGCGCCGATCCCGCCGTGTACAGCATCTTCGCGGGCGACCTCGCCGCCGAGGTGCTCGCCGGCAACCCGCGGATCACGATGTCGGTCGTGGCGGGCGCGGGGCACTCCCTTCATCGCGACCGCCCGGAGGAAGCGATCCGACAGCTCCTGGAGGCACTCGCATGACCGCGTTCGACCCGACCCGCTACCTCCCGGACGACCTCCTCGCGCGCATCCGCGAACGCGCGCCGATCCACGACCGCGAGAACACGTTCCCGCAGCAGGACCTCGACGAACTCCGCGACGCCGGCTACCTGTCGATCCTGGTCCCGGTCGAGCGCGGCGGCGCAGGACTCGGGCTCGCCGAGGCCGCGATCCTTCAGCAGCGTCTTGCGGGCGCGGCCCCCGCCACGGCCCTCGCGATCAACATGCACCTGGTGTGGACCGGGGTCGCGAAGGTCTTCTCCGACCGGGGTGTTCCCGGGCTCGAGTTCGTGCAGGACGGCGCGGTCGCCGGCGAGGTGTTCGCGTTCGGCATCAGCGAGGGCGGCAACGACCTCGTGCTGTTCGGCAGCGACACGGCCGCGGTGCCCGACGCCGACGGGGGCTACGCGTTCACGGGCACCAAGATCTTCACCTCGCTCGCGCCCGTCTGGACCAGGCTCGGACTGCACGGCCTGGACACCACCAGCGCGGACGCCCCGAAGCTCGTGTTCGCGTTCGTCGAGCGGACCGACGCCGTCACCACCTCGGACGACTGGGACACGCTCGGCATGCGCGGCACGCAGAGCAGGACGACGCGGCTCGACGGCGCCGTCGCCGACGCCGCGCACGTGGTCCGGCGGATCGACCAGGGCCCGAGCGCCGACCCCATCGTCTTCGGCATCTTCTCCGTGTTCGAGATCCTGCTCGCGTCGGTGTACACCGGCATCGCCCGCCGCGCACTGGAGCTGGCGGTCGCGACGGCGCAGACCCGTCGCTCCAAGAAGAGCGGCGCCGCGTACAGCCAGGACCCCGACATCCGTTGGCGCATCGCCGACATGGCGATCGCGTACGACGCGCTGCCGCCCCAGATCGCCGCGCTCGCGCGCGACGTGGACGAGCGCGTCGACCACGGGCCGCGCTGGTTCCCCGCCCTGTCCGGCCTCAAGCACCGTGCCGTGACGATGGCCAAGAGCGTGGTCGACGAGGCGATGCTGGTGGCGGGCGGCGGGTCCTACTTCTCCGGGAACGAGCTCTCCCGGCTGTACCGCGATGTCCTCGCCGGGATGTTCCATCCGTCCGACCCCGAGTCGGCGCACGCGACCGCGGCCAGCGCCTGGCTCGGACCCGTGGAGGCCTGACCGAACGCACGGATCGTGCAGGTCGGTCACTCAGATTCGACGGATCCGGTTGTCCATGACCGCCGCCAGTGCCAGGATCGCAGCATGGCACCGGCGAAGAAGAACTCCGCCCTCGACGCGATCTCCAAGACCATCATCGAGCTGCTGCAGGACGACGGGCGTCGCTCCTACTCCGACATCGGCCGCGTGGTGGGCCTCAGCGAGGCAGCGGTCCGCCAGCGCGTGCAGCGGCTCACCGAGACCGGCGTGATGCAGATCGTCGCGGTCACCGATCCGATGCAGCTCGGCTTCCACCGCCAGGCGATGATCGGCATCCGTGTGGCCGGGGACGCCCGGCACGTGGCGGAGGCGATCGCGGAGATCGACGCCGTCGACTACGTCGTCATCACGGTGGGCTCGTTCGACGTGATCGTCGAGGTCGTGTGCGAAGACGACGACCACCTGCTGGCCCTCGTGAACGACGTGATCCGTCCGATCGACGGCGTGCTGTCGACCGAGACGTTCATCTACGCGAAGCTGCAGAAGCAGCTCTACAACTGGGGGACCCGATGACCTCGCGCTCCGTGCCGTCCGCGTCCGCGCTGCAGTCCATGGCGAAGGATCACCTCTGGATGCACTTCACCCGCCAGTCGACCATGGCGGACTCCGGCGTGCCGATCATCGTCCGGGGCGACGGGCACCGCATCTGGGACGTCGAGGGCCGGGAGTACATCGACGGTCTGGCGGGACTGTTCGTGGTGAACGCGGGACACGGCAGGCGCCGGCTCGCCGAGGCCGCGGCGGCGCAGGCGTCCGAACTGGCCTTCTTCCCGCTGTGGTCGTACGCGCACCCCGCGGCGATCGAGCTCGCGGACCGGCTGGCGGACGAGGCGCCCGGCGACCTCAACCGCGTGTTCTTCTCCACGGGCGGCGGCGAGGCGGTGGAGACGGCCTTCAAGCTCGCGAAGCACTACTGGAAGCTGCAGGGGAAGCCCGCCAAGCACAAGGTGATCTCGCGTGCCGTCGCGTATCACGGCACCCCGCAGGGGGCCCTCGCGATCACGGGGATCCCCGCCATGAAGGCGATGTTCGAGCCGGTCACACCCGGCGGGTTCCGCGTGCCCAACACCAACTTCTATCGCGCGGCCGAGATGGGCGCGCCCGCCGACGACCTCGAGGCGTTCGGGCGCTGGGCCGCCGACCGCATCGAGGAGATGATCCTGTTCGAGGGTGCGGACACCGTCGCGGCCGTGTTCCTCGAGCCGGTGCAGAACTCGGGCGGCTGCTTCCCCCCGCCGCCCGGCTACTTCGCCCGCGTGCGCGAGATCTGCGACCGGCACGACGTCCTGTTGGTGTCAGACGAGGTGATCTGCGCGTTCGGACGGCTCGGGCACACCTTCGCCTGCACGGGGCTGGGGTATGTGCCCGACATGATCACGTGCGCCAAGGGCATGACCAGCGGCTACTCCCCCATCGGCGGCACGATCGTGAGCGACCGCGTGTACGAGCCGTTCGCGCAGGGCGATGTCTCCTTCCCGCACGGCTACACGTTCGGCGGCCACCCCGTGTCGGCCGCGGTGGCCCTGGAGAACCTCGCGATCTTCGACGAGGAAGGGCTCAACGCGCACGTGCGGGAGAACTCGCCGGTGTTCCGCGCGGAGCTGGAGACACTGCTCGACCTCCCGCTCGTGGGAGACGTGCGCGGCGACGGGTACTTCTTCGGCATCGAGCTGGTCAAGGACACCGCCACGCGGGAGACGTTCGACGAGGAGGAGTCGGAGCGGTTGCTGCGCGGCTTCCTCTCGCCCGCACTGTTCGAGGCCGGGCTGTACTGCCGGGCGGACGACCGCGGCGACCCGGTCATCCAGCTCGCCCCGCCGCTGACCGTCGGACCCGCGGAGTTCCGCGAGATCACGCAGATCCTGCGGGACGTGCTCACGCGGGCGCAGGCGGTGCTCTGAGCCACGCCGTGCGGCGTCAGGAACGTTCTCGGGCTCCGCGGGGCCGCGCCAGCAGCGCGATGTGCAGCGCCGCCAGCACCTCGCCGTCGTCGAGGTCGACGGCGAGCAGATCTGCGATGACCGCGAGCCGCTGGTAGAACACGGAGCGGGACAGGTGGCTCGCCGTCGCGGCCGCCGACCGGTTCCCCGGGTGGGCGACGAGCGCGGCGAGCACGTCGAGCAGATCCCCGCGGCGCTCCCGGTCGTGGCGGATCAGCGGCGCGAGCATGCGTTCGCCGTGCTCTTGCAGTCGGCGGTCATCGCCGAGCGCCGCCACCAGCTGCGCCAGCGGACGGTCGGCCACGCGGCGCACGGTGTCGGCGGCGTCCTCCGGGGCCCGGGCGGCGAGTTCCAGTGCAGCCCTGGTGGACGCGAGGAGGCCGCGCACATCGTCGGCCGGCTGACCGATGACCACCGCGACCGCGGGGCCGGCGATGCGGCGCGCGGCGGCGTCGCTCAGACCTCCGGCTGGTGGGACGACGAGAAGCACGACCGCGTCGTCGCGTCGGGCGGCGAGCGCGGCCACCCCTTCCGCGGTCGCGCGGGCTCGGATACTCTCCGCCGCCTCGGTCGTGCGCACGACCACGCCGCACGCCGGACGCCCGCCCACGTCGAACCCCAGTCGGGCGAGCCGTGCCGCGACATCGTCGACGCGTACGAACCGCGACCCCAGCAGGTCGTCGATCAGCGTGCGATGCGCGAGCACCGTCCACTCTGCCGCTCCGTCAGCGAGGCATCCGAACGCGAGCGCGGTGGCCCCCAGCTCCAGGACCGTGAGCCGACCGGCCGGGTGCGGGGGCCCCACGAGTGCCGTGAGCGACCCCCAGCGCACACCCCTCGCCTGCACGGGTACCCGCTCGGACGCCCCGTCGGCGACCAGCGCGAGCACCTCGGCGACGGGACGGGACAGCGCTTCGGTGGCGATCACCTCTCCCGCCAGGTTCTCCAGCACGACCGGCACGTCGAGCGCGCGGGCCGTCTCGGTCACGATCACGTCCGCCGGGGCTCCCCGCAGGCTGAGGGCCGTGAACAGCTCGTGCAGTCGCTGCCGTTCGCGCAGGGCCGCCGTCTGCGCGTCGATCAGTGCGCGGTGCACGGCCTCCGTCACCGTGACGAACTTGACCTCTCCGGCCAGCGCGACCAGGGCGAGCGACGCCTCCGCGCACGCCTCGACCACGGCGTCCGGCACGCGCGGCATCCGGTCGCCGAGCTCCACCACGACCCCGGCGACGCCGACCGCGGCCAGCTCGCGCACGAGCGCGCGCAGCGAGCGGGCGTCGCGCGGCCAGGCGGCCGCCGTGGTCAGCAGCAGCTCTCCGCCGTCGAGCAATCGCGCGACCCCGGCACTGTCGGACGCGTGCACCCAGCGCACGCCCGCGTCCAGCGCCGCCCCGCCCACGAGCACGCGCGGCGTACCGTCCTGCACCACGGGGAGCGCGACCACGTCCGCCACCCGCAGCAGCGGCGATCCGTGTCGCTCCGGACGATCTGTCTCGGACGGGGTGAACTCCCGACGTTCTGACACTCCGCATCTCCTGCCGGCTCTGTGACCATGGACTCGCACCCAGCGTAGCGAGCGCCGGTCAGAGTGTCCGGTCAGGCGCATCACCCAGCGGAGGAACCGTGGACATCGTCCGACACATCATCGACGGCAGCGAGACCGCGGCGGCACGCCGCACCGCCCCCGTGTACGACCCCGCGACGGGCCGGATCACGAAGCAGGTGGCGCTCGCCGACGCCACGGAGGTCGAGGCCGCCGTCACCGCCGCGGCCGCGGCGCTCCCCGCGTGGCGGGCCACCAGCCTGATCAAGCGCGCCGACGTGTTCTTCCGGTTGCGGCAGCTGCTCGCCGACCGCACGTCCGAGCTCGCGGCGATCGTGACATCCGAGCACGGCAAGGTGCTCTCCGATGCGGCGGGCGAGGTGTCGCGCGGCATCGAGAACGTCGAGTTCGCCGCCGGGCTCGTGCACCTGCTCAAGGGCGAGCGCAGCGAACAGGTCGCCCGCGGCGTGGACGTGCACTCCGTCAAGCAGCCGGTCGGTGTCGTGGCGGCCATCACCCCGTTCAACTTCCCGGTCATGGTGCCGCTGTGGATGGTCGCGTCCGCGATCGCGTGCGGCAACACGGTCGTGCTCAAGCCCAGCGAGAAGGACCCCTCCGCCGCGGTCTGGCTCGCGAAGCTGTTCCGGGAGGCCGGGCTCCCCGACGGCGTGCTCAACGTCGTGCACGGCGACCGGGAGGCCGTCGAGACCCTGCTCGACTCGCCCCGCGTGGATGCGGTGAGCTTCGTCGGCTCGACACCCATCGCGCGCTCGATCTACCGGCGGGCGTCGGCCGCGGGCAAGCGGGTGCAGGCGCTCGGCGGCGCGAAGAACCACATGGTCGTGATGCCCGATGCCGACCTCGACGCCGCGGCCGACGCGGCCGTGTCCGCCGCCTACGGCTCCGCGGGTGAACGCTGCATGGCGGTGTCGGTGCTGGTCGCGGTCGGCGACGTGGCCGACGACCTGGTGGCCGCGGTCGCCGCACGCATCGGCGGACTCCGGATCGGCCCCGGCACCGACGCCGCGAGCGACATGGGGCCGCTCATCACGCGCGAGCACCGTGACGCGGTCGCCTCGTACGTGCACGGCGCACCGGCGGAGGGCGCGACGGTCGTCGTCGACGGCACGTGGCAGGAGTTCGACTCCGACGGGTTCTTCCTCGGCGTGAGCCTGCTCGACCATGTGCGTCCCGGTATGGCCGCGTACGACCAGGAGATCTTCGGCCCGGTGCTGTCGGTCGTCCGTGTGGACACCTACGCCGACGCGGTCGCCCTCGTGAACGCCAACGCCTACGGCAACGGCACCGCGATCTTCACGCGCGACGGCGGCACCGCCCGCCAGTACGAGTTCGACGTCGAGGTCGGCATGGTGGGGGTGAACGTGCCGATCCCTGTACCGATCGGCGCGTACTCGTTCGGCGGATGGAAGGACTCGCTGTTCGGCGACTCCCACATCTACGGTCCCGAGTCCATCCACTTCTACACCCGCTCGAAGGTCGTCACGACTCGCTGGCCCGACCACACCCCCTCCCAGATCGACCTGGGCTTCCCGAGCAACCACTGACCACCGCGACCGGAGGGCACGACTCATGACCACCTACACCGATCGGCACGGCGCCACCCTTCCCCTGCCCGATGCGGCGGCCGACGCGCGCGTGCGTTCCGACGACCGCTCGCACGTCTTCCACTCCTGGAGCGCGCAGGCGGCGATCGATCCGCTGCCCGTCGCCGCGGGGCACGGCTCCACGTTCTGGGACTACGACGGCAACGCCTACCTCGACTTCTCCAGCCAGCTGGTCAATCTGAACCTCGGTCACCAGCACCCCGACCTCGTGGCCGCCATCCAACAGCAGGCGGGGCGGCTCTCGACCATCCAGCCGGCCATGGCCAACGACGTCCGCGGCGAGCTCGCCCGGCTGATCTCCGAGGTGGCGCCCGACGGCTTCGAGAAGGTGTTCTTCACCAACGGCGGCGCCGAGGCGAACGAGTACGCGGTGCGCATGGCACGCCAGTCCACCGGGCGCCGCAAGGTGCTGTCGATGTACCGCAGCTACCACGGCTCCACCTCGACCGCGATCTCGCTCACGGGCGACCCCCGCCGCTGGGCGAACGACACCGCCGACGCGGGAGCCGTGCGCTTCTTCGGCCCGTACCTGTACCGCTCCCCGTTCCACGCCGAGACGCCGGAGCAGGAGGCCGAGCGCGCCCTCGCCCACCTGGAGCAGACCATCCAGCTCGAGGGACCGCAGACGATCGCGGCGATCATCATCGAGACGGTCGTCGGCACGAACGGCGTGCTGGTGCCGCCGCCCGGCTACCTCCCGGGGGTGCGCGAGCTGTGCGACCGCTACGGCATCGTCTACATCGCCGACGAGGTGATGGTGGGGTTCGGACGCCTGGGCGAGTGGTTCGGCATCGACGCGTTCGGCGCGCAGCCCGACCTCCTCACCTTCGCGAAGGGCGTGAACTCGGGCTACGTGCCCCTCGGAGGTGTCGTAATCTCCGACCGCATCGCCCGCGCGTTCGACACGATGCCGTTCGCGGGCGGGCTCACGTACTCCGGGCATCCGCTGGCGTGCGCGGCCGGCGTCGCGACGTTCGAGGTGTTCCGCCGGGACGGGATCCTGGAGCGCGTCCGCGACCTCGGCGAGGGCGTCGTCGAGCCGACCCTGCGCTCCTGGGTCGAACGGCACCCGTCCGTGGGCGAGGTGCGGGGGCGCGGGCTGTTCTGGGCGGTCGAGCTCGTGCGGGATGCGGAGACCAGGGAGCCGTTGGTGCCGTTCAACGCCGCGGGTGCCGACGCTGCGCCCATGGTCGCGTTCGCCACGGCCGCTCGACGCGCAGGGGTCTGGCCGTTCACGCACTTCAACCGCGTGCACGTCGCGCCGCCGCTGGTGATCGAGGAGGAGGAGCTGCGGCGCGGGCTGCGGGTGATCGACGAGGCACTGGCCGTGGCGGACGAGGTGGCCGCCGGCTGAGGAGCCGGGCGGCCGGCGGGGCTACTTGGAGTCGAAGTCGAACGCCTTGAGCAGTTCCAGGACGGCCTTGTCGCGCTCCTCGCCGCCCTCCTCGAACATGTGGGTCACGTGCGTGCGCAGGTGGTTCTCGAGCAGCAAGCGGTTGAGAGACTCGAGGGAGCGCTGGATCGCCCGGGACTGCGTGATGATGTCCATGCAGTACTCCTCGTTCTCGATCATCCGCGCGACGCCGCGCA
Source organism: Microbacterium sp. NPDC055502 (assembly GCF_053643635.1). Classification (NCBI taxonomy): domain Bacteria; kingdom Bacillati; phylum Actinomycetota; class Actinomycetes; order Micrococcales; family Microbacteriaceae; genus Microbacterium; species Microbacterium sp. NPDC055502. The sequence continues at coordinate 7,841 of NZ_JBSHKJ010000003.1, read as the reverse complement.
TCTGACCCTCGAGGATGCTCGTGCGATGCAGGGCGCGCTTCTTGATGTCTTCGATCACGTATCGAGGGTACTCGCCCCGTGAAAGGATGACGTCATGCCGCGAACACCCACGACGCTGCTCTCCCTCGCCGATCAGGAACGGCGGCGAGCGCTGCGGCGGATGAAGGCCGTCGCCCTCGGCGCCCTGCTGTTCATGGCCCTCGCGTTCGTCATCGCCTTCGCGTTCCAGGAACGCATCGGCTGGCTCTCCTACGTGCGCGCGGCGGCCGAGGGCGGCATGGTCGGTGCTCTCGCGGACTGGTTCGCGGTCACGGCGCTGTTCCGTCGCCCCCTGGGGCTGCCCATCCCGCACACGGCGATCATCCCCAACCGCAAGGACGAGATCGGCCGTACGCTCGGCGAGTTCGTGGAGACGAACTTCCTGGCCGCCGACGTGGTGCGCACGAAGCTGTCGACCACCGCGATCGCGCGCCGCGCCGGCGAGTGGCTGCGGGAGGAGCCCCATGCGGAACGCGTCGCCGCGGAGGGCGCGACGATCGCGACGGCGGTGCTCAACGCCCTGAGCGACGACGACGTCCGTGACCTGCTCACGGATCTCGCCCGTGAGCACCTCGTGGCGCCGGAGTGGGGTCCGCCCGCCGGTGCCTGGCTGGAGAAGATCGTCGAGTCCGAGGCGCACCACGGCGCCGTCGACCTGGCGGCCGACAGCATCGAGCGCTGGCTGGAGGCCAACGCCACCTCGTTCACCGGGCTCGTGTCGCGACGCCTCCCCGGCTGGGTTCCGAAGCTCGCGCATCGGTTCGTCGACGACACGGTGTACAACGAGGCCCTCAAGTTCGTGCGCGCCGTGCAGGCCGATCCGCACCACCCGGCACGCCTGGCCGTCGACGGCTATCTGGCCCGGCTGGCCGACGCTCTGCAGAACGACCCGGCGACCCGCGCGAAGCTCGAGAGCGCGAAGGCGTCGCTGTTCGACAGCCCCCGGGTGGGAGCGCTGGCCGCCGAGGCCTGGAACACCGCGAAGAACGGACTGCTCACCTCGCTCGCCGATCCGCAGAGCGGACTGCGGAGCCGGGCGGTGCAGGCGCTGCAGGAGGTGGGCGAGCGCCTCACCACGGACGCCGCCCTGCAGCGTCGCGTCGACACCTGGGTGTCCGACGCCGCGGTCTTCCTGGTCGAGCGCTACCGTCATGACATCGCCTCGATCATCACCGACACCGTGGAGCGCTGGGACCCCGCCGAGACCACCGAGAAGATCGAGCTGATGGTGGGCAGGGACCTGCAGTACATCCGCCTGAACGGCACCGTGGTGGGCGCGCTCGCGGGCCTGGCGATCTTCACGCTCGCGCACGCCCTGATCCCGGGAGTCTGACATGCCACTGTCCCACGACCCTCTCTGGCCCCGCGCCGGATCCTGGCCCGCGTTCGATGCCGCGGCCGATGCCGTGCTGCTGGGCGTGCCGACCTGGCGCACCTCGCTGTCGCCCACCGGAGCGCACGCCACGCCCGCCGCGATCCGCGAGGCCCTTCCCCGCTACGGCACCGCGCTGATGGGTCCGCCGCCCCGCGACCTGAACGAGCTGCTGCGCATCACCGACGCCGGTGACATCGCCGAGCCGGACGGGCCCGCGGGGGAGGCGGAGGTGATCGCCCGCGTGCGAGAGCTCTCGGAGGCGGCGGAGCTCGTGGTCGCCCTCGGCGGAGACAACTCCCTCACGTACCCGGTCGCTCTCGGTGCGCGGGCCACGGGGCTCATCACGTTCGACGCGCACTTCGACCTCCGCGACGGCGTGTCCAACGGCAGCCCGGTGCGGCGCCTGGTCGAGGACACCCCGGTGGCGTCGCTCCTGCCGACGACGCGGCTCGACCCCACCAGGATCGTGCAGATCGGGATCGCGGACTTCGCGAACTCGGTCGCCTACGCCCGGCGCGCGGCCGAGTGGGGCATCCGGGTGATCACGCTCGACGAGCTGCGGCGGCGGGGTGCCGCCGACGTGGTGACCGAGGCGCTGGAGGTCGCGGGGGCGGGCGCCGACCCGCGCGTGCACCTCGACATCGACGTGGACGTGTGCGACCGCGCCGTCGCTCCCGGCTGTCCGGCGAGCGTCCCCGGTGGGCTGCAGGCGTGGGAGCTCCGCGCCCTCACGCGTGCCGTGGCGTCGGATCCCCGCGTCGTGAGCGCCGACATCGCCGAGGTCGACGCGACCGCCGATGCCGCCGACGCTCGGACGGTGCGACTCGCCGCCCTGTGCCTGCTGGAGCTGCTGACCGGACTCGCGCTCCGGCGATGAGGATCGTGCCGGCGAGGCCGGCGAGGGTGTCCGCGGCGGACGCTGTCCGCTCCTGAGCCGGAGCGCGGGCGGTCAGCCGACCTCGACGCCGCCCTTCCACACCCGGTGCACGAGCGGAACGCCGGGGCGGTAGGCCAGGTGCACGCGGCTCGGCGCCTCCAGCAGCACCAGGTCCGCGCGTGCACCCGGTGCGAGCGTGCCGATGTCGTCTCTGCGCAGGGCGCGGGCGCCGCCGGCCGTGGCCGCCCACACCGCTTCCGCCGGCGTCATGCCCATATCGCGCACGGCCACGGCGATGCAGAACGGCATCGACGAGGTGAAGCTCGACCCCGGGTTCGTGTCGCACGCGAGCGCCACAGTCACCCCCGCATCGAGCAGTCGTCGCGCGTCCGGGTACGGCTGACGCGTAGAGAACTCCACCCCGGGCAGCAGGGTGAGCACGGTGTCGGATCCGGCGAGCGCCGCCACGTCCGCATCGGTCAGGTAGGTGCCGTGGTCGATCGACGCGGCGCCGAGCTCGACGGCGAGCTGCACCCCCGCGCCGGGGCCGAGCTGGCTGGCGTGCACCCGCGCGCCCAGTCCCCGGGCGATGCCGGCTTCCAGCACGCGCCGCGACTGCGCGGTGGTGAAGGCACCGGTCTCACAGAACACGTCAATCCACCGGGAGTGCGGCGCACAGGCGTCGAGCATGGGACCCGCCACCAGGTCCACGTACTCGTCGGCACGATCCGCGTACTCCGGTGGCACGACGTGCGCTCCGAGGAACGTGACCTCGGGCGTGATCTCGGCGGCGAGCCGCACGAGCCGTTCCTCGTCCTCGACGCTCAGCCCATACCCGCTCTTGATCTCGACGGTCGTGGTGCCCTGCGCGAGCATCTCGTCACGGAACCGCCGCAGCCGCAGCCGCAGCTCGGCGTCCGTCGCCGCCCTGGTCGCGGCCACGGTGGAGCGGATGCCTCCGGCGGTGTACGGGCGCCCCGCCATGCGGGCCTCGAACTCGGCGGCGCGGTCGCCCGCGAACACGAGGTGGCTGTGGCTGTCGACGAACCCGGGGATCACGGCACGTCCGGCAGCGTCCACGACCTCGAGGTCTGCCAGCCCGGCGGTGCGCGCCGCGGCATCGCCAGCGGGGCCCGTCCAGACGACGCGCCCCTCGTCGAGGAGCACAGCTGCGTCGACGGCGGTACCGCAGGGATCGCGGTCGCTCACGACGTTCGTGGTGAGTTCGCCGATGCGGGTGATGAGCGTGGGCATGCGGTCTCCTGGGTCCGGGCGGCTCAGAGCATCGGGATCGTCAGGCCGCGCTCGCGCGCCACCTCGCGGGCGTGCTCGTACCCGGCGTCCACGTGCCGCATCACGCCCGTCCCCGGGTCGTTCGTCAGCACACGCGCGAGCTTCTCGGCCGCGAGGTCCGTGCCGTCCGCGACGGTCACCTGGCCCGCGTGGATCGAGCGCCCGATGCCGACGCCGCCGCCGTGGTGGAGCGACACCCAGGAGGCGCCCGAGGCCGTGTTGAGCAGCGCGTTGAGCAGCGGCCAGTCGGCGATCGCGTCTGAGCCGTCCTTCATCGCCTCGGTCTCGCGGTACGGCGACGCCACCGACCCGGCGTCGAGGTGATCACGACCGATCACGATCGGCGCGGAGAGCTCCCCCGAGGCCACCATCTCGTTGAACTTCAGCCCGGCGAGGTGCCGTTCCTGGTAGCCGAGCCAGCAGATGCGTGCCGGGAGGCCCTCGAACTGCACGGAGGACCCGGCCTTGTCCAGCCAGCGACGGAGGGCGGTGTCCTGCGGGAACAGCTCGGCGATCGCGCGGTCGGTCTTCGCGATGTCGGCGGGGTCGCCGGAGAGCGCAACCCAGCGGAAGGGCCCTCGACCCTCCTCGAACTGGGGACGGATGTAGGCGGGTACGAACCCGGGGAACGCGAACGCGCGGTCGAATCCGCCGAGCTCGGCTTCCGCGCGGAGGGAGTTGCCGTAGTCGAACACGGCCGCCCCGTCGTCGAGGAACCCGACCATCGCCTCGACGTGCGCCGCCATCGACGCCCGCGACCGTCGGGTGAACTCCTCCGGGTCCCGCGCGGCTTCGGCTCGCCAGTCCGCCACGGATACGCCGACGGGCAGGTAGGCGAGCGGGTCATGCGCGCTGGTCTGATCCGTCACGATGTCGATGGGCACTCCGCGGCGCCGCAGCTCGGGGAAGATCTCGGCGGCGTTGCCGACCACGCCCACGGAGCGCGCCTGTCCTGCGTCCTTCGCGGCGACCGCTCGGGCGACGGCGGCGTCGAGGTCGTGCGTGTACTCGTCGAGGTAGCCATGTTCGACGCGACGCGCGAGCCGGGTCTCGTCCACGTCGACGATCAGCACGGCCCCCTCGTTCAGCGTCACGGCGAGGGGCTGCGCGCCCCCCATGCCCCCGGCGCCGGCGGTCAGCGTGAGAGTGCCGCGCAACGAATCGCGTCCGAGCGAGCGGGCGACGGCCGCGAACGTCTCATACGTCCCCTGCAGGATCCCCTGCGTGCCGATGTAGATCCACGACCCCGCGGTCATCTGCCCGTACATGGTGAGCCCGAGCTCCTCCAGCCGACGGAACTCGGGCCACGTGGCCCAGTCGCCCACGAGGTTCGAGTTCGCGATGAGCACGCGGGGCGCCCACTCGTGCGTGCGGAACACGCCGACCGGCTTGCCCGACTGCACGAGCAGCGTCTCGTCGGGCTCGATCTCGTCGAGCGTGCGGACGATCGCCTCGTATGCGGCCCAGCTGCGCGCCGCGCGGCCCGTCCCGCCGTAGACCACGAGCTCTTCGGGGTGCTCGGCGACCTCGGGGTCGAGGTTGTTCATGAGCATGCGCTTGGCGGCTTCCGCGCCCCAGCTCTTGGCGGTGCGGGTGTTCCCTCGCGGTGCGCGGACGGTGCGGCTCTTTGGTTCGACGGTGTCACTCATGCATGTGCTCCTTTGCGATGCGGGCGACCTGGCCCGACTGGACGAGTGCGGTCACGGCTTCCATGTCCGGCGAGAGGTAGTGGTCGGGGCCCGGACCGGCGGCGACGGTCCGCACGAGGTCGCGGACGGCGCCGGTCGCGGCTCCGGCCTCGAGGGGCGCGCGCAGATCGAGGGCTCGCGCAGCCGTGAGGATCTCGATCGCGAGCACGCGCGACAGTCCATCGATCGCACGGCGCAGCTTGCGGGCGGCCGCCCAGCCCATCGAGACGTGGTCCTCCTGCATCGCCGACGACGGGATCGAGTCGACCGAGGCGGGCACGGCCAGGCGCTTGAGCTCGGAGACGATGCCCGCCGCGGCGTACTGGGCGATCATGAGGCCCGAGTCCACGCCCACCTCCGCGGCCAGGAAGGGCGGCAGTCCGTGGCTGCGCGCGGGGTCGAGGGCGCGGTCGGTGCGGCGCTCCGACACCGAGGCGACGTCGGCGACCGAGATGGCCAGGAAGTCCAGCACGGCGGCGACAGGTGCGCCGTGGAAGTTGCCGTTGGACTCGATGCGGCCGTCGAGGGTGATGACAGGGTTGTCGATCACGCTGGAGAGCTCACGCAGCGCGATCGTCTCGGCGTGCGCGACCGTGTCCCGGGCGGCCCCGTGCACCTGCGGAGAGCACCGGAGGGAGTAGGCGTCCTGCACACGTCCATCCTCCGGCCCCTTGTGGCTGGCCACCATGGGCGAGTCGGCGAGCAGCGCGCGAAGGTGTGCCGCCGAGATCGACTGTCCCGCCTGCGGGCGCAGCGCCATCAGGTCCGCAGCGAAGACGGCGTCGGTACCGAGCTGCGATTCGATGGACATCGCCGCGGCCACGTCCGCCGTGAGAAGAAGTGTGTCGAGGTCGTGCAGGGCCAGCGCCAGCATGCCGAGCATGCCGTCCGTGCCGTTGATCAGCGCGAGGCCTTCCTTCTCGACCAGCGTCAGCGGAGCGATCGCCGCGGCAGCCAGGGCGTCGGCGGCGGGGACGAGAGTCCCCTGCGCGTCGCGCACGTCCCCCTCCCCCATGGTCGCGAGCGCGATGTGGGCCAGGGGCGCCAGATCGCCGGAGCAGCCGAGGGAGCCGTACTCGCGCACGACCGGTGTGATGCCGGCGTTGAGGAGCGCCGCGTACGTCTCCACCACCGCGGGCCGCACCCCGGTGCGACCGGAGGCGAGGGTCTGCAGGCGCAGCAGCTGCAGTCCGCGGACCACCTCGCGCTCGACCTCCGGACCGGTACCGGCGGCGTGCGAGCGGATCAGACTCGCCTGCAGCTGCAGACGACGCTCGGGCGCGATGAACGTCGTGGCCAGCGCGCCGAAGCCGGTCGACACTCCGTAGTGCGGGTGCGGATCCGACGCGAGCCCGTCGATCACACGACGGGTCTCGGCCACCCGCTCCAGGGCCTCGGTGGGAACGACGACGGGTGCTCCGTGACGAGCCACGCGGACGACATCCGCGAGAGACACGGGACCGCGACCGACGACGACGGGGGTGGAAGAGCTCATGGATCCGATTCCACACCCGACGGCCCCGTCGCGCGGCGTCTTCGTGAGATCCTGTGTCTGTGATCCCAGACAGCAGCGAGCGCGCCGTGGCCGGTACGAGCGTGCCGGCCGCCGACCAGACGCTGCGGATCCTGAGCCACCTGGCCACCCGTCCGGCGCCGGTCGCTGCGTCGGCGATCGCGCGGGAGCTCGGGCTTCCGCGGTCCACCGTCTATCACCTGCTGAACACGCTGGCCGCCCGGGGCTTCGTGATCCACCTTCGCGACGACCAGCGGTGGGCGCTCGGCACCGCCGCGTTCGAGCTCGCGGGCGGGTATGCCCGTCAGCAACCGCTCGCCCGTCTCGGCCGGCCGATCGTCGCGGCGCTCTCCGACCGCCTGGGAGAGAGTGCGCACCTCGCCGTGATGAGCGGCAGTGACGTGCTGTACATCGTGGAAGAACGTGCGGCCCGACGCCCGGCCCTGGTCACCGATGTCGGCGTGCGCCTCCCCGCTCATCTCACGGCGACGGGCCGCGCCATGCTCGCCGCGCTGCCCCGTGAACAGATCAGGGCGCTGTATCCCGGGCCCTCGGCGTTTCCGGACCGGACGGGTCGCGGTCCTCGTCGGCCGTCGGAGCTGCGTGAGCTGCTGCGGCAGGTGAGGGAGCGCGGGTACGCCACGGAGGACGGCGAGGTCGCGGACGGCCTGCGGTCCGTCGGTGCCGTCGTCGCGGATCGCACAGGATGGCCTGTCGCTGCGGTGGCGGTCACCTGGGCCGGCGACAGCCGTGACGCACCGCAGGACGGCCGCGACGCAGCACTGGCCACGGAGGTCCGCGAGGCGGCAGCGCTTCTCGAGGCCCGCACGACGCGTTGAGGCCGTGCCCTGCGCGCGCAGGTTCGGCGGCGCGGCCCGTTAACGCAAGGCGGCGCGGCCCGTTAACGCAAGGCGGCGCGGCCCGTTAACGCAAGAAGGCCACCCAACGATGGGTGGCCTTCTTGACTAAAAGGAGTCCGGCGGTGTCCTACTCTCCCACAGGGTCCCCCCTGCAGTACCATCGGCGCTGTGAGGCTTAGCTTCCGGGTTCGGAATG
>NZ_JBSHKJ010000002.1:0-1083702 GCF_053643635.1 Microbacterium sp. NPDC055502 | reverse complement strand
CATTCCGAACCCGGAAGCTAAGCCTCACAGCGCCGATGGTACTGCAGGGGGGACCCTGTGGGAGAGTAGGACACCGCCGGACTCCTTTTAGTCAAAATGGCCACCCATCGTTGGGTGGCCATTTTGCGTTTGACGAACAACGAGAATAGGGAGCACCATGCCGGAAGAGGAAGAGCGCCGTCCGCGTCGCAGTGACGATGGAGGACCGCGCGGCAACCGTTCCGGTGGGCGCCCTGTGTATCGCGATGGTGCCTCGCGCCCACGATCTGGCTCTGATGCCCGCGGTTCGCGAGGTGAGGCTCGCCCTGACCGTGATGGTGGTCAGCGTCGTGAGGGCGGGTACAGCCGTGATGGTGGTCAGCGTCGTGAGGGTGGCTACAGCCGTGATGGTGGTCAGCGTCGCGAGGGCGGGTACAGCCGTGATGGTGGTCCGCGTCGTGAGGGCGGGTACAGCCGTGACTCCGCACCGCGTCATGAAGGCGGGTTCAACCGTGATGGTGCTCCGCGTCGCGAAGGGGGCTTCAACCGTGATGGCGGTCAGCGTCGCGAGGGCGGGTACAGCCGTGATGGTGGTCCGCGTCGTGAGGGCGGGTACAGCCGTGATGGTGGTCCGCGTCGTGAGGGCGGGTACAGCCGTGATGGTGGTCAGCGTCGCGAGGGCGGTTTCAACCGTGACGGTGGGCAGCGTCGTGAGCGTGGCTTCAGCCGTGATGGTGGTCAGCGTCGTGAGGGTGGCTTCAACCGTGATGGCGGTCAGCGTCGTGAGGGTGGCTTCAACCGTGATGGTGGTCAGCGTCGTGAGGGTGGCTTCAGCCGTGACGGTGGTCAGCGTCGCGAGGGTGGCTACAGCCGTGATGGTGGTCAGCGTCGTGAGGGTGGCTTCAGCCGTGATGGTGGTCAGCGTCGCGAAGGCGGGTACAGCCGTGATGGTGGGCAGCGTCGCGAAGGGCGGACGGAGCGTGAGCGGGGGAGTGACCGGTCGCGGTCGTTCCCGCAGCGCGGCGGTGCCGGGCGTGAGCGTCCGGCCAACGCGTCGAACGAGCGTGCCCGGTTCGACGAGCCGACCGTTCCGGACGAGGTCACGGCCCGGGATCTGCACTCCTCCGCGCGCAACGAGCTGAAGACGCTCAGCAAGGAGAACGCGGAGCACGTCGCCCGACACCTGGCGATGGCCTCGCGTCTGATCGACGAAGACCCCGCGCTGGCACACGAGCATGCGCTGGCGGCGTCGCGCCGGGCCGGTCGCATTGCGATCGTCCGCGAGACGCTCGGCATCACGGCCTATGCGACAGGTGACTTCGCCCTGGCTCTTCGCGAGCTGCGCACCTATCGCAGGATCTCCGGGAAGGACGACCAGATCGCGCTCATGGTCGACAGCGAGCGCGGAATCGGCCGTCCTGACCGAGCACTCGAGACCGGTCGTGCCGTGGACCGCTCCACCCTCGACACCGCGGTGCGCGTGGCTCTTGCGATCGCGATGTCGGGCGCGAGGCTCGACCAGGGCGACCTGGAGCTGGCTCTCGGTGAGCTCGAGATTCCCGAGCTCGATCCCGATCGTGCGTTCGAGTGGAGCCCAGCACTGTTCTCCGCGCGGGCAGCGGTCCTGGAAGACCTCGGACGCACCGACGAGGCAGAATTCTGGGCCCACCGCGCCGACGTCGCGGCGGAGGCGCTCGGCGTCGACGAAGCCGGCGACGAGGAGATCTACGTCGAAGACGGCCTCATCGACGACGAGTTCCTCGACAATCACGGTGACGGCACTGCTACGCCTGACGGTGACGCCGTTGGCGACGGTGGCGGCACCCGCGACGATGCCGCCCGCCTCGACGGTGACGCCGTGGACGGTGACGCGGATGCTGACGGTGGCGTGGATGCTGACGGTGACGCGGATGCTGACGGTGACGCGGATCGTGATGGTGTCGCGGATCGCGACGCGGACCTCGACGTCGACGCGGGCCGAGACCTGGACAGCGACGACGATGCTGCCTCTGGACGCGACGGCGACAGGGATGGTGCCGGGACCGACCTCTTCGGTGAGGACGGCGAGGCCGAGCCCACGATCGAGGACGAGGTTCGCGAGCTCCTCGGCGAAGACGTCGACGAGGTCGGCGAAGACGACGAGTCCGGTTCCTCGAAGCCGGAGGCGTGATGGCGCTCTTCACGCGCAGGCGTCAGACGCCCCGCACTCCGCTGGACGGCGTCGACACGATCCTCGCCGACCTCGACGGAGTCGTGTATGCCGGGCCCGGCGCCCTGCCGCACGCCGTGGAGAGCCTCAACGCCGCAGCCGCCACGGCGCGTCTGGGGTACATCACCAACAACGCGGCGCGGACCGACGCATCCGTCGCGGCGCACCTCACGAGCCTGGGCCTCACGGTCGCGCCGGACGACGTGGTCACGAGCCCGCAGGCGGCCATGCGACTGCTCTCGGGGATCGTTCCCCCTCCCGCGACGATCCTCGTCGTCGGAGGCGACGGTCTCGTGGATGAGGTGCAGAAGGCCGGGTACACGGTGACCCGCAGCGCTGACGCCTACCCACAGGCGGTCGTGCAGGGCTTCGCCCCCGAGGTCGCGTGGACCGACCTCGCCGAAGCGGCCTTCGCTCTCAAGGTCCCCGAGGAGGAGGGCGGCATCCCCTGGATCGCCACCAACACCGACTGGACGATCCCGCGCGAACGCGGCGTCGCCCCCGGCAACGGCACCCTCGTGTCCGCGGTGCACACCGCTGTCGGGCGGCTGGCCACGGTGGCGGGGAAGCCGGAGACCCCCATCTTCCAGGAGGCCCTGGACCGCTTCGGCGCGTCCACGGCGCTGTTCATCGGCGACCGCCTCGACACCGACATCATGGGAGCGAGCCGAGCCGGCATCGACTCCGCCCTCGTGCTGACCGGGATCGACCGCCCCAAGCACGTGCTCGCGGCGCCCGAGGGGTCGCGCCCGACCTACATCCTCGGCGACCTCCGCGGGTTGCACGAGCCGTACCCTGTCCCGACGGTGACGGACGGCGTGTACGACGTCGGCGGCGCGGCGGTGCGGGTGCACGGCGCGGACGTGGAGATCGTCGCGGAGTCCGGGAACCAGCTCGACCTGCTGCGGGCCGGAGCTGCCGCGATCTGGGCCTCGGGCACTCCGGTGTTCGTGCTGCGCGTGCCCGAGCGGCTGTACGACGACCCGTTCCACCGCCCCTGACCACACGCGTGGCTCCGTCGGCTGTCCGAGGAGCCGCGTACAGTGGAACCCGTGAGCGATGAGACGACCGGTGCGCCGACGGACGGCCTGTGGAGCCGCCTGCGCCTGATCGAAGGGCAGCCGCTTCCGGCTCGCGCCGACGCTTACTCCGCGCTGCACGACGAGCTCTCGCGGCGGCTGGAGAGCGGATCACGGCTCGACCAGCGGGAGACCCCGGGAACACGATGACGCGACTCGACGCCGCCCTCGCCTCGCGGGGACTCGCCCGGTCGCGCAGCCATGCCGCCACCCTCATCGCGGAGGGCCTCGTGAGCGTCGACGGTCGCCCCGTCGTCAAGGCGTCCACGCCGGTCCAGGAGGACAGTGAGCTCACCGTGGCCGGCGCCGACCACTACGTCGGGCGCGCCGCGCACAAGCTCGTCGCCGCCCTTGATGGCTTCGGCGTCGCGGTCGCCGACCGGCTCGCGCTCGACATGGGCGCCTCGACCGGCGGATTCACCCAGGTGCTGCGCGAGCGCGGTGCGCGGCGGGTGCTCGCGGTCGACGTCGGACACGGACAGCTGGCTCCCGTCATCGCCGCGGACGACGGGGTCGTGTCGGTCGAGGGCTTCAACGTGCGGCACATGACACCGCAGAGCCTCGCGGACGCGACGGGCGAGCCCGCGCCGCCCGACCTGATCGTCGGCGACCTGTCGTTCATCTCGCTCGAACTCGTCCTCCCGGCGATCGCCGCCGTCGCCGCGCCGGGCGCCGACGTGCTGCTGCTCGTGAAGCCGCAGTTCGAGGTCGGGCGCACCGCGGTGCGCGGGGGACTGGTCACCGATCCGGCCACCCGCGCCGACGCCGTGGCCCGCGTCGTCTGGAGCGCGTGGGACGCGGGGTTCGGGATGCTCGGCATCCTTCCCTCCCCGATCCTCGGCACGCACGGAAACGCGGAGTACCTCGTGCACCTCGCGCCGGGACGCGGCAGCAATCCGACAGAATGGATGGACACCATCAACCGGCTGGCAGGGGGACGATGAACGAGCGCTGGATCCTGGTGGTCGCGCACGCCGGCCGCGTCGAGACGGTGGAAGCGGCCCGTCGCGTGACCGATGCCCTGCGAGGAGCGGGTGCCCGCCCGGTCCTCGCGCCCGACGACCACGATGCGCTCTCCGCCGTCGACCCGTTCTTCGCCGACGTCGACGTCCTGGGCGTCTCCGCCGACCCGACCGCGCTCGAGCTGGCCATCGTCCTCGGCGGTGACGGCACGATCCTGCGCGCCGCGGAGCTCGTGCGCGACAGCGGTGCCCCCGTGCTCGGCATCAACATGGGCCACGTCGGCTTCCTCGCCGAGATCGACCCCGACGACATGGACGACGCGGTGCGCCGTGTGATCGCCCGCGACTACGACGTGGAGGAGCGCCTGGCGCTCTCGGTGCGGGTGAAGGACGCCGCCGGCGACGTGGTCTACGAGACCTGGGCCCTGAACGAGGCGACGGTCGAGAAGGCCAGCAGGGAGCGCATGATCGAGGTCGTGCTGGAGATCGACGGCCGCCCGCTGTCGAGCTTCGGTTGCGACGGCATGGTCGTGTCCACCCCGACGGGATCCACCGCCTACAACTTCTCCGCCGGCGGGCCCGTGATCTGGCCGACCGTGGAGGCCATCGCCGTGGTGCCGCTCTCCGCCCACGCGCTGTTCGCGAAGCCGCTCGTGGTGAGCCCCGACGCGGCGGTCGCGATCGAGATGCTCGAGCGCACGGACGGCTCCGGCATCCTCTGGTGCGACGGCCGACGCTCGCACGAGCTCCCGCCCGGAGCGCGTGTGGTGGTGCGACGGTCCTCGCGGCCGGTGCGCCTCGCGCGTCTGCACCCGACCGCGTTCACGAACCGGCTGGTGCGCAAGTTCCAGCTGCCGGTCGAAGGGTGGCGCGGACAGGACCGGAGGAACCAGCCGTGATCGAGGAGATGCGCCTGCGGGGCCTCGGTGTGATCGCCGACGCCGTGCTCCCGCTCGGACCGGGGTTCACCGCCATCACCGGCGAGACCGGTGCGGGCAAGACGATGGTCGTCACGGGGCTCGGGCTGCTGCTCGGACAGCGCGCCGACTCGGGCGCCGTGCGCGCCGGAGCCGGCCAGGCCTCGGTGGCGGGAGTCTGGGTCGTGCCCGAGACCGGGGACGTGGCAGACATCGTCGCCGACGCCGGGGGCGAACTCGAACCGGTCGGTGGCGGCAGCGCCGAACTGTACGTGTCGCGCACCCTCAACGCCGAGGGCCGTAGCAGGGCGAGCGTGGGGGGTCGCGCCGCTCCGGCCGGCGTGCTGTCCGCCCTCGCAGACGAGCTGGTGGTCGTGCACGGCCAGTCCGAGCAGTTGCGGCTGCGGTCCGCCGCTGCGCAGCGCGACGCCCTCGACCGCTTCGGCGGTGACGCGATCGCCCGGGCGCTGGAGCACTACGGCACGGCCTTCGAGCGCTGGCGCGGCCTCGACGCGGAGATCGCCGAGATCACGGGCAACCGCGACCGCCGGGCGGAGGAGGCCGCGCGACTGCGGGAAGATCTCGCGCTGATCGAGGCGACCGCACCCGAGGCGGGTGAAGACGCCGAACTCGCGGCCCGCTCCGAACGGCTCGCGAACGCCGAGGAGCTGCGACTGGCCGCCTCGCTCGCGCACGGGGCGCTCTCGAACGAGGAGGGCGAGCCGGATGCGTCGGCACTGGTCGCGGAGGCGCGGCGGGCGCTCGAACGGGTCTCGGATGCGACGCTCGCGGAGGTCGCGGAGACGCTCGCCGACATCGGCTACCGTATCGCCGACGCCGCCGGGCAGCTGTCCGGCTTCCTCGCCGACCTCGACGAGTCGGGCCCGCACGAACTCGCCGCGGTCGAGGAGCGGCGGGCGGCGCTGGGCGTGCTGATCCGTGCGCACGGGTCCCTCGACGACGCCATCCGACTGTGGCAGACGGGCTCGACGCGCCTCGCGGAGCTCGACGACGACGGCGAGCGATTGCAGCGTCTCACCGCCGAGCGGGAGGAGGCGCGTACCGCGCTCGACGCCGCGGCGGACGCCCTGACCGCCGTCCGCACGGAGGCCGCCGTCCGCCTGGGCGACGCCGTCACCGCGGAGCTCCACGCGCTCGCGATGCCCGATGCCCGCCTGGAGGTCTCGGTCACCCCCGGCGCCGAGAGCACGCACGGGCGCGACGACGTGGCGATCCTGCTGGCCCCGCACCCCGGAGCCGAACCGCGGTCGGTGGCCAAGGGTGCCTCGGGCGGCGAGCTGTCGCGCGTGATGCTCGCGATCGAGGTCGTCATCGCGGCGACCGACCCGGTGCCCACGTTCGTGTTCGACGAGGTCGACGCCGGCATCGGCGGGGCCGCGGCCATCGAGGTCGGCCGGCGACTCGCCCGGCTGGCGGAGAAGTCGCAGGTGATCGCGGTGACGCATCTGGCGCAGGTCGCCGCGTTCGCGAACAACCACCTCACGGTCGTCAAGTCCAACGACGGGGCCGTCACCGCCTCGAGCGTGCGGCGTCTGGAGGGGGAGGAGCGGGAGGCCGAGATGGCGCGGCTGCTGTCCGGCCTCGCCGATTCCGACGCCGCGCTCACCCATGCCCGCGAACTTCTCAGCCTCGGCGTCTGAGGGAACTGTTAGGATAGAAGCCCGTGATGAACTCTTCTTCTGCGGGGCCCAAGAACGACACGACCAAGCACATCTTCGTGACTGGTGGTGTCGTTTCGTCTTTGGGCAAGGGCCTCACCGCGGCCAGCCTGGGCAACCTGCTCACCGCCCGCGGACTCCGCGTGGTCATGCAGAAGCTCGACCCGTATCTGAACGTGGATCCGGGCACCATGAACCCGTTCCAGCACGGCGAGGTGTTCGTCACCGACGACGGCGCGGAGACCGATCTCGACATCGGTCACTACGAGCGCTTCCTCGACATCAACCTGTCGCAGGCGGCCAACGTGACCACCGGCCAGATCTACTCGCAGGTCATCGCGCGCGAGCGTCGCGGTGAGTACCTCGGCGACACCGTGCAGGTCATCCCGCACATCACCGACGAGATCAAGCGCCGCATGCGCCTGCAGGCGACCGAGGACCCGCGCCCCGACGTCATCATCACCGAGGTCGGCGGCACGGTGGGCGACATCGAGTCGCAGCCGTTCCTGGAGGCCGCGCGTCAGCTGCGTCATGAGCTCGGCCGCGACAACGTGTTCTTCGTGCACGTGTCGCTCGTGCCGTTCATGGGCGCCTCCGGTGAGCAGAAGACCAAGCCGACGCAGCACTCCGTCGCAGCTCTCCGTCAGGTGGGCATCCAGCCCGACGCGCTGGTGCTGCGCAGCGACCGTCCCGTGAGCGCGAGCAACCGCAACAAGATCGCCCTGATGTGCGACGTGGACGTCGAGGGCGTCATCAACACGGTCGACCTCCCGAGCATCTACGACATCCCCTCCACGCTGAACGAGCAGGAGCTCGACTCGTACATCGTGCGGCGCCTCGGTCTGGACCAGAAGGCGGACGACGTCGACTGGACGCGGTGGAACAAGGTGCTGCACGCGGTGCACAACCCGAAGCACGAGGTCACGATCGGCCTCGTCGGCAAGTACATCGACCTCCCCGACGCGTACCTCTCGGTGACCGAGGCCCTCAAGGCCGGCGGTTTCGCGCAGGAGACCAAGGTGCACATCCGCTGGATCCCCTCCGACCTGTGCGAGACCCCGGAGGGCGCCCAGGAGCAGCTCGCCGAGCTCGACGGCATCTGCGTGCCGGGCGGCTTCGGCATCCGCGGCATCGAGGGCAAGCTCGGCGCGCTGAAGTTCGCGCGCAAGCAGGGCATCCCCACGCTCGGACTGTGCCTCGGCCTGCAGTGCATGGTGATCGAGTTCGCCCGCGATGTGGCCGGCATCGAGGGCGCATCGTCGAGCGAGTTCGACCCGGAGACGAAGGAGCCCGTGATCGCGACCATGGCCGAGCAGGTCGAGATCCTCGACGGCGGCGACCTGGGCGGCACCATGCGGCTGGGGCTCTACCAGGCCGCCCTCGCGGAGGGCTCGCTGGCGCGGGAGCTGTACGGCACCGCGGAGGCGTCGGAGCGGCACCGCCACCGCTACGAGGTCAACAACGCGTACCGCGACCGGCTGTCCGAGGCCGGGCTGGTGTTCTCCGGCCTGAACCCCGAGCTGGACCTGGTCGAGTACGTGGAGCTGCCGCGCGACGTGCACCCGTACTACATCGCCACGCAGGCCCACCCCGAGCTGCGGTCGCGCCCGACCGACCCGCACCCGCTGTTCCGCGGACTGGTGGGTGCGGCGATCGAGCGGCACCGCGCGAGCGAGCTGTTCGACGTCAGCGCCGATGAGTGACATCGGCGTCCGGCCCGACGGCGGTCCGCTGCGCGACGAGCCGCTCGATCCCGAGGTCCTGGCCTCCGAGCTCGTGTACGAGGGGCGGGTGTGGGACGTGCGCTCCGACCGGGTGCGCTACGGCGACGGTGAGATCGTGCGCCAGTACGTCGCCCATCCCGGCGCGGTGGCCATCGTCGCGCTGGACGACGAGGGCCGGGTGCTGCTGATCCAGCAGTACCGGCACCCGATCCGGCACCGCGATTGGGAGCTGCCCGCCGGTCTGCTCGACGTGCCGGGGGAGGACCCCGCCGCGGCCGCGCAGCGCGAGCTCGCGGAGGAGGCCGACCTGGTCGCGGCGCACTGGGTGCCCCTGGTGTCGTCGTGGACCACACCGGGCGGGAACGACGAGCTGATCCAGCTGTTCCTCGCCACGGGGATCACGGCCGCCGACGCCGCACACTCCCGGGAGGACGAGGAGGCCGACATCCGGCTCGCCTGGGTGCCCCTCGACGACGCGGTGGCCGCGGTGCTCGACGGTCGCATGCGCAACGGCATCCTCGCGATCGGTGTGCTCGCGGCCGCGCAGAGGCTCCGCGACCGGGGCTGACATGCTGCTCGATCGCGCCCTCGACGCGTATCTGCGTCACGTCACGATCGAGCGCGGACTGAGCGCGCACACGATCGCGGCGTACCGGCGCGACCTCGACGGCTACCGGGGGTGGCTCGCCGCGGAGGGCATCACCGACACGACCGAGGTGACCCCCGCGGTGATCGACCGCTTCATCGCCGAGCGTGCGTCCGCCGAGCCCGCCCCCGCGGCCACGAGCCTTGCCCGGTTGCAGTCGTCCGTGCGCGGGTGGCACCGCTTCCTCGCGCGCGAGGGGATCGAGGCCGACGACCCGAGCGGCCGGCTGCGTCCGCCCAAGGCCCCGCGGAGGCTGCCGAAGGCGCTGACGATCGAGCAGGTCGAGCGCCTGCTCGCGGCGCCGTCGCCGGAGGAGCCGCTCGGCATCCGCGACCGCGCGCTGCTGGAACTGCTGTACGCCACGGGCGCCCGCGTGTCGGAGGCGGTCGGGCTCGACGTCGACGACCTCGCGCACGGGGAGGTGCTGCGGCTGCGCGGCAAGGGGTCGAAGGAGCGCATCGTGCCCGTGGGCTCGTACGCGCGTGACGCGGTCGACGCGTACCTGACGCGGGTGCGCCCCGGGCTCGCCGCAAAGGGCAGAGCCTCGGCGCGCCTGTTCCTCGGCGCCCGCGGTGCGCCGCTGTCCCGGCAGAGCGCGTGGCTGGTGATCCGGGCGGCGGCGGAGCGGGCGCAGATCACGGCCGAGGTGTCGCCGCACACCCTGCGGCACTCGTTCGCGACCCATCTGCTGCAGGGCGGCGCGGACGTGCGCGTGGTGCAGGAGCTGCTCGGGCACTCGTCGGTCGCCACGACTCAGATCTACACGCACGTGTCGGTCGACGCGCTGCGCGACGTGTACGCCACGTCGCACCCGCGGGCCCGCTGACTCGCGCGGTCGCCTGGGTCCGCCGCCGCGCGCCGGGACGGCCCGTGACCGGCCCGGCCGCTACAATCGAGCAAGCACGAAGGAGCAGGAGAACCGGTGGCTGAGAACGCGGCGAAGTCCAGGGCGAAGGCGAAGAAGGCCGACGACACCCCCATGGGACCCACCGGCCGCCCCTACCGCGGCTTCCCGATCCCGGCGCCGCTGAAGTCGCACGGTCCCGCGCGCATCATCGCCCTCTGCAACCAGAAGGGCGGCGTCGGCAAGACGACCACCTCGATCAACCTCGCCGCGTCCCTCGCGGAGTACGGCCGCAAGGTGCTCGCCGTCGACTTCGACCCGCAGGGTGCGCTGTCCGCGGGCCTGGGCATCCAGACCCACGACGTCCCCACCGTGTACGACCTGCTGCTGGACACGAAGCGCGACGCGCACGAGGCGATCGTCCACTCCAACGTCGAGGGCCTCGACGTGCTGCCCGCGAACATCGACCTGTCGGCCGCCGAGGTGCACCTGGTCAACGAGGTGGCCCGCGAGACCATCCTCGCGCGGGTGCTCCGCCAGGTCGCGGGCGAGTACGACGTCATCCTGATCGACTGCCAGCCCTCGCTCGGCCTGCTCACGGTCAACGCCCTCACTGCCGCGCACGGCGTGATCATCCCGCTCGAGTGCGAGTTCTTCGCCCTGCGCGGGGTGGCGCTGCTGATCGAGACCATCGACAAGGTGCGCGACCGCCTGAATCCGTCGATCACGATGGACGGGCTGCTGGCGACCATGTACGACCCGCGCACGCTGCACTCGCGCGAGGTGCTGGAGCGGGTGGTGGAGGCCTTCGGCGACGACGTGCTGGAGACCGTGATCGGCCGCACGGTGAAGTTCCCCGACGCCTCGGTCTCCGGCGTGCCCATCACCGAGTTCGCGCCGGAGCACGCCGCCGCGCAGGCGTATCTGCGGCTGGCGCGGGAGCTGGTCGCCCGTGGCGCCGTCGCCTGAGCACGCCGAGACCGATCCGACCGCCGAGGCCGTCGCCCCCGCGGAGGGCGACACGGGGTTCCGGGTCTCGCTGTCGAACTTCGACGGACCGTTCGACCTGCTGCTGAATCTCATCTCGAAGCACGAGATGGACATCACCGAGGTGTCGCTGAGCGCGGTCACGAACGAGTTCATCGCCTACCTCGCCGAGCTGGAGGACGAGGAGGAGCTCGACCAGGCATCGGAGTTCCTCGTGGTGGCCGCGACGCTGCTCGACATGAAGGTCGCCGGCCTCCTGCCGCAGGGCGAGCTCGTCGACGCCGAGGCCGTGGCGCTGCTGGAGGCGCGCGACCTGCTGTTCGCGCGCCTGCTGCAGTACCGGGCGTTCAAGGAGGTGTCGGCGTGGTTCGCGCGGTGCCTGCAGCGGGAGGACCGCCGTCACGTGCGGGCGGTGCCGCTGGAGGAGAAGCACCGCCGCAAGACGCCGGAGCTGGTGTGGTCGCTGAGCGCGGACGACTTCGCGGCGCTGGCACTGCTGGCGTTCGCACCCAAGGAGATGCCGCACGTCGGGCTCGATCAC
Source organism: Microbacterium sp. NPDC055502 (assembly GCF_053643635.1). NCBI lineage: Bacteria > Bacillati > Actinomycetota > Actinomycetes > Micrococcales > Microbacteriaceae > Microbacterium > Microbacterium sp. NPDC055502. Next base: position 1,072,135 of record NZ_JBSHKJ010000002.1, on the reverse strand, counting down.
CTGCACGCACCGCTGGTGAGCATCCGCGAGCAGGCGGCGATCGTCGTAACGCTGCTGCGCGGCACCGAGTCGATCAGCTTCCGCGAGCTGGTCGCCGGGGTCACCGAGCCGGGGATCGTGGTGGCGCGCTTCATCTCCGTCCTGGAGCTGTACCGCCACGCGGCGCTCTCCTTCGAACAACTGGAACCGCTCGGCGAGCTGACGCTCCGCTGGGCCGCCGACACCTGGTCGGACGAGACACTCGCGACCCTGGGGGCCGACTATGACCGATGACGTGACCGAGACCGAGACCGCGCCGGAGGTCGAGCCCGTGCCGGAGGTCGCACCCGGGCCGGAGGTCGAGCCCGGGGGTGACGACGCCGCGACGGTCGTGGGCTCCGAGCTGCCGCTGAGCGAGCGCGTCGAGGCGATCCTCTTCATCGTGGACGAGCCGATCGGCCTGGTCGCCCTCGCGGCCGCGGTCGGCGCGCCGGTGCCGGCCGTGCGGCAGACGCTGGAGGCGCTCGGGGACGACTACGACGGACGGGGCCGAGGACCGCGGCGCGGCTTCGAGCTGCGCGAGGTCGGTGGCGGGTGGCGGCTGTACGTGCGCGAAGACCTCGACCCCGTGGTGGCGGAGTTCGTGGGCGGGCAGGCGCCCGCGCGGCTGTCGCAGGCGGCCCTGGAGACGCTCGCGGTGATCGCCTACAAGCAGCCCGTCACCCGCAGCCAGGTCGCGTCGATCCGCGCCGTGAACGTGGACTCGGTCGTGCGCACGCTGCTCGCCCGCGGCCTCATCACCGAGCTCTTCGCGGACTCCGAGACCGGGGCGATCAACTACGGCACCACCGACGCGCTGCTGCAGCACCTCGGCATCAACTCGCTGGACGAGCTGCCGCCGATCTCGCCGTTGCTGGACGACGGCGCCGACGGCTTCGACGAAGGGACCCTCCGATGAACGCTGCCCACGACGACGCCACCGCGCCCGAGGGCGTGCGGCTGCAGAAGGTCCTCGCGGCGGCGGGCGTCGCCTCGCGTCGTGTCGTCGAGCAGTACATCGTCGAGGGGCGCATCCGGGTGAACGGGCAGACCGTGACCGAGCTCGGCCGTCGGATCGACCCCGAGCGCGACCTGGTCGACGTCGACGGCACCGCGGTGCAGCTCGACGTCACCAAGCGCTACGTGATGCTGAACAAGCCCACCGGAGTGGTCAGCAGCATGCGCGACGAGAGCGGGCGGCCCGACCTGCGTCGCTTCACGAAGGACTACGAGGAACGGCTCTACAACGTGGGGCGCCTCGACGCCGAGACCAGCGGGCTGCTGCTGCTCACGAACGACGGCGAGCTCGCGCACGTGCTGGCGCATCCGTCGTTCGGTGTGACCAAGGTGTACATCGCCAAGGTGGACGGCACGGTGACCCCGCAGACGATCTCCACGCTCACGAAGGGCATCGAGCTGGAGGACGGCCCCATCGCGGCGGACAAGGCGCGGCTGCTGGACACGTCGCGCGGCTCGAGCCTGGTGGAGCTCACGCTGCACTCGGGGCGCAACCGCATCGTGCGTCGGATGATGGCCGCGGTCGGCCACCCCGTGACCGAGCTCGTACGCCGGCAGTTCGGCCCGCTGCACCTGGGAACCCTCCCGGCGGGGAAGACGCGTGACCTGAGTAAAATCGAACTCGGTGCGCTGTTGACCCTCGCGCGCCGTGAATCCGGTGTCGCCGCGGCGCCAGGCGAGCAGGAGACCGAATGACCGACACGACGAGTGCGCCCACGGCGCGGAAGACCGGTGCCGTGGCGCCGCGTCTGTCCGGCACCGTCCGCATCGTCGGTGCCGGCCTGCTCGGCGCGAGCGTCGGTCATGCGCTGCGGGCCAAGGGTGTCGATGTGGCGCTCACGGATGCCTCCCCGGCGCAGCTGCGACTGGCGGTGGACTACGGCGCCGGTCGACTCGCCGCCGACGACGACGCCCCCGCGCTGATCGTGGTGGCCGTGCCGCCCGACGTCACGGCCGACGTGGTGCAGGCCGAGCTGGAGCGGTACCCGCACGCGGTCGTGACCGACGTCGCGAGCGTCAAGCTCGAACCGTTCCGGACGCTGCGCGACCGCGGCGTCGACCTCGCGCGCTACATCGGCTCGCACCCGCTCGCGGGGCGTGAGCGCGGCGGCGCCATCTCCGCCCGCGCCGACCTCTTCATCGGGCGGCCCTGGGTGGTATGCCGCGACGAGGACACGAAGGCCACGGATCTCGCGCTGGTCGAGGCGCTCGCGCTCGACGTGGGCGCGATGCCGCTGGAGATGACGCCGGAGGAGCACGACCGATCGGTCGCGCTCACCTCGCACGTGCCCCAGGTCGTCGCGAGCCTGCTGGCCGCGCGGCTCGCGGGAGCCGAGGAGGGCGCGCTGCGCCTGGCGGGTCAGGGTGTGCGCGACACGACGCGCATCGCCGCCTCCGCCCCCGAGCTGTGGGTGCAGATCCTCGGCGCGAACGCGGGGCCCGTCGTGGAGATCCTCGACGCGCTGGCGGCCGACCTGGGCGATGTCGCGGAGGCGCTGCGGGCGCCGGCGGCCCCCGGCGCGCGCCGTGTGATCGCGGAGACCATCCGGCAGGGCAACGACGGCGTGGAGCGCCTGCCGGGCAAGCACGGCCAGAACCGGCGCTTCGAGACGCTCGTGGTGATGGTCGACGACACCGCCGGACAGCTTGGCCGCCTGTTCGGCGAGCTCGGCGAACTCGGCGTCAACGTCGAGGACCTGCGTCTGGAGCACTCGCCCGGCGCACAGTTCGGTCTGGCCGAGATCAGTGTCGACCCCGCGGCGCTGCACGGCGCGATCACCGGGCTCCAGGAACGCGGCTGGCGCATTGCAGGGAACACGAATGACTGACACCTCCACCGTCTCCGCCACGAAGTTCATCGCCATCGACGGGCCGGCCGGTTCCGGCAAGTCCAGCGTCTCCAAGGCGGTCGCGCGCCAGCTCGGCTACGGCTACCTCGACACCGGCTCGGCGTACCGGGCGCTCGCCTGGCATGTGCTGGAGCAGGGCGCCGACACCGATGACGCGGCCGCCGTGCGCGCCGCCGCAGCCGACTTCCCGGTCCGTCTCGGCCTCGACCCCGACGACCGCACGGTCCGGGTGGGCGACACCGACGTGACCGACGCCATCCGCGAACCGCGGGTCTCCGGCGCGGTGAGCGGCGTCGCCCGCGTGCCCGAGGTGCGCGCGCAGGTGAACGAGCTGTTCCGCGCGCTGGTCGCCGACGCTCCGTACCCCGCCGTGGTCGTAGAGGGACGTGACATCACGACCGTGGTCGCACCGGATGCCCCCGTGCGCATCCTCCTGACCGCCGCGCCCGAGGTGCGCGCCGCACGCCGTGCCGGCGAGCTCGCGGGGGAGAACGCCGCCGCCGTCGCCGCGGCCCTGCACCGGCGCGACGCCTCCGACAGCGCCGTCGTCGACTTCCTCAACGCCGCCGAGGGCGTCGAGGTCGTCGACTCGACCGAACTCGACTACCCCCAGACCATCGACGCCGTCCTCACGGTGATCGAACGACTCCGAGGAGCACACCGTGGCTGACGACGAATACGAAGGCGGCCCCGACCAGCTCGCCGAGAAGATGGAGAACCTCGACGAGCACCTCGCCGAGCAGCGCGCCGAGACCCTGCGCGCCGGTCTCGCCGACTACGAGCTGGACGACGAGGATGCCGCGCTCCTCGCGGGCGTCTCGCTGGGCGAGGACGGCATCGAGTTCCTGCCCGCACTGCCGGTCGTCGCGATCGTCGGACGGCCGAACGTCGGCAAGTCGGCGCTCGTGAACCGCATCCTCGGTCGTCGTGAGGCCGTGGTGGAGGACACCCCCGGCGTCACGCGCGACCGCGTCACCTACAAGGCCGAATGGAACGACCGGCGCTTCACGCTCGTCGACACCGGCGGCTGGGAGCCCGACGCCCGCGGCATCGACCGCTCGGTCGCCGCGCAGGCGGAGGTCGCGATCGACCTCTCCGACGTGGTGCTGTTCGTGGTCGACGCGATGGTCGGCGCCACCTCGACAGACGAGCACGTGGTCAAGCTGCTGCGCAAGAGCGGCAAGCCCGTGTTCCTGGTCGCGAACAAGATCGACGACGCCCGGCAGGAGCCGGAGGCCGCCGCGCTGTGGAACCTCGGTCTCGGTGAGCCCCACCCGGTCTCGGCCATCCACGGCCGCGGCGTGGCGGATCTCCTGGATGCCGTGCTGAAGAAGCTTCCCGAAATCTCGGCGGTCGCGAAGCAGGAGATCGGCGGGCCGCGACGTGTCGCGATCCTCGGTCGCCCCAACGTGGGCAAGTCCTCGCTGCTGAACACGGCCGCGGGGGAGGAGCGCGTCGTCGTGAACGACCTGGCGGGTACCACGCGCGACCCGGTCGACGAGGTCGTGGAGCTCGGCGGCAAGATGTGGCGTCTGGTCGACACGGCCGGTATCCGTCGCCGCGTGCACATGGCGCAGGGCGCGGACTTCTACGCCTCGCTGCGCACGTCGGCCGCGCTGGAGAAGGCCGAGGTCGCCGTCGTGGTCCTCGACGTGTCGGAGACGATCAGCGAGCAGGACGTGCGGATCATCGACCTCGTGCTGGAGTCGGGCCGCGCGCTCGTCCTCGCGTTCAACAAGTGGGACCGCCTGAACGACGACGACCTGGAGAACGCCGACCGCCGCCGGTACCTCGAGCGCGAGATCGAGCAGGACCTCGCGCACGTGGCGTGGGCTCCGCGGGTGAACATCTCCGCGAAGACCGGGCGACACCTCGACAAGCTGGTGCCCGCGCTGGAGACGGCGCTCGAGAACTGGGACCGCCGCATCCCGACCGGCAAGTTCAACGCCTTCCTCGCCGAGCTCGTGGCCGAGCACCCGCACCCGCTGCGCGGGGGCAAGCAGCCGCGCATCCTGTTCGGCACGCAGGCCTCGACGCGTCCGCCGACGTTCGTGCTGTTCACGACTGGGTTCCTCGACCCGGGCTACCGCCGGTTCATCCAGCGGCGCCTGCGCGAGCTCTACCCGTTCGAGGGGACGCCGATCGTCATCAACATGCGCGTGCGGGAGCGCCGCCAGCGCTGACGCGTTCCGGCGTGTGTCGCCGGGTGGCGCCGCGACCCCGATGCTGTGAAAAGCTGAGGGGGTGACAGTCGTACCCCCCGCGCCCGGCGAACCGCGTCGCCCCGAAGGACCGCGCAACCCTGGCGACGCCTGGGTGGTCGCAGACACGGGGGAGCGCTACTGGGGGCGGTTCGGCGCGGCCGGTCTGCTCGCGGTCGACACGACGCGCGGGATACTGCTGCAACACCGCGTGTCGTGGAGCCACTTCGGCGGCACGTGGGGGTTGCCCGGCGGTGCGCTGCACGAGGGCGAGTCGGCGATCGTCGGAGCGATCCGGGAAGCGCAGGAGGAGGCGGGCGTGCCGGACGGTGCCGTGCGTCCGCGCTTCACGAGCGTGCTCGACCTCGGCATCTGGTCGTACACGACGGTGGTCGCCGATGTGCGCAGCCCGTTCGACCCGGTGATCAGCGATCCGGAGAGCGTGGCGCTGGAGTGGGTCCCGGTCAACCGCGTGGACGAGCTGCCGCTGCACCCGGGGTTCGGGGCGGCGTGGCCGATGCTGCGTGCTCAGCTCGATGTGTTCCCGGCCGTGGTGGTCGACGGGGCGAACGTGGTCGGGTCGGTGCCCGACGGCTGGTGGAAGGACCGAGCCGGTGCGGCCGCGCGCTTGCGTGACCGGCTGGCCGGGCTGGCGGTGCCCGCGGACGACCTGGGGCTCGACGGAGACGACTGGTACCCGGAGGTGGCGCTCGTGGTCGAGGGTCGTGCCCGCGACATCGGGACCGAGGCCGCGGAGACCGGTGCCGCCGAGGCCGGAGTCGCGGAGCCGGCGCTGGCGGTCGTGCGGGCCGAGGCCGCGGGCGATGATGCGATCGTGGCCGAGGTCGAGCGTCGGGTCGCGGGGGCGCAGCGGGTGCTGGCGGTCACGAGCGACCGGGAGCTGCAGGCGCGGGTCGAGGCCGCGGGCGCGCAGGTGCGGTCGAGCGGGTGGCTGCGGAGGCTGCTGGACGCCTGACGCGTGCGGACGAGCGGATGCCGCGGGGTCAGTCGGACGGGGTGTCCCGGCCGCGGAGGCGGTCGATCTCGCGGCGCTCGCGTTTGGTCGGGCGACCGGCACCGCGGTCGCGCAGGCCGAGCGCGGCCTGCGGTTCGCGTTCGGGGGTGCGGTCTTCGTAGGCGAGGGCGGCGAGTGGGGCGCCGACGCGTTTGACGAGCAGCTGCCGGACGATGAGGATGCGGTCGAACCCCGAGATGCGGATGCGCAGCTCGTCGCCGATGCGGACCGTCTGGGCGGCCTTGGCCTTGTCGCCGTTCACGCGCACATGCCCCGCACGGCATGCGGTGGTCGCGGCCGACCGGGTCTTGTACACGCGGACGGCCCACAGCCAGCTGTCGACGCGGACGCTGTCGACCATCACGCGGCCTTCCGTGCGAGGACGACCAGGGTGCCCGCGATGAGGAGCCCCTGTCCGAGCGTGTAGGTCGCCATCACGGCGGGGCTGCTCCAGGCCGGGAGGGCATCGGGGAGGAAGAGCCGGAACGCGAGGATCGTGTCGCTGGCGAGGAAGAACGCGCCGCCCACCGCGACGAGGGGGTGGCAGCGGGCGGCCATCGCGGCCGTGCCGCCCAGCAGCAGCCCGTAGGCGGCGACGCCGATCAGCAGGGGGCCGGTGTGCGGCCCGAGCATGAGGATCATCGCGACCCACCACGCCGCGTACACCAGCGTCCACCAGGGCAGCCGACGCCGGGCGAGGTGCCTCGCGAACAGCACGATGTACGCCACGTGCGCGAGGCCGAAGAACCCGAGCATGAGCGGAAGCTCGGGGGCGGCGGGGAACAGCGCCCCCGCGCCGTCGCCCAGCCAGGAGAACAGCAGCGCCGCGAGCGCGAGCACGAGGGCGGAGCGCGGCCGGAGGCGTGGGGCGGCCACGAGCACCGGTACCGCGAGCAGCGGCATGAGCAGCAGCTTGGTCGGAGCGGCCAGGTCGTGGTCGAGCGCGAGCAGCACGACGTGCAGCAGCGACACCGCGACGTACGGCGCGAACGCCCACACGATCGGGCGGGGGAGGGTGCGGCGGCGCATCCCCTCATCGTATGGCCGCGGCGGTATATCCGGGGGCGCGGGGGTGTGCCGCGGGGTGGTGGTCATGCGTCGGTGCGGGAGGACAGGTCGAGCGTCACGAGAACCCGTCCGGGCTTCATGACCGTCTGCTCCGTGAAGCCTGCGCCGAGGAAGGTGTTCAGCGTGCCGTGGAACAGGTCGTTCGCGCGCTGCTTCTCGCCGCGGGTGTCGACCGGGTACCCCTCGACCAGACGCGCTCCGGAGGCCGCGGCGTAGTCGACCGCCGCCCGCAGCAGTGCCGCGTTGAGTCCGGTGCCCCGGTGCTCGCGGCGCACCACGAAGCACGTCACCGCCCACACGGACGGGTCGTCGAACGGCTCGGCGGACGACGCGGCGATGATGCGCGTGCGGGGGATGCGGGCCTGGGCGGTGCGCGGTCCGATACGGATCCAGCCCGCGGCCTCGCCGTCGACGTAGGCCACGAGCCCGGGCGGTGGACCCTCGTCGATCTCGGCCCGGAACATGTCGGTGCGCTGCGGCGTGGTGGTCGTGTTCCAGTCCTTGTTGCTCAGCATCGGCCAGATGCACTGGCAGCTCGCACCGTCGCCCCCGCCCGTGAGAGCGTGCTGCACGTCGTCCCAGCGGTCGGACGTGGCGAGTTCGGTGGTGATCGTCGGCATGACCGCGACGGTACGCGGTGGCTCCGACACCCCGCAACGCCCCGGTTCGCGAGAGGGCCGCGGGTACGGCTAAGATAGGGGAGTTGCCTGCGCGAGAGTGCAGAACAACGGGCTGTGGCGCAGCTTGGTAGCGCACTTGACTGGGGGTCAAGTGGGTTACGGCGGCGCAGTAGCTCGAAAACTAAACAACGGGATGTGGCGCAGCTTGGTAGCGCACTTGACTGGGGGTCAAGGGGTCGCAGGTTCAAATCCTGTCATCCCGACGGAAAAGCCCTGATGAGAAGCGATTTTCATCAGGGCTTTGTCATGTCTGGCGACGGGTTTTCGTTGGTCCCCCTCTGGTCCCCTCGCGATGGTATCGGCGCCAGCCCGTGTACGGCGGAGGCGTCGCTGGCTCTCTGGAAGTCGTCGCCTGTGGATAAGGGGACCAAAAGGGGACCAGAGCATCTGATCGTGGCTTCTGGCTACCCGTCACAGCGACCTCGACGCCTCGCGCCGGCTCGGTCTGCTTGCCTTGGAGGATCGGGCCAGGAAGGCGTTGGCTTGCTCCGCTGCTGATGCGAGGTGCCGGTCGTCGGGGTGCACGTATCCGCGGGTGGTCTCGACGGAGGCGTGGCCGAGGATGTCCTGGAGGACGTGCAGCGGGATGCCGGCGTCTGCCATCCAGGTCGCGCCGGTGTGCCGGAGGCCGTGCCGAGTGAGGTCGGGCAGGCCGAGATCACTGACGATCTGGTCCCAGTTCGTCGCGTCCCGCACGGTCGCCGTCGTGAGAGCGCCGCCCTTCGGGCCGACCAGCAGCCGGTCGTCGGGCTCCTTGCCTTCCGCGAGGCGTTCCAGGATCGGGCGGAGCGGGTCGAGGATCGGGACGCGTCGCTCTCTGCGGCCTTTGGTCTGCTTTTGTGATGAGCCCGCCTTTGCCGGGGTACGTCTGCCGGGCGATCACCACGATGTTCTTATCGAAGCGGACGTCACCGGCCTGGAGACCTGAGACCTCGGAAGAACGCGCGGCGAGGAGCGCTGCGAGCATGACGAAGTCGGAGTACGACTGGTGAATCTTCCCGCAGGCTTCCGCGAGCTTCGTCAGCGTGCCCATGTCCGGGATCGCATGGGCGCGTGGGGAAGCATCCTCCGCAGGCTGGAGACGGAAGGCGTTGCGGTTCAGGCTGCGCTTGGCACGGTTCTTCGCGGGGTTGATCGGGATGAGCCCATTGCGCACTGCTTCGTCGAGGACCCGCACGAGCGGGGCGATCGAGTTCTTATGGGGCATCCCCGTGATGCTCCTCGCCGTGCCGTACTTCCTCGCCGCGAACTACTGCCTCACCCTGATCGAGGACGGCGGCCCCGGCTGGCTGAACCTCTTCGTGCTCCTGTTCTGCTGGAACGCCGTCAAGTTCCTCATCATGGGCCCGATCAGCGTTGTCCTCCTCATCCGCGCTCGCCTTGAGGAGTCGGCAACCCGACGCCGCGACCGCCGTACACATCGGCCGATTGAGCCTGCTGAACCGGCAACGGCGCGCATGCCATAGGAACTGCATCGCGACCTCGCCCGCACCGTTCGAACAGCGACGCCGCAACGTCAGGCGCTGATTCGCGTGTCAGGCGGCGGGCAACTCGACGGGGGAGCAGGGCGGGAGAACAGACCCCGTCATCTGTCCTTCGAGACTGGAAGGATGAATCAACACCAGTCCAGCCCGCACGGCCCGGAACCGCTCCTGAACATCGATGAACTCGCCGACTACCTCGGCGTCCCGGTCCCCACCGTCTACGACTGGCGCACCAACGGCAAAGGCCCCGCGCCTACCGCTTCGGCAAGCGCATCATGTTCGGTATCACCGACATCCGCGCCTGGATGGACGCCATGCGCGAGCCCGCCGCCTCTATCGGGGCTGCCACCTTTCCCGAAGCAGGGGAGGGCGCGCGGGGGTAGGCCCCGCACACCCATCGGCACCTTCGGGATCATCGCCACCCGCGCCCAGCCGAACGGCAACCATGTGGCCCGCGCCCGTTACCGGGACTGGGACGGCACCAACCGACTCGTCCAAGCCACGGGCTCCTCACGGGCCGCCGCGGAGCGCAAGCTCAAGCAGAAGCTCGCCGAACGCTCCCTCTACCAGCCCGGATTCAACGGGATGAGCGCCGACAGCTCGTTCCCGGAGCTCGTCGCCTACTGACTGGAAGACCTGGAGATAGAAGACCGCCTCTCCCGAACCACGAGGAATCTCTACGAGCGTGACATGCGCGCCCTCGTCCTCCCCGCGTTCAAAGACCTCACCCTCCGGGAGATCGGGGTCGCCCGCTGCGACTACTTCCTCAAGCAACTCGCCAGACGCAGCTACAGCCGCGCCAAGCACGCCCGCGTTGTCCTCCGCCTCGCACTCGCACTCGCAGTCCGCCACGAGATTCTGCCCCGCAACCCGATGGATCACGTCTCCCGGCTCCACCGGACGAAGACCATCCCCGACGCGTTCACGATCGGCGAGGTGCAGGACATCCGGGCGGCGATAAAGGCTTGGGAGTCCCGGCGGGTTCTGGCGGGACCGAGGCCGGATCGGCAGTTCGGGCAGATCGTCGAAGTCATACTCGGCACCTCTGCGCGCATCGGCGAAGTCCTCGCCATCCGACTCCAGGATCTCGACGTGGACGGCCTGATCCCGACAGCGAGGATCGCCGGGACGATCATCAGTCGCAAGGGTGAGCCGACGCACCGGCAGGATCATCCGAAGACGGATCGCTCGGTTCGCCGCGTCGCGCTGCCGTCGTTCGCGCTGCAGGCGATCCGCTCACGCCTTCTCCGTACAGGAGACACAGAACCGGGTGCGCTCCTGTTCAGCACGCGGGTCGGGACGCCGCACACGACGAACAACATCCGCCGGCTCCTTCGCGACGTGATGGACGAGGCCGGGATCGAGAACGTCACCCCGCACCGATTCCGCCGCACCGTCGCGACCGTCGTCAACGACGCACAAGGCGCGCTCCTTGCCTCCGAACTCCTCGGGCACACCGACCCGAGGATCACGATGCAGCACTACATACAGCGCAACGAGACCGTGAACCCCGTCACGGCTGAGCATCTCGAGCGGGTGTTCGGGAGGGCTGGATGAGGGGAGGTCGCGAACGGGTGTGCCACCGTCAGAGTTGCTGCGGAAGTCGTCTGAATGTGTCGTTCTCGCGTAGTTGAGCGGGGCAGGAGTATGCCAAGGGCGCGGACGGCGGCAGAGCACCTACAAGGTGACGGCCCAGCGATCCTCCTGGGCTTGACCCGATGGAGGTGCGTGGGAGTGAGCGAACAGCCGAGTGTGCGACTGATGGTCGTTCCGATCTCGCTCGCTGATGCGAACGCATTCGTTGAGTCCCATCACCGGCACCACAAGAAGGTCGTTGGGCACAAGTTCTCGATCGGCGTTGTCGATGAGTCGGGCGAGATGAGAGGTGTCGCCATCGTCGGGCGTCCTGTCTCTCGGCATCGTGACGATGGATTGACCCTTGAAGTCACGAGGCTCGCAACTGACGGGTGTGCGAACGCGCCGTCATCGCTCTACTCGGCTGCGTGGCGGGCAGGTCGCGCGATGGGTTACCGACGAATCGGGACCTACACGCTCGCGACAGAACCCGGAACCAGCCTGCGTGCCGCGGGCTGGCGCATCGTGCATGAAGTGCGCGGAGCGTCGTGGAATCGGGACGGGAGGCCTCGCACCGACAAGCATCCCACCGTGGACAAACGTCTCTGGGAGCCGGATCTCCAACGACGATCCTCATCGTCGAGATCGATCGGCGCTCGAAGGAGTCTCTAGTCTTCAGCGCCGAGTGCTGCCACGCCTGCCGCTGTGACGTGCAGTTCGTTGGCATTCGGGTGGTCCGGGTGGTTACGGCGCTCCAGAAGGCCTTGCGCTTCGAGCGCCTCGACCTGACGCCGCGTCATGGCTGGCGTAGTGCGCAGCAGACGCGAGAGCTTGGATACCGCGATGCCAGGGCTGAGCCGCACGTAGGTCAACAGCCGGACCTGTTCCTCGTCGATCGACTCCATGCTCCTCAGCGTACCGACCGGGCTTTTTCCTCCTGTCCGGATGATCGGTGCGAGCCGTGACCTCTAGACAGTGAGGGCAGCACGATCTCCGCAAGGTTCATCGACTCTGTCGGAGGCCGCTGCTATCCTCAGACCTACAACTACAGACCAAGAGAGCCTTGGGTCCGAGCCGGCCAACAGCGCCGTCACGAACGCATCCTGAGACTTAACCTCTGTCGCGGCACCCGCCGTGAGGCTCTCCTTCCAACGAAAGGATTGAGCCCCGTGGGTGAAAACCATCATTTCGGCGATCTGACGATCGCTGACATCAAAAAGCTGTGCGCCATCGTGAAGCGCAAGTCGAATCGACTTCTCACCCGAGAAGACCGCGAAGACATCGTCTCCAAGATCCTCGAAGATGCCGTTCGAGGAAGTCGCAAGACAGGTACTCCGCTCGTGAAGCTCGCCTTCACCTACAGCCAGTACGCGAGCTACTACACACGACCGCTCAACGGCGTCATGGACGACATTCGCAACCAGCAGCCCCTCGTCTATGACGAGCACGGCTACCTTCTGGAAGAGATCGACGCTCCGGACAGCCGCATCGACTTCACGGGTCCGATCGTGACCGACCTGCTCAACAAGATCCCTGTCGCTGAGCGGTCCGCCTTCAGCCCCGTGCTCGACGGTGCGAGCGTCTCGGAGGTCGCTGCGGAGACCGGGATCTCCACCAGCACTACGCACGACCGGATCGTCCGCGCTCGTGCCTCACTCCGCCAGCTCTGGCTCGCGGCATAGATTTCACATGCCTGGGCCCAAGCCCAGCCCACGCGGCGCAACCGTCGCCGCGCAACAGAGAGAAAAGGAACACCATCATGAAGCAGCCCCTGAACACCGCAGCAGAGCATCTGGCAAGCCAGCGCGAGTACGTCAAGAAGCGGCATCTTGAAGACCAGAAGGCCGCCGCCCAGACCGGCGGCACCGCTGGCCTCGTCGACGAGAAGATGCTTGCCGAGTCCATGCGCTCCGTCCGTTACGCGGATGAAGCGCACGCCGCTGGCGACATCATCGACAACGCCATTGAAGCCGGCGCCTCACAGGTCCACCTCGTCTACCGCACCGAGGGTGCGAAGATCACCGAGATCGCGTTCATTGACGACGCGGCCGGCATCGACCCTGCCTTCCTCCCACACGCGGTTAAGTGGGGCGGCTCCTCGAACGAGGGCAAGCGGAACGTCTTCGGACGATTCGGCTTCGGCCTGCCTAGTGCCTCCGTCAACCGCGGACGCAAGTTCAGCGTCTATTCCCGCACGGGCGACGGCCAGCTCTTCGCCAAGGTGGCTGTCGATCTCGATAACCTCATCGTGGAAGGGCAGACCGTGCAACTGCCCGCCGTTACCGAGGAGCCGCTGCCGGGTTGGGTCGTTCAGTACATCGACTCCGGCAAGGTCGTTGACGGACAGGATGCGGTGCGTACCGTGGTCGTGTGGAGCACTCTCGACCGGCTCACGTGGCCGAACGTCCAGCAGTCCTCGGGACGCTTCCGGGAGCAACTGGGGATCACCTACGCGGGCTGGCTCGACGTATGCAAGCTCTACATCGACGGTGACCCGGTGGAGCCGGTCGACGTTCTCTTCACCACGCCCGGATACCGCTACTACGACATCCCCGGCTCTCCGAACGCTGAGTCGCACAGCCCTATCCGTTTCACGGCGAACGATCCGGACGGCAACGAGCACACAGTCACGGTCAGGTTCTCTCTGCTGGGTACCGCCGCTTACAAGGCCGCGGTCAACACCGGCGGCAAGGGTCGCCCCGCGCACGTGCGCCAGCGCATCCGCACTGCGTACAACGGCTTCTTTGTTACCCGGAACGGACGATTCATCGAACTCGCTCGCCCCGACGTCATCACCTGGAACAACTATGCCCGTCAGGTGGGGGTCGCCATCGACTTCCCGCCTGAACTGGATGAGTTGTTCGGCGTCACGCCTGACAAGCAGACGATCATTTTCACCGAGCGACTCGAGCGGATGCTCGACGCCGCAGGCGTGATTCGCGCGCACCGCGCCTTGGTGCGAGAGATCGATTTGCAGCGCAAACAGGAGAAGGCTGAACGCGACGCCGCCGCGAACGATGGCGAGGCCACTCGTGCCTCTGAAAAGACGATCGCCAAGGCCGTCGAGAAGGAGGTTCGGCGCACTCGCAAGGCGAGTAAGGAGTCGCAGGAGGAAGCTCAGCGAAACTTTGACGACACCGTCAAGCGACTCGCGAAGGAGACCGGCGTCGACGAGAAGGAGGTGGCCAAGGCTCAGGAGCGCAAGCACCGTGAGAAGCCGTACAGGGTGGAGTTCAGTACTGACGCCGAGGACGATCCGTTCTACACGCCGCTGATGGTCGGCAGCCAGACTGTGCTTCGCATCAACCAGGCACACGCCTGGTACCGCGAGCTCTACAGCAAGCTGAACGACGACCAGGCCGAGTTGCGCTCCGGACTCGAACTGATGCTCTGGGTACTCGCGACCAACGAACTGGATGCCACCGGTGATCAGAAGATCTTCTACCGCGCGGAGCGCCGGGCCTGGTCGCGGCAGTTGTCCACTGCGTTCGACCTTCACCCGGCCGTTTTTAACAACGCGACCTCCCGAGAGGATGTCGAGGAGGATGACCCGGCCGCGTGGGTCGAAGAAGAGTTCTCTGACGACGACGAGTTCGCCGACGACTTCGAGTCGGAAGACGAGGCCAAGTAGATGACGGAAGCAACGCCGGGCGGCGCAAGCTGCCCGGCGCAGCCCCGACTCGCCTATCCACCCTCCTACGCTGAAGAGCTCAAGCACCGAGTGCTTGACGAACTAGCGATGGTGCAGGGCCGGATCAAGGTCGCAGAGACCCTGGACCCGAACATGGCGAAGGAAGAGTTCCGGAAGGCGCACGGCAGCCAACGCGGCGCCCGCCTGCAGTCAGCTCGAAAGTGGCTGCTCGGGCGCGAAGACGACCTTATGCAGAACTTCGCGAACGGTGACGAAATCGATCCCGCTCGAATCGACCCGGTGGTCATTCCCGTCCGAACTCCGCAAGACGTCGACGTGTTCAAGTACGCCACCCTGCAGTGGTCAGTACCAGTCTCAAACGGGTACGGACGCCGCACTCGATTCCTCGTGAGGGACCGGCAGAACGGCAAACTCATAGCGATCTTCGCCCTAGGAGACCCAGTTATCGCCCAATCCGCACGCGACACCACCATCGGATGGAACACGGAGCAGCGAAACAACCGGCTCTACAACGTGTACGACGCATTCGTTCTCGGTGCCGTTGAGCCCTACCGGCAACTGCTGGGAGGAAAACTCGCCGCACTTCTGACGATCTCAAACGAGACCCGCGACTTCCTATTCCACAAGTACGACGGGCAAGAGACCGGCATCCGAAAGCAGATCAAAGACCCCACACCCGTCCTCATCACGACGTCCTCAGCACTCGGCAGGTCATCTGTCTACAACCGCATCACCTTCGAGGGTGCACTGATGTTCCGCTCGGTTGGCTTCACCAAGGGCTACGGTCACTTCCAGTTCTCTGACGAACTCTTCGTAGAACTGCGCGACTACGTCCGCGACGTCGTGCTCGACGACCCCAACGCGAAAGTCGGATCAACCGTATACGGAAGTGGTCCCAACTGGCGCTTCCGGATCATCCGTACGGCACTCACGCAACTGGAGATCCCCGCCGAGAACTTGCAACACAACATCAAGCGCGAAGTCTTTCTCGCCCCGACAGCAGTCGGGTGGGACGCCTACCTCCGCGGCGAGACCAACGAGATCGAGCCCTTCGACCTACCCACCGAACGAATCGGCGAGTACTACCGCAACCGCTGGGCGATCGGCCGCGCAGAGCGTCGACCCGGATTTGCTCTCTGGAACCGCGAAGAAGCCAGGCTCCTGCCCCGGGCCTCCCTAGGCTTCACCTCATCGGCAACTGCTCCGACTCCTGGGCGAGTGGACATGGGCGCGTACTCGCTCGCAATCGGCACCGCAGCTCGCGTTGTCCACGGTCGCACCCCTGCCGGGGCGGTCTCAGATGGTGTTGCCTATATCAGCCGTCTTGAAGGCCCCGGCCTCGCGATCAGCGCGGCCGACATTGCATGGGCCAATGGCGAACGCGAAGTACGAGGCTGGGACCGCCACGATTCCGATCCAGTGCTGGAAGACGTGATCGGCCGACTCCGAATCGGCATACATCCCGCCGAACGATTCAAGGCCCAGTCCGTCATGGAGCTACGTGCAGCGGTCCGCAAGACTGGAGTGCAGTCCAATGTTGCCAAGACCACCTCGGACGAACTCTCGGAATCAGTCGGTTTCGATGTCGCCTCGACGCTCGACAAGGTGACCGAAGCGATGGTCGGCACGCGCGAGTCCCTTCTCAAGGACACGGGCACGAGGCGTGGGCAGCTCTGCGTAGTCTTCGACAACTCAGACCGCGTCACGCCGGTGCTTGCATGGGCAATCACGAGACCGCTCAGTCTCTTGCTGTCTGACGGCCGGGAGAAGCCCACAGCTCCGGTGTTGCAGAGGAAGCCGCCCCGCTTGGAGGACATGAATGTCGACAGAAGCGCGATGGGCCCGGCATGACCTCCCTCTTCGGCTTGCGGTCATACGCCGCGATAGTTATGCATGTAACCACTGCGGGAACGTTGGCACGCTCTAGGAAATGGAAGTCGATCACATCCTCCCATGGTCGTGGGGTGGGTCCGACGAGTTCGACAATCTGCAGGCGCTCTGCGGACCGTGTATTCAGTGAAAGGGCGCTCGATACGAGGGATAGCCTGAGACGTTTCGGACGTAGGGTGGTGTTGTCAGATGCCTAGTTCACAGATACATCGAATCGCGATACTGCCATCAGTTCAGAACCGGGTATGGGCTCGTTCTGCAGGCCGTTGCGTGCTCTGTGCTGCCTACCTCATTGACACTAGAAGCTTCTTCCACTCCCGCTCCGTTGCAGAACTCGCCCACAACGTCGGAGCCACTGATGGCGCCAAATCGCCGAGAGGCAAGTCGTCTTTGTCGTTGCGAGAACGCTCGGCCGAAGAGAACATCCTTTTGCTCTGCCACGAATGCCATCGACGGATCGATGATCCTGAAATGGTCGGGTTCTTCACTGCCGAGTATCTCCGCGATGCGAAGATGACGCACGAACGCCGTGTCCGAGAAGTTACTGAGTTTGCGACCCTACGACCGGCTGCCGTCCTTAAAGTCACCGGGAAGATACGAGGAACGCTCGCTCCAGCTTCTGCCAGGCAGATTGCCGAAGCGCTCCACCCGCTCCATCTGACGGGCTTCGGCGAGGCCACCCGTACGGGTATGTACGAAGTCATGCTTGACGATCCTGAAGACGCCGACTGGTCGTGGACGAGGGGCATTCAGCGTATCGATCAGGCCGTAGATTCGCTTCAGGCCGCGATCGAGGCCAGCGACGTCGAGGTGGCAGCGGTGTTCGCGCTCGCCCCGATCCCTCTGCTCGTACACCTTGGCTCCCGCCTCGACGACAAGAGCGAAACTGTCCTCTTCCGCCGTGCGAGATCCGACGACGCGCGAGCATGGGCTTGGGCCACTGACGATGCGCATTCGCCCGCGTATGACGTGTCCACAACCAACAACGACTCAGCCACACAACCGTTCGACGAGATTCTCTTGACCGTGAACGTAACCGCGGACGTCAAACTTGACGAGATCCCTCCGCGGGTTCGCGGCCTGCCCCGTGTAGCGCTCAGTCTTGCGACTGAAACGCCCGGCCCCAGCGTGATCGACACCAGGGCCGCGCTCGACCGGTTTTCGGACGGCTGGCAACGAACTCTTTCCCTCGTGGAGAAAGAGTTCCCGACAGTCTCTCGCGTCCACGTCGTTGCAGCTGTCCCGGCGCCAGCGGCGATCCAGATGGGGCGACTCCACATGCGCGACGCCCAACCCGAACTAGCCATCTATCAACGAACGAGCGCACAAGGCTACGTGAACGCGCTCACGGTGCACTAAGAAACAAGGGAGGTCGCATGGAACTCGAGAACTACTTCACCGCCTTTCTTCAGAACACGGTGAACCTCAAGCAGTGGAAACTGAATCAGCTCGACGGTCGGGTGATCGCCATCGTGGATGCTCTAAAGAAAGACACGGTGATTGGTGCTCTCTACCAAGACCACATCCCGCAGGGATCATGGGCCCACGAGACGATCATCACGCCCGTCGGAACGCTAGACGAGTTCGACGCCGACTTTCTTCTCCACATCGAGGAAGTTCCTGAGTGGTCAGAGAGCCCAAAAGAGTACCTGCGAGAGGTGCGAGCCGCTTTCAAGCGGAACACGACCTATCAGTCGATGCTCCAGAGAAAGAATCGGTGCGTCCGGATCGACTACGCAAATGACTGCCATGTCGATGTGGTCCCATACCTCGTGCGCGATGACGGGTCACAAGTCATCGTCAACTACAAAGAGAACAAGTTCGAGGACACCAACCCCGCGGGGTTCACGTCATGGATGAAGGAAAAGGATGACATCACGAACGGAAACCTCCGTCGAGTCATCCGCCTTCTGAAATACATCCGGGACTACAAGAACACCTTCGACTGTCCGTCGGTTATCCTCACAACACTTCTCGGCGGACGAGTCCAGGCCTTCGACACTGAGGCTCGGTACGCCTCAGTCGGTTCAACTCTGGTCGCCCTTCTCGAAGACTTGGACTCTTGGCTGCGCTGGCACGAGCAGATGCCTGTCCTCGAAGACCCGAGCTGTCTTGGGACCTACTTCAACCACCGATGGACCCAGGAGAAGTACGCAAACTTCCGCGTGCAGGTACAGCGCTACGCCGAGTGGGCGAGAGAAGCGCTTGCCGAAGACGACGAAGACACGAGCGCCAGTCTTTGGCGCAAACTCTTCGGCGACACGTTTGTTGCTGAAGAGAACGTACGACTGGCGAAGTCGCTTGCGCACAGCGGACAGGAGAAAGCTCTCGTTCTTCGAGCTCCCGATGAGGAGTTCATTCACGAGCACTACGCATATGTTGGCGGCCATAGCGCGCGGATTGATGCTTTCGTACTTCGGGACTCTGGACGCGTGGCGCGCTCGCTCCGCGTCGACGGTCGAGTCCAGAAGAACCGGGACCTCCTCTTCCGAGTAGTGACTGATGTTCCTGGAGAGTTCGATGTCATCTGGAAGGTCCGCAACACAGGAGAAGAGGCAGAAAGAGTTGGGCAGCTCCGGGGGCAACTCCTCGAAGCTGACGGCACTCAGAGTGTGGAACATCGCGAATCCACCAGCTACGCAGGGAATCATTTCGTTGAGGTGTATATCCTGCAAGGTGGACGTGTTGTCGCCTCGGACCACCATGCAGTCGTCATCCGGTGAGCGAACCTCGCGCCATTGCCGGTGCGGTTCGCCTAGTGATCTCGCAAGTGGAGACTGTGGGGGCTGCGTGCAGGCGCGTCCTTGTCGCGCACGCCGATCCCGATCTTGGGACTCATGGGTCTGCGCCGCCTGCGGCGTAGTAGGTAGTTGTCGAGGTGGCGATCAGTCTGTGCCGGAACGGGGTGAGTTGGATTGCGGGCGCGTCAGCGCCTAGGACACCGAACAGACGATCTCTCCAGATCGCTGCCGAAATGTCAGACGCGGTCGCTACCCTTGAAGCATGACAGTACGGGCACCAGCGGAGACGGGTCTTGCCGAACTCACGGTCGCGCTGCGCAACGCGTGGTCGGCCGACACATCCGTTACTCCTGAAGCCTGGACGCCCTCACTTCCGTCGCAAGGGCAGTGTGCGGTCACGGCACTCGTCCTGCAGGACTACCTCGGTGGGGAACTTCTTCGGGGAATAGTGGACGGTGTCAGTCATTACTGGATCAAGTTGGCCTCGGGGAAAGAGATTGATTTGACTCTTGATCAGTTCCCAAACCCCACAATTACTTTGACTGGTGTTCGAGAACGCGACTATCTTTTGTCGAGCGCGTCGACCAGCCGTCGTTACAAATTTCTCGCTGACTCTGTAGCAAGACAGGTCCGTGAACATGGGCACGTCTGACCGCACCCTCTTTCTCTACACCTCTAACATCCGGGAGCGATACGTTGCGGACGCGCTCGCAGCCGTCGCGCATCCGAACGGTGCACGGATTCGGTTCCGCTATGACCGTCGGCATGTCTCTGAAGAGTTGCGCAGTGAATGGTTGCGCTCAACAGGATTGGGTGCGCTGATACACCTTTCGCTTCAGCACCCGCAGCGGTTTCATGAGTCTGCGTTCATCCCGTTGAGGTTAGCGACGGTAGTGGGCGCATCTGAACATGGTGAGATTCTGTCTATCGATCTCGAACTGGGGGATTACTTCACCTTTCTCGGATTGCCGGTCGGTGCCGAGCCCGACAAGACTCAACGGTTGGAACTTGGCCACCGAATTCGCGAGTACTCGAAATTGCTCAGAACGTCTAGTCAGTATCCATCACCCGACGATGATCTACCCCACTCAGCAGGCTTTGGTCCAGCAGCTTCATCATTCACTAATGACCTAGAGGAAGCGAAGCTCCCTCTGTCGTCTGGCAATGACGCTGCCTTCCGAGCGATCGTTGACTATCTTTCGTCCACGCTCACCAATCCAGAAAGGTTCTACTTTCGAGTTGTCGGAATACGTGACATCAGCACCGGTGAGTTCGTGGGTGCAAAGGATGGCGAGTTTTGGCTGACGACCGGGCACAGCTACATTCTGGAGATCTTCCACCGTCAGGAGAGCCTTGGGATGATCCCCGCGGAGCTAAGGCTCGCCGTGGGTGAAGGCCTGAGTGCTCGTGATGTTGAGAGCCTGACCCTCACATCAGCGTACGACGCGTTCTCAGTTTTCATTGATGTGCCCAACCGTCCTGACGTGACCCGCAGCTACCTGGAAGTTGGGCCCCGTATTCCCTCGGAGGCCGCATCAATCCGCCTGAACGTTGTGCTGACCCCCTCCAACGCGCAGAAGTACGCGATTCCAGTAGCCGGAGCGGTTGCTGCTGGCGCTGTGGCCTTCGCAGCGACCGATCTTGTGCCCAAAGATGGCTGGGGAGCTGGGTTTTCCGTTGCACTTGCTGGAGCGGTATTCGGGCTAGGGCTATGGCAGACGAAGCGCGGCCTAAAAATCCTTCCCTAAGTTCGAGGGGGACCAAAAGGGGACCAAAATCAAGCAAACCATGCATCTCGTGACGTGCTCTGCATAATCTGATCCGCGGAATCACGCGGTTTTCGGTGAGATTTGAATCCTCTGGACGCCTGGGGGTCAAGGGGTCGCAGGTTCAAATCCTGTCAGCCCGACCAGAAAGCCCCGGTGAGAGCATCCTTCTCACCGGGGCTTCGTCGTTTCCGCACGCGATCGCTGCGAGCTCTTCGTGCGCGGTGGCTCGGGCGTTGTGCTCGTGTTCGCGCTGTCAGCTCCTGCGACGGTGGCTCATCGTCTGGATGCCCCAGGCGATGAGCCCGCCGACGGCGCCGATCACCGTTCCGACGAACAGCCCGCTGGGGATGGCCGCGATGCGTGGGACCAGGCGCGCCCCGGCACCGTCGCCGAGGGACGGCGGAGTGCCGCGGTAGGCGACGTCCCAGAGGAGTTGATGCGTGATGACGAGCATCACTCCGAAGATCACCCCGATGACCAGCACCGTCAGGAACGGCTTGGGGACGCGCGCTACGACAGCGACGACGATCCACAGCACGACCGGGCCTATCGCGAGCACCCACGTGATCGGGCTGCCCTCTTCGATCACATGCAGGTCGTGGAGGATGACCCTGATGAGGGCGACGGCCGCGAGTCCGACGAGTGCCAGAGCCGACAGCCCGAGAGGGTTTCGTCGTGCGGTGGGAGAAGGAGGAGGTGGGTTCTCGGAGATCATGCGCCAACGGTAGGGGCGGGTGCCGCGGCGGATGGTCCGTACGGGGGCGACAATCGTGGTCGCATCAGGGCGACGTTCGGCGTGACGGACGGTTCCTCCGTCGCCGGCGACGGGCCCTCTGGATCGATTCGGCGACCAGGCCGCTGAGCGCACCGAACCCAGCGGATCGCCCGATCTCGATGGTGGCGGCGACGAGAGTCAGGCCGATGCCGTGGTCGGGCCAGTCGCCGATGGCCACGGTGGTCGCCCCGAGGAGGAGGGCGAAGAGAACCCCGGACAGGGTGAGCGTCAGAACCGGTCGCGGAACATGGCCGAAGCCGGCACCCAGGACCCAGATGACGAAGGTGGCGAGGAAGGCGACCATCACGGTCGTCACCCCGCCGACGACCGCTTCGAGACCGATCAGTCGCAGGAGCGGCCACAGAAGCCCCAGGATGCCGAAGCCCATGACGGCAGGCCAGCTCAATCGGGGACGTGGGCCGGGGATCTCTGGTGGCTGCGACGGCGTCGGTGACTCGCTCATCCTGTCAAAGTAGGCAACGGGCCCCTGGGGTCGCGTGCGCTCTGGATCAGTTGTGTTGTCGCTCTCGGACGACCGGGTCCTGCTCCTCCTGTCGCGCATCGCGACGGCTACCACCTCGAGCGGCGCGGGGGATGCGGGGCGCCGTGGGAGGACAGCGGGGTCGTCACGGGGCGATCCGAGAAGTCGATCGAGGCGAGCATTCGGCGACATCACCGTCGCGCCACCGTGGGGTGATGACCGCTCGACGACGAGGACTGCACCGATGAGACATCGCGAACCGTACCTTCACCTTCGTTCTCTGGACCGCGCCGATGTGGCGGAGATCGCGGCGCTGCTCGGGCGTGGAATGGCCGACAACCCGCTCCACGTCGCGGTGTATGGCGGCGATGAAGCGAGGCGGACTCGTCGCCATGAGTCGCTGATGAGTGTGCTCCTCTCCGGTTCGCCCTCGATGCGGGTCGACGGCGTCGAGCAGGGTGGGTCGCTGATCGGTGTCGCCGCGGCGGTACCCCCGGCGCGCTGCCGGCCCCCGGCGAAGACCCGGCTGCGGCTCCTCTCCCGTGCGCTGACCTTCGGCCCAGGCGCCGCTGCGCGCCTGCTGGCCTGGAACCGGGCATGGACAGCGCGGGACATCTCAGAACCGCACGTGCATCTCGGGCCGGTGTCGGTCGATCGGCACCTGCGCGGGCGGGGGATCGGCACTCTCCTGATGCTCAGACACACGAGCCATCTCGACTCCATAGGCGTGCCCGGCTACGCGGAAACGGATCGCCCGGAGGCAGTCGGCTTCTACCGGAGGCACGGATACGCGGTCATCGGAGAGGCAGATGTTCTCGGCGTTCCGAACTGGTTCCTGCGGCGCCCGCCTCGATGAGAGCTCACGACGTGACGAGCCCGGAACGGTGAGCGATCACCACGAGCTCTGGACGGTCACGCGCACCCACCTTCGCGAGGATCCGACTGACGTAGGTGCGCGCGGTCGCCGGGCTGAGGTGCAGGATGGCAGCGATCTCGTCGTTCGTGTCGCCGTGTCCGATCCGCGCAAGGACCTCGATCTCCCGGGCGCTGAGGACGGCGAGTCGAGGATCCGGGGTCGCGGCGGCCCGACCGGACGCGACCATGCCCATCAGTCGTTCGACGATCGCCGGTGAAAGCAGTCTTTCTCCCTGGCCGGCCCCCGTCACGGCGTCACGCAGGTCATCCCGCGGCGTGTTCTTCAAGAGGTAGCCGACCGCCCCTGCGCGGATGGCCTGAACGACGTCCGTGTCGTCGTCGAACGTCGTCAGGACGACGACACTGGTGTCGTGCAGCCGGTGGTCCGCGCGGATCACGCTCGTCGCCTCGATGCCGTCCATCACAGGCATCCGGAGGTCCATGAGGACGACATCTGGTCGGTACTTTCGGACCGCCTCCACGCCGCTCCTGCCGTCGGTGGCCTCGGCGACCACCCGGATGCTGCCATCCCGCGAGAGCAGCGTCCGCAGGCCGGCGCGGACGAGGTCCTGGTCATCGACGAGGACGACGGAGGTCATGCCCTCACCGCCAGGGGAAACGAGGCGTACACCGCGAAGCCGGCGTCGCGTGGACCTGCGGAGAACGTGCCGCCGAGCAGGTGAACGCGCTCTCGCATCCCCTCCAGCCCTCGCCCGGGCCGGACCGAGTCGTCGGACGGCTCCGTGGTGCGCGGCCTGCCGTCGTTGACGATGCTGACGGCGACAGCATCGTCCGCCTGCCTTATGTCGACGTCGACGCGCGCCGCGTCGGCATGTCGCACGACGTTGGTGATGGACTCCTGCACGATCCGGAACACGGCGGCTTCGACGGTCGATGGCAGCGCGGCGGAGATGGAGACACTCGCGCGCACCGTCAAGCCGGCCTGCGTCGCCGGGAGGATCGCTGACTCGAGGTCGTCGATTCCGAGCGGGGGGCGCGTCGCGCCCTCCTCCCTCCGCAGGTTCGCGACAGTACGGCGCAGATCCTCGAACGTCGCCGAAGTGGTGCTCGCGATGATCGCCAGCGCCTCACGCGCCGCCGCGCTGTCCTCGTCAGAGGCAGTACCGGGGTCCAGCGCTTCCTCCGCGATCTGCGCATGCAGAGTCACCACCGTCAGCGCGTGCCCCATCGAGTCGTGGAGTTCACGAGCGATCGAGAGCCGTTCGGACATCGCGCGTTTCTCTGCCTCCCGGGCGTACCGTTCGACGGTCAGGGCCGCGATCTGAGAGGACTTCTGGCGGAGCTCCCGCCGGGATCTCACGTTGTCTCCCAGGGCGATCGCCGCTGCGAGTAGGAGAGCGTGTCCAGGCAGTTCGTAACCCACGACCACGGCGGGGTCCTGTCCGATGGCGAGCCTGTACGCCACCGAGATGACCAGGACGGTCACGGACGTGGCGATCGATGCCCCTGTGCGACCGTATTCGGCGGCCGAGAACACCGCGGCCGCGAGAGGCACCGCGATCCCGATCGCCGGGTAACCGGACGCGTAGTAGGCGACGACCCCTGCCGCGGAGAGTACGACGACGACGACAGGGTGGCGTCGCCGGGCCAGCATCAGTGCACCGAGGCCGACCGCCCACAGATAGGCCCACCCGTCCGGTTCTGCCCCGTCGATATCCGCGGCGATGAAGAGCGACACGACGAGAGTCACGCCGATGCCGAGGAGGCCGTCGAGCACCCAGGGAGCAGGACGCGAACCTGCCTCCGCCGCGGGCGCGTTGTCGGTCATGCTGTCATGGTAGGTCGGTCCGCGCTGGTGTGTGAGTCGTTGGAAAGCGACATCTCGGCGACCGCGGGAGTGCGAGTCCGGTGCGGAGAACCTCGGTGTCGCCCGGAAGCGACTCGACTTGTCGACGGGGGAGGGACGGCTTCCTCTGCACGGATTCCTAGCTTTACTGGCATGACCAGGATCGCCCGTGGGGCCGAGCATGTCGCACGACGCTCTGCATCGAGCCGGGGACGGCTCCTCGGTCCGGCGATCCTCTTCGGCGCTCTGCTCCTGACCGCTGCCGTGACGTTCACCGCCTGCGTGTTCGACTCGGGGTTCGGCCAGGACACGTCCGTCTTCACGCCGACGAAGCCACCCGCGTTCGAGACTCCGCTACCGATCCCCCCGCTGGCGGAGTCGGAGGTCGTCGACGGTGTTCGAGTGTTCTCGCTCACCGCCCAGGAGGGTCAGATGCAGTTCCTGGAGGGGATGACCACCCCGACCTGGGGTTTCGACGGCGACTACCTAGGCCCCACACTCCGGGCGCAGCGTGGGGAGAAGGTGGCCGTCGAGGTCACCAACGCGCTCCCGGAGACCACGACGGTCCACTGGCATGGCATGCATCTGCCGGCTGCCATGGATGGCGGGCCGCACCAGCCGATCGAATCCGGCGGGCGCTGGCGGCCCGAGTGGCGGGTCGACCAGCCCGCCGCCACGCTGTGGTACCATCCGCACCCGCACGGCGAAACCGAAGAGCACGTCCTCCGCGGGCTTTCAGGCATGTTCATCCTCGACGATGAGCACAGCCAGAGCTTCGGGCTGCCCACGGAATACGGAGTCGATGACGTTCCGCTCATCGTGCAGGACAAGAAGTTCCGTTCCGACGGCGAGTTCCAGTTCGACTCTCAGGGCAATGAGGTCGGCCTTCTGGGGAACGTCCTGCTGACCAACGGAGCATGGGGCGCGGTCCTCGACGTCTCCACCGAGCTCGTCCGATTGCGGATCCTCAACGGGTCGAGCGCGCGCACCTACGACTTCGCGTTCGACGACCAGCGCGACTTCTCGCTGATCGCCACGGACGGCGGGCTGCTCGAGGCGCCGCACATCACCGATCATGTGCGTCTGTCGCCCGGCGAGCGTGCTGAGATCGTGGTGGCGATCGCCCCGGGGACGGAGACGATGCTGCGCTCGCTGCCGCCTGATCTCGGTGATGTCGCCGTGCCCGGTGCGTACGGAGGGTTGGACGAGTTCGACGTCCTCCTCCTGCGTGCTGCTGATCAGCTCCGGACGTCCCCGCCACTGGCGGAGCGGTTCGGCGACATCTCCCGCTTCACCGCGGTCGACGCCGACAACGCGCGCATCTTCGACGTGCAGAACCGCGAGATCAACGGCCGCCGCATGGACATGAATCGTATCGACGAGGTCATGCAGGTCGACTCGACCGAGCTGTGGGAGGTCACCAATCGAGACCTGTTCCCGCACAACTGGCATGTTCACGACGTGCAGTTCCAGGTCCTCGACATCGACGGGGAGACGCCGGGGCCAGAGCTCTCGGGATGGAAGGACACCATCTATCTGGAACCTCGTCGCGTCTACCGGATCATGATGCGATTCGAGGACTACGTCGATGACGAGAACCCGTACATGATCCACTGTCACCTTCTCCTTCACGAGGACGAGGGGCTGATGTCGCAGTTCGTGGTCAGCCGAGATGAAGCCAGCCGCAATGCGGAACCCGTCGATCCGAACGGAGGACACGGACATTGAGCACCCAGGAAGCCAGCGATGACCCGTCGGAGAGGGAGGCGGTGGTCTCACCGGGATGGCGGGACGGACGCACGGAGGGCGGGCCGAGGCGTGTGGCGATGTCTCGCCGCGCCCTCCTGGGCTCAGCGCTGGCCACCGCAGGTGGGGCGGCCGCGATGGGGTTCGCGACCGGGCGTCTCACGCTGCCGAACGCGGAGACTGCACGCCTCTCCGCAGATCCCGGGGCCGGGATGACGATCTCGCCGTTCGGTGCGCACCAGGCGGGAGTCGCCACCGCGCAGCAGCAGTATGTCACTCTTGTCGCGGCCGATCTGGCCGTGACGGACGCGGTGTCGCTTCGCCGCTTCTTGGCTGACGTCTCGCGCACGATCGTCGCCATCGTGCGTGGTGAGGACACTCCGCCCTCGTCGATGTATCCCGACGGCGCGGTGACCCCCACCGACTTCGCGACCGGGCTGTCTCCTGCGGGTCTGACGGTAACGGTGGGCGTCGGCCCTGGCGTCTTCGCCCTGCCCGGGGTCGCCGGCGAAGCTCCCCGACGGCTGCGGCCACTTCCCGAGTTCACCGGCGATCACCTCGACCCGCGCTGGGGAGGGGGTGACCTGCTGTTTCAGATCTGCGCCGACGATCCACAGGTCGTCAGTGCCGCGACGCGAGCTGTGCGCGCCCGAATGCCCGGATCTGCGGTCATCCGCTGGACGCAGTCCGGATTCCTCAGTTCCCCACACGACGGCGGCACTCCGCGGAACATGTTCGGTCACAAGGACGGAACGTCCAATCCCCGCATCGGAACCCGAGAGTTCTCGGACGTCGTCTGGGCGCTTCCCGACGAGCCATCGTGGTTCCGCGGGGGTACCTACCTCGTGTTCCGGAAGATCCGGATGCTGACGGCGAGCTGGGACCTCACAGCGCGCGACGAGCAGGATGCGGTGATCGGGCGCCGCCGCGGGGATGGCGCTCCGCTGACGGGGAAGGGCGAGTTCGACGCCCCCGACCTGGACGCCGTGGGGGCAGACGGCACCCCGGTGATCGCAGCGGACGGGCACATCCGCCGCGCTCATGGCTTTCCGATGCTGCGCCGCAGCTACACCTATGACTACGGATTCCTCACGGCGATGGCCGGCGGCAGCCCGGATCCGCTCGAGCATCCCGAGGACCATCCTCATGCTCCGGGAACGAAGGACCACCATCATGGCGGGCACGGAAAGCTCGACGTCGGGCTGCTGTTCTGCGCCTACGGCAACGACCCCGATCGTCAGTTCATCGCCGCGCAGACGCGTCTCGCCGAGAACGATCGGCTCAACCGGTTCATCCAGCACACAGGCAGCGCGATCTTCGCCGTCCTGCCCGGGTTCGGCGAAGACGGATACGTTGGCGACACGCTGGTGTGACGTCGTCACCCCCTTCCCGACCAAGGATCTGAGGAACGAGATGAAAGAGGAGATCGTCACGACATCCGCGGTGACCCCGTCGGATCGCGCCCACCTCGCCGAGTTGGGGCGGCGATCTCGACTGTGGTCGCCCGGCGACGAGCCGACGCTCGTGACTCGGGGAGCCGAGAATACGACGTTCGCTGTCGGGGACTACATCGTCCGACGTTCCGCGGACCTCGAAGCCGTCGATCGCGAGGTCGAGCTGCTCACGACGCTCGCCCGTGCGACGTCGGTGCCGACGCCGACACCGGAGTTGCATGAAGCAGAGCGCGGGACGTTCGCCTACCGACGGCTTCGAGGTACTCCGTTGATCCATCGGCGCGAACGGGACTCGAAGAACGTGCAACGGGCCCTCATAGACGTGTTGTCCGCGTTCCGGGAGGCTCTTCCGGTCACGCGGCTGCCCGTCGATCGGTACCCGAATGACGAGTGGCATCGGGACGCTGTGCAGACCTACCGGTCCGTGCGGAGTCACCTGAGCGCCGAGCAGGTTCGTCTCGTGCGCGCCTTCCTGGATGAGTCGCCGCCGCCCACACGATCGCTCACGATCGCTCAGCACAATGACCTGGGAGCTGAGCACATCCTCGTCGACGACCGGGGGCACGTGACCGGCGTCATCGACTGGACTGATGCGGCGCTGACGGACCCGGCACGCGACATCGGGTCGATCTACCGAGACCTGGGGCCCGACGCGGCGGTCCGGGTCGGAGAGGGACTGGACGGCACTCCGGCTGACGACGAGCTCCGTCGCATCCGCTTCCATGCCCGCTGCCGATGGCTCGAGGATGTCGCCTTCGGCATCGGAGACCCGCTGAGGCGCCGGCCCTATCTCGACAATGCCTGGACCACCTTCGACCACACGTTCGCGGGCGGATCATGAGGGGCTCGGATCGACCGGCCGGCCCGTTCCGGCCGCGGCCGCGACCGAAGGAGTACACATGGAACCGCAGACTGTCCGCTTCGACACACGGATCGCGGTACTGATCCACGACGGCCTGATGCCCTGGCAGGAGCTCAACGTCACGGCGTTCCTGATCAGCGGCATCGCCACCAGCGCCCCGGGTCTGATCGGCGATATCTACGCGGACGCGGACGGAAACGAGTACCTCCCCATGCTCCGCCAACCCGTGCTCGTGTTCACGGCGGACTCGGAGCAGCTCGCACGAGCTCGCGAGCGAGCCATCGAACGAGGCTTCGCGACGAGCATCTACACCCGTGACCTCTTCGCTACCGGAGACGATGCGTCCAACCGAAGAGCCGTGGCCGGGGTGTCCGCCGCAGATCTCGATCTGGTCGGTGTCGCGCTGCGCGGCCCCAAGAACCCGATCAACCGCATTACCAAAGGTCTGGGCAGACACATCTAGCCGCCTGATCGAGGAAGCGAGAGATCCGAAGGGTGGTCGACGAAGCCGAGCGTGCGTCCCGTCAGGGGAGGAGCGAGTGCGCGCCCAGGGCGTGCCACGTGCGGTCGTGGTAGACGAGGGCGCGCTCGGCGTCCCGGGCGATGTGCGCCTGCAGGCCGTGCGCGGCGATGACGGTCGAGCCGCCCGCCTCCATCCGGCTCACGACGGCGCAGCGCACCCAGGCGCGGGCTCCCGCGAACACGGGCTCCCCGGTGGCGAGCGGGGCCCAGGCGTTCGTATCGGCGAAGCGGTCGATGCCGCTGGTCGCCCCCAGACGCGCGAGCTCGATGTCCTCCGCATCCAGCAGGTGCACCACGACCGTCGCGGCCGAGGTCAGGGTCTCCGCCGCCGACGACAGCGCCGACACCGAGAACACCAGCAGCGGAGGATCCACGCTCACCGACGACACCGACGACGCCGTGAGCGCCACGGGGCCGACCGCCCCCTGCGCGGTGATCACGGCCACGCCTCCCGGATGCCCGCGGAACACGGCCTTGAACGTGTCGGCGCCGACCGACAGCCGGTCCAGCACGTCGGAGGCGGCACGCTCGCGGGCGGGGGACGAGGACGAAGCGGCGGGGGCGGTCATGCCACGACGGTACGCACGGCCCCCGCGACCGCGCACCCGCACTGCAACACGGCGACATGCGCCGCCACATACCGTCGCTCCGGGTAGCGCGTGGAAGACCGCTCCTCACACGGGCGTCTGCGTCGATCGTCCTCTCGGACCGGCCCTCGACCGCGGCACTCGCGTTCCGCTCGCGTCACCCGCCCCTGGTCAGTGCGCGAGCAGCGATTCCAGCGCCCGGCGGTGCGGGGCGAGCCACGCGGACACGAGGCGCGTGCGGTCGTCGACCTCGGCGGCCGGGAACGCGAGGCCGCGCACGGGCACCGTCGCGCCGAGCTCGACCAGCAGGGGGCGCAGCGTGTGCTCGACGGCGAGGGTGTGCGCGGGGGAGCCGATCGTGAGGACGGGCACGGCGACCACTCCGTCCAGCCCGCCCGTGTCGACGCGGTCGAGGAACGCCTTCAGCAGCCCGGTGTAGGCGGCCTTGTACGTGGGGCTCGCCACGACCACGACATCCGCCGTCGACACCTCCTCGACCAGGGCGTCGATCTCGGGGTCGGGCACGACGAAGACCCGGTCCGCATACGCCGCGAGCTCGATGGTGGGCAGCACCTCGGCGCCCGTGAGGTCGGCGAGCTGTGCCGCGACCTCCTCCGCGACGCTCGTGGTGCGGGAGGACGGGTGGGGGTTCCCCACGAGGACCGCGATCGACGTCATGAGTCGATTCCAGCCCGGCGGGCCTGGCCCGGGCAAGCGCGGCGACGCGTAGCGTCACGAAACCCGAGGACGCGCCCAGGTCCCGGGCGCGGGTCAGCGGTCGCGGGCGTCGTCCGTCGTGAAGCCCTCGCGCGCCGCGCGCTCCTCCAGCGTCTCCAGCTCCTGGAACAGGGTGATCGGCCACCCCGCTGGGCCCTGGATGCGCGCGTTGAGGCTCCGGAACGGCGTCTGCACGGGTGGCGCGATCACGGCGGCACCACCCTCCTCGGCGGCCGCGACGGCCTGGGCCGTGTCGTCGACCTCCAGGGCGATGCGCAGCGCTCCGGGCGTGTGCGGTGCGCCCTCCACCTCGTCGATGTTCGCGGCGTGCGTCGGCGTCGCGAGCTCGATGGTGGCGATGCCTGCGTGCAGGATCGCCACGCGGTCGTCGCCGTCGGTCGCGTAGGCGAGCTGCTCGGGCATGCCCAGCACGTCGCGGTAGAACCGGAGGGCGGTGTCGAAGTCGTCGGTCTCGATGATCAGCCGCAGCTGCGTCGGGGTGGGGGCGGGGGTGGTCGCTGTCATGCCCTCATCCTGCCCCCGTCGAGACGGTGCCGGGGCCGAAACGGGCGCTCGCCGGGGCGATGGCCAGACACGCTAACGTCGTGAGCGGCGCGACGAGGAGGCTCGGCGTGAACGCGGGCAGCGGCGCCGTGACAGAGGCGACCACGCATGAGCGTCGACACGACCGGGCTGCTGCCGCCTGAACCGTCGAGGGGACTGGCGGTCTGGCTGGGCGACGACGAGGACGAGCAGATCTCGCAGCTCCTGTGCCTCGGGTTGTGGCTGTCGGGCCGGATGGAGGGGGACGACGAGGCCGCCGAACAGGCCAGGTTGCTCGGTGTGCCCGTGGTTCGCACCGCAGGCAAGACAGCGCGGTCACGGCCTCTTCCCTGGCTCGCCGATCGTGCACTCCAGCGTGTCGAGCCACGTCGGCACGACGGCGGGGAGGTCGTCCTCGTCGTGGACTCCGACCAACTCGCGCGAACCCGGGTCGATTCATCCGGCGAGGGCAACGAGGGGTCACCGGCGTCAACGGCCGACCTGGAGACGCTGTGGCGGAACATGACGGGATGGCGATCCGCGCGTTCGGCGGTCGCCTTCGTCTCGTTGGCCCTCCACGGCCGGAGGCCGGCGGTTCGGGCGATGGCTGCGGCCGTGCTCACGGGCGTGCGCACCGAGAACGACGACGAGGTCGAGCGCGTGCGCACCGAGCTCCGCGATGCAGAAGGCTATGCGGCGGTGTTCGCGCGGATGGCGGGTGTCCATGCATCCGGTCAGGAGGTTCCGGACGATCTCGACGCGGCCGACGAGTCAGCGGATGGTGCAGACGACGCGGATGTCCACGGCCTGACGGACGGGGAGACGGACGCCGCGGAAGAGGTGACGGCCACGAGCATCGTCGTGCACGGCACTTTCGCCCGGCTCATCCCCGTTCCCGCGCGCTGGTATGCGCCCTCCGCCGCACTTCCCGCTCGGATCCGCCGAGGATGCACACCGAGTCTGTACCGCCGCGGTGACTACTTCCGCTGGACCGGTGCCTACAGGGCTGTTGCGCGTGCCGAGGGCGCGGCCGATCTCCTCGAGTGGTGCCGGCTACGCGGGATCGCAGAACTCGACACCGTCTTCGCGCACAGCCACGGCGGCAGCATCGTCCTCGAGGCGATCGCGCAAGGTCTGCGTGTGAAGCTCCTGGTCCTGCTGCACACCCCGGTCATTCCCCGACCGGACAGTGAGTGGAGGGACATGCGGACGCGCGTCGGGCGGATCGTCGAGCTGCGCACCCCGCTCGACTGGGTCGTCCACCTCGACCGCCTGTTCACCAACGCGCGCAACGCGATGCCCACGGCGATGAGCGCGATCTCACGGACGCTCACGCCCGCGGTCACCGGGAGTCTTCGGTTCAGCCACACGCGCTACGTCGAGGACGACGTGTGGAAGTCGCTCGGTCTCACGAACGACATCGCGTTCGAGCGCACGTACGTCTGACGCTTCCCGGACGCGAACGTAGCCGCTGTCCGTCTCCTGCTCAACCCCCTCGGCACCGGGAACCCCGGGCGGCACACTGGGCGGACCGATCGAAGGAGGAGACATGGCATCGACACCCGACGACGTCGGCGGTCAGCCGCTGCGCGACGGCGACGCGACCACCGAAGCAGACCCGCGGGACGATCCGGCGCAGGCGGAATGGGAGCGCACGGAGGCCCTCGACGACGGCGCCTCCGCCGACGAGCTCGACACGGCGACCGCGACCGGGCGCGACCCGGACGAGATCCCCGATCCCGACGACGAGGTCCCCGCGGACGACCTGCCCGGCTCCGGCCCGCAGCCCGAGAGCCAGGGCGAGGACCCGGTGCTCGCCGACCTCGGCGACGAGGGACAGGGCGACCTGGGCCCCGGTGACGTGTGATGGCCGTCACCGCCGTGGTCACGCGGTCGAAGAACGGCCAGTGGGTGAACGAGGCCGAGGGTGCCCCCGAGCTCTCGCGCAGCTACGCCAGCCGGGATGAGGCGATCGAGGAGGGCGAGGCGCTGGCGTCGGAGCACGGCGTGCGCCACACGGTCGAGATCAGCGAACCGACCGGCACGATCGTCGACCAGGACGACAGCGTCTGAGCCCTCAGCGCAGGCGGCCGAGGTCCTCGCGGTCCCGCGGCTCCTCGCCGTCCTGCGGCTGCTGGAGGTGCCCGCACTCCGGGCACCTCCAGCCGCCGGGCACCGCGAGCATCACCACGTCGTCCTCGGGACAGTGCGGTGCCGTGCGCGCGGCGTTCGTCATCGTCTCAGGGTAGAACCGGCGGCCCGCGGCGGATAGCGACCTTCGTCCGGGATCACCCGAGCAGGATGAGCTCCCGCGTGCTCCGGGTCATCGCGACGTAGCGGTCCACCGCGCCGGTCAGGTCCTCGCCGAACCGCTCGGGGTGCACCAGCACCACGAGGTCGAACTCCAGTCCCTTGGCCGAGGTCGGCGTGAGCGAGCGCACGCGGGCGGTCGGGGCGAACGAGGAGTCCCCGATCACGCAGGCCACACCGTCGGGGTTCGCCGCGAGCCAGTCGTCGAGCACGGCGGGCAGCTCGGCCACGGCACCGGTCCGCACCGGGATGCCGCTCTCGCGCACCGAGGTCGGGACGTTCGCGTCGGGCAGCGCCGCGAGGATTCCGGGGGCCGCGACCGCCATCACCTCCGCGGGGGTGCGGTAGTTCACCCCGAGGTGGGCCACGCTCACCTCCCGTACGCCGACCCGGGCGAGCCGCTGCTGCCAGGTCTCGGTGAAGCCGTGTCTCGCCTGGGCGCGATCCCCGACGATCGTGATGCTGCGCGAGGGGCACCGGGCGAGCAGCATCCGCCACTGCGCATCCGTGAGCTCCTGCGCCTCGTCGACCACGATGTGCCCGAACGGCCCGGCGAGCTCGTCCGGCGGCAGCACGGGCGGTGCGTCCACGCCCACGAGCACGTTGCGGGCGTCCTGGCCGCGCAGGATCGACATCACCTTCATCTCGCTGTCGTCGTCCTCGATCAGGTGGTCGACCACGTGCGACATCTGCTCCTGCGCCGAGGCGATCACGGCGTCGCGGCGGTGGGCGGCACGCACGGCCTCCGGGTCACCGATGCGCCGGTGCGCCGCGTCGAGCAGCGGAAGGTCGGCGTCGGTCCAGGCATCCGGACGCTCGCGTTGGAGCAGCGTCACCTCGTCGGGGGTCAGCGCGGGGGCGCACGCCCGCAGGAACTCGGGGGAGCTCCACAGTCGAGCCACCACCTCGCCCGGTGTCAGCAGGGGCCACGCGCGCACGAACGTGCCGGTCAGCTCGTCGTCCTGCCGCAGCCACCGTCGCACCGCGTGGGGCGGCACCTCGTCGTCGTCGACCTGTTCCACCAGCAGTTCCAGCAGCTCTTCCCACACCTCGTCGCGCGCCTCGTTGTGGGTCGCGGCGGGGTCGGCACCCGCGAACACCTCCGCCCACTCCTCGCGGCTGAGCCACAGGTCGGCCCACGGGGAGTCGAGGCGCGTCGCGTGGCCGGGCGGCCGCTCGAACGCGGCGGCCGCGGCGGCGAGCACGGCCTCGGGGTCGAGCGCGGCCTTGAGCGCGGCGATCCTCTGGTCAACTTCGGGCGGGGCCGTCGCGCCTTCCGGGGTGAGGTCGCGGAGGGTGCACAGCCGTACGGTGTCCTCGCCGAGGCTCGGCAACACGTCTTCCACGTAGGCGAGGTAGTGCGGGTTCGGGCCCACGAGCAGCATCCCGCCCGCGCTCGCGGTGAGGTGCGGTTCGGCGTAGAGCAGGTGGGCCGCGCGGTGCAGCGCCACCACGGTCTTGCCGGTGCCCGGACCACCGTCCACCACGAGGGCGCCGCGGGACGGGGTGCGGATGATCGCGTCCTGGTCGGCCTGGATGGTCGCCAGCACGTCGCGCATGCGGGCGGTGCGGTGCGTGCCAAGGCTCGCGATGAACGCGGACTGGTCGTCGAGGGAGGCCGCGCCGTCGAAGCCGTCGGCGGTCAGGGCCTCGTCCCAGTAGTCGCTGATCCGGCCGTCCGTCCACCGGTATCGGCGGCGGGAGATCAGACCGCGGGGGTCCTCCAGTGTCGCGGCGAAGTAGGGCTCGGCGGCGGGCGCACGCCAGTCGATCAGCAGCCGGGTGCCGTCGGAGGCGGCGAGCCCGGTGCGGCCGATGTAGACGGGCTCGCCGTCGGCGGGGGTCATGCGGCCGAGGCACACGTCGATGTCGAAGCGTTCGAGCACGCGCAGGCGCGACGACAGCCGCCGGATCTCGAGGTCGCGGTCCACGGCGGCGCCCCCGGAGCCGGCGCGCACGCGACGGACGTCGTCGAGCCGTCGGGCGACGTCGGCGCGCTGACCGTCGAGTTCGGCCGCGATGCGCTGGAGGTGTCGGCGATCGGCGTCGATGAGGGCGGGAGCGGTCTTGGCCTGTTTCTCGGGGGAGAGGTGGAAGGGGTCGATGGGCATGAATCTCCTTCGCGTTCCACGCGCCGGAGCGCGCGCAGACCGTCGATTCTGCCCGCGGGGTGGGGCCTTGCGGCAAGCCCCCACCGCGGAGATATCCTGGAAATGCAGGGAGAGACGGGGGACTCACCATGGCCCATCGGATCGGCTACCTCATCGGCAGCCTGGCGTCGGACTCGATCAATCGCACCCTCGCGAGGGCGCTGGTGCGCCTCGCGCCGCCCAGCCTGGAGCTGGAGGAGATCCCCATCCGCGGCCTTCCCCTCTACAACCGCGACGACGAGCTCGAGCCGGTCGAGGCGGTCACGGAGTTCAAGCGCGCGGTGGAGAGTGCCGAGGGCCTGCTGTTCGTGTCGCCCGAGTACAACCGGTCGATCCCCGGCGCGCTGAAGAACGCGATCGACTGGGGCTCGCGCCCGTGGGGTCACAACTCGTTCGCCCGCAAGCCGAGCGGCATCATCGGTGCGTCGACCGGGGCGATCGGTACGGCCGTCATGCAGTCGTCCATGCGCAGCGTGCTGAGCTTCCTCAACGCCCCGCAGCTGAACGCGCCGGAGGCGTACATCACGTTCCGGCCCGAGGTGTTCGGTGCGGACGGCGAGGTGCACGACGAGGGCACGAGAGACTTCCTCGCGCACTACATGGAGGAGTACGGGGCGTTCGTCGAGCGGGTGCTGTCGCTCACCGCGCCGGGACACGTCGGCGACCGCTGACGCCCGCCTCCGTCAGATCGGCGGGGCGTCCACGAGGGCGCGCAACGCCAGGGCGTCGTGCGGGGCGTGACCGCGGGCGTCGTTGTCGAAGTACACGAACACGTCGCGCGGGCGGCCGTCCGCGGCGCCCGACCCGTCTGCCCACGCCCGGATGAGCGTCGCCCACTCGCGCAACTCGGCGCCGGTGTACCCGCTGTGGTACAGCATGCGCGCGCCGTGGAGTCGGATGTACACGTGGTCCGCGGTGAGCGCGTCGAACCTCGGCCATCGCCCCGCGGTGTCGGCAACCACCAGCGCGGTGCCGTGCGCCTGCAGCAGCGTCAGGCTCGCGGGGTCGGCGAAGGTGGCGGAGCGCGGTTCGAGCGCGTAGCGCAGCGGCCGGTCGGCGTCGATGTCGAGCCACGCGCGGTCACGGAGGCGTTCGTCGTGGCCGCGGGCGAGTTCGAGCGCCTCCCCGGTGGTGCGGGGGAGGCTGTCGAGGAACGACTCCAGGAGCGCCGGCACGAACTTCTGGCGCTCCGGCAGCTGCCACAGGATCGGCCCGAGCCGTTCGCCGAGCGCCAGCACGCCCGAGGCGAAGAAGTTCGCGAGGGCCTGGTCGACCGCGCGCAGGCGCAGCATGTG
The DNA here is from genome assembly GCF_053643635.1 of Microbacterium sp. NPDC055502. Classification (NCBI taxonomy): domain Bacteria; kingdom Bacillati; phylum Actinomycetota; class Actinomycetes; order Micrococcales; family Microbacteriaceae; genus Microbacterium; species Microbacterium sp. NPDC055502. The sequence continues at coordinate 1,035,011 of NZ_JBSHKJ010000002.1, read as the reverse complement.
CGTGACGTAGCGCGACCCCTTCACGGCGAACACGAAGTCGTCCGGCACGCTCGACGCCCACGTGCGGTAGCTCTCCGGTCGTTGCAGCGAGTAGAACGAGCCGTTGAGCTCGACCGAGGGGAACTGCTCCCCGATGTACTCGAGCTCGCGGCGCTGCGGCAGGCCGCGGGGGTAGAAGTCGCCCCGCCAGCGGGCGTAGCGCCAGCCCGAGACGCCGATGCGGACGCGCCCGGTGACGGGTCCCCCGGTCACGGTGCCGCCTCCGCGAGGGGGTGCGTAGCCGTCAAGCCCCTTGCCGCTGGCCGACGGGCGTTACAGGGTGGGAGCATCCGCCGAACGAGAGGAGACGCGATGTCCCTGAGCGACCAGCCGATCGACGAGGTCAAGCCGGAAGCCGACCTGCAGGAGCAGGAGCGGCCCGATCTGGAGGTGCCGGACGACCCGGAGGTGACGACGACCGGTGAGCCGGACGTGCACTCGGTCGAGGCCGACCCGGCCGATGCGGCCGAGCAGCGGCACGAGGTGCCACTGGACGACGACGACCTCGACGACGCCGACGCCGACGACGTGCTGTAGGGCGATGCGGCACGCGCGGCGTCCCCCGGGTGCGCGCGGTGAGCGGGTGCCGAGTCTGTGGAACGCGCCGGTGGGACGAGAGGCGGCGCGAGAGCGGTGAAGGCCCCGCGGGTGCCTCCCGTCCGACGCGGGGCGCGAGTCGTTCGGAACACGGTCGTCATGGGGGGCGACGCTAGCCCCGCGGCGGCGTGTGCGGGCCGGGGTTGACCGCGGCCCTGTCGACGGCTAGTTGGGGACGGCTGACGGGCGAGGATGTGGGGTGCCGTGGCGCGGGGTATGCCCTCTCGACCGGACCGCCCCAGCACGGTGCTGTCGAGAGGGCTCACCGTCCTTCCCGGACGGTTGGGGAGGCGGCGAAACTTCCGCTGCTCTCGACGGCTGATTCCCCAGTTCCTCAGCCTGTAGCCCCCGCTACGAAGAGCAGAATATCGCTTAATCGCCGTGTCCGCCATTTGGGGGACAAAGAAAGTTGCGAAGAGGTTTTCGCCCGGGGTGTCTGTCGGGTCCGGTGGCGGTTTCGTAGGGTGGGGGAATGGACAGGATGCTCGTGTTCGCCGGTCAGGTCGCGCTCCCGCTCGGGCATCGGATCGAGGTGACCGAGCACGATGAGGGAGAGGGCCGAGAGCCGATCGTGCTGGCGGTGGTCGACCTCGACACGGGGATCCGGTACCGGCGCGGCGAGGAGGCGCGCGGCGCGCTCTCGCGCTGGATCGGACGGGTTCTGGAGTGCACGGTCACGGTCAGCGGCGGCGTGACGCGCACGGCGCTGCTCGTGGACCCCGTCGGGCCTGCGGCGAGCGAGGCCGGGGTCGCGCTGCGGGGAGCGGATGCGGCGGTGGAGGCGGCGAAGGCGGAGGCCGACCGCTGGGGTGGCACCGACCGCCCGCCGGCCGAGGAGCCCGAGCGCTTCTGGTGACGCACGCGGGCCGCGCGGGGCCGGGGCGGGTGCCTGGTGCGGTCGGCGGACGTCCTTCGCTTCTGAGGGGCCTGCGCTGTCGGTGCCCGGGTCATCGGAAGTCCCGCGATCGGTGGGCCACGCCGGTCTGCAGATCCTCGAAGGCGTCGGCGAGCACGTTGACCACACCCTCGGGTGAGCGTTCGAGGATGCCGCGGATGATGAGTGCCGGCGACTCGCGGGCGATCCGGCCGAAGCGGCCCCAGACACCGGTGGAGCAGATCACGTTCACCAGACCGCTCTCGTCTTCGAGGTTCACGAAGGTGACCCCGGCCGCTGTCGCCGGTCGCTGTCGGTGGGTGACCAGCCCGGCGACCTCGATGCGTCGTCCCGTCTCGTGCTTCTGCAGATCGGCCGCGGTCAGCACCCCGCGGGTCTGGAGGGCTGCGCGGAAGTGTGCCATGGGGTGGTCGTCCGTCGAGATGCCCGTGGCCCAGAGATCGGCCGAGAGCCGTTCGTAACTCGTCTGGTCGGCGAACAGGGGAGGCTGCACAGCCACGGTCGTCCCCGGCAGGAAGCGGGAGCGGTCGTCGGCCGCGGCCCCGGCGAGCCAGATCGCCTCCCGCCGTTCGAGGCCGAGGCACGCGAAGGCGCCGGCGGTGGCGAGGGCTTCCAGCTGCGCCGCCGTCGCATCGGTCCGCCGCACCAGGTCGTGGAGATCGCGATAGGGGCCGTGGGCCTCACGCTCGGCGACGATCCGTTCCGCCAGCGGCACGCCGATGCCGCGGATGCCGCTGAGCCCGAGTCGCACCGCGAACCGCCCGTCCCTGCGGTGTGCCGCCGACTCGTCCGGCGCGCTCCGGTCGAAGCGCAGGACTTCCGGTTGCGGATCCGCCAGGCAGCTCTCCCTGCCCGTGGGCCCGGTGCCGCCGTCCGCGGCGACGGGTTCGAGCAGCTCGGTGGCCCCGGACAGGTGCAGATCGGGGCGGCGCACCTCCACCCCGTGCCGGCGGGCATCCGCCGTGAGTGTCGCGGGGGAGTAGAACCCCATCGGCTGCGACCGCAGCAGCCCGGCGAGGAAGGCCGCCGGGTAGTGCAGCTTCAGCCAGGAGCTCGCGTAGACGAGGAGCGCGAACGACAGCGAGTGCGACTCGGCGAAACCGAAGTTCGAGAACGCCTGGATCTGCGCGTAGATGCGGTCGGCGTCGTCGTCCACGAGTCCTCGCCTGGCCATCCCTGCGTAGAGCTTGCCCCGCACCTTCTCGATCTTCTCCAGCCCTCGTTTGGACCCCATCGCCCGCCGCAGCAGGTCCGCCTCGTCGGCCGTGCAGTCGCCCACCGCCGTGGCCATCTGGATCAGCTGCTCCTGGAAGATGGGGATCCCCAGGGTGCGCTTCAGGATGTCCTCCAGGTCGCTGTGCGGGTAGGGGATCGGGAAGTCCACCGGCGCCTCGCCCCTGGCCTCCCGCTCCCTGTTCTCCTCGTCCGTCCGGTCCTTCGCCATCTTGCGCCGCACGAACGGATGCACCGCGCCACCCTGGATGGGTCCGGGGCGGATCAGGGCGATCTGGATCGCGAGGTCGTAGAAGCGGCGGGGCTGCAGGCGGGGCAGCAGGCCGATCTGCGCTCGGGACTCGACCTGGAAGACGCCGATCGAGTCGGCGCGGCACAGCATGTCGTACACCCCGGCCTCCTCCTTCGGCAGGGTCTCCAGCGTCCATTCCTCGCCGGTGGCCTCGCGCACGAGGTCGAAGCAGTGCTGCAGGGCCGCGAGCATGCCGAGGCCGAGCAGGTCGAACTTCACCAGCCCCATGAAGGCGGCGTCGTCCTTGTCCCACTGGATGACCGTCCTGTCCTCCATGCGGGCGTGCTCCACCGGGACCACCTCGCCGACCGGGCGCGCGGTGAGCACCATGCCGCCGGAGTGGATCCCCAGGTGACGGGGGGCCTTGAGCAGCTCGGCGGCGTAGTCGAGCACGGTGTCCGGGATGTCGTGGCCCTCGACGGGTTCGAGCCCCGACCCCCACCCGTCGACCTGCCGTGACCACGAGTCCTGCTGGCCCGGCGAGTACCCCAGGGCCCTGGCCATGTCGCGGACCGCGTTCTTCGGCCGGTACTGGATGACGTTCGCCACCTGGGCCGCCCGCTCTCTTCCGTACTCGCGGTACACCCACTGGATGATCTCCTCCCGGCGCCGCGAGTCGAAGTCCACGTCGATGTCGGGCTCCTCCGTGCGCGTGGTGGCGAGGAACCGCTCGAACGGCAGCCGGTAGAGGATCGGGTCGACCGCGGTGATGCCCAGCAGGTAGCACACCGCGCTCGCCGCAGCGGAGCCTCGCCCCTGGCAGAGGATCCCGCGGCGACGGGCCTCGGCGACGATGCCGTGCACGATCAGGAAGTAGCCGGGGAAGTCCTTCTCCTCGATCACGTCGAGCTCGCGCTCGATGCGGCGGTGGCCGTCGGCGTCCAGCCGGGGGTACTTCGTCGGCACCGCCGCCCACACCAGGTGTCGCAGCCAGCTCATGGGCGTGTGGCCCGGCGGCACGTCCTGCCGAGGGAGGGCCGGGCGTGCCATGCGCAGCGGGAAGGCGGAGGCGGCGGCGATCTCCAGCCCGTGTGAGATCGCTCCGGGGTAGCGCGCGAAACGTGCCGTCATCTCGGCCCCGCTGCGCAGGTGGGCTCCGCCGTGCGCGGGCAGCCAGCCGTCGAGCTCGTCCATGCTGCGCACCGCCCTGACCGCGGCCACGGCCTCCGCGAGGGGAGCCTGCATCGGCCTGGCGTAGTGCACGTTGTTGGTCGCCACGACCGGCAGGCGCATCCGCCGCGCGAGGTCGGCGAGAGCGTCGTTGCGCCGTGTGTCCAGGGGCTCTCCGTGGTCGAAGAGCTCGACGGCCACGCTGTCGCTGCCGAACAGGTCGACGAGTCGTCGGAGCGGGGTGGCGGCGTCGCCGGCGTCGAGCCCTCGCCGGACCGCGCCCTTGCGGCAGCCGGTCAGGATCGTCCAGTGTCCGTCCGCGCGGGCGGCCAGGTCGTCGAGGTCGTACACGGGGCGTCCCTTCTCCCCGCCCCGCAGCTGGGCGGCGGTGATCGCCCCGGACAGCCGGTGGTAGCCCTCCATGCCGCGGGCGAGCACGAGCAGATGCTCGCCGGGCGGGTCGGCGGCGCCCTGCGGGGCGAGCGGCAGGTCGAGCGACAGTTCGGCTCCGAACACGGTCTGCAGCTGCACCTCCATGTGCTCCGCGAGCTCGGCGAAGCGCGCGGCGCCGTAGAACCCGTCGTGGTCCGTGAGGGCGAGTGCGCTCAGGCCCAAGCGTTCGGCTTCGGCCAGAAGGTCTTCGGGGGAGGAGGCGCCGTCGAGGAAGGAGTAGGAGGAGTGCGCGTGCAGCTCGGCGTAGGGCACGGCGTCGTCCGGCCGCTTCGGCAGGGCGGGAGGGAGGCGCTTGCGGCGTCGGCTCACGGGTCCGGGGTCCGCTCGTCGCCCGGGGGTCGCGGACGGCGGGGCCGGATCGCCGCTGAGGGTGCGCTCGAGCTGATCCCAGCTCAGCGGCGGGTTGTGCCATCCCATCAGCGATACCTCCCTTCGGCCCACCAGCGCTCGCCGGCGTGGAAGACGAGCCAGGCGCGGTCGCGGTCGTCGACGATCTGGAGCCGATGCCCCCGCTTGCCGCCCCCCGGAGCCCACCGGCGTTCCTGCACCGGCCACGGCCCCGCCCAGGCCTGCACTCCGGCACCGTCGATGCGGGCGGGGTCGTTCGACAGCGCCCCGCGGTCGTCCACCGTGAGGACGCTCCCGTCAACCCCGACGACGCCGACCGGGCGGGGAGGGCGGAAGACCTCGGACGGCAGCGGATCGGGGAGGCTGCCCGGCCAGGGCGACCCGGGGTCCCGCGGGGGCACCACTCGTTCGCCCCACGGGGTGAGCACCTGACGGTCGGCCAGCCAGCGCCCACCCGACACGGCCGCCGTGACCACGCCCTGATGTCCGAGCATGGTCTGCACCCGGGAGACCGCGTGGTGCAGGCGCTCGTCGGTGCCCGATCCGAAGAGGCCGGGCTGATGGTGTGCCGCGTCGTCCACGGCGACGGGGAGGATGCGGACCGCCGCGATGCCGCCGAACGCCCTCGCCTCGTCCACGGGTTCCTTCGCGGTCAGCGCCGCCAGGGACTCCAGTTGCCAGCGCACCCGGTCGACGAGGTCGGAGGCGTCGAAGCACGTCGGGTGCAGCCAGGTGCGGGAGAAGACCTCGCCGCCATCGTCCGTCAGATCGATCCGCACCTCGGTGCAGACGACGGAGGCATCGGCGAGGGCGAGCAGTACGGCGTCGGCCGTCTGCCGCACGGCGAAGGCCACCTGGTCGGCGCCGCCCAGGGGGGTGTCGAACTCGATGCTCCGCGCCAGCTCGGGGTCGGGCGGACGCGGGGTCAGCGGGCGGGAGTCGGCGCCGGAGGCGAGGGCGTGCATCCGGGCTCCCTGTTCGCCGAAACGGTCGCGCACGTCGAGCGGGTCGAGGGCGGTGAACGCGCCGAGGGTGCGCACCCCGAGTCGCAGGAGGAGCCCGCTGAGCTGCTCGTCGCGGAGCACCTGGACGGGGTACGGTGCCAGGAAATCCCGGGAGGCGCCGGGCGGGACGACCGTGCAGGGGGCCGTTCCCCGTGCGGCGATCTCGGCCGTGAAGGGACCGTCGGCGACCCCGATGCGCACCTCGGGGTAGCCGGCGTCGGCCAGGATCGCGGAGAGCGCCGCCGCCGCCTCCGCCTCGCCCCCGTGGTAGCGCGAGATTCCCCTGGCTCGCAGGATCGCGAGGCCCGGGCGCAGGAGCGTGACCCCGGGGGCGTGTCTCTCGATGACCTGCAGCACCGGGGCGAAGGCCCGTTCGTCCTTCCCCGGGTCGTGCGGGAGGACCCGGAGCGAGGAGAGCAGTCCCTGGGCGACGCGGCGACGTTGGCCGATGCGGACGCCGTGCGCTCGGGCCGAGGCGGTGCACGCGACGACCGTGTTCGCCTGCACCAGGGCCGTGGGCGGATGCGGCTGCCCGCCACCCAGGGTCGCCCGCAGGGGCCAGTCCGGGAACCACAGCACGAGGACGCGGAGGGGAGCGTTCATCCTGCCTCCGCCCAGAAGAGGAGCTCCGACGGGGCGGAGGTGCCCGACGCCTCCGGTTCGACGGAGAGCGGGGGCAGTGCGGTCAGCTCGGCCACCGCCGTCTCGACGGCACCGTGTCCGCCGGGGAGCCGCACCCGCACACTCGAGGCGCGCGGGCTGTGCCTGGTCCGGGCCGTGACCGTCACCGTGCAATCGGAGAGCAGGCCCCACCCCTCTCCGAGCCCGTGCCAGTCGGGGTCGTGCAGGCGGATGGTGCCCTCGCTCTGCGCCCACCGCCCCGCGCCCGGTTCCTCGGCGACCAGCAGGGTGGAGCCGCGGTCGCGCAGTCGAGCACTCAGCCGTGCGACATCCGCATCCCGGGCCCTCGACTCCGGTTGGACGACGATCAGCGGCACCACTTCGGCGAGGGCGGAGGTCACTGCGAGCCAGCGGTCTCCGGGAGACGGGACGAGGATGAGCCTGGTCAGGTCGATACCGTAGGCGGCGGCGGCCTCCACCCCGAGGGTCGGCATGCCGATCACCGCGCACCAGTGCCCTTTGCCCGAGGCGGCACTGAGCAGCGCCAGCACGAGGGCTGGGGAGGGGGAGACCGTGTAGGAGGTGCCGGTCTGGAGTCCCTCCTCGGGCAGCAGCGCAGCGAAGGCGGGGTCGAGGGGGAGCAGGGTGTGCTCGCTGCGCCGCCGCTGCATCCGGCTGATCTCGCGGCGCAGCCGCAGCACCTCTCCGGCGCGGTTGTCGCTGGTCGGAGAGAGCGCGGTCATCGCATCGAGCCCGATCCCCATGCATCCATCCTCGAAGATATGTACGAATAAAGCAAGTGACGTGAACGACGCTAATTCGTACATCGGACATCCGCGAAACCCTGTCCACAGGGGGTCATCGGCGCGCATGCTGCTCGCCTAGCCTGCCCGGATGGATCTCCGACTTGCCCTCATCGGCCTGGTGCACGGCGCCCTCCTCGGCGTCGGCGGATGGCTGGTCGTGATCGACGCCCGCACGCACCGTCTCCCCAACCGCATCGTGCTGCCCACGCTCGCCGCCCTGCTCCTGCTCGTCACCGGGGATGCCGTCGCGACGGGTCGGCCCGAGCCGATGATCCGTGCCCTGCTCGGCGGCGTCCTGCTCGGTGGCTTCTACCTGGTGCTGCGCGTGATCAGTCGCGCCGGCATGGGCGGGGGAGACGTCAAGCTCGCGGCGGTCATCGGGCTGCTGCTTGCGTGGCACGGCTGGACGGCGCTCGCGCTCGGCGCGGCGTCCGCATTCGTCCTCGGAGCCCTGTACGCGCTCGTGCTGATGGCGCTGCGGCGCGCCGACCGGGCGACCAGGATCGCGTTCGGACCGTGGATGATCGCGGGAGCCGTCCTCGGTGTCCTGCTCGGCTGAGCGGCCGGGCGCCGCGCGGATGGGGGAGGTCGGGTCTACTCTGGGCACATGGCACTCGCACGACTCCACGGCGGCCCGCTGGACGGGCAGATCATCCCCCTCGGCGATGCGGACGACAAGCTGATCGTCCCCTACAGCGAGACGCAGGTGGTGTACAACCGCCGCGGCGAGCCGCAGAACACGGGCGAGGGCGACGGCCCGACCGAGGTCGACTACTGGTTCGAGGAGTCGCTCGAAGACCTCACGCTCGAGGATGACTGAGCCCTCCCGCACGGTCGAGGTCGAGCGCACGTACGACGTCGACGACGACACTCCGCTCCCGCGGTGGGAGGCGATCCCGGGGGTCGATGCCGTGTCGTCCGGTGAGCACCGTGCCCTGGACGCGCACTATCTCGACACCGACGACGGCGCCCTCGCGCGCTCGGGCGTCGCGCTGCGTCGCCGCATGGGCGGCCCGGACGAGGGCTGGCACGTGAAGGGGCCGCGGCAGGGCGACGGACGCCTGGAGCTGGGGTGGCCGCTCGGCGACACCGGAGAGACCGTTCCCGCCGTGGTCGTCGAGGCGATCTCCGGCTGGACGACGGCGCCGCTGACCCCCCTCGCGCGCATCGAGAACGACCGCACGGCCTACCTGCTCACGGGGCCGCGCGGCGTCGTGGCGGAGTTCGTGGACGATCGCGTCCGTGCGACCGACGTCCGCCGTGGCACGCGCCGCGCGTGGCGTGAGTGGGAGGTGGAGCTCGGTCCCGCCGCTCCCGCCGATGAGGCAGGACGCGCAGCCCTGTTCGCCGCGGTCGAGGGCGTGGTGCGTGCGGCCGGCGCCCGTGAGGCGTCCTCCGAGTCGAAGCTCGCCAGAGCGCTCGGGTTCTAGGCGCGCGACGGCCACGACGCAACCCCTTTTCCCCGGAGCTCGCCGGGTGGTTGAGTGGGCCCATGAGCCGACCGCCTGTGCTTCGATCGCTGCAGACGATCGTCCCCGAGACCGTTCTCGTGCAGGAGCAGGTGCGTGAGGTCTTCGCCGCCCAGCCCGGTCTCGGTCGGCTGGCTCAGCGCATCGTGTCGACCTCCTTCCGCGTGTCGGGGATCGACACACGGCACACCGTGATCGATGAACTCGCCGAGGGGGCGGAGCCGGACGAGCCGCTGTTCTACGACCGCCGCTCCGGTCGACTGCTCGCACCGGGCACGAAAGCACGCAACGACTACTACACGCGGGAGGCCTCGCGGCTCTTCGTCGAGGCCGCCCGTCGCGCGCTCGACGCGGATCCCGACGTGACCGCCGCCGATGTCACGCACGTGATCACGGTGTCGTGCACGGGCTTCCACGCACCGGGACCGGAGTACGAGATCGTGCGGGGGCTCGGCCTGTCCGATGCGGTCCAGCGCTATCACCTGGGCTTCATGGGCTGTTATGCCTCCATGCCGGCGCTGCGGGCCGCTGCTCAGTTCTGCGCGGCCGATGAGAACGCGGTCGTGCTGGTCGTGAGCGTGGAGCTCTGCACCCTGCACCTGCGCTCCTCGGAGGATCCGGACACGATCGTGGCCTCCTCGCTCTTCGCCGACGGCGCTGCAGCGGGCGTCGTCACCGCGCGTGACCTCCCCTCGTCCGTTCCCGCGCTCCGCCTCGACGGCTTCCACACCGCGATCGTCCCGGAGGGCGTGGACGACATGGCCTGGACGATCGGCGACTCGGGGTTCGAGATGATCCTGTCGACCGCGGTGCCGCAGATCATCGGCGCGTCCATCATCGGGGCGCTGGGCCCGCTCTACTCCCGGGAGGACGGCCTCGCGGAGGCGTTCGCCGCCGGACGGGTGGGTGAACAGGTGCGGCACTGGGCGATCCATCCCGGCGGGCGGAGCATCCTCGACAGGGTGCAGGAGCGGATGGCGCTGAGCGACGCACAGCTGCGACCGGCGCGCGAGACGCTGCGCGAGTACGGCAACATGTCGAGTGCGACCGTGTTGTTCGTGCTGAAGCGGATCCTGGAGCGCGAGGGGGCCGAGCCGGGCGACCGCGTGGCGGCGATGGCGTTCGGCCCCGGTCTCACGGCGGAGAGCGCGCTGCTGACCGTGGTCGCCCCGGCGGCTTCATGAGTGTGGATCTCCGGGTCCGCGCGACCGACGTGCAGGAGCTGATGGACGACCCGCAGGCCGATGAGGAGATGCTCGGTCGCACGTACCAGCGGTTCGGTGCCGTGAACGCGGTGGTCTCCCGGCCCGGACGCCTCTACCGTCAGGACATCCGCCCGCGCGCGCCCGCCCGCCGGATCCGCATCCTGGACATCGGCGCGGGCGGCGGAGATCTGTGCCGCCTTCTCGTGCGGCGGCTGCGGCGGGACGGGCTCGAGGCCGACGTCACGGCGCTGGATGCGGATGAGCGCGCGATCCGGTGGGCGTCAGCGCACGACGCGGGGCTGGGCATCCGCTACCGGTGTGCGCTGTCGTCCGAGCTGGTCGAGGAGGGCGATCGGTACGACGTGGTGCTGTCGAATCACGTGCTGCATCACCTGGATGCCGGGGAGTTCGACGCGGTGCTGCGCGACTCGCAGGCCCTCACCGCTCCGGGCGGGCTGGTCTCGCATCACGACATCGCGCGCGGCCGCCTGGCCTACACGGCTTTCGCGGGTGCCACGTGGCCGCTCTCCCGCACACTGCTCGCCGGTTCCTTCATCCGCGTGGACGGTCTGCGCAGTATCCGGCGCTCGTACACCGCGCGGGAGCTCGCCGCACTGGCGCCGTCGGGATGGAGCGTGCGCAGTCGTCTTCCCGCGCGACTGGAGCTGCGGTGGGAGGCGCCGCGTGCCGGGACATGACGTGCTCGTGGTCGGCGGCGGCCCCGTCGGGCTGCTCGTGGCGTGCCTGCTGGCACAGGACGGTCGGCGGGTGCGCGTGCACGAGCAGCGCGCGGAGCCCGGACGGCGCACGCGCGCGATCGGCATCCACCGTCCGGGGCTCGATGCCCTCGACGCGGCAGGGGTGGGCACAGCAGTGCGAGCGGAGGCGCTGCGACTGACGGGCGGCGAGGTGCGCAGCAGGGGGCAGCGCCTCGCGTCACTGGACTTCACCGCGGAGCGACCCGTCTACACACTGCCGCAGCCGCGGACGGAGGGGCTGCTGCGGGAGCGGTTGCAGCGTCTGCAGGGGGATGCGCTGCGCCTGGGCTCGACCGTCCGCTCGGTGCGCGACGACGGCACGGTCGTGCGCGTGGGCGTCGACGGCACCGACGGGCGGCGCGAGGAGACGGCGTCGATGGTCGTGGTCGCCGACGGTGTGCGCAGTCGTCTGCGTCGCGCGTTCGGGGTGGACTGGGCGCGCCGACCGGGGCGGGCGTGCTACGCGATGCTCGACGTGGAGGCGCCGACGACCGACGACCGCGCGGTGCTGTTCTTCGAGCCGGACGGCCTCGTGGAGTCGTTCCCCCTCCCGGGCGGCCGTCGGCGGTGGGTGGTGCGCGAGGGTCAGGGTGGTCCGGTGGCGTCCGCGGCCGAGCTCGCGGCGGTCGTCGCGGCGCGCACCGGGCAGCGGCTGGTCGTGGACGACCGCGCCACGGTGTCGTCCTTCGTCGCCGCGCAGCATGTGGCGGAGCGGGTGCACCGGGGGCGCGTGGTGCTCCTGGGCGATGCGGCGCACGAGGTGAGCCCGATCGGGGGTCAGGGCATGAACCTCGGCTGGACGGCTGCGCTCCGGCTTGCCGCCGTCCTGCGCGACACCGAGCCGGGCGACAGGCCCGACCTCGACGCCTTCGCCCGTCGCACGCGGACGGCCGCCGCGCGGGCCCAGCGGCGCTCGGCGTTCTTCATGGCGATGGGCGCCCCCGCGCCGGTGCCGGTCGTCGCGGGCCGGGAGTCCCTGGTCCGCACGCTCGGCTCACCGGCGCTGCGCGCATGGACGACCGGCCTCCTCACGATGCACGGTCTCTGACGCACGAAGGCCCGGTCCGTGAGAGCGGACCGGGCCTTCGTGTGCGTGCGATCAGAAGTTGATCATGTGGCCGGCGAGGCCGTGGAAGCCCTCCTGCAGGGCCTCCGACAGCGTCGGGTGCGTGTGCACGTTGCGTGCCAGCTCGAGCGCCGTGAGGTCCCACTTCTGGGCGAGCGTGAGCTCGGGCAGCAGCTCCGACACGTCGGGGCCGATCATGTGCGCACCGATGAGCTCGAGGTGCTCGGCGTCGGCGATGAGCTTGACGAAGCCGACCGGCTCGCCGAGGCCGTGCGCCTTGCCGTTGGCCATGAACGGGAACGTCGCGACCTTGATCTCGCGCCCCTCGTCCTTCGCCTGCTGCTCGGTGAGCCCGAACGACGCGACCTGCGGCGAGCAGAACGTCGCGCGCGGCATCATCCGGTAGTCGCCCAGGGTCATCGTCTCCGCGCCGCCGATGGTCTCGGCAGCGACCACGCCCTGCGCCTCGGCCACGTGGGCGAGCTGCAGCTTGGCCGTCACGTCGCCGATGGCGTAGATGCCCTCGACGTTGGTGCGCATGTGGTCGTCGATGTCGATCGCGCCGCGCTCGGTGAGCTTCACGCCCGTGTTCTCGAGCCCGAAGCCCTCGACGTTCGGGGCGAACCCGACCGACATGAGCACCTTGTCGGCCTCGATCGAGCTCTGCTGGCCGTCCTTGCCCGTGTACGACACGGTGACGGACGAGCCGTTGTCGACGACCGACTCGACCTTGGTGGAGGTGAGGATGTCGACGCCGTAGTTCTTGTACTGCTTCGTGATCTCCTTCGACACATCGGCGTCCTCGTTGGGGAGCGCACGGTCGAGGAACTCGATGATCGTGACCTTCACGCCGTAGTTCGTCATCACGTAGGCGAACTCCATGCCGATCGCGCCGGCGCCGACGATCACGATGGACTTCGGCAGCTCACGGGAGAGGATCTGCTCCTCGTACGTCACCACGTTGTCGCTCAGCTGCACGCCCGGAAGCAGACGCACCTTGGAGCCCGTCGCGATGATCGCGTTGTCGAACGTGACCTCTTCGGTCGTGCCGTCGGCCTTGGCCACCGAGATGGCCTTTGGGCCGGTGAACGTGCCGCGCCCGTCGTACTCGGTCACCTTGTTCTTCTTCATGAGGAAGTGGATGCCCTTGACGCGCCCGTCGGCCACGACGCGGCTGCGGTCGAACGCCTTGCCGTAGTCGATGGTGAAGTCGCCGGAGATGCCGAAGAAGTCGGCCTTGTGCTTCAGAGTGTGCGCGAGCTCCGCGTTCTTCAGGAGCGCCTTGGAGGGGATGCAGCCGACGTTGAGGCACACACCACCCCAGTACTTCTCCTCGATGATCGCGGTGGACAGGCCGAGCTGTGCGCTGCGAACCGCAGCGACGTATCCGCCAGGACCTGCACCAAGGATGACGACGTCGTAGTGTGGCATGCCTTAAGCCTATCGCTCGGTGGGGGCGTCGGAATCGGACGGAGCGGTGCCGCCGCGACGGCGCATCGTCAGCCACACGGCGACGCCGATCACGATCAGGACGGCGAGGACCACGAGCACCCAGATCCACGCCGATGCGCCCGCGTCGTCGGGTGCCGTCGGGGCGGGGGATGCGGGCGTCGGGGTCTGGTCGGTCGGGGCCGCGGTGGCGGGAGCGGTGGTCGCGGGGGCGGTGGTCGGCGCGTCGGTCGCTGCCTCGTCGCCGACGGTGACCGTGAAGGAGAACTCGCCGGAGGTGGGGTGACCGTCGCTGGACACGACCTTCCACACCACGTGATAGGCGCCGGCGGGGCCGCTGCCGCTGAGCGGCTGCGTGACGATCGCGCCGTCCACGGTCGCCGGCCCTTCGGTGACCGTCGCGCCGGAGGGGTCGGTCACGACCACCTCGGTCGCGCCCTCGCCGTCGATCAGCTTCGCGCTGAAGGTGAGGGTGAGCTCGGAGGGAACCGTCTCGACCGAGGAGTCCGCTGCGGGCGACGACGACACCAGGGCGTCGTGTGCCGAGGCGGAGAGGGGGGAGAAGAGCACGAGGAAGGCGGCGAGGAGGGCCGCGGCGAGGGCGATCGGGGTGGCCGGGTGGCGCAGGGCTTTGGTCTTCACCCCTCCACCCTATGAATCACCGGTATGCGACGGCTGAGTGCGAAAGCGACCTCCCCGGGGGCCTGCGGCATCCGTTAGTCTGGACAGTCAGGAGGGCACAGTGACAGACAGCGACAGCCGACCGGCCGGTGAAGCCGCCATCCATCGCTCCGGCGACCAGAAGCACGATGTGACGCAGACGTTCGGACACGACTCCGACCTGTCGTTCGTGCCGTTCGGCGTGGAGTTGACAGATGTCGAGCAGTCGGCCATCTCGGCGCTGCCCTCCGGCTCGGCTTTGCTGCTGGTCCGTTCGGGCGCCCTGGCCGGGGCACGCTACCTGCTCGACACCGACGTGACCACCGTCGGCCGCCACCCCGAGGCCGACATCTTCTTCGATGACGTGACCGTGTCTCGTCGGCACGCGGAGATCACGCGCAACGGCGCCGCGTTCGAGATCATCGACCAGCGGTCGCTCAACGGCACCTACGTGAACGGGGAGCGCGTCGACCGCAGCACGCTCACCGACGGCGCCGAGCTCCGTGTCGGCAAGTTCCGGCTGAACTTCTTCGCCTCGCCCCTCGATCGTCCGGCGGCGAACGCCTGATGGCGGCGACTTCCGCCCGCGAACGCTCGTCGTCCGCGGGCCTGCTGAGTATCGGTCAGGTGCTCGCTCGCCTCACGCCGGAGTTCCCCGACCTGACCTCCAGCAAGCTGCGGTTCCTCGAGGTGCAGGGCATCGTGCGCCCGTCGCGCACCGAGTCGGGGTACCGCAAGTTCTCCACCGCCGACATTGAGCGGCTGCGCCTCGGGCTCACGCTCCAGCGTGACCACTACCTTCCACTGAGCGTGATCCGCGAGCAGCTCGATCAGGCCGAGGCGACCGGCGATGCCGCTGCCCTCGTCCCGCCGCCGTCGATCTCACCCGCGCCGCGTCGCTACCGCCGCGATGAGCTCCTCGCTGCCGCCGGCGCCGGGCCGCAGCTGCTCAACGACGCCATCAGCACCGGCGTCATCACCGCGCAGGAGACCTATCCGGAGAACACGGTGGCGCTCCTGCGGGGACTCGTGGCGCTCGACCGGCACGGCATCGAGCCGCGTCACCTGCGTTCGCTGCGCCAAGGGGCGGAGCGGGAGGTGTCGCTGATCGAGTCGGCACTGTCGACACTGCTCCGACGCACGGACGCGCCGTCGCGCGCGCGAGCGAGCGAACTGGCTCCGGAGCTCGCGTCACGGATCGACGACGTGCGGGCGCTGTTCGTGAAGGACGCGCTGTCGCGCATCCTTTCGTAACGAACTGATTGCGACACACCTTCGGCCCCGCGCGGATGTCGTTGCCGGTGCCGGGGCACTGCTCTACCGTGGAGATAACCGTTCCAGGGAGGATTTCAGATGAATGCGGATGAGCTCGCAGGCGACCCGCGGTTCGTGACCGAACTCCTCTTCACCGACGGTCTCCCGGCCATGGATGACGAGGTCGGCTACCGCGGCGCCGTGGCCGCTCGCGCCGCCGGCATCACGTATCGCCAGCTCGACTACTGGGCCCGCACCGAGCTCGTCGTGCCCACCGTCCGTGGCGCCAGTGGCTCCGGATCGCAGCGTCTGTACGGCTTCCGTGACATCCTCGTCCTCAAGCTCGTCAAGAGCCTGCTCGACACCGGCATCTCCCTGCAGCAGATCCGCACCGCGGTGGAGGAGCTGCGCCGGGCCGGTATCCGCGACCTCGCGGGAACCACCCTCATGAGCGACGGCGCCTCGGTCTACCTCTGCACGTCCAACGACGAGGTCATCGACCTGGTCAGTCGCGGGCAGGGCGTGTTCGGCATCGCCGTCGGCAAGGTGCTCCGCGAGGTGGAGTCGACACTGGTCGCATTCGACCCGACCGCACCGGACCCCGTCGACGAACTGTCGGCACGCCGGGCGAAGCGCACCGCCTGAGCGGCGCCCCCGCACGCCAACGAAGAACGGCCACCCTCGAAGAGGATGGCCGTTTCGTCGTTCGTGCGTGTGTCAGCTCTGCGGACCGCTCTCCGGGACGGGGATCCGTCCGGTGCGGATGATGCGGTCGAGCAGCTGATCGAAGTCGGCCGCAAGCTCCTGTGCGGAGTCGCCCGGCCAGATGTGCAGCGGCTTCGCCGCGCCCTGCGCCTGCTGCAGCGACGTGCGCTCGGGCAGCTGGGGGGAGAGCACGAGGGGACCGAACATGTCGCGCAGCTCCTTGATGCGGAACTGGTGCTCGATGGACTGCGGGCGCACGCGATTCACCACGATGCCGAGCGGCTGGAGGCGAGGCGACAGGCCGCGACGGATCTCTTCGATGGCGCGCAGCGCGCGGTCGGCCGCCGCCACGGAGAAGAGCCCGGGCTCGGTCACCACCATCACGCGGTCGCTCGCCGCCCACGCGGTGCGGGTCAGCGCGTTCAGCGACGGGGCGCAGTCGATGAGCACGAGGTCGTAGTCGGCCTCCACGGCCGCCAGCGCCTCCTCGAGCTTCCAGACGTCGCGGACGCTCGGGTGCGGTCCGTCGAAGTTGATGGCGGACGGGCTGCCGATCAGCACGTCGATGGTCCCGGGGTGGACCTTGGCCCAGCCGCTGGAGGTGATCGCCTGACGGACGGTCTTCTCCTTCGGGTTGGCCAGGACGTCGGCGACGTTGAGTCGCCCGGCGACCTGGATGTCCATCCCGGTGGAGACGTCGGACTGCGGATCGAGGTCGACGACGAGCGTCCGGACGCCCCGAGCGAAAGCCGCGGAGGCCAGCCCGAGTGTCACGGTCGTCTTGCCGACGCCCCCCTTGAGAGAGCTGACGCTGAGTACGTGCACGGACACCACGTTACCTTCCCCTAGGCTGGGGGAACACTCAGCCCCGCCCATGCGCGTGCGTCGACGCCGCGCATCGAGCTCTCAGAGGTGTGCATGTTCCAGAAGATCCTTGTGGCGAATCGCGGCGAGATCGCGATCCGGGCATTCCGAGCGGCAGTGGAGGTCGGGGCCCGCACCGTCGCGGTCTTCCCTCATGAAGATCGCGGTTCGGTGCACCGGCTGAAGGCCGACGAGGCGTACGAGATCGGTGAACGCGGCCACCCCGTCCGTGCGTACCTGGACGTCGACGAGATCATCCGCGTCGCCCGCGAGTCGGGCGCCGACGCGATCTACCCCGGCTACGGCTTCCTGTCCGAGAACCCGGAGCTGGCGGAGAAGGCTGCCGCGAACGGCATCGTCTTCATCGGGCCGCCCGCGAAGGTCCTGGAGATGGCGGGCAACAAGGTCGAGGCCAAGCGCCACGCGATCGAGGCCGGGGTGCCGGTGCTCCGATCGACCGAGGCCTCCGACGACGTCGACGCCCTGGTGGCGCAGGCGGAGGACATCGGGTTCCCGCTGTTCGCCAAGGCGGTCGCGGGTGGCGGCGGTCGTGGCATGCGGCGCGTCGAGACCCTGGGTGACCTCGCTCCGGCGCTGGCCGAGGCGATGCGCGAGGCCGGCAGTGCCTTCGGCGACCCCCGCATGTTCCTGGAGCAGGCCGTCGTGCGGCCACGCCACATCGAGGTGCAGATCCTGGCGGACAAGACGGGCGAGACCGTGCATCTGTTCGAGCGCGACTGCTCGGTGCAGCGACGCCATCAGAAGGTCGTCGAGATCGCCCCCGCGCCGAACCTCGACGACGACGTCCGGCACGCTCTGCACGGGTACGCCGTGGCCTTCGCACGCTCGATCGGCTATGAGAACGCCGGCACGGTGGAGTTCCTTCTGGAGACCGCGGGGGAGCGGGCCGGGGAGGTCGTGTTCATCGAGATGAACCCGCGCATCCAGGTCGAGCACACCGTGACGGAGGAGGTCACCGACGTCGACCTCGTGCAGAGCCAGCTGCGCATCGCCGCCGGCCAGACCCTGGCCGAGCTCGGTCTGCAACAGGAGAACCTGCACCTGCGCGGTGCGGCGCTCCAGTGCCGCATCACGACGGAGGACCCGACGCAGGGCTTCCGTCCCGACACCGGGAAGATCACCACCTACCGTTCGCCCGGTGGTGCGGGGATCCGGCTCGACGGGGGAACCGTGCACCAGGGCGCGCAGATCAGTCCGCACTTCGACTCGATGCTGGCGAAGCTCACCTGCCGCGGCCGCGACTTCCCCGCGGCGGTGGCCCGTGCCCGTCGCGCGCTCGCGGAGTTCCGCATCCGCGGGGTGTCGACCAACATCCCGTTCCTGCAGGCGCTGCTCGACGACGCCGCGTTCGTGCGTGGCGACGTCAGTACCTCCTTCATCGACGAGCGCCCCGAGCTCCTGCGCGGACGCGTGTCGAAGGACCGTGGCACCAAGATCCTCAACTGGCTCGTCGACGTCACGGTCAACAAGCCGCACGGCGCGCATCCCGGGGTCGTCGACCCGGTGACGAAGCTCCCCGTGATCGACCTCGCCGCGACGCCGCCGTCCGGGTCGAGACAGCGTCTGCTCGACCTCGGCCCCGAGGGGTTCGCCCGCAGCCTCCGTGACCAGACGGCACTCGCGATCACCGACACCACCTTCCGTGATGCGCACCAGTCGCTGCTGGCCACCCGGGTGCGCACGAAGGACCTCGTCGCCGCGGCGCCCTACCTCGCCCGGCTCACGCCCGAGCTGCTGTCGGTCGAGGCCTGGGGCGGTGCGACCTACGACGTCGCGCTGCGGTTCCTCGGCGAAGACCCGTGGGAGCGGCTCGACAAGCTGCGTGCCGCCCTGCCCAACGTGGCGATCCAGATGCTGTTGCGAGGACGCAACACGGTCGGCTACACCCCGTACCCGACCGCGGTGACACAGGCGTTCGTGGCGGAGGCGGCGGCGAGCGGCGTCGACATCTTCCGCATCTTCGACGCCCTGAACGACGTCGAGCAGATGCGTCCGGCGATCGAGGCGGTACGCAGCACGGGCACGGCCGTCGCGGAGGTCGCGCTGTGCTACACCGGCGACCTGCTCGACCCGGCGGAGGAGCTCTACACCCTCGACTACTACCTCGGCCTGGCGGATCAGATCGTCGCCGCGGGTGCCCACATCCTCGCGATCAAGGACATGGCGGGCCTGCTGCGACCGGCGGCCGCGGCGAAGCTCGTGACGGCGCTGCGCGATCGGTTCGACCTCCCCGTGCACCTGCACACCCACGACACCCCGGGCGGGCAGCTGGCGACGCTCCTCGCGGCCAGCGCGGCGGGCGTCGATGCGGTCGATGCGGCTTCCGCACCGCTGTCGGGAACCACGAGCCAGCCGTCGCTGTCGTCGCTGGTGGCCGCGCTCGCGCACACCGAGCGCGACAGCGGGCTGTCGCTCGCGGCGGTGTCCGACCTCGAGCCGTACTGGGAGGCCGTGCGGCGGCAGTATGCGCCGTTCGAGTCCGGGCTGCCGGGACCCACGGGGCGGGTCTACCACCACGAGATCCCGGGCGGTCAGCTGTCGAACCTGCGACAGCAGGCGAAGGCTCTGGGGCTGGCGGACGACTTCGAGCTCATCGAGGACATGTACGCCGCCGCCGACCGGATCCTCGGACGCGTGCCGAAGGTGACCCCCTCCTCGAAGGTCGTCGGAGATCTCGCTCTGCATCTCGCCGCGGTGAAGGCCGATCCCGCCGACTTCGAAGCGAACCCGGAGAAGTACGACGTGCCGGACTCCGTCGTCGGCTTCATGGCAGGCGAGCTCGGTGACCTGCCGGGCGGGTGGCCCGAGCCGTTCCGTTCCAAGGTGCTCGCCGGGCGATCGGTGCGTGCGGGGCTGACGGCCCTCACCGCCGAGGACGAGGCGGATCTCGCCGGATCGAGCGAGCAGCGCCGTTCGCGACTGAACACGCTGCTGTTCCCGGCGCCGACCGCCGAATTCCGTGAGCGCCGCGAGCTGTTCGGCGATCTGTCCGTGCTCGACACGAGCGACTACCTCTACGGGCTCGTTCCCGGACAGGAGCACCTGATCGAGATCGACCGCGGTGTGCAACTGTACGTCGGGCTCGAGGCGATCGGCGACGCCGACGACAGAGGCATGCGCACCGTGATGACGACGCTGAACGGTCAGCTCCGTCCGGTGTTCGTCCGCGACCGCTCCGTGGCGGTCGACGCGCACGAGGTGGAGAAGGCCGACACGTCCGTCCCCGGTCAGGTCGCGGCGCCGTTCTCCGGAGTGGTCACGCTCAAGGTCGAGGTCGGTGCGGCCGTCAGGGCCGGGGAACCGGTGGCATCGATCGAGGCGATGAAGATGGAGGCGGCCATCACCGCCCCCGTCGACGGCGTGATCGAGCGGCTTGCCATCGCCGAGACCCAGCAGGTCGACGCGGGTGATCTTTTGGTCGTCATCCGTCCGTCGCACTAATCTTGTGCGGGCGAGGCCGCGCACTGCGTTGCGCACCCGAGGCCCCGCACAGGCTTGGAGTGACACGTGACCACGAAGAAGACAGGCGACCCCGACGAGAATCCGCTGGGGGTGCTGGACGACACCGGGTCGATCGACACGGCGGGCATCGGCATCCTCGGCGGGACCGCCCAGGTGCGGGTGACGCTGCCGATCGAGGAGGACGACGACCTCGTCGATGACGGTGTCGTGGACGGCGAGGTGGTGGGCGACCTCATCATCGACGACGTCGCGGTCGAGGGCGCCCCTGTCCCGATCGCCGCTGCGGCGATCACGATCAGCTCGACGCCCGTGACTCCGCCGGTGGAAGAGGCGACGACGGCATCGCCGGTGTCGTCCGATACGCCGCCGCCCGCCCCGGCGCCGGAGAAGCCGATCGTGAAAGCCGCGATCGACGAGGGGGCTCAGCGACCCGCCGGGTCCGAGACCGATGCGGTGCGGGAGGCGATCGTGCTCGACGACTCGTCTGCGGGCGACGAGCCCGGCTCGGACGACGTCTCCTCCCCGCACGCCGAGGAGGAGGCGGCCGCCGCCCGCTTCCTCGCGAAGGCTGGTGCGGATGCGGGGGCTGCTGCCTCTTCATCCTCCGTCTCGCCAGGTCCATCGCCCCGGAAGGAGCCACGGATGTCCACGTCCGACAGCCGATCCGTCACCCCGTCGCCGGTGCAGCCCGCACCCGCCGCCGAGGTCACCCTCGCCTCGAAGCGCCTCGGGGAGCTCAGCGAGTCCGCGCGTGAGTCCGCCGATCTGCTGACGGCCGACCGTCTGCTCGACCCGCACCACGTCACCAAGCCCGAGCCGGAGGGCGGCTGGAGCCACTTCCTCTATACGGTGTCCGGTCGACGGA
This sequence comes from Microbacterium sp. NPDC055502, assembly GCF_053643635.1. Lineage (NCBI taxonomy): Bacteria > Bacillati > Actinomycetota > Actinomycetes > Micrococcales > Microbacteriaceae > Microbacterium > Microbacterium sp. NPDC055502. The sequence goes on along the minus strand of NZ_JBSHKJ010000002.1, from coordinate 1,013,835 downwards.
TCAACATCGGTGACAGCCGACGGGCCCGCGAACGCAAGGCGCTCACGGCGCGCATCGGCGCGCCGCTGACGGGCGGTGCGCGCTTCATCCCCGTGCTGTCCCGCAAGGGCGGCGTGGGCAAGACCACCATCACCGCGCTTCTCGGTATGGCTCTCGCCGATGCCCGTGAGGACCGCGTGATCGCCGTGGACGCGAACCCGGATCGCGGCACCCTCGCCGACCGGGTCGTCCGTCCGCAGCACGGCAAGTCCGTGCGCGATCTCGTCCGTATCCGTGACGAGGTGCGCGGCTACCACGACATCTCCGCGATCGTGGCTCGTGACGCGACCAGGCTCGACGTGCTCGCGTCCGACGCCGACCCGCACGTGGCCGAGGCCTTCAGCGACACCGACTACCGCGATGTCGCCGCGGTCGCCGCGCACTACTACTCGCTCGTCCTCACCGACACCGGCACCGGCATCGTGCACTCGGTGATGTCGGCCACGCTCGATCTCGCCGATCAGCTCGTGATCGTGTCGGGTCTCAGCGTCGACGAGGCACGCCTCGCGTCCGAGACGCTCACGTGGCTGGAGACCAACGGCTACACCGAGCAGGCGCGCAACGCGATCGTGGTGCTCAACCAGTCCACGCCGGGCAGCCCGCTCGTGCGCCTCAACGAGCTGCAGGCCCACTTCGCCACCCGGGTGCGCAGCGTGGTGCGGGTCCCGTACGACCCGCAGATCGCGGGCGGAGGGAGCATCGTGTTCGCGAACCTGCAGCCGGAGACCCGTACGGCCGCGCGGGAGCTCGCCGCCCTGCTCGTCGAGGGCCTGCGGGCGAAGGCCGCCTGATGGCCGTCCGCGAGATCCGCATCTTCGGCGACCCGGTCCTGCGAACGGTGTGCGCTCCGATCGATGAGATCGACGACGGCGTCCGCGCCCTGGTGGCCGACCTCGTCGACACGGTCGCGCTCCCCGGACGGGCCGGTGTGGCCGCGAACCAGATCGGCGTCGCCGTCCGGGCGTTCAGCTACAACATCGACGGCGACATCGGCTACGTCCTCAATCCCGTGCTGACCGAGGTCCGCGGGGAACCCCAGCCCACGGGGGAGGGGTGCCTGTCCGTGCCGGGCTTGTGGCACGACGCGCAGCGCCATCCGTGGGCCAGGGTCGAGGGCATCGATCTCGACGGGCAGCCTGTGGTGCTCGAGGGCGAAGGGCTGTTGGCCCAGGCGCTCCAGCACGAGACGGACCACCTCGACGGCAAGCTCTTCCTCACCCGGCTCGACCCGGAGACGCGCAAGGTCGCGATGCGGCAGGTGCGCGAGAGCTCCTGGTTCTAGCCGCATGAAGAAGGGCCCCGCCGCGGCGGGGCCCTTCTGCGACTGAGGTGCCGCTCAGCCGCCGATGGCGACGTTGGTGGTGGCGACCGGCTCGTCGTAGATCGCGGAGATCTCGTCGGCGAAGTCGTTCATGATGACGTTGCGCTTGATGGAGAGCTTCGGGGTGAGGTGGCCGGAAGCCTCCGTCCACTCCGAGTCGAGGATCGTGAACTTGCGGATCGACTCGGCCCGCGAGACCCGCTGGTTGGCCGCGTCCACCGCGCGCTGCACCTCGGCGCGCACCGCCGGGTTGGTGGAGGCGTCGGCGAGCGACATCTTCTCGTCCAGTCCGTTGTTGGCGAGCCAGGTGGGCAGCATCTCGGGGTCGAGGGTCACGAGCGCGGAGATGAACGGGCGCTGATCGCCGACGACGACCACCTGGCCGACGATCGGGTTCGCGCGGATGGGATCCTCGAGTGCGGCGGGTGCGACGTTCTTGCCGCCGGCGGTGACGATGATCTCCTTCTTCCGGCCGGTGATGGTGAGGAAGCCCTCGGAGTCGAAGCTGCCGATGTCGCCGGTGTGGAACCAGCCGCCCTCGCTGAAGGCTTCGGCGGTGGCCTCGGGGTTGTTCCAGTACTCCTTGAAGACGTTGATGCCGCGGACCTCGATCTCGCCGTCGTCCGCGAGCCGGATGCCAACGCCGGGAAGGGCGGGGCCGACGGTGCCGATCTTGGACTTGTCCGCGAGGTTCACGGTGGCCGGTGCCGTGGTCTCGGTGAGGCCGTAGCCCTCGAGGATGACGACGCCGAGGCTGTGGAAGAAGTGGCCGAGGCGGGCGCCGAGGGGAGCCGAGCCCGACACCGCGTAGACCACGTTGCCGCCCATGGCCTCGCGCAGCTTGCTGTAGACCAGCTTGTTGAAGAGCGCGAACTTGAGCTTCATGCCGAACGGGATCTTTTTGCCCTCTTCGAGGAGGCGCGAGTGCTCGATCGCGACGTCGGCGGCTGCGCGGAAGATCTTGCCCTTGCCGCCCGCTTCGGCCTTCTGCTCCGCCGAGTTGTAGACCTTCTCGAACACGCGCGGGACGGCGAGGAGGAACGTGGGCTTGAACGAGCCGAGTGCCGGCAGCAGCTGGCGCGTGTCCGGCTGATGACCCGTGCGCACGCCGGCGTGGATGTTGAGGATCGAGATGAAGCGTGCGAACACGTGCGCGGTGGTGATGAACAGCAGCGTGGAGGAGCCGGGCGTCTGCACGACCTCGTCGAGCGCCTTCGCGGCGTTGCGGGACAGCTCGACGAAGTTGCTGTGGGTGAGCACACACCCCTTGGGGCGCCCGGTCGAGCCGGAGGTGTAGATGAGGGTGGCGATGTCCGAGGCGACGGCGAGGTTGCGGCGGCGGTCGATCTCCTCGTCGGAGACGGACGCTCCCTGCGCGGTGAGGGTGTCGATCGCGCCGAGGTGCAGCTGCCAGACCTCGCGCAGCAGGGGGAGGTCGCTGCGCACCTCGTCGACGCGTGCGAAGTGCTCGGGAGACTCGACGATGAGCGCGATCGCACCGGAGTCCTCCAGGATCCACTGGATCTGGGAGGGGGAGCTGGTCTCGTAGATGGGGACCATCACCGCGCCCGCGTAGAACAGGGCGAAGTCGACCAGCGTCCACTCGTAGGTCGTCCTGGCGAGGAAGCCGACCTTCTCGCCGGGCTGGATGCCGGCGGCCGCGAAGCCCTTCGCCAGGGCGATGACCGCGGTCTGGAAGTCGGCGGCGGAGATGTCGCGCCACCCGTCGCCCTGGGGGACGGAGAAGAGGGGGCGGTCGGGCGTGGCGCGCACGCGCTCCGCGAGAAGGTCGGCGACGTTCGCGTCGGGATCGGCGGGGACGATCGCGGGGACTTCAAACTGGACCACGGCAGCTCCTTCGGTACCGGTCGGGCACGGGCGTTGGTCCGAGTCTAGGGCATGGCACCCGGTCGCGTTCAGGGTGAAACTGAGTCGCGTACGGCCCGTGCGAGCGGGGCTGGGGCGGACACCGGAGCGGCGCTAGACTTCACCTCGATGTTCTACTGGCTGATGAAGTACGTCGTGATCGGCCCCGTGGTCAAGGCGGTGTTCCGCCCCTGGATCGTGGGCCGGAAGAACGTGCCCGCGAGCGGTGCGGCGATCCTCGCCAGCAACCACCTCTCGTTCGCCGACTCCATCTTCCTTCCCCTCGTGATCGATCGGCCGATGTCGTTCCTCGCCAAGAGCGACTACTTCACCGGTCGCGGCCTCAAGGGCTGGTCGACGAAGTTCTTCATGAAGGCGACAGGACAGCTGCCCATCGACCGCTCGGGCGGCAAGGCCTCGGAGGCTTCGCTCAACACGGGACTGCAGGTGCTCGGCGGCGGCGAGCTGCTCGGCATCTATCCGGAGGGGACGCGCAGCCCCGACGGCAAGCTCTACCGCGGACGCACCGGCATCGCGCGGATGGCGCTCGAGGCGAAGGTCCCCGTGGTCCCCGTGATCATGGTCGACACCGACACCGCGATGCCGATCGGTCGACGCATTCCCCGCATCATGCGGGTCGGGATCGTGATCGGCGAGCCCCTCGACTTCTCTCGCTACGCGGGCATGGAGAACGACCGCTACATCCTGCGCTCCGTCACCGACGAGATCATGGTGGCGCTGCAGCGACTGGGTCAGCAGGAGTACGAAGACGTCTACGCCTCGACCGTGAAGGACCGCCTGCCCACCCGCGTCACATAGCCTCCGCAGCGCATCTCGGCACCGTCGCCGACCAGTAGGCTTGACGCATGCTCCCGCACCACATCGATGCCCTTGATGCCTGGCGCTCGCTTCCCATCAAGCAGCAGCCGCAGTGGCCGGACGCCGACCGCGTCGCCGACGTCTCCCGGCAGATCGCCGCTCTCCCTCCGCTGGTCTTCGCGGGCGAGGTCGACAATCTTCGCGACCGCCTCGCGCGTGCCGCCTCCGGCCAGGCTTTCCTGCTCCAGGGCGGCGACTGCGCCGAGACCTTCGCGGGTGCGACCGCGGAGCAGATCCGCAACCGCATCAAGACGGTGCTGCAGATGGCGGTGGTGCTCACCTACGGGGCGTCGATGCCGATCGTGAAGATGGGGCGCATGGCCGGGCAGTTCGCCAAGCCGCGCTCGAGCGACACCGAGACCCGTGGCGAGGTCACCCTGCCGGCGTACCGTGGCGACATCGTCAACGGCTACGACTTCACGGAGGGCTCGCGCCAGGCCGACCCCGGTCGTCTGCTGCAGGGCTACCACACGGCCGCGTCGACGCTGAACCTGATCCGCGCGTTCACGCAGGGTGGTTTCGCCGATCTGCGCGAGGTGCACTCGTGGAACAAGGGGTTCGCGCAGAACCCGGCCAACCAGCGCTACGAGCGCATGGCCGCCGAGATCGACCGGGCCATCAAGTTCATGGAGGCTGCGGGCGCCGACTTCGACGAGCTGAAGCGCGTCGAGTTCTTCACCGGCCACGAGGGCCTCCTGATGGATTACGAGCGGCCGATGACGCGCATCGACTCGCGCACGGACACCCCATACAACACGTCCGCCCACTTCCTGTGGATCGGTGAGCGCACGCGCGAGCTCGACGGCGCGCACGTCGACTACTTCTCGAAGATCCGCAACCCGATCGGCGTCAAGCTCGGCCCGACGACGACGCCGGAGACGGCTCTCGCGCTGATCGACAAGCTCGACCCCGAGCGCGAGCCCGGACGACTGACCTTCATCACGCGCATGGGTGCCGGCAAGATCCGCGATGCGCTGCCTCCGCTGCTCGAGGCGGTCCGCGAGTCGGGCGCGCAGCCGCTGTGGGTCACCGACCCCATGCACGGCAACGGCATCACGACGCCCACGGGATACAAGACGCGGCGCTTCGATGACGTGGTCGACGAGGTGCGCGGCTTCTTCGAGGCGCACCGCTCCGTGGGCACGTTCCCGGGCGGCATCCACGTCGAGCTCACGGGCGACGACGTGACCGAGTGCCTCGGCGGCTCGGAGCAGATCGACGAGGCCGCCCTCGCGACGCGCTACGAGAGCCTGTGCGACCCGCGCCTGAACCACATGCAGTCCCTGGAGCTGGCGTTCCTCGTGGCCGAGGAGCTCGAGAAGCGCTGACGCCGCGGACACTGCATGACGAAGGGGCCGGAACATCGTTCCGGCCCCTTCGTCATACGCCGACTCAGCCGGCGAAGCCCATCGTGAGCGTGATCGTCGCGCCCTTCCGCTGCGGGTCCGTCGGACTGTAGGACTCGACGCGCGTGTTCTGATTGGCCAGCAGATCCCACACCGAGTCCGGGAGACCGGTGCCGCTCGTGTACGCCCACTTGAAGCCGGCGTCACGCAGTGCCTTGGTCGCCTCGTCGCGGGACAGCCCTGACACGTCGGGGACGTCGAACAGCGGCGGACCCTGGGAGACGATGAGCTGCACGGTCTCGCCCGGACGCCAGGACCCCTCCTCGCCACGCTCGGCGATACCGATGACGCGGTCCTTCCCGATCGTGTCGCTGGGCTGGTACTGGCTCTCGGCGTTGACCTTGAGGCCCTTGCTGGTGAGGGCGTCGGTCGCCTGGCTCACGGTCATATCGCTCACATCCGGCACGGGGCCGCGCGAGATCTGGATGGTGGCGGTGTCCTTCTCGAAGACCGTGCAGCCCTCGTCGCAGCCGTAGGCGTCGCCACCCGCGCGGGGGGTGATGCGCACGTTGATGACCGAGCCGTCGGCGACGTCGGTGAAGTACTCCTCGTCGTCGGTGATCTCCAGGTTCGCCCTCTCCAGGGCCGCGCGCACCTCGTCGGCAGGCACCCCGGCCACGGCGGCGATGTCGTGCGACGCGGGTCCGGCGGAGACGACGACCGCGACCGTCGCCCCCTTGTCGAGGCGTGAGCCCTCGCCCGGATCGGTCTCGATCACGGTGCCCTTGTCGACATCGACCGAGAACTCGTCGCGCTGCGTCGGCACGAATCCGGCATCGGTGAGCTCGGCGGCGGCCTGGTCGTACGTCTGACCCGCGACGGCGGGTACGGCGATGAGCGAGCCGGGGCCGGAGCCGAACCACCAGCCGACGCCGCCGGCGAGCACGGCCAGCAGCAGCACGAGGGACAGGAGGAAGGCTCCGCGGGCGCGGCGCTTGGACGCACGGCGCCGCAGGATCGTGGCGTTGTCGACCGTGCCGGCGGTGGGCGCGACAGCGTCGGGGATCACCATCGTGCCCGGCATCACCTTGGTCAGGTCGCCCGAGTCGGCGGCGCTCTGCGGGGGAACGGTCGCTCTGGTCACCGCGGGGGAGATGCCGAGCTCGCGCTCGATGTCGCGAAGGCGCTCGAGCATCTGCTGCGCATCGTCCGGTCGCTCGTCCGGTGACTTCTCGGTCGCCCACAGCACGAGCTCGTCCAGCTGCTCGGGAACGGCGGGGTTGCGCACGCTGGGGCGCGGCACCGACTCCGTGGCGTGCTGGAACGCGATCTGCATCGGCTGCTCGCCCTTGTAGGGCTGCTCGCCCACGAGCATCTCGTACAGCATGATGCCGAGCGCATAGATGTCGCTGCGTGCGTCGGCCGTTCCGCGGGTGACGAGCTCCGGCGCGAGGTAGGCGATGGTGCCGAGGAGCTGCTGTCCGGTCGCGGTGTTCGCGGTCGTCGCGCGGGCCAGTCCGAAGTCGCCGATCTTGATGCGGCCGTCCTCGGCGAGCAGCACGTTCTCGGGCTTCACGTCGCGGTGCACGATCCCGGCACGGTGCGCCGCGGAGAGCCCGGCGAGCACGGCGTCCATGATCGTGATGGTCTGCGCGACCGTGAGGCGTTTCTGCTCCCGGAGGAGTTCGCGCAGGGTGATGCCGGGCAGGTACTCCATCACCAGGTAGGCGAGCTCGCCGTCCTGGCCCTGGTCGAAGACGTTCACGACGTGCGGATCGGCCAGTCGTGCCGCGGCGCGCGCCTCTTGGATGAAGCGGCTCTGGAACGCGGAGTCGTCGCTGAGGTGCGCGTGCATGACCTTGAGGGCGATGCGGCGTTCGAGGCGGAGGTCCGTGGCGACGTATACCGTGGCCATCCCGCCGCGCGCGATTCGAGCTCGGACTCGGTACCGACCGTCGACGAGCCGCCCGATGAGGGGGTCGGCCTGCTGATTGGTCGTCACGTCAGAATTCTAGGGAGGATTGCCTGAAAGCCCCGGGAGCGCCTCACCCCTGGACCCCGTATTCCCCGGACATCTCAGCCGTACAGCGCGAGCCAGGCGTAGGCCTGAGTCTCCCACTGCCCGTACTTGTCGGGGTAGGCGGAGATCTGCACGGCCTGCGCTGCCGCGGTGAACGACAGGCTCTCCCACCCGGGGATGTCGAGCAGGCCTCGGGTGACCGTGCCGTTCGGATCGCTCGGGCCGCCATAGAACACGCGGGTGCTGCGGTCGGCGTCCATGATCTGCTCCGGCGTGCCCCACCCGGTGCTCGGGCGCTGCTGGAAGATGCCGAGCGAATCCCGGTCGCCCCAGTCCAGGTTGCGCAGCCCGGACTCGACCATGCCGGTCGCGAGCGCCGTCGCGATGGCGCGATCGGACACGCCGAGCTCGCGACCGATGCGGATGATGAGGGCGGCGGTGCCGGCCTGCTCCGCGGTGAGAGCGGCGCTGAGCTGACCTCCCGGTGCGGGAGCGGCCGCCGGGGCTGTGGCCGGCGCAGGAGCGGCGGCCGCCTGCACGGCGATCGTCTGCCCGGGGTAGATGATCGACGACGGCCCGAGACCGTTCAGTGCGAAGAGAGCCTGCGTCGTCGTGCCGTAGGACTGGGCGATCCCGTACAGCGTGTCACCGGCAGCGACCGTGTGCGTCGTCGCCGCGGGAGCGGGCGCCGGAGCCGGAGCCGGAGCGGGTGCCGCGGCGGGCGCAGCCGCGGGCGCGCCGATGGCGAGGCTCTGCCCCGGGTAGATGATCGAGGCGCGGGTGAGCCCGTTCGCGGACAGGACCGCATCGACGCTCGTGCCGTAGCGCTGCGCGATGGCGTAGACCGTGTCTCCCGCGACGACGGCGTGCACGGTGGTGGCGGCCGGTGCGGGCGCCGGTGCCGGAGCAGGCGCCGGAGCAGCGGCAGGATGGAGCACGAGCGTCTGCCCCGGGTAGATCACGGAGCGCCAGGACAGGCCGTTCCAGGTCAGGACATCGGCCGTGCGCAGCCCGAAGCGACCGGCGATCGCCGCCACGGTGTCGCCCGGCTGGACGACATAGGTCGCCGGCGCCACCTGGGCGGGCACGCCGCGCGGGGGAGCGGTGCGCTGCCGTTCGAGCGGCGCGACCGAGGCGTCGGTCACGGCGACGGCCGGCGCGGCTGTCAGCGTTGCGGCGAGAGCGCCGGCGATCGCGGCGGGCAGCCCCAGCTGCAGGGTTCGAGCGCGGCGAGCAGCGGTCTGAAGGTTCACGACGGGCCCCCTTTTCGAGCACTTCACGCTGACACGGATGTATAGAGATGTCAACAGAAGTGACACATGTGAACAGTGTGACGGGAGTGCTGAAATGCGTCAGGGACGCCGAGGTGAGATAGTGGGCATCGTGTCTGAGAACGTTGCCGCCTCACCCGAAGCCGCCCCCGTCGAGTGGTTGACGCTGCCCGACCTCGTCGAGGTCCTCGGTGAGCCGCTGGGACGCGTGCGCCGACTGATCGACGACCATCACCTGGTCGGATCGCGTCGTACCGGTGTCTTCGCCGTGCCGTCCGTGTTCATCGTCGACGGGCACCCGCTGAGTTCGCTGCGCGGCACGGTCATCGTGCTGCAGGATGCGGGCTTCAGCGATGACGAGCTCATCGACTGGCTTCTGGCGGAGGAGGAGAGCCTCGGCCGTTCGCCCATCGCGTCGCTGCTCGCCGGCCACAAGAGCGAGGTCCGCCGACTCGCGCGCACCCTGGCCTGAGCGGGCTTCAGGCAGAGCGCACCGTCGCGGCTCGCCCGAGGTCGCGGAGCTCGCCCACGGCGGCGTTGTCGAGCGGAGCTCCGGTCAGCGCCCTGTCCGCCTCGCGGGCGTAGGCGGAGATCATGTCTTCCACCCGTGCGAGCGCGCCGGAGTCCGCGATGGTCGACTGCAGAGCGGCCACCTGCTGCGTACTCAGCGCCGGGTCGCCGAGCAGCTCATCGAGGATGGTGCGTGCGGGCGCGTCGAGCGCCTCGCGGGTCAGCGCGACCAGAACCGTCCGCTTGCCCTCTCGCAGATCGTCGCCGGCCGGCTTGCCCGTCACGGTGCTGTCGCCGAAGACGCCCAGCACGTCGTCTCGGAGTTGGAACGCCATCCCGACCGGGTGACCGAAGCGTCGCAGCGCTGCGAGCTGCTCGTGGTCTGCGCCGGCGAAGGCGGCACCGAGGACGAGCGGCTGCTCGATGCTGTACCTGGCCGACTTGAGCGAGGCGATGCGCAACGCGCGTTCCGCGTGCTCCTCCGCCGGATTGACGCTCCAGGCGGACTCCTCTGCGATGTCCAGGAACTGGCCCGTGGTCACATCGCGTCGCATGCGGGCGTACTCCGCGCGCACGGCGCTCGCGTGCGGATGGCCGTCGAGGGCGGCTTCGAGCAGGTCGTCGCTCCACGCCACCAGGAGGTCGCCGAGCAGAACGGCCGCCGCGCGACCGAAAGCCTCCGCGTCTCCGCTCCAGCGGGCGCCGCGGTGCGACGCCTCGAGGGCGCGATGGGCCGCGGGGCGACCGCGCCTGGTGTCGGAATTGTCGATCAGGTCGTCGTGCACGAGGGCGGCGGATTGGAAGATCTCGAGGGCCGCGCACAGATCCCACAGGCGGTCGTCCTCGGTGGCCGTGCGCTCGTGGAAACGGGCGGCGGCACGCCACCCGGCATGACAGAAGCGGGCGCGCAGTCGCTTGCCACCCGCTAGCGTGCTCGCCGCCATGTCGAGGAACGCGCCCGCATCCGGCCCGTAGGCCGATGACTCCTCCCGCATGCGTGCGAGGAAGCCGTCCAGTCGGGCGGCGACGGCGTCGGGGACGGGAGAGGCTGACGGCACGACTCCCAGCATACGTAAAGGAAGGGAGGGGCCTGACGCTGGCCCCGGACGCCCGTCGAGCGTAGACTGGAGTGCACCATACCCGAGGGGGACGAGATGCCACTCTCCGAACAGGAGCAACGTCTGCTCGACGAGATGGAACGCCATCTCCTTCACAATGACGCCGATGTGGTGAGCGCGCCGTCCGGTGACCGCGCACTCAGCTATCGCAACCTCGTCTACGGGGCGCTCCTGCTGCTCGCGGGCGTCGGCGGTCTCGTCGTCGGTGTCATCCTCGGCGATGTCTGGGGTGTGGTCGTCGGGGTCATCGGGTTCGCGGCCATGCTTGCCGGCGTCATGCTCGCGGTCACCCCCGTGCGTCGCTCGGCGCCGGCCGAGCCGCGTCAGCGCTCGACCGCGAAGCGACAGGACTCCTCCTCCTTCATGGATCGCATGAACGATCGCTGGGATCGCCGCCAAGACGGACGGTGACCCGCCTCACCTTCTCTGAGAAGCCCGGATGCTCTGCATCCGGGCTTTTTCCGTGTGTGGACTCTTTCCTCCACCGGGCCTCCACGGCCCTCCACTGACGCTCCACCCCGCTCCACCGCGTAATCACGCGGTTCTCTGGCGCGCCCGGAGCCCTTCGGGCAGAATCTACGGGCATTCGTCATAGGAAAGTGGAGCAAAGTGGAGTAAAGTGGGGCGCACCTCGAGTTGGCCGGACGGAGAGGGGGTGAAGGCCGATGCTGCTGGGCACGCACTCACCGAAGCTGGACGACAAGGGACGGGTCATCCTTCCCGCGAAGTTCCGCGAGGACCTGGGTGGCGGCATCGTCGTCACCCGCGGTCAGGAGCGCTGCCTCTACGTCTTCAGCACGGCCGAGTTCGAGGCGATGCACGAGCGGATCCGTCAGGCGCCGCTCGCGAACAAGCAGGCACGTGACTTCATGCGCCTGTTCCTCTCCGGAGCAAGCGCGGAGATGCCCGACAGCCAGAACCGCATCACCATCCCCGCCCACCTGCGTCAGTACGCCGGTCTTCAGAAGGAGCTCATCGTGACCGGAGTCGGTGCTCACGCCGAGATCTGGGACGCCGAGAGCTGGAACGCCTACCTCGCCGCTGGTGAGGAGTCCTACGCCGAACTGGAGCAGGAGGTGATTCCGGGACTGTTCTGACCACGGCTGTGATGCCCCGCCGCTCCCGCCCCGACACACTTCCCCGGTGCCGGGTCGCGAAGCGGAGGGGGATCAGAGCCGAAGGTCGGACCCGAGAGAGATCATGAGCCTCCGCGACATCCACACCCCCGTCCTGCTCGACCGCTGCGTCGAGCTGCTCGCGCCCGCCCTGCAGGAGGACGGCGCCGTCCTGGTCGACGCGACCCTCGGAATGGGCGGCCACTCCGAGGCGCTGCTGGAGCGGTTCCCCGGCATCCGCCTGATCGGGCTCGACCGCGACACCGACGCGCTGCGGATCGCGGGTGAGCGGCTCGCCCGGTTCCGCGATCGCCTCACCCTGGTGCACGCCGTCTACGACGAGATCGGCCTGCACGCTCAGGGCGCCGCGGGCATCCTGTTCGACCTCGGGGTCTCCTCGCTGCAACTCGACGAGGCCGAGCGCGGTTTCGCGTACGCCAAGGATGCTCCGCTGGACATGCGGATGGACCAGACGAAGGGCGTCACCGCCGCCGACGTCATCGCGACCTACAGCGAGGGCAACCTGCGGCGCATCTTCGAGCGCTACGGCGAGGAGAAGCTCGCGGGCCGCTACGCCCGATTCATCATCGAGGCACGGCAGAAGCACCCGATCCTGCGGTCGGGCGAACTCGTCGACATCCTCGTCGCTGCCACGCCCGCGGCCGCCCAGCGCGCTGGACACCCCGCCAAGCGGGTGTTCCAGGCGCTCAGGATCGAGGTCAATGCGGAGTTGAACGTGCTCGCCGACGCGATCCCGGCCGCGATGGACGCCCTCGCGGTCGGCGGCCGCATCGTCGTGATGTCGTACCAGTCGCTGGAAGACCGCCTGGTCAAGCAGGCGTTCGCGTCCGCGTCCGCGTCCACGGCCCCGGCGGGGCTGCCCGTCGAGCTCCCGGAGCACGCCCCCCGCTTCCGCATCCTGACCAAGGGCGCGGAGCTCGCCGACGACGAAGAGCGCGCCCGCAACCCGCGGGCGATCCCGGTGCGCCTGCGCGCCGCTGAGAAGGTGCGGGAGAGCGCATGAGCATGAACGCAGTACGCACGGCGGCCCGTCCGCAGCCCTCCGAGGCGCCGCAGCGCGCACCGAAGCGGCGGCTGCAGCCGGTCACCACCCCCGCGGTCCGCCGCAAGCCGAAGCTGGCCTATGCGCTCGTGGCCCTCGCCGGCGCCCTTGCCATCGGCGCGGCGCAGGTCGGGCTGTCCCTCGCGATCACGCAGGACTCGTTCACCCTCGCGGGACTGTCGTCCCAGCAGCGGGAGCTGGATCTGCACACGCACGCCCTGCAGGAGGAGCTCACCGGCCTGAGCTCGCCGCAGGTGCTCGCCAGCAGCGCGGCCGCCCTCGGGATGGTCGTCGCAGGTTCCCCCTCGTACCTCCGGCTCAGCGACGGCGCGGTCTTCGGCACGGGGTCGGGAGCCGACTGGACCTCGACCGTCGACCCGAACGGCGCGGCGGCCGTCGGGAACGTGCTGATCACCGAGAACGCACCGCCCGCGGAGCAGACCGCGCAGGGCGAGGACGGCGTCGCGCCGCCCGCGCAGGATCTTCCGCCGGCCATCACCGACGGCCTCCCCAGCCCCACCACCCACTGATCGCAACGACCACGGAGAGATCCCATGACGACACGAGCCACGCGCGGACCGCGGCGACGCACTGTCGTCGCTCTGGCGGTCATCCTCTCGGTCCTGGTGGCGTTCGTCGTCCGCCTCGTCGACATCCAGGTCGTGAGCGCCGATGAGCACGTCTCGCAGTCGCTCGAGCACATCGGGGCGGGTTCCGCCATCCCCGGCCAGCGCGGCTCGATCGTCGACTCCGGGGGCACCGTGCTCGCATCGAGCGTCATGGTCTACGACGCCCAGCTGAGCCCGCAGGTGATCATGCTCGTCGAGGAGAAGAACCCGAAGCTGCCGTGGGCCGAGGCCTCGGACAAGATCGCCGCGATCACCGGTCAGACCGGCGAGGAGGTGCGGGCGCTGGTCTCCAACGCCCTCGCCGAGAACCCGAACAGCCAGTACGCGCCGCTCAAGAAGGGCCTGAACACTGAGCAGTACATCGCCCTGCGCGACCTCGGCATCGGCTCCTACCTGTCGCTCAAGCCGCGGGAGACGCGGGTCTACCCGAACGGTGCGGTCGCCGGGAACATCCTCGGCTTCCTCGACAACACGGCGGAGGCGAAGGCCGGCGTCGAGCAGCTCGAGGAGACGTGCCTCGCGCCGGTCGACGGTGAGGAGACGTACCGCAAGGGCAAGGACGGCGTCGTCATCCCGGGCAGCGAGAAGGTCGTCGACGCCGTGGACGGCGGCACCGTGCAGCTCACGATCAACAGCGACCTGCAGTGGTACCTCCAGCAGATGATCGGCGAGGAGGCGCAGAAGCAGGGCGCCAAGGGCGGCACCGTGACGGTCGTCGAGGTGGCGACGGGCAAGATCCGCGCTGCGGCCGAGTGGCCGGCGATGGACCCCAACGACCTCGACTCCTCCACGCCCGAGACGCGCTACAGCCAGATCTTCCACCGAGACTTCGAGCCGGGATCCACGTTCAAGGCGATCACCGCCGCGGCCGCGATCGAGGGCGCGGGTCTCACGCCCCTGAGCACGGTGACCGCCTCGTCGCGCGAGACGTTCCCGAACGGTGCCGTCATCAACGACGCCTTCTCACACCCGGCCTACAACTACACGCTCGCGGGCGGCCTGATCGACTCGTCGAACGTCGCACTGTCCAAGTTCGGCACCATGGTGTCGCCCGAAGTGCGCTACGACTACCTGCAGCGGTTCGGCGTCGGCCAGAAGACGCTCGACTTCCCGTCCGAGGTGTCCGGCCTGCTGCACCCCGTCTCCGACTGGGACAGCCAGTCGCTGTACACGACCACGTTCGGCCAGTACTTCACGGTCACCGCGCCGCAGCTCGCCGGCGCATACCAGGCGATCGCGAACGGCGGCGAGAAGATCGACCTGTCGCTGGTCGAGTCCTGCACCGGTGCGGACGGCACGGTCTCCGAGGTGAAGAAGCCCGAGCACGAGCAGATCGTCGCACCGCAGACCGCGGCCGACCTCACCCGCATGCTCGAGAACGTCGCCGTCCAGGGCGGCAACGCCGATCGCATCCAGGTTCCCGGCTACCGCGTGACGAGCAAGACGGGTACCGCACAGGTCTCCGACGGCAACGGCGGATACAAGGCCGGCGTGTACTACACGAGCATGGTGGGCTTCGCTCCGGTCGACGATCCGCAGTACGTCGTCGTGGTCACTCTCGACGAGCCGACTAAGGTTGTATCGTCCGCGGCCACCGCATCCGCCTTCCAGAAGGCGATGACGCAGGTGATGAAGACCTATCGCGTGATGCCGTCCTCTGTCCCGATGGACGCGCTCCTCCCCAAGTTCGGATAGTCGGCGAGAGCCGCGCATGGAGATGACATGATCGCCCTGACGCTCGCTGAGATCACCGCCGCTGTCGGCGGTGATCTGCGTGTGGCCGGAGAGCACACCCCCGAGACCGTCGTCGACGGCCTGGTCGACACCGACTCGCGCACCATGCGGCCGGGATCGATCTTCGTGGCGAAGCCCGGCGCGGAGACCGATGGACACCGTTTCGTTGGTGCGGCGGTCGAGGCCGGTGCCGTGCTCGCGATCGTGGAGCATCCGGTCGACGTGCCCGTCAGCCAGATCGTCGTCTCCGACGCCGTGGTCGCACTCGGCGAGCTGGCGCGCGAGGTCGTGGGCCGCGTGCGCGCGGGCGGTGGGCTGCGTATCGTCGGCATCACCGGGTCCAACGGCAAGACCACGACCAAGAACTTCCTCGCACGCATCCTCGCCGACGAGGGGGAGACCGTCGCCCCGATCAACTCCTTCAACAACGAGGTCGGTGCCCCCGTCACGATGCTCCGCGTGACCCACGACACCCGGTACCTCGTGAGCGAGTTCGGGGCGGCCGGCCCGGGGAGCATCGCCCGCCTCGCCGGACTCGTCGAACCCGACCTCGTCGTCGTGCTCATGGTGGGGCTCGCGCACGCGGGCGGCTTCGGCGGCATCGAGGCCACGGCCAAGGCGAAGTCCGAGCTCGTGTCGGCGGCGCGGGTTCCGGGCACCGCCGTGCTCAACGCGGACGACCCCCGGGTGTGGGCGATGCGCGAGCTCGCCGAGCACCGCGGCCTTCGCGTCGTCGGCTTCGGTCAGTCCGACGCGGCCGAGGTTCGCGCCCACGACATCGTCGTGTCCGCCTCCGGGACGACCTGCACGATCGAGGTCGCGGGGGAGCGCCGCTCGCTGCGGCTCCGCGTGCTCGGCGCTCACCACGTGACCAACGCGCTGGCCGCCCTCACCGCGGCCGTGCAGCTCGGCGTGGCTCCGGCCGATGCGATCGCCCGCCTGGAGACCGTCGAGATCGCCGAGCGATGGCGCATGCAGCCGATGGGCAACGATCGCGTGCGCATCATCAACGACGCCTACAACGCGAGCCCCGACTCGATGGCCGCCGCTCTGCGCACGCTCGCGCAGATCACCGGCCCGGACGAGCGCACGGTCGCCGTCCTGGGGGCCATGAGCGAGCTGGGCGACAGCGCGGGCGAGGAGCACGACCGCATCGGCCTGCTCGCGGTGCGTCTCAACATCCGCCGCATCGTGGTGGTGGGCCCTGAGGCGCGCCGCCTCTACCTGGCCGCGGTCGGCGAAGGCTCCTGGGACAGCGAGGCCGTGCATCTGCCCGACCAGGATGCGGCGTTCGAGTACCTGCGCACCGAACTGCGCGACGGCGACCGCGTGCTGGTGAAGTCATCCAACTCCGTGGGCCTGCGGCATCTCGGCGATCGTCTGGGAGAATTGTTCTCGTGAGGTCACTCATCATGGCGGCGGCGATCTCGCTCGCCTTCACCCTGTTCCTGACCCCCGTCTTCCTCCGGCTCTTCCGGAAGTGGGGCTGGGGGCAGGTCATCCGCACCCCCGAGTCCGTGCACAACCCCAGCCACGAGGCCAAGCGCGGCACCCCGACCATGGGCGGCGTGATCTTCATCCTCGGCTCCATCGTCGGCTACTTCACGGGCGTCCTGGTGAGCGGGGAGACACCCGCGCTGTCGGCGATCCTGGTGATCTGGCTCATGGTGGGCTTCGGCGCGGTGGGCTTCATCGACGACTACATGAAGGTGCGCAGCCAGCGCAGCCTCGGCCTCTCCGGGTGGCGGAAGGTGATCGGCCAGCTCCTGGTCGTCATCCCGTTCGGCATCGTGGCGTTGAACTTCCCGAACCGCTGGGGTCAGACACCCGCGAGCGCCTCGATCTCGCTGTTCCGCGACATCACCTGGCTCAACCTCTTCGCCTTCGGTGTGGTCCTCGGCTGGATCCTGTACCTGGCGTGGATCGCGATCATCGGCGTGGCCACGTCCAACAGCGTCAACCTCACCGACGGCCTCGACGGGCTCGCGGCCGGTGCCGGCGTGCTCGTCGTCGGCGCCTACAGCGTGATCGCCTTCTGGCAGTTCAAGCAGCCCTGCATCGGCGGCGACCCCGGCGCGCTCGGCGGATGCTACGAGGTGCGCGACCCCTTCAACCTGGCGATCATCTCGGCCTCGTTCGCCGCGAGCCTCATCGGCTTCCTGTGGTGGAACGCCCCGAAGGCGAAGGTGTTCATGGGCGACGTGGGCTCGATGGCGATCGGCGGCGTCGTGACCGCGATGGCGATCCTGACGCGCACCGAGCTGCTGCTCCTCGTGATCGCGGGCGTCTTCGTCCTCTCGTCCGGCTCGGTCATCCTGCAGCGGGCGTACTTCAAGGTCACGCGCGGCAAGCGGCTGTTCCTCATGAGCCCGTTCCACCACCACCTCGAGATGCGCGGCTGGTCGGAGGTCACGATCGTCGTGCGCATGTGGATCATCGCCGGCCTGCTCGCGGTCTCGGCGATCGGACTGTTCTACGTGGAGTGGCTGACCCGTGTCGGCTGAGCGTCTGGCCGGACTGACCAGCTGGAACGCGGACTGGTCGGGGCTGCGTGTCGCCGTGCTCGGACTGTCGATGACCGGCTTCTCGGTCGCGGACACCCTGGCGGAGCTGGGCGCCGACGTGCTCGTGCTCAGCGAGTCGGCGGACGAGGAGTACGCGCGCCTGCTGCCCGTGATCGGCGCGACCCTCGAGCTGGGGTCGCTCGCCGAGGTGCCGGAGGCCCTGCGCGCGTTCGAGCCGGAGGTGGTGATCGCGTCGCCGGGCTTCTCGCCGTCGCACCCCGTGATCCGCTGGGCGCAGGACGCCGGCATCGCGCTCTGGGGGGACGTCGAGCTCGCGTGGCGGGTGCGGGACAAGGTGCTCCGCGTCGACGGGACCCCGGCCGACTGGGTGCTCATCACCGGCACCAACGGCAAGACCACGACCACGCAGCTCACCGCGACGCTGCTGGTCGAGGGCGGCCTGCGTGCGGCCCCATGCGGCAACATCGGGGTGCCCGTGCTCGACGCGGTGCGCGACCCGGCCGGCTTCGACGTGCTCGTGGTGGAGCTGTCGAGTCATCAGCTCTGGTACCTCGGACTGTCGCAGCCGGAGGGGGAGCTGTTCCCGTACTCCGCCGTATGTCTGAACCTCGCCGACGATCACCTCGTGTGGCACGGCAGCGCGGAGGCCTACCGCGACGCGAAGGCCCTGGTGTATCGCAACACGCGCGTGGCCTGCGTCTACAACAAGGCCGACGTGGCCACGCGCCGCATGGTCGAGGAGGCCGAGGTCGTCGATGGCGCCCGCGCGATCGGCTTCGACCTGGGCATCCCCGGCCCGAGCGACCTCGGCGTGGTGGAGGGGCTGCTCGTCGACCGGGCGTTCCTCGACGACCGCGCCCGCAGCGCCCTCGAGCTCACCACCGTCGCCGAGCTCGAGTCCGCTGGACTCTCGGCGCCGCACATCGTGCAGAACATCCTCGCCGCCAGCGCACTCGCCCGGTCGCTCGGCGTCGAGCCGGAGGCGATCCACTCGGCCCTGCAGGGCTTCCACCTCGACGCTCACCGCATCCAGGTGGTCGCGCGCCACGCCGGCATCACCTGGGTCGACGACTCCAAGGCGACGAACCCGCACGCGGCAGCCTCCTCGCTGCGGGCGTACCCCGGAGCGGTGTGGGTCGTTGGCGGTGATCTGAAGGGTGTGGACATCTCCGAGCTCGTGGCCGATGCCGGGGCGTCCGCCCGCGCGGCGGTCGTGATCGGTGTGGAGCGCGGCGATGTCGTGGCGGCATTCGGGCGACACGCGCCGGCGGTGCCGGTGTTCGAGGTCGACGCTGGCGACACTGGACAGGTCATGAACCGCGTGGTGGAGATCGCCGCGGGGATCGTCGAAGACGGGGGCACCGTGCTGTTGGCCCCGGCCGCGGCGTCCTTCGACCAGTTCTCCGGCTATGCGGAACGTGGCCGCCGCTTCGCCGAGGCGGTACGTGAGTGGATCGAGCGGGGGAGCGCCGATGACGCAGGTGGCTCGCCCTCCGCGCTCTGAGTCGGGCGGCCTCGCGGCCCGGGTGTCTCTGGGGCGCCGGTTCACGCCGGTGTCGACCGAGTTCCTCCTGATCGCGTCGACTGCGCTGCTCCTCACGATCTTCGGCCTGGTGATGGTGCTGTCGGCCACCAGCGCGACCGCCGTCGCGAACGACCAGAACCCGATGGACGGCGTGCTGCGCCAGGGCGTCTTCGCCCTGCTGGGCATCCCGCTGATGTTCCTCATCAGCCGTCTGCCGATCGCCTTCCTGAAGCGCATGGCCTGGCCCGCGCTGTTCGGGGCGGTCGCCCTGCAGCTGCTGGTGTTCACGCCTCTGGGCATCGCGGACGGCGGCAACCGGAACTGGATCCAGATCGCCGGGTTCCAGATGCAGCCGTCCGAGTTCCTCAAGCTCGCGCTGGCCCTGTGGATCGCCGCGGTGCTGCTGCGCAAGCAGACCATGCTGGGCACCTGGCACCACGTGTTCATCCCGGTCGTGCCGGTGGGCGCTCTCGCGATCGGGACCGTGCTGGCGGGCAAGGACCTGGGCACCGCGATGGTGATGGTCCTGATCCTGCTCGGCTGTCTGTTCTTCTCGGGCGTCAAACTCCGGCTCTTCATCATCCCGATGATCCTCGGCGTGGTCGCGGTGCTCGCGTACGCACTGTCCAGCGAGGATCGGATGCGGCGCATCACCGCGACGTGCGACGACATGGCGCTCTACTACACCGACTGCTATCAGTCGATCCACGGCATCTGGGGCATGGCCTCTGGCGGCATCTTCGGGCTCGGCCTGGGCAACTCGCAGGAGAAGTACGGCTGGCTGCCCGCCGCGGGCAACGACTTCATCTTCGCGATCGTCGGCGAGGAGCTCGGCCTGATCGGCTGCATCGTGGTGCTGGCGCTGTTCACGTTCTTCACGGTCGGCGCGTTCCACATCATCCGCAAGACGCCGGACCCCTTCATCCGGGTCGCCGCGGGCGGCATCACGGTGTGGATCGTGGGCCAGGCGGTGCTGAACATCGGTGTGGTGATCGGTGTCTTCCCCGTGATGGGCGTGCCGCTGCCGTTCATGTCGCAGGGCGGGACGGCGCTGTTCGCGGTGCTCGTGGCCTGCGGTGTGCTGCTCGCCTTCGCCCGGACGATCCCCGTCTCGGAGAAGCAGTCAGGTGCGCGGGGTAGGGTCGCTCGGTGACCTCGTATCTTCTCGCCGGCGGTGGCACCGCCGGCCATGTCAACCCGCTGCTCGCGGTCGCCGATGCGTTGCGCGAGCGTGACCCCGAGGCCACGGTCCTGGTGCTCGGGACGGCCGAAGGCCTGGAGTCGCGGCTGGTGCCGGAGCGCGGGTACGAGCTGCTGATCGTCGACAAGGTGCCGTTCCCGCGGCGTCCGAACGCGCAGGCAGCGGCGTTTCCCGGTCGCTTCCGTCGTGCGATCGCTCAGGTGCGTCAGCACATCCGCCGTCACCGCATCGACGTGGTGGTCGGCTTCGGCGGGTACGCCTCGGCTCCCGCGTACGTGGCGGCGCGCCGCGAACGGGTGCCGTTCGTGGTGCACGAGGCGAACGCCAAGCCGGGTCTGGCGAATGTGCTCGGCGCCCGGGCTGCAGCAGGGGTGGGCGTCGCGTTCGAGGGCACACCGCTTCGCCGTGGCGAGGTCGTCGGCATGCCGCTGCGACGTGAGGTGATCGCGCTCGACCGTGCCGCGACGCGTGCCGAGGCGGCGGAGCACTTCGGCCTCGACCCCGCACGACCCGTCCTGCTCGTGTTCGGCGGTTCCCTCGGAGCCCAGCGGCTGAACGACGCGATCGCCGATTCCTGGCGCGACATCCTCGACGCCGGGTGGCAGCTGCTGCACGTGACGGGGGAGCGCAGCGACCTCGAGGATCCCCGCGTGCCTGGCTATACGATGCGCCGCTACGTGGACCGCATGGACCTCGCGTTCGCGCTGGCCGATCTGATCGTGTCGCGGTCGGGTTCGGCCACCGTGAGCGAGGTCAGTGCTCTGGGCATTCCCGCGCTCTACGTCCCGTACTCGGTGGGCAACGGCGAGCAGCGGCTCAACGCCGGCTCGGCGGTGGCAGCGGGAGCAGCCGAGCTGCTCGACGACGCCACCTTCGACGGCGACGCGGTGCGGCGGCTCGTCGTGCCCCTGCTCGGCGATCCCGAGCGCATCGCGCGCATGGCGGCGGCCGCGGAGAACGTCGGTACCAGGAACGGTACGGAGAACGTGATCCAGCTGATCGACCGTGCCCTCGGTGCGGCGTGACTCCGGCGTCCCGACCGGAACGAAAAGTAGACTGAAGCGGACATGATCAGACCCGACCTCTCCCTCCCCCTTCCCGAGACGATCACCTCCGCGCACTTCATCGGCATCGGCGGCTCCGGCATGAGCGGGCTCGCCAAGATGTTCCTCGACGCCGGCATCCGGGTGTCCGGAAGCGACCGCGCCGACAGCGACAACCTGCGTGCCCTGGCCGCCGCGGGCGCGACCGTGCACGTCGGTCACGACGCCGCGCACCTGGGCGACGCCGACACCGTGGTGCACACCGGTGCGATCTGGCCGGAGAACCCGGAGTTCGTCACGGCGAAGGAGCGCGGTCTCCACGTCATCCACCGCTCGCAGGCGCTGCACTGGCTGATCGGATCGCGACGTCTGGTGTCGGTCGCGGGGGCCCACGGCAAGACCACCTCGACCGGGATGATCGTGACCGCGCTGCGCGAGCTCGGGGCGGAACCGCACTTCGTCAACGGCGGCGTGATCGAGCAGCTCGGAGTGTCCAGCGCCACGGGAAGCGGTGACCTGTTCGTGATCGAGGCCGACGAGTCGGACGGCACGTTCCTGCTGTACGACACCGCGGTCGCGCTCATCACGAACGTCGACCCCGATCACCTGGACCACTACGGGTCGGACGAGGCGTTCCACGACGCGTTCGTGCGGTTCGCCGACGCGGCCTCGGAAGCCGTCGTGATCTCCAGCGACGACCCCGGTGCGCTGCGGGTCGGGGCGGGGCTGTCCCACCCCCACGTGCTCACGTTCGGTGAGGCGGAGGACGCGGATGTGCGCCTGACCGACATCGTCACGGACGGACCGGTCGCGGCGACTCTGGTGTACGCGGGGGAGCAGGTGCGCATGCAGCTCGCCGTCCCTGGGGCCCACAACGCGATCAATGCGGCCGGTGCGGTCGCGGTGCTCGTCGCGCTCGGCTTTCCGTTCGCCGACGCGGTGCACGCGATGGAGGGCTTCGCGGGGACCGTGCGTCGGCTCGAACGCCACGGGGAAGAGCGCGGCGTCACGGTGTACGACGACTACTCGCATCACCCGACCGAGGTCAGGGCGGCGCTGGAGGCGATGCGCACTCTCGCCGGCGACGGCCGACTGATCGCGATCCAGCAGCCGCACACCTACTCCCGCACGCAGCACATGTATCAGGAGTTCGCCGATGTGCTCGAGCAGCTGGCCGACCACACCGTGATGCTCGACGTCTACGGCGCCAGGGAGGATCCGGTTCCCGGTGTCACCGGTGAACTCGTGAGCGGTGCGTTCCACGACCCCTCGCGCGTGCACTTCGTGGCGGACTGGCAGCAGGCCGCCGACTACACGGCCTCGGTCGCGCGCGCGGGCGACGTGGTCGTCACGCTCGGCTGCGGCAACGTGTACCAGATCATCCCGCAGGTGCTGGAGTCGCTGCGTCGGACCGACGGGGCGTAGCGCATGCGCCGGCCCGCACCGCTTCCGAGCGCTCCGGATGCCCCGGAGCAGGCGCCCGCGGCGCCGGAACGGACTGCGCGTGCGCGTCGCCGTGATCCGGAGCCGCCGATCCCGCTCGTCGATGAGCCTGCGGGCGAGGCCGTGCAGGATGACGACGCGGAGCGTCCCACGTCGACGCGGGAGGTGTGGCGGGCGGCTCGCGCTCGTCGCAAGGCGCTGCGCGCGGAGATCCGCCGCTTCACGCAGCGGTCACGTCGGCGCCGGATCGTCTGGCTCAGCAGCCTGGGTGCCCTCGTGCTGCTGGTGGGCGGGAGCGTCGCGGCGGCGTACAGCCCGCTGTTCGCGGTCGAGCGGATCACGGTCGCGGGGGCGACGACGATCGATCCTGCCGTGATCGAGGCGGCGCTGAGCGACCAGGTCGGCACCCCCCTCGCGCTCGTGGACACGAGTGAGGTGAAGGCCGCTCTCCTGGCGTTCCCGCTGATCGAGACGTACTCCCTGGAGGCGCGCCCTCCGCACGACCTGACCGTGCGCATCGTCGAGCGGACGCCCATCGGGGTGATCTCGTCGTCGGCGGGCTACACGCTGGTGGATGCGGCGGGTGTGGCGCTGTCGACGACGGCGGAGCAGCCCGCGGGTCAGCCGCTCGTGGAGACCGAGGGCGGGGTGGATTCGGCCGCGTTCCGCAGCGCCGGCCTGGTGGTGCGTGCACTGCCGGAGGGGATCCGCACGGCGCTGACGGAGGTGAGGGCGTCGACCGCGGACGATGTGACGCTCACCCTCAGCACCGGCCTCACGGTCGTGTGGGGGAGTTCGGAGGAGTCGGGTCTGAAGGCGCTCGCGCTGTCGGCGGCGCTCACCGCGAACCCCGAGGCGTCGTCGATCGATGTGACCTCGCCGGACGTCGCGGTCGTCGGCTGACGGCTTTCGGCGGGAATGGGGCGACACGCCCGTGTCGCTGCGCGCGCGCGGCCGGGCGGCGCTTACCTTCGATCTGAGAGAACGCAATACCGGGAAATACTTTACACCTCTAGTTGAGGTTTAAGGTTCCCATCCAAGGCTCGACTAATCGGAGGCCGGCCATGAGCCAGAACCAGAACTACCTCGCCGTGATCAAGGTCGTCGGCGTCGGCGGTGGCGGCGTCAACGCCGTCAACCGCATGATCGAGCTCGGGCTCCGCGGAGTCGAGTTCATCGCCGTGAACACCGATGCGCAGGCGCTGCTCATGAGCGACGCCGACGTCAAGCTCGACGTCGGCCGCGAGCTCACGCGCGGCCTCGGGGCGGGTGCCGACCCGGAGGTCGGTCGCCGTGCTGCGGAAGACCACGCGGAGGAGATCGAGCAGGCGCTGACCGGCGCCGACATGGTGTTCGTCACCGCCGGTGAGGGCGGTGGCACCGGAACCGGTGGCGCGCCTGTCGTCGCCCGCATCGCCAAGTCGATCGGCGCCCTGACGATCGGTGTCGTCACCAAGCCGTTCTCGTTCGAGGGTCGCCGCCGCCAGAGCCAGGCGGAGGCCGGCGTCGCCAAGCTCAAGGAAGAGGTCGACACCCTCATCGTGGTGCCCAACGACCGCCTCCTGGAGATCAGCGACCGCGGCATCTCGATGATCGAGGCCTTCGCGACCGCCGACCAGGTGCTCCTCGCCGGTGTCCAGGGCATCACGGACCTCATCACCACCCCCGGTCTGATCAACCTCGACTTCGCCGATGTCAAGTCGGTCATGCAGGGTGCGGGATCCGCGCTCATGGGCATCGGGTCGGCGCGCGGCGCCGACCGGGCCATCAAGGCCGCCGAGCTCGCGGTCGAGTCTCCGCTGCTGGAAGCCTCGATCGAGGGTGCGCACGGCGTGCTCCTCTCGATCCAGGGTGGCTCGAACCTGGGCATCTTCGAGATCCACGACGCCGCGGACCTGGTGAAGGAGGCCGCGCACCCGGAGGCGAACATCATCTTCGGTACCGTCATCGACGACACGCTCGGCGACGAGGTGCGCGTCACGGTCATCGCCGCGGGCTTCGACGGCGGGGAGCCGTCGCTGCGCCTGGACCCGATGGTCGTCTCCCGGCCGTCCACCGCATCGCTGCCGGAGGTCGCCCTCTCGGACGAGGCCGAGAAGCCCGCGGAGACGCCCGCCACCGAGTCGGCCCCGGCACCGCAGCGCACGCCGGCCACCAGCATCGAGCCGGCATTCGCCGACGACGACATCGACATCCCCGAATTCCTGAAGTGACGGCTCCGATGGGTGCTCCGGCGCCATCGGAGCTCGCGGCGCGGCTGTCGGCGATCGACGAACGGATCGCCGACGCCGCGCGCGCGGCCGGTCGCTCACCGGAGGAGATCACCCGGATCGTCGTGACGAAGTTCCACCCGGCGGCTCTCGTGCGCGATCTGCACGCCCTCGGCGTCTCGGCGGTGGGGGAGAACCGCCAGCAGGAGCTGACCGCGAAGGCCACGGAGCTCGCCGACCTCGACCTGCAGTGGCACTTCATCGGCCAGGGGCAGACCAACAAGGCGGGGGCCATCCGGCGCAGCGCCGACGTGGTGCACTCCGTCGACCGCGACCGCTTCGCCGACGCGTTGCATCGAGCGGCCGACGGCGACGATGTGCTCGACGTGCTCGTGCAGATCAATTTGACCGACGACCCGGGTCGCGGCGGTGTCGCACCCGACGCGGCGACCGCTCTGGCCGAGCACGTGCTGTCGCTGCCGTCGCTGCGGCTGCGCGGCGTCATGGCCGTCGCGCCGCTGGACGAGGAGCCCGCCTCCGCGTTCGCGCGGCTCCGGGGCATCGCCGACGGCATCCGCACGATCGAGCCGACGGCCACGTGGATCTCGGCCGGTATGACCGGCGACTTCGTCGAAGCCATCGCCGCCGGCGCGACACACCTGCGCATCGGTTCCGCAATCACGGGACCGCGCCCCGACCGGGGTTAACCTGTGACAAGACCAGCCCGAGACGTTCGAACCGGAGGACACGATGGGTAACCCGCTGAAGAAGACCATGGTGTATCTCGGCCTCGCCGACGAGGAAGAGGTCTACGAGGAGGAGACGCAGGCACCCGCCCGCGCCCACCGTGAGCGCGAGCGCGAGCGTGAGGAGCCGACCCCGGCCCCCGTCACGCCCCTCCGTCGTCCCGTCGCCGTCCGTCAGCCCGCAGCAGGAGCCGTGAACGAGATCCTCACCGTCCACCCGAAGCAGTACCGCGACGCGCAGCTCATCGCGGAGAACTTCCGCGAGGGCGTCCCGGTCATCATCAACCTCTCCCAGATGAGCGACGCCGACGCGCGGCGCCTCATCGACTTCGCGAGCGGTCTCTCCCTCGGCCTGTACGGTCGCATCGAGCGCGTCACCTCCAAGGTGTTCCTGCTCTCGCCGGAGAACATCGCGGTGTCCGGGCACGGGGGAATCGCGCACGCGGACGCCGAGTCCGCGGGCTTCGACCACTCCTAACCCGTGCAGCTGGTCTCGGTCCTCGCCAGCATCGTCCACCTGGTGCTGCTGCTGTACATCTTCGTGCTCTTCGCGCGGCTCATCCTGGACTACATCCCCCTGTTCAACCGGGAGTGGCGTCCGAAGGGATTCGGCCTCGTCGCCGCGGAGGCCGTCTACACGGTCACCGATCCGCCGATCCGGTTCTTCCGGCGGATCATCCCGCCGCTGCGCATCGGGCAGCTATCGCTCGATTTCGGGTTCGCGCTCACCCTGCTGGTGGTGCTGATCCTGATGAACATCGTCCGGCTCTTCATCCGCTGACGCCGTGGCGTGTCGCGCCTCAGGGCGCCGGTGAGTTCGCCGAGCCTGGGTGTCGCGGCGTCGCGAGGCCAAGGCTCGGGGGCTATGCTGGCACCCAGGTGCGCGCCCCGGGTTCGCGCCACATCACGAACACGCCATACATCGGTACTGGCAATCGAACTCATCGAAAGAGGAGCCACCCATGGCACTTACCCCGGATGACGTCGTCACCAAGCAGTTCCAGCACGTCCGCTTCAAGGACGGCTTCGACCCGGACGAGGTCGACGACTTCCTCGACGAGATCGTCATCGAGTGGCGCAAGGCCCTCGAGGAGAATGCCGAGCTGAAGGCCAAGCTGGCCGCGTACGAGTCCGGTGCCGCGCCCGCCGCCGCCGAGACCCCCGCCCCGAAGCCGGTGGCCGCGCCCGCCGCCGAGGCCACGCCCGCCGAGCCCGCTCCGACCGGTTCTGCCACGGCGACCGCCGGGATCATCGAGCTCGCCCAGCGTCTGCACGACGAGCACGTCGCCGAGGGTGAGGCCAAGCGCAACGCGCTCATCGCGGAGGCGGAGACCGAGGTCGCTCGCATCCGCACCGAGGCCGAGGCCAAGCAGCGCGAGGAGTCGGCGCGTCTGGAGCGCGAGCGCAACACGCTCGAGGCCCGCATCACCGAGCTCCGCAACTTCGAGCGCGACTATCGTGCTCAGCTGCGCGGCTACATCGAGGGTCAGCTCCGCGACCTCGACGAGAAGTCGGCTTCCACGGACTCCACGCCCGTCTCCGCGATCGGCCTGTAAGGCGTCGCGTTGACAGGACGTCGTCCCCTTCGTCGGTCGGCGGCCGGCGCGCTCGTTGCGATTCTCGCAGCGGTCGTGCTGGCCGCCGATCAGTTTGTGAAGTACCTCACCATCGAGCACCTTCCGCTGCACGAGGTCGTCCCCGTGCTCGGGGAGTTCCTGCAGCTGTATTACATCCGCAACCCCGGAGCGGCGTTCTCGCTCGGGTCCGAGGTCACGTGGATCTTCACGATCGCCCTCGCGGTCGTCGCGGGAGTGATCGTCTGGAAGGCCTTCGGCCTGAGGTCCCGGTTGTGGGCCGTCGTCCTCGGCTGCCTGCTCGGCGGTGTGCTCGGCAACCTCAGCGACCGGCTGTTCCGCGAGCCCGGGTTCCCGGTCGGCCACGTTGTCGACATGATCTCCATGCCGTGGATGATGCCCGCGATCTTCAACGTCGCCGACATCTTCATCGTCACCGGCATGATCTCGGTGGCACTGCTGGTGGTGTTCGGCCTGCGCTTCGACGGCACCCGCGAGCGCGACCACGCGCCGGTGGAGACCGATGAGGACGCGGAGGCCGTCGCGGCCGAGCACGAGGCTGCGCTGAGCGAGAGCGACCGCGTCGTCGACGGACGCGCGTCGGCCGAGGCAGGGTCGTCGTCTCCCGAGGAGCGCTGAGCGTGGAGTCGCGCTCTCTCCCCGTCCCGGACGGGCTCGACGGCACGCGCGTCGACGCGGCCCTCGCGAAGCTGCTCGGCTTCTCGCGGACGTTCGCGGCGGAGGTCGCGGCGAGCGGCGGTGTGCGGCAGGACGGCGCGACGCTCGACAAGTCGGACCGTCTGCACGGCGGGGCCTGGCTCGAGGTGGAGTGGCAGCCCAAGGAGGCGCCGAGGATCGAGCCGATCGCGGTGCCCGAGCTGGGCATCGTGTATGACGACGACGACATCGTGGTGGTCGACAAGCCCACCGGGGTCGCCGCCCATCCCTCGCTGGGCTGGGAAGGGCCCACGGTCGTCGGGGCTCTGGCCGCCGCGGGTTTCCGGATCGCCACGAGCGGGGCTCCGGAACGGCAGGGCGTGGTGCATCGGCTCGATGTGGGCACGAGCGGGCTCATGGTCGTCGCCAAGAGCGAGAGCGCGTACACCGCGCTCAAGCGCGCGTTCAAGGAGCGGACGGTCGAGAAGATCTATCACGCGGTCGTCCAGGGACACCCCGACCCGCTCGTCGGCACGATCGACGCGCCCATCGGGCGCCACCCGAATCACTCGTGGAAGTTCGCGGTCGTGCCGGACGGCAAGCCATCGGTCACGCACTACGAGACGCTCGAGGCGTTTCCCGGAGCCTCGCTGCTGGAGATCCACCTGGAGACCGGGCGCACGCATCAGATCCGCGTGCACATGGCCGCGCATCGTCACCCCTGCGTCGGGGACCCGCTGTACGGCGCCGACCCCACGCTGTCCGCACGGCTCGGGTTGACGCGACAGTGGCTGCACGCCCACCAGCTCGCGTTCGCGCACCCGACCACCGGCGAGTGGGTGCAGTTCGAGTCGCCGTATCCGGCCGACTTCCGGCACGCGCTGGACGTGCTGCGCGGGGAGTAGCGGCTGCCCCGGGGTGCCGCGCGCGCGGTGTCGGTGGTGTGCGCCACACTGACCGCATGAGCATCGTGGTGCGCCCCGCGACCGTCTTCGACGACGTCGCGACACTGGTGGGTCCGAAGAAGCCGACGTCGAACGTCTGCTTCTGCCTCAGCTATCGGATCGGCAACAAGGAGAACGTGTCCCTGCGCGGGCAGGCTCGTGCGGATCGCGTGCGCGAGCTGTGCCACCAGGACCCGCCGCCGGGCGTCATCGCGTATCTCGACGATGAGCCCGTGGGGTGGGCGGCTCTGCATCCCCGGCGTGACACCAGCTTCGCGCGCAATCGCCTCATCCCGCACGTCGACGATCTGGACGTCTGGTCGCTGTGGTGTTTCCGCGTGCGCCCGGGATTCCGCAAGCAGGGTGTCTCGCACGCGCTGATCGACGGCGCGGTCGCGTACACCAGGGAACGCGGGGCTCCAGCGATCGAGGGATATCCGGTCGACAACGCGGGGGAGAAGGTGAACCTCACGATGGCGTACGTGGGGACCCGGTCCCTGTTCGAGGGTGCCGGCTTCACGAAGGCTGCCGACACCGGGTCCGTGCTCGACGGGTTCCCCCGGGTGCTCATGCGTCTCGACCTGCGGTGACGGGCCGTCGTGGAGTGACCGACCGGGTGAGTGAGGACCGGGGAACGCGCGGCGGATCGGTCGTCGACGGGGCGCCGCGACGAGTTTCGAACCGGATCGTGCTTCTGAGGCAATACATAGTGTGAGCACAGACAGCGAGATCATTCAGCGGTCGCTCGGGCACCCCCGGGCGTTCGCCGAACTGTTCGACAGACACGCCGGCGCGGTGGGTGGCTATGCCGCCCGCCGCCTCGGGATGGATGCCGGAGAGGACGTCCTCAGCGAGACGTTCCTCGTCGCCTTCGCGCGGCGGTCGTCGTTCGACACGTCCTGGGACTCTGCACTCCCGTGGTTGTACGGCATCGCGTCGCGGCTGATCAAGAAGCACAGGGCGCGCGAGGCGAAGCACCTGCGGTCGGCGGCGCAGTCGGCGGCGCGTGAGGAGCACATCGCTCACGGCGATCTCGACGGGACGATCGCCCGGCTCGACGCCGAGCTCTCGACCCGTCAGCTCGCCCCGCTGATCGCCGCGCTGTCGGCGAAAGACCGCGAGACTCTTCTGCTCTACGCCTGGGGCGACCTGAGCTACGAGGAGATCGCGCTCGCCCTCGGCGTTCCCGTGGGAACGGTGAGGTCCCGCATGAACCGGGTGCGGACACGGTTGGATCCGGCGCGCGCCCGCGGTCGGAACACGATGGTCACGGAGAAGAAGGGAGAAGTCGATGGACGTTTTCGAGCGCGTGCGTGAGGTCAACCGGGGGGCCGGCCTCAGCGAGGAGCACCTGACGTCGGCCAGGGCGCGGCTTCTCACGGGGATCGACGCGGGGGTGGCGGCCGAGCGGTCACGGAGGGTGCACCGGCCGCTGTTCCTCGTCGCCGGGGCGGTCGCGGGGGTCGCGGCCGCCACGGCCGGGGTCGTGGTGCTGAGCCAGCTGACGGCACCGGAGCCGCGCGTGGAAGCCGTGCCGGTGCAGACGCTCGATCCGCGCCCGCACGGCGACCCGCTGCCGCGTCCGTCGGCGACGTCGGGGACGGGTGCGACCGAGCCGTTCCCCGGTACGACCCCGCAGGCGGGGCAGTATCTGCAGATCCGCTACACCAGCGACGCGCTCTACTTCCGGGATGGTGTGGGGGGCGTGTTCCGCTGGCCGCGGAGCGGCGACCCGCAGACCATCTCGGCCGCCGTGATGCGCTCGCACGCAGTGGACTACGTGCCGGCCGACCGCGCCGGCACGTGGGTCAGCCGCTATGGGCCCTCGATGGAGCGCGTCGAGCTGTTCGGCACCGATACCGAGGTGATGCGATGGACGTGGGACAGCCTCGCGCCGTACCGGCCAGAAGTTTCTGAGCTGCAGTCGGTCGGCGGGCGGCAGTACGGTGACCTGCCTCCGGTCGGTGGCCCCGGCTACTACGACGCCGCGCCCCGGGATCCGCAGGGGCTGCTCGACTACTGGTCGAGTTTCTTCGCCGAGGCCGGCGGTGCGCGCGATGACTCGGTGCTCATGGAGATCCTCAGCCAGCTGAAGCAGAACATCGCGCCCCCGGACGTGCGGTCGGCGTATCTGTCCGCTCTGCAGCTCACGGGACGTGCCACGGTCGACTCGACGGCGGGTTCGGAGGTGACGTATCGCGTCGAGTTCACCGATATCGACGCGCGGACCGAGACGATCACGATCGACAGCACCACGGGATGGGTCGTCGAGTCCGCGATCTGGTACGTGAAGCAGTCCGGGCACGATCTCGTGCCGTCGGGTGTGCCGGACGAACGAACCACCTACGACGTGTCGATCGTCGACGCGATCCCCTGACAGCCACGGCGACCCGGACACGGGCCCCGGCACCGATCTCGGTGTCGGGGCCCCGCCGTAGACTCGGAACATGGCATCCGATTCCTTCGTCCACCTGCATGTGCACAGCGAATACTCGATGCTGGACGGCGCGGCGAAGATCAATGCCATGACGCAGGCGGCGGCCGACTACGGCATGCCGGCCATCGCCGTGACCGACCACGGCAACACGTTCGCGGCGTTCGAGTTCTACCGGGCGGCGCAGGCCGCGGGCATCAAGCCGATCGTCGGGCTGGAGGCGTACGTCACCCCCGGCACGCACCGCAGCGACAAGACCCGCGTGCAGTGGGGCTCGCCCGATCAGAAGAGCGACGACGTCTCGGGGTCCGGCGCGTACACCCACATGACGATGTGGAGTCAGAGCACCGAGGGGATGCACAACCTCTTCCGGCTCAGCTCGCTGTCGAGCATGGAGGGCTACTACTTCAAGCCCCGCATGGACCGCGAGCTGCTGCAGACCTACGGCAAGGGCCTCATCGCGACGACCGGGTGCCCCTCGGGCGAGGTGCAGACGCGTCTTCGTCTCGGGCAGTACGACGCGGCGCGGGCGGCGGCGGCTGAGTTCCAGGACATCTTCGGCAAGGAGAACTACTTCGCCGAGATCATGGACCACGGCCTGTCGATCGAGCGCCGGGTGATGACCGACTTGCTGCGGCTGGCCAAAGACCTGGGCATCCCGCTGGTGGCCACGAACGACTCGCACTACACGCACCAGCACGAGGCCGACGCGCACGAGGCGCTGTTGTGCGTGCAGTCGGGGTCAACGCTCGACGACCCGAACCGCTTCAAGTTCGACGGCGACGGGTACTACATCAAGACCGCGGCCGAGATGCGGCAGCTGTTCCGCGATCACCCGGAGGCGTGCGACAACACGCTGCTGATCGCCGAGCGCTGCGAGGTGGAGTTCAACACCTCCGCCAACTACATGCCCCGCTTCCCCGTGCCGGACGGCGAGACCGAAGACAGCTGGCTCATCAAGGAGGTCGAGAAGGGCCTCCACTACCGCTACCCGAGCGGTATCCCCGACCGGGTGCGCAAGCAGGCGGAGTACGAGACCGGCATCATCCTGCAGATGGGGTTCCCTGGCTACTTCCTCGTCGTCGCCGACTTCATCAACTGGGCCAAGGACAACGGAATCCGCGTCGGTCCCGGCCGAGGCTCCGGTGCCGGATCGATGGTGGCGTACGCGATGCGGATCACCGACCTCGACCCCCTGGAGCACGGTCTCATCTTCGAGCGCTTCCTCAACCCGGACCGCGTCTCGATGCCCGACTTCGACGTCGACTTCGACGACCGCCGCCGTGGCGAGGTCATCGAGTACGTGACGGAGAAGTACGGCTCCGAGCGCGTGGCGCAGATCGTGACCTACGGCACGATCAAGTCCAAGCAGGCGCTCAAGGATGCCGGCCGCGTGCTCGGGTTCCCGTTCAGCATGGGGGAGCGTCTGACCAAGGCCATGCCCCCCGCCGTCATGGGCAAGGACATGCCCCTCGACGGCATGTTCGACTCCGCGCACCCGCGCTACAAGGAGGCGAGCGAGTTCCGGGCGCTGATCGAGACCGACCCCGAGGCGAAGACGGTGTTCGATCGCGCGCTCGGGCTCGAGGGCCTCAAGCGCCAGTGGGGCGTGCACGCTGCCGGTGTGATCATGTCGTCGGAGCCGCTGCTCGACATCATCCCCATCATGCGCCGCGAGCAGGACGGGCAGATCGTCACGCAGTTCGACTACCCGTCGTGCGAGACGCTCGGCCTGATCAAGATGGACTTCCTGGGGTTGCGCAACCTCACGATCATCTCGGACGCGCTCGACAACATCCGCATGAACCGAGGCGAGGAGCTCGACCTCGAGCACCTCGGACTCGACGACCCCGCGGTGTACGAGCTCCTCGCGCGCGGCGACACGCTGGGCGTGTTCCAGCTCGACAGCCCTCCGCTGCGGTCGCTCATGCGCCTGATGAAGCCGGACAACTTCGGTGACATCTCGGCCCTCATCGCGCTATACCGCCCGGGCCCGATGGGCGCGAACTCGCACACGAACTACGCGCTGCGCAAGAACGGCCAGCAGCAGATCACGCCGATCCACCCGGAGCTCGAAGAACCCCTGGCCGAGATCCTGGAGGAGTCGTACGGCCTCATCATCTACCAGGAGCAGGTGATGGCCATCGCGCAGAAGGTCGCCGGGTTCAGCCTCGGTCAGGCCGACATCCTCCGTCGCGCGATGGGAAAGAAGAAGAAGTCCGAGCTGGACAAGCAGTACGAGGGCTTCGCCGGCGGTATGAAAGAGCGCGGCTTCGGCGAGGGCGCGATCAAGGCGCTGTGGGACATCCTCCTGCCCTTCTCCGACTACGCGTTCAACAAAGCGCACTCCGCCGCGTACGGTCTCGTGTCCTACTGGACCGCGTACCTGAAGGCGCACTACCCGGCCGAGTACATGGCGGCGCTGCTGACGAGCGTCGGCGACTCGAAGGACAAGATGGCGCTGTACCTGAACGAGTGCCGCCGCATGGGTATCCGGGTGCTGCCGCCCGACGTCTCGGAGTCGATCAACTTCTTCGCCGCCGTCGGCGACGACATCCGCTTCGGTCTGGGAGCGGTGCGCAACGTGGGCACCAACGTCGTCGACGGGATCGTGCAGGCCAGGAAGGATGAGCGCTTCACGTCGTTCCACCACTTCCTCGACAAGGTCCCGCTGCATGTCGCCAACAAGCGCACCGTGGAGTCGCTCATCAAGGCGGGCGCGTTCGACTCGATGGGCGACACGAGGCGTGCGCTGCTGGAGGTGCACGAGGACGCCGTGGAGGCCGCGGTCGACCGGAAGCGCAACGAGGCTCAGGGCGCGATCGGGTTCGACTTCGACAGCCTGTACGACGGGCTGGAGGAGGTCGCGCCGGCCAAGGTCCCCGCCCGACCCGAGTGGATCAAGAAGGACAAGCTGGCGTTCGAGCGGGAGATGCTCGGGCTGTACGTGTCCGACCATCCGCTCGCGGGCCTCGAGGTGCCTTTGGCGAAGCACGCGTCGATCTCGATCCATGACCTCAACAACTCGGAGGACCTGCAGGACGGCGACCAGGTGACGGTCGCGGGCCTGGTCACGAGCGTGCAGCACCGGGTGGCGAAGGCCAGCGGAAACCCGTACGGCATGATCACGGTCGAGGACTTCAACGGCGAGGTCACCGTGATGTTCATGGGCAAGACGTACACGGAGTTCCAGCACACCCTCCAGCAGGACGCGATCCTGGCCGTGCGGGGGAGGGTGTCGCGCCGCGACGACGGCCTCAACCTGCATGCCCAGTCGGCCTTCGCACCCGATGTGGGCTCGTTCGACGCCGCAGGCCCGCTGTCGCTCGTGCTCGCGGAGCAGCGCGCCACCGAGCGCGTGATGCACGAGCTTGCCGAGGTGCTGCGACGGCACAACGGCGAGACCGAGGTGCTGCTTCGGGTGCACCGCGGCGGGACGGCGAAGGTGTTCGAGGTCCCGATGCCGGTGAAGGTGTCGGCCGACCTCTTCGGCGACCTCAAGTCACTGCTCGGCCCGACCTGTCTGGGGTGAACGGGTAGGATCGGGAGCCGTCGACAGCACCGCCACGGCCAGAGTGCGCCGGTGATGAAAGGACCACTATGAGCACGGAACTTCCCGAGCCGGATGCCGCCGACGCGGTGTTCAGCGACGAGGACGGCGTCCTCTATGACGACGAAGTGACCCCGGAGTACGGCATCCTCGGCTTCACGCTGCGTGAGCTGTTGATCGTCGGCGTCTGGCTGGTGTCGTTCCTCGTCTCCTTCTTCCCCCTCAGCGGCGGCGTCTCGCTGTGGGGCATCGGCATCCAGTGGATCCTGCCGATCGGCGTCCCGACGGTGGCCGTGTTCCTGCTGGTGCTGCGCCGGTTCTCTCCCGACGGCATCCGCCGCGTGGGCTCGTTGGGCATCGATCAGTTCGCCTCCGTTGCCTTCGCCGTATCCGCGTGCGTGTGGGCGGGCAACCTCTGGCTGGCGGTGTCCGCCGCGATCGCCACGGGTCAGTGGGGTCTGCCGTGGAACGCGCTCGTGCAGGTCATCACGTCGGTGGCGCTGGTCGTCCTGACCGTTTTCGCACCGCTGATCCCGGGGCTGCGTGAAGACTTCCAGGGTCGGCTGGTGACTCTCGCGCACCGGAACGCGAATCCCGTCCGGCCGGTGATCGCCCGTCCGCGCCCGGAGTCGACGTCCGGAGAGACTCAGGACGAGGCGGCGGTGGGGTCGCCGGAGGAGTCCGACACGGACGCGGTCATCGACACCGGACCCCCCACCAGCCCGGACACCGCAACCGACGCTGTCACCGACGTGGTACCCGATGCGGTCGATGGCGATCGGCGTCACGACGACACCGACTCGTACCCGGCCGACTACTCGGACCGGATCCCGCTCACTGCGCACGCGTCGGGCGGAGGCACGGGGACGATACCCGTGGCCGACGAGGAGGAGTACACGCCGAGCTACTCCCGGCGTTCCCGGGCCGAGCAGCCCGAGATCGTCTCCGACACCGGGAGCATCGAGTCCCTCCTCGGCACGACCGCTCGGGAGGAGACAGGAGCGGTCGATGTCCCCGACGATGCCACGGCCGTCCATCCGATCGTCGCGGACGAGCAGGACGACGACGTCGAGGCCACGATCCCCCGCCAGTACACGGAGGCGGCGCAACCGTTCTGGATCCTGGCGCCCACCGAGCGCGATGTGCACGACGAGCGCGGCGAGCCGATCTTCCGGGTGGGGCCGACCGCGTGGGCGCTGGTGATCGAGGATCGCGGAGGGGCCTACGTCGTTCGCCATGACGACGGCCGCATCGGATACCTCCACGACATCACCGACATCACGAAGGGCTGACATGCGCACGATCGATCTGCGGGGGCGCGAGCTCTCGCCCGCGGACATGCTCGCGGCCGTCCCCCGCGCCACGCAGGCGCGCGCGGAGGCGCTCGACACCGCGGCACGCCTCGTCGAGGAGGTGCGGGAGCGCGGTGAGGGTGCGCTGCGAGAGCAGGCGGAGCGGTTCGACCGGGTCGTCGGACACGAGGTTCGCGTGCCTGAGACGCACATGACGCAGGCCCTCGACTCGCTCGATCCGGCAGTGCGGGCGGCGCTCGACGAGGCGATCCAGCGCGTGCGCCTGGCCTCAGCCGCTCAGGTCCCGGCCTCGCAGGTCACGACCATCGGCGCGGGTGCCACGATCACTCAGCGGTGGCAGCCCGTGCACAGGGTCGGTGTCTACATCCCCGGCGGAAAGGCCGTCTACCCGTCGAGCGTCGTCATGAATGTCGTCCCCGCGCAGGTCGCCGGGGTGCAGCAGATCGCCCTGGCCTCGCCGCCGCAGGCGGATCAGGACGGTCGTGTCCACCCGACGATCCTGGCGGCCGCGGCTCTGCTCGGAGTGACCGAGGTGTACGCCATGGGAGGTGCGGGAGCGATCGGTGCCTTCGCGCACGGTGTCCCCGGTCTCGGCCTCGATCCCGTCGATGTGGTGTCGGGCCCCGGCAACAACTACGTCGCCTCGGCCAAGCGGGCCGTGGCGGGCGTCGTCGGAACGGACTCCGAGGCTGGAGCGACCGAGATCCTCGTGGTCGCGGATTCCACCGCCGATCCGCGTCTCGTCGCCGCCGACCTGGTCAGCCAGGCCGAGCACGACGAGCAGGCGTCGGCCGTGCTTGTCACCGATGCGGAGGGACTCGCGGACCGGGTCGTCGCCGAGGTCGAGCGGCTCACCGCGGCGACGCGCCACAGCGCACGTGTCGCTGCCGCATTGGCTGGTCCGCAGTCCGCGGTCGTCCTGGTCGACGACCGCGCGATGGCGGTGGCGTTCAGCAACGCGTACGCGCCGGAGCACCTGGAACTGCACCTGTCCGACGCCGAGCAGGCAGCGGCGGCGTTCACCAGTGCCGGCGCGGTGTTCGTGGGCGACCACACCCCGGTGAGCCTCGGCGACTACATGGCGGGGAGCAACCACGTGCTGCCGACCGGCGGTCAGGCGCGCTATGCACCGGGCCTCGGCGCCTATACCTTCCTCCGTCCGCAGCAGGTCGTCTCCTACGATCGCGCCGCCCTGGCCGCGGTTCGCGAGGGGGTCGTCGCCCTGGCGAACAGCGAAGCGCTGCCCGCGCACGGCGAGGCGATCGAGGCGCGGTTCACCGCGTAGGATCGGTCAGATGCACTGCCCCTTCTGCCGTCACCCCGACTCCAGGGTCATCGATTCCCGCACCAGCGACGACGGACTCTCGATCCGCCGTCGCCGACAGTGTCCGGAGTGCGGAGGACGGTTCTCGACGACGGAGACGGCCAGCCTCAACGTGATCAAGCGCTCAGGCGTGATGGAGCCGTTCAGCCGGGAGAAAGTGATCTCCGGCGTGCGAAAGGCCTGTCAGGGGCGTCCGGTGACGGAGGCCGACCTGGCGATCCTCGCGCAGCGCGTGGAAGAGGCGGTGCGTCAGACCGGGGTGTCCCAGCTCGATACCAACGAGATCGGCCTGGCGATCCTGGGTCCGCTGCGTGAGCTCGATGAGGTCGCGTTCCTTCGATTCGCGAGCGTCTATCAGGCGTTCGACTCTCTGGAGGACTTCGAGGCGGCCATCGGCGATCTCCGCGCCGACCACGCGAAGGCGGAGGCGGGCGACCGGTAATCTGGCAGGGATGTATCCCCTCCTCTTCCGCGCCGTCCTGTCGCGCTTCGATCCCGAGTTCGCCCACCACGCCGGCATGGCCGTCATCCGTGCCGTCGGTGTCCCGCCGCTGTCCTGGGCGACCCGCGCGATGACCAGGCCGGATCCGTCACTGCGTGTGGAGGCGCTGGGTCTCACGTTCCCGTCGCCGTTCGGTATCGCCGCGGGCTTCGACAAGAACGCGGTCGGCGTACGAGGTCTCGCCGCGCTCGGCTTCGGACACGTCGAGGTGGGCACGATCACGGCGATCCCGCAGGACGGGAATCCGAAGCCCCGGCTCTTCCGCTTGATCGCCGACCGTGCCGTGATCAACCGGATGGGCTTCAACAACAGGGGAGCGGACGCCGCGGCCCGTCGTCTGGCCCGGCTCCGGCGGGGCGCGCCGGACACGGTCATCGGGGTCAACATCGGCAAGAGCCGCGTGGTCGATGTCGAGGACGCGACCGCCGACTACGTCGCGTCAGCCACCCGGCTCGCGCCTCTCGCCGACTACCTCGCGGTGAACGTCTCCTCTCCGAACACTCCGGGCCTTCGCGGGCTTCAGGCGGTGGAGACGCTGGCGCCACTGCTGCGCGCCGTCCGCGACGCTTCGGGCTCGACCCCGCTGCTGGTCAAGATCGCGCCCGACCTCGCCGACGATGAGATCACCGCGATCGCGCAGCTCGCCGTGTCGGAGGGACTCGCGGGGATCATCGCCCACAACACCACGATCAGCAGGGACGGGCTCGTCACCGATGCCGCGACGGTCGAGGCTGCGGGTGCCGGCGGGCTCTCCGGTGCTCCGCTCAAGCGGCGCTCTCTCGAGGTGTTGAGGGTCGTCCGTTCCGCGGTGCCCGAGGACTTCTGCGTGATCGCGGTCGGCGGAGTGGAGACGGCCGCCGACGTGCAGGAGCGTCTGGACGCTGGAGCGACCCTGGTGCAGGGGTATACGGCGTTCCTCTACCGCGGCCCGTTCTGGGGTCGCGAGATCAACCGCGGGCTGGTCAGTCGGGGTACTGCCCGCGCTTGACCTGCGGCTTCGGCAGGCGCATGAACCGCATCTGCAGTGCGCGCATGCCGGCGTACCATCCGAGGCCCTTCTCGACGCGGTCGGCGCCGAACTTCGCGGCCGCCTTGCGCTTGACCCGAAGGCCGAGCAGGATCATTCCGCCGATCGCGATGACGAGGTACGCCATCATGAACAGGTACGCGTAGAACGAGATCATGAGGTTCGTCGGCAGGAGTGACGCCAGGATCACCAGAACCATGACGCCCATGACGAACTCCGCCGGGTGCCAGCCCGCGTCGACGTAGTCGCGCACCCAGCGCCGCTGCGGGCCCTTGTCGCGCACCGGGAGGTACTTCTCCTCGCCGGCGGCCATCCCCGCCTGGGCGCGTGCGCGCCGCTCGTTCAGCTCGGCCCGGGCGGCCGCCTTCGCCTCCTTGGTGTTGGCCACCAGCGGCCGACGTCGCGCGGCCTCCTGCTCGGCGCGGGTCGGCGTGGCGCGCCCCTTGCCGACGGCGGGCGTCTGCGGGGCGTCGTCGTTCGTCGAAGGGGAGACGGGGGTAGTGGCCACGGGTTTCCTCGGTTCGCTGAAGATGGTCACCTTAAGATTACTCGCATGACCTCACCTGCACTTCCCAGCGAGTCCGACGCCGCCGTCCTCGAGGCCGTGGCCACCGGCATCCCGTCCGCGCTGTCCGATCTGGGGCACCTGGTTCGCATCCCCGGCATGGCCTGGCCCGCGTTCGATCAGACGCAGCTGGAGCGCAGTGCGGACGCCGTCGCGACGCTGGCCAGGGACACGGGGGTGTTCGACGAGGTGCGTGTGCTGCGTGCCGCGATCCCGGGCGCCGATGAGCACGGACAGCCCGCGGTGCTCGCGACCCGCGCTGCTCGCAACGGCAAGCCGACGATCCTCCTCTACGCCCACCACGATGTGCAGCCCCCCGGCGACGACGCCCTCTGGGAGACCCCGCCGTTCGAGCCGACGGTGCGCGACGGCCGCCTCTACGGACGCGGGGCCGCCGATGACAAGGCGGGGATCATGGCCCACATCGGTGCGATCCGCGCGGTGTCGTCGGTTCTCGGTGCCGACCTCGACCTCGGGATCGCGATGTTCATCGAGGGGGAGGAGGAGTACGGCTCCCGCTCGTTCGCCCAGTTCCTCGCCGACAACAAAGACGCCCTCCGCGCCGACGCCATCGTCGTGGCGGACTCCGGCAACTGGGATTCGGTGACGCCCGGGCTCACCGTGTCGCTGCGGGGGAACGCACGGTTCACGATGAAGGTCCGCACGCTCGACCACGCGTCCCACTCCGGGATGTTCGGTGGCGCGGTGCCCGACGCGATGATGGCCACCGTCCGGCTGCTCTCGACGCTCTGGAACGCCGACGGATCGGTCGCCGTCGAGGGTATGACGAGCCGCGAGGCGGAGACGCCGGAGTACGCGGAGGCGACCCTGCGCGACGAAGCGGGTCTCCTTCCCGGCACGATGCCGATCGGCGACGGGACGATTCTGAGCCGCATCTGGAACAAGCCGTCGGTGACCGTCATCGGCATCGACGCGACGAGCGTTTCGGCCGCGTCGAACACGCTACTGCCGGAGGTCACCGTCGTGATCAGCGCGCGGGTGGCACCCGGGCAGACGGGGCAGGAGGCGTATGACGCGCTGGAGCGGCATCTGCGTGCCCACGCCCCGTTCGGCGCCGAACTGTCGTTCTCCGACGTCGACCTGGGCAACCCGTTCCTCGTCGACACCAGCGGCTGGGCGGTCTCGCTCACCCGCGACGCGATGCGCGACGGCTACGGCGTGGCGCCGGTCGACCTGGGAGTCGGCGGGTCCATCCCGTTCATCGCCGACCTCGTCCGCGAGTTCCCCGACGCGCAGATCCTCGTGACGGGAGTGGAAGACCCGCATTCCCGCGCGCACAGCCCGAACGAGTCGCTGCACCTGGACACCTTCCGTCATGCGGTCGCGACCGAGGCGCTGCTGCTGGCACGGATGAACGCCGTCGAGCTCTGAGCCCGTCGCGGGAAGCGGCGGTAGAATCGTCACAGAAGCCGTGTATCGCGGCCCGTCCCAAGGAGTGACATGACCGACACCACCCTGTCCGCAGAGACCACCCGCGCACACGGCGTCAGCCTGACGGACGCCGCGGCCACCAAGGTCAAGAACCTTCTCGAGCAGGAGGGCCGCGACGATCTGCGTCTGCGCGTGGCCGTCCAGCCCGGAGGCTGCTCCGGCCTGATCTACCAGCTCTACTTCGACGAGCGCTTCCTCGAGGGCGACGAGACGGTCGACTTCGACGGCGTCGAGGTCATCGTCGACAACATGAGCGTCCCGTACCTCGACGGCGCGTCGATCGACTTCAAGGACACGATCTCCGAGCAGGGCTTCACGATCGACAACCCGAACGCCGCGGGAAGCTGCGCCTGTGGAGACAGCTTCCACTGATCTGCGGATTTCCGGACCACGGCCGTCGTCACCTCGCGTGACGGCGGCCGTTTCGCGTGCGGAACCTGCGTGGATGGCATGAATCGGGTGTGAGGTTGCTCTAGACTTGAACGTGCCCTGTCCGCAATCTGAAAGGTGCATCGTGCCCTCGAAACGCCGCCTTCGTTGGGCCGCACTCCCTGTGGGAGTCGTGGCAGCTGTGGCTCTGGCGGGATGTACTCCCACCGAGCTGAACGGCTTTCTTCCGGGCTTCGTGGAGGGTGGCCCGGCAGCGACCAACCAGACGGAGCGCGTGTCGTCGCTCTGGGTGAACTCCTGGATCGTTCTTCTCGCCGTCGGCGTCATCACCTGGAGCCTCATGGCGTGGGCCGCGATCGCGTACCGCCGGCGCAAGGGGCAGACCGGTCTCCCGGTGCAGATGCGCTACAACATGCCGATCGAGATCTTCTACACGATCGTGCCGCTCATCCTCGTGCTGGGCATGTTCTTCTTCACGGCGCGCGACCAGACCGAGATCGAGACCAAGTGGGACAACCCCGACGTCGAGATCACCGCGATCGCCAAGCAGTGGGCGTGGGACTTCCAGTACAACGGCGACACCGAAGACGACACGGTCTGGACGATGGGCATCCAGGCCCAGCCCGATGCCGAGGGCAACATCGACAAGGCCGAGCTCCCGACGCTGGTGCTCCCCGTCGACAAGAAGGTCACGATCAACCTTCAGTCGCGCGATGTGATCCACTCCTTCTGGATCATCGACTTCCTGTACAAGAAGGACATGTTCATCGGCAAGGACAACTCCTGGTCCTTCATCCCGACGCGCGAGGGCGAGTACGCCGGCAAGTGCGCCGAGCTCTGCGGTGAGTACCACTCGATGATGCTGTTCAACGTGAAGGTCGTCTCCCAGGAGGAGTACGACGCCTACCTCGAGTCGCTCGAGGAGAAGGGCAACACGGGCGACATCACCGACGCGTACGACCGTCTCTCGAACCTCCCCGGCACCTCCGGGAAGACCGACACCGAGGAAGGAGAGGAGTAAGTCATGTCGACCACTGAAGCTCCTCGCACCGACGAGGCACCCCGCTCCCGTCCCACCACTCTGCCCGCACGTCAGGCGGCTCTCATGAGCTCCTCGCGTGTGGAGCAGAAGGGCAACATCGTCGTCAAGTGGATCACCTCCACCGACCACAAGACCATCGGGTACATGTACCTGATCGCGTCTGTGCTGTTCTTCCTCCTCGGCGGCGTGATGGCCCTGGTCATCCGCGCCGAGCTCTTCGCGCCGGGCATGCAGATCATCCCGACGAAGGAGCAGTACAACCAGCTGTTCACGATGCACGGCACGATCATGCTGCTGATGTTCGCGACGCCGCTGTTCGCCGGTTTCGCCAACGCGATCCTGCCGCTGCAGATCGGTGCGCCCGACGTCGCCTTCCCGCGTCTCAACGCCTTCGCGTTCTGGCTGTTCCTCTTCGGGTCGACGATCGCCGTCGCCGGCTTCCTCACCCCGCAGGGTGCCGCCTCCTTCGGCTGGTTCGCCTATCAGCCGCTGGCCAACGCCTCGTTCTCGCCGGGTGCCGGTGGAAACCTCTGGATGCTCGGTCTGGGCATCTCCGGCTTCGGAACGATTCTCGGTGCGGTGAACTTCATCACCACGATCATCACGATGCGTGCCCCGGGTATGACCATGTGGCGCATGCCGATCTTCTCGTGGAACACGCTGATCACCAGCCTGCTCATCCTGATGGCGTTCCCGGTGCTCGCGGCCGCGATCTTCGCCGCCGCCGCCGACCGCGTCCTCGGCGCTCACGTCTACGACCCGGCCAACGGCGGTGTGCTCCTGTGGCAGCACCTGTTCTGGTTCTTCGGCCACCCCGAGGTGTACATCATCGCGCTGCCGTTCTTCGGCATCGTCTCGGAGATCTTCCCGGTCTTCAGCCGGAAGCCGATCTTCGGCTACAAGACGCTGGTGTACGCGACGATCGCGATCGCCGCGCTGTCGGTCGCCGTGTGGGCGCACCACATGTACGTCACCGGTTCGGTGCTGCTGCCGTTCTTCGCGCTGATGACGATGCTCATCGCCGTCCCGACCGGTGTGAAGATCTTCAACTGGATCGGCACGCTCTGGCGAGGGTCGGTCACGTTCGAGACCCCGATGGTCTTCGCGCTCGGCTTCCTGGTGTCGTTCGTCTTCGGTGGTCTGACCGGTGTCATCCTCGCGGCCCCGCCGCTGGACTTCCACCTCAGCGACTCGTACTTCGTGGTGGCGCACTTCCACTACGTGGTGTTCGGCACGGTCGTGTTCGCGATGTTCGCGGGCTTCTACTTCTGGTGGCCCAAGTGGACGGGACGCATGCTCAACGAGCGTCTGGGCTACGTACACTTCTGGATGCTGTTCGTCGGCTTCCACATGACCTTCCTGATCCAGCACTGGCTGGGTGTGGACGGCATGGTGCGTCGCTACGCGGACTACTCGGCGGCTGATGGCTGGACCTGGCAGAACCAGGTCTCCACGATCGGCGCGATCATCCTCGGCGCCTCGATGCTGCCGTTCTTCCTGAACGTCTGGATCACCGCGCGCAAGGCGCCCAAGGTGACGGTGAACGACCCGTGGGGTTACGGCGCCTCGCTCGAGTGGGCGACCTCGTGCCCGCCGCCGCGGCACAACTTCACGTCGATCCCGCGTATCCGCAGCGAGCGTCCCGCGTTCGACCTGAACCACCCGGAGGCGGCCGAGTTCGCGACCACCGCACCCGGCGAGCGAGAGGGCCACTGAGTCATGCGCGATAACGTCATCATCTGGTGGGTCCTGACCGCGTTCTTCGCCCTTGTGGGCGTCGTCTACACGGGCTGGAACATCCTCGCCCACCCCGGCCTGCCGCTCGTGAATCAGATCGAGTGGGTCGGCACCGTGGCGCTGTTCTTCTCGGCCTTCATGGGAGCGATGGTCGCGTTCTACCTCGACCGCACCCACAAGGCGCAGAACGGTGAGCTGCCGGAAGACATCCTGACCTCCGACATCGACGACGGTGACCCCGAGCTCGGAGAGTTCAGCCCGTGGTCGTGGTGGCCGCTCGTGCTCGCCGCTTCGGCAGGCGTGTTCGTTGTCGGGCTCGCGGTGGGGCACTTCCTCCTGCCGATCGGTCTCGCGATCTTCGTGGTCGCGATCGTCGGCTGGGTCTACGAGTACTACCGCGGGAACTTCGCCCGCTGAGCGCTGTACCTGCGAAAGGCCCCCCGGATCGTTCCGGGGGGCCTTTCCCGTGTGTGTGAGCGCGGCGTTCAGGCGCGCGTGCGGATCCGTGGAATCCCGGTGAGGGGATCGACGGGGCGGTGGTGCACGCCATCGGCATCTTCGACCGGGTAGCCCTCTCGCACCCAGTACTCGAACCCGCCGATCATCTCGCGGACCCGATACCCGAGGCTGGCGAACTCGGCCGCGCCCCGCGTACCGCCGTTGCAGCCGGGGCTCCAGCAGTACACGACGACC
Source organism: Microbacterium sp. NPDC055502 (assembly GCF_053643635.1). Classification (NCBI taxonomy): domain Bacteria; kingdom Bacillati; phylum Actinomycetota; class Actinomycetes; order Micrococcales; family Microbacteriaceae; genus Microbacterium; species Microbacterium sp. NPDC055502. Next base: position 969,027 of record NZ_JBSHKJ010000002.1, on the reverse strand, counting down.
TCGGCGTCGGGGGAGATCTCCTGCGGCGCCCGGGCGGCGATCTCACTGTGGTGCATGTGAACCGCGCCCGTCACGCGCCCCTGGATCCACGCCTCCGAGGACCGGACATCGACCACGACGAGCTGTTCGCCCGCGGTGCGCGCGGCGTGCACGTCGGCGGGATCCGTTTCATAGGCGAGCTTGGCGGCGAAGTAGTCGGAGCGCGAGATCATGTCTCCACGCTAGTTCCCGCTGTGGCCGCGTGGCGCAGTGAGACGGACGTCGGTCGTGCGGATTCTGCCGTTGGCCCCCGCTGTCAGTGGCGCCGCGTCATCTGCACGCGCGTTCCGTATGCGTCCAGCCCGAGGGCGTGCTCGATGCTCACGAGGGACTCGAGGAACGGCGTATCGGGAGTGCTCACGGCGAACCCGCACGTGGCGTAGAACGGGGCGTTCCAGGGAACCTCGGCGTAGGTGCGCAGAGTGATGCGCTGATTCCCCCGTCGAACGCTCTCGTCCAGCGCGGCATGCACCAGCTGCCGACCGATACCCCGGCGACCATGATCAGGGTGGACCGACAGTTGCTCGAGATGCCCATCTCCGTCGATCTGCAGGACGTGGGCGAAGCCGACGACGGTGAGCGCAGAGCGGGCGGGATGCGCGGCACGGCGCGAATCGACCACCTCGGCGACCAGGACGTAGCCGTCATGGGCGGCGCGCTCGGCCGCCGTCGCCGCGGGCGGCCAGTCCTGCGCGCGGAAGCGTTCGACCAGGAGGCGATCGGCCGCGAGCTCGATCTCCTCCAGAGCCGCGATGTCCTGCGGCTCCGCCGGCCGGATACGCACGCGTGTCATAGCGACGCCGCCGAGCCGATGACCGCGGGGGTGCTCCGTGTCGTTTCATCCTGGGCCGCGTGCCCCATGTCGAGCGTGATCGGGAACGGGTCGGTCGTGGCCGATGCAGGGGTCGATGGGTTCGGCATGGACCGCGTGACAGACGCGAACCAGGGGTGCACGTCACGGGCTCCATGTCCAACGATGTGGATGTCGGTACGGGCTTCGGCGATGGGCTCAGCAGCGCCGGCGTGAGTGCCGTCAGGGGGAGCGGCGGGGGCAAGGGGCCCGGCGGCGGCGGGGGGACCGGCGAGGGGTCCAGGAGCGACGACGTGAGTGCTGCCGGTGGGAGCTGCGGCTGTAGAGGCGGCGGTGACGGGTCCTCCGGCGTCGTTGAGATCGTCGAGGAATAGGGATCCAGCAGCGCCGTGGGGACCGGCGAGGGGGCCAGCAGCGACGTGGGGACCGGCGGCAGACTCAGCGGCGAGATGGAGCGCGCGTCGGGGCGAAAGCGCGCGCGAGCGAGCTGACCGAGCACTGGATGACATGAAGTGATCCTCTCATCGGTGAGACGACGAAGGCCCCGTCCGACGAGACGGGGCCTTCAGCGGGGGAGTGGCGACTACTCGTCGTCCTCCGACTTCTTCTTGCGCGGACGCTTCACGGGCTCGGTCGAGATCACTGTGCTGGGCGTGTTCGGCGTCTCGTCGACGTGAGTCTCGTCGACGGTGAGCGGGGCGTCGGGGAAGCCGGCGCGCTCGTGAGCGCCCTGGATCTCCGCGGCCTCGGCCGCCTCGTTGTCCGCCGTGACGTGGTGCTGGTGTGCATCGGCGGCGTCCACCTCGGCCTGCGTGAGCGGAGCCAGACGGTCCTCGAAGAACCAGCGCGACATCGCCGAACGGAGGTTCTCCGTCCACGGGATGCGGCCCTTGGCGTTCGGGCGCACCACGAGGGGCTCGTAGCCGTCGATGTCGATGAGCTTCCAGCGGTCGTACTTGTCGACCGGCTGGTGCACCTCGATGTACTCGCCACCGGGGAGGCGGACGATGCGGCCCGACTCGAAGCCGTGCAGCACGATCTCGCGGTCCTTCTTCTGCAGCGCGATGCAGATGCGCTTGGTGACGAAGTAGCCGATGATCGGGCCGAGGAACAGCAGCACCTGGAGCGTGTGGATCACGCCCTCCATCGTGAGCATGAAGTGCGTCGCGATGAGGTCGGACGATGCCGCCGCCCACAGCACGGCGTAGAAGATGACGCCCGCGACACCGATCGCCGTGCGCGTGGCCGCGTTGCGGGGACGCTGGGCGATGTGGTGCTCGCGCTTGTCGCCCGTGACCCACGCCTCGATGAACGGGTAGATCGCCACGATCACGATGAACAGGCCGAGCACTGCGACCGGAGCCAGGATGCCGAACGACCACGTGTGGTTCAGGAACACGATGTCCCAGTTCGACGGGGCGAGGCGCAGCGCGCCGTCCGCGAACCCGATGTACCAGTCGGGCTGCGTACCCGCCGAGACGGGGGACGGGTCGTACGGGCCGTAGTTCCAGATCGGGTTGATCTGGAAGAACGTCGCGATCAGCACGATGGTGCCGAAGACGATGAACAGGTAGCCACCCATCTTGGACATGTACACCGGCATCATCGGGTAGCCCACGACGTTGTCGTTCGAGCGGCCGGGGCCGGCGAACTGCGTGTGCTTGTTGATGACCATGAGCATCAGGTGCAGGACGATGAAGGCGATCACCAGCATCGGGAGCAGCAGGATGTGCAGGGTGTAGAGACGGCCGACGATGTCGGTGCCGGGGAACTCGCCGCCGAAGAGGAGGAACGAGGTCCAGGTGCCGATCAGGGGCAGGCCCTTGATCATGCCGTCGATGATGCGCAGGCCGTTGCCCGAGAGCAGGTCGTCGGGGAGCGAGTAGCCGGTGAAGCCCTCGGCCATCGCCAGGATGAACAGCGCGAAGCCGATCACCCAGTTCAGCTCGCGCGGCTTGCGGAACGCGCCGGTGAAGAACACCCGCAGCATGTGCACGCCGATACCCGCGATGAAGACCAGCGCAGCCCAGTGGTGGATCTGGCGGACCAGGAGGCCACCGCGCAGGTCGAACGAGATGTGCAGCGTCGACTCGAGAGCCGAGGACATCGCGATTCCGCGCATGGGAGCGTATGCGCCCGTGTAGTGCGTCTCGACCATCGAGGCCTGGAAGAAGAACGTCAGGAAGGTTCCGGAGAGGAACACGACGACGAAGCTCCACAGGGCGATCTCACCGAGCATGAACGACCAGTGGTCGGGGAAGATCTTGCGACCGAGCTCCTTGACGAAGCCGGAGAGGCTGGTGCGCTCATCGATGTAGTTCGATGCGGCGCCGACGAAGCGGCCGCCGAGAGGCGCCTTGGTGTCCTTCTCGTCCTTGGACAGCGTTGCGGTGCTCAATGGCGCTCCCAGAAGCTCGGGCCGACGGGTTCGGTGAAGTCGCTGCGTGCGATGAGGTAGCCCTCGTCATCCACGGTGATGGGCAGCTGCGGAAGCGGACGGGCGGCCGGCCCGAAGATGACCTTCGCGTGGTCGGTGACGTCGAACTGCGACTGGTGGCACGGGCACAGCAGGTGGTGCGTCTGCTGCTCGTACAGAGCCACCGGGCAGCCGACGTGGGTGCAGACCTTGGAGTAGGCCACGATGCCGTCGTACGACCAGTCCTTGCGATCCTCGGCCTCGATCAGCTGCTCGGGCCGCAGGCGCATCATCAGCACGATGGCCTTGGCCTTCTCCTCGAGGTAGCCCTCGTCGTGGCCGAGTTCGGCGAGGTCCTCGGGGATGACGTGGAAGGCAGAGCCGAGCGTGACGTCGGCGGCGCGGATCGGCGTACCGTCGGGGTCGCGCACCAGGCGCATCCCCTTGTCCCACATCGTGTGCTTCAGCAGCGCCACCGGGTCGCCCTTGGTCGGGTCGTCCGGCGTGGAATGCGGTGCGAGACCGCGGAACAGCGTGACTCCGGGGATGATCGACGCCACGATCGCCGCGAACAGCGAGTTGCGGATCATGGTGCGGCGGCCGAATCCGGACTCCTCGTTGGCGTCGGCGAACGCCTTGATGGCGGCCTCGCGCGTCGAGTCCTTGCCCCGCGTGGGGTGGCGCAGCTCGACGTGCTCCTTGTCGGACATGAGCGCCTTCGACCAGTGGATCGCGCCGATGCCGAGGGCGAGCAGCGCGAGAGCGATGCCCAGACCGATGAAGAGGTTGTTCTGCCGGATGTCGATGAGCGCGCCGCTCTCGATCGGGAACAGCATGTAGGCGGCGACCGCCCAGATGCTGCCAGCGAGCGACAGGTAGAACAGCGTGTAGACGGTACGGACCGCAGCCTTCTCAGCGCGCGGGTCCTTATCGGTCATCCGCTCGCGGTGCGGCGGCAGCCCGGGGTTCTGCACGGGATCGCTGACTGCGACACCCAGCCCCGGAGAGGGCTGGTAGGCCCTGTCAAGAGCCTGCGAGTCGTCGTCGTGTGCCATGGTGCTCCTCGTACGTTCCTCTTCGATGAATATGCGTCAGTTGGACTTCGCCGTGATCCACACGGTGATGGCGACCAGAGCGCCGATACCGAAGATCCACACGAACAGGCCCTCGGAAACCGGGCCGAGCGACCCCAGCGAGAAGCCACCGATCTGCACCGACTGCTGCTGGAAGAGCAGGGCCGAGATGATGTCGCGCTTGTCCTCGTCGGACAGGTTCATGTCGCCGAAGACCGGCATGTTCTGCGGGCCGGTGACCATGGCGGCATAGATGTGCAGCGCGCTGGTCTCGGTGATCGCGGGGGCGTACTTGCCCTCGGTCAGAGCACCACCGGCGGCCGCGACGTTGTGGCACATCGCGCAGTTGACGCGGAAGAGCTCGGCACCGTGCGCGACGTCTCCCTCGCCGTCCAGGATGCGGTCGGACGGGAACGTCGGACCGGGGGCTTCGGACTGCACGTAGGCCGACATCGCGAGGATCTGCTCCTCGGTGAACTGCGGCTCCTTCTGCGGTGCCTGCGGGCCCTGCATCTGCAGCGGCATGCGGCCGGTCGACACCTGGAACTCCACAGCCAGCTCGCCGACGCCGTAGAGGCTCGGTCCGTTGGGGGTGCCCTGCAGGTCGAGGCCGTGACAGGTGGCGCAGTTCGCCTGGAACAGCTTCTCGCCGTCTTCCACCGTCAACTGCGTCGCCGCGCTAGGGGCGTCGTTGGCCGCGAAGGCGGCGGACGCTCCTGCGTACACGGCGCCCGTGATCATCAGTCCAGCTCCGATGAGCGCGGCCGCCGCCAGTGGGCTGCGACGACCGCTCGAACGGCGCTTCTTCTCTCGTGCCATCTCGGGGATCAGCTCCGCTCTTATTTCAGGAAGTAGATAACGAAGAACAGCACGATCCAGACGACGTCGACGAAGTGCCAGTAGTAAGACACCACGATCGAGGACGTCGCCTCCTTGTGCCGGAAGTTCTTGACGGCGTACGCGCGGCCGATGACGAGGAGGAACGCGACGAGACCGCCGGTGACGTGCAGGGCGTGGAAGCCGGTCGTCAGGTAGAAGGCCGAGGCGTACGAGTCGGCCTGGATGGGCATGCCCTCCGCGACCAGCTGCGCGTACTCCCAGACCTGGCCGGAGACGAAGATCGCGCCGAGGGCGAAGGTGAGGAAGAACCACTCGACCATGCCCCAGCCGAACAGGCGACGGCGACCGGCGCCGTTCTTCTGGCCCTTCGCGATGCGGTAGGGCTGGAGGTCCTCGGCTGCGAACACGCCCATCTGGCACGTGAACGACGAGAGAACGAGGATCGCCGTGTTGACGGCCGCGAACGGCACGTTCAGAAGCTCGGTACGGTCGGCCCAGAGTTCGGGTGAAGTGCTGCGGAGCGTGAAGTAGATCGCGAAGAGTCCCGCGAAGAACATCACCTCGCTGCCGAGCCACACAATGGTGCCGACAGCTACCGGGTTGGGCCGCTTGATCGTTCTCGCCGCCGGGGCATACGTCGCTGAGGTCGTCACCCCTCCATTATGGCCGATCCGCGGACGTGATTCTTGCACCCACGGCCGTCGAATCCCTCGTCAGGGACTTAGGGGACCCTAAGAGATCACTGCGAATCATCGGTGAATCCGCGGGAAACGGCGGTCGACACCCGTCTGCGCGGAAGCGCGGATCGATCTGCACGTTTTCTCCGCGCCGATAGGATCGCACACATGGCTGAATCCCTGACCTGGTCCGATGTGCTCACCACCCTCCTCGAGCGTCGGGACCTCAGCGTCTGGGAATCCACCTGGGCGATGCGCCAGATCATGTCGGGCTCGGTCACCGAGGCGCAGCTCGCGGGGTTCCTCATCGCACTCAGGGCCAAGGGGGAGACCATCGACGAGATCGTCGGCTTCCGGGACGCGATCCTCGAGGCGGCCGTTCCTCTCCCGGTCTCGCCGGACGTTCTCGACATCGTCGGAACGGGCGGCGACCGCGTCGGGACCGTCAACGTGTCCACGACCGCGGCCATCATCATCGGCGCCACCGGAGTCCCTGTCGTCAAGCACGGCAATCGCGCTGCGAGCTCGGCATCCGGCTCCTCCGACGTGCTCGGCGCGCTCGGCCTGGAGCTCTCGCTGGACCCCGCTGCCGTGGCCTCGATCCTCGACCGGACCGGGATCACCTTCGCGTGGGCCGGGGCGTTCCATCCCGGTTTCAAGCACGCGGGAGCTGTGCGCGCGCAGCTCGGCGTTCCGACCGTGTTCAACATGCTCGGCCCGCTCTGCAACCCCGCACGAGCCGAAGCGAACGCGGTGGGGGTGGCGCAGATGGAGCGGGTCCCGCTCATCACCGGCGTCTTCCGCACCCGCGGCGCCACCGCCCTCGTGTTCCGCGGAGACGACGGGCTGGACGAGCTCACCACGACCGGTCACAGTCGCATCTGGGAGGTGACCAGAGGCGACATCCACGAGCACGACCTGGATCCGCGCGACCTCGGCATCCCGCTCGCCGACCTCGCCGACCTGATCGGCGGCTCGCCCGAGCACAACGCGGACGTGCTGCGACGCACGCTCGCGGGTGAGACCGGGCCCGTGCGTGACATCGTGCTGCTCAACGCCGCGGCCGGGATCGTCGCGTTCGAGCTCTCGCAGGACGCCACGCAGGTGCAGCGGCCGATCCTGGAGCGTCTGCGTGAGGGATACGCTCGCGCGTCCGCGGCGGTGGACGACGGGCGGGCCCTCGCGAAGCTCGACGCGTGGATCGGTGCGAGCCGCGAACTGGCCGCCGTCGAGGAGTGACCATGGAGCCCGTCGACGCCCTCCTCGAGATCGCCTCGCTGCTCGAGCGCGAGCGGGCATCGCGGTATCGGGCGAAGGCGTTCCGACAGGCAGCCGCCACGTTCGAGGATCTCCCCGAGGACGTGCGGAACGACCCCACCCGGCTTCGCGCCGCACGGGGGATCGGGGAGTCGACGTTCGCCGTGATCCGCCAGGCCCAGGAGGGCCGCATCCCCGAGTACCTCGTAGAGCTGCGCGGCGAGGTCGAACCCGAGCGGGTCTCGGAGCTGCGGGGCCGACTGCGCGGCGACCTGCATGCCCACACCGACTGGTCGGACGGCACCACATCCATCGAGGTGATGGCCGCCGCCGCTCGAGCCCAGGGGCACGAGTATCAGGCGATCACCGATCACTCGCCGCGTCTGCGGGTGGCGCGTGGCCTCTCCGCCGAACGGCTGCGGGTGCAGATGCCGCTCGTGCGGGCGCAGTCTGGCGACGGTTTCACGCTGCTCGCGGGCATCGAGGTGGACATCCTCGAAGACGGGTCTCTCGACCAGGACGACGATCTCCTCCGGGAACTCGACATCGTGGTCGCCTCCGTGCACTCGAAGCTGCGCATGGACGCCAGGCCCATGACCGCGCGCATGATCGCCGCCGTCTCGCATCCACGCGTCAATGTGCTCGGTCACTGCACAGGCCGGCTCGTGCAGGGCGACCGGGGGACGCGCCCGCCGTCGGCCTTTGACGCTGCGGCGGTTTTCGCCGCCTGTGCCGAAAACGGCGTGGCCGTGGAGATCAACTCGCGACCGGAGCGACAGGATCCACCCGACGAGTTGATCGCGATCGCTTTGGAAGCCGGGTGTCTCTTCTCGATCGACTCCGACGCCCACGCGCCGGGACAGCTCTCGCTGCTGGACTACGGTGCCGAACGCGCCGAGCGTGCGGGAGTGCCCGCGTCGCGCATCGTCACCACCTGGGGTCTGTCCCGCCTGCTCGCCTGGGCGGAGTGACGCTCACTCCTCGGTCGCTGCGCGTCCGGCCTCCGTCACCGCGGTGACCGCCCGCGTCATCGAGCCGCCGAGGTTCCACCTCTCCGCCAGTGCCGTCGCCGTCGTGACCTCGCTCTCCGACAGGGCACGGAGGGGGACGTCCGGTGTGGCGATCGGGAGATCCGTCGCCACGGCCACGACGGTCGGTGCGACGTCGAGGTAGGCCGTCGCTGCGAGGATCTTGGCGCGCACCCCTGCGCTCATGCCCTCACCCGCCTCCGCCGCCTCCCGGATCCCCACCAGGTCGCCGTGCACCCCCAGCAGCGTGGCCGCCGTCTTCTCGCCCACCCCGGCGACGCCGGGGAGGCCGTCGGACGCATCCCCTCGCATCGTGGCGAAGTCGGCATACTGCGACGGGAGCACCCCGTACTTGGCGACGACGGTGGCGTCGGTGACCACCTCGAGGTTGCTCATGCCGCGCGCCGTATAGATGACCCGGACGTCGGCGGCGTCGTCGACGAGCTGGAAGAGGTCGCGATCGCCCGTCACGATGTCGACCGGCATGGATGCGTGCGTCGCCAGGGTGCCGATCACGTCGTCGGCCTCGTGCTCGGCCACACCGACGATCGGGATCCCGATGGCGGCGAGGGTCTCGCGGATGAGCGGGATCTGCGCCTCGAGGGGATCGGGCACCTCCTCGACGTCCGGCGCACCGGCCACGACCTCCACCACGCGGTGCGTCTTGTAGCTCGGGATCAGGTCGACGCGCCACTGCGGCCGCCAGTCGTCGTCCCAGCAGGCGACCACGTGCGTCGGCTGATACAGGGTGATGAGCTTCGCGACGATGTCGAGCAGTCCGCGCGCGGCGTTGATGGGGGAGCCGTCCGGGGCGGTCACGTTGTCGGGCACGCCGTAGAAGGCGCGGAAATACAGACTGGCGGTGTCGAGCAGCATGAGGCGTTCGGCGCGGGGCATGGCTTCAGGGTAGAGCGTGCGTGCGCACGGGTCAGCAGCCGGGGGCGGTGGGTTGCTCGGTGCACGTGTGACGGACGAGCGCTGTGGTGGCCTCATAGATGCGGATGGCCTGGCCGGGCCCGGGGATGGTGAGCTCGCCGGGGAGGGGCACCCAGCCGCTGCCGGTGTCGAGCTCGGCGGTGTAGTGGACGGCGGTGGTGGCGGTGTAAGTGCCGCGGGCGCGGTACACGTGGCTGGTGGGGGTGGGGGTGAGCTGGGATTGACGGAGCGCGGCCCACGGGAGTCCCGGCGTCGTGGTGGATGCGGTCGTGCCGTCGCCGTAAACGAAGTCGTAGCGGACCGGGGTGAAGCGCACGGTGATGGGCGTGCCCAGGAGAGTGCCGGTGCGGGCCGGAGGGGCGGTGGGGGTGAGGAAGTTCGTGGGGAGTCCGGCGACGCCGATGTTGGACGGCTCGGCGCTGGTGGCGGCCGGGTACGGCGCGAACTCGGCGACATCGGTGATCGTGAGCGCGGGACCCGGGGCAGCAGGCCGGGGTGCGGGAGGAGTCTGAGGAGCCGTGGCGCGGCATCGTTCATCGGCTATTCCCGCGCACACGTCGGACTGACGGTTCTGGTCCGGGCGGGGGTAGCGACGGGGCGTGCCCGTGTGGCGTGCGTCGGGGGTGGCTTCGACGGGGGATGCGCCGGGACGAGTCTGTGACGCCGACACGGTGAGGACGTCTCCCGAGACGTTCGCGGTCAACCCGCTCTCCGGGTCAGCGGGCGGCGGTGCTACGGCGCCTGCGGCTCCGGTGGCTACCAACAGCAGTGCTGTTGTGATGCGCGCCCGAACTAGCACGAGAGCTCTTCGGTCGCGACGCTCGAGTAAATCGCGAGCCCGGTGCTGGTGTCGGCACGACGAAGTTCCACCTGAAGTGGCTGTCGTAGTGGGCGGTCCGGCGCGACGACGGACACCCCAGCCGAGTTGACGACTTCGACGTTCGACACATCGAAGCAGAGTCGCGCGATGATGGACGTCCCATCGTAGGCAACAGGCGTGAACGTGTCGAAGGACGATTCGCCAATGCGAGCAACGCCCTCGGCGTTGTAGTTGGTGAGGGACTTCCTGGACGCTGCTAGTGCGTCGGATCGCAGCCAGACGAAGACGGGCTCGAAGGTGCTTGCGTCGCTGAGGACGGTCTCGTTCGCCGCATCCCGATAGGCGCGATACGTTGCTTCGGCGGCGGCGAAGGCATCTTCCTTGTTCGCGAACAGCGGGGTGGCGGTGGGGCTCGGGGTCGTGTGCGGGGTTTGTGCGCAGGCGGCGAGGCTGAGGAGCGTGGCGACGAGTGCGGCGGTGAGCGTCGCTCGGAGCCGGATGGTGGATGACGGGATCACCCGGTCACGGTACGGGGAATGCGGGGTCGGGCGTCACGGTTGTCCACAGGGGAGCGGCGAACCCTCCGCTCGCGGGCGGATCGCTTCTTCTGATAGCCTGAATCGTCACTCGTGGCGTGCATGCGCATGCCCAGGTGCCGAACAATCACAATCCAACCGCTGTGAAGCATGCTGTCGGCCGTGCGCGGCCGCGCTTCCAGCCCGAGTATCCATTCAACAAGGACAACCCACTACATGACTACCGCAACGACCGCCCCGGCCACCAAGCAGGTCGCCATCAACGACATCGGATCTGCTGAGGACTTCCTGGCCGCGGTCGAGAAGACCCTGAAGTTCTTCAACGACGGCGACATCATCGAGGGCACGATCGTCAAGATCGACCGCGATGAGGTCCTCCTCGATGTCGGCTACAAGACCGAGGGCGTCATCCCCTCGCGCGAGCTCTCGATCAAGCACGACGTCGACCCCAACGAGGTCGTCGCCGTCGGCGACCAGGTCGAGGCCCTCGTTCTCCAGAAGGAGGACAAGGAAGGCCGCCTGATCCTCTCCAAGAAGCGCGCCCAGTACGAGCGCGCCTGGGGAGACGTCGAGAAGATCAAGGAGAACGACGGCGTCGTCACCGGTACGGTCATCGAGGTCGTCAAGGGTGGACTCATCGTCGACATCGGCCTCCGTGGCTTCCTCCCGGCGTCGCTCATCGAGCTGCGCCGCGTGCGCGACCTCACGCCGTACCTCGGCCAGGAGATCGAGGCGAAGATCCTCGAGCTCGACAAGAACCGCAACAACGTCGTCCTCAGCCGCCGCGCGCTGCTCGAGCAGACGCAGTCGGAGTCGCGCACCACGTTCCTGAACAACCTGCACAAGGGTCAGGTCCGCAAGGGTGTCGTCTCGTCGATCGTCAACTTCGGTGCGTTCGTCGACCTGGGCGGCGTGGACGGTCTCGTGCACGTCTCCGAGCTGTCCTGGAAGCACATCGAGCACGCCTCCGAGGTCGTCGAGGTGGGCCAGGAGGTCACCGTCGAGATCCTCGAGGTCGACCTCGACCGCGAGCGCGTCTCCCTGTCGCTGAAGGCGACGCAGGAGGACCCGTGGCAGGTCTTCGCCCGCACCCACGCGATCGGTCAGGTCACGCCGGGTAAGGTCACCAAGCTCGTTCCGTTCGGTGCGTTCGTGCGCGTCGCAGACGGCATCGAGGGCCTCGTCCACATCTCCGAGCTCTCCAGCAAGCACGTCGAGCTGGCCGAGCAGGTCGTGTCGGTCGGCGAAGAGGTCTTCGTCAAGGTCATCGACATCGACCTCGAGCGTCGCCGCATCTCGCTGTCGCTGAAGCAGGCCAACGAGTCGGTCGACCCCAACGGCACCGAGTTCGACCCGGCCCTGTACGGCATGCTCGCCGAGTACGACGAGAACGGCGAGTACAAGTACCCGGAGGGCTTCGACGCCGAGACCGGTGCGTGGAAGGAAGGCTTCGACGCCCAGCGCGAGGCATGGGAGCAGGAGTACGCTGCGGCCCAGGCTCGCTGGGAGGCGCACAAGGCTCAGGTCGCCAAGGCGGCCGAGGCCGAGGCTGCGGCCGGCGACGACTTCGGTGGCCAGTCCTTCTCGAGCGAGTCGGCCGGTGCCGGCACGCTCGCCGATGACGAGGCTCTCGCCGCTCTGCGCGAGAAGCTCTCGGGCGGCAACTCCTAAGTAACATTCCGAGAAGGGCCGTCACCCCGCCTCCGGGCGGGTGTGGCGGCCCTTTTCGCGTACCGGATTCGGTGGCGATCCGCTGCGTGACGGAACATTACGACCGCATTCGTAACACAAGAGCCGCTCCGCCAGCATGGGCCTATGACCGCCCTGCTGCCCGCGTCGCGCACCGCCGACGTCACGACGACCGCAGCGACGGCGCAGGACGTGCGACTCGACGCCGTCGAACGGTCCTTCCCGATCGCACGAGGCACCCGCCGGGTGCTGCGCGGCATCGACCTGGACATCCGCGCGGGGGAGATCGTCGCCGTCGTCGGCCCCTCCGGGTGCGGCAAGTCGACTCTCCTGCGTCTCGTGGGCGGACTCGATGCGCCGAGCCGCGGCAGCATCCGCATCGGGGGCACCGCGGTCGCCGACGTGGACGAGCGCACCGCGGTCGCCTTCCAGGAGCCGCGGCTGCTGCCCTGGCGGACGATCGCACAGAACGTCGAGCTCGGCCTGCCGCGAGGCACCGGGCGTCGAGCGGGACGCGCGCGCGTGCAGGAGCTGCTGCACCTGGTGGGACTCGACCATGCCGCCGATCAGCGCCCGCGTGAGGTTTCCGGGGGCATGGCGCAGCGGGCATCCCTCGCGCGAGCCCTCGCCCGCAACCCCTCCGTGCTGCTGCTCGACGAGCCCTTCGGCGCGCTCGACGCCCTCACGCGCCTGCGCATGCACGACCTGCTGCTGAAGATCCACGCAGCCGAGCCCACCACCGTGCTCCTCGTGACGCACGACGTGGAAGAGGCCCTCTACCTCGCCGACCGCGTGCTGCTGCTGCGCACCCTCGGCGACCACGACCACGCCTCCGTCGCCCGCACGATCGAGGTGCCGGGAGCCCGACCCCGCGACCGCGCCGACCGCGGCCTCGCCGACCTGCGCGCCGACCTCCTCGAGGGACTCGGCGTCGACACCCACCACCGCAGCACCGAGGAGACCCGATGAGCACCATCACCCGCCGAATCATCCCCGCGATCGCGCTCGCCGGGACGATGATGCTCGTCGCGACCGGCTGCGTCGCGGGCGAGAATGCGACCGCCGACACCGACACCGACACCGCACCGGCGGCCGACGCCGAGTGGTCGTCCGACACCCTCTCCATCGACTTCGCCACCTACAACCCGCTCAGCCTCGTCGTGCGCGACCAGGGGATCCTGGAGGACATCCTGGGCGACGACGTGACGGTCGAGTGGGTGCAGTCCGCCGGCTCCAACAAGGCGAACGAGCTGCTCCGCTCCGGCTCGGTCGATGTCGGCTCGACCGCGGGATCCGCGGCGCTGCTCGCCCGCGCCAACGGCTCGCCCATCCAGGTGATCGACATCTTCTCGCAGCCGGAGTGGTCGGCGATCGTCGTCGGACCCGACAGCGACATCACCTCGGTCGAAGACCTGAAGGGCGCCTCGGTCGCGGCCACCAAGGGCACCGACCCCTACTTCTTCCTGCTGCAGGCGCTGGACGAGGCGGGCCTCTCCCTGTCCGACGTCGAGGTGCAGAACCTGCAGCACGCCGACGGTCGCGCCGCGCTCGACGGCGGCTCGGTGGACGCGTGGGCCGGGCTCGACCCGATCATGGCAGCCGCCGAGGTCGAGTCGGGGGACACGCTCGTCTACCGCAACGTCGACTTCAACACCTACGGCTTCCTCAACGCCACGGAGGACTTCCTCACCGAGCACCCCGACCTCGCCCAGGCCGTCGTCGACGCCTACGAGCAGGCGCGCGAGTGGGCTCTGCAGAACCCCGAGGAGACGGCGGCGCTGCTCGCGGAGGTCGCGGGCATCGACGTCGAGGTCGCCACCACCGTGATCCAGGAGCGCTCGAACCTCGACGTGAGCGGCATCCCCGGAGACGACCAGCTCGCGGTGCTCGAGAAGATCGCGCCCGTGCTCGCCGAGTCCGGCGACGTGCAGGGAGGCCAGGCGTCGGTCGACAAGGCGCTCTCGTCGATCGTGAACGACACGTTCGCGAAGAAGGCGGTCGGGGACGAGTGACCGATCTCGACCAGCGGGTGATCGTCCCGGCGGACTCGCGGGACGCGCTCGACGTCGCGAAGGGCGAGCACCGGCGTCCGACCGGCGCGGGGCACGGGTGGAACCGCCCGGCCGTGCGGGTCATCGCCGGGCTCGTGCTCCCGCTGCTGATCCTCGGCGCCTGGCAGTACGTGACCGCGACCGGGATCGTGCCGCCCTACCGGCTGCCCGCACCCGCCTCGGTCGTGACGGCCGGTGTCGAACTCGCACAGCGCGGAGAACTGTGGACGCACATCGCGATCTCCGTGCAGCGCGTGCTGCTCGGCTTCGCGATCGGCTCGGTGATCGGTCTCGCGGTCGCCGGGATCGTCGGTCTCTCGCGCCTCGGCGACGTGCTGCTGAGTCCCACGCTCGCTGCGCTGCGGGCCGTGCCCTCGCTCGCCTGGGTGCCGCTGCTCATCCTGTGGATGCAGATCGGCGAGGAGTCGAAGGTCACCCTGATCGCGATCGGTGCCTTCTTCCCCGTGTACACCACCGTCGCCTCGGCCCTGCGACACGTCGATCCGCAGCTGGTCGAGGCCGGCCGCTCGTTCAGCCTGCGCGGATGGTCGCTGTTCCGGGTGGTGCAGCTGCCCGCCGTGATCCCCTCCGTCGTGTCCGGACTGCGGCTCGCCCTGGCTCAGGCGTGGCTGTTCCTCGTCGCTGCGGAGCTCATCGCGTCGTCGATGGGGCTCGGCTTCCTGCTGACCGACTCCCAGAACAGCGGCCGCGTGGACCGGATCCTGCTGTCGATCGTGCTGCTGGCCCTGCTCGGCACCCTCACCAACGGGGTGCTCGCGCTGGTCGAGAAGTACCTGCTGCGGCGATGGACGTGACCGCGACCGAGGCCCGGCTGCACGAGACGCGCGTCTACCCGCCGTCACCGCTGTTCCCGGATGCCAACGTGACCGCCGAGGCCTACGCCAGGGCGGCCGCCGACCCCACCGCGTTCTGGGAGGAAGCCGCACGGCGGCTGGAGTGGTCTGCACCGTGGCACACCGCGCACGAGTGGGAGCCCCCGATCGACGGGCGCGTTCCCGCCGCGCGGTGGTTCGTCGGCGGACGGCTCAACGTGGCCGTGAACTGCCTCGACCGCCATGTCGCCGCGGGCCGCGGAGACCGGGTCGCGCTGCACTTCGAGGGCGAGCCCGGCGACCGGGAGTCGGTAACGTACGCCGACCTGCTGCGCCGAGTGTCCCGCGCCGCGAACGCCCTCACGGCGCTCGGCATCGGCGCGGGCGACCGGGTCGTGATCTACCTGCCGGTGCTCGTGGAGACGGTGGTGGTCACCCTGGCGTGTGCGCGCATCGGCGCCGTCCACTCGCTCGTGTTCGGCGGGTTCTCGGCGGAGGCCGTGCGCTTCCGGCTCGAGGACACCGGTGCGAAGCTCCTCGTCACCAGCGACGGGCACTTCCGCCGCGGTGCCGCGACCGAGGTCAAATCCACCGCCGACCGTGCGGCAGCGGGCCTGGACACCCTGGAGCACGTCCTCGTGCTGCGCCGCACGGGCCAGGACGTGCCGTGGACCGAGGGCAGAGACGTGTGGTGGCACGACGTGGTCGACACGGCCTCGCCGGTCCACGACGCGGAGGCGTTCGACGCGGAGCATCCGCTCTTCGTGATCTACACCTCCGGCACCACCGGGAAGCCCAAGGGGCTTGTGCACACGTCCGGCGGCTACCTGACGCACGCGAGCTGGGCGCACTGGGCGCATTTCGACGCGAAGCCGGACGACGTGCACTGGTGCACAGCCGACCTGGCCTGGGTCACCGCGCACACGTACGAGATCTACGGGCCACTGTCGAACGGTCTGACGCAGGTGATCTACGAGGGCACGCCGGACGCCCCGCATCGCGAGCGGCACCTCGAGATCATCGAACGGTACGGCGTCACTGTGTACTACACGGCCCCGACGCTCATCCGCACGTTCATGACCTGGTTCGGCGC
The DNA here is from genome assembly GCF_053643635.1 of Microbacterium sp. NPDC055502. Lineage (NCBI taxonomy): Bacteria > Bacillati > Actinomycetota > Actinomycetes > Micrococcales > Microbacteriaceae > Microbacterium > Microbacterium sp. NPDC055502. Next base: position 952,928 of record NZ_JBSHKJ010000002.1, on the reverse strand, counting down.
GGACCTCCCCGCGGGTCACGACCTGTCCTCGCTGCGTCTGCTGGGCACGGTCGGCGAGGCCATCAACCCGGAGGCCTGGGTGTGGTTCCGCCGCGCCTTCGGCCGCGATGAGCTGCCCGTGATCGACACGTGGTGGCAGTCGGAGACGGGGGCCGCGATGATCGCGCCGCTGCCGGGGGTGACGGCGCTCAAGCCGGGTTCCGCCTCGGTCCCGCTGCCCGGCATCGACGTGGCCGTGGTGGACGAGCACGGCGACGAGGTCGCCGCCGGTCAGTCGGGCACGCTCGTGGTCCGGCGGCCGTGGCCCGGCATGGCGCGGACGGTGTGGAGCAACCCGCAGCGCTATCGCGACGCGTACTGGTCGGCGTACGCCGGCCGGGGCGAGCACGGCGGCTACTACGTCGCGGGTGACGGAGCCACGAGGGATGCGGACGGGTACATCTGGATCCTCGGCCGGCTCGACGACGTCGTGAACGTGTCGGGTCACCGGCTCTCCACGATCGAGATCGAATCCGCCCTCGTGGCCCACGACACCGTCGGCGAGGCGGGCTCGGCCGGAGTGCCGGACGCCGTCACCGGACAGGCCGTCGTGGCGTACGTGACCCCGTCCGGCCGGGCGGAGGTCGAACCGGCCACGCTGCGCGAGCAGGTCGCACGGGCGATCGGCCCGGTCGCGAAGCCCCGACACATCGTCGTCGTGCCTGATCTGCCGAAGACCCGCTCCGGCAAGATCATGCGCCGACTGCTGGCAGAGTTGTGGGAGGCCGAGCACGACCGTCGAGCCGGTCGAGTGCCCCGCCCCCTCGGGGACACCACCTCGCTGCAGAACCCGTGGGCCGTCGACGACATCGCCGACGTGCTCTCCGCCGCCGAACTGAGGACATCATGACGGAAGAACATCGCTTCGGGTTCCGCACCAGGGCCCTGCACGCCGGCGGCACGCCGGACGCATCGACGGGCGCACGGGCGGTGCCGATCTACCAGACAACGTCGTTCGTGTTCGACGACGCGGCGGACGCCGGAAACCTGTTCGCTCTGCAGAAGTACGGCAACATCTACTCGCGCATCGGCAACCCCACGGTCGCCGCGCTCGAGGAGCGCCTGGCCTCGCTGGAGGGCGGCATCGGGGCCGTCGCGACCGCCTCGGGCATGAGCGCGGAGTTCCTCACCTTCGCGGCCCTCGTCGGGGCCGGGGACCACGTCGTCGCCGCGGCACAGCTCTACGGCGGCACGGTGACGCAGCTCGACGTGACCCTGCGCCGCTTCGGCGTCGAGACCACGTTCGTCGCCTCGACCGACCCTGTCGACTTCGCCGCGGCGATCCGTCCGGAGACGAAGGTCGTGTACGTCGAGATGATCGGCAACCCCTCCGGCGAGATCGCGGATATCGAGGGTCTCGCCGCGGTCGCCCATGCGGCGGGCGTCCCGCTCGTCGTGGACGCGACGCTCGCCACGCCCTACCTGGCGCGTCCGCTCGAGCACGGTGCGGACATCGTGATCCACTCGGTCACCAAGTTCCTCGGCGGCCACGGGACCACCCTCGGCGGTGTCGTGATCGAGAAGGGCACCTTCGACTGGGGCAACGGGAAGTTCCCGCAGATGACGGAGCCCGTCGCGTCGTACGGCGGCATCCGGTGGTGGGACAACTTCGGCGAGTACGGCTTCCTCACCAAGCTCCGCTCCGAGCAGCTGCGCGACATCGGGCCGGCGCTGAGCCCGCAGTCGGCGTTCACCCTGCTGCAGGGCATCGAGACGCTGCCGCAGCGCATCGACGCGCACCTCGCCAACGCCCGGGTCGTCGCGGACTGGCTGGCATCCGACCCGCGGGTCGCCTACGTCACGTGGGCGGGTCTGGAGGATCATCCGCATCACGAGCGTGCGGCGAAGTACCTCCCGCTCGGTCCCGGCTCCGTGTTCGCGTTCGGGGTGGCCGCGGACGACGGGCGTGCCGCGGGGGAGAAGCTGATCGAGAACCTGCAGCTCGCGTCGCACCTGGCGAACATCGGCGACGCCAGGACCCTGGTGATCCACCCGGCCTCGACCACGCACCGCCAGCTCACCGAGGAGCAGCTCGCGGACGCCGGGGTGCGTCCCGATCTGATCCGCATCTCGGTCGGGCTGGAAGACGCGGACGACATCCTCTGGGACCTGGATCAGGCCCTCACCATCGCGACGGGAGTCACCCGATGAGCGCCACGACCTCGACCGGCGACGCCTGCGCTCTTCCGGCGGCGCCCGCGGACGGGCAGAGCTGCGCCCTTCCCGCGGCCGCGCCCGCCCCTGGTCGCACGTGGACGGGGCCCACGCAGCAGGAGCGGTTCGCGCTGCTCCGCCGGGCGAGGACCATCGCGATCGTCGGAGCGTCGAACAACCCGGCACGGGCGTCGTTCTTCGTCGCGACCTACCTGCTGTCCAGCACGGCCTACGACGTGTACCTGGTGAACCCGCGGGAGACCGAGATCCTCGGACAGCCCGTCTACGCCTCCCTCGCGGACCTTCCCGTGCGGCCGGACATCGTGGACGTGTTCCGTCGCCACGACGACCTGCCGGGCGTGGCGCAGGAGGCGATCGACGCGGGGGCCTCGACCCTGTGGCTCCAGCTCGGGTCGTGGAACGAGGAGGCCGCCACGATCGCCGAGGCCGCGGGGCTCGCGGTGGTGATGGACCGGTGCATCAAGATCGAGCACGCACGCTTCCACGGCGGACTGCATCTCGCGGGATTCGACACCGGCGTGATCAGCTCGCGACGGCAGTTGCTCGCGCGCTGAGGCCCGTGGCGGGGAACCTAGACTGACGTCATGCCCCTCATCGCCCTCACCGGTGGCATCGCCTCCGGGAAGTCGACCATCGCCCGTCGTCTCGCGGAGCACGGAGCGATCATCGTGGATGCGGACGCGATCGTGCGCGACGTGCAGGCGCCCGGGTCGCCGGTGCTGGAGCGGATCGCCGAGGTGTTCGGCCCGGAGGTCATCGCGGAGGACGGCTCCCTGGATCGGCCGGCGCTGGGCGCGCGGGTGTTCGGCGACCCGGAGCAGCTGGCGCAGCTGAACGCGATCGTGCACCCCGCCGTGCGCGACGAGTCGCAGCGCCGCTTCACGGACGCGCTCGCCGCCGATCCGCACGCGGTGGTGGTGTACGACGTGCCGTTGCTGGTGGAGGCGAGGGTCGACGACCCGTGGGACCTGATCGTGGTCGCGCATGCCCCGGCGGAGGAGCGTCTGCGTCGGCTGGTCGAGCTGCGGGGCATGGACGAGGCTGCCGCCCGCGAGCGCATCGGCGCGCAGGTGTCCGACGAGAAGCGTCTGGCGATCGCCGACGTGGTGATCGAGACCGGCGGCGCTCTCGCCGAGACGGTCGCGCAGGCCGACGCGCTGTGGGAGCGCCTCCGCACCGGCTGACCGACCGGACGTTCAGCATTTCTCCAGGTGCGCAGAACGTCGCCGATATTCTGGAAGGGCGTGGGGACGCACCAGGGGATGGTCTGCTGGGGGAGAGCTTTTTTCCGCGCGCTGGGGAGTGGAAGAAGTGACTCAGTCGAGCCATGGCATCTCGCGTCGGACTCTGATCAAGGGAGCGGCCTGGTCGGCCCCCGTCATCGCGGTGGCCGTCGCTGCGCCGCTGGCGGCAGCCAGCGCGACCGTCGTCCCGAACAGCACGGCGAACTACTACTGGGACGCGGAGGCGCAGGGCGCGTTCACCAGCCTGGTCGCGGCGAGCGGTGGCCTGCGCGCCACCTTCAGCACCCAGATCAGCTATCGGGCGAACCCCTGGATGAGTCCGCCCGCCGGTGGCTCGCTTGTCGTGGTCGTCACGTTCTCCTCTCCCGTCACGCTCGATCCCGCGTCGTCGTTCGGGGCCTGGGCGCCGCAGCCCGTCGGCGGCTCCACCGCCACGAGCTTCACCTTCATCAGGACGCCGTCGAGCTTCGGCGACGCGCTGAGCTTCAACGTGATCGGCTCGGCGCCCGGCGAACTGCGCTCGACCGCGACCATGACGCTCCTCAACGGCGGGAGTGCGACCGCGACCACCGAGCCCTCGGCGGAGACGGCGGTCCTGGTCGCCTGACCCGGCCCCGATGTCGGAGGGGCGGCCTACGCTGGAAGCATGCAGCCCACGCGCAGTGTCCGTCCCTTCGAGGTCATCAGCGAGTACGCCCCGGCCGGTGATCAGCCGCAGGCCATCGCCGACCTCGCCTCGCGCATCAACGCGGGCGAGACCGACATCGTCCTCCTCGGCGCCACGGGTACCGGCAAGTCCGCGACGACGGCGTGGCTGATCGAGCAGGTGCAGCGTCCCACGCTGGTGCTCGCGCACAACAAGACCCTCGCCGCCCAGCTCGCCAACGAGTTCCGCGAGCTCATGCCGAACAACGCGGTGGAGTACTTCGTCTCGTACTACGACTACTACCAGCCAGAGGCGTATGTGCCGCAGACGGACACCTTCATCGAGAAGGACTCGTCGATCAACGCCGAGGTCGAGCGGCTCCGACACTCCACCACCAACTCACTCCTGAGCCGGCGCGACGTGGTCGTGGTGTCGACGGTGTCGTGCATCTACGGCCTCGGCGCGCCGGAGGAGTACCTGCGAGCCATGGTGGCGCTGCAGGTGGGGGAGCGGTACGACCGCGACGCGCTCATCCGGCAGTTCATCGCGATGCAGTACAACCGCAACGACGTCGACTTCTCGCGGGGCAACTTCCGGGTGCGCGGCGACACGATCGAGATCATCCCGGTCTACGAGGAGCACGCGATCCGCATCGAGCTGTTCGGCGACGAGATCGAGGCGCTGTACTCGCTGCACCCGCTCACCGGCGAGGTGATCGAGAAGCTCGACGCCGTGCCGATCTTCCCCGCGTCGCACTACGTCGCCGGAACCGACGTGATCCAGCGCTCCATCGGCACGATCGAGCACGAGCTGGAGGAGCGGCTGAAGGAGTTCGAGCGCCAGGGCAAGCTGCTCGAGGCGCAGCGTCTCCGCATGCGCACCACGTTCGACCTGGAGATGCTGCAGCAGCTCGGCTTCTGCTCGGGGATCGAGAACTACTCGCGGCACATGGACGGCCGCATGCCGGGCGAGCCCCCGCACACGCTGCTCGACTTCTTCCCCGACGATTTCCTGCTGGTGATCGACGAGTCGCACGTCACGGTGCCGCAGATCGGCGCGATGTACGAGGGCGATGCCTCCCGCAAGCGCACGCTGGTCGACCACGGCTTCCGGCTGCCCAGCGCGATGGACAACCGCCCGCTGCGGTGGGACGAGTTCAAGAACCGCATCGGGCAGACCGTGTACCTGTCGGCGACGCCGGGCAAGTACGAGATGGGCATCGCCGACGGCGTGGTGGAGCAGATCATCCGCCCGACGGGTCTGGTCGACCCGGAGATCATTGTGAAGCCGTCGAAGGGGCAGATCGACGACCTGCTCGAAGAGATCCGGCTGCGGGTCGAGCGCGATGAGCGCGTACTCGTCACGACGCTGACGAAGAAGATGGCCGAGGAGCTCACCGACTTCCTCGGCGAACACGGCGTGCGGGTCCGCTACCTGCACTCCGACGTCGACACGCTCCGCCGAGTGGAACTGCTCAGTGAGCTGCGCGCCGGCGTGTACGACGTGCTCGTGGGCATCAACCTGCTGCGTGAGGGCCTCGACCTGCCCGAGGTGTCGCTGGTGGCGATCCTCGACGCCGACAAGGAGGGCTTCCTCCGCTCCGGCACCTCGCTCATCCAGACGATCGGCCGCGCGGCGCGAAACGTCTCGGGTGAGGTGCACATGTACGCCGACAACATGACCGACTCCATGGCGAAGGCCATCGAGGAGACCGACCGCCGTCGCGAGAAGCAGATCGCGTACAACAAGGAGAACGGCATCGACCCGCAGCCTCTGCGCAAGCGGATCGCCGACATCACCGAGGTGCTCGCCCGCGAGGGCGCCGACACCGCCGACCTGATGTCGGGCCGCGGCCGGGCCTCGGGCAAGGGCAAGTCGCCGACGCCGAACCTCCGGCGCACGGGCATCGCGGCCGAGGGAGCGCAGCAGCTCGAGGCGACGATCCAGGATCTGACCGATCAGATGCTCGCGGCGGCCGCCGAGCTGAAGTTCGAGCTCGCCGGGCGCCTGCGCGATGAGGTGCAAGACCTCAAGAAGGAGCTCCGCTCGATGGAGCGGGCCGGGCACGCCTGAGTGGAGTGGCGATGGATGACGCAGGGAACGACCTCGCCGATCGGATCCGGGCGCTGTCGAGCGCGGACGACGCGATCGAGGAGCGCCGGATGTTCGGAACCAAGGCGTTCCTGGACGGGGGGCGCATCCTGGTCGGCGCGCGCACGGGCGGTGTGCTCCTCGTCCGCGTGGACGACGAGAACGGGGCGGCGATGCTCACGGAAGCGGGGGTCTCCCGCGCGGTGATGGGCTCGCGCACCATGAGTTCCGGGTGGCTCGACGTCGCGCCGTCGGCGATCGAGGACGATGCCGCGCTGATGCTGTGGCTCGATGTCGCGCGCGAGTCGACGGGCGCCGCGGTCGAGGCGGCTTCCGACGAGGGCTAGGGGCAGTGCACCAGGGTCTTCGGACCCGATCGGTCGATCTCGTGCTGTGTCATCGGCGCCCCGCACAGCGGGCAGGCCCGCTCGGCGCGCTCGGCAGCGCTGGGAGGCGGCGTCTTCTCGTACGGTCCGACGGACGCGGGACCGGCGAGACGGACCAGGTTGGTGTTGACCCAGGTGTAGAGGCCCCCGGCCTCGCGGATGCGGGTGCGAAGCGGGGGCCGAGTGGAGTCGTTCGACATGTTCATTAGTGTACTAATGATTCGTGCAGATGTATAGTCGATCCGTGACCGCCTCCGACGACCTGCTCCGCCTCGAGAACCAGTTGTGCTTCGCGATCGTCACGGCCGCTCGCAACATCGTGGCGATCTACCGCCCGATCCTGGAGCCGCTGGGACTGACGCATCCGCAGTACCTGGTCATGCTCGCGCTGTGGGAAAGGGCGCCGCGCACCCTCAACGACCTCGCCGCAGACCTCGCGCTGGAGCCGGCGACGGCCTCGCCCCTCGTCAAGCGCCTGGAGACGGACGGCCTCGTGGCACGACAGCGCAGCGCCGAGGACGAGCGTCGGCTCGAGATCACGCTCACGGAGGCGGGCCTGGCGCTGCGTACTCGCGCTGTCGACGTGCCCGTGCAGGTCATGCGCGCCGTCGGCATGAGCATCCAGGAGGTCGGTGCGCTCCGCGACGGACTCGGCGCTTTCGCCGGGCGCCGGCTCGACAGCGGCTCCACGGCACCGCCGTCCGCCTGACCACGCCCGCGCCGCGCCCGACCCTAGGGTGGACTCATGTCGCGCACCGAGGGCCCCACTCGCGGAGCCCTGCGCGCGAGCGGTCGCGGAACACTCCGCCGGATCCTGCTCCTCGGCGGGGTGGTCGGTCTCTTCGCTCTGCTGATGCTCGCCGCGGCGCTTCAGGGGCAGCCGCAGTTCGCGCCGTCGTCGCCGCCCCCGCCGGAACAGCAGCCCGACGCGGTCGTCGTCCCCGAGACGACGAGCTCGCCCCTCCCGGAGCTGGAGCCGCCGGAGGACTCGGTGCTGCAGAACATCCTCGGCGTCGTGTTCGGAGCGCTGCTCGCCGCCGTCGCGGTGCTGGTGCTCGTGGTCGTGGCACGGTGGGCCGTCCGCCGCCTCCGTGATCTGTGGCGCGATCGTCCCCTGCGGCGCACGGACGCGGTCGTCCCGGACGCCGCGTCCGGCGGGCCTGTGGTCGAGGCTGCGCCCGACGATGCGGTCATCCGCCGGGGAGTCGACGCAGCGCTCCGAACGATCGCGGAACGTCCGCGGGCCGCCGACGCCATCGTCTCCGCCTGGGTCGGACTGGAGGAGTCGGCGGCGGATGCCGGGGCCGGCCGCTCGGCGACGGAGACGCCGTCGGAGTTCACGGTGCGTATCGTCGGGCGCCGGGCGGGCATCCGCGACGACGTGATCACGCTGCTCGGTCTCTACGAGCAGGTGCGCTTCGGCGGCCGCGTCGCCGACGAGGCGGATCGCGCTGCCGCGGCCGCGAGTCTGCGCGGCATCAGGGAGGGGTGGCGATGAGGGCGCGGACCGTCGCGATCGCCGCGGGCTGTGTGCTGCTCGCGGTCGCCCTCGTGCTGGGGCTGCGCGCCGCAGGTGTCCCGCTGGCGTTCGCGGTGTCGTGGACGACGGTCGCCGCGGCGGTGTCCCTCGCGCTGCGCGGGGTCCTGGTCGACGATCCCGTCCTCTGGCCGCCCGAGCGTCCGCCGCGCGAGGCCAGGGGCTCCGAGGTGTCCCGGCTGGCCTGGGCGATCAACACACGTTCGGGCGTTGCGGGGACTATCCTCGTGCGCCGCGTGCAGAACGTGCTCCGCCGGCGGCTCGCACACCGCGGCCTCGACCTCGACGATCCCGCCGACCACGCGGCCATCGACGCGCTGCTCGGCCAGGGCATCCGCGCGGGACTGTCCCGCCGCGAGGTGCGGCGCGACGACATCGAGAGAGCGTTGGACGCGCTCGAACGCATACCCACCGACACGGAGGAGACAGCATGACCACGGACGAGACCACCGAGATCGCGACCACGGGTCGCCGTGTGCTGGAGGGGGTGCGCAGCGTCGTCGTCGGTATGGACGAGACGCTCACACTCGCCCTCGCGGCGATCCTGGCCGGGGGTCACGTGCTGTTCGAGGACGTGCCGGGGCTCGGCAAGACGCTGGCCGCGCGGAGCCTGGCCCAGGCGCTGGGACTCGAGTTCCGACGGCTGCAGTGCACGCCGGATATGCTGCCCGGCGACGTGACGGGCTCGTACGTGTACGCCCCGACCGAGGGGGACTTCGTCTTCCGGCCCGGGCCGATCTTCACGGGTCTGCTCCTCGCCGACGAGGTGAACCGCACCACGCCCAAGACGCAGTCCGCGATGCTCGAGGCGATGGCCGAGCGGCAGGTCACGGTGGAGGGGAACCGTTTCCCACTGCCGCAGCCCTTCCACGTGATCGCGACCTCCAACCCCATCGAGTACGAAGGGACCTACGCCCTGCCGGAGGCGCAGCTCGACCGGTTCATGGTGCGCCTCACCGTGGGCTACCCCGCCCCGGACGACGAGACGCGCATCATCGTCGACAGGGTGCGGCGGCAGACGCCCGACGTGCGCGTGCCCGCCGTGGTCGACACGGAGGGGCTTCTCGCGCTCCAGGCGGCGGTCGAGCGCATCAACGTCGATCGAGACGTGGTGCGCTACGCCGTGGACCTGACGAGGGCGACCCGCGAGGCGGCGAACGTGTCGGTGGGTGCCTCGCCTCGCGGATCCCAGGCGCTCGTGCTGCTCGCCAGGGGCGTCGCGGCACTCGAGGGGCGGTCGTACGTGCGGCCCGACGACGTCAAACGCGTCGCCGTCCCTGTGCTGGCGCATCGGCTGACACTCACTCCGCAGGCCTGGGCGCAGGGGGTGGATCCGGGTGGAGTCGTGGCGGCGGCGGTCGAACGCACCCCGGTGCCGCCGACCGTCGCGGCCGTGCGATGACCGACGAGACCGCGACGACGGCGTCCGCGGAGGTGACGTGGCATCGGACGCCCGTGATCGCGCTCGGCCTCGCCGGAGCGGCCGTGCTCGCGGGCCTCGGACTGGTGCTGTCGCGCCCCGACGTGATCGCGGTGGGTCTGCCGCTCGCCCTCGCGGCGGTGTGGGCGCTGCTGCGCCGTCCGCGCGACGGGGAGCTGCGGGTCGCCCTGCACGCTGCGCCCGACGCGGGGGAGGACGCCGTGGTGCGCGTCACCGCCGACGTCGTCCTCGACGCCGAGCACGTGCAGCTCGCGGTCGAGGGGCGGGGGCGTCGCACCGCGCTCGCGGAGGTGCGGCCGGGCACGGCCGTGCTGTCCGCTCGGACGAGGCTGTCGCACTCGGGGCCGGTCGAGCTGATGGGGCTGATCGCCCGGGGCACCGCGATCGACGGCGCCTGGGTCTCCGACCGCGGACCGCGCACGGCGATCGGGTGGAACGCCGCACCGAAGACGAGGAGGATCGATCGGCTGCCGGTGGCTCCGCGCCTCGCGGGGCTGAACGGCTCGCACGAGGGGCGTCGCGCGGGTCAGGGCGGCGACTTCCACGACATCCACCCGTTCGTCCCCGGGGATGAGGTGCGGAGGGTGGATTGGCGCGCGACGGCTCGTGCCGCCCGACGCCCCGGCGACCTGCTGGTGCGGCGGGTGAACGCGCTGGGCGACTCCTCGGTGGTGATCGCGATGGACACGGCGGAGGACCTCGGATCGGTGGTGGCCGCGTGGGGGACCGACGACCCGGACCGCACGGGTGTCACCTCGCTCGACCTCGCGCGCGAGGCGGCTCTTTCCGTGGCGACCGCCGCGGTCGGAGCCGGGGATCGGGTCGCGTTCCACGCGCTCTCGCCGGGCGGACGCAGCGTGCCGATCGGCGGGGGAGCCCGGCACCTCGCGCGGCTGCGCGCCGCCGTCGCCGCCACGGGTCCGAGTGCCGACTCGTCCTACCGGCGCTCGCCTGTCGTACCGACGGGCTCGATCGTGTTCGTGCTCTCGACCTTCGCCGACGGGGTGGCTGCGCGACTCGCGACGCAGTGGCGGGCCGCCGGTCACGCCGTCGTCGCGATCGATGTGCTGCCGCAGCTCGACGGCGCACGGCTCACCAGGGAGCAGCGCATCGCCCTGCGCACGCTGCTGGCCGAACGCGCCGACATCCTCGCCGAGCTCCGGCGCGCGGGGGTCGAGGTGGTGGCCTGGGCAGACGACGGCGTCGATGTGGCGTTGCGGGTGGCGGCGGTGCGCCAGCAGCGGAGCCGGAGGGTGGCGCGGTGACCGCTCGCACGCGAGGGTTCGACGTGGGCGCCTGGGTGCCCGGGGTGACGCTGCGCGTCCTGACCGTGGCTCTGGTGCTGCTCGGCGTGCTGGTGCTTCACCCCACGCCGTTCTGGCGGGGTGTGGCGGTGGTCGCGGCTCTCGTGGGGGCCGTGCTGCCGCGGTCGCTCGCAACATGGGTGGGGGCGGCCTGCCTGCCGTTCGGGCTGCTGCTGTCCGAGCCGGCGCCGGAACGGACGGCGGTCGCCCTCGTGCTCGTCCATGCGATCCACATCCTCGCCGCGCTCAGCCTCACGGTGCCCGCGGCCGCTCGCCTCACGCTGAGGTCGCTCCGGCCGACGGCGGTGCGGTTCGTCGTGATCCAGCTGGTGGCCCAGTCGCTGGCGCTCGGCGTCTGGGCGTTGTCGCCCGAGCAGGTCGAGCGCGGTGCGGCCTGGCTCGCCCCGGCGGCGGCGTCACTCCTCCTGGTCGTCGTGGTCGTCGCATGGCTGGTCCTGCGGCGGGAGAACGGCCCCGTCCCGCGGGCCGTCGCGGCCCCGTCGACGGGAGGGGATCGCCCCTAGCGGAGCCGATGTCCGTGGCCCCTCGTAGACTTGTTCGGTGCCCATCGTCCCCGTTGCCTCCCCCGGAAAACTCAGTGTCCGCGGTGCCCGCGTCCACAACCTCCAGAACGTCGACATCGACATCCCGCGCGACTCCCTCGTCGTGTTCACCGGCCTGTCCGGGTCGGGGAAGTCGAGTCTGGCGTTCGACACGATCTTCGCCGAGGGGCAGCGCCGCTACGTCGAATCGCTGAGCGCCTATGCGCGGCAGTTCCTCGGCCAGGTGGATCGGCCGGACGTCGATTTCATCGAGGGCCTGAGCCCCGCGGTGTCGATCGACCAGAAGTCGACCAACCGCAACCCGCGGTCGACCGTGGGCACCATCACCGAGATCTACGACTACATGCGCCTGCTGTGGGCGCGTATCGGCGTGCCGCACTGTCCCGAGTGCGGCGAGAAGATCCAGCGTCAGACGGTGCAGCAGATCGCCGACCAGCTCATGGAGCTGCCCGAGCGCACCCGGTACCAGGTCGTCGCCCCCATCGTGTCGCAGAAGAAGGGCGAGTTCGTCGACCTCTTCCGCGAGCTCGGCGCCAAGGGCTACTCCCGCGCGATCGTCGACGGCGACCTCATCCAGCTGGCCGAGCCGCCCACGCTGAAGAAGAGCTACAAGCACGACATCGCGGTGGTCGTCGACCGCCTGGTGGCGTCGCCCGACATCCTGGGCCGGGTCACCGACTCGGTGGAGACGGCCCTGGGACTTGCGGGTGGCGTCGTGCAGATCAACTACGTCGACGGCGAGGGCGACGACGCCTGGCAGACCTTCTCCGAGAAGCTCGCCTGCCCGAACGGCCACGCCCTCACCCTCACCGAGATCGAGCCGCGCACGTTCTCCTTCAACGCACCGTTCGGCGCCTGCCCCGCGTGCTCCGGGCTGGGCACGCGCATGTCGGTGGACGTCGAGCTGATGCTCGGCGACGAAGACCTCTCGATCCGCGAGGGCGTCATCATCCCCTGGACCACGCAGGGCAAGGGTCTCTTCCAGTACTACGAGCGCCTGCTCGAGGGGCTGGCGCGCGACCTCGACTTCTCGCTCGACACGCCGTGGCGCGAGCTGCACTCCGACGTCAAGGAGGCCGTGCTCCGCGGCGAGAACTACAAGGTCACGGTCAAGTGGAAGAACCGCTACGGCCGGGAGATGCGGTATGCGTCCGGGTTCGAGGGCGTCGTGCCCTACATCGAGCGGCAGTACCTCCAGGCCGAGTCCGACACGCAGCGCAACCGCTGGGGCGAGTACCTCCGCGAGGTGCCGTGCCCCGTGTGCAACGGCGACCGCCTCAAGCCCGAGGTGCTCGCGGTGCAGGTGCACGGCCACTCGATCGCCGAGGTGTCGCACCTGAGCCTCGCCGACGCGCGGGGCTTCATGGAGAAGCTGCACCTCACGGAGCGGGAGGCGAAGATCGCCGCCCAGGTGCTGCGCGAGATCCGCCTGCGCCTCGACTTCCTCCTCCAGGTGGGGCTGTCGTACCTCAACCTCAGCCGCTCGGCGGGGTCGCTGTCCGGCGGCGAGGCGCAGCGCATCCGGCTCGCCACGCAGATCGGCTCCGGCCTGACGGGCGTGCTCTACGTGCTCGACGAGCCGTCGATCGGCCTGCACCAGCGCGACAACCGCCGGCTGATCGAGACCCTGCTCACGCTGCGCGACCTGGGCAACACGCTCATCGTGGTGGAGCACGACGAAGAGACCATCGAGGCGGCGGACTGGGTGGTCGACATCGGTCCCGGCGCCGGAGTGAACGGCGGCACCGTTGTGCACTCGGGGCCGTACAGCGCGCTCCTCGGCGACAGCGATTCGATGACCGGCGACTACCTGTCCGGGCGCCGGGCGATCCCGATGCCGTCGAAGCGTCGCAAGATCGACAAGAAGCGCATGCTGAGCGTGGTCGGCGCGCGGGCGAACAACCTGCGCAACGTCACGGCGGACTTCCCGCTGGGCGTGCTCACGGCCGTCACCGGCGTCAGCGGCTCGGGCAAGTCGTCCCTCGTGAACGACATCCTGTACCAGGTGCTCGCTTCGCGACTGAACGGTGCGCGGACCGTTCCGGGCAAGCACACCAGGGTGACCGGCCTCGACAACCTCGACAAGGTCGTGCACGTCGACCAGGCGCCGATCGGCCGCACCCCGCGCTCGAACCCGGCCACGTACACCGGCGTGTTCGACCGCATCCGCACCCTGTTCAGCGAGACGCCGGAGGCGAAGGTGCGGGGCTATCAGCCCGGTCGCTTCAGCTTCAACGTCAAGGGCGGCCGCTGCGAGGCGTGCTCGGGCGACGGCACTATCAAGATCGAGATGAACTTCCTGCCCGACGTCTACGTCGACTGCGAGGTCTGCCACGGCAAGCGGTACAACCGCGACACGCTCGCGGTGCACTACAAGGGCAAGAACATCGCCGAGGTGCTGGAGATGCCGATCGAGGAGGCCGCGGAGTTCTTCGAGCCGATCCAGGCGATCCACCGCTACATGAAGACGCTCGTCGACGTCGGGCTCGGCTACGTGCGGCTGGGGCAGTCGGCCACGACGCTCTCGGGCGGCGAGGCGCAGCGCGTCAAGCTCGCCACGGAGCTCCAGCGTCGCAGCAACGGCCGCAGCATCTACGTGCTCGACGAGCCGACCACGGGTCTGCACTTCGAAGACGTCCGCAAGCTCCTCGAGGTGCTCAACGGCCTCGTCGACAAGGGCAACACCGTGATCGTGATCGAGCACAACCTCGACGTGATCAAGTCGGCGGACTGGGTGATCGACCTCGGACCGGAGGGCGGTTCGGGTGGCGGGCAGATCATCGCGACCGGTACGCCGGAGCAGATCGCCCGCGTCGAGGAGAGCCACACCGGGCAGTTCCTCGCCGAGATCCTGGGTGAGGGGCGCGCCGCGCGGAAGGCCAGCTGATGGCCGACGTGCTCCCGTACAAGCCGCGGACGGGGGAGATCCCGACCGACCCCGGCGTGTACCGGTTCCGCGACGCCAACGGACGGGTGCTCTACGTCGGCAAGGCGAAGAACCTGCGCCAGCGGCTGTCGAACTACTTCGCCCCGCTGCGCACGCTGCACGAGCGCACCCGTCGCATGGTCACGACCGCTGCGTCGGTGGAGTGGACGGTCGTTCCCACCGACGTCGACTCGCTGCAGCTCGAGTACATGTGGATCAAGGAGTTCGATCCGCCGTTCAACGTGCGCTACCGCGACGACAAGTCGTACCCCTTCATGGCGGTCACCCTCGCCGATGAGGCGCCCCGCGTGATCGTCACCCGGAACAGGAAGATCCCCGGGGCGCGGTACTTCGGTCCGTATCCCAAGGTGTGGGCGGTGCACGAGACCATCGACCTGATGATCAGGGCCTTCCCGATCCGCACCTGCAGCGATGCGAGCTACAAGAGGGCGATGCAGACCGGGCGCCCGTGCTTCCCCGGGCAGATCGGCAAGTGCGGCGGGCCGTGCTCGATGACGGTGTCCATCGAGGAGCACCGGGCGATGGTCGACGACTTCATCGCGTTCATGGCGGGCGGAGACGAGCGCTTCACCCGCGAGCTCACGAAGCGCATGCTCGCCGCGTCCGCCGCGATGGACTACGAAGCCGCCGCGAAGTACCGGGACAAGCTGTCCGCGATCGAGGCCGTGCTCGGCAAGAGCGCCCTGGTGCTGCCGGCCGATGAGGACGCCGACCTGTTCGGCATCGCGGAAGACGAGCTCGCCGCCGCCGTGCAGCACTTCGTGATCCGCGGCGGCCGCGTGCGCGGTGTCCGTGCTCTCACGATCGAGAAGGAGATCGACATCACGGGCGCCGAGCTCGTCGACCAGGTGCTCCAGCAGGCGTACGGCGACGCGCAGGACGTTCCGCGACGGATCCTCGTCCCGACGCTCCCCGACGACGCGACCGAGCTGGAGCAGTGGCTGCGCGAACGCCGTGGCAAGAAGGTCGAGATCGCGGTCGCACATCGGGGTCAGCGTGCCGACCTGATGCGCACCGCGACGCTGAACGCGCAGCAGGCGCTGATCCGGCACAAGACCCGCCGGACGAGCGACTACGTGGCGCGCACCCAGGCGCTGACCGATCTCCAGGAGGCGCTGGGCATGGAGGAGGCGCCGCTGCGCATCGAGTGCTTCGACATCTCGCACCTCGGCGGCACCAACGTGGTCGCCTCGATGGTCGTGTTCGAGGACGGCCTTCCGCGCAAGGACCAGTACCGGTCGTTCAACATCGCCGAGACGACCGACGACACCGACTCGATGTACCAGGTTCTGCGCCGCAGGCTCGCACACCTGGATCGGCCGGAGGAGGAGCAGGAGGTCCTCGACCCGACCACCGACGAGGTCGTGGGGGAGGACCTGGGCGAGGCGACCGCACGGCGCAAGCCGCGGTTCGCGTATCCACCGCAGCTGCTCCTCGTCGACGGAGGGAAGCCGCAGGTGGAGGCCGCCGCGCGCGCCCTCCACGACGCGGGGCACACCGAGATCGCCGTGTGCGGCATCGCCAAGCGTCTCGAAGAGGTGTGGCTGCCGGGAGACGACTTCCCCGTGATCCTGCCCCGCACCAGCGAGGCCCTCTACCTTCTCCAGCGACTGCGAGACGAAGCCCACCGCTTCGCGATCACCCACCAGCGCAAGAGGCGCAAGAAAGACATCGGCAGCGTGCTCGCCGAGGTTCCGGGGCTCGGCGCCTCTCGCATCAAGGTGCTGCTCAAGCACTTCGGCTCGGTCACGGCCCTCCGCGCCGCCGACCCGTCGCAGATCCAGGAGGTACAGGGGATCGGTCCGGTGCTCGCTCAGACCATCCATTCGCACCTGTCCACTCGCTAGGCTGGGAGACCGAGGGGGAGAAGGAGCAGGGAGCGATGACTGACGGGGAGAAGGGCGAGTTCCTCATCGTCACTGGGATGTCCGGCGCAGGCCGGACGACGGCGGCGAACGCACTGGAGGATCTCGGCTGGTATGTCGTCGACAACCTGCCTCCGCAGATCCTCCGGCCGCTGCTCGACCTGACCGGCATGGGTGGCGATTCGCTGCCCAAGGTCGCCGCCGTGGTCGACGTGCGCGGCCGCAACCTCTTCGACGATTTCCCGGGTGTCGCCCGACTGCTGCGCACGCGCGGCGAGATCCGAGTGCTGTTCCTCGACGCCTCCGACGACGTCCTGGTGCGTCGCTTCGAGTCGGTGCGCCGCCCGCACCCCCTGCAGGGCGATGGCACTCTGCTCGACGGCATCCGCACGGAGCGGACGCGTCTGGCCCCCATCCGCGAGGCCGCCGACCTGGTGATCGACACCTCGGCGCTGAACATCCACCAGCTCGCGACGCAGGTCTCCGACATCTTCTCGGAGGAGGGGGAGGCGCGGCATCGGGTGACGCTGCTCAGCTTCGGCTTCAAGTACGGGCTGCCCACCGACGTCGACCTGGTCGCCGACATGCGCTTCCTCCCGAATCCGTACTGGAACGAGGAGCTGCGCGGCCTCACCGGGCAGGATGAGACGGTTCGTGAGTACGTGCTGTCCCGCGAGGGTGCGACCGACTTCCTCGATTCCTATGCGAAGGCGCTCGTGCCGGTGCTCGAGGGGTATCAGCGGGAGAACAAGAGCCACTCGACGATCGCGATCGGATGCACGGGCGGCAAGCACCGCTCGGTCGCGATGTCCGAGGAGCTGGCCCGCAGGATCGCCGCGATTCCGGGGGTCGCCGTGAACGTGCGGCACCGCGACCTCGGCAGGGAATAGCCCCCCGGGCGAGTAAGCTGGAGGTTTGCGTCGCGATCCGGCGCGTGAACGTGAAGGAGTGTCGTGGCACTAACCACCGACGTCAAGGCTGAGCTCGTCAGCATCCGCAATGCACCCCCGACGGTGCGCGTGGCGGAGGTGACAGCCATCCTCCGATTCGCCGGTGGACTGCACTCCATCGCGGGCCGTGTGGCCGTGGAGGCCGAGGTCGACGCAGAGACCCTCGCCCGCCGCGTCGCCAGGGATCTCGCCGAGATCTACGGCGTGCGCCCGGAGATCGCGCAGGTGCAGTCGAGCACCGCGAACGACGGCGCCCGCTGGGCCGTGCGCGTGATCGCGCAGGGGGAGACCCTCGCCCGCCAGACCGGCCTGCTCGACCCGCGTCGCCGTCCGGTCCGCGGCCTGCCGAACCGTCTCACCACGGGTTCGCGCGCCGAGATCGCCGGTCTGTGGCGTGGGGCCTTCCTGGCCGCCGGATCGCTCAGTGAGCCCGGCCGCTCGGCGATGCTCGAGGTCGCCTGCCCGTCGTCCGAGGCGGCGATGGCGCTCGTGGGCGCCGCACACCGTCTGGGCGTCGCCGCGAAGGCGCGCGAGGTCCGCGGCATGCCCCGCGTCGTGGTGCGCGAGGGCGAGGCGATCCGTACGATCCTCAGCGAGATGGGCGCTCACCGTACCGCGCTGGCGTGGGAGGAGCTGCGTCAGCGTCGCGAGGTGCGCGCGGGCGTGAACCGCCTGGTCAACTTCGACGACGCGAACCTGCGGCGTTCCGCGCAGGCGGCGGTGGCCGCGTGCGCCCGTGTGGAGCGCGCGCTGGAGATCCTCGCCGACGAGGTTCCCGATCACCTGCGGGTCGCCGGCGAGCTGCGCCTCGCGCACCGGGACGCCAGCCTCGACGAGCTCGGCCACCACGCCGACCCGCCCCTCACCAAGGACGCGGTCGCCGGTCGCATCCGTCGTCTTCTCGCCATGGCAGACAAGCGCGCCCAGCAGGAGGGCATCCCCGGCACGGAGGCCGCTGTCCCCGCCGGGCTCGACGTCTGATCCACCCGCCTCTTCTCCGACGGCCCGTCGCCCCTACCCGGGGTGGCGGGCCGTCGTCAACGGGAGGAAGGATCCGGTCCGACCCGGTGTTGTCCTCACTAGGATGAGAGACGTCCGCTCCACGCCGCACATCGGTGGCGCGGAGGATCGGCAAGCGCCGCGGGCGCGGCGCGGATTGGATGAAAGCGATATGGCGACCTACACCCTCCCCGACCTCCCGTACGACTTCGCAGCCCTCGAGCCGCACATCAGCGGCAAGATCATGGAGCTGCATCACGACAAGCACCACGCGACCTACGTCGCCGGCGCGAACACCGCGCTCGAGCAGCTGGCCGAGGCCCGCGAGAGCGGCAACCTGGCGAACGTGAACAAGCTCGAGAAGGACCTCGCGTTCAACCTCGGCGGTCACGTCAACCACTCGATCTTCTGGACCAACCTGTCGCCCAACGGCGGCGGTCAGCCGGAGGGCGAGCTGAAGGCCGCCATCGACGAGTACTTCGGTTCGTTCGAGAAGTTCCAGGCGCACTTCACGGCTGCCGCGACCGGCATCCAGGGGTCCGGCTGGGCCGTCCTCAGCTGGGACTCGATCGGTTCGCGCCTGATCATCCAGCAGCTGTTCGACCAGCAGTCGAACACGGCGCAGGGCACGATCCCGCTGTTCCAGCTCGACATGTGGGAGCACGCGTTCTACCTCGACTACCTGAACGTGAAGGCCGACTACGTCAAGGCCGCATGGAACATCGCGAACTGGGAGAACGTCGCCCAGCGCCTCGAGGTCGCCCGCAAGCAGACGAACGGCCTGCTGGTACTGTCGTAACCGGGTCGCGTCCCGGCGGGCCCACGGCTCGTCGGGGCGCCATCTCAGCCAAAAAACCCGCGCATGGCGCCCGCTTCGACAGCGGTCTCCGGCGCATGAGAAACAGGGAGACCTGAGTGTCTGTCAAGATCGGTATCAACGGCTTCGGCCGCATCGGACGCAACTACTTCCGCGCGGCGCTCGCGCAGGGAGCAGACCTTGAGATCGTCGCGGTCAACGACCTCACCGACAACAAGACCCTGGCGCACCTCCTGAAGTACGACTCGGTCGGCGGCGTCCTCGACGCGCAGATCAGCTACGACGAGGACAGCATCACCGTCGACGGCAAGGAGATCAAGGCGTTCGCTGAGCGCGACCCCGCCAACCTTCCGTGGGGCGAGCTGGGCGTCGACATCGTCATCGAGTCGACCGGTTTCTTCACCAACGCCGACGCGGCACGCAAGCACATCGAGGCCGGCGCGAAGAAGGTCCTCATCTCGGCTCCCGCCACGGGCGACGACCGCACCATCGTGATGGGCGTCAACGAGGAGACGTACAACCCGGAGACGGACCACATCATCTCCAACGCCTCGTGCACCACGAACTGCCTCGCGCCGCTGGCGAAGGTCTTCAACGACGCCTTCGGCATCGACCGCGGCTTCATGATGACCGCGCACGCCTACACGGCCGACCAGAACCTGCAGGACGGCCCGCACAAGGACCTGCGTCGTGCACGCGCCGCCGCGATCAACATCACTCCGGCGTCGACCGGTGCGGCCAAGGCGATCGGTCTCGTGCTGCCCGAGCTGAACGGCAAGCTCAGCGGCTCGTCGTACCGCGTTCCGGTCCCCACGGGCTCGATCGTCGACCTCACGCTGATCACCGACCGCGAGAACCTCACGGTCGAGGAGGTCAACGAGGCCTACAAGAAGGCTGCCGCCGACGGTCGTCTCGCGGGCTACCTGCAGTACAACGAGGACCAGATCGTGTCGAGCGACATCGTGCACAACCCGCACTCGTCGATCTTCGACGCCACGCTCACCAACGTCAGCGGCAACCTGATCAAGGTCTCGAGCTGGTACGACAACGAGTGGGGCTACTCCAACCGTCTCGTCGACCTGACCGAGTACGTGGCCGAGCGCCTCTAAGCTCAGACACATGACTCTGCGCACCCTGGACTCCCTGGGGTCGCTCGAGGGCAAGCGCGTCATCGTCCGTTGTGATCTCAATGTCCCCCTGCGGGACGGGGTCATCACGGACGATGGCCGCGTTCGGGCCTCGCTGCCGACCCTGAACACGCTGATCAACGCGGGCGCCCGCGTGATCGTATGCTCGCACCTCGGCCGCCCCGACGGTGCCCCCGACCCGCAGTACAGCCTGGAGCCCGTGGCTCAGCGTCTGTCCGAGCTCCTCGGCGCTCCCGTCGCGTTCGCGCGCGACACCGTCGGGGAATCCGCGAGGGACGCGGTCGCCTCCCTGGAAGACGGCGGGGTCGTGGTGATCGAGAACCTCCGGTTCAACCCGGGGGAGACGTCGAAGGACGAGGCGGAGCGCGAGGCGTTCGCCGGTCAGCTCGCCGAGCTGGGAGACGTGCTGGTCTCGGACGGCTTCGGCGTGGTGCACCGCAAGCAGGCGAGCGTGTACGAGCTCGCGAAGCGTCTGCCCTCGGCGGCGGGCCTGCTGATCGCGGCTGAGCTCGACGTGCTCGACCGCCTCACCGAGAACCCGGAGCGGCCGTACGCGGTCGTGCTCGGCGGCTCCAAGGTGAGCGACAAGCTCGGCGTGATCTCGCACCTGCTGCCGCGTGTCGACCGCATCCTGGTCGGCGGCGGCATGCTGTTCACCTTCCTCAAGGCGCAGGGCCACCCGGTGGCGTCGAGCCTCCTCGAGGAGGATCAGCTCGACACGGTGCGCGGCTACATCGCGGAGGCGCAGGAGCGCGGCGTCGAACTGGTGCTCCCGACCGATGTGGTTGTGGCGGCGTCCTTCTCGGCAGACGCGGCGCACGAGGTGGCGGCCGCGGACGCGATCGAGGAGACCGCGTTCGGAGCGTCGGGCATCGGCCTGGACATCGGTCCGGAGACGGCGGCCCGTTTCGCCGAGGTGATCCGCGGATCCAAGACGGTGTTCTGGAACGGGCCGATGGGCGTGTTCGAGTTCCCGGCGTTCGCGGCGGGCACCAAGGCCGTGGCGCAGGCGTTGACCGAGGTCGACGGCCTCAGCGTGGTCGGCGGCGGCGACTCGGCGGCTGCCGTGCGCCAGCTCGGCTTCGCCGACGACCGCTTCGGTCACATCTCGACCGGAGGCGGAGCGAGCCTCGAGTTCCTCGAGGGCAAGAAACTACCTGGGCTGGAGGTCCTCGGATGGGCGTGAGCTCCCGTACCCCGCTGATCGCGGGCAACTGGAAGATGAACCTCGACCACCTGCAGGCGGTCGCGTTCGTGCAGAAGCTGCACTGGACGTTGAAGGATGCGAAGCACGAGGACGGCTCGGTGGAGGTCGCGGTGTTCCCGCCCTTCACCGACATCCGCAGCGTGCAGACGCTGATCGACGCCGACAAGATCCCGTTCGCCTTCGGTGCGCAGGATGTGTCGGCGCACGACTCGGGCGCGTACACCGGCGAGATCTCCGGCGCGTTCCTGTCGAAGCTCGACGCGACCTACGTCATCATCGGTCACTCCGAGCGTCGCGAGTACCACGATGAGACCGACGAGGTCGTCGCCGCCAAGGTGAAGGCCTCGCTGAAGCACGGCCTGGTGCCGGTGATCTGCGTGGGCGAGACCGCGGAGGACCTGGAGAAGTTCGGGGCGAGCGCGGTTCCGGCCGGTCAGCTGGAGGCGGCGCTGCAGGGCGTCTCGCCGTCGGCGGACATCGTCGTCGCGTACGAGCCCGTGTGGGCGATCGGTTCCGGTCAGGCCGCGACCCCGCAGCAGGCGCAGGACGTGTGCGCCGCGCTGCGCGGGGTGATCGCGACGGTCCTGGGCGACGAGGCGGCGGCGCGTACGCGCATCCTCTACGGCGGATCGGTGAAGGCGGCGAACATCGCCAGCTTCATGCGGGAGCCCGATGTGGACGGCGCCCTGGTCGGCGGGGCGAGCCTCGTCGTCGACGAGTTCGCCGCGATCATCCGTTTCGAGAAGCACGTCGGCGTGTGAGTGCGGCGGGGCTGCGGCCCCGCTGCACCGTATACTTGACCGTTACGGGGGCGCTCCGGCCCCAGCGAAAGGCTCTTTCTCGTGGCAATTCTCGAGTTCGTCCTGCAGGTCGTGCTGGGTATCACCAGCGTGCTGCTGACTCTCCTCATCCTCCTGCACAAGGGTCGCGGTGGCGGCCTGTCCGACATGTTCGGCGGAGGCATGACCACCGCGGTGGGTTCCTCCGGTCTCGCGGAGCGGAACCTCAACCGCTTCACCGTCGTCCTGGCGCTCACGTGGTTCGTCGCCATCGTCGCGCTGGGCCTCATCACGAAGTTCGAGGTGATCTGATGGCTACCGGTGGAAACGCGATCCGCGGTACCCGGGTGGGCTCCGGCCCGATGGGCGAGCAGGACCACGGCTACCACGCCGACCGCATCGCCGTCACGTACTGGGACGGCCTCGGCAATGAGACGGTCCGCTACTTCGCGGCCGGTCTGCCCGAGGAGGAGATCCCCGAGATCATCGACCACCCGCAGTCGGGCCTTCCCGCGGGGCGCGACAAGGAGAACCCTCCCGCCGTCGCCAAGACGGAGCCCTACAAGACGCACCTCGCGTATGTGAAGGAGCGTCGCACCGACGAGGAGGCCGTACAGCTCCTCGAAGACGCGCTGACGCAGCTGCGTGAGCGCCGGGGGCAGTGACCTCCCGCTGAGTCGGACAGACGCCGAGTCGAACTGAGAACCGCCACGGATCAGCCGTGGCGGTTCTCTGTTTCCGTCAGCGGCAGCCGGCGGCCGCGTCGATGTAGTTCTGCGGCGGGTAGCCGTAGGCCCAGACGCCGTTCGCGTCGTCGGTGAAGCCCATGCTGATCGCCCAGGCCGTCGCCCACTTCTCGATGCTGTCCTGGGTGGAGGAGTCGTACATGCCCTGGCACTTGACGCTGATGGCATGTCCCACCTCGTGCGCGACGAGCGCCTTGCTCCGATCGGCGGGCCACTGCTGGGCGACCGAGTCCGACAGCTGGATGACGGCGCGACCCGGCTCGTCCCACCACCACGTGGTGTAGCCGCCCATGCTGCCGTTGGCGCCCGCGCCGTTGACGGTCGCGGCCCAGTCGAACTCCAGGAGCACTCCGGGGGCCAGCGACCGGGCGAACGCCTCGATCTCGAGGCGTGCGCCGCGGAGGGGGCCGTCCTTCTCGCTCAACTCCGCCGCCTCGGTGGCGACGACCTGGGCCGCCGCATCCTGCAGCGCGACGTAGGCCGCGACCGCGGTGTCGTCGATGGTCGTCACGGCGGCGACGTCGGCCGCGGCGTCGCGCAGGGCGATCACGGCATCGTTGCGAGCCGACACGTGCGCCGCCTCGAACGCGGTCGCCGCCTGCCCTGCCGTCGCGAGCACGGCCAGTCCGCTCTCGGCCACGGCGTCCCGTCCGCGCGAGGCGTCCGCCGACGCCCGCTCGAGGTTCGCGTCGAGCTCAACGAGCGCCCGCTCGTCGTCCTCCAACTGGGCGGTGGTGCCGAAGAGTTCCCAGAACCAGGCCGGTTTGTCGCGTGCGGGCGGTCGATCGGCCGCCACGGCGTCCTCCACGGCCGCTCCGATCCCCTCGCCGTCCGCGACCGCGGCGGTGAGGGCCGACCAGGATTCCTCCGGCACCGGGAGAGTCGGACTGCCGGTGTCGAGGATCACGTGACCGGCGTCCGTGGACTCCAGCAGAGCGGCGTACCGGTGATCGACCTCCGAACGCTGAGCGTCCACGGCGCGCACGGCTGTTTCGACGCGCGCCGATGCGTCATCGAAACCGAGCGCTGCCGACACCTGGGTGATCGCGAGGGCCGCGACCACGGCGACCGCGCCGATCACGCCGGCGACGACGGGGCCCCGTGGCCGGCGTCGGCGGCGGCGGGTGAGCGGGGTGAGCAGGGGAGCGGAGGGCGCGCTCGCGAACCGCGGCGGAAGCCGATGGCCCGCGCCTCCCGGGGGGCCGGCGGGGGCGGCGCTCGGGGCGCCGGGGTCCGTCACGACGTGCCCATTCGCTGATGCCTTCCGGTCGGGCTGCGGAGATCTGCTGTCAGCGTATTGGACCGGCGCTGCGTCCCGCGACCGGCCGGTGACAGGATGAGTCGATGGCACAGGTGAGCGTCCGACGGATGACGACCGACGAGTTCGAGGAATGGGTGGGGGCGATCGCCCGCGAGTATGCCGCGGAGCAGGTCGCTGCCGGCCGGTGGGAGCGGGATGGCGCCGTCGATCGCGCGCGGGCGGAGAATGCGCGGATGCTTCCGAAGGGACCAGCGACGTCGCGCATGCTCGTGCTGCGAGGGCTCGACGAGGACGGACGTCCGATCGGTCGCGCCTGGGTGGGGCTCGACCACCCGCGAGGGGCGCCCGGCGTCGCGTTCCTCTATGACATCGAGGTCGTGCGGGATCGCCGAGGAGAGGGCCTGGGCAGGGCGTTGCTCGCCGCGGTGGAGAGCGCGGCGCGCGATGCCGGTGCCGAGGCGCTGGAGCTCAACGTGTTCGGCGGCAACGCGGCGGCGATCCGCATGTACGACGCGGCGGGTTACGCGGTCGTGACGCAGCAGATGCGGAAACGGCTCTGAGCGCTGACGCTCTGCCGTGGGAGAGGGGGTGACGGGAATCGAACCCGCGCAATCAGTTTGGAAGACTGAGACTCTACCATTGAGCTACACCCCCGGAACCGGAGTCCGGACTCCCACGATCATAGCGGACGGTCGGGCATGCTCCGGTCCGTTAGACTCGGTGGGGCTGAATCTGCGTGCGGATTCCCCGGGGCGTAGCTCAGCTTGGTAGAGCGCCCGCTTTGGGAGCGGGAGGTCGCAGGTTCAACTCCTGTCGCCCCGACTCAGATCCTCGACTTTTCAGCCGCGTCCGCGCGGAAACCACAAGGAGAACACACCAGCATGGCGAACAGCACCGTCGAGAAGCTGACCCCGACCCGGGTCAAGCTCAGCATCACGGTCACCCCGGAAGACCTCAAGCCCAGCATCGCTCACGCCTACGAGCACATCGCCCAGGACGTGCAGATCCCCGGCTTCCGCAAGGGCAAGGTCCCCGCGCCGATCATCGACCAGCGCATCGGCCGCGGCGCGGTCATCGAGCACGCGGTCAACGAGGGCCTCGACAAGTTCTTCCGTGAGGCGACGACCGAGCACAAGCTGCGCATCGTCGGCCGCCCGGCCGCCGAGATCACGCAGTGGCCGAACGAGAAGGACTTCTCGGGCGACCTGCTCGTCGACATCGAGGTCGATGTCCGTCCCGAGATCGAGCTCCCCGACTACGCGGGTGTCACGCTGACCGTCGACGCCGTCGAGGCCGACGAGGCCGCGCTCGACGCCGAGCTCGACAACATGCGCGCGCGCTTCGGCACGCTGATCCCCGTGGACCGTCCGGCCGCGAAGGGCGACTTCGTCGAGCTCGACCTGGTCGCGACGATCGACGGCGCCGAGATCGACCGCGCCGAGGGCGTCTCGTACGAGATCGGCTCCGGTGAGCTGCTGGAGGGCATCGACGACGCGGTGGAGTCGCTCACCGCCGGCGAGGAGACCACGTTCCGCTCCGCCCTGGTCGGCGGAGACCACGCCGGCAAGGAGGCGGAGGTCTCCGTCACCGTCAAGGCCGTCAAGGAGCGCGAGCTGCCCGAGGCCGACGACGAGTTCGCGCAGATCGCCAGCGAGTTCGACACGATCGCCGAGCTCCGCGCGAGCCTGGCCGAGCGCGTCGCGCAGCAGGGCGTGTTCACGCAGGGTTCTGCCGCCCGCGACAAGCTCGTCGAGACGCTGCTCGAGCAGATCGACATCCCGGTTCCGCCGCAGCTCATCGAGGACGAGGTGCACAACCACCTCGAGGGCGAGGGTCGCCTGGAAGACGACGTGCACCGCGCCGAGGTCACCGAGGCGAGCGAGAAGCAGTTCCGCACGCAGGTGCTGCTCGACACGATCGCCGAGCAGGCCGACGTGCAGGTCTCGCAGGAGGAGCTCTCGCAGTACCTCATCCAGTCCGCCGCGCAGTACGGCATGGCTCCGCAGGAGTTCGTCGAGGCGCTGCAGTCGTCCAACCAGCTGCCCGCCCTCGTCGGTGAGGTCGCCCGCAACAAGGCGCTCGCGATCGCGCTGGGCAAGGTCAAGGTCGTCGACACCAACGGCAAGCCCGTCGATCTGTCCGACTTCGTGGTGACCGACGACGAGGCCGCTCAGGACGAGGCCGCCGAGGAGACGCCCGCGGAGGAGAAGCCTGCCGCCAAGAAGGCTCCCGCCAAGAAGGCTCCGGCCAAGAAGGCTCCGGCCCAGAAGGACGCCGACGCGGAGGAGAAGCCCGCCGCCAAGAAGCCGGCCGCCAAGAAGGCTCCGGCCAAGAAGGCTGCCGACAAGGGCGAGTGATCGCACGAACGGTGAAGAGGGCGGATGCTGCGGCATCCGCCCTCTTCTTTCGCATCGACGAGGAGGATGCATGAGCGCGTGGGACGACCGGGTCGAGCAGGTGTGGGCCGAGGCGACCGGTGACGAGGTCGGCGACGATACGATCGCACGGATCGACGCCCTGGCCGCCGAGCGCGGCCCGGACGACGCGCGGGCGGAGTTCGAGCGGGCGGGCGCCAGGGACTCCGCAGGGCGCCCGGCCGAGGCGGTCGAGCTGTATCGCCGGGCGCTGGCTCTCGGGCTCGATGAGGAGCATCGCCCGCAGTGCGTGATCCAGCTGGCGAGCTCGCTGCGCAACCTGGGGGAGTACGACGAGGCGCTGGCGGTGATCCGCGCCGAGGAGGAGGCCTCCGCCGACGGCCCGTACCGCGACGCGGTCGCCGTGGTGCATGCGCTGATCCTCGCGAGTGCCGGACGCCCGCATCAGGGGCTCTCGGTGGCGCTGCTGGCGCTGGTTCCGCACCTGCCGCGCTATCACCGTTCGATGACCGCGTACGCGCAGGAGATGGCCGAGCGCGACACCTGATATGCCGACGGCGAACACGACCTGAGTGCTGCGTTGACGCCGGTAGATTCGAATCACTGAAACACGGAAGCAGGAGCTGACATGGCTGAACCCCTCGTCGCGACAAGCGTCTTCGACAGGTTGCTGAAGGACCGCATCATCTGGCTCGGCTCGGAGGTGCGAGACGAGAACGCCAACGAGATCTGCGCGAAGATCCTCCTTCTCGCCGCCGAAGACTCCGAGAAGGACATCTACCTCTACATCAACTCGCCCGGCGGCTCGATCACCGCAGGCATGGCGATCTACGACACGATGCAGTTCGTGCCGAACGACATCGTCACGGTCGGCATCGGCATGGCCGCTTCGATGGGTCAGCTGCTGCTGACCAGCGGCACCAAGGGCAAGCGCTACATCACGCCCAACGCGCGTGTGCTGCTGCACCAGCCGCACGGCGGCTTCGGCGGCACGGCGAGCGACATCCAGACCCAGGCGCAGCTCATCCTGTCGATGAAGAAGCGTCTCGCGGAGATCACGGCGGGCCAGACCGGCAAGCCGGTCGAGCAGATCAACGCCGACGGAGACCGCGACCGCTGGTTCACGGCGGAGGAGGCCCTCGAGTACGGCTTCGTCGACCACATCCGCGAGCACGCCAGTGATGTCACCGGCGGCGGCGGCACGGGCGCCGAGTGAGGATGCGAGAGGACACCATGTACACACCCACGTTCCAGTCCGCCGGAAACCTGCCGTCCAGCCGCTACGTGCTCCCGCAGTTCGAGGAGCGCACGGCCTACGGCTTCAAGCGCCAGGACCCGTACAACAAGCTGTTCGAGGATCGCGTGATCTTCCTCGGCGTGCAGGTCGACGACGCGTCCGCCGACGACGTGATGGCGCAGCTGCTCGTTCTGGAGAGCCAGGACTCCGAGCGCGACATCACGATGTACATCAACTCGCCCGGTGGCTCGTTCACGGCCATGACCGCGATCTACGACACGATGCAGTACGTCGCGCCGCAGATCCAGACCGTGGTGCTGGGCCAGGCGGCGTCGGCCGCGTCGGTGCTGCTCGCCGCGGGTGCGCCGGGCAAGCGTCTGGCCCTGCCGAACGCCCGCGTGCTCATGCACCAGCCGGCGATGGGCGAGGCCGGTCACGGTCAGGCGTCGGACATCGAGATCCAGGCCGCCGAGATCCTCCGGATGCGCACCTGGCTCGAGGAGACCATGGCGCGTCACACCGGCAAGCCCGTGGAGCAGGTGAACCGCGACATCGATCGCGACAAGATCCTCTCCGCCAACGAGGCGCTGGAGTACGGCATCGTCGACCAGGTGCTCACGTCGCGCAAGCGCGCGTAAGCCCCGCTGTTCGAGAGGGCGTCCGTCGAGAGACGGGCGCCCTTTCGCGTGCCCGTCGGATGTGCGTCGGGACGGGGGTCGGGTGCGCATATGAGCAGAAGCGTGCGCGAACGCTGAATCGGGCCTACCCTGGACAGGGAAGGAGGATGCCGTGGAAGAAGACCTGCTCATGGTGCGCGTGGCCGAGCTGTATTACGACGAGGACAAGACGCAGGACGAGATCGGCGGCCTCCTCAAGATCTCCCGCTGGAAGGTCGGGCGGCTGCTCACCCAGGCCCGGGAGAGAGGGATCGTGCGCATCGAGATCGTGCATCCCCGCGCACGTCGCCTCGGGCTCGAGAGAGAGCTCGTCGAGCGCTTCGGGCTCAAGGACGCGGTGGTCGTGCCCGCTCCGGAGGGCGACGACGGCACGCTCGAGCGGGTGGCCCAGGCGGCCGCCGACTTCCTGACCGCGATGCGTCCGGTGCCCCGCACGCTCGGCGTGAGCTGGGGCAAGACCCTCCGCGCCGTCGCCGAGGCACTCCCCGACGGCTGGGCCAGCGGCGTCACCGTCGTGCAGCTCAACGGCGGGGTCAGCCTCAACCGCCGCTCCGGAGGCGCGGCAGGACTGGCCGTGACGATCGCGCAGCGCGCGTCCGGCCAGGTCTCACTGCTGCCGAGTCCCGCGATTTTGGAGCACGTCGAGACCAAGCGGGCCATCGAGGGCGACCGCACCGTCGCGGCCGTGCTCGAGGAGGCCGCGGAGGCGCAGGCGTTCCTGTTCACCGCCGGTCCCTGCGACGCGTCGTCGGCGCACGTCGAGAACGGCTACCTCCGCGCGGACGACGTCGAGGAGCTCGCACGCCGCGGAGCCGTCGGCGACGTGCTCGGCCGCTACGTCGACGCGGAGGGGAACATCGTCGACCCGCAGCTCGACGCCCGCACCGTGGGCGTCTCGCTCGACCGGCTGCGCGGCGCCGACCGCGCGGTCTTCGTGACCGCGGGACCCGCGAAGCACGACATCGCACGAACGGTGGTGACCAGCGGCCTGTGCAGCGTGCTGGTCACCGACGAGACCACAGCACGAGCATTGTTGGAGGAACAGTGACCACCACAGAACTCAGCCGCAGGGCGGCGGTGGACGTCCTCGGCGGAGAGCCGGACGACGCCACGCTGCGCCGCTTCCTGCACGGACTTCCGGGCGTCGACGCGGTCGGGCTGGAGCAGCGGGCGGCCGGTCTCGGCACCCGCTCGATCAAGACGACCTCGAAGGCCTGGGCGCTCGACACCATCATCCGTCTGATCGACCTCACGACGCTCGAAGGTGCCGACACCCCCGGCAAGGTGCGCTCGCTCGTCGCCAAGGCGAAGACCCCCGACGCCGCCGACCCCTCCACGCCGCGCGTGGCCGCGGTGTGCGTCTACGGCGACATGGTCGGCGGCGCGGTCGAGGCGCTGGGCTCCGTGCACGGCGACCCGGACGACGGCCTCATCTCGGTCGCCGCGGTCGCCACGGCGTTCCCCAGCGGCCGGTCGTCGCTCGCGATCAAGCTGGCCGACACCGCCGAGGCGGTCGCGGCGGGCGCCGACGAGATCGACATGGTGATCGACCGCGGTGCCTTCCTCTCCGGCCGGTACGGCCTGGTGTTCGACCAGATCGCCCAGGTCAAGGAGGCCTGCCGCCGCGAGGACGGCTCCTACGCCTCGCTCAAGGTGATCCTGGAGACCGGTGAGCTGAACACGTACGACAACATCAAGCGCGCGTCGTGGCTCGGGATCCTGGCGGGCGGCGACTTCATCAAGACGTCGACCGGCAAGGTGCAGCCCGCGGCCACGCTGCCCACCACGCTGCTCATGCTGGAGACCGTGCGCGACTGGTACCGCGGCACGGGCGAGCGGATCGGCGTGAAGCCGGCCGGTGGCATCCGCTCCTCGAAGGACGCGGTCAAGTACCTCGTCACCGTGGCGGAGACCGTGGGGGAGGAGTGGCTGCAGCCGCACCTGTTCCGCTTCGGCGCCTCCAGCCTCCTCAACGACGTGCTCCTGCAGCGACAGAAGCTCCGCTCCGGCCACTACTCGGGCCCCGACTACGTCACCATCGACTGACGGGAAGACCACCATGTCATTTCTGGAATACGCTCCGGCACCGGAGTCCACCGCGATCCTGAACCTCCGGGACAGCTACGGCCTGTTCATCGACGGCGAGTTCGTCGACGGCTCGGGCGCCCCCTTCACGACCATCTCCCCGTCGAGCGAGAAGCGCATCGCTGAGATCGCGTCCGCGAGCGACGAGGACATCGACCGTGCGGTCGCCGCCGCCCGCCGCGCCTACGACAAGACGTGGTCGAGGATGAGCGGCCGTGACCGTGGCAAGTACCTGTTCCGCATCGCGCGCCTGGTGCAGGAGCGCGCGCGCGAGCTCGCGGTCGCCGAGAGCCTCGACAACGGCAAGCCCATCAAGGAGAGCCGCGACGTGGACGTTCCCCTCGTCGCCTCCTGGTTCTTCTACTACGCGGGCTGGGCGGACAAGCTCGACTACGCCGGGCTCGGCGCGAACCCGCGGTCGCTCGGCGTCGCCGGACAGGTCATCCCCTGGAACTTCCCGCTGCTCATGCTCGCGTGGAAGCTCGCGCCCGCTCTCGCCGCCGGCAACACGGTCGTGCTGAAGCCGGCCGAGACCACGCCGCTCACGGCCCTGCTGTTCGCGGAGATCCTGCAGCAGGCCGACCTGCCCGCGGGCGTCGTGAACATCGTCACGGGTGCCGGGCAGACCGGGGCCGCGCTCGTGCGTCACCCCGACGTGGACAAGGTCGCCTTCACGGGTTCCACCGGCGTGGGTCGCGACATCGCTCGCGCGGTCGCCGGGACGAACAAGAAGCTGACGCTGG
This sequence comes from Microbacterium sp. NPDC055502, assembly GCF_053643635.1. Lineage (NCBI taxonomy): Bacteria > Bacillati > Actinomycetota > Actinomycetes > Micrococcales > Microbacteriaceae > Microbacterium > Microbacterium sp. NPDC055502. The sequence continues at coordinate 921,666 of NZ_JBSHKJ010000002.1, read as the reverse complement.
AGCTGGGCGGCAAGGCGGCGAACATCGTGTTCGACGACGCCCCGATCGACCAGGCCGTCGAGGGCATCGTCAACGGCATCTTCTTCAACCAGGGCCACGTGTGCTGCGCCGGCAGCCGCCTGCTGGTGCAGGAGTCCATCCACGACGAGGTCGTCGACCGGCTCAAGGCCCGGCTGTCGACGCTGCGCCTCGGCGACCCGCTCGACAAGAACACCGACATCGGCGCGATCAACTCCGCCGCCCAGCTGGCGCGGATCCGCGAGCTGAGCGACATCGGCGAGGCGGAAGGTGCCGAGCGCTGGACCGCCGACTGCGCCATCCCCGACCAGGGCTTCTGGTTCGCGCCGACGATCTTCACCGGTGTCGAGGCCGCGCACCGCATCGCGCGCGACGAGGTGTTCGGGCCCGTGCTGTCCGTGCTGACCTTCCGGACGCCCGCGGAGGCGATCGCGAAGGCGAACAACACGCCGTACGGGCTCTCCGCGGGGATCTGGTCCGACAAGGGCTCGCGCATCCTCGCCGTCGCCGACCGGCTGCGCGCCGGTGTGGTGTGGGCCAACACGTTCAACCGTTTCGACCCGTCGAGCCCGTTCGGCGGCTACAAGGAGTCCGGATACGGCCGCGAGGGCGGCCGTCAGGGGCTCACCGCGTACCTCAAGGGAGCCGCAGCATGAGCAAGCGACTGAGCGTTCCGAAGACCTACAAGCTCGCGATCGGCGGGGCCTTCCCCCGCAGCGAGTCGGGTCGCACGTACGAGGTGGTGTCGCGCAAGGGCGGCTTCCTCGCGAACGCCGCCAAGGCCTCGCGCAAGGACGCCCGCGACGCGGTCACCGCGGCGCGCGCGGCCGTGAAGGGATGGTCGGGGGCGACCGCGTACAACCGCGGCCAGGTGCTGTACCGCGTCGCGGAGGTTCTGGAGGGGCGCCGCGCGCAGTTCATCGACGAGATCGTGGCGCAGGAGGGCGTGTCGTCCTCGGCGGCCACCGCGCAGGTGGACGAGGCGATCGACCTGTGGGTCTGGTACGCGGGCTGGTGCGACAAGTACGCCCAGGTGGCGGGCAACGCGAACCCCGTGTCCGGCCCGTACTTCAACATCTCCGTGCCGGAGCCGACCGGCGTGGTCGCGATCGTCGCGCCGCAGGACTCGGCGCTGCTCGGGCTGGTCTCGGTCGTGGCGCCCGCGCTGGTCGCGGGCAACACGGTCGTCGTGATCGCGAGCGAGCAGCACCCGCTGTCGGCGATCAGCCTCGCGGAGGTGCTGGCCACGAGCGACCTCCCCGGCGGCGTCGTGAACGTGCTGACGGGGTCGCCCGCGGAGATGGCGCCCTGGCTCGCCGCGCACCAGGACGTCAACGCGCTCGACCTGTCCGGCGCGGGAGCGCTCGACTGGGTCGACCTGCAGATCGCCGCCGCGGAGACCCTGAAGCGCGTGGTCGCTCCGGGCGAGGTCGTCGCCTCGCCCGAGCGGATCGCCGCGTTCACCGAGGTGAAGACCGTCTGGCACACCAAGAGCATGGTCTGAGCTCGGACCGCAGGAGGGGCCCCGTCGCGCATCCCGCGGGCGGGGCCCTTCTCGATGCCGGGGCCGCGCGGAAGCGAGTCCGCGCCAATGCGGCCCGGTGTCGCATGCAGCGGTTAGGCTCGAAGGACGATCTCTGATCCCCCATAGGAGGACGCGCATGGCCCGCATCGGTGAAAGCGCTGACCTGTTCAAGTGTTCTTTCTGCGGAAAGAGCCAGAAGCAGGTGCAGCAGCTCATCGCGGGTCCCGGCGTGTACATCTGCGACGAGTGCGTCGAGCTGTGCAACGAGATCATCGAGGAGCGCATGGCGGAGTCGTCCGCCGAGGGCGTCGCCGAGTTCGAACTGCCCAAGCCGCGGGAGATCTTCTCGTTCCTCGAGGAGTACGTGGTCGGCCAGGAGCCCGCGAAGCGCGCCCTCGCCGTCGCCGTCTACAACCACTACAAGAGGGTCCGTGCGCACGGCACCCTGCAGCCGGCGGAGCAGAAGGCCGAAGAGGTCGAGATCGCCAAGAGCAACATCCTGCTCATCGGGCCGACCGGCTGCGGCAAGACCTACCTGGCACAGACGCTCGCCAAGCGCCTCAACGTGCCGTTCGCCGTCGCCGACGCCACCGCGCTCACCGAGGCGGGCTATGTGGGTGAAGACGTGGAGAACATCCTCCTCAAGCTCATCCAGGCCGCCGACTACGACGTGAAGCGCGCCGAGCAGGGCATCATCTACATCGACGAGGTCGACAAGATCGCCCGCAAGGCCGAGAACCCCTCGATCACCCGCGACGTGTCGGGCGAGGGCGTGCAGCAGGCACTCTTGAAGATCATCGAGGGAACGGTCGCGTCGGTTCCGCCGCAGGGCGGCCGCAAGCACCCCCACCAAGAGTTCCTGCAGATCGACACGTCGAACGTGCTGTTCATCGTGGCCGGCGCCTTCGCCGGGCTGGAGGACATCGTGTCGGCGCGCGTCGGCAAGCACGGCGTCGGCTTCGGCGCCCCGCTGCACGACAAGGGCAAGGACCTCGACCTGTTCAGCGAGGTGCTGCCGGAAGACCTCCACAAGTTCGGCCTCATCCCCGAGTTCATCGGGCGTCTGCCGGTCGTGACCAACGTGTCGCCGCTCGACCAGGCCGCGCTGATCGACATCCTCACCGGCCCGCGCAACGCGCTCGTGAAGCAGTATCAGCGCATGTTCGAGCTCGACGGCGTGCAGCTGGAGTTCGAGGAGGAGGCGCTGCGCTCGATCGCCGACCTCGCGGTGGAGCGCAAGACCGGTGCCCGCGGGCTCCGCGCGATCCTCGAGGACGTGCTCGGCCCCGTCATGTTCGAGATCCCGTCCGCCGACGATGTCGCGAAGGTCATCATCACGCGCGCCGCGGTCGACGAGGGCGCCCCGCCCACCGTGGTGATGGAGCGCAAGCGCAAGAGCGCGTGACCGCGACGCCGCAACCGTGGCGCACGGTCGCGCGGGAGACCGTTATCGCCGACCGATGGATCCATCTGCGTGCGGACGACTGCGTCGATGCCCAGCGACGCCGGATCGCCCCCTATTACGTGCTGGAGTACGGCGACTGGGTCTCCGTGCTCGCCGTGGACACCGAGGGATGCGCCATCCTCGCTGAGGAGTATCGGCACGGCGCGGGCGTGGTCGCCCTCGGGACAGTCGGGGGCGCTGCCGAGAGCGGGGAGGAGCCCCGCGCGGCGGCCGTCCGCGAACTGCGTGAGGAGACCGGCCATGAGGCGACGGAACTCCACGAACTCGGAGCAACCTGGGCCAACTTCGGCAGTCACACCAACCGTGTGCACCACTACCTGGCTCTCGGCTGCACCCGTGTGGGGGAGCCGTCGCTCGACGACACCGAGATGATCGCGCTGCAGCGGGTCCCGCTCGACGAGGCCGGCACCCGGCTCACGCAGAGCTACCACCTGCTCACCTGGTACAAGGCGCAGGAGCTACTGCGGTCCTGACGGGTCGCGGCGACGGGCGGAACGCGACGCCGCGCGCGACCGCGGACCGCGGTCAACCGACCGGCATGATGAGGTCGGTGCGCAGGTCCTCCGGCGCCGTGTCCGGGTCGGAGACGTACACCTCGATCCAGACGCCGCGCGGATGGAGGTCCGCCTCCGCCGCCCGTGCGACGAGAGCTGCCCATCCGGCCCCGAGACCGTCGTAGGAGCCGAGGACGGTGGTCGCCACCGCGGATTCGGACGGAAGCGTGGATGCGACGATGGCGGTGCCGTCACCGGTGGCGAGGGCGTCGGACGGCGAGGTCTGCACGGGGAACCCGAGCTCGAGATCGAACACGCCCATCGGGTCGCCGTGGTAGATCGCCAGTGCCGGACCGGCGGGAAGCAGCGTGCCGGCGGCGAACGCGTCGCCGATGGCGCCGTACCCGGTGTCGAAGGCGTCACGGAGATCGGCGAGACGGAGCGCCTCGTGGCGGATGACCGCGAGCGGGACGGGGTCGAGGTCGAGCCGGTCGGCAGGGCCGAACGGGGCGTCGGAGAAGGCGTTCATGTGCTCAGGGTGCCACGGGTCAGCCGTCGAGTCCACGGCGCTTCAGCAGCGGCGCGATCTCGGCGTCGCGGCCGCGGAAGTCGCGATACGCCTCCAGGGGGTCCTTCGACCCGCCGACCCCGAGCAGGCGCTCCCGGAAGCGGTCGCCGTTCTCCCGGGTGAGGCCGCCGTTCTCCCGGAACCACTCCACGGTGTCGGCGTCGAGCACCTCGCTCCAGATGTACGAGTAGTACCCCGCGCTGTAACCGCCGGAGAACACGTGCGCGAAGTACGTCGACGAATACCGCGTCGGCACGGCGGGGTCGTCGAGTCCGATGTCGGCCAACGCTGCGGCCTCGAACGCCGCGACATCGTCCACGTGGTCGTCGACGGAGAGCCGATGCCAGGCCTGGTCGAGCCAGGCGGCGGCCAGATACTCGCTCGTCGCGTGTCCCTGATCGAAGGTCTCGGTCGCCCGGAGGCGGTCGACGATCGCGGGGTCGAGCGGCTCTCCCGTCTCGTGGTGGCGGGCGTAGTTGTCCAGGACCTCGGGCCAGAGGATCCACATCTCGTTGACCTGACTCGGGAACTCGACGACGTCGCGGAACACGTTGGTGCCGGCGAAGTGGGGGTACGTCACCGTCGCGTACAGACCGTGCAAGGCGTGCCCGAACTCGTGGAACAGCGTCGTCACCTCATCGAGCGTCAGCAGCGTGGGCTCTCCCTCTCCGGGCTGGGGGACGTTGAGGTTGTTGACCACGACGGGCGCGCTGCCGCGGAGTCGTGACTGGCTGACGATCGCGTTCATCCAGGCGCCGCCGCGCTTGGAGTCGCGGGTGTAGAGGTCGAGCACGTAGAGGCCGAGCGGGGAGCCGTCGGCGTTACGCACCTCGAACACCCGGGCCCCGGGGTGGTAGGCGACCAGGTCGTCGCGCTCGCGGAAGGTGACTCCGTACAGCCGGGTCGCCGCGAAGAACACGCCGTCCTGCAGCACGCGCTCGGCCTCGAACCAGGGGCGCAGCGCAGCCGTGTCGATGTCGTAGCGGGCCGTGCGCACCTTCTCGGTGTAGAACGCCCAGTCGTGCGGCTCGACCGGGAAGGGAGCGGGCTCCGACTCGTCGACCAGCGCCTGGAGCGCCGCGCGCTCGGCGCGCGCGTTGCGGGCCGACGGAGCAGCCAGCCGGCGCAGCATCCGTTCGACCGCCTCGGGAGAGCCCGCCGTCTCGTCGGCTGTGACGTATGCGGCGTGCGAGGGGTGCCCGAGAAGTGCGGCGCGCTCGGCCCGCAGGCGCACGATCTCGCGCAGGACCGGACGGTTGTCGTTCGCGTTGTCGCGCGAGCCCCGGGCGCGCGACGCGGCCAGGACGCGCCGCCGGGACTCCCGCACGCCGAGGCGGGCCAGGGCGGGATGGCCGGTGAACAGCGGCAGGGTGAGGAGGTACCGGCCGTCGAGCCCGCGGTCGGCGGCGGCGCGGGCGGCCGCGGAGAGCTCGCCCTGGCTGAGGCCGTCGAGCTCGGCCGCGGAGTCGAACACCACGGCGAGGTCGTTCGTGTCGCCCAGCAGGTTGCGCTCGAAGGTGTTGGTGAGCACGGAGAGCCGCTGGTTGAGGGCCGTGAGCTCGGCTTTGGCCGCGTCGTCGAGGCCCGCGCCCGCGTGCGTCATCTCGCGGCGGTACCGCTCCACCAGGTAGCGCTGCTCGGGGTCGAGGGGCAGAGCATGGCGCTGCTCGTGCACGCGTTCGACGCGCCAGAAGAGGGCCGCGTCGAGGGTGATCGCGTCCTGGTGCGCGGCCATGAGCGGCGCGAGCTGCTCGTCGATCTCCTGGATCTCCGGTGTCGCGTCGGCCGAGCTGACCGTGTAGAACGTGTGCGCCACGCGGTCGAGCAGCTCCCCGGACCGCTCGAGCGCCTCGATCGTGTTCTCGAACGTGGGCATCGATCGCACCCGCGTGATGTTCGCGACCTCGGCGAGCTGCGCCGCGAACCCGGCCTGGAACGCCGGGAGGTAGTGCTCGGCGCGGATCGCCCGGTAGTCCGGCAGTCCGAAGGGAAGGGACGACGGCTGGAGGAGCGGGTTCGTGGCGTCGGTCATTCCCCGAGCCTAACGACCCGTGCCGAGCGCATCGTCGGCCTCGGTGCGCAGCCCGACCATCACGGCGCGCAGCGCGTCGACGACCACGCGGACGGACCGCCGGCGCAGGTTCTCCGGCCGCGCCAGGACGTCGATCATGCGGTGCGTGCTCACGCCACGCAGCGGGATGCGCACGATGTCACGGTCGTCGACGCTGCGCGACGTGAAGCGCGGCAGCATGCCGAGCACCCCGCCCGCGGCGACGACGGCGGACACGGCGCCGTAGTCGTTGATGCGGTGGAGCACGTCGACCGGGCGCCCCGCGACGGCCGACACGGCGCGCAGCACGTCGTCGGGGGAGTAGCCGGTGCGGCTGGTCACCCAGCGCTCTGCCGCCACGTCGGCGGGCTTCAGGCTCGACCGCGTGGCGAGGGGATGATCGGCGGCGACCGCCACGTCGAGCGGCTCGCGCACGAGCGTGACACTGCGCACACCCGCCGTTGGCCACGGATCGGAGTGCTCCATGCGATGCGCGAGCACCAGGTCGTACCGGGAGGTGAGGGCGGGGAACTCGCTCTGGGCGACATCTTCGTCGGTGAGCTGCACGGTGGGCGCGGCATCCAGCGCGGACAGCTCACGCAGCAGCGGCCCGAACAGCGCCTGCCCGACGCTGTGGAAGCCGCTGAGGCTCACCACGCCCGTCGCCGCCTCCTCGAAGTCGTCGAGGGCGTGCCTCGCGGCGGCCATCGCGTCGATCGCCTCGGTGCCCGCCGCGGCCAGGACCTCTCCGGCCGCAGTGAGCACGAGCGAGCGTCCCTCGCGACGGGTGAGCGGTGTGGGGAACGCCCGCTGGAGGGCGGCGAGCTGCTGCGACACCGCGGACGGCGTGACGCGCAGGGCCTCGGCGACCGCGGTCACACTCCCGAGGGCGCCGAGCTCGCGGAGGATCTGCAACTGGTGGAGCTCCATCGCGATAGTTTAGCCAGAACTACAGGGACGATGCAGGATCTGCCGATTGTTCTACAGCGATGGATGCGCTGAGATCGAAGACATGAAGGCTTTGTTCAAGGAGGAGCCGGGCGCCGGACTCACCCTCGTCGACCGCCCCGAACCGACGGCCGGACCGGGAGACGTGGTCATCCGCGTGCTGCGGACGGGTATCTGCGGCACCGACCTGCACATCCACCGCTGGGACGACTGGGCGGCCTCCGCCATCTCGACCCCGCTCATCCCCGGACACGAGTTCTACGGGGAGGTCGTGGAGGTCGGGCCCCTGGTGCACGACATCGTCGTCGGGGACCGCGTCTCCGGAGAGGGGCACATCGTGTGCGGCACCTGCCGGAACTGTCGCGCGGGGCGCCGGCAGATGTGCATCCGCACGATCGGTCTCGGGCTGCAGCGCGACGGGGCGTTCGCGGAGTACCTGTCGCTGCCTGCCGCGAACGTCTGGGTGCACCACGCCGACGTGACCCCGGAACTCGGGGCCGTCTTCGACCCCCTCGGCAACGCCGTGCACACGGCCCTGACGTATCCGCTGGTCGGTGAGGACGTGCTGGTGACCGGGTGCGGCCCGATCGGCCTCATGGCGATCGCGGTGGCGCGGCACGCCGGTGCGCGTTTCATCGCCGCGACCGATGTGAGCGCACCGCGGTTGGAGATGGCGCGGCGCATGGGCGCGGACGAGGTGGTCGACGTGTCGCAGCGCGACGTGCGCGACGCCCAGCGCGTGCTCGGCATGCGCGAGGGCTTCGACATCGGCTTCGAGATGAGCGGCGCGGCGTCGGCCCTCCCGGCCATGATCGACAACATGAACCACGGCGGACGGATCGCGATGCTCGGGCTGCCGAGCGCCGGCTTCGAGATCGACTGGGGCAAGCTCGTCACGCACATGCTCACGATCAAGGGCATCTACGGCCGCGAGATGTTCGAGACGTGGAACGCCATGGGCGCGATGCTGCAGACCAGCGCCGCGCTGCGCGAGGCGATCGGCCGCGTGATCGCCGACGTCGTGCCGGCGCGCGAGTGGGAGCGCGGCTTCGCGGCCGCGGAATCGGCGGGAACGGGCAAGATCATCCTCGACTGGACGGAGCTGTGATGTACGGAGACTTCAAGACTCATGTGGCGGCGGAGCTCGCCGGGATCGAGGAGGCCGGGCTCACCAAGCGCGAGCGCGGCATCCGCGGACCGCAGAGCGCGGAGATCACGGCCGACGGGACGCCCGTGCTGAACTTCTGCGCCAACAACTACCTCGGCCTCGCGGACGACCCCCGGATCCTCGCGTCGGCCACCGCCGCGCTGCAGGAGTGGGGATACGGGCTCGCGAGCGTCCGCTTCATCTGCGGCACCCAGGAGCAGCATCTGGAGCTGGAGCGGCGCCTGGCGGACTTCCTCGGGACGGACGACGCGATCCTCTACTCGTCGTGCTTCGACGCGAACGGCGGGGTGTTCGAGACGCTCTTCTCGGCGGAGGACGCGATCATCTCGGACGAGCTCAACCACGCGTCGATCATCGACGGGATCCGGCTCTCCAAGGCGCGGCGCCTGCGCTACCGCAACCGCGACATGGCCGACCTGGAGGAGCAGCTGCGGGCGGCGGCCGATGCCCGGTTCCGGGTGGTCGTGACCGACGGCGTGTTCTCGATGGACGGCTACATCGCGCCGCTGGCCGAGATCTGCGACCTCGCCGAGCGGTATGACGCGCTGGTGTTCGTGGACGATTCCCACGCCGTCGGGTTCGTGGGCGAGCACGGCCGCGGCACTCCGGAGCTGTGCGGGGTGTCGGACCGCGTCGACATCTACACCGGCACGTTCGGCAAGGCGCTCGGCGGCGCCTCGGGCGGGTACGTGGCCTCCCACGCCGACATCGTGGCGCTGCTGCGACAGCGGTCGCGCCCCTACCTGTTCTCGAACACGCTGGCCCCCGCGATCGTGGCGGGAACCCTGACGGCGCTCGACCTCGTCGAGGGATCCGCCGAGCTGCGGGCGCGACTGCGCGAGAACGCGGCGCTGTTCCGGCGCCGGATGACCGAGGAGGGGTTCGAGCTGCTGCCGGGGGAGCACCCGATCGTCCCGGTGATGTTCGGCGATGCGGCGAAGACGGCGCGGATCGCCCAGGCCATGCAGGAGCGGGGCATCTACGTGACCGCGTTCAGCTTCCCCGTCGTCCCGCGCGGGCTCGCGCGCATCCGCGTGCAGCTGTCCGCCGCGCACACGCCGGAGCAGGTGGAGGAGTGCGTCGCCGCGTTCGTGGCGGCGCGTGACGCGGTGGGCTGACGGGAGCGGATCCGGATGCAAAGAAACTCTTGCAAAGAATCGTTTGCAAGGGTATCTTTGCACTCATGACCGAACAGACCCAGGTGCGAACGCTCGACGCCGGAGCGCTGAAGGCCCTCGCCCACCCGCTTCGCGTGAAGATCTTCGACCTGCTCGCCTCGCGCGGCCCCCAGACCGCGAGCTCCCTCGCCGCGCTCGTGGGGGAGACCTCGGGTTCCACGAGCTATCACCTGCGCGCCCTCGCCGCGCACGACCTCATCCGCGAGGTCGAGGGCCGCGGCACCGCCAGGGAGCGCTGGTGGGAGCGGCCGAAGGGGCGCATCGACGTGCCGGGCCCGGACGACATGACCTCGCCCGCGAACCGCGCCGCCGCGCAGATCGTGACCTCCGAGTTCTTCCGGCTGCGGCACGAGACGCTGATGTCGTACCTGAACCGACCGGCGTCCGAGGTTCCCGACGGGTGGGGTGACGTGGGCATCACGCTCACCACGCACCTCGACGTGACCCCCGCCCAGGCACTCGCCCTGCGCTCGGAGCTGGAGGCCGTCATCGAGTCGGCGATCGAGCGGTACCGCGGCCAGACCGGGCCGGACGTGCGGCGGGTGTCGGTGCGCGCCGAGCTGTTCGACCTGCCGACGCCGCCGTCCGCGGCGGGTGCGGCCGAGCCGGAGTCCGCATCATGACCGCCGCCACGCTGCACCTCTCCGCCCCCACGCGCACGGAGCGGGGGCTGCTGCGCCTCGCCGACCGCCTCACCGGCCTCGTCGAGCATCGCGTGGCCGAGCGCGCGCGGCGCCGCCAGCTCGCCCTCGACCTGCTGGCGGAGCAGCAGGCTCGCCGCCACGACCCGCACGCCGTGGACCACCTGCTCGCCCAGCTCGGGGCGCCGCGCCGCTGACGGCCCCTGCCACGGACGCGAGAGCCCCGGATCCGCAGAGGATCCGGGGCTCTCGTCGCACGGGGGCTGCTCAGTCCTCGAACGGACGCGCCACCACCTCGCCGGACGCCGTCTGCACGACCTCCCAGGCCGCGTCGAGCTCGGCGAGCGCCCGGCCCTCCAGCCAGGTGAGCGTCCAGTGTCCGGTGAGCCCGCGGGCCTCGACCTCGGCGATCGCGGGGCGCAGCGCCTCCGGGACCGACGCGGGCGGCTGCGTGCCGGTGGCCCAGCGGGTGCCGAGCTGCATCACGACGCCTCGACCGGGGCGAGCTCGATCGCGGTCACCGCGAACTCCTCGGCCTCGGTGAACTCGAGCTCGGCAATGCGGCCGACCGCGCGGAGGTCGTCGGCAGCGGCGCGCAGCGCGTCGAGCTTCGCGGCAGGGGCGGCGATCGCCGCGCGCGACACCGGGGTCTTCTGCGACGCCTTCGCCTCGGTCTTCGCACGACGGATGCCGATCAGGGCCTCGCTCGCGGCGGCCAGCACCGCGGCGTCGCCCTCGATGCCCAGCGGCTCCGGCCACGCGGCGGTGTGCACGGAACCCTGCTCGAACCACGACCACGCCTCCTCGGTCGCGAACGACAGCACGGGCGCGAGCAGTCGCAGGAGCGTGGACAGCGCCAGGCGCAGCGCCAGTGCCGCCGACGCCTGTCCCACGTCGTTCTGGTTGTACGCCCGCTCCTTCACCAGCTCCAGGTAGTCGTCGCAGAACGTCCAGAAGAACGCCTCGGTGAGCTCGAGCGCGCGCGCGGCGTCGTAGCGGTCGAACGCCGCGGTCGCCTCCGCCACCACGGCGTCGAGGGCCGTGAGCATCGAGGCGTCCAGCGCGTGGGTGACCTGCGCCCCCTCCGGCACCGGGAACGACAGCACGAACTTCGCGGCGTTGAGCACCTTGATGGCCAGGCGCCGCCCGATCTTCACCTGGGTCGGATTCTGCGGGTCGAACGCGGCGTCCATGCCCAGTCGGCTGGAGGCCGCCCAGTACCGCACCGCGTCGGAGCCGTGCGCGTCGAGCACGTCGGCCGGGGTGACCACGTTGCCCTTCGACTTCGACATCTTCTTGCGGTCCGGGTCGACGATGAAGCCGGAGATCGCGGCGTTCTTCCACGGGGCCCTGCCGTCCTCCAGCGTGGAACGCAGCATGGTGGAGAACAGCCAGGTGCGGATGATGTCCTGCCCCTGCGGACGCAGGTCGAACGGGGCCGTGAGCTGCCACAGCTCCTCGTCGCGCTGCCAGCCGCCGGCGAGCTGCGGCGTGAGCGACGACGTGGCCCACGTGTCGAGGATGTCGGCCTCGGCGTCGAACCCGCCCGGCACGCCGCGCTGGTCTTCCGTGTACCCGGCCGGCACGTCGGTGGTCGGGTCGATCGGCAGGCTCGCGGCGTCGGGGACGAGCACGCGGTCGTAGTCGCGGTCGCCGTTCTCATCAAGCGCGTACCAGAGGGGGATCGGCACGCCGAAGAAGCGCTGCCGGGACACGAGCCAGTCGCCGGTGAGACCGCCGACCCAGTTCTCGTACCGCACGCGCATGAAGTCGGGGTGCCACGCGAGCTCCTGCCCGTGCGCGAGCAGCTGGTCACGCAGCTCGCCGTCGCGGGCGCCGTTGCGGATGTACCACTGGCGCGTGGACACGATCTCGAGCGGACGGTCGCCCTTCTCGAAGAACTTCACGGCGTGCTGGAAGGGCTTGCCGACCGCGGTCAGGTCGCCCGTCTCCTGCAGCTTCTCGACGATCGCCTTGCGGGCGCTGAACACGGTCTTGCCGGCGACCTCGGCCGCGTACCAGGCGCGGGCGTCGGCGTCGGCCACGAGGGACGGAGCCTCCGGGAGGAACCGGCCGTCGAGGCCGATCGTGGTCATGTTCGGCAGGTCGCGACCATCGGTCGTGCGCAGCTCGCGCCACCAGACGATGTCGGTCACGTCGCCGAAGGTGCACACCATGGCGGCACCGGTGCCCTTGTCGGGCTGGGCGAGGTGGTGACCGTGGATCTCGATCTCGGCACCGAAGAACGGGGTGCGCACCTTCGTGCCGATCAGGTGCTTGTGCGGGCCCTCGGGGTGGGTCACGATCGCGATGCACGCGGGGAGGAGCTCCGGACGTGTGGTGTCGATCGCGATCGAGCCGGAGCCGTCCGCGAAGGGGAACTCGATCGTGTGATAGGCGGCCTGCTGGTCGCGATCCTCGAGCTCGGCCTGCGCGATGGCGGAGCGGAAGTCGATGTCCCACAGCGTCGGCGCGAGGGCCTGGTAGGCCTCGCCCCGGTCGATGTTGCGCAGGAACGCGAGCTGGCTCTGGCGGATCGTGTCGTCGGAGATCGTGCGGTAGGTCTGCGTCCAGTCCACGCTCAGGCCGAGCTGCCGGAACAGGGCCTCGAACTGCTTCTCATCCTCGATCGTGAGGCGCTCGCACAGCTCGATGAAGTTGCGCCGGCTGATGGGCTGCTGGTCGGCCGCACGGCTGGACTTGTTGTCTCCGCCCTCGAACGGCGGGGTGAAGTCGGGGTCGTAGGGGAGCGAGGGGTCGCAGCGCACGCCGTAGTAGTTCTGCACGCGGCGCTCGGTGGGCAGGCCGTTGTCGTCCCAGCCCATCGGGTAGAACACGGTCTTGCCGCGCATCCGCTCGTACCGCGCCTTGACGTCGGTGTGGGTGTACGAGAACACGTGCCCGATGTGCAGGCTGCCCGAGGCGGTGGGCGGCGGGGTGTCGATCGAGTACACGCCCTCACGGCCGAGTTCCGCGGCGCGCAGACGGTCGAACAGGTAGGTGCCCTGCTCCGCCCAGGCGGCGTCCCACTTCGCTTCGAGACCTTCGAGTGCGGGCTTGTCAGGGATGGCGGACATGGAGGTCTCCTCGAGCGATGTATGCGGCACTGTGTGAGCGTGCCTGAGTGTGGGTGGTGCCGCCCAGTCTACCGAGCGTGCGGGCGGGTCGCTCGACCGCGGCGGGCACTCGGCGCGGCGCGGACCCGCACCCGCCGCGACTGGGAGGATCGGAGCATGACATCGCCGTCGTCCTCGTCCACCCGTCCCCGGCTCGCCGACCTCGGCGTCGCGCCCGGAGCCTTCGCGCGCGGTGCGGAGAACGCGATCACCGACGTGCCCGGGGTGCGGGTCGGCCACGCCACGCTGCACGGCGACGGTCTGCACACGGGGGTCACGGCGATCGTGCCGGACGCGCTCACCGCGCGGCGCCGCAGCCTTCCCGCGAACCTCTCCGTGGGCAACGGCTACGGCAAGCTCGTCGGTGCCACGCAGCTGCGCGAGCTCGGCGCGCTGGAGACACCGATCCTCCTCACGTCGACCCTGTCGGTGTTCCGCGTGGCCGACGCGCTGCTCGGGCACCTGCTGGCGACGCCCGCGCACGCGCACACGACGACGCTGAACCCGGTGGTGGGGGAGACGAACGACGGGTTCCTCTCGGACATCCGTCGGCGGGCCGTGGGCGAGGAGCAGGTGGTCGCGGCACTGGAGGCGGCGGCGTCCGGTCCCGTCGCGGAGGGCTGTGTCGGTGCGGGTGCCGGGACGGTCGCCCTCGGCTACAAGGGCGGCATCGGCACGGCGTCACGGGTGGTCGACGTGGCCGGAACCCCGTGCACGGTCGGCGCGCTCGTGCAGACGAACTTCAGTGGCACGCTGCGCATCGCCGGGGTGCCCCTGCCCGCGGAGGAGCTGCTCACGGACGACCCTGCGGAGCCGGTCGGGAACTCCTGCATGATCGTCGTCGCCACCGATGCGCCGGTCGACGGCCGCCAGCTCGGGCGCGTGGCCAACCGCGCCGTGTTCGCGATGCGGGGCGTCGGTGCCGACTACGCGCAGGGCAGCGGCGACTACGCCATCGCGTTCTCCGTGCACGACCCGGCGACGGGCGGGCTCGCGGCGGACGACGAGCTCTCGCCGCTGTTCGCCGCGACGATGGACGCGGTCGAGGAGGCGCTGATCAACTCCGTGCTGGCCGCCGAGACCACCGTGGGCCCCGAGGGGCGGACGGCGCACGCGGTGCCGATCGATCGGGTGCGCGAGCGCCTGGCGCGCGCCGGGGTCGTCTGACCGGCGGGGGGGAAACGTCGCCGTGGAGGACGGACGCGCGACGTGTCGCGGCAACCGCGCCCGGATGTCGTGCGGTGCGAGCGGTGCTCAGTCGGCGAGCGCGGCGTGGATGCCCTCGCCGATCCGGCGCATGGCCGCGAGCACCGGGCCGCGGCCGTCCGCACCGCTGTTCCAGGTGGCCAGCACGGCGTAGGCGATGCGCCGGGTGGGGGACATGACGAGGCCCGTGTCGGCGCGGACCCGCGAGATCGTCCCGGTCTTGTTCAGCAGCCACACGCCACGGTCGAAACCCCAGTGCGCGAGCGGGTCGAGCTCGAACGCCGAGGCGACCATCGACAGGTCCATGCCTGCACCGAGCCACCGCCGCAGCGTGTCGGCCGACGCGGGCGAGAGATCGGCGCCGTCGGCGAGCCGCGACATGAAGCGCACGAGCTCCGCGGCGTTCGCGTGCGACAGCGTCCGGGGAGCGCCGGGCGGGATCGGCCACCGCACGATGTCGTCGAGCGCGGAGGCGGTGTAGCCGAGCGCGCGGGTGTGCTCCTGCACCACGGGGATGCCGATCACGCGGCCCAGGGTGTTGGTGGCGGCGTTGTCGCTCACCGCGCCGATCAGCGCCGCCACGTCGTACAGCGACAGCTCGTCGGCCTGCAGCAGGTACCACAGCCCCGAGTCCTCGATGGCCTCCACGGGGCGCCGGGTCACGCGCTCTTCCAGCGTGCGGGTGCCCGCGTCGACCTCGGCGAGCAGCCGGTGCAGCAGGAAGATCTTGCCCACGCTCGCGGTGTCCTGCACGGCCTCGGGGTCGTGGCGCAGCAGCACCTCGCCGGTGTCGACGTCCTGCACGAGCACCGACCACACGGTGCCGTTCCCGCTCGGCAGCTCCACGTCGATCGCGCTCATGCGTCCCCTCCGTCGTCGCGCGGGCGTCCGGTCACGTGCGCCCGGATGAGCTCGCCGACCGCGCGCATGCCGTCGAGCACGGGCGCTCGCAGATCGGTGCCCGCGGTCTTCCAGTTCGCCGCGACGGCGTAGGCGACCGCGCCCTCCGGGCCGCGCAGCAGTCCGACGTCCACCCGCGCGAAGCCCACGCTGCCGGTCTTGTGACGCAGCACCAGGCCCTGGTACTCGGCCTCGACGTGCGCGAGGGGGTCGAGCAGGAACGCGTCGGCGGCCATCGACGTGTCGGTGTCGGCGGCCAGCCAGTCCAGCACGCGCGCACTCACGGCGGGGGAGAAGACCTCGCCGGCGCCGAGCCGCCGCATCACGTCGGACAGCTCGGCCGCGGTGCCGAACGACGGCGTCCACGGCAGGTCGGGCGTGCGCTCGTTGCGGATGTAGTCGTGCAGCGCGGTGTCGCGGTAGCCGAGCTCCGGGGCGACCGCGCGGACGGCGTCGAGTCCGCAGAGGTGGAGGAGCGCGTTCGTGGCGAGGTTGTCGCTCACGGCGCCGACGAGGAGTGCCGCGTCGTGCACGGTGACGCGCTGGTCGTGCATCCGGTACAGCAGCCCCGAGTCCTCGACACGGTGCTCGTCGGGGATGTCGATGCGCGCGTCCGCCGCGAGCGTCCCGTCCTCCAGCCGCCGGGCGACCTCGATGAGCAGGAAGATCTTGCCGATGCTCGCGGTCTCGCACTGCACGTCCGGGTCGTGCTCGGCCAGGGTCGCCCCGGTGTCCGCGTCGAGCAGCCGGACGGACCAGGTCGCCCGGGGGTCGAGCGGGGGGAGGGCGATCATGCCGGCAGCCCGACCGTGAGGCGCGGCTCGTCCCCGGTCGCGTCGAGCACCCCGTCCACGCCGAGCGGGATCGTGAGCGCGTGCGGGTCGTGGCCGAAGCCCTGCTCCCACAGCACCGGCACCCCGCGGTCTTGGAACTCGTCGCGCATCAGGGCGTGCACGAGCTCGAGGTCGCCGCACTCGTGCCAGGAGCCCAGCACGATGCCCGAGGCCTGGGCGAGCCGCCCGGCCCGGCGCAGCTGCGTCACGAAGCCGTCCAGCCGGTACGGCTCCTCCGTGATGTCCTCCAGGAACAGGATGCCCGGGGCGGCGACGGCGGCCTCCGGCGCCCCCAGTCCCGCCGCCAGGAGGCTGAGGTTGCCGCCGGTGAAGCGTCCCTCCGCCCGGCCCCGCGTCATGATCTCGGTCTTCGGGCCGATGAGCTCGCGTCCGCGCCAGGGCTCGAACAGCCAGCGCTGCACGTCGTCGCGCACGGTCGGCGAATCGCGGAACACGTTGTTGCCCGCCATCGGACAGAACAGCGTGGCGACGCCGAGGTGCGCGCGCCAGGTCTCGTGCAGCGCGGTCACGTCGGACGAGCCGGTGAGCAGCTTCGGCCGTCCGTCGCGCCGGAGGGCTCCGCGCCGCATGGCCGCCCAGTCGATGCCGTCGAGCAGCCGCAGGGCGCCGTAGCCGCCGCGGGCCGTGACGACCGCGTCGACCTCGGGGTCCAGCCAGGCGGCCACGAGGTCGGCGCGGCGCAGGTCGTCGGGGCCGGCGAGGTAGGAGGCGCGCGGGTGCGGCGTGAGCACGTGCTCTCCCACCCTCACGTTCAGGCCCCACGACTCGTAGTAGTCGACGGCGCGCTGCGTGTTCTCCTCGTTGCCGGGGCCCGAGGGCGACACGATCGCCACGGTGTCGCCCGGTCGCAGCGGCGCGGAGTCCAGGTAGGGCGAGTCCGTGCCGATCGCGGTGCCCTCCATCGTGTCGGTCATGCGGTCCTCTCCTCGATGCGCGGTGCCGCAGAGAGCAGGTGCCGCGTGTACTCGTGCTGCGGGTTCAGCAGCACCTCCTCCGTGGGGCCGTGCTCCACGATCTGCCCGTGGTACATGACGGCGACCGTGTGGGCGATGTTCCATGCGAGCCCGAGGTCGTGCGTGATGACGAGCGCCGAGAGCCCGAGGCGGCGGCGCAGGTCGAGCAGCAGTCCCAGGATCTCGCCGCGCACCGAGGCGTCGAGCGAGGCGACGGGTTCGTCGGCGATCAGCATCTGCGGCTGCACGGCCAGGGCCCCGGCGATCACGACGCGCTGCCGCTGACCGCCGCTGAGCTCCTGCGGGATCGCGCCGAAGTACTGCTCGGGCGGCGTCAGCTCGGCGTCGGCGAGGCTCTGCGCCACGCGCTCGCGCTCGTCTCCGGGGTAGCGCTGCACGCGCAGGCCCTCGGCGACCGACTCGTACACGCTGTGCTTGGGGTTGAGCGCCGCCCACGGGTCCTGCAGCACCAGCTGCACCTGCGAGCGGAACTGCGCGAGCGCCCGGCCCTTCGCCGCGATCGGAGAGCCCTCGAACAGGATCTGCGACCCCGGGTCGGCGGGCTGCAGTCCCATGAGGGCGCGGGCGAGGGTCGACTTGCCCGAGCCGGACTGGCCGACCAGCGCCACGATCTCGCCGCGCCGCACCGCGAGGTCGACGTCGCGCACCGCGTGCACGGGGCGGCCGCCCGAGCGGTAGGTGACGTTGAGGCCCTTCGCCTCCAGCAGCACCTCGTCGCCGTGGACGATCTCCGGCACGTCGTCGGCGTCGCGTCCGTGCCGGGTCACCGGCGCCATGCGGGGGGCGGGGTCGCCGATGGTGGGGAACGCGTCGGCGAGCTGGCGCGTGTACGCCTGCTCGGGCGTCGTGCACACCGCGTAGCTCTCGCCGACCTCGACCAGCTCGCCGTTGCGCATGATCGCGATGCGGTCGCACGCGGTCGCGAGCACCGACAGGTCGTGGCTGATCATCAGCATCGAGATGCCGCGCTCGGCGACCAGCCGGGAGATCATGTCGAGGATCTGCTTCTGCACGATCACGTCGAGCGCGGTGGTGGGCTCGTCCGCGATGATCACCTCGGGGTCGCACGCGAGAGCCATCGCGATCATGACGCGCTGCCGCTGCCCGCCGGAGAGCTCGTGCGGATACGCCTCGCCCTTCTGCGGCGGAAGGTCGACGACGTCGAGCAGCTCGCGCACCCGTTCCTTCCGCGCCTTCTCGGTCTTCCAGCGATCGGAGGCGTGCAGCTCCAGCGCCTCGTTCAGCTGCCATGCGACCGTGCGCACCGGGTTCAGCGAGTGCATCGCGCCCTGGAACACGATGGAGGTCTGCGCCCACCGCACGGCGCGCAGCTGTCCGAACGACAGCGTCGCCACGTCCTGGTCGCCCAGCAGCACGCGTCCGCTGAGTCGGGCGTTGCGGGGGAGCAGGCGCAGCACGCTCATCGCGAGGGTGCTCTTGCCCGACCCCGACTCGCCGGCGATGCCGAGGGTCTGCCCGGCGGGGAGGGTGAGGGAGACGTTGCGCACCGCGGCGACCTCGTCGCGGCCGGAGCGGCCGGAGGTGCGGTAGGTGATGGAGACGTCGTCGAAGATCAGGTCGGGCATCTCAGCGGCTCCTCAGCGTCGGGTTGGTGATGTTCTCGACCGCGCGGCCCATCACGGTGAAGGCCAGCACCACGAGCACGATCGCGATACCGGGCACGAGCACGTACCACCAGTAGCCGCTGGTCGCGGCGGAGACGTCCATCGCGTTCTTCAGGATCGAGCCCCAGGACTGCAGGGTCGTGTCGCCGAGGCCGAGGAACGCCAGCGTCGACTCGGAGATGATCGCGGAGCCGACCGTGAGGGTCGTGTTCGCGAGCACGAGCGGCAGCACCCCGGGCAGCAGGTGCTTGAGGATGATGTGCCAGTGGCCGGCGCCGAGCGCCCGGGAGCGCTCGATGTAGTCGCGCGACTCGACCGACAGCGTCTGCGCGCGCACCACGCGGGCCGTGCCCGCCCAGGAGGTGAGGCCGATGGCGATGATGATCGTCCACACTCCGCGGCTCAGCACCGACGACAGCACGATCGCGAGGATCAGCGACGGCAGCACCAGGAAGAAGTCGATGATGCGCATCATGAGGCCGCCGAAGAAGCCGGTGAAGTGTCCGGCGGCGATGCCGACGAGCGTGCCGATGATCATCGACATCGCGGTGGCGGCGAGGCCGACGAGCAGCGACACCCTGGCGCCCCACACCATGCGCACCCAGATCTCGCGACCCTGGTGGTCGGTGCCCAGCGGGTGCTCCCACGAGGGCGGGGCGAACCGCTGCACGTCGACGAGCTTCGTCACGTCGAGCATGCTCGCGGGGGCGATGACGGGCGCGAAGATCGCGACGAGCGCCACGATGATGAGGAAGACGAGCCCCACCATGCCGGCGCGGTGGTGCGCGAACTCCCGGCAGAAGCCGGTGAAGGCGACGCCGCGGCGGTGCCATGCCAGGGCGCGGGGCGAACGGATGGTCGGGGATGCCGTGGTCATGCGCGCCTCACCCTCGGGTCGAGCTGACGGTAGATGAGGTCCGCGATGAGGTTCATCACGATGATGATCGTGGAGAACACCACGAAGGTGCCCTGCAGGAGCGGGAGGTCGGGGCCGGAGATCGCCTCGAACGTGAGCTTGCCGAGGCCGGGCCAGGAGAACACCGTCTCCACGGTCACGGCTCCCGCGATCAGGCCGCCGATGTGCATGAACACGAGGGTGACGGTGGGAAGCAGCGCGTTCGGCACGGCGTGGCGGCGGCGCACGAGGTCTTCGCGGAGGCCCTTGGCGCGTGCGGTGGTGAGGTAGTCGGCGCCCATCTCCTCCAGGAGCGAGCTGCGCATCACCATGAGGTACTGCGCGTACACCACGGCGACCATCGTGATCACCGGCAGCACCATGTGCGAGATCACGTCGAGCACGATGCCCACCGGGTCGGTCGGCGGGTTGGGAGACACCATGCCGCCGGTGGGGAACCAGTGCAGCGTGCCGCCGAAGATCATCAGCAGCAGCAGGGCCAGCCAGAACGTCGGCACCGACCAGAACACGAGCGAGGTGCCGGAGACGATGCGGTCGAAGGTGGAGCCGTGCTTCCACGCCGCCTTCTGGCCGAGCCACAGGCCGAGCGCGATCGCGATCACCGCCGCGGTCCCGGTGAGCAGGATCGTGTTCCAGAAGTACTGGCCGATCAGCTCGGACACCGACGTGCGGTACACGTAGCTCGTGCCGAAGTTGAGGGTGAAGACGTTGCCGAGGTAGTCGAAGAACTGCTGCCACAGCGGCTTGTTCAGGCCGAGCTGCTCACGCAGCTGGTCGGCCTGCTCGGCGCTCATGCCGCGTTCGCGGGCGATCGAGGCGACCGGGTCGCCGGGCAGGATCTTGAAGGCGAAGAATCCGAGGAGAATCACCATCGCGAGGCTGATGGCCGCGCCGCCGAGCTTGCCGAGGATGTACCGGAGGGCGCCGACGCCGGTCGGCTGCTCTTCGGCGGCCGCGCTCGTGGCGATGGCCGAGGTGGAGGGGGGTACCGCGTTGGACATGGGGGTCTCCTTGCTGCGGAGCCGGAGACGTCGCGGGGGCGGGCTATCGCCGCCCGCGACGTCTCGCGGGGCTCATTCGACGTCGGCGATGTTGCGGCGTCGGATCAGGAAGAAGACCAGGGCGCCCACGACGATCACTCCCACGACGACTCCGCCGATGATGAGGCCCGTGTTGGTGCCCGTGCCGCCGGCCGTCGCGCCCTCGACCGGCTCCACGGTCAGGTAGCCCCAGTAGCCGGCCTGGTTGGCGATGATGCCGCCGTCCTTGGGCTGCAGGGTGAACCCGGTGAAGCGGTCGGAGCGGTACGCCTCGAGCGAGTTGGCGTACCAGGTGGCCACCTGCGCGGTGTCGGTGTAGTTCAGCGCGAGCATGTCGTGCACGATCTCCTGCCGCTTCTCCTCGTCGATCTCGGAGCGCTGCTGGGCGTACATCTCGTCGAACTCGGGGTTGCAGTAGCCGTCCTGCGTGGTGCCGCCGGTGCCGTCGGTCGCGGTCGGCAGGTTCATGCAGGTGTTGATGCCGAGCTGGTAGTCGGGGTCGGGGTTGACCGACCAGCCGCTGAAGTACAGGTCGTAGTCGCCGGACGTGGCCTTCGCGCTGATGGTGTCGGAGTCGGTGGACTCGACCGTGATCTCGATGCCGATGTCCTTCATCCACGGCACGAAGAAGTCGGAGATGGACTGCTCGTTCGCGTCGTCGGCATCGATCAGCAGGCGCAGCGCGAGACGCTGCCCGTCCTTCTCGCGGATGCCGTCGGCCCCGGGCGTCCAGCCGGCCTCGTCGAGCTTCGCCTGCGCGGCCTCGGGGTCGAAGCCGACGATCACGTCGTCGTCCTCCGACAGGTGCCACTTCGGGAAGGACGCGGGGATGAAGCTCGTCGCCAGCGTGCCCTCGCCGTCGAGCACCTTGTCGAGCAGGGTCGCGGTGTCGGTGCCGAGGCGGATGGCCTGGCGCACCTCGAGCTCCTTGAGCGCGGCGTTGCCGGTGCCGTAGGGGACGTTGTCGCGGGTCTGCTGGCCCACGTTGATGCTGATCGAGTGGTAGCGGCGGCCCTCACCGGAGTGGGTGGTGACGCCGTCGACGCCGTCGAGCGCCTCGAACTGGGTGGGGGTGAGACCGGTGACGAGGTCGACGTCGCCCGCCTTGAGGGCCTGCACCTGCGCGTCGGAGTTCGTGTAGTACACGTACTGGATCGCGTCGATCTTGGGGGCGCCGCGCCAGAAGTTCTCGTTCGCCTTCAGGGTGATGGACTGGTTGGCGGAGTAGCTGTCCAGCACGAACGGGCCGGAGCCGACGACCTCGGAGTCGTTGGCGAACGTGGTCGGGTCGTCGACCTTCTCCCAGATGTGCTTCGGCACGATCGGGATCTCGGAGCCGGGGTTCGGGGCCTGCGGGGTCTTCAGGGTGATGACGACGGTCTTGTCGTCGGGCGTCTCGACCGTGTCGAAGTTCGACACCAGGTTGCCGTTGGCGGTGCCCAGCGCGGGCACCGTGAGCATCTGGTCGTACGTGTACTTCACGTCGGCGGAGGTGATCGGCTCGCCGTCGGACCACACCAGGTCGTCCTGCAGCGTGAAGGTCCAGGTCTGGCCCCCGTCGGTGGCCTCCCACGAGTCCGCCAGCCCCTTGGTCGGGGAGCCGTCCTCAGCGTCGTTCTGCACGAGCGACTCGTACACGTACCGGATGATGTTGGTCGGCGTGAGGTAGATCGAGATGAACGGGTTGAACGTGTCGACGAACCCGGACGTCGCGATGCGCAGCGTGGTGTCCGATGCGGGGGATTCGGTGGCGGCGCTCGCGGTCTGCGCCTGGGCGGCACCGACCGGCGCGGCGACGAGAAGCGCGGTCGCGATCGCGGCGGCGGTCAGACTTCGCACTGATTTCGAGCGGGGGGCAAGACGCATGGAAGAAGTCCCTTCGGGCGCCGCCCGGATCCACGATGAAGCCGGGTCGGTGGAGACCATGCAAGCGGAAGTCGGGCCCGGGGTCAAGAGATTCGATGCGTATCGCGGAAGAAAAACTGCGGTCGTGGAGAAGACCCCCCGGCGCCGTTCGGGTGTAACACGGCGGAAACACGGGGCTGCCAGGATGCGCACGTGCGGGAACCGCCGAGACGGCGTCGCATCGTCACCGTGGAGATCCGGAACGTATCCTCGCCAGGGGTCCCGGGGCACGCGAACGGGAATCGTATCGTCAGTCCGCGGCGATCGTGAGCACGGCACGCAGGAGCGCGACCCGGTCGTGCAGGGAGGAGCGCAGGAAATGCTCGTCCACCGCGTGCGCGCCCCCGCCCCGTGGCCCGAAGCCGTCGACGGTCGGCAGCCCGAGCCCGCCCAGCAGGTTGGTGTCCCCGGCGCCCGCGGCCGGACGACCCTCGATGCGCTGACCGACACCGGCCGCCGCTTCGGAGATCTGCTCCAGCAGGGCGGCGTCCTGCGCGGAGGCCCGCCAGGCCGGCCGCGCGCTGAGCACCTCCGCCGTCACGGTCGCGCCCTCGCGCACCGGGTGCAGCGCGGCCAGGGCGTCGAGCACCCGGCGTTCGGTCTCGGGATCCGTGAAGCGCAGGCCGATCTCCGCCGCCGCCTCCGCCGGCACCACGTTCGTGCGGGCTCCTCCGGCGATCGTGCCGACGTTGCACAGCACCGGACCGGGCAGGGCGGGATCCGCGACGATGCGTCGCACCGCGAGCAGCTGGTCGACGAGTTCGTCCACGGCCGAGATCCCGTGCTCCGGATCGAGGGCGGCGTGGGCGGCGCGCCCGGTGACCGAGAGGCGCACCCGCGCGCTGCCGCGACGGCCGACCTTGAGGGCGCCGTCGGGGTGCGGCGACTCGAAGCCGATCGCCGCCGCGGTCCCGCGCGCGCGTGCGGCCAGCAGCGGCCCGGACACGGGGGAGCCGATCTCCTCGTCGCACACGAGCACCACCCGCACGGCCCGGCGCCGCTCGACCGCCAGCGGCTGGAGGGTGCGCAGAGCCTCGAGCATCACCGCGATCCCGGCCTTCATGTCGTAGGCGCCCGGTCCGCGGACGACGTCGCCGTCCTCCACCCAGGGCACCTCGCCGTCGAGGGCGCCGACGGGCCACACGGTGTCGGTGTGCCCGATGAACAGGAGCGGATCGCCCGTCCCCGGCACGTCGATCACCAGGTCGGTCCCGGCGCTCGTGGGCTCGCGGCGGACGGTGCCGCCGATGGCCTCGAAGCGGGCGCTCAGGACGTCGGCGATGCGGGCGCTAGCGGCGGTGTCGCGGCTCGGCGACTCGATCGACACGAGCTCGCGCACGAGTGCGATGATGTCGTCAGAAGAGTGGTCCGCGTGCTGCGCCGCCGGAGAAGTGGTCACAGTTACGAACCGTATCTGCCTCTTGATCCCCGTGCAAGCCGCCGATAACATCGCTCAGAGCAGCAGGACTCTTCAATCTTAGGAAACGTATCGTGCCTCATTTCTCCGTGGCCGCTGACGCGGGCATCGGCTACGGCTGTCGGGAGCTGACCCAGTACACCGAGTTCCGAGAGGCCGCGGCGCTGTACGCCAGGGTGTTCGCCTACACCGAGAGCGAGTACGCGCTGAACGCCAACCTGCTCACCGCGCTCGCCCGCAACGGCGGTTCGGCGATCGGGGCCTTCGCCGACGACGGCGCGCTCATCGGATTCGCCTACGGCTTCGCCGGGTGCGACACCGACGGCACGCTGTTCCACTACTCGCAGGCGGCCGCCGTCGAGGCCGCCCAGCAGGGCCGCGGCGTCGGTCAGGCCCTCAAGCTCGCGCAGCGCGCGGTCGCCCTCCGGTGGGGGCAGCGCACCATGCGCTGGACCTTCGACCCGCTGCTGTCGCGCAACGCGCACTTCAACCTCAGCTCGCTCGGCGCCGTCGGCATCGCGTTCGAGCGCGACTACTACGCGCGCCCCGACACCGACCGGCTCGTGGTCTCGTGGGACCTCACCGCCGCCACGCGGTCTCCGCGTGCCACGCCGCCGTCCGCCCCGGCGCTCGGGCCGGACGACTGGGGTCGCGCGGTCGCCGCACCGGACGGCACCTGGATCGCGATCCCCGTGCACCCCGGCCGCCTGAGCCCGGCCGAGCGCGAGGCGCTGCGCCGCGACCTCGAGCGCAGCATGACCGGGGTGTTCCACCGCGGGGAGGTCCTGGTGGCGGCGACGCGCCTCGACGATCAGACGGCGGTCTACCGCGCGACACCAGGGGAGGGCCCGGCATGAGCGACCACCACCACGAGGACCGCGACCTCGTCTCACCGCGCGACCGCTTCGGCGAGCGCATCCGCACCAACCAGTCGGCCGAGAGCATCCAGGCGCGCATCATCGAGACCGAGCAGCGCACCCTCGCGCAGACGTTCGAGGAGCTCAGCCGCTCGGCGCAGGTGCCGCAGGCGGCCGCGCTCCTGCTCGGCGCCCGCCGTCGCTACGTCGCGGGCGAGGGCAAGGCCGCCGCGTACGCGCAGCTGCTCACCGCCGATCTCTCCGCCACGCTGTCCAACGTGTTCCTCGTGGACGGGCACGCACTGCAGCCGCTCACCGTGCTGACCGATGTGCGCGCCTCCGACGTGCTGATCGCGTTCTCCCTGCGGCGCTACCGCGAGGAGACCGTGCGGCTCGGACGGCTGTTCCACGAGGCGGGCGGACAGCTCGTCGTGATCACCGACAGCGAGGACGCGCCGCTGGCACCGATCGCCACGTCGCTCATCCGCGTGCGCACCGGGTCGGCGTCGTACGCCGACTCGCCGACCCCGGTCGCGGCGGTCTGCCACCTGCTCAGCGCCCTGACCACGGCGAGCGCGAAGGGTGCGCGTCGCCGCCTGGCCGAGCGCGACCGGCTCGTGGCCCGCCTCGGCCTCTACGGCCCGGAGCAGCCGCGGCCGCGCAGCGAGGAGGGCGGCGCGTGAAGATCGACCGCATCCGCCTGTTCACGCTGCGCCAGCCGCTGCGGCACAGCTTCGAGACCAGCTCGCACCGCAAGTCCGGCATCGAGCACATCCTCGTCGAGGTCACCGACACGGACGGGCGCACCGGCTGGGGGGAGATCGCGTCCCCGAGCGACCCCTACTTCGGCGCGGAGACCACGGTGACCGCGTGGGAGATCGCCACGCGGTACCTGGTCCCCGCCCTGCTCGGAGCGACCGGCGACGACCCGGCCGACCTGGAGTCGACGTGGTCGCGCGTGCGCGGACACGAGTTCGCGAAGGCGGGATTCTCCGGCGCGGTGTGGGACCTGTACGCCCGCACGCACGGCATCGCGCTCGCCGCGGCGCTCGGCGGCACCAGGGACGAGGTGGTCGCGGGGGTCTCGCTCGGCATCGAACCGTCGATCGACGAGCTCCTCGCACAGGTCGAGCTGCAGCGCGCGGCCGGCTACCCGCGGGTCAAGCTCAAGATCGCGCCGGGGTGGGACGTGGAGCCCGTGCGGGCCGTGCGCGCCGCCCACCCCGACCTCGACCTCCACGTCGACGCCAACGGCGCCTACCCCGACGACGACGAGGCGGCCGCGGTGTTCGCGCGCCTTGACCGCGAGGGGCTCACCATGATCGAGCAGCCGTTCGGCCCCCACGAACTGGTGGCCCACGCGGAGCTGCAGGCGCGCCTCGACACGGACGTGTGCCTGGACGAGTCGGTCGTGGCGCTCGGCGACCTGCGCGCCATGATCCGTCTGGGCGCCGGGCGCATCCTCAACATCAAGGTCTCGCGGATGGGCGGGCTCGGGGTGGCACGCGCCGCGCACGACATCGCGCTCGACGCCGGCATCCCCGTGTGGTGCGGCGGCATGCACGAGTTCGGCGTCGGCAGGGCCGCGAACGTCGCGGTTTCGTCGTTGCCCGGCTTCCTGCTGCCCTCCGACGTGTCCGGATCGGACAAGTACTACGAGAGCGACATCATCGAGCCGCCCGTCACCGCTCAGGCGGGGCGTGTGCGGGTGCCGACCGGGCCCGGCCTCGGCCATGAGGTGCGGGTGGCGCGCATCGAGCGCGACGCCGCGCGGGTGTACGACTCCGCGGCGTCCGACGTGCGCGACACCGCCCTCACGCTCGGCTGACGGCCCCGGACCGCTGCGAGGAGTGGACCCATGCGCGCACTGCTGCTGTACCGGCTGGAGCTGTCCCCGGACACCGAACCCGCGGACGCCGTCGTCGAGGTGGACCCCGCGACCCCGATCATCCGCGCCACCGACCTGGGGGTGACCCGCGGGGACGGCGTGTTCGAGACCGCGGTCGTGCGCCACGGCGTGCCCCAGGCGCTGGAGGCGCACCTGCACCGGCTGGAACGGTCGGCTGCGCTGCTCGAGCTGCCGGCGCCGTCGCTCGACCGCTGGCGCACGGCCGTGCGCAGGGCGGCCGCCGCGGTGTCGCGACCCGGGGTGCTGCGCGACGGCGAGATCGCCTCGATCAAGTTCGCCATGACCCGCGGCGACGAGCTCGACCACGCGGGACCCACCGGCTGGGTGCTCGGCTTCGCGGGCGCCGACCCCTCGACCGTGCGCGCCGCGGGGGTCACCGCGGTGGTGCTCGACCGCGGGTACCGGCACGACGTGATGCACACGGCGCCCTGGCTGCTGCAGGGCGCGAAGTCGCTCGCCTACGCGGTCAACCAGGCGGCGCTGCGGGAGGCGGCACGCCGCGGTGCGGACGACGTGGTGTTCGTCAGCGCAGACGGGTTCGTGCTGGAGGGGCCGCGGTCGACCCTGATCGCCCGCATCGACGACACCCTGGTCACCCCGCCGCCGGAGTTCGGCGTGCTGCCGGGCACCACCCAGGGGGATGTGTTCGCGGGGCTCGCCGACCGCCGCACCGCGATCGTGCCCGTGACGCGGGAGGATCTGCGGCGGGCGGATGCCCTGTGGCTGTGCTCCAGCACGCGCGGTGCAGTGCCGGTGCGCGCCCTCGACGGCGCGGCCCTGGCGATCGACCATGAGCTCACCGCGCGGATGAACGCGGTGCTGGATGCACGGGAGGACTGACATGACCGGCGACGGACGGACTCTGGACAGGGTGTTCGACGGGCACAACGACCTGGCCTGGGCGAGCAGGACGCTGCTCGGGTACCGGGTGGACGAGCTGGCCGGGCCGGTCGCGGCCACTCAGACCGACCTTCCGCGGCTGGACGCCGGGGGCGTGGCGGCCCAGTTCTGGTCGGTGTGGGTCGACCCGGTGCTGGAGGGTGCGGAGCAGGTGGTGGCGACGCTGGAGCAGATCGACTTCGTGCACCGGCTGGCGGACGCCCACCCCGATCGGCTCGCCTTCGCCCGGACCGCGGCGGACGTCAGGGAGGCGATGGCCGAGGGGCGCATCGCCTCGCTGATCGGCATCGAGGGCGGCGACCAGCTCGGCGGCTCGCTCGCGGTGCTGCGCCAGTTCGCGCGGCTCGGTGCGCGCTACCTGACTCTGACGTGGTCGCGCACGATCGCCTGGGCGGATTCCGCGACCGACGAGGAGCGCCACGGCGGACTGACGGAGTTCGGGCGGGAGGTCGTGCGCGAGCTGAACCGCATCGGCGTGCTGGTCGACCTGTCCCACGTGGCGCCGAGCACGATGCGCGACGCGCTCGCGATCACCACGCGGCCCGTGATCGTGAGCCACTCCGGAGCGCGCGCGCTGTGCGACCACCCGCGCAACGTGCCGGACGACGTGCTCGCGGCCATCGGTGCGCAGGGCGGCGTGGTGATGGTGCCGTTCGTGCCGACGTTCCTGTCGCAGGCCAGACGCGACTGGTGGGAGGCGGGCGGTGCGGGCGAGGCCCCGGCGGTCGGGGTGAGCGACGCGGCCGATCACCTCGACCACGTCCGGCGCGTCGCGGGTGCGCACGCGGTCGGTATCGGCGCGGACTACGACGGTTCCGACGCGATGCCCGACGGTCTCGGCGACGTCTCGTGCTACCCGGCTCTGTTCGCCGAGCTCCGGCGACGCGGCTGGTCGGAGGAGGACCTGGCCGCTGCCGCCCACGAGAACGTGCTGCGCGTGCTCGCCGCCTCCGACCCCGACCACGAGGCGTTCCTCGCCGGCCGCGCGGGGTCTCCGGCCCCCGCGGCGCTGGTGCCCGCGGTCGACACCACCGCGCGAGAGGGGGCGGAATGAACGCCCGTGTGCTCGTGGTCGTGAACTCCGCCAGCTCGGGCCCGCGACGTCTGGGTGCGTGGCTCACGGAGCGCGGCCTCGACGTCCACCCGGTCGTGGGAGCGCAGGAGCCGCTGCCGACCTCGCTCGACGGCTACGCGGGGCTCGTGCTCCTCGGCGGGGGACTCATGCCCGACGACGACGACCGCGCGCCGTGGCTGGCGGCCGAGCGCGCGCTCGCCGCCGAGGCGATCGCCCGCGACTTCCCGACACTCGGCATCTGCCTCGGCGGTCAGCTGCTCGCGCACGTGGCGGGGGGCGAGGTGCGGGCCAAGACCGGGCCGGTCGAACGCGGGGCCACGCCCATCCAGCCCACGGACGCGGGGCGCGAGGACGCGGTGTTCGCCGCCCTCGGTGACGAGGCCCCCATGATCGAGAACCATCAGGACATGATCACGGCTCTCCCGCCCGCGGCCGTGCTGATGGCCTCCAGCGCGGCGGTGGAGAACCAGGCCTTCCGGCTGGGTGCGCACGTGCGCGGCGTGCAGTTCCACCCCGAGGCGTCCGCCGCCGACCTGGAGCGCTGGGACGACGCGGCGCTGCGTGGCGAGGGACGGTCGCTGCCGGCCCTGATCGCGGAGGCCGAACGCGTGCACGACCACAACACCGCCGCGAGCCGCGCGCTCATCGAGGCCTTCGCCGACGAGGTGCTCGCCGGGGTCTCGGCATGACGTCCCCCGGGCCCCGCGGGCCGGCGGAGGCGACGGACGAGGGCGTCCTCCGGCTCGGGCTGGACGACGACGCGCGGCGCGGGGCCCCCGCGGCCGTCGCGGCGGTGTGCGACCGGGGCACGGTGCGGGCGGTCGCGGTGCACGGACACCCGCGCGGCGACGGGCGCCCGACCACACGCGACACCGTGTTCCGCATCGCCTCGATGTCGAAGAGCTTCCTCGCCGCGACGGTCCTGGTGCTGCGCGACCGCGGACTGCTCGACCTGCACGCGCCGATCACCACGTCGGTACCGGGCGTGCGACTGCTCCACGACGGCCGGGAGTGCACGGTGACGGGGGAGCAGCTGCTGTCGAACCGCTCGGGGCTGGGAGAGGACAACGCCTGGGTCGACCGTCACCTCGGCGCCGGCCGGGAGGAGCTCGCGGCGCTGTTCGCGTCGGGGCTGCCGCTCGCCGCGGTCCCCGGCACCGTGTATCAGTACTCCAACCTCGGGCAGTCGCTGCTCGGGCGGGCGGTCGAGGCCGTGACCGGGAGAGCGGTGGAGGACGTGGTGCGCGAGGTGCTCCTGGAGCCGCTCGGGCTGCACCGCACCGCGCACACCCCCGACGCGTTCCCCGACGACGAGCGGGCGCACGGTTTCCGCACGTTCGACGGCGGGGAGACCTTCCGCCCCGAGCCGTTCGTGGGGGCGGGGGCGCTCGGGTGCATCGGCAGCATGGTCAGCACGGTGGACGACATCGCGACGTGGATGTGGTTCCTCGGCTCGGCGTTCACGGATGAGCCCGTGGCGCCGGAGGTGCTCTCACCCGCGTCACGCAGGGAGCTGCAGCAGCCGCGCACGCCCATCCCCGGGCCGCCAGGGGCGTTCCCCGGACACGAGCTCGCCGCCGCCGGCTACGGCTACGGGCTGGTCGTCGAGGAGGATCGACGGTTCGGGCGGATCGTGCAGCATTCGGGCGGGCTGCCCGGGTTCTCGTCGCACATGCGGTGGCACGCCGCGACCGGGCTCGGCGTGGTCGCCTTCGGCAACTCGGATGACTTCGCGGCGCGGCGCGTGGCCGGCGTCGCACTGGACGAGCTCCTCGCGGGCACGGGGGCGCCGTCGGCCGTGGTGCGACCGTGGCGGGAGACCGTGGCGGCGGCGCAGGCCATCGATGCGGCGATCCGTGAGGGCCGGTCCGCCTCCGCGTATCCCGTCCTCGCGGATCACGTGCTGGCCGACGTGCCCGCGGATGTGCGGAATGCGCGGCTGGGCGCCCAGCTCGAGGAGATCGGCGGACTCGTGCCGGAGCAGGCGCCGTTCGCGGAGCGTGTGGTCGCCGCCGGGAGCGAGGCCGAGCTGCGCTGGCGGATCGCGGGAGTGCGGGCCGATCTGCGCGTCGAGGTGCGGATGATCGGGCTGCCCGAGCCGCGGATACAGGGGCTGTCGGTCGTGGTCGTGCCGACGGGCGAGTCGCGCGCCGAGGGGGAGCAGCCGGGCCCGGCCGACCGCCACCGCCTCGTGCTCCCCGCGCTCTGACCTCCGGCGCACGAGGGCCGCGGTCACACATCGACCCCGTCCAAAAATCGGTTCTAGGATGGATCCATCCCACCCGATCGTTCTGAGGACCGTCATGCCCGCCACCCCCGTGCGTCGTCTCCTGCCCGCCGCCGCGCTCGCCGCCGTCACCGCCCTGGTGCTCGCCGCGTGCGCCGGTCCCTCCACCGATGCCGACGGGGAGGTGGGCGATGAGCTCGTCTGGTCGATCGAGGGCGCGAACCTCTCCGCGGGGCACATGGATCCGCAGGTCAGCCAGCTCGACGTCTCCGGCATGGTGCAGCGCGCCGTGCTCGACTCGCTCGTGTTCCAGGAGGAGGACGGCAGCTTCAGCCCGTGGCTGGCGACGGAGTGGGAGGTGTCGGACGACAGCACCGAGTACACCTTCACGCTTCGCGAC
Organism: Microbacterium sp. NPDC055502; assembly: GCF_053643635.1. NCBI lineage: Bacteria > Bacillati > Actinomycetota > Actinomycetes > Micrococcales > Microbacteriaceae > Microbacterium > Microbacterium sp. NPDC055502. Next base: position 890,290 of record NZ_JBSHKJ010000002.1, on the reverse strand, counting down.
GACGTGACCTTCACCGACGGCGAGCCGTTCGACGCCGAGGCCGTGAAGGCGAACTTCGACCGCATCGTCGACCCGAAGACCAAGTCCGCGCAGGCGGCCAGCATGATGGGCGCCGACTTCTACGAGGGCACGGAGGTCGTCGACGAGCACACCGTGAAGGTCACGTTCACGCAGCCGTACGCCCCGTTCCTGCAGGCCGCCAGCACGCCGCAGCTGGGCTTCTACTCGCCCGCGGTGCTGAAGGAGTCCGCGGCGAAGCTGAAGGCCGGGGGCCCGGGCGTCACCGTGGGCACCGGTCCCTTCGAGCTCACCGATTACACGCCCGATCAGGAGCTCGTGTACACGCGCAACGACGACTACGCCTGGGGGCCGCACGGGGAGAAGGCGCCGTCGTTCCAGACGCTGCGCGTGGAGATCCAGCCCGAGGCCGCCGTGCGCAGCGGCGTCGTGCGCAGCAGCGAGGCCGACCTCGCCAGCGACATCCCGCCGAACCTGGTCGAGGAGCTCGGCGACGGTGTCACGGTCGACTCGGTCGAGTACCCCGGCCTGCCCTACTCGCTGTACCTGAACGAGAAGTACGGCGTGTTCGCCGACGAGAAGGTGCGCCAGGCGTTCGCGCGGGGCATCGACATCGACGCCGCCGTGGAGGAGATCTACTTCGGCCAGTTCCCGCGGGCGTGGAGCATCCTCGGCTCGACGACGCCCGGGTACGACGCGGCGCTGGAGGGCACGTGGCCGTACGACCAGGACGCCGCGAACGCGCTCCTCGACGAGGCCGGGTGGACCGAGCGCGACGCCGACGGCATCCGCATGAAGGACGGCGCGCGCCTCTCGGTGCGCTGGATCGCGTGGACCCCGGTGCCCGACGACCAGGCCGCGCTCGCGAACGCCATCCAGTCCGACCTCAAGGCGATCGGCTTCGAGGTGCAGCGCGAGGTGCTGGAGCCGGGCGCCTACAACGCGCAGTACGAGCCGAAGACGTTCGACCTCACGGACTGGGGCTTCTCGGGCGTGGACGCCGACTTCCTGCGCAACCACCTGCACAGCGAGGGCTTCCAGAACGCCTCGCAGGTCACCGACCCCCAGATCGACGCGCTGCTGGAGCAGGCGGTCTCCTCGAGCGACCAGGACACCCGCAACGCCCTGTACGCGCAGCTGCAGGAGTGGAACGCCACGTACACCGCGATCGTGCCGCTCTACAGCCCGTCCGCGATCACGGCGGTCGGCGAGCGCGTGAACGGCCTGCAGTACGACCTGTACGGCCGGCCGCTGTTCTACGATGTGACCCTCGGCTGAGTCCGCTCAGCCGCCGGGACGAGGGAAGCAGGACGCAACGGTGAAGGCTGCCCTGCCGCGGATCGCCGGCCTCCTCGCGACCGTGGTGGTGGTGCTGTGGGGCGCCGCCACCCTCGCGTTCCTCGCCTTCCGGCTCATCCCCGGCGACCCGGTCTCGGTGATGCTCGGCCCGCAGGCGCAGGTGAGCGATGAGGTGAAGGACGGCATCCGCGCCGAGCTCGGGCTCGACCGGCCCGTCCTGGAGCAGTACGCGTCGTTCATCGGGCAGCTCGCCCGGGGCGACCTGGGCGAGTCGTATCAGCTGCGGCTGCCGGTGACCGAGGTGATCGGCCGTCAGCTCGGGGCGACCCTGCAGCTGTCCGCGCTGGCCCTGGCGATCGCCGTGGTGCTCGCGCTCGCCGTGACCGTGCTGGTGCGCGGACGGACGGCGCGCGCGGTGGCCGCGGCGGTCGAGCTGGTCGTGCTGTCCTCGCCGGTGTTCTGGATCGGGCTCGTGCTGCTGAGCGTCTTCGCGTTCGGTCTGGGGTGGTTCCCGGTGTCGGGCGCCCGCAACCCTGCGACCCTCGTGCTCCCCGCGGTCACGCTCGCACTGCCGGTGGCGGCCCTGCTGAGCCAGGTGCTGCGCGACGCGCTCGTGCAGGCCGAGCGGATGCCGTTCGCCGAGACGGTCCGCGCGCGGGGGGCGAGCCCGTCGTGGTTCACGCTGCGGCACGGACTCCGTCACGGCGCGGCCTCGGGCATCACGCTGGCCGCCTACCTCACGGGCTCGGTGCTGGGCGGCGCGGTGCTGGTGGAGACGGTGTTCGCGCGGCCGGGGCTGGGGCGCGTGACCCTCGCGGCGATCAGCGACCGCGACCTCCCCGTCATCACCGGCATCATCCTGCTGAGCGCCGTCGTGTTCGTGGCGGTGAACCTCGTGGTCGAGCTCGTGCATCCGCTGATCGACCCCCGGGTGCGGGCCGCAGCGGCCGGAGGCGCCCGATGAGCCGCGGTCAGCGGGCGGCCCTGTGGTCGGCGGTCGCGGTGCTCGCGGTGATCGCGGTCGCGGCGGTGTGGCCCGACCTCCTCGCCCCGCAGGACCCGCTGCAGACCGACGTGCGTTCGGCCCTGCTGCCGCCCAGCCCCGAGCACCTGTTCGGCACCGACCAGAGCGGACGCGACGTGTACGCGCGCGTGGTGCACGGGGCCGGGCGGTCGCTGGGCATCGGGCTCCTCGCGACCGGGATCGCGGTCGTCGTCGGGCTGCTCGTCGGCGCGGTGGCGGGGATGGCGCCGCGGGGCGTGGACCTCACCGTGATGCGGGTCAACGACGTGCTGATGGCGTTCCCCGAGTTCCTGGTGGCGCTCGTGGTGGTCGCGGTGCTGGGCCCGGGACCGGTGAACATCGCGATCGCGGTGACCCTGGCCGCGGTGCCGGTGTACGTGCGCCTGGCCCGGGTGCAGACCAGGACGCTGCGCGTGGCCGAGCACGTGGAGGCCGCGCGCATCCTCGGGGTGCCGCCGCTGCGGGCCTTCACCCGGCACGTCGCCCCCGGGGTGCTGGGCTCGCTCAGCGTGCTCGCGACGATCGGCATCGGATCCAGCATCCTCGCCGCCGCCGGGCTCAGCTTCCTCGGCCTCGGGCCGTCCGAGCCGACCCCGGAGTGGGGGCTGATGCTCGCCGGAGGCCGGAACGTGCTCGGACAGGCGTGGTGGATCTCGGTCTTCCCCGGCATCGCGATCACGCTCTCGGTCGTGTGCGCGACGGTCGTCGGACGGATCCTGCGGGCCAGGGCGGACGGGAGGACGGCATGAGGGCGCTCGAGCTGCGGGGGCTGCGGATCGCGTTCGACGGCACGGCGGTCGTGGACGGCGTCTCCCTGTCGGTCGAGCGCGGCGAGTGCGTCGCGATCGTGGGGGAGTCCGGTGCGGGCAAGACCCTCACCGCCCGCGCTCTGCTCGGGCTCACGCCGCGTGCGGCGACCGTGACCGCGGAGGGGCTCGTGATCGACGGGACGGATGCCGCCGCCCTCGGCGAGCGCGCCTGGCGGCGGCTCCGCGGCGCGCGGATCGGCCTGGTGGCGCAGGACGCGCTGATCTCGCTCGACCCCCTGCGCCGCATCGGGGCGGAGGTCGCCGAGCCCCTGCGCCTGCACCGCCTCGCGCGCGGCCGGGGCGCCGTGTCGCAGCGGGTGCAGGAGCTGCTGCGGCGCGTGTGGCTGCCCGAGCCGGAGCGCCGCGCCCGCCAGTACCCGCACGAGCTCTCCGGGGGACTCCGCCAGCGCGCCCTGATCGCCTCGGCGCTCGCGGCGTCCCCGGCGGTGCTGGTCGCGGACGAGCCGACGACGGCGCTGGACGCGACGGTGCAGGCGCGCATCCTCGACCTGCTGCGGGAGATCGCCGACAGCGGGACAGCGGTGCTGTTCATCAGCCACGACGTCGCGGCCGTGCGCCGGCTGGCCGACCGGGTGCTGGTGATGAAGGACGGCGTCGTGGTGGAGTCGGGTCCGGTCGCGGAGGTGCTGGAGCGTCCGCAGCACGAGTACACCCGGGAGCTCATCGCCGCGACCCTGCACGAGCCGCGCGACGCTCCCGCCGGCGAGGCGGCCCCGATCCTCGTGGCCGAGGGCGTGGCGAAGTCGTTCGGCGCCACGGCCGCCGTGGCCGACGCGTCGTTCACGGTGCCGGAGGGGCGCACGCTCGGGATCGTGGGAGAGTCCGGGTCGGGCAAGACCACGCTCGCGCGGCTCCTGGTCGGCGTCGAGAAGGCGGACACCGGGTCGCTCGCCTGGCAGGGATCGCCGCGGGTGCAGCTCGTGCACCAGAACCCGCTCGGCGCGTTCGACCCGAGGTGGACGATCGGGCGGTCGCTGCGCGAGGCCCTGGAGGCCGGCGGGGTGCCCCGGTCCGAGCGCCGTGCACGGGTCGCGGGGCTGCTCGCCGAGGTCGGCCTCGCCCCGGAGCTGGCCGCCCGGCGCCCGCTCGCCCTCTCCGGCGGACAGCGCCAGCGCGCGGCCATCGCCCGGGCGCTCGCCGCCGACCCCGAGGTGCTGGTGCTCGACGAGCCGGTGTCCGCGCTCGACCCCTCGGTGCGCGAGCGCGTGCTGCGACTGCTGGCGCGGCTGCAGCGGGAGCGACGGCTGACGATGGTCCTGGTCTCGCACGACCTCGACGTGGTGGGCGCGGTCGCCGACGAGGTGCTGGTCATGCAGGACGGGCGCATCGTCGAGCAGGGCACGACGGCCGAGGTGTTCGCCGCGCCGCGACACCCGTTCACGCGCGAGCTCCTGGCCGCGGCCGGTACCGCGCGCCCCTGACCCGATGCCGTGGTCCCGGGGTGCCGCATCCGCGTACACTGGGAGCACGAGCATCGATCCGGCCATCACCGGGGAGCTCTCGGAAGAACGGTCCCGGCCCCGCGCCGTGGCTCAGTAGAACCGAGCGGGGCAGGCCCGTCACAGCCGCAGTGAGAGTGGTCGCGTCGCATGGCGCGGCACGCGAGGTGGTACCGCGGTCCGCGAGGGTCGTCCTCGCAGCAGCATCCGCCACGACGACCACTGCGAGACACGATGACCTACCCGCGCTCCTCCTTCGGACCCGCCGCCGACCAGGCCGCCACTGTGGCGCCGAGCCCCCGCTTCCCGCAGATCGAGGAGGAGGTGCTCGACTTCTGGAAGACCGACGACACCTTCCGCACCTCCATCGCGCAGCGCGAGGGCGCCCCCGAGTGGGTGTTCTACGACGGCCCTCCCTTCGCCAACGGGCTGCCCCACTACGGCCACCTCCTGACCGGCTACGCGAAGGACGTGTTCCCGCGCTTCCAGACCATGATCGGCAAGAAGGTCGACCGCGTCTTCGGATGGGACACGCACGGTCTTCCCGCCGAGCTCGAGGCGATGAAGCAGCTCGGCATCACGGAGAAGCGCGAGATCGAGGAGATGGGCATCGACGTCTTCAACGAGAAGGCGCGTTCGTCCGTCCTGAAGTACACGCACGAGTGGCAGGACTACGTCACCCGCCAGGCGCGCTGGGTCGACTTCGAGCGCGGCTACAAGACGCTCGACCTCGGCTACATGGAGAGCGTGCTGTGGGCCTTCAAGACCCTGTACGACAAGGGACTCGCCTACGAGGGCTATCGCGTGCTGCCGTATTGCTGGCGCGACGAGACCCCGCTCTCCGCGCACGAGCTGCGCATGGACGACGACGTGTACCAGATGCGCCAGGACCCGTCGGTGACCGTGACCTTCCCGCTCACCGGCGCCAAGGCCGAGGCGCTCGGGCTCACCGGCGTGCGCGCGCTCGCCTGGACGACCACCCCGTGGACGCTGCCGACCAACCTCGCGCTCGCCGTGGGGCCCGACATCGAGTACGTCGTGCTCCCCGCGGGGCCTGCGGGCGCGGCCGACGTGCACCAGGGGCGCGGCGCGCCCTCGGCCGACCTGGTCGCCGTCGAGTCGTCGGCGCACCGCTACCTGCTCGCGAAGGACCTGCTGGGCGGCTATGCCAAGGACCTCGGCTACGAGAGCGCGGAGGAGGCGGCGGCCGCGGTCGACGCGACGCTGCGCGGCGCGGAGCTGGCCGACATCACGTACGACCGGCTGTTCGACTACTACGCCGACGAGGAGACCTACGGCACCCAGCACGCCTGGCGCATCCTCGTCGACGACTACGTCACCACGACCGACGGCACCGGCATCGTCCACCAGGCGCCCGCCTACGGTGAGGACGACCAGCGCGTGGCGGGGGCCGCGGGCATCCCGACGATCCTGTCGCTCGACGACGGCGGCCGCTTCCTGCCGAACGTGACCGATGTCGCGGGCGAGCTGTGGATGGACGCCAACAGCCCGCTCGTGCGGATCATCCGCGACAACGGGCGTCTGGTGCGTCTGCAGAGCTACGAGCACTCGTACCCGCACTGCTGGCGGTGCCGGAACCCACTGATCTACAAGGCCGTGTCGAGCTGGTTCGTCCGCGTCACCGACATCAAGGACGACATGCTCGCGAACAACGAGCAGATCACCTGGGTGCCGGAGAACGTCAAGCACGGACAGTTCGGCAAGTGGCTCGAGGGCGCGCGCGACTGGTCCATCAGCCGCAACCGCTACTGGGGCTCGCCGATCCCGATCTGGAAGAGCGACGACCCCGAGTACCCGCGCGTCGACGCGTACGGGTCGCTGGAGGAGCTGGAGCGCGACTTCGGCACGCTGCCGCGCAACCCGGAGGGCGAGGTCGACCTGCACCGGCCGTACATCGACCACCTGACGCGCCCGAACCCCGACGACCCGACGGGCAAGAGCACGATGCGCCGCATCGAGGACGTGTTCGACGTGTGGTTCGACTCCGGCTCGATGCCGTACGCGCAGGTGCACTACCCGTTCGAGAACCAGGAGTGGTTCGACTCGCACTCCCCGGCGGACTTCATCGTGGAGTACATCGGCCAGACCCGTGGCTGGTTCTACGTCATGCACGTGCTGTCGACCGCGCTGTTCGACCGCCCGGCGTTCACGGGCGTCAGCTGCCACGGCATCGTGCTCGGCAGCGACGGCTACAAGATGTCGAAGTCGCTGCGCAACTACCCCGACGTGTCCGAGGTGCTCGACCGCGACGGCTCCGACGCCATGCGCTGGTTCCTCATGTCGAGCGCCGTGCTGCGCGGCGGCAACCTGATCGTCACCGAGGAGGGCATCCGCTCCGGCGTGCGGGAGTTCCTGCTGCCGCTGTGGAACTCGTGGTACTTCTTCGCCACCTACGCCAACGCCTCGGGCGACGGCGGGTACGAGGCGTCGTGGTCCACCTCCTCCACCGACGTGCTCGACCGCTACATCCTGGCGCGCCTGGGCGATCTGGTGCGCGAGGTGCGGGCCGACCTGGAGGGCCTCGACTCGACCACCGCGTCGGCCCGGCTGCGCGACTTCGCCGAGGTCCTGACCAACTGGTACATCCGCCGGTCGCGCGACCGGTTCTGGGTGGGCGTCACCGACGACCCGCAGAGCCGCGAGGCGTTCGACACGCTCTACACCGTGCTGGAGACGCTGTGCCGCGTGGCCGCCCCGCTCGTGCCGCTGGTCAGCGAGCGCGTGTGGCAGGGCCTCACCGGCGGCCGCAGCGTGCACCTGCAGGACTGGCCGGACGCCGGGCAGTTCCCGGCGGCCGACGAGATCCGCGACGCGATGGACGCCGTGCGCGAGCTGTCGAGCGTGGGCAACGCGCTGCGCAAGAAGGAGAAGCTGCGCGTGCGGCTGCCGCTCGCGCGCCTCACCGTCGTGTCGCCGCTGGCGGGCGACCTCGGGCAGTTCGAGGACATCCTCCGCGAGGAGCTGAACGTGAAGTCCGTCGAGCTCGTGTCCCTCACGGAGGACGCCGCGGCGGAGTACGGCATCAGCCACCGGCTGAGCGTGAACGCGCGGGCGGCCGGTCCGCGACTGGGCAAGGACGTGCAGAAGGCGATCCAGGCAGCGCGCTCGGGCGACTGGTCGGAGAGCGACGGCGTCGTCACCGCCGGCGGCATCGCGCTGGAGCCGGCGGAGTACGAGCTCGTGCTGGAGACGACGGGCCGGCCCGAGGGCGAGGCCCTGGCGATCGTGCCGTCGGGCGGCTTCGTGCTGCTCGACACCCGCACCACGCCGGAGCTGGAGGCCGAGGGGCTCGCGCGCGACGCGATCCGCGTGGTGCAGGAGGCGCGCAAGAACGCGGGGCTCGACGTGAGCGACCGCATCGTGCTGGCGCTGAATGCGGCGCCCGCGGAGGCTCCGGCGCTGGAGGCGCACGCCGAGCTGATCGCCGCGGAGACCCTCGCCGTCGCGTTCGCGGTGCAGTCCACGGACGAGCTCGACCGTCTCGTCGACGAGGTCACGAGCCCCGGCGACGGCGTGCACCGCAGTGGGGCGAAGGCCCTCGGGGCGGGCAAGGCGCCCCTGATCGTCACGATCGACACGAACCTGGAGAGGGTGGGCGCATGAGCGCGAGGGACAGGGCGGACGCCGTCTACGAGACGCTGCTGAGCCGTGCGGGGGAGCGGTGGGTGCAGCCGCGCAAGGAGCGCACGGCCCGCGTGCTCCAGTACCTGGACGACCCGCAGCGCACGTACCGCGTGATCCACATCACCGGAACGAACGGCAAGACCTCGACCGCACGGATGATCGAGAGCCTGCTGCGCGCGCACGACCTGCGCACGGGCCTGTTCACGAGCCCGCACCTGGAGCGCTTCACGGAGCGCATCATGATCGACGGCGAGCCGATCGCCGATGAGGCCGTGGCCGACGCCTGGGACGAGATCAAGCCGTTCGTCGCGATCGTCGACGCCGAGCTGGAGGCCGAGGGCGAGGAACCCCTCACGTTCTTCGAGCTGCTGACGGTGCTGGCCTTCGTCGCGGTCGCCGACGCCCCGGTCGACGTGCTGGTGCTCGAGGTGGGCATGGGCGGCGAGTGGGATTCCACGAACACGGCGGACGGCGACGTGGCGGTGTTCGCGCCGATCGACATCGACCACGCCGACCGCCTGGGCGACACGATCGCGAAGATCGCGGAGGTCAAGGCCGGCATCATCAAGGAGGGCGCAGCGGTCGTCTCCGCGCAGCAGCCCGCGGAGGCCGCCGAGGTGCTGCGTCGCGTGGCCGCCGAACGACACGCGACCATCGCCTTCGAGGGCGAGGACTTCGGTCTCGCAGAGCAGAAGCTCGCGGTCGGCGGGCAGCTGCTGACGATCCGCGGCCTGGCCGGGCAGTACGCCGAGGAGTACCTGCCGCTGTACGGTGCGCACCAGGGACACAACGCCGCCCTCGCGGTCGCGGCGGTGGAGTCGTTGATCGGCGGTGCCTCGCAGGCCATCGCGGGCGGCATCATCTCGGACGGCCTGCAGGGGAGCACCTCGCCGGGGCGGCTGCAGCTGCTCGGCATCGCGCCGACGGTGATCGTCGACGGCGCGCACAACCCGCACGGCGCCGCCGCGCTCGCCCAGGCCCTCGACGACAGCTTCGACTTCGACGAGTGGGGTCTGGTGCTGGGCATCCTGGCCGACAAGGACGCGGCGGGCATCGTGGCGACCCTCGCGCCGGCCGCGGCGCACGTGTTCGCGACCGCGCCGGAGTCGGATCGCGCGAGCGATGCCGACATGATCGCCGACCTCGTCGAGCAGACCGGCCGCCGGGCGACCGTCCACCCGTCTCTGGCCGACGCCGCCGACGCGGCGCGCGAGTGGGCGGCCGCCTCCGACCGCCGCGCCGTGATCATCGCCGGATCGGTCGTGCTCGCGGGGGAGGCCATCGCGCTCTCGGAGGACGAGGACTGGAAGGCGGGGTGGCGCGCATGAGTGCCGGCGCCGCGTCCTCCCGCCCCGCGCGCCGGCCCCGTCCGCCGCGCACGCTGGTGCAGAAGCTCGCCCCGATCGTGCTCGGCTTCGAGGCGATCGTGGTGTTCCTCGTGGGTCTGACGCTGTTCGGCCTCAAGGCGCTGCCGGCGGGCATCGAGCAGTGGTGGGGCATCGTCGGCGGTGCCGTGCTGGCCCTCGCGTGCATTGTGATCGCGGGGCTCATCACGAGGCCGGGGGCGATCGCCGCCGGCTGGATCGTGCAGGTCATCGTGGCCCTGGCGGCGATCGCCGTGCCGGCGGTGCTGCTCGTCGTGCTGATTTTCGGCGGCATGTGGGCGTATGCGACCATCATGGGGGCTCGGCTGGACGCACGACGTCCCGCTCAGCCCTCGACCGAGACTCAGACAGAGAGTGAATGACATGGCCACCGAAGAAACCCTCGTCCTCGTCAAGCCCGACGGCGTCGCCCGCGGCCTCACCGGCGCGATCCTCGCCCGCATCGAGGCGAAGGGCTACGCGCTCGTCGACATCCGCCTGGTCGAGCCCGACCGCGACCTGCTCGCGCAGCACTACGCCGAGCACGAGGGCAAGCCGTTCTACGAGCCGCTGCTGGAGTTCATGATGTCGGGCCCCTCCGTCGCGATCCGGCTCGCGGGCAACAGGGTCATCGAGGGGTTCCGCTCGCTCGCCGGCACCACCGACCCGACGACCGCCGCGCCCGGCACGATCCGCGGCGACTTCGGGCGCGACTGGGGCCTGAAGGTGCAGCAGAATCTGGTGCACGGTTCGGACAGCCCGGAGTCGGCCGCCCGGGAGCTGGGCATCTGGTTCGACTGACGACCACACGACGAAGCCCGTCCGCCGAGAAGGCGGACGGGCTTCGTCGTGCGTGCGGCCGGTTCAGAAGACCATGCCGATGACCTCGCCCAGCAGGTCGAGCCCGCGCAGCTGCGCGAGCAGGATCACCACGGCGTAGGCCAGGACGGTCGCGAGCGGCACCCACGCCATGAGGCGGTTCGCGCGGGCCTGGGTCTTCTCGTTGCTCGTGAGGCTCCCGTTGCGGGTGAGGTGGAGCATGGTCGCGAAGAACGTGGGGATCGTGACAGACCAGGTGAGCATGCACCAGGGGCAGAGCACGCCGAGGTTGGGGGCGTACAGGCTCTGCCAGATCAGCCAGCAGACGAGCCCGAAGGCGAAGGTGATTCCGGCGCCGAACGTGAGCCAGAACCAGCGGGGGAAGCGGGCGCCGGCGAGCAGGGCGACGCCCATGAACAGCGGCGCCATCCAGCCGGCGATGCCGATGATCGGGTTCGGGAAGCCGAACACCTCGCCCTGCCACGAGCCGAGGTTCTTCCCGCACTGGATCATGACGCTCACGTTGCAGCTGAGGTCGGCGTCGGGGTTCGCGAGCTGGATGAACTTGTCCATCGTGAGCTGGAAGGCGGCGAACCACCCGATGACGGCCGCGACGATCAACCAGACGGCGTAGACGACGGGGCGGGTGCGCTGCTCGCTCATGTTCAGGATTATCTCAGCGAGTGCTATGGATGGGGCGAGAACGGCCCCGGGGAAAACGCGCCATCATCACCGATGCCGCGAACGGGGCCATGTGGTGCGATAATGACCTGTGATGCGATGAACGGCGCCGCCGCGACACGCATCGACGCAGACTTCGGGGCCCATGCCCCACGCGACCAGAGCCCAGAGCCGGTCGCACGCCGATTGAGTTCGCGGAACCCGCGGGTACCGCATGAGATTTCACGGAGCACCCGGTGCCCGTGCAGGGAGTACGCCAGAGATGGCCGATGAGAACAATGACCACAACCCCTCCGCTCTCGATCTCCCGGCTGGTGCCGCGGATCCGGTGACGGAGCCCACGGCTCCCGCGACCGACGACTCGCTCGTCGCGCCGCTCGCCGAGGACGACACGGCGGACATCGCCGCCGACGTCGCCGCAGACGAGCTCGCCGCCGACAACGCCGCCGCGGAAGACGCGGCCGCCGCCGCCGACGATGCCGCCGCTGCCGCGGTGGAAGACGCCGCCGCCGCTCAGGACGCCGCCGACGCGGTCTCCGACCGGGCCGACGCCGCCTCGGCGTCCGGCGTTCCGGCCGACGAGGAGAGCGCGGCCGAGGCTCCTGTCGACGCGGGCGCCGCTGCTGACGCGCCGGCGAGCCAGGAGGCTGCCGGAGACGCTCCCGCCGAGGCCGCGCCCGCCGCCGATGTGCCCGCCGAGGACGCTCCCGCCGCTGAGGCGTCGTCCGACGATGCTCCCGCCGAGGGCGAGCCCGCCGCCGAGGTGTCGTCCGACGAGGCTCCCGCCGCCGAGGCGCCGTCCGAGGACGCTCCCGCCGAGGCCGCTCCCGCCGCCGAGAAGACGGAGCCCGAGGCCCCGGCGCCCCTGACCGCCGTCTCCCTGGGCCTGCTGCCCGAGGTGTTCGTGTCGCAGGTGTCGACCCAGCTGCACTTCTACGCGCCCGAGGTCGTCCCGCTGCCGGCACGCCCCGGTCGCGACGAGCGTCCTGCCGAGCGCGACCAGGAGGAGTCGTCCTCCGGCCGCCGTGGCCGCCGCCGCCGCGGAGGTTCCGACGGCGACGAGCAGCGCGACGAGCCGCGTCAGCGCCAGCGCGTCGTGGAGTACATCACCGAGCCGAAGGCCATCAAGGGCTCGACGCGCTTGGAGGCCAAGAAGCAGCGCCGCCGTGACGGGCGCGACGCGGGTCGCCGTCGTCCGGTCGTCACCGAGGCGGAGTTCCTCGCGCGCCGCGAGTCGGTCGACCGCAAGATGGTCGTGCGCTCCAAGAACGGTCGCACGCAGATCGGCGTGCTGGAGGACGGCGTGCTCGTGGAGCACTACGTCGCCCGCAACCAGGATGCGTCGCTCATCGGCAACGTCTACCTCGGCCGTGTGCAGAACGTGCTCCCCAGCATGGAGGCCGCGTTCGTCGACATCGGCCGTGGTCGCAACGCCGTGCTGTACTCCGGCGAGGTGGACTGGGACGGCGTCGAGACCGGCAACCAGCCGCGCCGCATCGAGCTGGCCCTCAAGCCCGGCGACCGCGTGCTCGTCCAGGTCACGAAGGACCCGGTCGGCCACAAGGGCGCCCGCCTCACGAGCCAGATCTCGCTGCCCGGCCGCTACCTGGTGTACGTGCCCGGCGGGTCGATGAACGGCATCAGCCGCAAGCTGCCCGACAACGAGCGGGCGCGACTCAAGCGCATCCTCAAGGAGGTGCTGCCCGAGTCCTCCGGCGTGATCGTCCGCACGGCCGCGGAGGGTGCGACCGAGGAACAGCTGACGCGCGACGTCCAGCGGCTCACGTCGCAGTGGGAGCACATCCAGAAGCAGGTGGAGAGCCAGCAGGCACCCGCGCTGCTGCACGCCGAGCCGGATCTGCTGGTCAAGATCGTCCGCGACGTCTTCAACGAGGACTTCACGAAGATGCTCATCCAGGGCGAGGACGCGCAGCGCACGATCCGCGCCTACCTGGAGAGCGTCGCGCCCGACCTGCTCGAGCGCGTCGAGTCCTACGAGGACGAGGTCGACCCCTTCGACGCGTTCCGGATCACCGAGCAGATCGAGAAGGCGCTCGACCGCAAGGTGTGGCTGCCGTCCGGTGGCTCGCTCGTGATCGACCGCACCGAGGCGATGACGGTCGTCGACGTCAACACCGGCAAGTTCGTCGGTTCGGGCGGCAACCTCGAGGAGACCGTCACCAAGAACAACCTCGAGGCGGCGGAGGAGATCGTCCGTCAGCTGCGGCTGCGCGACATCGGCGGCATCATCGTGGTCGACTTCATCGACATGGTGCTGGAGTCCAACCGTGACCTCGTGCTGCGGCGTCTGATCGAGTGCCTGAGCCGCGACCGCACGAAGCACCAGGTGGCCGAGGTCACGTCGCTGGGCCTCGTGCAGATGACCCGCAAGAAGCTGGGCCTCGGGCTGCTGGAGACCTTCAGCGAGGCGTGCGAGGTCTGCGCGGGTCGCGGCGTCATCGTGCACCACGACCCGGTGGTCAAGCACCGCGCCAACGGCGGCAACGGCGGAGGCGGAGGAAACGGCGGTCGCCGCCAGCGCGGCAACGGGAACGGCAATGGCAACGGCAACGGCAACGGCAACACCGCTCCGGTCGTGGCCGCGGTGACGCACAGCATCACGGAGGGCGCGAAGTCGGCGCTCGCCCAGATCGCCGCGTCGACCATCGCCCCCTCGGGTGACGCCCCCGCCGAGAGCGCACCGGCCGAGCAGGCCGCCGCGCCCGCCGCCGAGCGTCCGAAGAAGGCCCGCAAGAAGCGCGGGGCCGACCGCAAGGGCCCGAAGTCACCGGCTGAGGAGCTCCTCGACTCGGTGCTGGATGCGCTTCCCGAGCCGAAGGCACCGGGGCAGGGGCGTGGTCGCCGCCGGGTGACCACGGCCGCGCTCTCCGGCACGCCGGTGTCGGTGGCGGCGGAGAGCTCAGCGCAGCCGGTCGCGGCCGCGGACCCGGAGGCCTGACGCGATCAGGCGGCGCACCAGTTCCTTTCCCGGAACGTGCTGGGCGCCGCCGGCGATCAGCCGCGCCACCGCGTCCTCCGGGACGTCGTAGTGGTCCAGGTCGAACGCGCGCGCCGGGATGCCGTGCGCGCGGGCGAAGTCGTGCAGCTCGTCGAGGTCGGTGTCGCTGACCAGGTGCGCCCACAGGCGTCCGTGGGCCGGCCAGAGGGGGTCGTCGACGAGTACGGTCACCTCGCCAGCCTACGACCGGAGGCGCGACCGGTCTCACTTTGCGAGGGGCTCCGGCATCCGGTAAAGTAGTCCCTTGGTGCGCATGCCGCGTCGTCCTCGACGGCCGATGCGGAGAGTCTTGCATTCGCGCCCGTCGTACCAGCGACGCATGCAAGCAACAGTCTTCCCGTGAGATTCTCGGAGCCGCGTGCTCCCCAACGAAACAGGTATGAAGTGGTTTACGCAGTAGTGCGCGCCGGTGGCCGGCAGGAGAAGGTCGAGGTCGGCACCATCGTTCAGCTCGACCGTGTTCAGGCGGCCCAGGGCGAGAAGATCGAGCTGCCCGCTGTGCTGCTCGTCGACGGCGCCACGGTGACCACCGACGCCGACGCGCTGGCGAAGGTCAAGGTCACGGCCGAGGTCGTGGGCAACCTCCGCGGCCCGAAGATCGTCATCCAGAAGTACAAGAACAAGACCGGCTACAAGAAGCGTCAGGGCCACCGCCAGGAGCTCACGCGCGTCAAGATCACCGGCATCAAGTAAGACCGAGGAGACACAGGACATGGCACACAAAAAGGGCGCAAGCTCCACCCGCAACGGTCGTGACTCCAACGCTCAGCGACTCGGTGTGAAGCGCTTCGGCGGTCAGCAGGTCCTCGCCGGCGAGATCATCGTCCGCCAGCGCGGCACGCACTTCCACCCCGGCGTGAACGTCGGCCGTGGTGGCGACGACACGCTGTTCGCTCTGGCCGCCGGTGCGGTCGAGTTCGGCGCGAAGGGCGGCCGCAAGGTCGTCAACATCGTCGCTGCTGCTGAGTGATCACAGCACCACGCTAGACATCCGGTTCGGGGCGGGCTTCGGCTCGCCCCGTCCGCGTATCTGCCGTCCGTCTTCCCCCGCTACCCGAAGGACACGCACACATGGTCACGTTCGTCGACACCGTCACGCTGCACCTCCGTGCGGGTAAGGGCGGCAACGGCTGCGTCTCGGTGCACCGGGAGAAGTTCAAGCCCCTCGGCGGCCCCGACGGCGGCAACGGCGGCGACGGTGGCGACATCGTCCTGGTCGCCGATCCGCAGACGGGCACGCTGCTGTCGTACCACCACTCGCCGCACCGCTCCTCGGGCAACGGCGGGCCGGGCATGGGCGACCACCGGTCGGGCTTCGACGGCGAGTCCCTGGAGCTTCCGGTCCCGGTCGGCACGGTGGTCAAGTCGCCGTCCGGCGAGGTGCTCATCGACCTGATCGAGCCGGGGGAGCGCTTCGTCGTGGCCGCCGGCGGCCAGGGCGGCCTGGGCAACGCCGCCCTCGCGACACCCAAGCGCAAGGCCCCCGGTTTCGCCCTGCTCGGCACGCCCGGCTATGAGGGCGACGTCGTGCTCGAGCTGAAGACCGTCGCCGACGTCGCGCTGGTGGGCTACCCGTCCGCCGGCAAGTCGAGCCTGATCGGCGCCATCTCGGCCGCACGCCCGAAGATCGCGGACTACCCCTTCACCACGCTCCACCCGAACCTGGGCGTCGTGCAGGTGGAGGACTTCCGGTTCACGGTCGCCGACGTGCCGGGACTGATCGAGGGCGCGAGCGAGGGCAAGGGCCTCGGCCTGGAGTTCCTGCGTCACGTCGAGCGCTGCTCGGCCCTGCTGCACGTGCTCGACTGCGCCACGCTCGAGCCGGGCCGCGACCCGATCTCCGACCTCGACGTCATCCTCGCCGAGCTGGCCGCCTACGAGGCGCCGGAAGGCCAGACGCCGCTGCTGGAGCGCCCGCAGCTCGTCGCGCTCAACAAGGTGGACGTGCCGGAGGCGCGCGACCTCGCCGAGCTCGTTCGCCCCGATCTGGAGGCGCGCGGCTTCCGCGTGTTCGAGATCTCGACGGTGTCGCACGAGGGTCTTCGCCCGCTCACGTTCGCGTTGGGCGAGCTGGTGGAGAAGCACCGCGCCGAGAACATCGCGGCGGAGAAGCCGCGTGAGCGCGTGGTCATCCGGCCGCGGGGCTCGAAGAAGGACTTCTCGATCCGCGTCGAGGGCGGCACCTACGGCAACGTGTACCGCATCCTCGGCGAGAAGCCGGTGCGCTGGGTGCAGCAGACCGACTTCCAGAACGAGGAGGCCGTGGGCTACCTGGCCGACCGCCTCGAGAAGCTGGGTGTCGAAGACGAGCTGTTCCGCCTCGGTGCCGTGCAGGGCTCGACGGTCGTGATCGGCGAGGGCGACAGCATCGTGTTCGACTGGGAGCCCACCATGAGCTCGGCCGCGGAGCTCATTACCGCGCCGCGTGGCACCGACCCGCGCCTGGCGCCGAACTCCCGCCGCACCACGTCCGAGCGCCGCGAGCAGTACTACGAGCGGATGGACGCCAAGGCGCAGGCGCGCGCGGAGCTGGAGGCCGAGCGCCTCGCCACCGCCCGCGAGGGCGACGAGTGACCGCACGCACGCGCGCCGACCTCGCGTCGGCGTCGCGCATCGTCGTGAAGGTCGGTTCGTCGTCCATCAGCGGCGAGTCGTCCTGGCGCATCCCGGTGATCGTGGAGGCCCTGGCCGCCGCGCACGCCAGGGGAGCCGAGGTGGTCCTGGTGTCGTCCGGCGCGATCGCCTCTGGCATCCCGTTCCTCCGGCTCGACGCCCGCCCGACCGATCTGGCGACGCAGCAGGCCGCCGCGGCGGTGGGCCAGAACATCCTCGTGTACCGCTACCAGAAGGCCCTGCGCCCGTTCGACATCGTCGCCGGGCAGGTGCTGCTCACCACGGGTGACCTGGAGAACCCGACGTCGCGGTCGAATGCCCGTCGGGCCATGGAGCGGCTGCTGGGTCTGCGCACCCTGCCGATCGTGAACGAGAACGACACCGTGGCGACGCAGGAGATCCGCTTCGGCGACAACGACCGCCTCGGCGCGCTCGTGGCACAGCTGATCGAGGCCGACGCGCTGATCCTGCTGAGCGACATCGAGTCGCTCTACACCAAGCCGCCGACCGACCCGGGTGCCGAGCCGATCGACGTCGTGGCCCCCGACGCCGACCTGTCCGGACTGGAGTTCGGATCGACGGTCGTGAACAGCGTCGGTACCGGGGGAGCCGCCACCAAGGTCTCGGCGGCACGTCTCGCTGCAGCCTCGGGGATCGGCGTGCTGGTGACCAGCGCCGACCTGGTCGACCGGGCCCTCACGGGCGACGACATCGGGACCTGGTTCGAACCGGCGACCTCCTAGACTGGGCGGATGACCGACCCGACCCCCCAGGCGCGCCTGGAGCGCGCGAAGGAGGCCTCCCGCGCCACGGCCGGCCTCACCAGCGACGACAAGGCGCGCGCTCTCGAGGCGATCGCCCTGGCTCTGGAGGAGAACGCGCCGCGGATCATCGAGGCGAATGGGCGCGACATCGCCCGCGGCCGCGAGGACGGCATCGGCGACTCGCTGATCGATCGCCTGCGGCTCGACGAGCGCCGGGTCTCCGCGCTGGCCGCGGCGGTGCGCGAGGTGGCGGCGCTGCCCGACCCGGTCGGTCGCGTGGTCGGCGGTCACCGCATGCCCAACGGTGTCGCGCTGGAGCAGGTGCGAGTGCCGTTCGGCGTGGTCGGTGCGATCTACGAGGCCCGGCCGAACGTGACGGTCGACATCGCCGCCCTCGCCCTGCGGTCCGGCAACGCCGTGGTGCTGCGCGGGGGCAGTGCCGCGCGCGACTCGAACACCGTGCTGGTGGAGGTCATGCGTGGCGCTCTGGAGGGGGCCGGGGTCACCCCGGAGGCGATCCAGACGGTCGACGACTTCGGTCGCGAGGGCGCGAAGGCCCTCATGCACGGTCGCGGTCTGATCGACGTGCTCGTTCCCCGCGGCAGTGCCGGCCTGATCGAGACGGTCGTGACGGAGTCGACCGTGCCGGTGATCGAGACCGGCGCCGGCAACGTGCACATCGTGCTCGACGAGAGCGCGCCAGACGACTGGGCGCGCGACATCGTGGTGAACGCCAAGGTGCAGCGTCCGAGCGTGTGCAACGCGGTGGAGACCGTGCTCGTGCACCGGCAGGCCGCGCCGCGGCTGATCCCCCTCGTCGCGAGCGCGCTCATGAGCGAGGGTGTGGCGATCCACGGCGACGACATCGTCGCGGGGCTGGTCGCCACCGTGATCCCGGCGACCGAGGAGGACTGGGCGACCGAGTACCTGAGCCTGGACATCGCGATGAAGGTGGTCGACTCGCTCGACGATGCGCTCGACCACATCCGCCGCTACAGCACGGGTCACACCGAGTCGATCATCACGACCGACACCCGCAACGCCGAGCGGTTCCTGGCCGAGGTGGACTCCGCGGTGGTCATGGTGAACGCGTCGACGCGCTTCACCGACGGCGGGGAGTTCGGATTCGGCGCCGAGGTCGGCATCTCGACGCAGAAGCTGCACGCCCGCGGGCCGATGGGACTGTCCGAGCTGACCAGCACGAAGTGGCTCGCGCGTGGGGCGGGTCAGACGCGCGGCTGAGGGCTAGACTGGGGGACGCTGCATCCCCGACACCCGAGACAGCACGCCACGAAACGGAGCAAGGATGAACCTCGTCGCACAGATCGCGATGGCCGCCGCAGAGACCGAGCACCACGGCAACGTCGCGCTCGACACCCTGATCTTCGGAGTCATCGCCGCGATCGTGTTCGCCGCTCTCGGGTTCGTCACGCTGTCGTACAAGAACGTGGCGAACCGTCACTCGGCGAAGGCGGAGGCCTGGGCGGCGAAGCACGGCAAGGACGGCCACGAGGCGGGACACGGCCACTAGGCCTTTCATGAGCACTGCGACCACGCGCGCACCGCGCATCGGCGTGATGGGCGGCACCTTCGACCCGATCCATCACGGCCACCTGGTCGCCGCCAGCGAGGTCGCGCACTCCTTCGATCTCGACGAGGTGGTCTTCGTTCCCACCGGACGGCCGTGGCAGAAGGCGGAGGTCACGCCCAGTGAGCACCGCTATCTCATGACCGTCATCGCGACCGCGTCGAACCCCCGGTTCACGGTGAGCCGGGTCGACATCGATCGCGCCGGCCCCACCTACACGATCGACACGCTCCGCGATCTCAAGGCTCAGCGGCCCGACGCGGAGCTGTTCTTCATCAGCGGCGCCGACGCCGTGGCGCAAATTCTCAGTTGGAGAGACCATGATGAACTGTGGGAACTGGCCCACTTCGTCGCGGTCTCCCGCCCAGGACACGTTCTGAGCATCGACGGCCTCCCGAGCGACGACGTCAGCCAGCTGGAGGTGCCGGCGCTGTCGATCTCGTCGACGGACTGCCGAGAGCGAGTCCGCGACGATCAACCGGTCTGGTACCTCGTCCCCGACGGCGTCGTCCAGTACATCGCGAAGCACCATCTGTATCGGAGCAAGGAATGAGCACATCGGATCAGCGAGGTCCGCTCACGCGGAAGCAGCTGCGGGAGATCCGGTTGACTGGATCCACCCCGGTCATCACGGAGGAGCAGGCCGAGGCCGCTGCGGAGGCGGCGAACGCGACTCCGCCGGCGGCCCCGCTTCCCCGCGCGGCCGAGCCCGCCCCGGTGGCGCCGGCCCCGGTGGCCGACTCCGCGGTCGACCTCGGTGCCGCACCGCTCACCCGTCGCCAGGCGCGTGAGCAGGAGAAGATCAAGACCGCATCCGTGCCGGTCGTGGGAGCCGAGGCGACCGAGGGCGACCGCGACACCGCCCCCCGCGCAGATGAGTCGGACGACGACTCGTCGATCGTCTCGGGCATCCCCGACTTCTCCTCGCCATCGGCCCCGGCGGATGACGAGGTCGACGACGACGACGTCGACGACGAGGTGTCGATCGAGCCGGTGAGCGCCGCCGACGCCGTCGAGTCCGCCGGGAGCGTGCCGCTCGCCGAGCCGGCGGAACCGGAACCGGTCGACGTGGCCGAGTTGCTCGGCGTCCCCGGCACCGCGGAGGCCGACGAGGTCGAGACCGGGTCGACGGACGAGCGTGACGACCTGCTCGCTGATCAGGACGACGACCGCGGCGAGGTCGCCGACGGCGAGCGTCCCACCGTGAGCCCCGCGTTCGGCGAGGGCGTGCTGGCCGCCGAGGAGCCGGCGAAGCCCGCGTCGTTCCGGCCGTCCTTCGACGAGCTGCTCACGTCCAACGACTCGGGCGGCTCGCACCGCTCGCCCAACGCGCTGATCTTCACGCCGTCGCCCGGGGAGGGGTCGCTGTCCGGGCCCGTCGCGTCGACGGGGGAGATCCTCATCACGGGTTCCTACGAGCTGCCGAAGGGCATCGGCTCGCAGGGCCACGCACACGGCACCGCCGACGGCAAGGATGTCGACGCCGTCCTCATCGACGGGGAGCTGCCTCCGGCGTCCTCGCCCACCCCCATCGCTGCCAGCTCGGCTGTCAGCACCATCAAGCCCGCCGGCGAGGTCATCCGTCCGCCCGCGCCCGAGAAGGGCAATCGGCTGATGCTGATCCTGGCGATCGTCGCCGGTGGCCTCGCTCTCGCGCTGGGTGTGGCACTGGTCGTCGCCTTCACCACGAATGTGTTCTGATGCAATCACCTGAAACCGCCGAAGAGATGCTGCGCATCGCCGCCGAAGCCGCCGTTGCGAAGGGCGGGGAAGACCTGGTGGCGCTCAACGTCTCCGAGCCTCTTCCGCTCGTCGACATCTTCCTGGTCGTCACGGGCAACAGCGAGCGCAACGTCGCCGCGATCGCCGACGAGATCGAGGACCGCCTGGTCGAGTCCGGCCACAAGCGCGTGCGCCGCGAGGGCCGCGCGGAGGCGCGGTGGGTGCTGCTCGACTTCGGCGACCTGATCGTGCACGTCTTCCACCAGGAGGAGCGCGTCTACTACGGGCTCGAGCGCCTGTGGAAGGACTGCCCCGTGATCCCGCTCGACGCCGTCGAGACCGCTGCAGACGCGGGCTGAGGTGGCCACCCATCTGGTGACCGGCGCCGGTTCTGGTATCGGCGCCGTCCTCGCCCGTCGCCTCCTCGAGCGCGGCGACCACGTGGTCGTGCTGGCGCGCGACGCGGGGAGGGCGCGGCAGATCTCCGACGAGCTCCCCGGTGCCACGGCGATCGTGGGCGACCTCGCGCAGCCGGGGCGGCTCTCGTGGGCGCTGTCGAAGCAGAGCCTGCCCGACCGTCTCGACGGTCTCGTGCACGCCGCCGGTGTCGTGGACCTCGGTGCCGTGGGCGAGCTCACACCCGCCCTGTGGGAGCAGCAGCTCGCCGTCAACCTGGTCGCGCCCGCGGAGCTGACGCGCCTGCTGCTGCCGGTGCTGCGGGTGTCGCGCGGGCACGTGGTGTTCGTCAACTCCGGGGCCGGGCTCCGGGCGAACCCGGAGTGGTCCGCCTATGCGGCATCGAAGCACGGCCTGCGGGCCCTCGCCGACGCGCTGCGTGCGGAGGAGGCGGGGCACGGCGTGCGCGTGACCTCGATCTACCCCGGCCGCACGGCCACGCCGATGCAGGAGCGGGTGCACCGACAGGAAGGGGCGGAGTACGACGCGTCGCGCTTCATCACCCCGGACGCGGTGGCGACCACGATCCTCACGGCGCTCGACCTTCCGCGTGACGCCCACCTCACCGACCTGACCGTCCGTCCCGCCGGCTGAGCCGCGGCGCTCAGGCCGACAGCCGCGTGCGTCGCTGGAGCATGCCCCGCTCGGCGCGCGTCTGCGGCGGGATGGCCGACAGCAGCGCCTGCGTGTACGGGTGCGAGGGGTGCCGGTAGACCTCCTCCGTGTCGCCGACCTCGACCATGTCGCCGAGGTACATCACGGCGACGCGGTCGGCGATGTGCCGCACGAGGGACAGGTCGTGCGCGATGAACACGATCGACATGCCCAGACGCTCGCGCAGCTCGCACAGCAGGTCGATGATCTGCGCGCGGATGGAGACGTCGAGCGCCGACACCGGCTCGTCGCACACCAGGACATCGGGGTCGAGCGCGAGGGCGCGGGCGATGCCGATCCGCTGTCGCTGTCCGCCGGAGAACTGGTGCGGGAAGCGCGAGGCCATGTCCGGGTCGAGGCCGACGAGCTCGAGCAGCTCGGAGACCCGCTCGCGGCGTGACGCCGGGGTGCCGGTGCGGGTGGCGGCGAGCGGCTCGGCGATGATCTGCTGCACGGTCATGCGCGGGTTCAGCGACATGTACGGGTCTTGGAACACCATCTGCACGCCGCGGCGCAGCACCTTGCGGTCGCGCAGCCGACCCCGCGTCACGTCCTGGTCCCGGTAGCGCAGTGTGCCGGCGTCGGGGGAGTCGAGGCCGACGAGCATGCGCGCCAGGGTGGACTTGCCGCTGCCGGACTCGCCGACGATCGCGAGGATCTCGCCGCTGCGCAGGGAGAGGTCGACGCCGCCGACGGCCGTGACGCGGTGTGCGCGTCGTCCGCTCCCGGAGCGGAACGTGCGCTCGAGTCCTCGTCCCTCCAGGATCGGCGCGGAGCCGTCGTCGTCCGCCGCGGCGCTCACGTCCTGCGGCATCGAGTCGAGCAGCTGCAGCGTGTACGGATGCCGGGGTGCAGTGAGCACGTCGTCCGCCGGACCGGACTCCACGATGCGCCCGGTGCGCATCACGGCGACCCGGTCGGCGACCTCCATCACGACGCCGAGGTCGTGGGTGATCAGGAGGACGCCCATGCCGAGGCGGTCGCGCAGCGACAGCAGCAGGTCGAGGATCTGCGCCTGCACCGTGACGTCGAGGGCGGTGGTCGGCTCGTCGGCGATGATCAGGTCGGGGTCGAGCGCGATGGCCATCGCGATCAGGATGCGCTGCCGCTGTCCGCCGGAGAACTGGTGCGGGTAGTCGCGGACACGCTTCTCCGGGCTGGGGATGCCGACCAGGGTGAGCAGTTCGACGGCGCGCGCCTCGGCTTCGCGACGACCGACGGGCGTGTGCGCGCGGATCAGGTCGATGATCTGGTCGCCGATGCTGAGCACGGGGTTGAGTGCGGAGAGAGCGTCCTGCATCACGAGGCTCACTCGGACGCCGCGCAGGCGCCGATGCTGCTCCGGCGTGACGGTGAGCAGGTCGGTGTCGCCGAGGGAGAGGGTCGCGGCCTCCACGGTGCCGTTGTCGATGAGGCCCATGATCGCGCGCGCCGTCATCGACTTGCCGGAGCCGGACTCGCCGAGCAGCGCGAACACCTCGCCGCGGTGCACGGTGAGGTCGATGCCGTCGACCACGCGCTGGGGTCCGCGCGAGCCGTCGAGGGTCACGGTGAGGCCGCGGACGTCGAGGACGACGGTGTTCTCGGGGACGGATGTGTTCTCCATGGATGACATCATGCCAGCATCCTGGCGCTGAATTGTTTCGAACAGGAAACATCTCGGCCGAAAATCATCACAACAGTTGACTTTCGCGCCGGAATCGTCGAGATTCGAGGAAATCTCCCGCTCGACGAACGGGAGGCCACCCCCGTATCGACCCGAAGGAGCGCATCCGTGCTCGAACAAGCAGACCGCTACACCGGCTACACCGCGTACGACTACCTGGAAGCCGGCAAGGACTACCGCGAGTTCCGCTACGCCAAGCAGATCGGCCGTGTGCCGGCGTACGACCTCGGCCTCAGCGACGCGCAGAAGGAGCGCACCGAGCGCCTCCTCCGCGAAGAGACCGTGATCTCGCTGCACGAGCACGTGCAGGTCTTCCCCGAAGACATGGGGGAGCTGCGCGACCACATCCGCCAGGGCCGCGAACCCACCGGCTACCAGGGCCTCGCCCGCTCCGGTCTGACCGCGGTGTTCGACAACGGCATGGACGGCACCTGCTGCATCTCCAGCGACGCCGGATGGAAGTACCAGGACGTGCTGTTCGACCTCGGCGTGCGCATGGCCGACCTCGCGCACCAGGACTTCGTGATCAAGGCCGAGTCGATCAAGGACATCCGGTACGCCGCGGAGACCGGCCGCGTCGCGCACATCTTCGCGCTCGAGGCGGCGACCATGATCGAGAACGAGGTCGACCGGCTCGATGTGCTGTACGGCTTCGGCGTCCGCCAGATGGGCATCGCCTACTCCGAGGCGAACATGCTCGGCGGCGGCCTCAAGGAGCGCGGCGACGGCGGACTCACCTACTTCGGCGAGCGCGCCGTGGAGCGGATGAACAAGCTCGGCATCGCGATCGACATCTCGCACTCGGGTGACCAGACGTGCCTCGACGTGATCGCCCACTCCACCAAGCCGGTCTTCATCACCCACGCGGGCGCCCGCGGACTGTGGCCGACGAACCGCATGAAGACGGACGAGACGATCATCGAGTGCGCCAAGCGCGGCGGGGTCATCGGCATCGAGGCCGCACCGCACACCACCATCTCGCCCCAGCACCCGAAGCACTCGCTGGAGTCGGTCATGGACCACTTCCAGTACTGCGTCGACCTGGTCGGCCTGGAGCACGTGAGCTTCGGACCCGACACGCTGTTCGGCGACCACGTGGGCCTGCACGACGCGTTCTCCTCGAACCTGTCGCTGGGTCAGGCGCACGCCAACGTCGACTACGAGAAGCAGCCGTACGTCGACGGCATCGAGAACCCCGCCGAGGCCTTCTACAACATCATCGGCTGGCTCGTGAAGCACGACTACTCCGACGACGAGATCCGCGCGGTCGTCGGCGGCAACACCATGCGCGTCCTCGAGGAGGTCTGGGTCTGATGAAGCACAACACGTTCCTCGCACTCGGTGCGGCCGCGGTCCTCGCCGTCGGCCTCGCCGCGTGCGCCCCCACGGCACCCGAGCCGGGGGAGTCGTCCGCCGCGACCGGGCCGAGCGATGAGACGCTCAGCATCGGTACGACGACCGACGTCGTGAACTTCAACCCCGTGCTCGGCAACAGCCGCACGGACTCGTGGGTCACCAACCTGATGTACCCGCACCTGCTGAGCATCAGCGACGACGGGACCAAGGAGGCGCACGTCGCCACCGAGTGGGGCTACGTCGACGACACCACCGGGTTCTACGAGATCCGCGACGACCTAACCTGGAGCGACGGCGAGCCGCTCACGGCGGAGGACGTCGCGTGGACGCTGAACGCGGTCAAGCGCGACCAGGCGCCCGGCACGTTCTACGGGCAGCTGGGCAACCTCGACACCGCGACCGCGGTGAGCGACACCCGGGTCGAGTTGACGCTCACGCAGCCCGACTCGTCGATCATCGACGAGATCGGCTTCTGGGGTGTCGTCGTGCCGCAGCACGTGTTCGAGCCGAAGGGATCGATCGCGGAGTTCGCGAACGACGGCAGCGACGGCGGCTGGGTGGGCATGGGCCCGTTCATCATGACCGACTTCCAGGTCGGCCAGCACTACACGCTCGAGCGCGTGGAGGACTACCCGCTGGTCGACGGCGGCGTCCCCGGACCCGCCGAGGTCGTGTACCGCGTGTACCCCGACGTGAACACCGAGATCCTGGCGCTGCAGAGCGGCGAGATCGACGTGATCGCCAATGCCCTCCCGCCCGCGCAGGTCGAGCAGCTGAAGGGCACCGACGGACTGCAGGTGATCGAGGCCGCCGGTCTCGGCTACGCGCACCTCGTCTACAACATGGAGAAGCCCGACCTCGCGAAGACCCGGGTTCGTCAGGCGCTCGCCCACGCGGTGGACTACGAGGCCATCCGCACGGTCGTCCTGCAGGGGCAGGCCGTCTCCACGGGTTCCAGCGCCCTGATGCCGGTGCTCGCGAAGTACTACGACGACTCCGTCACCGAGTACGAGTTCGACCCGGAGAAGTCGCGCGAGCTCATGGAAGACGCCGGGTACACGGCGAACGCCGACGGCATGTTCCCCGTCTCGTTCCGCCTGATTTACTCGCTGCAGGACAGCGTGACCAGCCAGTGGGCGCAGATGGTGAAGGACAGCGCGGCCGAGGCCGGCATCACGATCGAGCTGCAGGGCACGGAGCGCAACACCTACCTCTCCATGACCAACGAGGGCGACTACGACATCTACGCCGGCAACTTCGCCATCATGGACGACCCGGTGACGAACTTCGCCCTGTCGTACCTGCCCGGCGGCGCGATCAACTACACCCACGTCGACGACCCCGAGCTGAACGCACTGATCGAGGAGGGCATGGTCACGTTCGACGAGGACGACAAGATCGAGATCATGCGCAAGGCGAACAAGATCGTGCACGAGCAGGTCTACGACAACATCATGTACACGCAGAACCTGTTCTTCGCCGCGAGCGACGAATGGTCCGGCTTCCTCTCCAAGCCGAGCGAACTGCTGTCGATCGTGAACCCGCTCTCGCTCGCGAGCGCGCACCCGGTCGAGTAAGAAAACCCCCACTCTCGAGGAAGGTCGCCCGGGTGTCCCGAGCATCGTTCATTCTCCGTCGCGCAGGTCGAGGTCTGCTCACGATCTGGTTCGCCGTGACCGTGACGTTCCTGCTCCTGCGTCTGCTGCCCGGCGATCCGGCCCTTGCGCTGGCGAGTCCGAACATGACGGAGGACATCCGGGCGACCATCCTCGAGCAGTACGGCCTCGATCAGCCGCTGATCGTGCAGTACGGCCTGTACATGTGGCAGCTGCTGCAGGGCAACCTCGGCATCTCCTTCACGCAGTCCATACCGGTGACCGACGTGCTGCTGCAGCGGCTGCCGTGGACGCTGCTGCTGACCATCACCGCGCTCGTCCTCACGATCCTGATCGGGGTGCCGCTCGGCGTCGCGGCCGCCTCACACCGGGGTCGCTTCATCGACAGGGCCGTGCAGGTGCTCGGCGTGACCGGGCAGTCGCTGTTCGTGCCGAGCGTCGCGATCCTGCTGCTGTTCGTGTTCGGGCTCAACCTTGGCTGGTTCCCCATCGGCGGCGCCTACACCAACAACACCTACGGCTTCGAGTGGTACCTCAGCGTCGCGCAGCACCTCGTGCTCCCGGCGGTGTCGCTCATGCTCATCCAGGTCGGCTCCTACGTGCTGACCATGCGCTCCACCCTCATCGAGACGCTCGGCGAGGACTACATCCTGCTCGCGAAGGCGAACGGCCTCCGCGGCCGCCGCATCCTGTGGAAGCACGCGCTGCGCAACGCGCTGCTGCCGACCACGACGCTGATCGGGCTCCAGCTCGGGTTCCTCGTCGGCGGGGCGGTGCTCACCGAGACCGTGTTCGCCTACCCGGGCATCGGCCGCGGCATCTACGAGGCCGTCACGCAGCTCGACTTCCCGGTGCTGCAGGGCGCATTCCTCATGCTCGCCATCACCGTGGTCGTGGCCAACACGGTCACCGACATCATCTACGGCTACCTGGACCCGAGAGTGAAGACCGCATGACCGCTCCGCTGCCCTCCACCGAGAACCTCGTCCCCAGCGAACCGACCGCGGCCGGCAGCGAGCGGGCCAGCGCGCACACCTGGCGCGCCTTCCGCCGCGACCCGCTCGGCATGATCTCGCTCGGCCTGCTGATCCTGCTCGTGATCGTCGCCCTCGCGGCGCCCCTGATCGCCCCGTACCCGGCGAGCTACGGGCCCGACGTGCTGCGCCCGCCGAGCGGGGACCACTGGTTCGGCACCGACGCGCTCGGCCGCGACGTGTTCTCCGAGGTCATCTGGGGCACGCAGCAGAGCGTGCTGGTCGCCGTGGCCGCCTCGGTGATCGCGATCGTCTTCGGCACGATCATCGCGGTGATCGGGGCCTACTTCCGCAAGCTCGACAGCATCATCAGCGTGATCGTCGACATGACCCTGTCGCTGCCCGTGCTGCCGCTGATGATCCTGATCGCGGCGCTCGTGGGGCCGAGCACCTCGACGATCATCTTCGTGGTCGCGGCGTTCTCGTGGCCCGAGGTCACCCGACTCGTCCGCTCCCAGGCGCTCACGGTCGTCGGGCTGCCGTACGTCGACGCGTCCCGGTTGATGACGACCTCTCCGCTGTGGATCATCACGCGGCACGTGCTGCCCGCGGTGACCCCGGTGGTCGTGGTCTCGGTCGTGGTGACCGCGTCGCGGGCGGTGCTGTCGGCCGCGGGGCTGGCGTTCCTCGGACTGGGCGACCCGACCACGTGGTCGTGGGGCCGCATCCTGTACGAGGCACAGCAGGCGGGCGCCATGGTGAGCGCGTGGTGGCTGACGCTGTTCCCCTCCATCGCGATCCTGATCCTGGTGCTGTCGGCCACCCTCCTGTCCATCGCCTACAACGACGCGCGCAACCCGCGCCACCTGTCCCGCTAGGAGCACCGCATGACCGTCTTCGATCAGCGCCTCGCGCCGGAGTTCTTCGACACCGTGCAGCAGCGTGTCCGCGAGCGGATGGGGGAGGAGGGCTTCGACGCCTTCCTGACCGATCACCCCGAGGACATCGCGTACCTCACCGGCTTCTTCCACCACCCGTCCGAGCGGCCGGTCGCGATCTGGGTCGAGGCGGGAGGGCGTGTCGTGATGCTGCTGCCCGAGCTGGAACGCGAGTACGCGCAGTCGCAGTCCGCGCGCGCCGAGCTGGTCGCGTTCTTCGAGTTCCCGGGGGTCGTCCCGCCGTTCCAGGTGCTGGCCGACGCGGTGTCGCCGCGCGGCAGGGTCGGTTTCGCGACCACGATGCCGTATCAGCGCCTGGCCGCCGCCCGCGCCGCGATGCCGCACGCCGAGCTCGTGCCGTCCGACCTGCTCACCCGCACCCGATACGTGAAGTTCCCGGAGGAGGTGGTGCTGCACCGCGAAGCCGCCCGCATCACCGACCTGATGCTGGAGGCCGGGGTCGCACTGGTGCGCGAGGCCGTCGCGGCGGGCGGAGAGCTGCCCACCGAGGCCGAGCTGGAGCGGCACGTGACCTCCGCCGGCACCCGTGTCATGTATGCCGAGCACCGCAACGTGGTCGTGGCCTCGCTGCTCGCGGGCGGTCTGGTGTACTCCGGCGCGAACTCCGCGTTCCCGCACGGGCTGCCGTCGGTCAACCGGCTCCGGGCGGGGGACACCTTCATGCTCTCGCTCGGCTGCGCCGTGGGCGGCCGCTTCATCGAGGGCGAGCGCACGTTCGTGCTCGGGGAGCCTACGGCCGAGCAGCGCCGCTACCACGACACGATCCGCGACGCCCAGCGCGTGGGCCGCGAGACCATCCGCGCGGGCCTGGAGTGCCGCGAGGCGAACCGGCTGTGCCTCGACGTGATCCGTGACGCCGGGCTGGGCGAGTTCATCCGGCACCGCCAGGGGCACGGCATCGGTCTGGGCATGCACGAGGCGCCGTGGCTGGAGGACGGCGACGCCACGCTCCTGGAGGCGGGCATGGTCGTCTCCAACGAGCCGGGCATCTACGTGCCGGGTCACGCCGGGTACCGCATCAGCGACAGCATGCTCGTGACCGCCGACGGCGCCGAACCCCTGACCACCTATCCGCGCAGCCTCGACGAGTGCACCATCGCGCTCTGAACGCCTGTTGAAGAAAGAGGACGACATGACATCCACCCCCGACGTCTCCCCGGAGTTCGCCGCCGCCACGAGCGACCACCAGTGGGTCGAGATCAACGGCAACCACCTGGCCGTCGAGGTGCTCGGCCCCGAGGGCGCGCCCGTCATCATCACCCACCACGGAGCCCCGGGGCTGGGGTCGCGTGCCGAGCCGCGCGCGAGCTTCGGCCGGCTCGCCGACGAGTACCGGGTGGTCGTGTTCGACGCCAGGGGCAGCGGCCAGAGCGAGGGGAACGGCACCTACAGCCACGAGCAGTGGGCGGCCGACATCGACGGTCTGCGCGAGTGGATCGGCGCGGAGAAGATCGTCATGGCCGGCGGCTCCTACGGCGGCTTCATGACCATGGAGTACGCGCTGCGCTACCCCGACCGCGTGGCCGCGCTCGTGCTGCGCGACACCTCCCCGGACAACTCCAACGCGCACCTGGCGCGCGAGAACGCCCTCGCCTCCGACCGGGTCGACATCGACATGGAGAAGTTCGACCGCATCGACCTCGGGCAGGTGCGCGACGACGAGGACCTCAAGGACTGCTGGCGGGAGATCCTGCCCCTGTACGACTTCGTCTACGACCCCGAGGCGGTCGAGCGGAAGGTGCAGGCGACGCCCTACCGCTACCGGGCGCACAACTACGCCTTCTCCGTGAACCTGCCGGACTACGACCTGAAGCCGCGGCTGCCCGAGATCGCAGTCCCGACACTCATCACCGTGGGCCGGACCGACTGGATCACGCCAGTATCGTGTAGCCAGACGATCGCCGATCTCATCCCGGACTCCGAGATGGTGGTGTTCGAGAAGTCGGGGCACTCCCCGCAGATCGAGGAGGCAGAGGCGTGGACGGAAGCGGTGCGCACGTTCCTGCACCGGGTGTACCCGCCGACCCGATGACGAGCGTTCCACTGACGAGAGAAGTGAGCGATCTCGACCGGAGGATCGTCGTCGCACTTCAGCAGGACGGACGCGCGAGCTGGACGTCGATCGCCGAGTTCGCCGGCGCGTCCGTCTCGACGGTCACCCGGCGCGGGCAGCAGCTGCTCGCCGAGGGTGTGGTGAGCGTGGGCATCGTGCCGACCCTGGGCAGCGAGGGGCACGTGGAGACGTTCTTCGTGCGCATCAACTGCACCCCCGGGTCGCAGCTGAGCGTCGCGCAGGCGCTGATCGGCTCCCCGTACGTGCGGTTCGTGACCCTGGTGACCGGCAAGTTCGACGTGTTCGCGGAGGTCGTCATCCCGGGGGACTCGGCGACCTACGCGCACGTGCTCACGGATCTGCAGGCCATCCCCGGCGTGGAGCGCTGGCGCAGCGACCTCGTCGTGCACACGTACAAGGTGAGCTTCGACTGGGGGCGTCAGCTGTACGACTCGCACGCCGAGGCCGCCAGCGACCCGAAGTCGTACATGCCGGCACCGAACACGTGCGACCCGACGCACTTCGACGACGCCGACCGGGCGATCGTCGCGGAACTGCGCTACAACGGACGGGCGTCGTTCCAGTCGATCGCCGATGCGCTCGACATGAACGAGAGCAGCGTGCGGCGCCGGTACGAGCGGATGCGCAGCGCCGGCTGCCTCACGACCGTGACGATGGTGCCCGCGTCGGCGCTGGGCATGAGCGCGGAGACGCTGCTGATGCTGCGGGTCGAGCCGTCGCGCATCGCCTCGGTGGCACAGACGCTCGCGCAGCACGTGTCCGTGCGGTTCCTCGCGGCGGCGCTGGAAGAGAACTCGCTGTACTGCGAGATCATCCTGCCGAGCACCGAGACCCTGCACGACTTCCTCACCGGGACGATCGCGCACCTCAAGGGCGTGCGCGGATGGAACGCCGCGATGGAGCTCGTGTTCATGAAGCGCGGGTTCATCGAGACTCCGTGGTGGCGGGCGCAGGTGGCCTCCGCGGGCGGGCTCGACACCTAGTCCTGCACTTCGCCGGTCAGGTGTCAAGGGCCTACCCTTCCGTGCCCGCAGGGCGCACCCTCCTTATAAGAGAGTCCTGGAGGGCCCCCAGATGTCCGACATCCCCGATCCCCGTTTCGTGCTCCACCGCATCACACCGTCCGAGTGGGTGATCAACGACCTGCGCTATCCCCAGAACGACCCGCGCCACGTCGTCGCCTGCGTCTACGAGCTCGCCGACACCGAGGTCGAGGTGACGTGGCTGCGCGACCTTCCGCTCGCGATCCGCTACGGCACCGCGTTCGAGGTTCTCGAAGAGGTCGAGCGGATGCAGGGGGCGAGCCGGGCCACGCGCCCGATCGCGATCCCGCACCGCCCCCCGCTGCTGGCGACGTGAGCGCCGCAGCGCGGAGAGAAGGGCACCACCTCGGTCGAGGCGGTGCCCTTCTCTCGTCCGGCGGTCAGGCGTCGTCGCCGTCGACGTCCGCCGTCGTGGCGGCGCGGTCGGCCTCGGCGCTGTCGATCTGTGCGTCGTCGGCGTCCTCGTCGAGCACGCGTTCGCCGTCGACCTCGCGCGTGGGCACGTCTTCCGCGTCACCCTCGGCGAACGGCGGGACGGGCGGGATCGGGGGAGTCGGGTTGGACATGGGGCATCCTTTCGTCGGCGGATGCGACCTGTCTACGTCGACGCGGGGGGCTTCGCGAGACGGTTGACGCTCGCGCGCTGCGGCGCTAGCCCCGTGCAACCTCACCGGAAACGAAGAAATCCCGCGATCTCTCGCGGGATTCTCTGGTGGACCTGAAGGGACTCGAACCCCTGACCCCCTGACTTTGGTTTAAGCATCCCGGAGAATCCCGTCCTGCCCCTCCATTGCCCTTGTTGACTGGGTTTTCGGGCGACTGCGGGACCTCACCTGATGATGACGGCGACGGCAACGAGGGCAGTAATGCGGGCACCTATGCGGGCAGAACTCGAGCTGTGTTCGATACGCCAACAGCCCGTCTGATTCTTGCTTACGGATCGCCCGCCACCGCCCGCACTGTCGGTGGCTCACCTGGGCAGGTGAGACCGCGCATAGAAACGTTTTACGTACTCTATGCGCGGTCCCGGCGAGAGCGATGCGACACGTCATTCGACAGCTGC
Organism: Microbacterium sp. NPDC055502; assembly: GCF_053643635.1. Classification (NCBI taxonomy): domain Bacteria; kingdom Bacillati; phylum Actinomycetota; class Actinomycetes; order Micrococcales; family Microbacteriaceae; genus Microbacterium; species Microbacterium sp. NPDC055502. The sequence continues at coordinate 857,604 of NZ_JBSHKJ010000002.1, read as the reverse complement.
GTGGGTGAGAGCGCTACGTCTGCGAATCAGCTGAGATCAATGAGTCGGTGGGCGATGATCGACGCGAAGCTGACGTACATGCCGATGCGATTCGTGATCCGCGCGTCGGCCCCTCAGCCGAGCCCTTAGTAGCTCGACCCGCGGGCAACATCGGAGATTTCCTGCGCTGCGATGGCGCCGGGCATACTCTGCCTCCTCCTGCGCTAAGTATGCGCGATGACCGCGTTCCGGTACGTCACGTCGCCGACGAACCCCAGTCGGCGCTTCTGCGACAGGCGTAATGCCTGGATGCTGGCTCGCCCGTCCCCCAGCGATCCGAGAGTGTGCGAAGCGAGAGCGTTCGTGGCTGTTAGAGACAGAAGCGAATCATTTGATATGACACCGGCAGCTCGCTAGCTCGGCGACGAAAATGATCCGCTTGCTGTCGAAGCAGTGGTGCTGGCGGGGGGGGGGGGGGGGGGCGTGGACGCCTTCGCATCGATGGGCCGCGCAGGGTGCTTCAGCGGCCCGCAGCCGAGTCCTCATCTCGCTCCGCGGAGTAGTCCCGGACGGAGGCTTGACCCGTACCGGACAACCTAGTAGTTTGGGTGTATATACACCTGGAGGTGCGATGACCGTGTATGTCGATGACATGCTGCGAGAGGCGACCGTCAAAGGCATGACGAGGCGGTGGTCGCACCTCATGGCAGACGACCCGGCCGAGCTGCGGGCGTTCGCGTCAGCTATCGGCCTCAAGCTGTCGTGGGTCCAGCGACCAGGCACGTACCGGGAGCATTTCGACGTGACGGAGTCGGTTCGACTCAAGGCGATCCGGCATGGTGCCGTCTCGGTGCGGTTTGAGGACACCCCCGCGCTGCACAGGCGGTTCCGCGAGAGAGCTCAGGCGGCTCGTGCCCAATCAGCCTAAGACGCCACTGAGGGCCGTCCGGGTACCCGACCCGCTCTGGGACGGTGCCCGCGACAAATGCGCCGCGGAAGGACGCACGGTCACTTCCGTCATCCTCGAGGCGCTGAGGGCTTACGTGGACAGCGGCGCGACGGTCGCCACCTCATCGAGCGTCGCTGCCAGGTAGGCCTCGGAGACGAGCGCGCGGCCGTTGTCGCCCCACGCCGTTCCCCATGAATTCTGAACGACGAACCATTCTTGACCGTCTGCGTCGACGGCCCCGACGACGCAGAGCGCGTGTCGCCCGTAGAGGGGTTCAGCCGGGTCGAAGGCATCCAACGCGTGGCCCCCGGACTCGAGATAGAACGACTCGTAGACGCGGATCACGACCAGCCCGGCGACGCCGGACGCCAGCAGGATCATGACATCGGTCACCGTGGCCGAAGTCGGCGTTATCGTCGCTCTGTCCCAGGGCGGGGCGCCGGTGGCGGAAGGCGGCGTAGTCGAGACGAAAGACGGCTCGTATGGCCATAGCGACATCGGAGGTTGGCCCCAGTCCGAGAGGGCGTCGCCGACGGCCGCGACCGTTGTTCCCGCAGCGGACACGGCACCGGCCTGATGGGCGTGCAACCACAGTGCATCCGGGGCGTAGGGCTCTGACGTGGGCCTCGTCAGCTCATGCGCGGTGCTCGTTGCGACGACGACGCACGTCGGCCGGGTTCCCTGATCCCAGATGTACGTCGATGCGCCCCGTAGGTCGTGAATCCATCGGTCCACGCGCATCAGCTGACAGCCGCCTGGCGGAGCTGTTGTACGACCTGAGCGGAGTTTGCTATGGCCGGGAACTGATCCACCCATCCCTCGAACGCGATCTTGTCGATGGGGTCGGCATCACTGAATGAGCGAGTGAGCTCCAGGTCCAGCCGCCACGCACCCGGGTCGTTGGTACGGACGACAACCGTGCGTTCGCCGACACCTCCAACCAGGCGGGGCGCTTCGATTGCCGCCGGATCAGGGGCCGAGGGCTGGTTCCTCACAACCTCGGCGACATCTGACGGGAGCTCGGCTCGCCATCGGTAGCCGGCGAGGGCGTTCTCAGGGAGGCGGATGATGATCTCATCGTCGGGGAGCGTGGTGAAGTCGCGTCCGGTAGCCGGCGCCTGCCAGACATCCGCGTGTGCGTTGCCCGGGGCGACGCCGTCGTTGAGTAGCGTCTTCAAGGCCAGGGGCCTGTACTTCAGCAGAGACGACACATGGGGGCCGCGCAGGATCCCGAGGTTCTGAAGTTGGCGAGCGGCGGCCTCATAGCTGACCTGGAGTTCGCGGGACACCCCGTACAACTGCACCCCGGTCATCTGAGCGGGGTCCTGAACGTCGACGGTGTGGATCGCGCGCCTCACCAGTTGGCGCGGCATGAGGAGGTGGGATGCGAAGAGCTGGGCTTCTCGCTCGCGCTCCGACGCTCCGATGGAGGAGAGGACAGCGTCCGGGGTGTCCCACTCCAGATCTCCTCGATGGAGACACCAGTGGGCGAGCTCATGCGCCGCAGTGAATCGTTGGATCTTCGGGCTGCGCTGCGTGGTGACGATGATGCCACCAGCGCCGACGCGAAGAGTTGCGCCCAGGGCGTTCTCGAGAGGCTGAAAGATGAGCCAGATCCCCAGCTGCCGAACAATGTGAAACACGTCCACCGGGCCGTCGAAACCGAAACCGACTTCCGCCAGCAATCGGTTCGCGGCGACTTTGATCTCGCGGCGACGTGAGTCCCTCATGGCTCAACTTTTCCTTCTGGGCGGCGGAATCGACGGCGCGCCAGCCTGCGCCAGGAACTCGGCGAACCTCAACACCTGGTCTTGGTCCGCGGCCGACAGGTCTTTGGTTGCACGAAACAGCGCCTCGCCGACAGCGGGAGCGTTGTCTTCCTGGCCAAGTATCCAGGTCGCGCTACTTCGATACAACTGTGCGAACGTCGCGAGTTCGGTCGCTGTCACGGCGCGCTCGCCTTTTTCTAGGGCAGTGATAGCTGTGCGCGGCACCGCCACCGCCTGAGCGGCATCTTCCTGGGTGATACCCAGGCGGTCTCTCAGACTACGCAGGCGTGCTCCGATGGCACGCTGCTGTTCTTTCTGCTCGTCGCTAGTTGCCATCGGGTTGGCTCTCTTTCGCAATCACGACTGCAGCTGCCCATTCGCGCTCGCGGGTCAGGGATACCGCGAACTCCGACAGGCCTTCATCTGAGGCGGCGTCGACCGCCGCATCGTGCAGTCGTAGAAATGGTACGTCGCCAACCTTGTAGACCTCGATGTCGAGCGGGTCAATCTGTCCGATACCTCGACGAAGAACCTTCATGCATGCTTCTTTGGCGGCCCACCTCGACGCGAGCCGTGCGACGCTCCCGTTGCAGTACTCGCGTTCACCTTCAGTCCAGAACCGCGCGACATAGTCATTGCGGGAGCGGGCGATTCGGCCTTTCAGCGGCGCGAGTTGCACGATGTCTAAACCGATGCGGTTCATGCGGCGGACACCGCCTCAGACGCTTCCTTGATGATGCGCTGCACGTTCGTCTTGGACCACGGCTTGTGCTCGGCGTCTGCGAGCGTCGCCTGTACGGCGAGCTCGCCCATGGAATATCCGGTCTGCTCGCAGAGGAACTGCTGCAGGCGACCCAGGCCGAGAATGTTGCCGTATGCCTTCGTCACGAGGTACTGATGGCGGTAGACCGCGAGCATGTGCAGTTCGTTGTCGTGGACCGTGAGGTCGACATGAACGAGGCACGGGAACCCGCGCGAGCGATGATCCGTCGGCTGCAGGACCTGCAACCCTCGCACCTCGGTGTACGCCGGGGTGTCCGCTTCTCCCGCCACCACGATGTCGTGGACGTTCGTCGAACTCACGGGGCGGTCGTGGTACCCGCGCAGGGACATGACGCGGTCGCGCAGCTGGTTGACGTTGCCAGCGATCTTGCCCGGCCAACAGACCATACGAGAGAAGTAGGTGCCCAGGTGATTGCCGTCGAACTGGATGAGTGTGGGAATCGACTTGATGTGACGGGCGTAGAGGTTGTCAGCGCGCGCGTCGAGAAGATCCTTGTCTTCCTGGGGCAGGTCGGCGGACCACTGGATGCCGGGGCTACGGTATCGTCCCGCGGGGAAGATCGTGGAGGCGACGGTGCTCACGGGCTGGACGGAGTGCCGCCGTGCGCCCCGCACGAGCCACCGGTCGGCGACCTCGCGGATCTCGGGGACTTCCAGCGTCGGATTCCGCGTCGATGACAACACGTTCACCTGACGTCCGCCCGCCGCATTCACGATGCGAAGCGTCTCCAGCCACATCTCGGAGACGCTGTTCTGTTCAGGAATCAGAAGCGGCATGGCCGTCCCCGTTCTGATAGATGTCGAAGACGACCAGTGCGACACCTTCGATGGAAGACCAGCGGTCGACGGGAACATCGCGCAGCCGATGCTTGGGATACAGGTGCTGGATGAACTCGCTGTAGAGGTCGACTCCGAGGTCGCTCAGGATCTCCGTCGATCCGTCGTCTTGGGTGATGTCGTCGAGGAAGTCGTCCCGGTCGACAAGCTCGACTCGCACGGCAACCTCGACGATGGCCGCCCGAATTTCTTCGAAGCTCATCGCGCGCGCGGCGTCAGTTGAGAGTGGTACCCCTCGGTCGTCGAAAGTAGTCATGACCTCAGTGTCTGATTTTCAGACATTGATGTCAACACTTCCGACGAAATTAGAGTGCTGCGACCGCCAGAGCGGGCGAAGAAACTCCCCACTTAGGTGGGAAGAACGCGTCCAACGCTTCGCTGGACGGGCTGAACTTCGCCTTGATCCTGGACCTTGCACTCTTCAGATCGGGGAGCGCCTCGCGGCAGTACTTGTCCGTCTCGCAGAACAGATTCTGCACGTCGATGGCTTGGAGCGGACGCCCGAACAGTCCGTTGAAGGTGAGACCGCGGTTGGCGAACTCGTCCGTCTGCCGGTCGACCATCCAATGGATGATGTCGCGGGGAGAGTAGTCGCCCGTGTTCTCGAACACCTTCTTGATGCCGCGCAACGCCCCCGGGCCCGGCTGAGTGAAGTCGTTCTCCGAGAAGCTCGTCAACTCCGAGTAGTTCAGATCGATGGCGACTTGGTACGACATGAAGTCGCCCATGAGCGGGAACTCATGCAGGTCCTCGTACACCCCTTGCAGCGACTTCGCCTCAAGGATGCGGCGCTGCAGGTTCTGGTTGACGAACATGTCCCGGAAGAGCTCGACGTGATTGAGGTGCTTCACGCGTCGGCCGTAGGCATCGGTGGCACAGAGGATGAACGCGCCCGTATAGAGGCGGCCGTTCGCGTCGCGCACCGCATTCAGTGCCTCTTCGAGGTCGTTACCTCGGATGTCGTCGACAATCGGCTTCCGGCCCAGGTGTGCAACAAGGGAACGCCACGTTGCAGTATTGCTGAAGGTGCGGAACAGGACGATCTGGAACGCCAGGTCTTCCGCCGCGGTCGTGTCATCGACGTAGATGACCTCTTTGATGAGGGCTTGGGATACGCGGTCGGCCGCGCGGAACACGTTGCAGAACTTGTACTCGCGCAGAATCCGGTCTTCCGTCCAGGGGCCGGGCGATCCGGCCACACGCTGCTCGTAGACGCGTTGCCGTTCTGCTGTGAAACGCCAGAAGATGTCGAAGACCTCGGCCCGGGGCTGTGGTGCCCGTTTCGTCATGTCACGCCTTCCAATCGTTCGACCTGTCCAATTCCATGGCAGCTTCGCGGACCACCCAGGGTCCGCGATCCGCGAGCGCTGTGACAAGCGCCCAGGCGGATGTCGCGAGCGCCTCCGCTGCCTCTATGCGGCTCGCCAAGGGGGCGTCGCTGCTGCGCTCCACCTGGGTGAACGCCTCCAGGCTCATCCTACGAGCGTCGCCGACATCGACACCATCGGCTTCGGCAGAGAACAGGGCGGCAGCTCGAACCTCGAAGCCGTCGAGGCCGTCGCTGCGGGAAGCGGTCCCGGCGGCAGCATCCTCGTCGTCAAGGAAGGTCAAGTACTTCACGGCATAGACGAAGAGATCGACGGCTGTGTCGAAGGCGACGACGGGTGCGCCGTTCTCGAGGTCTAACCGCTCGAGGCGGTCCACCTTGCGGGCGATGTTGGGCACGATGGAGAGGAGCTCCCCGCGTCGCTTCCAGCTGTCTCCGTAGGCGGCGGTCTTTGCGCGGTGCAACTCGACGATGAAGTCGGAAAGGTAGGCGTGTCCGTGAGCTGCGCCGTCACGAGCCTCGTCTCGGTTCACGTATTCGAGGCCGGCAGTGCGTAGACCGGTGTCCTGCACGTCGTCGAATGAGGTCTGCTCACCACGGCCCAGCGCCCAGTACTCGTTGACCATCCGCAGGAAATCCCTGAGCAGCGGATCGGTGACGGTGGCGATCTCCTCGGCTGTGAGGCGTCCCGTCGTACGCGCACGAGCTTCCATGGTGAACCAGTGACGGAGGGCTTCGTCGAGCTCAGCTAGCGGTGTCGCGAAGGTGGCGGCGGCAGGCAACGGGTACGGGTCGGCAGTGAGGGTGTCGCCGAGCATGCGCTCTGCACGCTTGAAATGACGACTGTATAGATGAAGTGAGCCGATGAAGTAAGTGACGCGTCCGACCTCGACCCCCAGCCAGTGCGCCACCATCTCATGAAGCACGCTCCACTCGAAAGTGTTGATGCCCGAAAAGCCCCACATCAGGTCGTTGCTGCGCACGGTGGCCGCGAGGTCGAGGACCCCATTCCGGCACATGAACTGCAACCAGTTCGTGCAGGGGATGTCCCTCGACGTCGCATTGTCGAGCGCCGGATCCCAGAATGAGATGACTGCCTGGCGACTCTGGCGCTCGGCGGTCAGCGCGTGCACGATGGCTCCAAGCTGGTCTATGCCACGCCAGCTACGGAGACGTGGTCCGTACCCGGCGCGCCATGTCAGGCCGTCATCGGAAAAGTCTGGCGCTCGCGGAAGGTATGCGCTGAGATCTGCGATGTCATTGCGCCCGGCGATCACCCATAAGGTTTCGTAGATCGCGGCGAACGGGTTGTTGTGCCGGCTGGGAACGACAATGCATCTCTCCAACGGGCGTCGCAGAGTGAGGGAGACCTGCCGCAACTCCCGTGTCAGCGCACCGCGAACATCGATGGCCTCTCCTCGGGCCAGAATCTCCGCCGCTTGAGCGAGGAGTGCAGATTGTGCGTTGCGGTACTCCATTGTTGCTGAGCGTACCGAAACACCCGGACACGGCCGCTCGCCCCGCCGCATTCGACGTGTTTGAGGCAGTAGACTCCGGACGATATCGGCGGCACTGGGGGCAACATTGGCAATCCTGCTTCATCTTTCGGATCTGCATCTCACGGGTGAAGACGCACCAGAACCCACAGCAGACCACAAGGCGGGTGTTATCCCGGCGAAAACGGCGGGGCATCGCGCGCAGCTTCTCACCTCGAGTTTGCGGGGCCTCGGCGAGTCTTTGCGCGCGGCGGGTGACGAGATCGATTCCATCATCATCACGGGAGACATTGCCGACCACGGCCGGCTTGCCGGGTACGAGCAGCTCAACGAAGTGCTGAGCGGACTCGAGAGCAGCCTCCCTGCGAAGAGCCGAATCATGATTGTTCCCGGCAACCATGACGTGGACCGCACCGCGTCAGGCGACGACCGGTTTGCCGGTATGCGCGGTCTCCGCGCCGACGGTTACCTTGTCGGCTGGCTGTCCGACGAGGAGATCGGTGTTCATCCCGTTCCCAAACTCACCGCACACGACGAGACTTTCGTCATCGTCGGGCTCAACTCTTCGTTCTTCTCCGGCTCGCAGCTCAACATCGAAGACGGGCTCGAGGAGCACCTCGCTGTGCTCGACAAGCGCGCGCCGAAAGACGAGGCCATCAAAGCCCTACTTGCAGCGTGGCGTCGGCGAGGAGGAGCCGACATCGCGCGAATGAGTGGGAAAGAGTTGCAAGCCATTCATGATGCCGTCGGACCAGCACGGGAGTCCGGTCCCCTCAGGATCGCGGGACTGCACCACCAGGTTCTGCCCGTGGGCACGGCAGAGGAGATCAAGGCCTTCGAGGGGATCCTCAACCTTGGCCATCTCCGGTACTGGCTCGCGTCGAACCACATCGACCTCGTGCTCCATGGTCACAAGCACGATGCTGCGGTCATCCGCGAACGCATCGATACTGACCGAGCCCACGATGACCACGAGATGACCATTCTGAGCGCGCCGTCCGTCAGCACCGCGCGCAATGCCGGCGACGGTGTTGGCCAACTCATTCGAGTGGCTTCGTCCCTCCCGCGCCTGAGTGGCTATGAGATCACCACCGTCCCGGCCGCCGAAGAGGGAGCACCGACAACGCTCGCGCGGATGCCGCGTCGCGTGACGCCGCTCTCGGAGACCACGGCCAATGGATTGATCTCCGGGGCGGAAATCAACTCCACCTATGCTCAGATCACGGGCGTGCTCGACCGCTTGCGTGAGTTGCCGACGCCATTGATCTGCCGCGTCGAAGATGGTGCATCCGGGGTAAACCTACCGGAGCTCACTCCGAATGTTCCGGCGCCCGGAACCGAGCGTGACGAGTGGCTGGACACCGTCATCGACTGGTGGCAGCGAGCAATACCGGGTGGGGGAGCGAAGTTCAATCATGGGCAGTTTCTCCGGGCGGAGTTCCGTGACCAGGGCAGCGCGTTGACGCGCATCGTCAAGGAGCTCGAGAAGAAGCAAGGCACGACCAGCAGAGCGCTCGCTGTCCTCGTCAATCAGGACACGCTGACGTACGAGAAGGAGTACCCGTCGTTCGTCATGCTGCAGTTCGTCCTCCGCGACACGAGATTGGATGCGATTGCCTACTTCCGCAAGCAAGAGATGAGGCACTGGTGGCCCATCAACGTCGTCGAGGTCGCCCGAATCCAAAAGGAGGTGGTCGACAAGATCGACAGCAACATCGCGGTGACCTGCGGATCCATCACCACCGTCACCGGAATGCCGGTACACAGCCCCGCGATGCCCACGGTCGCGGTTCCTGCACTCGACCTGAGGGCTGACCAGCACGGTGGAATGCTCGACCTCGTAGTGCCCCTGTTCCAGCCGGCATCTGACCGAGAGGCTATTGAAAACCTATGGCGTGAGATGTTCGACTGGGTGCCCGACAAAGTGCCGACTGACGGGGACCCTCGACCGCTACGGGGGTTGCACGTGCTGTCTGAAACTCTGCAATCCGCAGCAGCGGCCTACGGAGTGGGCGCCACGGTCGAGGAGCTTGTGGGCCAGCTTGACAGCCTCCACTACCTGAACAAGAACTACGACGAGCCCCGTCGTGAGGAGTGGGCCCCTCAGGCTCGAACCATGAGCGCAGGCGTTCTCGGGGCGTTGAAGCGGTTCTTGGACACGCGAGCCGAGGCCTGACCCGCGCCCTGCGCTGAGGTTGGCATCTCGCAGACCTTGTCGTCGGATGAGTCAGACTACATCCGCCATCGCGTCTGCCACGGTGACCGTTGCGTCTGCACGGTGGACTGGGTCCAGATTGTGTCCAGGATGTCCCGATGTGATCCGCGTGCACTCAGCGCAGGCTCGAACAACTGAATGAGGGCAATGAGACATCGAACTGCCCGCATTCCATGCTCGTCTTGGGCCAGATAAGAAGAAAAATCCCGCGATTTCTCGCGGGATTCTCTGGTGGACCTGAGGGGACTCGAACCCCTGACCCCCTGCATGCCATGCAGGTGCGCTACCAGCTGCGCCACAGGCCCAGAAGCCGCTCCTCATCTGCCGGAGCAACTCGAACAGCGTACTACACGAAGCGACACCGGCACCAATCGGGGCGGGCAGCCCGGGCGCGTCGCCGGGGTGGAACAACCGCGGCTCTCCGGGCGTTCCTGACAGCGTGAGCATTCTCGACAGCCTGGTGATCGGTGCAGGGCAGGCCGGCCTCTCGGCGTCGTACCACCTGACCAGGCTCGGGATCCCGCACGTGGTGCTCGACGCCGACGAGCGGCCGGGCGGCGCCTGGCAGCACCGCTGGGACGCGCTGACCATGAGCGACGTGCACGGCGTCGCCGAGCTGCCGGGCGACACCCCGCCCGCGCGCGACCGACGTCGAGCCAACCAGGCGGTGCCGGAATACTTCGCGGCCTACGAGCGCGCGCACGACCTCCCCGTTCTGCGCCCCGTGCACGTGCGTCGCGTGGACGACCACGACGGGCTGCTCGTGGTGCAGGCACCGGAGGGGGAGTGGACGACCCGTACGCTCGTGAACGCGACCGGCACCTGGACCCACCCGTTCGTGCCGCACGTGCCCGGCATGGAGACCTTCCTCGGCGAGCAGCTGCACACGGTCGACTACCCGGGACCGGAGCACTTCCGAGGCCGCCGAGTGCTCGTCGTGGGCGCGGGCGCGTCCGCGGTGCAGTTCCTCGGCGCCCTCGCCCCGATCGCCGAGACGCTGTGGGTCACGCGGCGACCGCCCGTCTGGCGCAGCGACGACTTCACCCCCGAGGCAGGGGCCGCGGCGGTCGCGCTCGTCGAGCAGCGCGTCGCGGCCGGGCTCCCACCGCGGAGCGTCGTCAGTGTGACCGGGCTGATGCTGCGTCCGCAGGAGCGCGAGGCCGAGCGGCTCGGCGCCTATGCGGACCCTCGGCCGCTGTTCGCACGCATCGAGCCCGACGGGGTGCGCTGGGCCGACGGGTCGTTCGAACGGGTCGACGTGATCCTCTGGGCCACCGGATTCCGGCCGGCGATCGGGCACCTGGCGCCGCTGCACCTCCGCAGCGCCGCGGGCGGCATCCAGCTCGACCGCCACGGCCGCGGTACGACCGCGGTCGCCGATCCGCGCGTGCAGCTCGTGGGGTACGGGCCCTCGGCCAGCACGATCGGCGCGAACCGTGCGGGGCGCTCAGCCGCGAAGGGCGTGCAGCGGGCGCTGGCCGCCGCCGCCGTTCCCGTCTCGACCGGCTGAGGGCGCGTCAGCCGGAGTGCGGCCGGGCTTCTCGATACGCTGAAGACCATGCTGCGCATCATCCTCACGGTCGTCTGGCTCCTGCTCACGGCCTGGCTGGCGATCTGGGTGGGCGAGGGACTGTTCGGCGTCGATCAGCGCCACTCGATCCTCCCGTTCGCGGGCGATGACACCCTGGGCGGCCCGATCCTGATCGGCGTCGCCTGGGGGCTGCTCCTCACGTTCGGCGGCACGATGACGGGGTTCGGCCGCCGCACGAAGCTCCGCGGCGAGACCCGGATCGGCGTCGGCACGATCGTCGAGCTCTCCCGCACGGGCGTCACGATCAACGACGTGCCGCAGTACGACCTGTTCCTGCGCGTGAGCCCCGCTGAGGGCGACGACTTCATCGGACAGCTGCGGATGCTCATCGACCCCTCCGACTCCGCGGGACTCCAGGTCGGGCAGCCCGTGCCTGTGCGGTACAGCACGACCGACCACGACACGGTGCAGCTCGCCGACCTCAGCGACCCGACCGTGCGAGAGGCGATGCTGCAGTGGCGCATCGACCGCGGGCTCATCGACCCCGGCCAGGTGCGAGCCAGGACCACGGGCACCGCGGTGCCCGCGTCGGTGCTCGAGGTGCGCCCGACCGGACGCCGCAGGGAGGGGCAGAGCGAGCTCGCGCTCAAGGTGCTGGTGGCACCGGAGGGGGCGGCGACCTGGGAGGCCGACACCACGGTGTTCGTGTATCCCCAGGCGGTGTCGCGGCTGCAGGTGGGCGCGCCGATCTGGGCGTACTACCGGCGGGAGGATCCGCACACGGTGGCGATCACGATCGAGAAGGAGGCGACGCGATGAACCCGCTCGACACCCTCATGTGGCTCGTCAACTTCCCCGCGTCGCACGGCTACGCCATGGTGTTCATCGCCGGCTTCTCGATCCTCGGGCTCTTCGCCGTGTCGGCCAGAGGAGCCACACCGGGTGGGTCGCTGCGGGCCATCCGCGAGCGGGAGGGGCTGCTGCCGCTCGACACCCGCCCGCGGGCCGGGATCGGCGGGACGATCGTGCGGATCGTGTTCCGGGTGCTCGCCTTCGTGATGCTCGGGTCGCTCGTGATCGGCATCCTGAGCCTGACCGGCGTGCCCGTCACGCGCGCGTACATCTACGACAACGGGCGACCAACGACCGCCACGATCGACGGGGACTGGGTCACGTTCACCACCGCGGAGGGCGTGGAGTACACGCTGGAGAGCAACTTCTTCACCCCGGCGGTCTACCCCGACCGCGACGCGTACCTGCCGAGCGGCGCCCCGGTCGTGGTGCGCTACCTGCCCGACCACCCGCAGGCGTTCGTGATCGACAGCGCGCAGACCCCGCGCTGACGTCGGAGCCGGCGCGTAGGGTGGAAGCATGTCGCGCGTCCTCGTCTTCGGCGGCCATGGCCGCATCGCCCTCCTGCTCGCCCCGCTGCTCGTCGCCCGCGGCGACGAGGTCACCAGCGTGATCCGCAATCCCGACCACGTCGCCGACGTGGAGGCCACGGGGGCCACCGCCCTGGTGGCCGATATCGAACAGCTCGACGTCGACGCCCTCGCCGAGATCATCCGCGGGCACGACGCCGTGGTGTGGTCGGCCGGCGCGGGCGGCGGTGACCCGAAGCGCACCTACGCTGTCGATCGCGACGCGGCGGAGCGGTCGATGGACGCCGCCGAGCGTGCCGGCGTCGAGCGCTACGTCCTGGTGTCCTGGATCGGCTCCACCGCGGAGCACGGGATCCCGCAGGACGACCCGTTCTTCGCGTACGCCGACGCGAAGTGGGCCGCCGACGAGCACCTCCGCGGCTCGAACCTCGCCGGGACGATCCTCGGACCGGGCGGTCTCACGTTCGACGAGCCGACCGGACGCATCCAGATCGACCCCGAAGGCCGGGGAGAGGTCTCGCGCGCCGACGTCGCGGCCGTCATCGTCGAGGTCCTGCAGAATCCGGCGACCGTCGGCCGCACGATCCGCTTCGGCAACGGCGACGCGGACTCCTCGCTCCCGATCGCCGAGGCCCTCGCGGGCTGACCGTGGCGGAGGCCCCGACGTGCCCCTGAGGCACGCGCGACGGCGCACGGTCGGAGTGCTCGCCGCGCTGGCGCTCGCCCTCTGTGCGCTGCCCGCCGCCGCGTCGCCGCTGCCCGCTGCGACATCGACCGCCCCTCCCGCGCCTGCCGCTGCCGCGACCACCGCGGGGGAGACTCCCGCGCCCACCGACGATGCCGGGAGCGCCGACGCCACGGTGGACGCCGCCGACACCGCGTATCTCCGCGAACGCGCCGCCGCCGCGGTCGCCGACCTGCCCGTGGCGCAGCAGGCGGCCTCCATCGTGATGGGACACATCGGCGGCACCGACCCGGCAGCGCTGGCCGCCTACATGCAGGCCGGGTTCGGCGGGTTCATCCTGATGGGGGCGAACATCCCCGGCACCGACGCCGAGCTGCACGCGCTCACGGATGCTCTCGCGGTGGACCCGACGCTGCCTCCGCTGATCGCGGTGGACCAGGAGGGCGGCCTGGTCTCCCGGCTCGACGGGGACGTGTTCCCCGCCTCAACGACCCTCAAGGACCGCCCGGCCGCCGACACGTCGGCCGCGTTCGCCGCCCGCGGTGCACTGGTGGCCCGTGCGGGCATCACGGTGAACTTCGGCACGGTCGCAGACGTCACCGCCGACAGCGGCTCGTTCATCTTCGGGCGGGCCCTCGGCACCGATCCGTCCGGGGCGGCCGAGCGCGTCGCGGCGGCCACCTCGGCGCAGCAGCCGTTCGTCGCCTCCGCACTCAAGCACTTCCCCGGCCACGGTGCGGCTCCGGGCGACTCGCACCACGCGATCCCGACCACCGGACGGAGCCTGGAGGAGTGGAAGACGACGGACGCGGTGCCCTTCGCCGCGGGCATCGACGCGGGAGCCTCCCTCCTCATGTACGGGCATCTCGCCTACACCGCCGTCGACCCGCTGCCCGCCTCCCTCTCAGCGACGTGGCACACGCTCGCCCGTGACGAGCTCGGCTTCGACGGTGTCTCGGTGACGGACGACCTCGGGATGCTGCTGTCGTCGGGCGACCCCGCCTACGCCGATCCGGTGGCGAACGGGGTGGCGGCGGTCGCGGCGGGCAACGACCTGGTGCTCATGGTCGCCGGCTCCGACGCGCAGACCGCCGGACGCATGGCCGCGGGCATCGCGGCGGCGGTCGACGCGGGCACCCTGCCCGCGGAGCGGCTGGCGGACGCCGCGACGCGAGTACTGGCCCTGCGGATGCAGCTCGCGGGATCCACCGCGACCTGGGGAGTCTGCGACACCTGCACCCCGGCCGGCTGAGGCGGAAGCGACGGCTCAGGCGACGGCGCGTGCGTCCGAGCCGAGCCAGGCGCGGAGCAGAGCCGCGCGCAGCACCGCCCCCCGCTCCGCGAAGCCGCGCTGTCGTCGCACGTACTCGGCCTTGCCCTCCGGCGTCTCGATGCGCACGGGCTCCATGTCCCAGGCGGCCAGGTCGTAGGGAGCGGCCTGCATGTCCAGCAGGCGGATGTCCCTCGCCAGCTCATAGGTGTCGAGCAGCAGCTCACCGGGCACGAGCGGCCCGAGCTTCATGGCCCAGCGGTACAGGTCCATGCCGGCGTGCAGGCACCCCGGCTGCTCGACCTGGGGCTGCCCGTCCCTGCTGAGCGTCGTCCGGTTGCGTGGCACGGCCTCCGGGGTGAAGAACCGGAACGCGTCGAAGTGGGTGCACCGCAGGTCGTGCGACTCCACGACCGCATCGGTGCCGTCCTTCCCGAGGCGCAGCGGCACGGGGTGACGGTGCTCGTCCGCGCGATACACCATCGCCCACTCGTGGAGTCCGAAGCAGCCGAACTGACCGGGCCGCGAGGCCGTGCGACGCAGCATGCGCTCGACCAGCGCGGCCAGCTCGGGCTTCTCGGCCGCGTACCGGTCGGCATCGGGAACCACCGCGTCGGGGGTCGCGCCGGGGGAGTACCAGCGCCACCCGGCACGCTCGGCGGCGTCACGCAGCTCGACCCCCGCACCGGGGTGCCAGCGCCGCAGCTGCGCGGGCTTGTAGGCGTAATAGGTGTGGAGGAAGTCCCACACCGGGTGCTTCTCGCCGCGGGACAGGCGGGCACGGTGGTCGGCGGTCAGCGTGTCGGCACGCTCCCGATGCGCCTGCTCCCGCGGGAGCCACTCCTCGCGCGACAGGGCCATGTCAGTGCAGGATGCCCACGTCGCCGAGCTGGTCGCGCAGACCGGCACCGTCTTCGGCGCTGACCCACGGGGCGGCGTCCGCCTCGTGCGACTCCATCTCGGCGCGCCCACCGGCGAGCACGGCCTCGGCGGGAAGGAGGCGCCGGATGGCCACACCGGCCACGGAGTCGGGGTGCTCTTCCTGGAACTGCGTGTAGATGGCCTCGTCGTGCTGGCCGTCGTCGCCGATCAGCAGCCACTTCACCTCGGGGAATTCGGTGGCCAGGCGGCGCAGGTTCGTGAGCTTGTGCTCGCGGCCGCTGCGGAACCAGCGGTCGTGCGTCGGGCCCCAGTCGGTCAGCAGCAGCGACCCTGCGGGGAACAGGTGCCGCCCGAGGAACCGGGAGAGCGTGGGTGCGACGTTCCAGGCGCCCGTGGACAGGTACACCATGGGCGCGCCGGGGTGCTGGCGCAGGAGCTGGTCCAGCAGCACCGCCATGCCCGGGACCGGGATGCGGGCGTGCTCATCCACGACGAAGGAGTTCCAGAAGGCGATGAACGGGCGGGGGAGCGCCGTGACCATCACCGTGTCGTCCACATCGGACACGACCCCGAACCGGGTGTCCGCCGCGACGATGAACGCCCGCGCCTCGATCGGCTCCTGCCCCTCGACCGTGACCGTGAAGGTCTGCCACCCGGGCTCCAGGTCGGCGCGGATCACGGCGTCGATCACACCACCGCGGTCGGCGACGACCTGGTGAGTGCTGTCGCCCACGTGCACGCTGACCGACGCGAACCCGACCGGGATGCCGACGAAGCTGCGCCAGCCGCGGATGCTCGCCGGCTCGCCGTCCCGGTTGCTGCGCTGCGGCGGCACGATGAGCACCCGCCCCAGCACGCGCACCCACCCGGGACCCCCGTAGCCGGGGAACGGGAGGATCGTGGCGCTGCGGCCGCGTCGGCGCGCTCGCCCCTCGCGCCACACGTGGAGGCGGTGCTCGAGCCGTGCGAACCAGTGGATCCTGGGCGCCGGGGGTGGGGAAGCCATTGCCTCAGTCTTTCACGTCGGCGTCCGTGCCCGCCTCCGGCGCCTCCAGATGCCGCGCTTCCAGCCGCTGCAGCAGCTTCTTGCCCAGATACGCCAGGAGCAGGAAGAGCGCGATGGCGCCGACGAAGATGTAGCTCGCGTAGTGCACCCGGTCGACGAGGTCGCGGAAGCTTCCCGCCGCGAGCGAGGTCACGCTCACGTAGGCCGTGGCCCAGATGATGCAGGCGGGCGTCGTCCACGCCAGGAAGCGGCGGTACGGGTACTCGCTCATCCCGACGGTCAGCGGTACCAGGGAGTGCAGCACCGGAAGGAAGCGGGAGAGGAAGATGGCGATGCCGCCGCGGCGGGCCAGGTAGTTCTCCGCGCGCACCCAGTTCTGCTCGCCGATGCGGCGTCCCAGCCACGACGAGCGGATGTGGGGACCGAGCCACCGGCCGAGCCCGAAGCCGATGCTCTCGCCGATCAGGGCGCCGACCACGACGCTCACGCCCATCGCCACACCCTCCCAGGGGGTCGCGATCCCCATGGAGGCGATGATCACGATCGTGTCGCCGGGGACGATCAGCCCGATCAGGATGCTCGTCTCCAGCATGACCGCGAGTCCGGCGACCAGCGTGCGCGTGACCGGATCGATCGACTGCACGGTGTCGAGGAGCCAGAGCAGGAGGTCGTCCACCCCCTGAGAATATCGGGCGTCGCCGCACCTAGGCTGGGAAGGTGCGCGCGCACCTGAGCCCCCGACCCCTGCCGACCTGGGCGGACCCCGAGCGGCTGTTCCGCGTGCTCGCCGCCAGGGCGGGTGACGTGTTCTGGCTGGACGCGGGGGACGGAGCCGCGGAGGGGTGGAGTCTGCTGGGGGTCGGCGTGCCGTCGCCGAGACCCGACGATGTGCGGCTGGACGGCCGCGTCTCCGAGCCCGGGCTCCCCCCGTTCCTCGGCGGATGGGTCGGCTGGTGCACGTACGAGGGCGGTGCCGCGGCCGCCGGTGCCCCGGTGTCCGCGGACGACCCGGTGCCCGACGGCTGGATGCGGGTGACCCACGCGATCGCCTGGGACCATGCGCGCCGCCGCCTGTGGGCGCTCGACCCCGCCGGGCCCGACGCCGACCCCTGGGCGGACGAGCTCCTCGTCGCGGCGGTCGACCCCACTCCCGCGCGGCCGGATCCGGCACCGGAGACCACCGTGGCCCGGCACACCCCCGCGGAGTACGCCGAGCTCATCGAGCGGTGCCGCGCCCTGATCCGCGTGGGCGTCGCGTATCAGCTCTGCCTCACCACGCGCTTCACCGTGCCGGGGACGCACGACCCGGTCGAGGTGTACCGGAGGCTGCGGTCGGCGACCCCCGCGCACCACGGGGGCTTCGTGCGCATCGGCGGGCGCGCGCTGCTGAGCGCCAGTCCGGAGCAGTTCCTCCACGCGGCGGGCGGAGTCGTGCGCACCCGGCCGATCAAGGGCACCCGGCCGCGCAGCAGCGACCCCGACACGGATGCCGCACTCGCCGCCGAGCTCGCCGGCGACCCGAAGGAGCGCGCGGAGAACGTGATGATCGTCGATCTCATGCGCAACGATCTGTCGCGCGTGTGCGTGCCCGGCACGATCCGTGTCGACGGGCTGTGGGTCGTGGAGAGCTACCCGGCCGTGCACCAGCTCGTGAGCACGGTGAGCGGCACGCTGGCGGACGGCGTCACGCTCGGCGCGCTGCTCGCGGCCGCGTTCCCCGCCGGCAGCATGACCGGGGCGCCGAAGCTGTCGGCGATGACGCGGCTGCACGAGCTGGAGGGCGGCCCCCGGGGCGTGTACGCCGGCTGCTTCGGCTACGTGGGCGTGGACGGCGCCGTCGACCTCGCGATGGTGATCCGCAGCATCGTGATCGCGGGGGACGAGGCCGTGGTCGGAGCGGGCGGCGGGATCACGTGGGGCTCGGTGCCGGCGGCCGAGGTCGCCGAGGTCGCGACCAAGGCGAGGGCTCCGCTCGCGGCGCTGGGCGCGGAGCCGCCCTGGCCGTGGGGTTCCGATATCCTGAACTGATCCCGCAATTCCCCTCAGATTGGTCGTGCGTTCGTTGTCCGAGAACCTGTCCACCGCTCCCGTCGACGAGGAGATGCCCTCGGCGCACGCCATCCAGGCCAAGTGGCAGAAGTACTGGGCGGAGCACGAGACGTTCCTTACCGGCGGCGACGGCGACACCCGCCCGCGGCGCTACGTCCTGGCGATGTTCCCGTACCCCTCGGGCGACCTGCACATGGGGCACGCGGAGAACTACCTCTACTCCGACATCGTGGCGCGGTTCTGGCGTCACCGCGGGCACAACGTGCTCAACCCGATCGGCTGGGACTCGTTCGGCCTGCCCGCCGAGAACGCGGCGATCCGCCAGGGCGCGGACCCGCGCGAGTGGACCTATCAGAACATCGCGCAGCAGAAGGTCGGCTTCGAGCAGTACGGCGTCTCGTTCGACTGGAGCCGCGTCCTGCACACGTCCGACCCGGAGTACTACCGCTGGAACCAGTGGCTGTTCCTGAAGATGTACGAGCGCGGCCTGGCGTACCGCAAGAAGAGCCCGGTCAACTGGTGCCCGAACGACCAGACGGTGCTGGCGAACGAGCAGGTCGTCGACGGTCGCTGCGAGCGCTGCGGCTACGAGGTCGTGAAGAAGAAGCTCACCCAGTGGTACTTCCGCATCACCGACTACGCGGATCGGCTGCTCGACGACCTGAACCAGCTCGAGGGTTTCTGGCCGCACAAGGTGCTGCAGATGCAGCGCAACTGGATCGGCCGCTCGGTCGGCGCCGACGTGGACTTCCGCATCGAGGGCCGTGACGAGCCGGTGACGGTGTTCTCCACGCGCCCTGACACCCTGCACGGTGCGACGTTCTTCGTGGTGGCGCCCGACTCCGATCTCGCCGCTGAGCTGGCCGCCGAGGCTCCCGTCGAGGTGCGCCAGCGGTTCCAGGACTATCTGGAGCAGGTGCAGAAGGAGTCCGACATCGATCGGCAGTCCACGGATCGCCCCAAGACGGGCGTGTTCCTGGAGCGCTACGCGATCAACCCCGTGAACGGCGAGAAGCTGCCGGTGTGGGCCGCCGACTACGTGCTGGCCGACTACGGCCACGGCGCCGTGATGGCGGTTCCCGCGCACGACCAGCGCGACCTCGACTTCGCCCGCGCCTTCGACCTGCCGGTCAAGGTCGTGGTCGACACGACCGCGCCGATCACGGGGGCCATGCCGGTGATCGAGGTCGATGAGGAGGGCGTCCCGATCGACACGGGCGCCGCCCTCGACGAGCAGCACCCCGCATCGACGGGTGTCGCGCTTACGGGCGACGGCCGCATGATCAACTCGGGTCCGCTGAACGGGCTGTCCAAGCGCAACGCGATCGCCCGCGCGATCGAGCAGCTGGAGGCATCGGGCACGGGCCGTGCGGCGAAGAACTACCGTCTGCGCGACTGGCTGATCTCGCGACAGCGCTTCTGGGGAACGCCGATCCCGATGCTGCACGGCGACGACGGCCGCATCGTGCCGGTGCCCGAGGACCGGCTGCCCGTGAAGCTGCCGAGCGTCGAGGGACTCGACCTCAAGCCCAAGGGCACCTCGCCGCTGGGCGGGGCGGAGAGCTGGGTGCGCACGACCGACCCGGAGACCGGCGACCCCATGCTGCGCGACCCCGACACGATGGACACGTTCGTCGACAGCTCGTGGTACTTCCTGCGCTTCCTCTCACCGAACAGCGACACCGTGGCGTTCGACCCCGCCCAGGCGTCGCGCTGGGCGCCGGTGGACTCGTACATCGGCGGCGTCGAGCACGCGATCCTGCACCTGCTCTACGCACGCTTCATCACGAAGGTCCTGTTCGACATGGGCCTGATCGACTTCACCGAGCCGTTCTCGAACCTGATCAACCAGGGGATGGTGCTGCTCGACGGGCAGAAGATGTCGAAGAGCAAGGGCAACCTGGTGCTGTTCCAGGAGGAGCTCGACGCGCACGGCGCCGATGCGCTGCGCGTGGGCCTCGCCTTCGCCGGTCCGGTGGAAGACGACAAGGACTGGGCGGACGTGTCGACCACGGGCGCGCAGAAGTTCCTCTCGCGTGCGCTGCGCATCGGGCACGAGGTGTCCAGCCCGGTCGACGTGGTGTTCGACGGGGGAGACGCGGCCCTGCGTCGCGCCACGCACAAGCTGCTCGCGGAGGCTCCGGCCCTGGTCGAGCAGACCAAGTTCAACGTGCTGGTCGCCCGGCTGATGGAGCTGGTGAACGTCACCCGCAAGACCATCGACGGCGCGGGCGGTGCGGGCGACCCCGCGGTGCGCGAGGCCGCCGAGACGATCGCCGTGATGCTCGACCTGATCGCGCCGCACACCGCGGAGGAGATGTGGGAGCTGCTCGGGCACGAACCGTCCGTCGGACTGGTCACGTGGCGCTCGGCCGACCCCGCGCTGCTCGTGGAGGACACGGTCACGGCCGTCGTGCAGGTGGGCGGCAAGGTGCGGGCTCAGCTCGAGGTCCCCGCGCGCATCGGCGAGGCCGAGCTGGAAGCGCTCGCTCGCGCGGATGAGCGCGTGATCCGGTCGATCGGCGACCGCGAGATCGTGAAGGTCGTCGTGCGCGCTCCCAAGATCGTCAGCATCGTCGTCGCGGGCTGATCCGTCGCGACCTCCGGAGCCGCGGTCACGCGTCCCGGTCGGCGCGCGCGGCGTCCGCGACGGCGATGCCCCGGCGCATCGCCGCGCGAGACGCCTCGTCCCACGGGCCGGACTCCGCGAGCGGGATCTCGGTCAGGTAGCGGCGCTCGGACTCCGGCAGGAGCGTCACGAACCGGGTCGGATCGGAGCCGGCCATCGCATACAGAGCCGGACCGTCCGCGTAGTACAGATCGCACGCGACGAGACGCCCGTCGCTGCCGCGCATGATGTTGGACGGGTTCTGATCGAGGGGGCCGCACCAGGGCAGCGCCCGCGCTGCCCTGGCATGGATGCGGCGCACGACGTCGACGAGCTCGGCGACGTGCGGTGCGCGTTCGGCGATGGCGGTATGGAAGGCGACCGCGTCCTTCTCGTCGACCGCGTGGAGCCACTCCATCACCTGCAGATCGCCGCCGCCCGCGAGTCGGCGGTGCGCGAACAGTCGCGGTACTTGACCGGTGTGCGCGGCTTCGCGATATAGCGCGGCCGTGTACGGTCCGACCGGATCGAACGGGCTGATGCGCACCGCGGCGACGCCGTCGGGTGAGCGCAGGGCGAGGGCCCAGTCGCCCGCGCCGCTCGGCGTCCAGCCCGCCTCGCGGAAAGCGCGCTCAGCGTCGCGATGAGAGGCCTCCGGGGGCAGGTCGTCGACGATGTCGGTCACCGGTCCAGTCTGCGTCACGCGGCGGGCACGCATCGGAAGAGAGAGCGGCGTGCCCGGGCGCCGGCTCCCGCGTGCTGCCGGCCTGGCGGCGTCGGAGCGAGCGCGGCTCCGATCGCCCCGCCTTCGGCTCTGCACGGCGGACCGGGCGCCGCTGTTGTCCACGACCGGCGGTTCTCCGTGGTCGCGGGGGGTCTGCGGAGACCTACCGTGACGGGGTGACTCCTCCCGCACCGACACCCGTACCCCGGCAGCGACGACTGCGGCTCGGTGTCGGCGCCGCGGTGGCGCTGGCGCTTGTCGTGCTGTCGGCCGCGGTGGGTCTGGGCATCCTGCGCGGCCAGGGCGCTCCGGCGGAGTCCTTCCCGGTGGGCGACCGCGCGACGGCCGCGCCGTCGTCCGACGTGCTGTACGTGCACGTGCTCGGCGCGGTCGAGCGGCCGGGACTGTACGTCGTCAGCGGTGATGCGCGGCTGGTCGATGCGGTGGCGGCTGCGGGTGGTACGACGGTCGACGCCGACCTCGCCGCGATCAACCTCGCCCGCCGGGTCGAGGACGGCGAGCAGATCCTGGTGCCCGTGGTCGGCGGGTCGGGCGCCGGTTCTCCTGCCGCGGCACCCACGGACGCGCGGATTGACCTCAACGCGGCCGACCAGGCCGCGCTGGAGACGCTGCCGCGGATCGGTCCCGCCCTGGCTGCACGCATCATCGCGTGGCGGGAGGAGAACGGACGCTTCCAGTCGGTGGACGACCTCCTCGGCGTGCCGGGCATCGGGGAGAAGCTGCTCGCGGGATTACGCGACGGGGTACGGGTGTGAAGTCCCGCGATCTCCGGCTCGTGCCGGTTGCCCTCGCGGTGTGGGCGGCGGCGCTCGTCTGCGTGTTCCAGCCCGGTCTCGCGGCGGCCTGTGCGCTCGTGTGCGGCGTCGCGGCGGGCGTCGTCCTGCTGGTGCTGCTCGCGCGGGGGAGGCACGGCGCGGGGCTGGTCCTCCTGATGCTCGCGGCGGCCGCGGCCACGGCGCTGTCCGTGGGGTACGCCCTTCCGTCGCGCGAAGCCGCCGCGGGACAGGGCGGCCGCGTGGTCGAAGCGGTGGTCGAGGTCACGTCGTCCGCGTCCACCGGTCAGGACGGGCGGCTCTGGGTCGAGGCGACCACGCAGAGCCTCGGTCCGCCGGGTCGGGCGCGCCCGGTCGCGGTGCCGGTGCGGATCGGGACCGCGACAGCCGACGGCATCGACCTCGGCGCTCGGCTCCGCGTCGTGGGGGAGACCTCGGCGACAGAGGCGGGGGAGCGCGCGGTGCTGGTGCTCTACGCCACGACCACGGAGGTCGTGCAGCCCCCGTCCGGGGTGTTCGGCGTGGCCGCCACGGCGCGCCGCGCCTTCGTCGACCGCGCGCTGCGGCTGCCCGAGCCGGGCGGCGCGCTCCTGCCGGGACTCGCCGTGGGGGACACCAGGGCGGTGGGCTCCGACCTGGACGAAGACATGCGTTCGAGCGGTCTCAGTCACCTCACGGCCGTGAGCGGAGCGAACTGCGCGATCGTGGTGGCGGCGGTCTTCGGGCTCACGGCGCTGTGCGGTGGCGGCCGGGCGCTGCGGGTGGTGCTCGCGGCCACGGCGCTCTCCGGCTTCGTGGTGCTGGTCACGCCGGAGCCGAGCGTGGTGCGCGCCGCGGTGATGGCGGGCGCGGGGATGCTGTCCGTGCTCCTGGGACGACCGAGCGCCGGTGCAGGCGTGCTCGCCCTGTCGACGATCATGATCCTGGTGTCCGATCCGTGGCTCGCCGCGACGCCCGGCTTCGCGCTGTCGGCCGTCGCGACGGGCGCACTCATCCTGCTCGCACCGCCGTTGTCACGCGGATTGCGACGGTGGATGCCGGGCCCGGTCGCGCTGGCGATCGCGGTCCCGCTCTCGGCGCAGCTCGCGTGCGGCCCCATCATCGCGCTGTTCGCGGAACAGCAGTCGCTCATCGGCGTGGCGGCGAACCTGATCGCGGAACCCGCGGCACCGGTCGCGACCGTGGTCGGGCTGCTCGCCTGCCTCGCGGGGCCCGTGCCCGCGGTCGCCGACCTCCTGGCCGCCACCGCGTGGCTGCCCGCGACCTGGATCGCGACGACCGCCCAGGTGACCGCGGACCTGCCCGGTGCGACCATCCTGCTGCCCGCAGGGATCGGCAGCGCGGCACTGGTCGCCGGGCTCGGCGCCGCGGTCGCGGTCGTGTGCCTGGAGGGCGGGAGCCGTGGTCCGCGGTGGCGCGTGCGCGGCGGCGCCGTGCTGCGCGGTGGCGCCGTGACGGTGCTCGTGGTCGCCGGCTCCCTCGCCGGGGCGCAGGCCCTTCTCGGCGGGCCCCTCGCGACGGCCGCGACCCCGGACGCCTGGTCGATCGCCGCGTGCGACGTGGGTCAGGGCGACGCGCTGCTCGTCCGATCCGAGGGCGCCGTGGCTCTGATCGACACCGGTCCGGCGCCGGAACCTCTTCGCGACTGCCTGCGCTCGCTCGGCATCGACCGACTCGACCTGCTCGTGCTCACCCACTTCGACCTGGACCATGCGGGCGGCGTCGAGGCCGTGCGGGGCCGGGTGTCCGCGGTGCTGCACGGGCCGACCGCCGACGCGGACGACGAGCGGACCCTCGCCTCGCTCGCGGCCGGGGGAGCACGGGTGGAGCAGGCGTCCGCGGGGCTCAGGGGAACCCTGGGCGGGGCGACCTGGCGCGTGCGGTGGCCCGTTCGCGATACGACGGCGTTCCCCGCGGGCAACGACCTCGGCGTCGTGATGGAGTTCAGCGGGGGAGAGGTGCCTCGCTCGCTCTTCCTCGCCGATCTGTCGGCCCCTGCGCAGCGGCTGCTCCAGCGTTCGGAGCGCCTCGGCCCGTACGCGGTGGTGAAGGTCGCCCACCACGGCAGCGCCGATCAGGACCCCGGGCTCTACCAGGCGCTCTCACCCGTGGTCGCGCTCATCAGCGTGGGTGCCGACAACGACTACGGGCACCCGCGCCGTGAGACGCTCGACCTGCTGGGCGCGCTGGGGGCCCAGGTGTATCGGACCGACGAGCGCGGACGCATCCTGCTCGGGCTGCGTCACGGCGCTCTGGCGATGTGGAGCGAGACGACCCCCGAGCGTCGAGGTCGTCGCCGCGGCAGCGGGACATCGTGCAGGTCTGCGCCGAACCAGCGCCAGCGCTCGTCCGATCGCGGTGTCGGACACCGCCGGTAGGCTGGGGTGATGGCAGCGTCCCGTCCTCCCGCCCGCGGTGGCGCGAAGCCCGCGAAGATCCCGCAGGTGTCGTGGCGCGAGCCCCGTCCCGCCCCGATCGTGCTCGTCTCCGGTCCGGAAGAGGTCTGCGCCGAGCGTGCGATCGCCGGTGTCCGCGACTATCTGCGCGCCGAGGATCCGGCCCTCGAGGTCAGCGACGTCCGCGCCGACGACTACGCCCCGGGCACGCTCCTGGCCCTCACGTCGCCCTCCCTGTTCGGTGAGCCGCGCCTGGTGCGGGTCTCCGGCGTCGAGAAGTGCTCCGACGCGTTCCTGCAGGAGGCCGTGTCCTATCTCGAGCAACCGCAGGAGGGCGCCACGGTCGTGCTCCGTCACACGGGCGCGAGCGTTCGTGGCAAGAAGCTGCTCGACGCCCTGCGTGCCGGTACGGGCGGGGGCATCGAGATCCCCTGCCCGGCGATCAAGCGAGACGGCGACAGGGTCGACTTCGCGGCGGGGGAGTTCGCGGCCGCCAAGAAGCGCATCGCGCCCCCGGCCCTGCGAGCCCTGGTCTCCGCGTTCGCCGATGACCTCACCGAGCTCGCCGCCGCCTGCCAGCAGCTGATCGGCGACGTCGAGGGCGACGTCACGGAAGAGGTCGTCACCAAGTACTACGGCGGCCGCGTCGAGGTGTCGGCGTTCGTCGTCGCCGACACGGCGATCGCCGGGCGCTACGGCGAGGCCCTGGTGTCCCTGCGGCACGCCCTGGCCTCCGGAGCGGATCCGGTGCCCATGGTCGCGGCGTTCGCCATGAAGCTGCGCACGATGGCGCGGGTCGCCGGGAATCGGGAGCCGAGCCGTCAGCTCGCGCAGCGCCTCGGGATGAAGGACTGGCAGGTCGACCGCGCCCGCCGCGACCTCGCGGGCTGGAACGAGCGGTCGCTCGGGATGGCGATCCAGGCCACCGCCCGCGCCGACGCCGAGGTGAAGGGTGCCGCCCGCGACCCGATCTTCGCGCTCGAGCGCATGGTCACGGTCATCGCCACGCGGGAGCCCTTCGGCGGCTGAGCGTGCGGCGCCCGCAGCCTGGCAGCGGTCCGCCACCCGTGAAGAGCGCGTCGCCGGCGCGCAGTCCCGGCGCGAGCGTGTGCCGCTGCGCGCCGCCTCCGCGATGGAGGCATGTTCCCGGCCCCTCGCCTGTCCCGTGTCGACCTCACGCGTTCCGGGAACGACAGAAGGCCCGCCTCGCGAGGAGACGGGCCTTCCGGATGATCAGATGCTCAGAGAGCGGCGACCTTCTTGGCGATGGCCGACTTGCGGTTGGCCGCCTGGTTCTTGTGGAGCACGCCCTTGCTGACGGCCTTGTCGAGCTTGACCGTGGCCTTCTTCAGGACCTTCTCGGCGGCGGCCTTGTCGCCGGCGGCGACGGCCTCGCGGGTCTGGCGGACGAGAGTCTTCAGCTCGCTCTTCACGGCCTTGTTGCGCTCGTGAGCCTTCTCGTTGGTCTTGTTGCGCTTGATCTGCGACTTGATGTTTGCCACGTGTGGACGCTTTCTGTACAGGAGTTGTTCGGAGTGCCGGCAGCAGAAGAGGGCTGCTGCACGGCGGTCGTGAGGGAAGAACCCACACGCAAGCCAAGAGTCAACTCTACCAGTCCCGGATGCATCGCGCGAAACGAGGCCGCGTCCGCGAAACTGCGTCGCGCTCGGAGTGGTACCGGGTGCAGAATCATCCTGACCCGACAACGACGTCAAGGAGCCCCATGACCCCCGCCTCCGTTCCTTCCCCCGCGCTCGGCCGGCTCCGCTGGTCTGCGGCGACCTCGGCGCTCCAGATCGAGGGCTCGCGCTCCGCCGACGGGGGAGGGCGCTCGATCTGGGACGACTACCTCGAAGCTCCCGGCGCGATCGTCGACGGCTCCACCGCCGACCCCGCCTGCGACAGCTACCGCCATCCCGAGCGTGACGCCGACCTCGCCTCCGCCCTCGGCCTCGACCGCTACCGCTTCTCGATCCCGTGGGCGCGGGTGCAGCCCGACGGACGTGGGCGCGGGAACACCGCAGCCCTCGACCACTACTCCCGGTTCGTCGATCTGCTGCTGGAGCGCGGCGTCACGCCGTTCCCCACGCTGTTCCACTGGGAGATGCCGAGCGCCGTGGAGGAGGCGGGCGGGTGGCTCGCGCGCGACACCGCCGAGCGATTCGGCGAGTATGCGGTGATCGTGGCCGACCGCCTGGGCGACCGCGTCGCGAACTGGTACACCTTGAACGAGCCGGCGATGACGACGCTCCAGGGCTACGCGGTGGGCGCCCTCGCACCGGGGAAGCAGCTGCTTTTCGACGCCCTGCCCACCGCCCACCACCAGCTGCTGGCTCATGCGCGGGCCGCGGCGGCGCTGCGCACGCGGGGTGCCACGGCGGTGGGCCTGGTCAACAACCACACCTGGGTGCTCCCGCTGCACGATGCCCCGGAAGACCGCGAGGCGGCGTTCGTCTACGACCTCCTGCACAACCGGATCTTCAGCGCCCCGCTGCTCGACGGCGCGTACCCCGACCTCGAGGCGCTCGGGCTGCCGCCGCTGCCCGTCGAGGAGGGCGACCTGACCGCGATCGGCGGCTCGATCGACTTCTACGGCGTCAACTTCTACAACCCCACGACCGTGACGGCATCCACCGCCGGAGGACCCATCCCGTTCGACATCGTGCCGACCCCCGGTGTGCCGGTGACCGGTTTCGGACAGGAGTGGCCGATCATGCCGTCCGCCCTGCGCGACCTGCTGGTCGATCTGCACGCCCGGCATCCGCAGCTGCCGCCCGTGATCATCGGCGAGAACGGCGCCTCCTTCCCCGAGCCCGACACGGCGACCCGCGTGGACGACGCCGACCGGATCTCCTACCTCTCCGGCCACATCGCCGCGGTCGCCGAGGCCATCGACGCCGGAGTGCCGGTCGAGGAGTACACGGTGTGGTCGCTGCTGGACAACTGGGAGTGGGCCGACGGGTACACCCAGCGCTTCGGGCTGGTGCACGTCGATTTCGCCACGGGGGAGTGCACCCCGAAGGCCTCGTACGACTGGTACCGCGACCTGATCGCCTCCGTCCGCACCGGTGCCACGACGTCGGCGGCGCGGCGATGACCGCGGCTCCGGCGACGCACCGCGTCCGGGCCGGCGCGCGGTGGATGTCGCTGTTCACGCTGGCGTGGCTGGCGATCTGGACCGTGCAGCTCACCCCGGTGCAGCTGCTCCTCCCGCTGCAGCTCGATACCCCGGAGGACGACTGGATCCGCGGGGTCGTGTCCTCCGGCCTCGTGCTCGGGGTGGGCGGACTGGCGGGCATCGTCGCCGGTCCGGCCGCCGGTGCCCTGTCGGATCGCGCGCGCGCCGGACGGCACCGCCGACGCCCGTGGGCGCTGGGTGGCGTCTGGCTCACAGCCCTGTGCCTGGTGCTGACCGGTTTCGCGACCGGACCCTGGGCGGTCGGTGCCGGGTGGGTGGGTGTCTCGATCGGCGTCGCGGTGTCGTCGGCCGCCTTCACCGCCCTGATCGCGGATCAGCTTCCGACCACGCAGCGGGGTGCCGCCTCCGCCGCCGTCGGCTCCGCCCAGGCGGTCGGGATCGTGCTCGGCGTCGGGCTGGTCGTGCTGCTCGGACTCGACATCGTGTCGGGCTACCTGCTCCTGGCCGCGGTGATCGCGATCGCGGGGTCGGTGGCCGCGCTCCTGCTGCCCGACCCACCGACGACCGAGGCGCTGCGTCCCCGTGACGCCGGACGCCCCCGACTGGCCTCGCTGCGCGACCGCGACTTCGCCTGGATGCTGTCCGGTCGACTGGTGACCAACATCGGCAACGCGCTCGGCACCGCCCTGTTCCTGTTCTTCCTGCTGCACGGGCTCGGGCAGGAGAACGCGACCGCCCAGGACAACCTGCTGCTGCTGATCGTCGTCTACACGGTGTTCGTGGTGCTCGCATCGGTGGTCACCGGCCTCGTGTCCGACCGGACAGGGCGGCGCCGCACGCTCACGGTCGCCGCGACCGTGGTGCAGGCAGCGTCCGGGGTGGCGATCGTGCTGGTGCCCACGTTCGAGATGACGATGGTCGCCGCGGCGCTCATGGGGCTCGGCTACGGCGCCTTCTCTACGGTGGGACTCGCGTTCGCGGCCGACCTGCTGCCGGACGAGCAGGACCACGCGCGCGACCTCGGCATCGTGAACGTCACCGCGGCGCTCGGTCAGCTGATCGGCCCGGTGCTCGGGGCGGGGCTGGTGGCGCTGGTCGGCGGCTTCTGGCTCGTCTTCCTCGCCGCTGCGGTGCTGTCGCTCGTGGGGGGTCTGCTCACGGCGTTCGCACGGCAGCCCGCCCGCTCATGAGTCCTCGGCCTGTGCCTCGACGGTGGCGATCGCGAGGGCCAGCACCGCGTTGAACACCCGCGGTCGCATGGCCGTGACCAGGTGCGTGGTGCGGGGGACCACGATGAGCTCCGCGTGCGGTGCGAGTCGGCGGAACAGCGGTTCGTTCAGGCGCAGCTGGTCGTACTGCCCGTTGACGAACCACAGGGGCACGGCGATGCGCGGGACGGCGGCGGCCACGTCCAGGGCGGCCAGGCTGCGCAGCGCCGTGTCCTGCATGTCGAGCGCGTAGCCACCGGCCTGGAAGTCGGCGCGGTTCTCGGCGGGGATCGTGGCGGCGAGCAGCTGCCGGGTGAGCCACAGGCCGCGGTCGGGGAGGGAGTCGACGGCCCGTGCGAACAGTCGATACGCGCGGAGCCCTGCGCCCTGGGGGAGCGAGGTGCAGGCGGCCGCGACGAGCCCGGCGACCGGAGGACGCTCGGCGCCGCCGGTGTAGGCGAGGGAGAGTAGTCCGCCCATCGAGTGGCCGACGAGGAGCACCGGTCCGCGCTCGGCGGCGGCGCGCACGGCGGCGTCGATCGTGTGGAGGGCCTCGTGCAGCGTGAAGTCCTCCGCCATGCGGGAGCCGTGCCCCGGAAGATCGAGCGCGGTCACGGGATGCCCGTGCTCTTCGAGGTAGGCCACCTGGGAGCGCCACATGGTCGCCGAGGTGCGGATGCCGTGCACGAGGACGGTCTGGACGCTCACGTCTTCAGCATAAGGAAGCGGGGCCGGTGGCGAACCACCGACCCCGCTTCGACACGAGACGTGTCAGAGGGTGTTACTTCTCCCAGCCGACGTTCTCGACCGGCGTGACGCCGAACAGGTCGAGGCCCACGTAGGGCTCCGGCGTCAGGTTCGCCAGGCCGTTCTTGACCACGTAGATCGACGGGCCGTTGTAGAGCGGGATGACGCCCCACGTCTGCTCGATGATCTTCGGCTCGAGCTCCATGGAGGCGGCGGTCCAGGACTCCGCATCCTTCTGCGACTCGACCTCGTCGGCGATCTGCTTGTCGATCTCGGCCGTGCCGGTGCCCGACAGGTTCAGCTGGCTGTCCGAGCAGTAGAGCTGGCAGAACCAGGCCGGGCCGAACGGGTCGGAGTCGGTGAAGCGGAGCGACACCGCGTCCCAGTTCTTCGACGTCAGGTCGTTCGAGAAGTCGGCCGACGGGCGGACGTCGATCTGCATGTCGATGCCGATCTCCTTCTGCTGCGCCTGGAGCGACTTCGCGAGGGCCTCGAGCGTGGGGTCCTCACCGAACACCGGGTAGGTGATGGACAGCTTCTCGCCGTCCTTCTCGCGGATGCCGTCGTCGCCCTCGGTCCAGCCGGCGTCGTCGAGCAGCTTCTTGGCGGCGTCGACATCGTTCTTCAGACCGGCGGTCGCGAACGAGTCGGAGTAGCCGTCCTGGAACGCGTACAGGTTCAGCGAACCGGCGGCCGGCTCCTCGTAACCGAGGCCGTTCCACGCGATCTGCTTCTGCTGGTCGATGTTGATGCCCATGAAGAAGGCCTTGCGCACGTCGATGTCCTCGAACTGCGGCTTGTCGGCGTCGACCATGATGATCGTCTTCGCGGTCTGCTGCGCGCGACGCACCGTGGTGTCGTCGACGTCCTGCAGCTGCTTCAGACGGTCGTTGGTGTTGGCGCCCACCATGTCGATCTCGCCGTTCTTGAAGGCGTTGATCGCGGCGTCCGGCTCCATCGCCGTGAAGGTCACCGAGTCGAGCAGCGGTGCGTTGCCCCACCACTCGGGGTTCGGCTTGAACGAGACGAAGCCGCCGTTCGGGTCGAACGTGTCGACCGTGTACGGTCCGGCGCCCCACTCGGGGTGCATGTTGCCGATGAAGCCCTCGTTGAAGACGGTCGGGTCGGCGACGGCCGGGTGCAGCACGCCACCGGTCAGGAACGCCATGGACGGCCAGGCGTAGATGCCGTCGAAGGTGACGACCGCGGTCTTGGCGGAGTCGCCCTGCTCGACGCTCTTGATCTGCTTGTAGCCGTCGGTCGCGTTGGGGGTGAAGCCCTCGTCGTAGGAGCGGTTGGCCTTCCACGTCGCGTCGATGGCCGTCCAGTCCATGTCCGTGCCGTCGTTGAAGTGGGCCTCGTCCGTGAACGTGAACGTGATGGTGGTGTTGCCGTCCTTCTCGCCGATGTCGTAGGCGTCGAGGTACGCGTCGTTCTTCGTGACCTCGCCCTCCGGCGAGACGAGCAGGATCTGCGGCATGTACCACGACCACAGACGCACGGTGTCCGCGCTGCCGTCACCGTTGAAGGCGTTCAGCTGCTCGGGGATCTCGTTGATCGGGAAGTTGACCTCGCCACCCTCCTGCAGGTTGCTGCGGTCCTGGGGGTTGTAGTCGGCGGACTTGGTCTCGACCTTGTCGCCGCCGTTGTCCCCGCCACCGGTGTTTCCGGACCCGCTCGCGCAACCCGCGAGGGCGAGTGCCAGGGCGCCGCTGATCGCGATCGCCCCCAGCAACTTCTTGTTCTTCATGGTGCTCCTTTCGCCTTTCGGCGTTTCATAAAGGGAAGAATAGTTCGCGGTCGCGACCGGCATACCGCCCCGGAGTGAATCGCGCCTAACCGTTATCGGACGGTGACCAGCAACCCCGCGACCGCGGCGATCAGACCGTCGCCGGCTTGGTCGACATGGTCGCCGCGTCGAACACGACGCGCTGGCGGGTGCGCTCCACATCCGGGTCGGGGACGGGGATGGCCGACAGCAGCGCCTGCGTGTACGGGTGCTGCGGGTTGTCGAACACGTCGTCCACGTCGCCGTGCTCCACGAACTCGCCGAGGTACATCACGGCCACCCGGTCGGCGATGTGGCGCACCACGGACAGGTCGTGCGCGACGAACAGGTAGGACAGGCCCAGCTTCACCTTCAGCTCGTCGAGCAGGTTGATCACACCGGCCTGGATCGACACGTCGAGCGCCGAGACCGGCTCATCGAGCACCACGATCTTCGGGTTCGTCGACAGGGCGCGGGCGATGCCGATGCGCTGCCGCTGACCGCCGGAGAACGCCTGGGGGAAGCGGTCGCTGTGCGCCGGGTTCAGGCCGACGAGGTCCATCAGCTCGTCCACGCGACGGTGCGCCTCCTCCTTGGGCGTGCCGATCGCGAACAGCGGCTCGGAGATGATGTCGGCGACCGTCATGCGCGGGTCGAGGGCGCCCATCGGGTCCTGGAACACGATCTGGATGTCGCGTCGCAGCGCCCGCTCCACCTTGCGGCTGTGGATGTCGTTGACGCTGGTGCCGGCGATCACGATGTCGCCCTCGCTCTGCTTGACCATGTCCATGATCTGCAGCAGGGTCGTGGTCTTGCCGGAGCCGGACTCGCCGACGATGGCCATCGTCTCGCCCTCACGGACGTCGAAGCTGATGCCCTTGATCGCCTGCACCTCGCCGACCTTGCGCTTGAGGAACGCGCCCTTGAGCAGCGGGAAGGTCTTCGTGAGGTTCTTGACCTCGAGCGTGACCGGGCGCTCCTCGCGCGGGAGTCGCGTGAGGTCGCTCTCCGGCACCGCGCGCACGGGGTAGACCGGGAAGCCGCCCAGCAGGCCGCCGTCCTCGATCTCGTGCGAGCGGATGCAGGCGGCGCGGTGCAGGTCGCCCGAGCCGGTGGCCACGGGGAGCAGCTCCGGCTCTTTCGCGCGGCACGCGTCCATCACGATGGGGCAGCGGTCGGCGAAGGGGCACGCGTCGGGCAGGTCGATCAGCAGCGGCGGATTGCCCTTGATCGGGGTGAGCGGCTGCTTGTCGCCCTTGTCCACGCGCGGGATCGCGCCCAGCAGGCCGATCGAGTACGGCATGCGCGTCTTGTGGAACAGCTCGTGCACGGGCGCCTGCTCCACGGGCTTGCCCGCGTACATCACCAGCACGTCGTCGGCCGTGCGGGCCACCACGCCCATGTCGTGCGTGATCATGATCACCGCGGCGCCGGTCTCGTCCTGCGCCTTCTCGATCAGATCGAGGATCTGCGCCTGGATCGTGACGTCGAGGGCCGTGGTCGGCTCGTCGCAGATGATGAGCTTGGGGTTGTTCGCCATCGCGATGGCGATCACCACGCGCTGGCGCATGCCGCCGGAGAACTCGTGCGGGAACGACTTCATGCGCCGCTCCGGCTCGGTGATGCCGACGAGCTTCAACAGCTCGACCGAGCGGTCCCACGCATCCTTCTTCGACAGGCTGCGGTGCACCGTGAGGGCCTCGATGAGCTGGTCGCCCACGGTGTAGACGGGGGTGAGCGAGGTCAGCGGGTCCTGGAAGACCATCGACATGCCGTTGCCGCGGATCACCGACAGCTGCTTGTCGCTCATGCCGATCAGCTCTTTGCCGTCGTACATGATCGAGCCGGTGACCTTGGCGTTCTCGTCGAGGAGTCCCATGATCGCGAGCGAGGTGACGGACTTGCCGGAGCCGGACTCGCCGACGATGCCGAGGGTCTTGCCGGCTTCGAGGTCGAACGAGACGCCGCGCACGGCGTCGACGCGGCCGGCCTCGGAGGCGAAGCTGACCTTGAGGTCGCGGACGGAGAGGACGTTGGTCATGCGCGGCCTCCTGCAGCCGAGGTCGGGTCGAGGGCGTCGCGCAGGCCGTCGGCGATCAACGCCATCGACACCGTGAGCAGGGTCAGCGCCGCCGCCGGGAAGTAGAACAGCCACGGGGCCGTGGTGAGCGAGCTCGAGCCGGCACCGATCAGCGCGCCGAGCGACACGTCGGGGATCTTGACGCCGAAGCCCAGGAACGACAGACCGGTCTCGGTCACGACGGCCGAGACGACGCCGAGGGTGAAGTTGATCACGAGGAGCGAGCCGATGTTCGGCAGCAGGTGGCGCAGCACGATCTTCATGCCGCCCACGCCCATGTAGCGGGCCGCGCTGACGTACTCGCGCTCGCGCAGCGACAGGGCCATGGTCCAGATGACGCGGGCGGGGAAGTACCACCCGATCACGAAGATCATGATGAGTGCGATCACGCGCCAGTCTCCGCCGGCCTTGTTCGAGATCATCGCGAGGATGAGGAAGCTCGGGATCACCATCATGAAGTGGATGATCAGGAGCGAGATGCGCTCGGTCCAGCCGCCGAAGTAGGCCGCGGCCGTGCCGACCAGGGCCGACACGATCGTGACGCCGATCGAGACCGTGAGCGCGATCATGAGAGAGCGCTGCAGGCCGACTGCCACCTGCGCGAACAGGTCGTTGCCGGCGTTGTTGGTGCCGAACCAGTGCTCCGTGGACGGCGGGGTGCTCAGGTTCAGGAAGTCGAGCTCCACGTGGTCGTAGCGCGCGATCAGCGGGCCGAAGATCGCGAACAGCACGAGCAGCGCGAAGATCACCAGGCCGATGAGCGCACCGCGGTTGCGGGAGAAGCGCCGCCAGTACAGGCTCCACTTCGACAGGCGCTTCGTCGCGACGCGGGTGGTCTCGGGGCCGGCGGCCGCGGGGTCCGGGTGGATGGTCGGGTCGAGCATGTCGGTGCTCATGTCAGCTCACTCTCACACGCGGGTCGAGGACCACGACGGCGATGTCGGCGAGGATCGCGCCGATCGCCGTGAGGACCGCGCCGAAGGCCGCGATCGCGACGGTTCCGTGGATGTCGTTCTTCGAGATGGTCTCGATGAAGTACTTGCCCATGCCGTTCCACGCGAAGATCGTCTCGGTCAGGACCGCACCGGTGAAGATGGCGGGGATCGTGAAGGCGACCTGCGTGGCGACGGGGATCAGCGAGGTGCGCAGCGCGTGCTTGCGGATGGCCTGCTGCTTGGTGAGGCCCTTGGCGCGAGCGGTGCGCACGTAGTCGGCGTTGATGTTGTCCAGCAGCAGCGAGCGCTGCAGGAAGTGGATGCTCGCGTAGCCCGTGAGCACCAGGGCTATGGTCGGCAGCGTCAGATGCTGCAGCACATCTATCAGGGTGGGGAAGAAGCCCTCGACCCCCTGACTGGCGTTCCCTGTCACATAGAAGATGCGCGTGCCGGTGGCGTTGTTGAGGCCGATCGCGAGCAGCACGATCGCGAAGGCCGCGACCACGATCGGGATGTTCAGCGTGATGATGCTGGTGGCCTGGCCGATGCGGTCGGCGAGCTTGTACTGGCGGGAGGCCGTGTACACGCCGAGCGCGATGCCGAGGATCGTGGTGATGATCGTCGCGCCGAGCACGAGCTCCGCGCTGACCCACATGCGGTACGCGACCTGCTCGTTGACGGAGCCGCCGGTCGGGCTCACCCCCCAGTCCCAGCGGAGGAGGATGCTCGTGAACCAGTTCCACCAGCGCTCGATGAGCGGCACGGTGTCGCTGAGGTTGCGCGGCACGAGGAGGTTGTTGATCTGCTCTTCACTGAGCGGAGGACGACGGCCCACGTAGTTGCTGCGCGGATCGAGGAACCCCCACGCGAGGAAGTAGGTGAGGTTCGTCGCGACCACGATCATGAGCAGCCAGCCGAGGGCGCGGCGTGCGAGGTACTTGATCAAGGGGGATTGTCTTTCTCTTCTCCAGACGCGCTCGGGATCCGCCGACGCAACGCTGAGCCGGGCGGATGAATCGGGCGCCATCCGCCGTTCTGCGCGACGCGACAGCCCTCACGGAGTCTGTGACGGAGTCGTATCGCTTACGGGATCCGGTGTCACGGATTGATCCCGGGCAACTTCGGGAGACTATCACCGATGTCCCCGAATGGGGATTCCCCTGCCCCTCACCGTAGAATCGACGGGACATGTCCCCACGCGCTCTCACCCCGCTTCAGCCTGCCGCGACGCCGGCTGCGCAGATCCGCAATTTCTGCATCATCGCCCACATCGATCACGGCAAGTCGACGCTCGCCGACCGCATGCTCCAGATCACCGGAGTGGTGTCGGACCGGGACATGCGGGCGCAGTACCTCGACCGCATGGACATCGAGCGCGAGCGCGGCATCACCATCAAGAGCCAGGCCGTGCGCATGCCCTGGGAGATCGACGGCGAGACGTTCGCGCTGAACATGATCGACACCCCCGGCCACGTGGACTTCACCTACGAGGTGTCGCGCTCCCTCGCCGCGTGCGAGGGGGCGATCCTCCTGGTCGACGCCGCACAGGGGATCGAGGCGCAGACGCTCGCCAACCTCTACCTGGCGCTCGAGAACGACCTGCACATCATCCCGGTCCTCAACAAGATCGACCTCCCGGCGGCCGACCCGGAGAAGTACGCGAAGGAGCTCGCCTCCCTCATCGGGGGCAAGCCGGAAGACGTGCTGCGCGTGTCGGGCAAGACCGGCGTCGGTGTGGAGGATCTGCTCGACCGCCTCGTGCGGGAGATCCCCGCGCCGGTCGGAGACGCCGAGGCTCCCGCCCGCGCCATGATCTTCGACTCCGTGTACGACGCGTACCGCGGCGTCGTCACCTACGTGCGCATGGTCGACGGCAGCCTCTCCCCGCGCGAGCGCATCCAGATGATGTCGACCGGCGCCAACCACGAGGCTCTCGAGGTCGGGGTGTCCAGCCCCGAGCCGACGCCCACGAAGGGCCTCGGCGTCGGCGAGGTGGGCTACCTCATCACCGGCGTGAAGGACGTGCGCCAGTCGAAGGTCGGCGACACCATCACGAACGCGCGCAAGCCCGCCGCTGAGGCGCTCCCCGGCTATACCGACCCGAAGCCGATGGTGTTCTCGGGCATCTACCCGATCGACGGCAGCGACTACGCGGAACTGCGCGAGGCCCTCGACAAGCTCAAGCTCTCCGACGCGTCGCTGCAGTACGAGCCGGAGACCTCGGTCGCGCTCGGCTTCGGCTTCCGCTGCGGCTTCCTCGGCCTGCTGCACCTGGAGATCGTGACGGAGCGGCTCGCGCGCGAGTTCGGCCTCGACCTCATCACCACGGCGCCGAGCGTGATCTACGAGGTCGTCACCAGCGACACCGGCGAGACGGTCACGGTCACGAACCCGAGCGAGTACCCCGATGGGCGCATCGGCTCGGTGTCGGAGCCGATGGTCAAGGCGGCGATCCTGCTGCCCAAGGACTACGTCGGCACCGTGATGGAGCTGTGCCAGTCGCGGCGCGGCACGCTGCTGGGCATGGAGTACTTCTCGGAGGAGCGCGTCGAGCTGCGCTACAACATGCCGCTCGGCGAGATCGTGTTCGACTTCTTCGACCAGCTCAAGTCCAAGACGCAGGGGTACGCCTCGCTCGACTACGAGCCCTCCGGTCAACAGGAAGCCGACCTGGTGAAGGTCGACATCCTCCTCCAGGGCGAGAAGGTCGACGCCTTCAGCTCGATCGTGCACCGCGACAAGGCCTACGCGTACGGCACGATGATGGCCGAGCGGCTGCGCAAGCTCATCCCTCGTCAGCAGTTCGAGGTGCCGATCCAGGCGGCGATCGGTGCGCGCATCATCGCCCGCGAGACCATCCGCGCGATCCGCAAGGACGTGCTCGCCAAGTGCTACGGCGGTGACATCACCCGCAAGCGCAAGCTCCTCGAGAAGCAGAAGGAGGGCAAGAAGCGCATGAAGATGGTCGGCCGCGTCGAGGTCCCCCAGGAGGCGTTCATCGCGGCGCTCTCCGGCGACGTCGAGGGCAAGGACAAGAAGTAACCCGGGCGATCCTGGGCGCTCCCGTGGTGCGGGGGGGGTGTTCGCCCAGGGAACCCGAAGTAGGCTGGATCTCATGCGGCGCGGGACTTTCCGAGACGACACGGTGGACTATGCGGCCGTGGGTGCGACCCACGCCCCCGACCTGATGCAGTACCCGCCGGAGCGCAGCATCCCGGCGGAGGAGTCCTGGCGGATCGGCAGCGGCGAGGAGCGGTTCCAGACGGCGGGCGAGGCCCTGCTGTCGTGGACGGCGCAGCGCGCAGCGGGACTCTCGGTGGAAGACGTGCGTCCCGCCCCGGGCCCCGCGTACGCCGGGGTCAGCTTCGACGCCGAGGGCAACCCGATCGCGCCGAGCAAGCGCGACGTCGAGCCGCGCTACGACGCGGAGGGCATGCCGTTCGTCGGCGCCGGGATGACGCTGCACCTGCGCGGTCGGGTGGGCGGCATGCGCGCCGACTCCGAGCTGCGCGTGATCTCGGTCACCGAGGAGACACGGCGCATCGGCTTCGTGCTCGGGACGATCGGGGGCTCGGTCGTCAGCGGCGAGGAGTCGTTCGACGTCGACTGGCGCGAGGACAACGACGAGGTGTGGTTCACGGTGCGCGCGTTCGACGCGCCCAACGCGCTCGTCTACCGCCTGATCCCGGCACTCATGAAGCGGCGCCGCCGCGAGCTGTTCGCGCGGTACCTGCGCGCGATCTCCCCGCTGTACGCGACCCCCGTCTGATGGCGGGACCGCTTCCCCTCGGCGATCCGGCTCCCGCCGACGGCCGCCTGCCCGACGACCTGCCGATCTCTGCCGACACCCCGTTCTCGGCGTACCTGCACGTGCCGTTCTGCCGCGTGCGCTGCGGCTACTGCGACTTCAACACCTATACGTCGAGCGAGCTGCGCGGCGCGAAGCAGGAGGACTATGCGTCGACCCTGATCGGCGAGATCGCCCTCGCTCGCGGCGTGCTGGAGGCCGCGGGGGCGCTGCGACCGATGGACACGGTGTTCTTCGGGGGCGGCACGCCGACGCTGCTGCCCCCGGGCGACCTCGCGCGCATGCTCGGCGCGGCGACCGCGGCGTTCGGGCTGGCGCCGGGTGCCGAGGTGACGGTGGAGGCGAACCCCGACACGGTGACGCCCGAGGTGGCGCGCACCCTCGCGGAGGCCGGCGTCACGCGGTTGTCGATCGGCATGCAGTCGGCGGTGCCGCACGTGCTCGCCGCTCTCGATCGCACGCATCAGCCGGAGAACGTGCGGACGGCGGTGGCCGCGGCCAAGGGTGCGGGACTGGACGTCAGCGTCGACCTCATCTACGGCGCGCCGGGGGAGTCGCTCGCCGACTGGGAGGCGTCGCTCGATGCGGCCCTCCAGCTCGAGTCGGACCACATCTCCGCGTACGCGTTGATCATCGAGGACGGCACGAAGCTGGCGCGGCAGATCCGTCGCGGCGAGGTGCCAGCCCCCGACGACGACCTGCAGGCGGACATGTACGAGCTGGCCGACGAGCGGCTGGCCGCGGCGGGCTTCGAGTGGTACGAGGTCAGCAACTGGGCGCGCACGCCGGAGCAGCGGTCGCGGCACAACCTGGCGTACTGGCGGGGGAGCGACTGGTGGGGCTTCGGTCCCGGCGCGCACAGCCACGTGGCGGGACTGCGCTGGTGGAACGTGAAGCATCCGGCCGCCTACGCGCAGCGGCTCGCGGCGTCCGCGTCTCCGGCGGCGGGACGGGAGCGCCCCGACGTGGAGGCCCAGACGCTCGAGCGCATCCTGCTGCTCAGCCGCATCCGCGAGGGCATCGCGGTGGACGACCTGCCCGCGGCGAACCGCCCCCGCGTGGCCGGGCTCATCGCGGACGGCCTGATCGACGCGGCGGCGGCGATCCGCGGGCGCGTGCAGCTCACCCTGCGCGGACGCCTCCTCGCCGACGCGGTGGTGCGCGAGCTCACCGACTGAGTGATCGGCGCGCGGGTTCGGAGAACTCCCGGTCGTACGCGGTAGGATTGGCACTCAGGGTGTCAGAGTGCCAGCGTCCGGTCGTCAGCGGGAAGGGGTGGGCCATGGTCACAGAGCGAGGACTCCAGGTTCTCCGCGCGATCGTGCAGGACTACGTCGAGACGCACGAGCCGGTGGGCAGCCGATCGATCGTCGACCGTCACTCGTTCGGGGTGTCCGCGGCGACGATCCGCAACGACATGGCGCAGCTCGAAGACGAGGAGCTCATCACCGCCCCCCACACGTCGTCCGGTCGCGTGCCCACCGACAAGGGCTACCGCGTGTTCGTCAACCACCTCGCCCAGCTCCGTCCCCTCTCCTCGGCGCAGCGCTCGGCGATCGAGTCGTTCCTCGCCGACCCCGCCGACCTCGACGACCTCATGGCGCGCACGGTGCGGGTACTGACGCAGCTCACGGGCCAGGTCGCGCTGGCGCAGTATCCGTCGTTCGCCCGCGCGCGGGTCACGCACGTGGAGCTCGTCGCGCTGGCCCCCAACCGTCTCCTGACCGTGCTGGTGACCGATGCCGGCGGCGTCTCGCAGCGGATGACCGTGCTGCCGGATGCGATCGACGAGGCCGATCTCGGTGTGCTCCGCGCCCGGCTCTCCGCGCTCATCACGGGACAGGCGATCGCGGAGGCGTCCGAGCGGCTGCAGACCCTGCTGGCCGCGGAGGAGACGCCGCGCGACCGCGTGCTGCGCACTCTCGCCGGCGTCCTCGTCGACGAGCTGGGCGGGTTCCGTCAGGAGCGACTGGTGATGGCGGGCGCGGCGACCCTCGCCCGCCGCGAGCACGACTTCCGCGGCAGCATCCACCCGCTCCTCGAGGCGATCGAGGAGCAGGTGACGCTGCTGCGGCTGATGAGCGAGATGGTGGCCGACGAGCACGGCCTGGCGGCCAGCATCGGCACCGAGAACGCGCCGTTCGGTCTCGGCGAGGCGTCGATCGTCGCGAGCGACTACGCGGCACCGACCGGAACGGCGCGCGTCGGCGTGATGGGGCCGACGCGCATGGACTATCCGAGCAACCTGGCGGCGGCGCGGGCGGTGGCCCGCTACCTGTCGCGGATGCTCGACGACGACGAGGCCGGCCGCTGACGCGGCCCCACGGAACACGCAGAAGGGCGATTGTGGCGGACCACTATGAGGTTCTCGGGGTGTCCCGGGACGCTTCCACGGATGAGATCAAGAAGGCGTACCGCCGACTGGCGCGGCAGCTCCACCCGGACGTGAATCCGGGCGAGGACGCGGCCGAGCGGTTCAAGCTCGTCACCCACGCCTACGACGTGCTCAGCGACGAGGAGTCGCGACGCCGCTACGACATGGGCGGCGGGGACGGCGCCGCGGGCAACTTCGGCGGCTTCGGCGGGTTCGGCGACATCTTCGAGACGTTCTTCGGCGCCGCGCAGGGCGGTGGCCGCGGAGCCCGACCCCGGTCGCGGCGCGAGCGCGGTCAAGACGCCCTGGTGCGCGTGACGCTCGAGCTGGGCGACGTCGTGTTCGGCGCGCACCGCGACATCGAGGTCGACACCGCGGTGCTGTGCGAGACGTGTCAGGGCTCGTGCTGCCAGGAGGGCACGTCGCCCGTCACGTGCGACATCTGCGGCGGCACCGGCCACGTGCAGCGTCAGGTGCGCAGCCTGCTCGGCAACGTCGTCACCTCGCAGCCGTGCGGCACGTGCGAGGGCTACGGCACCACCATCCCGTATCCGTGCGGCACGTGCGGCGGACAGGGGCGCGTGCGGTCGCGGCGCACCGTGTCGCTCGACATCCCCGCCGGCGTGGAGACCGGACTGCGGCTGCAGCTGCCCGGCTCCGGTGAGGTCGGTCGCGCCGGTGGCCCCAACGGCGACCTGTACGTGGAGGTCACGGTCACCCCGCACCCCGCGTTCAGCCGGGAGGGCGACGACCTCCTCGCGACGCTCGAGGTGTCGATGACCGATGCGATCCTCGGCACCGACACGTCGATCGAGGGCCTGGACGGCGAGGTCGACCTGGAGATCCGCCCCGGTGTGCAGTCCGGCGACGTGCTGACGATCAAGGGCCGCGGCATCACGCCGCTGCGCGGCACCCAGCGCGGCGACCTGCGCGTGGGCGTGCAGGTCGTGACACCCACGAAGCTCGACGCGTCGCAGCGCAAGCTCATCGAGGACTTCGCGAAGAAGGCGAAGGCTCCGACCCCGCAGCTCGCCCAGTTCCAGCAGGGGCTGTTCTCGAAGCTGCGCGACCGGTTCCGCGGACACTGATCGTGGCGCTCCACTTCCTTGTCGAGACGGCGGGAGGCGCGGCCGTCGGCGACGTGGTCACGCTGACCGGCGCCGAGGCGAAGCACGCCGCCGTGGTGCGTCGGCTGCGCGTCGGCGAGGCCGTGACGGTGGGGGACGGCCGTGGCGTGTGGCTGACCGGCGTCGCGGAGGAGGTCTCGCCGTCGCGCGTCGAGGTGCGCGTGCAGGAGCGCGCGGAGACGCCGTCGCCGTCGCCGAGGGTCGTGCTGGTGCAGGCGCTCGCGAAGGGCGACCGTGACGAGCTCGCGGTGCAGGCGGCGTGCGAGCTCGGCGTGGACGAGATCGTGCCGTGGCAGGCGGGTCGCAGCATCTCGCGCTGGGAGGGGCCCAAGGCCGCGAAGGGTCGCGAGCGCTGGGCGACGATCGTGCGCGAGGCGGCCAAGCAGGCCCATCGCGCATGGGTGCCGGAGGTCGCGCCGGTCGAGTCGACCGCGCAGCTGGCGGCGCGCGCGGCGCTGCAGCGGGTGCTGCTGCTCGACCCGACCGCGCCAGGGCGGCTGTCCGACCTGGAGCCCGACGGCCGCGACCTCGTGCTGGTGGTGGGGCCCGAGGGCGGCATCTCCGCCGAGGAGCTGGAGCGGCTCACGGCGGCGGGCGCGGAGCGCGTGCTCCTCGGCGACACGGTGCTGCGCACGTCCACGGCAGGACCGGCGGCGATCGCGGTGCTGTCGGTCGCTCTCGGCCGCTGGTGACCGCCGCCGCGTGCAGGGGCCCCGGTAAGCTGAACGCATGAGCGAACCCTCGATCTTCACGCGCATCCTGAACGGGGACATCCCCGGCGAGATCCTGCTCGATGCGGGTCGGGTGTTCGTGATCCGCGACATCAACCCGCAGGCTCCGCTGCACGCGCTCGTGATCCCGAAGACCGAGGAGTACCGCGACGTGACGGAGCTCGCGGCGGGTGACCCGGGTCTGCTGGCCGAGATGGTCGCGGCAGCGAAGCGCATCGCCGACGAGCACGCCAACGGCGAGTACCGCCTCATCTTCAACAACGGCGCGAGCGCCGCCCAGTCCGTCTTCCACGTGCACGCCCATGTGCTCGGCAATCTCGAGGAGAACAAGCTCGTTGGCTTCTGACGATCAGGAAACCGTCACCGAACGCATCTACGCGGACGGTGTCGCGATGGTGCAGCTGCTCGGTCCGCAGGACCGCCTGCTGCGGATGCTGGAACGCGAGCACCGCGATGTGCAGGTGCTCGTCCGCGGCAACGAGATCACCCTGACGGGCGAGCGCGACGCCGTCGCGAAGGCGAAGAACCTCGTCGACGAGCTGCTGGCGATGACGAAGGCCGGGCACGACCTGGCGCCCAGCGACGTGTCCAGCTCGGCGCGCATGCTCCGCACCGAGGGCGGTCCGCGCCCGAGCGAGGTGCTCGGCGAGGCGATCCTGTCGACCCGTGGCAAGGTGATCCGCCCGAAGACGCTCGGACAGAAGGAGTACGTCGACGCGATCGAGGAGAACACGATCGTGTTCGGCATCGGCCCGGCCGGTACCGGAAAGACCTACCTGGCGATGGCGAAGGCCGTGCAGGCGCTGCAGCGCAAGGAGGTCACGCGCATCATCCTCACCCGTCCGGCGGTGGAGGCGGGGGAGCGGCTGGGGTTCCTGCCCGGCACGCTCACCGACAAGATCGACCCGTACCTGCGCCCGCTGTACGACGCGCTGAACGAGATGATGGACCCGGAGATCGTGCCGCGCCTGATGGCCACGGGGACGATCGAGGTGGCGCCGCTCGCGTACATGCGCGGTCGCACGCTCAACGACTCGTTCGTGGTGCTCGACGAGGCGCAGAACACCACCCCGGAGCAGATGAAGATGTTCCTGACGCGGCTGGGCTTCGGCACCAAGATGGTCGTCACGGGCGACATCACCCAGGTCGACCTGCCGCAGGGGTCTTCGGGACTGCGGCTCGTGACGCGGGTGCTCGACGGGATCGACGACATCCACTTCACCCGGCTGACCAGCGACGACGTGGTGCGGCACTCGCTCGTGGGGCGCATCGTCGACGCGTACAGCGAGTACGACGAGAAGCGCACCACGCAGCGGTTCGAGCGCGAGCAGGCCGCGGAGTTCGCCAACAGGGCCGAGCGCCGCGGGGCGCAGCGACCAGGACCACGCGACCGGATGCCGAAACGGGGGCTCTC
Source organism: Microbacterium sp. NPDC055502 (assembly GCF_053643635.1). Classification (NCBI taxonomy): domain Bacteria; kingdom Bacillati; phylum Actinomycetota; class Actinomycetes; order Micrococcales; family Microbacteriaceae; genus Microbacterium; species Microbacterium sp. NPDC055502. The sequence continues at coordinate 813,591 of NZ_JBSHKJ010000002.1, read as the reverse complement.
ATGATCGAGATCAACAACGAGTCGGCGATCGACGTCGACGAGACGGTGCTGCAGCGGCTCACCGACTTCAACCTGGAGCAGCTGCACGTCAGCCCGGACGCCGAGGTGGCGATCGTGCTGGTCGACGAGGGCGCCATGGAGGCGCTGCATGTGCAGTGGATGGACGAGCCGGGCCCGACCGACGTGCTCAGCTTCCCGATGGACGAGCTGCGCCCCGGCACCGAGGACCGCCCGACGCCTCCCGGTCTGCTGGGCGACATCGTGCTGTGCCCGCAGGTGGCGGAGACCCAGGCGCAGGCGGCCGGCCACACCCTGATGGACGAGCTGATCCTGCTCACCACGCACGGTCTGCTGCACCTGCTCGGCTTCGATCACGCGGAGCCGGAGGAGGAGCGGGAGATGTTCGGACTCCAGAAGCAGCTGATCCAGGGCTTCGCCGTGTCCGAGCGCCGCCGCCGATGACGGAGATCCTGCTGCTGATCGCCGCCGTGCTGCTGGTGGCCTTCGGCGGCCTCATGGCTGCGATCGACGCGGCCTACGGCGTCACGTCCCGGGCCGGCCTCGCAGATCTGGCGACCGAGGGGCGACGGGCGAAGGCGCTCGAGCGGATCGCCGCCGACCTCGACGCGCACGTCAACGCGGTCGCGTTCATCCGGGTGCTCGCGGAGGTCACCGCGGCCGTGCTCGTCACGGTGGCGTTCACGATCATGTTCGAGAGCATCTGGTGGGCGATGCTCGCCGCGGCCATCCTGATGACGGGCATCACGTTCGTGCTCGTCGGCGCCAGTCCGCGCACGTTCGGCCACCAGCACGCCGAGGCCATGATCCGCGGGAGCGCGGGCATCGTGCGCGGTCTGCGCATCATCCTCGGCCCGCTCGCCCAGGGGCTGGTCGTGCTCGGCAACCGGGTCACGCCCGGCACGGGTCGCAGCTCGTTCTCGAGCGAGGATCAGCTGCTGAGCATGGTCGACGAGGCCGCGTCGAACGACCTCATCGAGGAGGACGACCGCGATCTCATCCACTCGGTGTTCGACTTCACCGACCAGTTCGTGCGGGCGGTGATGGTGCCGCGCACCGAAATGGTCACCGTGGACGCGGAGGCCACCACCGACGAGGCCATGTCGCTGTTCCTGCAGCGCGGGGTGTCGCGCATGCCGGTCGTGGACGACGAGGCCGACGACGTGGTCGGGGTGCTGTATCTGAAGGATCTGGTGCAGTTCGCCTACCGCGACGACCTGGCCTGGCGCGCGGCGTCGATCCGCCCGATCGCCCGCCCCGCGACGTTCGTGCCGGAGTCGATGCGCGCCGAGACGCTGCTGCAGCAGATGAAGCGCGACGCGGTGCACGTGTGCCTGGTGATCGACGAGCACGGCGGGATCTCCGGGCTTGTGACCCTGGAGGACCTGATCGAGGAGCTCGTCGGCGAGATCTCCGACGAGTACGATCAGGTATCCGCGGAGTTCGTGGATCTCGGTGCCGGACGCTACCGCGTCAGCTCCCGGCTGTCGCTGGAAGACGTCGGCGACCTGTTCGGCCTCGAGCTCGAGGATGAGGACGTCGACTCGATCGGCGGTCTGCTCGGCAAGGCGCTCGGACAGGTGCCGCAGCCCGGGGCGACGGCGGTCGTGGACGGTCTGGTCCTCACCGGCGGGGCCTCTCGGGGGCGCGGCCGCGGGATCGCGACGGTCTTCGTCGAGAGGGCTGCGGTGGCGGACGAGGTGCAGGAAGAAGGAGAGCGACGCGATGACTGAGGACACCCGGAGCGGATTCGTGACCTTCGTCGGTCGGCCGAACGTCGGCAAGTCCACCCTGACGAACGCGCTGGTGGGCGACAAGATCGCGATCACGAGCGAGAAGCCGCAGACGACGCGGCGCGCGATCCGCGGCATCCTGAACCGCCCGGACGGGCAGCTCGTGATCGTGGACACCCCCGGCATCCACAAGCCGCGCACCCTCCTGGGCGAGCGTTTGAACGACCTGGTCGAGCAGGTCCTGGGCGACGTCGACGTGATCGGGTTCTGCGTGCCGGCGACCGAGAAGGTCGGGCCGGGCGATCGTCGCATCGCCGCCTCGCTCGACGGCTACCCGCGTGCGCAGAAGATCGCGATCGTCACGAAGACCGATGCGGCGGGGCGCGACGAGATCACGGAGCGCCTCATGGAGGTCGACTCGTTGCGCGAGGACTGGGCGGCCGTCATCCCGCTCTCGGCACTGACGCGCGATCAGCTCGATGTGCTCGCCGACGAGATCCTGCAGCTCATGCCGGAGGGACCCGCGCTGTATCCGGCCGGGATCACGACGGACGAGTCGAATGAGGACCGCATCGCCGAGATCATCCGCGAGGCTGCGCTCGACGGCGTGCGCGACGAGCTCCCGCACTCGATCGCCGTGGTCGTGGACGACATCGCCCCCCGCGAGGACAGCGACCTGACGGACGTGCACGCGTCGATCGTGGTGGAGCGCGACAGCCAGAAGGCGATCATCATCGGCCACAAGGGCTCGCGGTTGCGCGACGTGGGCGCTCGCGCGAGGACGGGCATCGAGGACCTGCTGGGCACGCGGGTGTTCCTCGGACTGCACGTCAAGGTCGCGAAGGAGTGGCAGCGCGACCCCAAGCAGCTCGGCCGACTCGGGTTCTGAGATGAGACGGGGCACGACGTCGAAGGCGGCGGGCAGACCGCCGACCCCGCGGTCATGAGCGGCCGCAGCGAGGACCCGAACACGCTGCGTCACGAGGTCTTCACACGAGTGTTCGATGAGCACTGGGCGGCGGTGCGCCATCACATCGAGGGCGTGGTCGGTGACGACGACGAGGTCACCGAGATCGTGTCGGAGGTGTTCCTGGCCGCGTGGTCGCGTCTGCGGCCGAGTCGTCCGCCCGGTCGGGTGTGGCTGCTGCGCGAGGCCGACCGTCGTCTGCGCACCCGCGGTCGGCGGGGGACGACCCGGCTCAGGGCGCTCGACGCGCTGCACAACGGACTGTCCGGCGACCCCGAGCCGCTGGGGCTCGTCGGCCGCAGCGAGGTGCTGCACGCGGTGGGTACCCTCAGCCCGGCCCAACGGCGTATCATCATGCTCACGTATTGGGATGGACTCACGGTGGGGGAGATCGCGGAGCTGGTGCGCGCATCGGAGTCACGGGTACGGAAGACGTTGCGTCTGGCGGAGGATCGGCTTCGCGCGGCGCTGGGCCTGGAGGGGACGGATACGCGTGATGCCTGACAACGCCCTGCTCGAGCGAGCGCTCACCGCTGCGGATCCGGCGCGGACTCCGCGCGACGCGGAACCGGACGCGCGGGCAATCGCGACGCGCGACCGCATCCTGCGCAGCTCCCGGGAGCCGCAGCGTCGCCGGGCGCGCCGAGTCGGGTGGGCGGCGGGACTCACCGCCGTCGCGGCGTCGGCTGCTCTCGCGTTCGGGGTGCTGCTGCCGCAGGGCGCGGCCGTTGCGGGCACACCCACCCCGCTCGCGTTCGACGGATCCGCCTCACTCGCCGAGACCGTGGCGACCGCCGACACCGACCTCGGCGTGTTCCACGAGCCGGAGTCGCCTGAGCGCTCCGTGCGCGCCGCATCGTGGTCGTTCTCCGTCGACGTCGACGCCGGGCGGGCCGAGATCGTGCCGCAGCTGTCGACGTTCCAGTGGAGCGACGACCTCTCGGGAGAGGCGATCGCGATCAACGGTGTCGCCTACGACCCGGGCGACGCGGTCGCCAACCAGGAGGCCGAGGTCGTGAGCACGGGTGAGGTGGCGTCGCGCGTCACGTACGCACCCGGCGAGTTCGTGACCCCCGTCGTCGCTGTGCCGGGAGAGACGCCCGCCGACGTGCGGGCGCTGCTGGAGGCGTTCGGGCTGCCGAAGGAGCCGAGTGCGTTCGACGTGGTCACGGCGGTCACCTCCGTCTTCGGGCAGTGGACGCTGACCAACGCGCAGCACGCCGAGCTGCTCGCGCTCATCGAGGACTCGGGCGGTGCGCAGGCGCTGGGCGCGACGACGGACCGGCTCGGTCGTCCGGTCGCGGGCATCCGGGTGATCGCCGCGGACGGTGCCGTCAGCGACGACGTGCTGGTGTCGCTCGACAGCGGGCGCATCGTGGGCGTGGAGCGCACGGTGCTCGTGGACGACGGGATCGTGGCCCCTGGCTCGATCACGGACTACCGCATGTGGGATCTCGACGAGGAGATGATCGAATGAGGCGTACGCGCGCGACGGTGGCGGCCCTGGTGGGCCTGGTGCTGGTGCTGACCGGGGTGCCCACTGCGGCATCAGCGGCGGCGAACCCGGATGCGGTCGATCCGCAGGTGGCGCAGCTGCTCGAGGAGGTTCCGGGCGGCGAGCTGGTTGCGCCGGGTCACATCGTCTGGCCTGAGCTCGACATGGAGTTCGTGGCGGCTTCCGGCTCGTCCGGGCTGAGCGCCCGGTCCGTGGGCAGCTGCTCCACAGGTCGCATCTGCGCGTACACCGCGTACAACCTCTCCGGCAGCATCCTCAGCTGGGGGAGCTGCGGCAGCATCGCGATCCCCTCGACCTTCGTGACCCGGTCGATCGCCAACGCGCGCACCTCCGGCTACGCCCAGGCCCGCAACGGCAGCACCGTGCTCGCGACGGCGTACGCGAACGGCTCCGCCAACGTCTACGGCTCGGCGAACAACATCCGCTGCTACCTCTGAGCGCTGGTGTCGGGGGAGGAGGGCGTTGAGCGCCCGGTGTCCGGTGCCGGCGGGGGTGCCCCGTGAGTCGTCGCGCGGAGGAGCGTGCCGCCGAGCGCGAGCGCGTGTTCACCGCGATCTACGCCCAGCACTGGGCCGCCGTGCAACGACATGTGGAGTGCACGCTCGACGATGACGCGGAGGTGGCCGAGGTGGTCGCCGACGTGTTCCTCCTCGCCTGGCGCAAGCTGGATCCGGCGTGCCCGCTCGGATTGGTGTGGTTGCTGCGGGCATGCGACAACAAGCTCAAGGATCGCGACCGGAGTGAGCGAGCCCATGCGAGAGCGATCGACGCCGTCCGCACCGGGCACCGGGCGCCGCAGGGCGACCTGCTCGACGCGCTCGCGGTGCGTCGAGCGATCGACACGGTGCTGACGCCGCGAGAGCGTCGGATCGTGATTCTCGCGTACTGGGACCGGTTGGCCGCCGGCGAGATCGCTGAGCTTCTGCGGTGCAGCCAGGGAACCGTCTGGACGACCCTCAGCCGGGCGCGACGGAAGCTGCAGAGCGAGCTCGGCCTGTCGCCGATCGCGAGTGCTCCGCGGGTCGAGGCCCTGTCCATTGCACGAGCCGGCAATACCTTACGGCCGAGTATTTCCGCTCCGGGGGTGTAGACCCACCGGCTTCACTGCCCCTAGCGTGCCGCTGTGACTTCCCCCCCGCTCGGGCTCGCCCGCGAAGGACGGTACTCGTCATGCTGAAGAGGGCGGTGATCCGGGTCGCCGCGGTCGCACTGGGGTTGATGGGTGCCGCGGCCCTGTCGGGATGCGTGCCGTCGCGACCCGTCTTCCTGGAGCCGGTCGCCCTCACAGTCGTCGACGACCGGTTCGCGTGGGTGCAGTGCCTCGATGAGGCGTGGGCCATCGATTACATCTCCACGGCCGTGCGCGAAGAGTGGGGATCAGAGGACGAGGTGGTGCTCTTCTCCGCGACCGCCGACGAGGGGCGGGCCGTTGCTGTGCCCTCCGGTGAGCCGATCCTTCCCGACACCTTCCCTGACTTCTCTGTGACCAGCAGCCGCGAGTATCCGGTGTCGAGTCTGGACGGACCTGTCACTGTGTACGTCATCCTTTCCGGGCCGGACCACCGCGCGGAGATGTCGTTCAAGAACGTCGCGATCGATTCACTTGTGGAGGGTGCGTACGTGTATCACTCCGGGGAGGTGCGCGACGAGCCCTGCGGCATGGGCGCCGAGTGAGCGGCGGTGTCTCGACGCGAAGACAGGCCGGTCGGACTCCTGCATTGCACGAGGCGGCAATACCTTACAGCCGAGTATTTCCACTCCGGGGATGTAGACCCACCGGCTTGACTGCCCCTAGCGTGCCGCTGTGGCCTCCCCGCTCAACCTTCGTCTGCCTCGTTCGTGGCGCTCAGCTCGTGCGGTGAGGCCGCTTCACGCGGCTGCGGTACTGGGGCTCGCCGTCGTCGCGTGTGCCGGATGCTCAGGTGGGGCCGTGCCCGATGTGGAGGTGTCCGAGGACGACCTGATCGGCGTGTGGACGGCGACGTCCGGAACGGCGGAGTTCGAGCTGCATAGGGCGGAGGGGTGAGCGCGGAGGACTGGCCGGCATCGATGTGGTGTGACGCCGCGCCAGACACCGGTCCATCGTTCCCTTCCCTGACCGGCCAATGGTCCGCCGGATACGGCGCCAGCGCTATCGCGTTCAGCCTGAATCCGCCCTGCAACGCGATGCCCGCCCTCTTCGCTTTTGAGAGCGAACAAGGCGCGGTTGAGCTCTGGTACTTCGCACCGGGCGTTGACCGCGAATCAAACCCTGACCCCGAGGTGGTGTTCAGGAGGTCCGGGTGATGTCCGTCTTCGCGACGCCACCGAGGGCCCGGCGCGTCCGTGGCATGACGTCGAGCCCTACCTCGGCCTTTTCGCCGTTTTCGCGCGCGGGGGAGTGCCGAAGCCTCCAGAACCGGCGGAGCGCGATGAAGCGACGACGAAGAGGGCTCATGGCAAACCTCGCCTTACGTCTGTCGACGGCGGTGTCGGTGACGGTCGTGACCGCTCTCGCGCTGGTCTCCTGCTCCTTCCTTCCGGAACCCGCTGGTCTGTATCCGCCGCTGTCTTTCAGCGCGCGCGACGGGGAACCGGTCGTTGCCTGGTGTGGTGGCGACGCGGAGATCGTGCGGGTGCGGATGTACTACGGAGCAGGTTCCGTGGGAGACAGCCAACTCGTCGTCGATGGGCGCGGCACGGAGACGGTCCGTCGTGGCAGCGAGATTCTTCCAGCGGCCTTACCGAAGGGCTGGGATGTCGAGCGCAGCGGATACACCGGCGGGCAGCTCGCGGAAGTCACCATCACGATCGTGTACGGGACGACCGACGACGAGGGGCGGACCTCGACGGGCAACTTCATCGCAGAGTTCGATCTCGATGAGGCGACGCTCGAATCATGGCCCGACGGGTCGTGGATCGGAGCGGACGGGTCTGTGGCGACCGATCCGTGCGGCATGGCGAGTGCTCGCGAATGAAGACTTCGCGAGCATGGGCGAGGCGAGGACGAAGGGCGCGATGACCACGTTGGGCACCAGCTACTCGGTGCGATGGCGCGCATGCGCCGTTGCGGTCGGGATGTCGAACACGATCGTGGGAGCGGTCTTGGGGTTGATGTACGGCCTGTACTCGTTCCCCTTCACCGGGGGTTCCATCCATGCTGATGGGAACGCGGGACACGTTCTGAGCTCGATCATCGTGAGCGCGGTTTTCGGACCATCTTTCCGACAGCGTTGAGCCTTCTCGCGATGATTCCGCGACGCGCTCGCTCCCACCTGTGGCCGGTATCGATCGCCGTGGGACCAACGATCTTTTCCCTCCTCAGCTTCGTGTTCGTCTGGTCCTTCCCGGTCGTCCTTGCCTTCGTCGCTGTGGCATCGATAGCCGGAAGTGCGCTCAGCATCGCGGCGGTCACGCTTGTGCATGGTGTGCAGAGAAAAGAGGGAGACCGTTGATGTCGGAATGCGCGGATTCTGAGTCTGGAGCGGGGAACCGTGGGAGGTTCGAGCCGGTGATCGGGGGAGGACGGTGCAAAGTGAAGGACGAGTGTGGCGTCCGGCGTCTTCGGTACCCGGTCGCGGTGGTGCTCGTCTGCGCGGGTCTAGCGCTCTTCCTGGGGTTCCTCTACCAGCTCGTCTTTCTCGCGCCATTGCTTCGTGAGCGAGGCGGGGCTGAGGCAATGGCGGATGCGCTCAGATCGAGCATCGCGTTCTTCGTGGTGCTTCTCATCGCAGCTCTACCGACAGTCATTGCGCGCAGGACGAGTGCGCGATGGTGGGGAAGAGTTCTCGCCGCCGTGATCTCGGGGTTCCTGATGGCTCTGGGCAGTTGGTTCTCGCTGGCGCAGGCCAACGGCTTCCCGATAGCTGCGGGAGTGATCGCCTCGCTCGGGTTCTTAGTGCTCCTGGTCGCTGACCGCGAGATCGTGTTCAGGAGGTCAGGCTTGATGTCCGCCAGCGCCGACCATCAGTCGATTCTGCGGGGAGAAGAGGAATGAGCATGAGACGTGCCATGCCGTTTCTGCTCGCCATTGCAGGGACGACCGCGGTCCAGATGGCGTCGATCTTCGTGACGTGGCTGGGGTCGTTCGGCGGCGGGCCGTTGCTGTCCTCCCCGGAGGACATCCTGAACCGCATCGGATTCGGACTGGCGGTGATCATCGTGCTGTCTTCTGCAACCTGCATTCCGATGGTCTTCATCGCTCGCACGCGAAGTGGGGCGAGAACGGCCGTGACTGTTTCTGCGATCTTCACCGTGATCCAGGCCCTTCTGTATTCACTTCTGTTGTTCTGGCGGCCGCTCCCGCCCTATCCGGGTCTGACGCTGCTTCTCCTCGCCGGCCTCTTCGCGGTGGACTTCCTCGTCATCGTCCTGGCCCGAGACGTCGCGAAGGAGTCGCCGTGACGGCGGAGCGAGGGCACGACATTACGGAGGCGTCGACGAAGGGCGGGGTCATGGCGAAGCACTGGATGGCGACGGCGGCGGGGCCTCCGGAGTCGTGGGAGTTCGAGGAGTACGAGCCCGCGGCGCCGCGCGAGGGCGAGGTCACGATCCGCGTCCGCGCGGCCGGGGCGAAGGGAGAGCCACTCATGCTGAAGCGATTCCTCTGTCGACCCCTGGCGGTAGGGGCCGTGGTGCTCGCGAGTTCGCTTGTTCTCTCGGCCTGCGCGTTTCTTCCCGGGGTGCCAGAGGACCAACCACTCTCGCTTGCGGTGCGTGGCGGAACTCCGATCTTGAGCTGGTGTGCGCCCAGCGCCGAGATCGTCCGCGTGCGTGTGTACTACGGGACGGTGTCTGCCGACGACGCGGAGCTGGTGATCGATGCGAGGGGGCGCCTCCCTGTTGCTCCTGGGGCGGAAGTAACACCTGGCGGGCTCCCCGAGGAGTGGGTCGTGGAGCGTCACGAGTACGCCGGGGCGGAGCTTTCGGAGATCGGCGTGACGGTGGACTACGAGGCGCGGGACGCCGAGGGGGAGCTGGTCGAAAGGAGCTTCGGTGCAGACTTCGAGAACGAGGGCGCGTCCGATCTGGATTCTTGGCCGGACAACGGGTGGATCTGGGCGAACGGGACCGTGTCGACCGATCCGTGCGGCATGCCGAGTTCTCACGAGTAATCCGTGAATCGGACCGCGTCGTCTCAGCGCCTGACCGTCCCGGCGGGAGCATGATGGAGGCAACGACGAAGGGCGGGGTCATGGCGAAGCGCTGGATGGCGACGGCAGCGGGGTCTCCGGAGTCGTGGGAGTTCGAGGAGTACGACCCCGCGGCGCCGCGCGAGGGCGAGGTCACGATCCGCGTCCGCGCGGCCGGGGTGAATCCGGCCGATGCGAAGCATGTCGCGGCAGCTCGTCCGGGGGTCGAGTTCCGGGTGCCGATCGGCTACGAGGTGTCGGGCGAGCTCACGGCCATCGGCCCCGCGACCCGTATCGGTTCCGGTGAGGCCGCGGTCGGCGACGAGGTCGTGGCCTTCCGCGTGCAGGGCGGTTATGCGACCGAGGTGACCGTACCCGCCGCGAAGGTCTTCGCGAAGCCGACGACGCTCACGCACCCCGAGGCCGCGAACCTCCTGCTCGTCGGCACGACGGCGGCCGAGATGCTCGCGGTCACCGGGGCGGCACCGGGCGAGACGGTCCTGCTGCACGGGGCGTCGGGAGCGGTGGGCGTCAGCGTGCTGCAGCAGGCGCGGCTGCGCGAGGTACGAGTGATCGGCACCGCCGCGCCGGACCGCTTCGATGAGGTACGACGCTTCGGGGGGATCCCGGTCGCGTACGGCCCGGGTCTCGCCGACCGGGTGACCGCACTTACGGACGGCCCGATCGCTGCGGCGCTCGACGCCGTGGGCACCGACGAGGCGATCGACGTGTCCCTCGCCCTGGTGGCCGATCGCCGCCGCATCGTCACGATCGCGAACTTTGCGCGGGCCTCCGCCGACGGGCTTCTGGCGATCGCAGGGTCGATGCCCGACAGCGCCCGCTTCCGCGATGAGGTGCGCAGCGAACTCCTCGCGCTCGCGCAGAACCGCGACCTCGTGGTCCCGGTCGCCCGCACGTTCCCGCTCGCCGAGGCACCGGCCGCGCACCGGCTGCTCTCCACCGGTCACCCCGGCGGCAAGCTCGCGCTGATCCCCGAGGACTAGTCGACCTCGCGCAGCAGCGACTCGACGATCACCACGCCGTCTCCGTACTCGTCGTCCGCCGCGCGCTGCAGCGTCCCGTCGTCCCACGAAACCTGCAGCCACACGTACCCACGGTCGGTGCCGACGAAGACCGCCCCGGGTCCGAGCCGCGCCGCGATGTCCTCCTGCACCCTGGTCAGCTCGCCCTCCGGGGTGATGCCCGTCTTCCCGCCCGTCGGATCCTCCGGCGCCACCGGGTCGAATAGGGCGAGGAGGATCGGCGGATCCGAGACGGTCAGACGCTCGCCGTCGAAGGTGCCGTACACCGCATACGACCCCCACCGCGTGTCACGCGCGCTCACACTGCCGTCGACGCCGTCCCACGTCCAGTCGTCGAGCGGCACGCCGGCGCACTGCGGAGGGGACGAATCCATGACCGCGCCGAGGCAGAGCGTGGGGCCGTCCGTTCCGTCGATCACGGTGCCCGTTCCGAGCACGCGGCCTTCCGGGGGCGTGGGGTGCGCGTCTTCCAGCCGCTGGTCGGAGGGCACGGTGGTGCTGGTCGGTGGGAGGGTCGCACGGGGTCCGACCGCGCACCCGCTCAGGGTGACCGCTGCGGTCACGGTGGCGGCGACGAGGAGCAGGCGACGCGAGGAAGGGCTCATGTCCATCAGTGTCCCGCGTCGGCTCATCGTCTCAGCGCGGTCGAAACGGCCGCACCGACCCTGCTAGCATGGCGCCATGCCTTTCGGCGGTCTGCTTCTTCTTAGCTGCCGCGACGAGTCCTGACACTAGGGCCTTCCTCGTCGCGGCGCTTGTGTTGGCCCGTCCATTCCGACGAAGAGAAGTAGCCCATCATGCAGAACACTCAGCGCCCGTCCGCGATGCCGATCCACAAGTACCGGCCCTTCCACGAGCAGATCACCGTCCACCTGCCCGACCGCACGTGGCCCGACGCCCGCATCACCGAAGCCCCGCGCTGGTGCGCGGTCGACCTCCGCGACGGCAACCAGGCCCTCATCGATCCGATGTCCCCCGAGCGCAAGCGCGTCATGTTCGAGCTGCTCGTGAGCATGGGGTACAAGGAGATCGAGGTCGGCTTCCCCTCGGCCAGCCAGACCGACTTCGACTTCGTGCGCCAGCTCATCGAAGAGAACCTGATCCCCGACGACGTCACGATCCAGGTGCTGACTCAGGCGCGCGAGCACCTGATCGCCCGCACCTACGAGGCCATCGCCGGCGCGAAGCAGGCCATCGTCCACCTCTACAACTCCACGAGCGTGCTGCAGCGCGAGGTGGTCTTCCGCACCGACAAGCAGGGCATCATCGACATCGCCCTCGAGGGCGCCCGCCTGTGCCGGAAGTTCGAGAAGACGATCCCCGACACGCAGGTCTACTACGAGTACTCGCCGGAGAGCTACACGGGCACCGAGCTCGAGTTCGCGGTCGACGTGTGCAACCAGGTCATCGAGATCTTCGAGCCGACGCCCGACCGCAAGGTGATCATCAACCTGCCTGCCACGGTCGAGATGGCCACGCCGAACATCTACGCCGACTCGATCGAGTGGATGAGCCGCCACCTGGCCCACCGCGAGAACGTGATCCTGTCGCTGCACCCGCACAACGACCGGGGCACCGCGATCGCCGCCGCCGAGCTGGGCTACATGGCCGGCGCCGACCGCATCGAGGGCTGCCTGTTCGGCAACGGCGAGCGCACGGGCAACGTCGACCTGGTGGCACTGGGCATCAACATGTTCACGCAGGGCATCGACCCGCAGATCGACTTCAGCGACATCGACCAGGTCAAGCGCACGGTCGAGTACTGCAACCAGCTGCCCGTGCCGGAGCGCAGCCCGTGGGCCGGCGACCTCGTGTTCACGGCGTTCAGCGGCTCGCACCAGGACGCGATCAAGAAGGGCTTCGAGGCGATGGCGGCGAAGGCCGAGGCGCAGGGCGTCACGGTCGACGAGATCGAGTGGGCCGTGCCCTACCTGCCGGTCGACCCGAAGGACCTGGGCCGCTCGTACGAGGCCGTCATCCGCGTGAACTCCCAATCGGGCAAGGGCGGCGTCGCCTACCTGCTGAAGTCCGACCACGCGATCGATCTGCCCCGCAAGCTCCAGATCGAGTTCTCCGGCGTCGTGCAGGCCAAGACCGATGCCGAGGGCGGCGAGGTGACGAGCGAGCAGATCTGGTCGATCTTCACCGACGAGTACCTGCCGGCGACCGACACCGAGGCGAAGTGGGGCCGCTTCGAGCTGCTGGCCACGCAGACCCGCAGCGACATGTCGGGTGACGTGGTGCTCGACGTGGTGCTGCGCGACGACGACCAGGAGGTCGCGGTCTCCGGCAACGGCAACGGTCCGGTGGCCGCGTTCGTCGAGGTGCTGCGCGGACAAGGTTTCGACATCACGGTGTACGACTACGTCGAGCACGCTCTCAGTGCGGGCGGTGACGCGCAGGCTGCGGCCTACGTCGAGCTGCAGGTGGGCGACCAGCGTCTGTGGGGTGTCGGCATCGACGGCGACATCTCGACCGCGTCGCTCAAGGCGATCGTGTCGGGTGTGAACCGGTCGATCCGCACGCGCCAGCAGGAGCTCGCGGCGGTCTGAGGTCGCACCACGGAAGCGGCCGGGTCCCGAGGGCCCGGCCGCTTCCGCGTGCTCCGGCGGGTGGTCAGACCCACTGCACCAGCTGCCAGATGAGGCTGTTGGGGTCGGCGAACTGGCAGTAGCGCTCGCCCCACGGCTCGGTCTCCGGCGGTGTGACGACGCGGGCGCCGGCGGCGGCGATGCGGGCGAAGGCGGCGTCGAGGTCGTCCACGACGAACACCAGCAGCGTGCCCTGGCCTGCCGATCCGGCGATCTCCTCCGGGCGGAACGTGGGGAGCCCGGTCTGCAGGAAGATCAGGTTCGGCGGGGAACCGGGGTGCTCGAGCGACACGAAGCCCTCGGCGGACATGGCCTCCGTGAATCCGAAGTGGGTGGTGGCGAAGGCTGCGGAGGCGGCGATGTCGGGCACGTTGAGCGAGAGGGCGGTCTGGGTGATGTTCATGGGTCTCCTGTTCTAAACAACGTACAACGTACAGGGTTAAGTGCGCCGACGGCTAGGCTATTCCCGATGGCGAAGAATCTGGTCGATCTGCTGTGGCGTGACAGTGCCGCTGAGACCTCATCGCGCCGTGGACCGCGAGCCCGCCACTCCACCGACGACGTCGTGACGCGCGCGATCGACCTGGCCGATGCCGACGGCCTCGCCGCGGTCACCATCCGCGCTCTGGCCCAGGCATTGGGCCTCACCCCGATGTCGATCTACACGCACGTCAACAGCCGGGCGGATCTGCTCGTGCTGATGGCCGACGCGGTCCACGGACAGCGCGCACCGTCGGGCGACGCCGACGGGTGGCGAGCCCGCGTCCGCCTCGTCGCCGCGCACAACCTCGCCCTCTACCGCGCGCACCCCTGGCTGCTCGACGTGCACGACCCGCGCACCGCTCTCGGCCCCGGCACCATCGCGACGTACGACCGCGAGCTCCGCGCCTTCGACGGGCTCGGCCTCGACGACGTGGAGCGCGATGCGGCCCTCACGTTCGTGCGGGAGTTCACGCGGTCCGCCGCCGCACGCCTGCGTGACGCCGCGGAAGCGGAGGACTTCGCGCCGATCTGGGCGGACGCCGCTCCGCGGCTCGCGGGCTACCTCGGCGACGACTACCCCCTGGCGCAAGCCGTGGGCCGGGCCGCTGGCGAGGCCATGGGCGGCCCGTCCGATGCGGACGCGGCCTGGGAGTTCGGGCTCGCGCGCGTCATCGACGGGCTCGCCGGTCTGATCGAGACCCGAGACGCGGCGCCCTGATCAGTCCTTCGGCTTGACGATCGCGATGGCCCCGGTCTCCGCGGCGACCTTGCGGCGGTAGAGGCGGCGCTGCTCCGGCAGGGACACGTCGAACGTGACCGCCAGGATCCGGATGACCGCCGTGACGACGATGCCGACGATCGCGGCCAGCGTGATCGGCATGCCGACCGCGTTCGCGATCACGATGAACGTGCATCCTGCCGCAGCCGCGACCGCGTACAGCGAGCCGACGTGCATGATCGCCGTCGGCAGGCCCATCAGCATGTCGCGCAGCACGCTCCCGCCGACCGCGGCGCAGACGCCGATGAACACGGCGGGCACCTCGGGGATGCCGAACGCGAGGGCCTTGCTCGTGCCGAAGGCGCCGAACATGCCGATCACCACGGCGTCGAGCACCACGATCGCGGTGTTGAGGCGGGTGAACAGCCCCGCGAGCAGCATGCCGAGGAGCGCGGCACCCGCGGCGGTCACCAGGTACCACTGGTTCTGCAGGGTCGCGGGCGTCTGCCCGAGCAGGATGTCGCGGATGAGACCGCCGCCCATGCCGATCATGATCCCGATGATCGCGACGCCGAGCCAGTCGAGCCGCCGCTGCCCCTGGAATCCGGCGGCGAACATGGCACCCTGCACCCCGCCGAGCCCGACGCCGAGGAGGTCCGCCCACAGCGGAATGGTGAAGAGCGGTTCGGTCACCCGTCCATTGTCCCGCACGGAGGATAATCGGAAGGTGCCCACCTACCGAGACGAAGCGGTGATCCTGCGCACCCACAAGCTGGGCGAGGCGGATCGGATCGTCACGATGCTGTCGCGCCGGCACGGCAAGGTGCGGGCGGTCGCGAAGGGCGTGCGGCGCACGTCGTCGAAGTTCGGCTCGCGGCTCGAACCGTTCATGGTCGCCGACGTGCAGCTGTACGAGGGGCGCTCGCTCGACATCGTGCAGCAGGCGGAGTCGCTCGGCGCGTACGGCACCGACATCGCGGCGCACTACGACCGCTTCACCGCGGCCAACGCGATGGTCGAGACCGCCGACCGGCTGAGCGACGCAGAGGCCACACCGGAGCAGTACCTGCTGCTGGTCGGCGGACTGCGTGCGCTCTCGCGCGGAGAGCACGTGCCACGCAGCATCCTCGACTCCTACCTCCTGCGCGTGATGTCGCTGTCGGGGTGGGCGCCGTCGCTCGACGACTGCGCCCGCTGCGGTGCCCCGGGTCCGCACACCGTGTTCGTCGCACAGCTGGGCGGGCTCGTGTGCCACGCCGACGCCCCCGCGGGCAGTCCGCGCATCGCCGAGAAGACCCTGGCGCTGCTGCGCGCGCTCATCCGCGGCGACTGGGAGCTCATCGACGCCGCCCCGCACGCCGACACCGCTGCCGCCTCCGGCCTGGTGGCGGCCTATGCCCAGTGGCACCTGGAGCGCGGCATCCGCTCTCTCGCGCACGTCACCACCACCCCGGGAGAAGGAGCACGGTGAGCCCGAAGCCCTACACGCACAAGGACGCCGTCGCCTACCGGCCGCTCGACTGGACCGGGGTGTATCCGCCGCCGTTCCCCGCGGTGCCCGAACACGTCGCGATCGTGATGGACGGCAACGGCCGCTGGGCGAACCGCCGTGGCCTCAGCCGCATCGAGGGGCACAAGGCGGGGGAGGAGGTGCTGCTCGACGTGGTCGCCGGCGCGATCCAGGCCGGGGTGAAACACCTCTCGGTCTACGCCTTCTCCACCGAGAACTGGGCCCGGTCGCCCGAGGAGGTGCGCTTCCTGATGGGCTACAACCGCGACGTGCTGCACCGCCGCCGCGACCAGCTCAACGAGTGGGGCGTGCGGGTGCGGTGGGCCGGGCGCAAGCCGCGCCTGTGGGGCAGCGTCATCAAGGAGCTGCAGTACGCCGAGCAGCTCACCCGCGGCAACGACGTGCTCACGCTCACGATGTGCGTGAACTACGGCGGCCGCGTGGAGCTGGTCGACGCGATGCGGGCGATCGCCGCCGATGTCGCGGCCGGGCGCCTCAAGCCGAACGCGATCACCGAGAAGACCGTCCGGCGTCACCTCTACGTGCCCGACATGCCCGATGTCGACCTGTTCCTGCGCAGCTCGGGCGAGCAGCGCACGTCGAACTTCCTGCTGTGGGAGTCGGCCTACGCCGAGATGGTGTTCCTCGACACGCTGTGGCCCGACTTCTCGCGCGAGGAGCTGTGGCGCGCGATCGGCGTCTACCTGTCGCGCGACCGGCGTTTCGGCGGCGCGATCGACACCCCCGACGCCTCGGCCTGAGCACGCAGCCAGCGCTCCGTCTCGCGCGGGTGTGTCAGCCGCACGACGATGAGGTGCGGGAAGCGCTCGACGTAGCCCGGCATCCGCTCGCTCCAGGTGTGCAGCGTCTTCGTCTGCCACGCGAGGATGTTCTGCTCGGGGTCGCGGTTGAGCAGGTTCCACGGCCCCTTCTCGCGGTTTCCGTTCCAGAGTTCCTTCCGCAGAATGCCGCGGGCCAGCGTCCGCCGCAGCAGCCGTCCCCGCACCACCGGGTACGGGTAGTCGAGCCAGACCGCGAGCTGGGCGCGCGGCGTCAGGAACGCGTCGGTGCCCTTGCTCGTGTACTGCCACTCGGTCACCCAGCGGTCCTCCGCCGCGAAGGCGCGCACGTCGTCGAGGAACTCCGGGCGCGGAGTCCAGCCCGGCCCGTGGAACAGCGCGTCGATCTCGACGTGGCGGAGCCGCCACAGCTCGCCGAGGCGACGCGCGAGGGTGGTCTTGCCCGAGCCCGTGACGCCCGCCACGAGCACGCGCTCCGGCCGACGAGGGAGCGGGTCGTCGGCGGAGAGCATCCGAGCATCCTACCGAGCACGGAATACCCCGGGAGTGCATGCGGTTGGATGAAGGTGTGACTGAACCCATCTCCATCGACATCTGGTCCGACATCGCCTGCCCGTGGTGCTACATCGGCAAGCGCAATCTCGAGAAGGGTCTGGAGGCGGTCTCCGCCGACGAGGACGCCCCCCGGGTCACCGTCACGTTCCACTCGTTCGAGCTCTCGCCCGACACGCCCGTCGACTTCCACGGCGACGAGGTCGACTTCCTCGCCGGACACAAGGGCATGCCGCGCGAGCAGGTCGAGCAGATGCTGTCGCACGTCACCGGGGTGGCCGCGGACGCGGGGCTCGAGTACCGCTTCGACCTGCTGCAGCACACCAACACCGTGAAGGCGCACGAGCTGCTGCACTTCGCGAAGGCCGAGGGGCTTCAGCACGAGATGGAGGAGCGGCTGATGTCCGCCTACTTCACCGAGGGCAAGCACGTGGGTCGCATCGACGACCTGGTGGCGCTGGCGGCCGAGGTCGGCCTCGACGCCGACAGGGCCCGCGCGGCGCTCGAGAGCGAGCAGTATCTGCCCGACGTGCGTCAGGATCAGGCGCAGGCCCGGGCGTACGGCATCCAGGGCGTGCCGTTCTTCGTGGTCGACGGCCAGTACGGCATCAGCGGTGCGCAGCCGCCGGCAGCGTTCGAGAACGTGCTCCGCGACCTGTGGGCGCAGCGCGGCGAGGCCGTCGAGGCCTGACCGCCGCCGGCCGAGAGCATCAGAACGGCGGGGACCCGATCGCGGGCCCCCGCCGTTCTCTCGTTCGCGTCAGACGCGCTGCTGGCGAGGTGCCAGCGGCAGGGGTTCCATGGGCTGGTCGTCGGCGGTGAGATCGATGCCGAGGTCCTTCGCATAGACGACCCGCGAGGCGATGCTCACCTGATCCCCGCTCTCGGTCAGCTCGAACACACGCCCGCCGCGGAGGCGGTTGCGCTCCGCTCCGTCGAGGCCGTACGCACCGAAGCCGGTTCCCGGCGCGTAGCCGAGCAGCACGCCGTAGTAGTCGCCCATGTAGTCGTTGACGTGGTCGTGGCCGACGAACACGCCCTTCACGTCGCCGCGCTCGACGATCGCGTTGAACATGCCCGAGTTGAAGGGCCCGGGGCACTCGTCCTCGTTGCGCTCTCCGACGATGCCGTGGCGCGCGCGGCCGCGGGCGGCGTCGGCCTCCGTGCGGGTGTCCACGCCGCCCCACCACATGAACCGGTGCTCCCAGAGCGCGATGTGGAGGAACATGAGGGCGGGGACCTTGCGGCCGGCGCGCTGCTCGAGCCGCTGCGACTGCTCGCGATACCAGGCGACCTGGTCCATGCGCACCCAGTCCCAGGTCGGGTAGCCGGCGAAGTCCTGTCCGGCGAGGGCGTCCGGGGCGTAGCGGCCGGAGTCCAGCAGCCAGAGCGCGAACGCCTCCCGGTTCTTCTTCGCCGACGAGCCGATGGTCAGCAGCGTGTTGCTGGTGCCGGTCACGCCGCGCGTGTTCTCCGCGTTCACGTTGTACTCGTACGAGCGGTAGATCTTCAGCATCCCCGCCTCGTCCACGCCCGACTGCGGGAGCGAGTCCTCGTCGTGGTTGCCGTAGGTCACCGCCCACGGGATGCCGCGGGACTCCATCGGCCACACGACGTTGTTGATCGCCTGCTTCACGGCGAGACGGGTCTCGCATCCGCCCGTGATCACGTCGCCGTTGATCACCACGAGGTCGGGCTGCTCCTGGTCGAGCACCTTCTCGATCAGCTCGACGGTGCGGCGGTCGGTCTGCTCATCGTCCTGCGTGTCGTTGAACTGCACGACCGTGAAGGTCCCGTCGGCGCGGAACCGCAGTCCACGCGCGGCTTTCGCTGTCGAGGCGGCCACGGTCGTGTCGGCGGCGGCGGCGGTGGTGCCGAGGGGCAGGGTGGAGCCGAGGGCGCCGAGCGCTCCGGCGGTGAGGACGGTTCGCCGGCTGATCGGCAGTCGGTCGGGCATGCGGTGTCTCCTTCATCTGCGGCGGGTGTGGCCGCAGGGGAGACTAGGGGCGCCGGATGGCGAGGGTCTGACGAGCGCGTGAACACCGCGGCCGTTCGAGGGCCGCGAGCAGCCCGTTCCGGGTGACGCGGGGGTGAACGAGCGCGGCCCCGGGTCAGCGGGAGAGTGCGGCCTCGATCGCCTCGACGATCTCGGGGGAGTCCGGCTTCTGCTTCGGGCGGAAGCGCAGCACCTCTCCGTCGGGCAGCACCAGGAACTTCTCGAAGTTCCACTCCACCCGTCCGGCCTTGCCGCCCGCGTCAGGGGTCTCCTTGAGCGCCTTGTACAGCTCGGACGCGTTCCTGCCGTTGACCCTGACCTTGTCGTTGACCGGGAAGGTCACGCCGTACGTGGTGGAGCAGAACTCGAGGATCTCGTCGACCGAGCCCGGCTCCTGACCGAAGAACTGGTTGCACGGGAAGCCGACGACCGTGAAGCCGCGGTCGCCGAAACGGCGCTGCAGCTCCTCCAGCTGCTCGTACTGCGGGGTGAGCCCGCACTTGGACGCCACGTTCACCACCATCACCACGTCGGCACCGAGATCGTCGAGGGTCTTCTCCTGACCCTGAGCGTCGGTGAACGGGATCGAACGGAGCGCGGAATCGGTCATATGCACAGCTTAGGTCGCCGCGTCCGCAGGGGCTCCGGGTCTGGGAGAATGGACGTGCCATGACTGTCGCCACCGCCCCCGCCCGCCCCCTCCGCATCGGCCCGATCGACCTCGACGTGCCGGTCGTGCTCGCACCCATGGCGGGCATCACCAACACGGCCTTCCGGCGACTGTGCCGGGAGTACGGCGCGGGGCTGTACGTGAGCGAGATGATCACGTCGCGCGCGCTGGTCGAGCGCAACGAGACCACGATGCGGCTGATCCGTCATCACGAGTCCGAGACGCCGCGGTCCATCCAGCTCTACGGCGTCGATCCGAAGACGATCGCGGAAGCCGTGCGCATCATCGTGGCGGAGGACCACGCCGACCACATCGACCTGAACTTCGGCTGCCCGGTGCCCAAGGTCACGCGCAAGGGCGGCGGGGCGGCTCTGCCCTGGAAGTCGAAGCTGTTCGCCGACATCGTGGATCAGGCCGTGAAGGCCGCCGGCGACATCCCGCTCACGGTCAAGATGCGCAAGGGCATCGACCGCGATCACCTCACGTTCCTCGACGCCGGGCGCGCGGCGGAGGACGCCGGGGCGGCCGCGGTGGCGCTGCACGCCCGCACCGCGAGCGAGTTCTACTCCGGCCACGCGGACTGGAACGCGATCGGCGAGCTCAAGCAGGCCGTCACGAGCATCCCGGTGCTCGGCAACGGTGACATCTGGTCGGCCGACGATGCCGTGCGCATGATGGCCGAGACCGACTGCGACGGTGTGGTGGTCGGTCGCGGCTGCCTCGGGCGGCCGTGGCTGTTCGGCGAGCTGGCCAACGCATTCGGTGGCGAGGGCAAGACGGTCGACGCAACTCTCGGCTTCGTGTCGGATGCGTTCCGCCGTCACGCCGAACTGCTGGTGGAGTTCTTCGAGGACGAGGACCGCGGGTGCCGCGACGTGCGCAAGCACGTGTCGTGGTACTTCAAGGGCTACCCCGTCGGCGGCGACATCCGCACGGGCCTGGCGACCGCGTCGAGCCTCGCCGAGATCGACGAGCTGCTGGGTCGCCTCGACCGGTCGGCACCGTACCCTGGAGCCGACGCCGAGGGGCAGCGCGGGCGCGCCGGCCACCCGAAGAAGACGGCGCTGCCGGAGAAGTGGCTGGAGTCGCGCGAGCTGGCCTCCAGCGCCTCGGAGATGATGCGTGGAGCGGAGATCGAGAACAGTGGCGGATGACCCCTCGGTCGGCGGTCGCGCCGACGGCTACCACCCGCGCGACGCCGAGCGCTTCTTCGCCGAGACGCACCGCTCCGAGCGCGACGACTTCGCGCGTGACAGGGCCCGCGTGCTCCACTCGGCCGCGCTGCGCCGTCTGGCCGCCAAGACGCAGGTGCTCAGCCCGGCGAGCACGGCCGACTTCGCTCGCAACCGCCTGACGCATTCGCTCGAGGTGGCGCAGGTGGGTCGCGAGCTCGCCGCGGCGCTCGGCGTCTCCGCCGACGTGGTCGACACCGCCTGCCTGAGCCACGACCTCGGCCACCCGCCGTTCGGTCACAACGGCGAGCGGGCGCTGAACGAGTGGGCGGAGCCGATCGGCGGCTTCGAGGGCAATGCGCAGTCGCTGCGCATCCTCACGCGCCTCGAGGCCAAGGTGCTCGACGCGGACGAGCACTCGGTCGGCTTGAACCTGACCAGGGCCAGCCTCGACGCGACCTGCAAGTACCCCTGGACGGTGGACAGCCCCGTGCCCGACCCGGGCGGCCGGCTCAAGTTCGGTGTGTACCCGGAGGACGAGGCGGTGTTCCGCTGGATGCGCGAGGGGGCGCCCGGCCGCCTGCGGTGCATCGAAGCCGAGATCATGGATCTCTCCGACGACATCGCCTACTCGGTGCACGACTTCGAGGATGCGATCGTCAACGGCTACGTCGACGTGGCGCAGCTCGCCGACCCTGCGGCCCATGAGGCGCTGCTCAGCCGCATCCAGCAGTGGGTGGGCTACGACTTCACGCGCGACGAGCTCGCCGACGCCCTCTACCGTCTGGCATCGCAGCCGATGTGGCTCGCGTCGTTCGACCGCTCGCGGCAGTCGCTCGCTCGGCTGAAGAACCTCACCAGCGACCTGATCGGGCGCTTCGCCCGTGCGGCCGTGTCCGCGACGCGCGAGGCCTACGGCACGGCGCCGCTGGTCCGCTACAACGCGCACGTCATCGTGCCGCGCGTGATCGAGGTCGAGATCGCCGTGCTCAAGGGCATCATGGGTCAGGCCATCGTGACGATCGACGCACGAAAGGGCGTGTACAAGGAGCAGCGGCGGGTGCTCAAGCGCCTCGCCGACGCGCTGTGGTCGACCGATGCGCTGTGGTCGGCCGGGGCCGACGTGCTGGAGCCCGCGTTCGCCGCCGACTTCGTCGCCGCCGAGAGCGACGCGGAGCGGGCGAGGGTCGTGGTGGATCAGATCGCGAGCCTGACCGACCAGAGCGCGGTGGACTGGCACAACCGGCTCGTCGGGGAGATCGACCCGGCGGAGGTCGGCATCTGGACCCCGCGTCACGCGCGACCCGGCACGCGCACCCCCGTCACGCGGCGTCCCGTCGCCGAAGGGGCGCACTGATGCCGCGGATCCGGCAGGCCGACGTCGACGAGGTGAAGGCCCGCACGAACATCGCCGACATCGTGGGCGAGCGCGTGGCGCTGAAGTCGGCGGGGGTCGGATCCCTCAAGGGGCTGTGCCCGTTCCACGACGAGAAGAGCCCGAGCTTCCACGTCCGCCAGCAGGTCGGCTACTACCACTGCTTCGGCTGCGGGGAGTCGGGCGACGTGTATTCGTTCCTCCGGGCGATGGACCACGTGAGCTTCACGGAGGCGGTCGAGCGCTTGGCGGGCCGCATCGGCTACACCCTGCACTACGAAGACGGGGGAGCGGCCCCGGAGACCAGTGGCCGCAGCCGCCTGTACGCGGCGAACACGGCGGCGGCGGAGTTCTTCCGCGCCCAGCTGCTGACCCCCGACGCCGAAGCCGCGCGTCGGTTCCTCGGCGAGCGGGGCTTCGACGCCGGAGCAGCCGCGCACTTCGGGGTGGGCTTCGCGCCGCGCGGGTGGGACGGGATGCTCAAAGCGCTGTCGGCGCAGGGCTTCACGCGCGACGAGCTCAGCGCCGCGGGACTCGTGTCGACCGGGCAGCGCGGCGTGTACGACCGGTTCCGCGGGCGACTGGTGTGGCCGATCCGCGACGTGTCGGGACAGACGATCGGGTTCGGCGCGCGCAAGCTCTTCGACGACGACCAGGGCCCCAAGTACCTGAACACCCCCGAGACCCCGATCTACAAGAAGGCGCAGGTGCTGTACGGGCTCGACCTCGCCAAGCGCGACATCGCCCGCGGCGACCCCCGGCGCGTCGTGGTCGTCGAGGGCTACACCGACGTGATGGCGTGTCACCTCGCCGGTCTCACGACCGCGATCGCGACGTGTGGAACGGCGTTCGGCACCGAGCACATCAAGGTCCTGCGCCGTGTCATGGGCGACGACAACGCCTCCGGCGAGGTCGTGTTCACGTTCGACGGCGACGAGGCGGGTCAGAAGGCCGCGCTGCGGGCGTTCACGGAGGACGACCGCTTCAACGCGCAGACCTTCGTGGCCGTGGCTCCGGACGGGCTCGACCCGTGCGACCTCCGCCTGCAGCGCGGCGATGCGGCCGTGCGCGGGCTCATGGACGCCAAGCAGCCGATGTTCGAGTTCGCGATCGACCGCAAGCTCGCCGGCTTCGACCTCTCGACCGTGGAGGGCCGCGTGGGCGCGCTCCGGGCCGCGGCGCCGATCGTGGCGGAGATCCGGGACCGTCTGCTGCGTCCGGGGTACGAGCGTGTACTGGCACGCCGTCTGGGCATGGACCCGACCGAGGTGCACGGCGAGGTCGAGCGGGCGGCTCGGGGCGCGGCGACCGCTGCGCCGAGGCGCGAGACCTCGCCCCCCGACCCCGCCTCGGGTGCCCCCGCGGTGGCCGCGGTCACGCTGGCGAGCCTGCCCCGCACCGCCGATGTGGCCGTGGAGCGCGACGCCCTCATGGGTGCGCTGCAGTACGGGCACCAGATCGACGCGGTGCTGCTCGACCGTGCCCTGTCGCAGCCGTTCCGCACGCCGGGGCTCGACGCGGTGCGCGAGGCGATCGCGGCAGCCCCCGACCGCAGCAGACCGGGGTGGGTGACCGATGCGGTCAATGCGGTGCGGGAGCCGTACCGGTCGCTCGGCGGCGAGCTGCTGATGACGCCGTTCCCGGCGCGCGACGAGGCGGGGGCGGTCGCCTCCGCGACGGATCTCGCGCGGCGGCTGGTGGTGCGGCAGCTCGAGCGGGAGAAGCAGGAGCTCCTGGGTGCGGTGCAGCGCGTCCCGGCGGACTCCGACGGCGGGCGGGCTCTGCGGGTCCGTCTCCGTGACATCGATGTGGAGCGTCAGCGCTTCTCGGCCGAGTCGTAACGGGGCGGGGCGCGGTGCAGCGGGCAGGATGGAAGACATGTCCCGCAGGCCCGTCTCCACGTCCGCGATCGAGTGCTCCGATCTGGTGATCGACCGCATCGGTCACGGCACACCGAACCGCGCGGTGGACGGGGTCACGTTCACCCTGGCGCCCGGCGGGCTCATCTGCGTCGCCGGACCCACGGGGTCGGGGAAGTCGACGCTCGTCGCCGCTCTCGCCGGGTCCACCGACCCCTCCGTGCGCGTGGTGGGCGGCAGCGCCCAGGTCTGCGGCATCGACATCCGCCGCCCCGGTCGCAAGCATCGCATCCTCACGTACCGCACGGGATTCGTGCCGCAGGGTGCGGGCGCGGATCTGCCGCCGCGGCTCACGGTGAACGAGGTCATCGCCGAGCCGATCCTGATCCGCGAGCGCCGCGTCAACACCAAGGCGCTGTCGATCCGTGTCGCGACGCTGTTGGACGAGCTGCACCTGCCCCTGGGGACGGCGTCGAAGTTCCCGTACGAGTTGAGCGCGGGCATGCGGCAGCGCGTCGCGATCGCCCGGTCGTTCGTGCTCGAGCCCCGGGTCCTGATCGCGGACGAGGTGCTGGCCAACCTCGACCTCGAGGTGCGCCCGGTGGTGTTCGACGCGATCACGCGGCGACGCACCGAGGAGGGCATGGCGGCGCTGCTGGTGACGAACGACGCCGATTTCATCCGCGAGCTCAACGCCGAGACGCTCATGCTGCGCGGCGGCCACGTGGTGGCGAGAGGGGTGGGGAAGGACCTGCTCTGGGTGCCCAACGCGGAGACCGATTCCCGCGGCTGATGGCGACACGCCCGGCGTCCGCCGAAGGGCCGTCGGTGTCACGAACGGCCTTCGGAGTTTGCTAAGCTTGTCGAGTTGCCCGCACAGCGGAGCACATTCCTCGGTAGCTCAATTGGCAGAGCAGCCGGCTGTTAACCGGCAGGTTCTTGGTTCGAGTCCAAGCCGGGGAGCCAACGAGAAGAGCCCCCTCTGCGGAGGGGGCTCTTCTGGTCTCCCGAGACGCGCGTCCTTGCGGACGAGACCACTCTGCAGAGTATCGGTCTGTCCACAGTAAAATGTTACTCTCGTCGCACCGCTGACCTCGTTCGCGGTCGAAGGAGAGATCGATGACGACATCCGACCCCCGCGAACTGCGCTCAGGGCTCAAGTCGCGCCACATGTCCATGATCGCGATCGCGGGCGTCATCGGCGCCGGGCTGTTCGTGGGTTCGGGGGCGGTGATCCACGCCGCAGGACCCGCCGCGATCATCGCCTATGCGACCGCCGGGGTGATCGTCGTGCTGGTGATGCGCATGCTGGGGGAGATGTCGGTGATGAACCCCGACAGCGGCTCCTTCTCCACGTACGCGGACCGCGCGATCGGTCGATGGGCGGGCTTCAGCATCGGCTGGCTCTACGCGTGGTTCTGGATCGTGGTCCTCGGCGTCGAGGCGACCGCCGGCGCGTTGATCCTCCACCGGTGGATGCCCGGAGTCCCGCAGTGGGGATTCGCTCTGGCGCTCATGGTGGTGCTCACCCTCACGAACCTGGCGTCCGTCGCGTCGTACGGCGAGTTCGAGTTCTGGTTCGCCGGGGTCAAGGTCGTCGCGATCGCCGCGTTCCTCGTGATCGGGGTGCTGGCGGCGCTCGGCGCGTTCCCCGGGTTCCCCCCACCGGGGCTCGACAATCTCGTGGCCCACGGCGGGTTCTTCCCGAACGGCGTGCTCGCCGCGTTCTCGAGCATCCTCGTCGTGGTGTTCTCGTACTTCGGCTCGGAGATCGCGACGATCGCCGCCGGGGAATCGACCAACCCCACCGTGGCCGTCCGCAAGGCGGTCAATTCCGTGGTGTGGCGGATCATCGTCTTCTACGTCGGGTCGATCTCCCTGATCGTGCTGTTGCTGCCCTGGAACGACGCCTCGATCGCGAAGAGCCCGTTCGTCGCGGTTCTCGACGCGATCGGCATCCCGGTGGCGGCGGTGATCATGGACGTCGTGGTGCTGGTGGCGGTGCTCTCGTGCCTGAACTCGGGCCTCTACACGGCGAGCCGCATGCTCTACTCGCTGGCTCGGCGGGGCGACGCCCCCGCGCTGCTCGGCCGCACGGCGCGGAACGGCTCGCCCCGGTACGCCGTGCTGGCCGCGACGGTCGTGGGGTTCATCACGGTCGGACTGAACTACCTTTATCCCGACACGGTCTTCCTGTTCCTGCTGAACTCGTCGGGGGCGATCGCCCTCTTCGTCTGGCTCGTGATCGCCGTGTCGCAGATCCGGCTGCGGCGGGCGGCGATGCGCCGAGGTGTGCAGGTGCCCCTGCGCATGTGGGGCTTTCCGGTGCTCAGCTACGTCGTCGTGGCGGTGATCGTCGCTCTGTGCCTGGCGATGTTCCTCCAGCCGGACACCCTCTGGCAGATCACGATCTCGCTCGCGATCGCGGTGCTCGTCAGTGTTGTCGGCATGCTCCGTCACCGCGCCGGAGGCGGCTCGACGCAGAAGGCGGCCGGGAGCGGATCGCTCCCGGCCGCCGATGCGGTGGTGGACTGACCGTCAGCGCGCGGCGCCGGCCAGGGAGCCCTCGACCTGCCCGGCCGGGTCGACGATCAGGCACTGGATCACGCGGTCGTTCGCCTGCTCCCACGAGTCCTGGCTCGGCGTGAGCGTGGTCACGTCGAGGGCCGACTCCTGGTAGCCGATACCGACGAACGAGGTGAACGCGTCGCCGATGCACCCCTCGGACGCGGCGCCGATGGCGTCTTCCGAGTAGTCGCCGTCGTCCATCGTGATCTCGTGAAAGACCTCTTCGTCGTGCGGCTCGGTGCACGGCACGACGTTCGCGTCGGTGAGCATCCCCGAGCCGGTCTCGAGCATGCAGTCGCCGAGCTTCACGGAGAAGACGTCGATGTTGGCGCTCTCCGTCACCTGGCCGGTCTCCTCGTCGCGGTTCGCGTCACCGGAGCCGCTGCCCAGGATGCTGTTGATCGCGCTGCAGCCGCTCAGGGCGAGCGAGGCCGCCGCGATCGATGCTGCGAGCACGAGCGCGCGACGAGTGCGCATCTTCATCATGTTTCCCCTCCAAAGCGTGGTGCGGGGCATGCTGATATATCCCCGCCGCGAACACGCTATAGTGCCCGAAGTCTGTGACGCAACTCGACGGATGCTGTGCGTGGGCTGAAAGCGTTCAGCCCTCGAGGTCGTCCACCCCGGGCAGCCAGCTCACACCGGGGCGACCCCATCCGCGCTTGCGGGCGATCTTCTGCGTGGTCTTCCAGTCGGCGTCCGACAGTCGATCGATGTAGAGCACTCCGTCGAGGTGGTCGAACTCGTGCTGCATGATGCGAGCACGCCACCCATCCACTTCGAGTGTCACCGGCGCGCCGTCGAGGTCGATCGCCGTCACGCGCACGCGATCGGACCGGCGGAGCGGGAACCGCTCGCCGGGGAACGACAGGCATCCCTCCGCCTCGAGATCGGGGTCGGGTGCGCCCGGCTCGGGGGGCGTCATCCACAGCACGGGATTGATCAGCACGCCTCGCCAGGGGCGGTCCTCGTCGTCGACGTAGTTGTACGTGTAGATACGCAACGGCACCCCGACCTGCGGGGCGGCCAGCCCGACGCCGGGAGCGGCGTCCATCGTCTCGAACATGTCGGAGACGAGCGTGCGCACCTCCTCGGTGATCTGCTCGACGGGGGATGCGGGGGAGTGGAGGACGGGATCGCCCATGATGCGAATCGGAAGTACGGCCACGTCACAACCCTAGTCCGCGAGACTCTCCGGGTAGGGTCGTAGTGTGAGCGCAGGGGTGTGGATGGGGATGGCCGAAGACGTCGGCGACCAGCTCGTCGGTGCCTTCCAGAACCCGGGGATCCTTCTCGGCATCCCTCTCGCCCTGGCCGGTGCCGTCTTCATGTCGCTCGGCGCGCAGTACCAGCACCGCGGGGTGGAGAAGGTCGAGCGGCTGAGCGGCTCCACCGGCACCTCCGGGCTCACGTTCGCCCAAATCAAGGGTCTGCTCACGCGCCCGTCCTGGATCATCGGCACGCTGATGCTCGGCCTCGCGATCGTCTGCCAGCTCGCAGCCCTCGTGCAGGCGCCACTGATCGTCGTGCAGCCGCTCGGCGCGATCGCCCTGGTCATCACGACGCTCCTCAACGCGCGGATCTCCGGGCATTCCCCGACCAGGCAGTCGCTCACGGCGATCGTGGCGTGCGTCGGCGGCATCTTCCTGTTCGTGTTCTTCGCGGCGATCTTCGCGACGGAGCAGGACGTCACCGACCGCGAACTGTTCGTGATCCTCGCCCTCCTGCTCGTCGTCATCATCGTGCTCGGTGCGTGCTGGCTGATCCTGCGTCACCGCATGCGCGCGCTGTTCTACGTGATCGGAGCCGGCATCCTGTACGGCTTCGTGGCGACGCTCGCGAAGGTCGTCATCAAGCGCATCGAGGCGGGCCAGTTCGAATGGATCACCGCCGTCTGCGTGCTTGCCCTGGTGTCGGCCGCGGCCGTGGGCGCGTACTTCGTGCAGACCGCCTACAGCTCGGGACCCCCCGACCTCGTGATCGCCGGACTCACGGTCGTCGACCCGCTCGTGGCGGTGCTCATCGGCATGGTCGTGCTGGGCGAGGCGGCCGCCGCGCCGTGGTGGGTGCTCATCATCTTCGCGATCGCCGGGGGCATCGCCGTGTGGGGTGTCGTGGGCCTCGCGCGCTACCACCCGCAGGTGCTCAGCGACAGCCAGGAGCTCGGCATCACCCGGGGCAGCTCGGCTCCGACGCACGCGGACGATGCCGCAGCCGCCGCACCGCCGTCACCGATGCGCGACGCGGCGTCTGCCGTCGAGGAGACGTCCGCCGCTGAAGCGCCGCGCTCTGGCGACGACCCCGAGGCGCGCACGCGCCCCGACGCCCCGTAGCCTCGTCCTCGGTTCGACGCGACGCACGCAGACGCCCGCCCGTCCCCGAGGACGAGCGGGCGCGCGACCGCGGCCGGAGGACCGGCTCAGTAGGTCTGATCGATGAGGTCGGGCGACACCTCGGACGCTGCGGCCTCGTCGACGAAGTACACCGTGCGCTTGCGCCCCTTGGCACCGGCCGCCGGCACGCTCGTGTAGCTCGCGCCCGCCAGTGCGAGGCCCAGCGCGGAGGCCTTGTCCGCTCCCGTCAGCACGAGCCAGACCCGCTTGGACGAGTTCAGGACCGGACGCGTGAGCGTGATCCGCTCCGGCGGGGGTTTGGGGGAATCGCGCACCGGCAGCGCGGCGGCGTCCGTGACCGTCACTTCCTCGCGATCCGGGAACAGCGAGGCGATGTGGCCGTCGGGACCGACGCCCAGGAAGCACACCGCGAAGGACGGCCAGGGGTGGTCGTCCGTGCCGAACCGGGCGAGTTCCGCCGCGTACGCGGCAGCGGCCTCGTCGAGGTTCAGACCGCTGTCGGACGCCGCGGCCTCGTGGATGTTCTCCTCGGGCACCGGGATGTGGTCGAGCAGGGCGTTGCGGGACTGGAGCGCGTTGCGGTCCGAGTCGTCGCGGGGAACGAAGCGCTCGTCGCCCCACCAGAAGTGCACGAGCGACCAGTCGATGTCCGCCGCGCGCGGGTTGTCGGCGACCGCACGGAGCACGGCCCCGCCCATGGAACCGCCGGTGAGGGCGATGTGGGCGACGCGACCGTTCCTGGTGCGCGCCTTGACGCGGGTGAGGAAACGATCGGCGACCCGGAGGGCGAGGGCTGTCGGGGTGGCCTCGACCACGACCCGCTTCTCTGCGGACGATTCCGACATCGGTGTCACTCTCCCGTCTCGGGCGGACCGAGCTTCTCCCAGCCATCCGTGATGACTCGACCGTACAGGAGATCTGGATCCAATCTGCGCAGCTCCTCGGCGAGGCACTCGCGCAGCGTACGCCGCGGCAGGTGGAGGTCGTGGTTGGGCTGGTCCGGCTGCGTGAGCACGGCGATGCCGGGCGAGGGACGCTCCAGCAGGATGTCACCGGACTCACGCGTCAGACGCACGGACTTGATGCCCTCCTGCCACTCCTCCGGGCTCTCGTACGACCACCGCACCGGCACGTCCAGCGCCATCTGCAGCCACGCGGCGAGCAGAGCCGTGGAGGGGGAGGCCGCGGCCCCGCGCACCTCGACGGCGGTGATGGTCTCGTACGGCGGCTGATCCAGCACGGCGGCCAGCTGCTCGCGCCAGTGCGTGAGCCGCGTCCACGCGAGGTCGGTGTCGCCGGGCGCGTGCGTGCGGCCGAGCAGCGCGAGCCGGTCGCGCACATCGGGCGAGGTCGCGGCGTCGGTGATCCGGCGCTGCGCGATGCGGCCGAGCGGGGAGGACGACGGCGACGCCGGAGCCTCCTCCGGCCACCACGCCACGACGGGTGCGTCGGGGAGCAGGAGCCCGGTGATCAGGCTCTCCTCGTTGCTGGCGGCGTCGCCGTAGGCGTGCAGCACCACGACCTCGCTGGCTCCGGCGTCTCCGCCCACACGGATCTGTGCGTCCAGGCGGGACTCGCCGTCTCCGGTCGTGAGCACGATCACGCGCATCGGGTGCTCACGCGAGGCGTCGTTGGCCGCGTCGATCGCGGCCTCCGCGACTCCGTTGCGCGCGGAGATGACGAGCGTCAGCACGCGTCCGAGGGCGACCGCGCCGCCCTCCTCGCGCACCTTGACGAGCTGCTTCGCGACCTGGCTGACGGTCGTGTCGGGAAGGTCGATGATCACGGGCGTCTCCAGACTCGTCCGTCGCGGGCCAGCAGGTCGTCGGCGGACGCCGGGCCCCACGATCCCGGAGCGTACTGCTCCACCGGGCCGCCCTGGGCCGCCCAGTACTTCTCCACCGGGTCGAGGATCTTCCAGGAGAGCTCGACCTCCTCGTGCCGCGGGAAGAGCGGCGGGTCTCCGAGCAGCACGTCCAGGATGAGCCGCTCGTACGCCTCCGGGCTCGCCTCCGTGAAGGCGTGGCCGTAGCCGAAGTCCATCGTGACGTCGCGCACGTTCGAGCCTGTGCCGGGGACCTTCGAGCCGAACCGGATCGTGACACCCTCATCGGGCTGCACGCGGATGACGAGCGCGTTCTGTCCGAGCTCGGAGGCGTTGCCCCGGCCGAAGAGGTGCTGCGGTGCCCGGTTGAACACGACGGCGATCTCGGTCACGCGACGGCCGAGGCGCTTGCCGGTGCGCAGGTAGAACGGCACGCCCGCCCAGCGTCGCGTGTCGATCTCCAGCTTGATGGCCGCGTAGGTCTCGGTCGTGGACTCGGGGTTCATGCCCTCCTCGTCGAGGAAGCCGGTCACCTTCTCGCCGCCCTGCCAGCCACCGGCGTACTGCCCGCGGGCCGTCGCGAGCGACAGGTCCTCCGGCACGTGCACGGCGGCGAGCACCTTCTCCTTCTCGGCGCGCAGATGCTCCGCCGACAGGCTGATCGGCTCCTCCATCGCGGTGAGCGCCAGCAACTGCAGGAGGTGGTTCTGGATCACGTCACGGGCCGCCCCGATGCCGTCGTAGTACCCCGCGCGTCCCCCGACGCCGATGTCCTCGGCCATCGTGATCTGCACGTGGTCCACGTAGTTGCGGTTCCAGATCGGCTCGTACAGCTCATTGGCGAAGCGCAGCGCCAGGATGTTCTGGACCGTCTCCTTGCCGAGGTAGTGGTCGATGCGGAAGATCGAGTCGGCCGGGAACGCGACTTCCAGCGCCGCGTTCAGCGCGCGGGCCGACTCGAGGTCGTGCCCGAACGGCTTCTCGATGACCACACGCCGCCACCGCTCGTCGTCGTCGGCGTCCTGCCCGACGAGCCCGGAGTCCTTGAGCTGCTTCGCCACCAGCGGGAAGTCCTTCGGCGGGATCGACAGGTAGAACGCGTGGTTGCCCATCGTGCCGCGTTCCACGTCGAGACGCTCGACGGTCTCCCTGAGCTTGCGGAAGGAGTCCGGGTTGTCGAACTCGCCGGACACGAAGCGGATGCCCTGCAACAGCTGCGCCCAGGTCTCCTCGCGGAACGGCGTCCTGGCGTGCTCCTTCACCGCGTCGTACACGACCTGCGCGAAGTCCTGGTCCTCCCAGTCGCGTCGGGCGAACCCGACCAGAGCGAACCCGGGGGGCAGCAGGCCGCGGTTGGCGAGGTCGTACACCGCGGGCATGAGTTTCTTGCGCGACAGGTCTCCCGTGACGCCGAAGATCACGAGGGCGCTGGGCCCCGCGATCCGGTTGAGCCGGCGATCGTCGGGGTCGCGCAGCGGGTTGTGCCCGCGCGAGAGGGGAACAGTCATCGGTGGGGGCTTCTCCTGCTGTTACTTCTGTGCGGCTTCGAAGAGGGTGAGCACGTCGTCGGACGACTCCGTGATCGTCAGCGAGACGACGGGACGCCCGTGCTCCGCGAGCACGCCCGCGTCGCCGGCGGCCTGCGCCTGGATGAGCTGACCGAACGTGAACGGCCGACCGGGGATCTCGAGGTCGACGTCGGTGCGCTCCAGGATCTGCAGGAACACCCCCTGCGCCGGGCCGCCCTTGTGGTACTGGCCGGTCGAGTGGAGGAAGCGCGGGCCCCAGCCGAACGTGGTCGGACGACCGGAGTCGGCGGCGACCAGCTCGCGCAGACCCTGCAGCTGCGGCACCTCGAGACGGTTGACGTACGCCTGGATCGACACGTAGCCGTCGGCGGGCAGCTGCGCCCACAGCGCGTCGAGCACGCCCTCGACCGTGCCGGAGGCCGCGAGAGCCGGGTCCGACACGCGCACCTCGACGCCGTTCTCCACGAACGCGGGGGCGGTGGGCTCGGGTCGGGCGTCGAGGAGGCCGCGCGCGGCCACCTTCGCCGACTCGACGTCGGGCTGGTCGAACGGGTTGATGCCGAGCAGGTGCCCGGCGATGGCGGTGGCGTACTCCCAGACGATGAACTGCGCGCCGAGCGTGCCGCTGACGAGGATCTCACCTTCGTGGCGCTCGTGCAGGTGGAACTCGTTCGCGTCGTCGACCAGTCGCACGATCTGCAGGTCGGCGGGCACGGGGTCGAGCTCGGGGGAGACGGGGAGCAGCACGACCGGGAGGATGCCGGTTCCCTCCTTGCCCGTGGACTCGGCGATGAGCTGCTCGATCCAGTCGGGCAGGCCCTTGATGTGGGTGCCGTCCGTGATCAGACCCAGCTTGTCGCGGCGCGGGGTGGTTGCGGCGATGGCCGCGCCCAGGCGCAGGGCCGGGTTCTCGGCGGAGTCGACGGCGACCTCGAGCAGCGAGGCCTCGGCCTCGTTCAGCAGCTCGTCGATATCGACGCCCGCGAGGCCGGACGGCACCAGGCCGAACGCGGTCAGCGCGGAGTAGCGGCCGCCCACGTTCGGGTCGGCGTTGAACACGCGGTACCCGGCCTCGCGCGCGGAGGCGTCGAGCGGCGAGCCCGGGTCGGTGACGACGACGATGCGCTCGGTCGGGTCGATGCCGAGGTCGCGGAACGCCGCCTCGAACGTGCGACGCTGCGAGTCGGTCTCGACCGTGGACCCGGACTTCGACGACACCACGAGCACGGTCTCGGCGAGGCCCTCGTCGAGCGCGGCCAGCACCTGGCCGGGCGCCGTGGAGTCGAGGATCGTGAGGGGGACCCCCGAGGTCTGCGCGATCACCTCGGGCGCGAGCGACGATCCGCCCATGCCGGCGAGCACGACGCGCGTGACTCCCTTCGCGGCGAGCTCCTCGCGCAGGGCGACGATCTCGGCGACGAGCGGCCGGGAGACGGAGACCGCCTCGACCCACCCGAGCCGGATCGAGGCCTCGGCCTCGGCCGCCGGACCCCACAGCGTGGCGTCGCCGCTCGTGATGCGCGAGGCGACCAGGTCGTGGACGAGGCTCGGGACGGTCTCCTCGATCGCGGCGCGCGCGGCGCCCGAGGCGTGGATCGCGAAGGTCATCGCTGTGCCTCCAGTGCCTCGGCGACCTGGGTGAGCAGGTCGTGCCACGAATCGATGAACTTGGCGACGCCCTCGTCCTCGAGCACCTGGGTGACGTCGGTGAAGTCGATGCCGACCTCTTCCAGCCCGGCGAAGACCTGACGGGCCTCGTTGTAGCCGCCGGTGATGGTGTCGCCGGTGACGACGCCGTGGTCGAAGGTGGCCTCGAGGGTCTTCTCCGGCATGGTGTTGACGACGCCGGGGGCGACGAGCTCGGTGACATAGAGGGTGTCGGGCAGCGCAGGGTCCTTCACGCCGGTCGACGCCCAGAGCGGACGCTGGGCGTTCGCCCCCGCCGCGAGGAGGGCCTTCGCCCGGTCGGTCTCGAAGCTCTGCTCGAACAGCTCGTAGGCCAGGCGGGCGTTGGCCAGGCCGGCCTTGCTCTTGAGGGCCTCGGCGGCGTCGGTCCCGATCGCGGTGAGGCGCTTGTCGGTCTCGGTGTCCACGCGGGAGACGAAGAACGACGCGACGGAGTGGACGGTCGACAGGTCGACACCGGCGTCCTTCGCGCGCTCCAGGCCCGTCAGGTAGGCGTCGATGACCTCGGCGTACCGCTCCAGGCTGAAGATCAGGGTCACGTTGACGCTGATGCCGTGCGCGATCGCCTCGGTGATCGCCGGGAGGCCGGCCTTGGTCGCCGGGATCTTCACGAGCAGGTTCGGGCGGTCGATCTTCGCCCACAGCTCCTTCGCCTGCGCGACGGTGCCGTCGGTGTCATGCGCGAGGTCGGGGGAGACCTCGATGGACACGCGGCCGTCCACGTGACCGGACTGCTCCCACACCGGGCGGAAGATGTCGAGCGCGGCACCCACATCCTGCGTGGTGGCCGCGAACACGGCCTCCTCCGCCGAGGCGCCGGACGCGGCGAGCTCGGTGACCTGCGCGTCGTACGACGTGTCGTTCTTGTCGGTGATCGCGTTGGCGAAGATCGTCGGGTTCGTGGTGACGCCGACGACGTTGCGCGACGAGATCAGCTCCGCGAGGTTGCCGGAGGAGATGCGGGTGCGCGAGAGGTCGTCGAGCCAGATGCTGACGCCGGCCTCGGCGAGCTGTGCGGTGGGGGTGCTCATGCGTTCTCCTTGATGGTCTCGCGGGCGGCCGCGACGACGGCCTCGGTGGTGATGCCGAACTTCTCGAAGAGGGTCTTGTAGTCGGCGGAGGCGCCGAAGTGGTCGATGCCGACCGAACGACCGCGGTCGCCGACGATGCCGCGCCACGTGAGCACGGAGCCGGCCTCGACCGACACCCGCGCCGTGACCGACGACGGCAGCACGCTCTCGCGGTACGCCTCGTCCTGCTCCGCGAACCACTCGAGCGACGGGGCCGAGACGACGCGCACGTTCACGCCCTCCTCGGCGAGGGCCGCGCGGGCGTTCACCGCGAGCTGCACCTCGGATCCGGTGGCGACGATGATGACGTCGGGCGTGCCGTTCGGGGCCTCGGCGAGCACGTACGCACCCTTGACGGCCTGAGCGGCGGAGGCGAACGTGTCGCCAGAGGCCTCGCCCTCGCCGCGCTCGAACACCGGGATGTTCTGTCGCGTCAGGGCGATGCCGGCGGGGCCCTCGTGGCGGCGGAGGATCTCCAGCCAGACGGCGGCGGTCTCGTTCGCGTCGGCGGGGCGCACGACGGCGAGGTTCGGGATCGCGCGCAGCGTGGCGAGCTGCTCGATGGGCTGGTGGGTGGGTCCGTCCTCACCGAGGGCGACGGAGTCGTGCGTCCAGACGAAGATGCTCGGCACGTTCATCAGAGCGGCCAGACGCACCGAGGGTCGCATGTAGTCGCTGAAGATGAGGAAGGTGCCGCCGAACGCGCGCGTCGGCCCGTGCAGCACGATGCCGTTCACGATCGCGCCCATCGCGTGCTCGCGGATGCCGAAGTGCAGCACGCGGCCGTAGGGGGTGCCCGACCACTCGTGCGTCGACCACTCCTCGGGGATGAACGACGCCGCGTCCTTGATCGTGGTGAGGTTGGACTCGGCGAGGTCGGCGGACCCGCCCCAGAGCTCGGGCAGCTGTGCGGCGAGGGCGTTGATGACCTGGCCGGACGCGGCGCGGGTCGAGACGTCCTTGCCGGCCTCGAACACGGGCAGCGCGTCGGCGATGTCGGCGGGGAGCTCGCGGGCCTCGACGCGGTCGAGCAGCGCCTTGCGCTCCGGGTTCGCCTCGGCCCAGGCGTCGAACGACTTCTGCCAGGCGGCGCGCTCCTCGGCGGCGCGCTCGGCCAGGCCGCGCGTGCGGGCGATCACGTCGTCGGCCACCACGAACGTCTGCTCCGGGTCGAAGCCGAGGACCTTCTTGGTCGCGG
Organism: Microbacterium sp. NPDC055502; assembly: GCF_053643635.1. Taxonomy (NCBI): domain Bacteria; kingdom Bacillati; phylum Actinomycetota; class Actinomycetes; order Micrococcales; family Microbacteriaceae; genus Microbacterium; species Microbacterium sp. NPDC055502. The sequence goes on along the minus strand of NZ_JBSHKJ010000002.1, from coordinate 777,247 downwards.
CGAGCTCGTCCGCACCCAGGGCGGAGCCGTGGATCTTGCCGGTGTTCTGCTTGCCGGGCGAGGGCCAGCCGATGATGGTCTTGAGGATGATGAGCGAGGGCTTGTCGGTCTCGCCCTTCGCGGCCTCGATGGCGGCGTAGAGCTCGGCGACGTCTTCGACGTACTCGCCCGTCTTCTTCCAGTCGACCGTCTGCACGTGCCAGCCGTAGGAGGCGTAGCGGGCGGCGACGTCCTCCGTGAACGCGACGTTCGTGTCGTCCTCGATGGAGATCTGGTTGGAGTCGTAGATCGCGATGAGGTTGCCCAGCTGCTGGTGGCCCGCGAGCGACGAGGCCTCGCTGGTCACGCCCTCCTGCAGGTCGCCGTCACCCGCGATCACGTAGACGAAGTGGTCGAACGGGCTCGTGCCCGCCGCGGCCTCCGGATCGAACAGCCCACGCTCGTAGCGGGCGGCGTAGGCGAATCCCACGGCGGAGGCGAGGCCCTGACCGAGCGGCCCCGTCGTGATCTCCACGCCCTTCGTGTGTCCGTACTCGGGGTGGCCGGGGGTCTTCGAGCCCCACGTGCGCAGCGCCTTGAGGTCGTCGAGCTCGAGGCCGAAGCCGCCGAGGTAGAGCTGCACGTACTGCGTGAGGGACGAGTGTCCGACGGAGAGGATGAACCGGTCGCGGCCGAGCCAGTCGGTGTCGGCGGGGTCGTGCCGCAGGACGCGCTGGTACAGCAGATACGCCGCGGGAGCCAGGCTCATCGCCGTGCCGGGGTGGCCGTTGCCGACCTTCTCGACCGCATCGGCCGCCAGGATCCGGGCGGTGTCCACCGCGCGTCGATCGATCTCGTCCCACTGCAATTCCGACACGTTCATGCCCTTTCCGACAGTTTCGAGGGCGCCCGTATTCCTTGGCGCATCCGCAACTTCCCTGGCGCATTCCGCACCGCCTCGAGGACGGGTGGGGGTGTGCGCAGCATCGGGCGCGCGAGTGCCTTCAGCATAGCGGTGACGGTGGATCCGATCGGTGGCCGGGCGGCACGGAAGGCGTCATCGCGTGTCATACACTGGAGAGGTTGTCCCGTAACGCGCGCGGAGGAGGCGATCGAGATCTCGACGATGTCTGATCAGACCGTACGGAAGTCGTCCATCGGTCGCACGGTGAGCGCTTACGTGACGCTGACGAAGCCCCGAGTCCTCGAACTCCTCCTCGTCTCGACCGTCCCGGTGATGTTCCTCGCCCAGGGCGGTCTCCCGAACCTCTGGCTGGTCCTCGCGACCGTCATCGGCGGATCCATGAGCGCCGGCTCGGCCGGGGCCTTCAACATGTATCTCGACCGCGACATCGACGCGCACATGCACCGCACGGAGAACCGTCCGCTGGTCACGGGCGAGGTGAGCCCGCGCGGCGCGCTGATCTTCTCCTGGACTCTCGCGATCGTGTCCACCGTCTGGCTCTGGTTCACCACCAACTGGCTCACCGCAGTGCTCTCGGCCTCGGCCATCTTCTTCTACGTCGTGATCTACACGATGATCCTCAAGCGCCGCACCGAGCAGAACATCATCTGGGGCGGCATCGCGGGCTGCTTCCCCGTGCTCATCGGCTGGTCGGCCGTCACGGGCTCTCTCGACTGGCCGGCGTTCATCCTGTTCCTGCTGGTCTTCCTGTGGACGCCGCCGCACTACTGGCCGCTGTCGATGAAGTACAAGGACGACTACGAGGACGTCGACGTCCCGATGCTCGGCGTCACGCGCAACGCCTCGCAGGTCGGCCTCCAGGTGATCCTCTACGCGTGGGCGACCGTCGCGTGCTCGCTGCTGCTGGTGCCGATCGCGAACATGGGTCTCGTCTACACGGTGTCCGCGCTGGTCTTCGGCGGCTGGTTCATCTACGAGTCGCACCGCTTGTACAACCAGGCGGTGCGGGGGACCGAGGCGCGGCCGATGCGAGTCTTCCACGCCTCGATCACCTACTTGACGCTGATCTTCGTGGCCGTCGCGGTCGACCCGCTGCTGCCGTTCTGATCCGCAGCGTCCTCCGACGCCGCGGACGCTGACGCGTCGTCCGCCGGCGTGCTGGCGGCGTCCGTGGTCGCCGTCGCTTCCTGATCGGTCGCGGACCCGGTCGCGGCGATGACCTCGTTGGGGGACGGCTCATCCATTCCGGCGTCGAGCGCGACGGGCATGGCGGGCACGGCCGGGACGAGTGCCCGCGCCGCCACGAGGCCGAGGGCGAGGAGCAGGCCGATCAGGCCGGCGCCGAGCACCGCGGCTCCGACCACCACGAGCGACTGGCCGACGTAGACCTCCACCCCCGTGGCCGTGCCATCGAGCAGGGTGCTCGTCATGGTGCCGATCTGGCCGGCGATGAGCCATCCGCCGACGCCGATCGCGGCGAGGGACACGATGAGGAGAATCCAGAATCCAATGCTTCTGGTCAGTGTTCTGTGCATGCCGACCAGGCTGACCGATGCCCTGATGAGGCCCCGGTGCGCACGCTATGGATCGTCTGTGCGGCTCAGCGCCCGGTGAGCGCCGGGGCGGGGTCCTCGGCCGGGACGTCCGTCCGCACCGGGCGCTTCAGGTGCAGCACGACCACGGTGTACGTCGCGGCCGACAGCGAGGCGAGCACCATGTGGATGCCGACCAGGATCGGCGGCAGACCCTCGCGCGCCTGCCACACCCCGACGCCGACCTGCACCAGGATCGCGAGCACGAGCACGAGCAGCCAGCGGCGGGGCTCCAGGCGGAGTGCCCAGGCGGTGATCGTGAGGAACAGCACCAGGGCGGCTAGCACGTAGCCGGGCCAGGAGTGCACGTGCGCGAGGACGGTCGCGTCGAAGCCGTGGCGCAGCACGTCCGCATCACCCGAGTGCGGCCCGGAGCCGGTGGTGAGGACGCCGAACAGGATCGTCACCGCGAGCGCGAGCCCTGTCACATGCGTGATGATCGCGAACCAGCTCGGCACGGCGCGTTCGCGGGGCCCCGGTGCGGTCTTGAGGCGCACGAGGAACGCGGCCGTGACGCACACGAGAAGCAGCGACGAGGTGTAGTGGAAGCCCACGATGAAGGGGTTCAGCCCGGTCAGGACCGTGATGCCTCCGACGAGGGCCTGCGCCACCACACCGATCAGCACGAGCCACGCCAGGAGCACGAGGTCGCGACGCGTGGCCGTGGTGCGGACGGAGTGGACGGCGGCCGCGATGACGGCGAGCAGCAGCACGCCGGAGGCGATCGGCGAGGCGGGGAAGTGGAAGGGGAAGGCGATCGCGAAGGCGATGCCGGCCGCGACGATGCCGCCGAGCGCGAACCACAGCGCCTTCGTGACCGCGCGACGCCCGTTCACCGTGTACAGGACGAGCAGCACGACGGTGAGAGCGATGATGCCGACGACGCCCGTCATCAGGCGGTTGCCGAACTCGATGATGCCGTGCACCCCCTGCACTTCGAGGATGGGCACGAGCGACTCGGGCGTGCACAGCGGCCAGTCGGAACAGCCGAGGCCGGAGCCGGTCAGACGCACCGCGCCGCCGGTGCCGATGATGATCGTCTCGCTGACGAACGAGAGCCACGCGAAGACGGTCAGCGCCTTCGCCCACCCGCGGGATCGCGGAACGGGGGTCGTCCGAGTCGTCGGAGGGGTGGTGATGGTCGTCTCGGGCATGAGTCCTCCGGCTCGTCGGCGACGTGGCGCGCGGCCCGTCCGCCAGGCGGAACCTGTAGAATCGGATTGTTGCGATGAGCGCTGACCGCGCTGAAGCATCGTCAACAGTTTAGGCGCGATGGAAGCGCCGATGATGAGGGCCCACCAACGGCACCCGCTCCCGCAGACTCGACGGGGATCAGGTGTGTCGGGGCGGATGACACCGTTTGGGACCTGTGAGGAGAGTGTTGCATGTCGGATGTGCTGATCGACCGCCCGGAGCTTGACGGTCTGGGGGTGTACGAGTTCGGCTGGCACGATGAGGACGCCGCGGGTGCCGTGGCGAAACGCGGCATCTCCGAAGAGGTGGTCCGCGGGATCTCTGCCCTCAAGAACGAGCCCGAGTGGATGCTGAAGACCCGTCTGAAGGGGTATCAGCTCTTCGGTCGCAAGCCGATGCCGACGTGGGGCGCCGACCTCAGCGACATCGACTTCGACAACATCAAGTACTTCGTCCGCTCCACCGAGAAGCAGGCGCAGAGCTGGGAGGACCTCCCCGAGGAGATCCGCGAGACGTACGAGCGCCTGGGCATCCCCGAGGCGGAGCGCCAGCGCCTCGTGGCCGGCGTCGCCGCGCAGTACGAATCCGAGGTCGTGTACCACCAGATCCGCGAGGACCTCGAGGCCCAGGGCGTCATCTTCATGGACACCGACACGGCGCTGCGTGAGCACCCCGAGTTCTTCGAGGAGTACTTCGGCACGGTCATCCCGGCGGGCGACAACAAGTTCGCCGCACTCAACACGGCCGTGTGGTCGGGCGGCTCGTTCGTCTACGTCCCGAAGGGCGTGCACGTCGAGATCCCGCTGCAGGCGTACTTCCGCATCAACACCGAGAACATGGGTCAGTTCGAGCGGACCCTGATCATCGCCGACGAGGACAGCTACGTCCACTACATCGAGGGCTGCACGGCTCCGATCTACAAGTCCGACTCGCTGCACTCGGCCGTGGTCGAGATCATCGTGAAGAAGAACGCCCGCGTGCGCTACACGACGATCCAGAACTGGTCGAACAACGTCTACAACCTGGTCACCAAGCGCGCCGTGGCACACGAGGGCGCGACCATGGAGTGGGTCGACGGCAACATCGGCTCCAAGGTGACGATGAAGTACCCGTCGATCTACCTGATGGGCGAGCACGCCAAGGGCGAGACCCTCTCGGTCGCCTTCGCCGGTCCCGGTCAGCACCAGGACGCGGGGGCCAAGATGATCCACATGGCGCCGTACACGCAGTCGTCGATCGTCTCGAAGTCGATCGCCCGCGGCGGCGGTCGCGCCGGCTACCGCGGTGAGGTCCGCGTCGACGCCAACGCCCACCACTCGGCGAACACCGTCCGTTGCGACGCGCTGCTCGTGGACACGAAGTCGCGCTCCGACACCTACCCGGCGATCGACATCCGCGTCGACGACGTGCAGCTCGGCCACGAGGCCACGGTCTCGAAGGTCAGCGAGGAGCAGCTCTTCTACCTCCAGTCCCGCGGCATGCCCGAGGACGAGGCGATGGCGATGATCGTGCGCGGCTTCATCGAGCCGATCGCGCGCGAGCTGCCGATGGAGTACGCGATGGAACTGAACAAGCTCATCGAGATGGGCATGGAAGGATCGGTCGGCTAAATGGCGGCCTCGACGACAGCGCCCACGGAGGCGCAGCACACGAACGCGCACATCGACCCGGCCGCCCAGGTCGCCGACGCCGGATTCGTCCCGGTGCAGACGCGCTCCGAGCGCCCGCACTCGTACGACCCGGACGACTTCGGCGCCCCCAGCGGCCGTGAGGTCAACTGGAAGCACACGCCGGTCGCGCAGCTGACGCCGCTGTTCCAGACGGCAGAGGCGAACGACGGCGTCGCGTACGCCTTCAGCTCCGGCGGGCAGTACGTGGCAGGACCGCTCGCCATCGGCGCCGCTCCGCGCGGCGAGGTCTTCCTCCCCGAGGACATCACGGCCGCCGTCGCCTGGCAGGGTGCGAGCGAGGCGGTGCACGTGCGCATCCCGCGTGAGGAGGAGGTCGCCGAGCCGATCTTCATCTCCGTCACGGGTACGGGTGCCGACCGCCGCGCCGACGCCCACATCGTGATCGAGGCGCTGGAGCACAGCGTCGCGACCGTGGTGCTGCAGCACAAGGGTTCCGCGCAGTACGCGCAGAACGTGGAGATCATCGTCCGCGATGGCGCGAAGCTCACCGTGGTCACGGTGCAGCAATGGGAGGACGACGCGGTGCACGCGGCCGCGCACCAGGCCCGCGTCGGCTCCGACGCCACGCTCAAGCATTTCGTGGTGAGCTTCGGCGGCGGCCTCGTGCGCGTGAACCCGAGCGTGGAGCTCGCGGGCGCGGGTTCCGAGGGCTACCTCTACGGGCTGTCGTACGCGGACGCCGGGCAGCACCTGGAGAGCCAGGTCTACCTGCACCACAAGGGTCCGCACACCACGGGCGACGTGCTCTACAAGGGTGCCCTCCAGGGCGCGAGCGCGCACAGTGTGTGGATCGGCGACGTGCTGATCGGCGCCGACGCCACGGGCACCGACTCGTACGAGGCGAACCGCAACCTGGTGCTCACCGAGGGGGCGCGCGCCGACTCGATCCCGAACCTCGAGATCGAGACGGGCGACATCGTCGGCGCGGGCCACGCGAGTGCGACCGGTCGCTTCGACGACGAGCAGCTCTTCTACCTGCAGGCCCGCGGCATCCCGGAGGAGGAGGCGCGGCGTCTCGTCGTGCTCGGCTTCCTCACCGACATCGTGCTGCGCCTCGGTATCCCGACGCTCGAGGCGGAGCTGCTCGCCGCCATCGAGGCCGAGCTCGCCGAGGTGGACGCGTGACCGCCGAGCGCGTCTGCGCGGTCTCCGACCTGGAGCAGGACACCCCGCTCCGCGTCGAGCCGGGCGGCGTGCCCATCACGGTGATCAAGGACGGCGATGGCGTGATCCACGCCATCGGCGACACCTGCACGCACGGCGACATCTCGCTGTCCGAGGGCTTCGTGGAAGGCGACACGGTGGAGTGCTGGGCTCACGGCTCGGCCTTCTCCCTGATCACCGGCAAGCCCCAGAACCTCCCCGCTTACGAGCCCGTCCCGGTCTATGTCGTCGAGATCGACGGCGACGACGTGCTCATCGATCCTGCTGTGACGAAGGAAGTCTGAAGAATGTCTGTTCTCGAGATCCGCGACCTGCACGTGACGGTCGAGACCGAGGCGGGGACCACCCCGATCCTCAACGGAATCACCCTCACCATGAACACCGGTGAGACCCACGCCATCATGGGCCCCAACGGCTCGGGCAAGTCGACCCTGGCCTACACGATCGCCGGTCACCCGAAGTACACGGTGACCTCCGGCTCGATCACGTTCGACGGGGAGGACGTGCTGGCGATGAGCGTCGACGAGCGCGCCCGCGCCGGGCTCTTCCTCGCGATGCAGTACCCGGTGGAGATCCCCGGCGTCACCGTGACGAACTTCCTGCGCACGGCGAAGACCGCGCTCGACGGCGAGGCGCCCTCGATCCGCCAGTGGACCAAGGACGTCAAGGAGTCCATGGCGAACCTGCGCATGGACCCGAAGTTCGCGCAGCGCAACGTCAACGAGGGCTTCTCCGGCGGCGAGAAGAAGCGCCACGAGATCCTGCAGCTCGAGGTGCTCAAGCCGAAGTTCGCCGTGCTCGACGAGACCGACTCGGGTCTCGACGTCGACGCGCTGAAGATCGTGTCCGAGGGCGTGAACCGTGCCAAGGAGTCCACGGGACTCGGCGTGCTCCTGATCACGCACTACACCCGGATCCTGCGGTACATCCGCCCCGACTTCGTGCACGTCGTCGTCGCCGGCAAGATCGTCGAAGAGGGCGGGCCCGAGCTCGCCGACCGGCTGGAGAACGAGGGCTACGACCGGTTCCTCGACCCTTCCGCCCCGATCGAGGCGTAGGCTGAGCCGTATGACAGCGACCCTCACGGATGAGAAGTACGACGCGGTCACCGAGGCGCTCAAGGACGTCATGGACCCGGAGCTCGGGATCAACGTCGTCGACCTCGGCCTCATCTACGACCTCGCCTGGGATGACGAGAACGATGCTCTCGTCATCCACATGACGTTGACCAGCGCGGGCTGCCCGCTGACCGACGTCCTCGAAGACCAGACCGCGCAGGCTCTCGACAACGTCGTGGACCGGTTCCGCATCAACTGGGTGTGGATGCCGCCGTGGGGTCCGGAGCGGATCACGGACGACGGGCGAGACATGATGCGCGCGCTGGGATTCGCAATCTGACGCTGAAGACAGTGATGCACGACGGAGCGGGCGCGGAGACGTGCCCGCTTCGCTGACTCCGCGGTGAGGCGGGGACGAGAACTCGGGAGATCGAATGTTGCATGTTCAGGCCCTGTCCCTGGCGGAGCTCCGTGAGCGCAGCAGCGAGAAGTGGCGCGAGTACCCCGCCGATGTGCTTCCGCTCTTCGTCGCCGAGACCGACTTCCCCCTCGCCCCCGCGATCACCGCGGCCCTGCACCGTGCGGTCGAGCGTGGCGACACGGGGTACATCGCCTCGAAGACGCCGCTGGCCGAGGCGTTCGCGGGCTTCGCGCGCCGCCGTTACGACTGGGCGGTGGATCCCGCTCGCACTCGCAGCACGGCCGACGTGAGCATGGGCATCGTGGAGATCCTGCGCCGCGTGACGCAGCCGGGGGAGCGGGTCGTCGTCACCCCGCCCGTGTACCCGCCGTTCTACGACCTCGTGGAGGAGGCCGGTGCGGAGGTGCTGCGGGTGCCGCTGCGCGACACGGGCACGGGGTGGGAGCTCGACCTCGACGGGATCCGCGGGGCGTTCGACGACGGTGCGACCGCGATCCTGCTGTGCAACCCGCACAACCCGACCGGCACGGTGCACGACCGAGACGCCCTCGCCGCGCTGGCGGAGATCGCTGCCGAGTACGGCGCCGCCGTCGTGTCCGACGAGATCCACGCGCCGCTCGCCCAGCCGGGGACCGGGTTCACGCCCTTCCTCGCGGCGAGCGAGACGGCCGCACGCGTCGGCTATGCGGTCGTGAGCGCCAGCAAGGCGTTCAACCTCGCCGGCCTGAAGTGTGCGCTGATGGTCACGGCCGACGACGACACCAGCGCCGTGGTGCGAGGGCTCCCCGTGGAGGTCGAGTGGCGCACCGGTCAGTTCGGGCTGCTCGCCTCGGTCGCAGCGTTCGCGGAGGAGAGCGATGCGTGGCTGGACGGGCTGCTCGACACGCTCGACCAGAACCGTGTGCTCCTGGAGGACCTGCTGGCGCGGCATCTTCCCGGTGCCCGCTACCGGATCCCGGACGCGGGCTACCTGGCCTGGATCGACCTGTCGGCTCTGGGCTGGGGCGACAACCCGGCCCGGCGGATCCTGCGGGATGCGAAGGTCGCCCTGCACTTCGGCCCGGCGTTCGGCACCGAGGGAGCGGGCCACGTGCGACTGAACTTCGGGACGAGCCCGGAGATCCTGACCGAGGCCGTCGAGCGGATCGCCGCGCTCGTGGAGCGATGACCGCGCCGCAGCCCGTCGCATCGATCTGGGATCGCGGCCGAATCTGGGTGACGGTGGGCGCGGTCGCGCTCATCTTCCTCGCCGCGATCGAGGCGCTCGCGGTCACCACGGTCATGCCGATCGTGAGTGCGGCGCTCGACGGCGAGGCGCTGTTCGCCGTCGCGTTCGCCGGCACCCTCGCGACGAGCGTGATCGGGATGGTCGCGACCGGTGCCTGGTCCGACGCGCGCGGGCCGCGCGGCGCGCTGTACGTGGCGGTGGCGCTGTTCATCGTCGGCCTGCTGATCTCGGGCTTCGCGACCTCGATGCCGCAGTTCCTGATCGGTCGGCTCGTGCAGGGGCTCGGCACCGGCGGTCAGACGGTCGCGCTGTACGTCGTGGTCGCGCGGCTCTACCCGCCGGAGCTGCACGGGCGCGTGTTCGCGGCGTTCGCGGCCGCCTGGGTCGTCCCGTCGATGGTGGGGCCGTTCCTCGCGGGAGCGGTCGCGGAGTACCTGCACTGGCGCTGGGCGTTCCTGGGCGTCGCGGTGCTCACCGCGATCGCCTTCCTGATGATCGCGGTCCGGCTGCGTGGTGTCGACCTGGGCGGCGGCGAACCCCAGGACCGGCGTGCGCTGCGCCTCCGCTTGCTGCTGGCCGTCGTGGTGGCGGCGCTGGCGGTGGTGATCGGCGTCTCGGCCGAGCTCGACGACGGGGTGCGCTGGCCGGTCGCCGTGGCCGCGATCCTCGGGATCGGCGTCGCGGTGCTGCCGCTGCTCCCCGCCCGTACCCTTCGCGCGGGAGCCGGGTTGCCCAGCGTCGTGCTGATGCGCGGCGTGGCGGCCGGCGCGTTCTTCGCGGCGGAGGCCTACATCCCCTACCTGCTCATCCGGAAGTACGACTTCACCGCCACGTGGGCGGGGGTGGCGCTCATGCTCGCCGCGTTCGCGTGGGCTGGAGCCTCGGCGCTGCAGGGGCGCTACGGCGAGCGGCTGGGCAACCGCCGCATCACGCTGCTGAGCCTCGGAGCCCTCCTGGTGGCGATGCTGGCGGTGCTCGCGGCGGCCGTGTTCCCGGTGTCGCCCGTCGTGGTGATCCTCGGGTGGGCGTTCGCGGGTGGCGGCATGGGGCTGCTGTATCCGCGCCTGACGGTGCTCACGCTGGCCTACTCGGACGAGTCGAACCAGGGGTTCAACTCCTCGGCGCTGTCGATCTCCGACGCGACGGGGTCCGCGGTCGCGATCGCGGTCGCGGGGCTCGCCGTGGCCACCCTCGGCGGCGGTCCTGGTGCCTTCGGCGTGGTGTTCGCGTTCGGTCTCGGTCTCGTGCTGCTGGCGCTCGTGCCGGGTCTCAGGCTCGGGCACGCCGCGGAGCCCGCAGTGCGCTGACCTCGCCCGCGAGCGCCCGCACGCCCAGGTCGAACGCGCGGTCGAGACCCGCCGTGACGTCGATCTCGTCCGAGGGTGGCAGGGCGCCGTGGCTGTCGGCGTGCATGCGCTGCTGCACGAGCGTCGCGTGGCCGAGGACGAAGTGAAGGATCGCGGTCGCGCGGGTTTCGGGATCGTCGGCGCCGTCGCTCCGCAGCGCGGCGATGAGCGCGTCGAGCGCGTGCGCCGAGCCGAGCTGGAGCGCGTAGGTGCTCAGCACGAGCTCGGCGCCGTCGCGGTGGGCGAACAGAGCATCCCGCAGGCCGCGGGCGGTGGCGAGGACGCCGGTGGTTCCGCGGGGGAGGCCCGCGGTGATGCGGTCGGCGAGATCGGCGAGCAGCTCCTGCTTGCTCGCGAAGTGCCAGTAGAGAGCACTGGGCTGCACGTCGAGCCGCGCGGCGATGCGCCGCATCGAGAGGTCGGCCAGACCGACCTCGTCGAGCAGGGCGAGAGCGCTGCGGGCGACGCTGTCGCGGTCGTGTCGGGCCGGATTGGGCTCGGGGGTCATGACCCCACTATAGTGAACGGCGTTCAGGTGAACGGTGTTCAGGAGGTGGGAGTGCGCGAGCAGCGTCGGGCCGAGGAAGCCGCCGCATCGATCGTGCTGGAGCACGTGCGGGTGGAGGTCGACGGCCGGGCCATCCTCGATGACGTGAGCCTCGACCTCACGGCACGACGCATCGCCGTCATCGGAGCGAACGGCTCGGGAAAGTCGACGTTCGCGCGTGTGCTGGACGGCCTGGTCGTGCCGACGGCGGGCACCGCGGTCGTGCACGGGCTCGACGTGGTGCGCGACACGCGGGAGCTCCGACGCCGCGTCGGCTTCGTGTTCACGGATCCCGACGCGCAGATCCTCATGCCGACGCCCGCGGAAGATCTCGCCCTGTCGCTGCGGGGCCTCCCGCGCGCGGAGGTCGACCGACGCGTGCGCGAGACCCTCGCGGTGCACGGGCTCGAGGCGCACGCGGACGTGCCGGCGTCGTCGCTGTCCGGCGGGCAGAAGCAACTGCTCGCGCTGGCGGCCGTGCTCGTGACCGAGCCGCGGCTGCTCGTGGCCGACGAGCCGACCACGCTCCTCGACCGGCGCAACGCCCGGCGCATCGCGGAGCTGCTGATGGCGCAGGAGGCGCAGGTCGTGGTGGCCACGCACGACCTCGACCTGGCCGCGCGCTGCGACCTGGCCGTGCTGTTCGAGGGCGGGCGAGCCGTGGCCGTGGGTCACCCGGATGCGGTGATCGACGAGTACTGCCGGGTGTCCGCGTGATCTCGCTCTACCGCCCCGGCACGAGCGTGCTGCATCGCCTGCCAGCGGGGGTGAAGCTCGCGGGGCTCGTGCTCTGCGCGCTCGGTCTGACCCTGCTTCCGCCGCAGCCCGTCGTCGTGAGCGTGGCCCTCGCCGCCACGGTCGTGCTCTATCCGCTCGGAGGGCAGAGTCCGCGCACGCTGCTCGTCGAACTGTGGCGGTTGCGATGGATCCTCCTCGTGCTGGGGGTGATGCTGGCGGTGTTCGTCTCGCCGCTCGCCGCGTGGGTCGGCACCGGTCGGGTCGCGGCGCTGCTGCTCGTCGCCGCACTGGTGACGATGACCACGCGGATGTCCGACCTGCTCGATGTGCTGCAGACGGTGCTGCGGCCGCTGCGTCGCTGGGGTGTCGATCCGGAGGTCGTCGCGCTGACGCTGTCGCTCACGCTCACGATGGTGCCGGTCGTCGCGGCGTTCGTCCACCGGCTCCGTGAGGCCGAGCGCGCTCGAGGGGTGCGCCTGGGGCCGCGCGCGGCGGTGCCGCTCCTCGTGCTCACCCTCCGGCACGCCGACCGGGTGGGCGACGCCCTCGCCGCGCGCGGGGTGGCCTGAGCCTCACCCGATCGCGAGCGCTGGCACCGGTTCGGCCGCCCTGGCGAGGCGCAGCGCGGCCATCAGCAGGGCCACGGCCACGACCGCGGTCGTGACGGACGTGCCCACGACCAGCAGCAGCACCACGCCGCCGAGCCCGAGCAGCCCGGCCGAGACCAGCCGCCCGGACGACCGGGTGCACGTCGGCGCCGGCTGTCGTTCGAAGCGGTCGACGGCGACGGCCACCCCTGCGGTCAGGGCCAGCGCCGACAGCAGCCACAGCGGGCGTGTCAGCCACCACTCCGGGCCGTCGAGCGCCGGGAGAGCGACACCGGTGCCGAGGGCGACGACCGCGGTCACGCCGGCCATCGCCAGCAGCACGGGCATGTGCCACAGGTAGATCGTCATCGTGCGGCGGGTGACGAATCGCGTGAACGCCGCCGCCGCGGCGGTGCTGCTCGCCCGGGCGATCCGCTCGCGGTGCAGGGAGCGCAGGCCCGTGTGGACCACGCCGACCAGCAGGAGCGCGGCGGTGGGCGGGTTGATGTTGGCGATGAGGTCGGGGGAGTACACGCCGGCGACGAAGAGCACGGTGAGGAGCACTCCGGCGCCCGCGGTGACGGCGACCCGGGTGCGGCGGGCGAGGGCGTCGATGCGCCCGTCGGCGAGGAAGAATCCGAGCTGCTGCAGCGTGAGCCAGACGAAGGCGAGGTTGAGGAACCCCAGTCCTGCCACGCCGGTCACGCCGCGTAGCGCATCCACCGCGACCGAGGCGGCCGCGAGCGCTCCGATCGTGCGCAGCGGAGCACGCTCGTGGAGGGCCGCCAGGGCGGGCAGCAGCAGCTGGCACAGCAGGAAGACCCCGAGGAACCACAGGGGCTGCCCGTAGCGGAAGCCCGCGACCGCGATCAGCTCGGCCGGGACGCCGAGGAGCGTCAGGACGGCCAGCGCCACGCCGACCGCGGCGATCGTGATGACTGCGGGACGCAGCAGCCGGTGTACCCGTGCGGTCAGGAAGTCGAGGGTGCTCGCGCCCCTCGCCCGCAGCCGACGGGAGGCGAGCAGCCCGGAGAACCCTCCGATCACGAAGAACAGCGGCATGACCTGCAGCACCCAGCTGAGCGGTGCGATCCATCCCGTGCCGTCGCTCGCGTTCTCGAACACCGGGGCGCCGTCGGCCACCGTGACGCCCACCATGATGGCGTGCAGCACCACCACGCCGAGCACGCAGAGCGCGCGGATGAAGTCGATGCCGGTGTCGCGTCGTGTGGACGGCGCGGGCGGGGGAGCGGCGGCGGGCAGCGCCTGGACGATGGCCATGGGTCCTCCTCGGAACGGTGTCCTCGGAGGCTAGGGACGGGGTGTCCGCGGCGGCATCACCCTGCGGTGTCGATCAGACCCCTACCGTGGGGGGAGTCAGGACGACGGCTCGACCAGGCCCGTGTCGTAGGCGAGGATCACCGCGTGCACGCGGTCGCGCAGGCCGAGCTTGGACAGCACCTTGCCCACGTGCGTCTTCACGGTCTGCTCCGCGATGAAGAGGTCCGTGGCGATCTCGGAGTTTGACCGGCCGCGACCGATCAGCACCAGCACCTCGCGCTCGCGATCGGTCAGCTCCGCCAGCACGGTCGCGGAGCGGGGGGCGCGCGGGCGGCGTCCGGCGAACTGCTCGATCATGCGGCGGGTGACGCTCGGAGCCAGCAGGGCGTCGCCGCCCGCGACCACCCGCACCGCGTGCACGAGCTCCTCGGGCAGGGCGTCCTTGAGCAGGAAGCCGCTCGCGCCCGCCTCCAGCGCGTCGTAGACGTAGTCGTCGATGTCGAACGTCGTGAGCATCAGGATGCGCGGCACGTGAGCGGCGGGATACGACGTGCCGAGGATGCGGCGCGTGGCCTCGATGCCGTCGAGCTCCGGCATCCGCACGTCCATCAGGATCACGTCCGGATCGAGCCGGGCGGACAGCGCCACGGCCTCGGCGCCGTTCGCGGCCTGTCCGGCCACGCGGATCCCGTCGTGGGCGTCGAGAAGGGCGGCGAAACCCGCACGGACCATCGCCTGGTCGTCGGCGATGAGCACGCTGATCGTCACGGGGTCTCCTCGTCTGCTGCGGCCGGCGGGGCTGCCGTCATGCCGTGGTCGGCGGTGGTCGGGGTCGAGCCGTTGGCCAGGGGGAGGGTCGCCTCGACGCGCCACCCGCCGTCGTCCGTGGGGCCGGCGGAGAGGCTGCCGCCGAGGATCTCCGCGCGCTCGCGCATTCCCCGCAGCCCGTAGCCCCCGGGGTGGGCTTCCGGCGGTCGCGGCGGCGCGGCGTTCTGCACGACGAGCCGCAGCGCCGCCGAGTCCGCGTGCACGCGCACCGTGACACGGGCCCCCGGCGCGTGACGGACGGCGTTGCTCAGCGCCTCCTGCACGATGCGGAACGCGGCGATCTGCACGGTGGGCTCCGCGCCAGACGCGGCATCCGTGCCCTCCATCACGAGCCCCACCTCGACGCCGGCGCGGCGGATGCTGTCGACGAGCGCGGGGACGTCGTCCAGGCCCTGCTGCGGGGCGAGCTCGGCGTGCTGGTCCTCCGTGCGCAGCACCCCCAGCATGCGCCGCATCTCGGTGAGCGAGGTGCGGGCGGTCGCGGCGATGTCCTCGAACTCGGCCGTCGCGGTGTCGTCGAGACCGGGGATCCGGTATCGCGCGGTGGACGCCTGCACCTGGATGACCGACATGCTGTGCGCCACCACGTCGTGCAGCTCGCGCGCGATCCGTGTGCGCTCCTCGACGAGGGCGCGGCGCGACTCCTCCAGCGCGCTGTGCTCCCGCTCACGCGTGAGCTCCTGGGCCACGCGGACACGTCCGGCGACGAGCACCGCAATGAGGTACATGGCCGCGGCGAGCGACGACGTCACGATGAGGTCGGCGGTCGCACTCCCGGCGGACGCGTCGCTGGCGACCATGTCGGCTCGCAGCAGCGGAGCGGTGAGCGACGTGAGGGCCCCGAGCACGAGGGCGACGGCTCCGAGGCGGGGGCCGTGCACGAAGGTCACGACCCCCACGAACAGGACGAAGGTGAGCAGTGCCGGCACCGACCAGGGCCACGGCGACTGGATGGCCTGCGCGGGGACCACGAGGAGCGGCAGGGTGAAGGTCGCGGCGGTGAACAGCGCGATGGCCGTGCGCGGTCGGGCGAGGGCGACGAGCGGCGCTCCGCACAGCGCCGCGCCGACGAGGAACGTCAGCGGCAGGGGGGTGCCGGAGAGTACGGTCTGCAGGGGCACGAGCAGCGCGTACAGCACGACGACCGCCGCATACAGCGCCGCGAGGGCGGTGGTGCGGCGGTTCATCCGCGGCGCGCGCGGGGGTCGGGCTCGGCGGCGTGCCATGACTCTCATCCTGCCAGGTGGGCCACGGGCGCACGGCGACGACGGGCGGCGGCGATCCGGTCGATCACGACACCGATCACCAGGGCCACGCCGATGCCGAGCAGAGCGCTGAGCAGGGGCTGGTCCTTGATCCACGCACCGGCGAGCAGCCCGATCGCGAGGCTGAAGATGCTCCAGCTCGCGCCCGCGATGAGGCTCAGGGGCAGGAACCGGCGCCAGGGGAAGCCCAGCGCACCCGCGGACATGTTCACCGCGACGCGACCGACGGGGATGTACCGCGCGCCGAGGATGAGCGTGGCGCTGCGTCGATCGAGCGCGCGCTGGGCGTATGCGAAGGCCGTGACCACCCTCGGCCGCCGCATCCAGGCGAATCGTGAGGTGCCCAGTCGGCGTCCGATCAGGAAGGCGAGGTTGTCGCCGATGGCGGCGCCGACCGCCGCGACGAGCCCCAGGAGAAGCAGGTTTCCGTCGCCGGTGGATGCGGCGACGGCGGCTGCGGCGACGAGCACGGTCTCGCTCGGCACGGGCGGGAAGAACCCGTCGATCACCGTGACGGCGAACAGCACCAGGTACAGCCAGGGGGAGGCGATCGCCTGCATGATGAGCTCGTTGAGGATGTCCACTCCTGCACGGTAGGCGGGCGGTCGCGCAGTGGGCATCCCTCTGCGGTATTCCGGCTCTCACTCTCGGGAGGGATCTTGCCGGGCGGTGAGGCTCTCCGGGCGGCATATACTGGGAGGCTGGCCGATCGGCCGCTCACCCACCCCGAAGGAACGGACGTCCGCTGTGCTTGCCGTGCACGACCTCGAGATCCGCGTTGGCGCGCGCCTGCTGATGGAGAACGTGTCGTTCCGCGTGGGCGACGGAGACAAGATCGGACTGGTCGGGCGCAACGGCGCCGGCAAGACCACTCTCACCAAGGTGCTCGCGGGGGATGTGCTGCCCTCCGGAGGCTCGGTCACCCGATCGGGTGAGCTCGGCTACCTGCCGCAGGACCCGCGTTCCGGGAACCCCGAAGACCTCGCGCGCACGCGCATCCTCGACGCGCGCGGCCTCGGTCAGCTGAACCTCGGCATGACGGAGGCGTCGCTCGCGATGGGCTCGGACGACCCTGCGGTCGCGGCGAAGGCCATGAAGCGCTACGCGACCCTCACGGAGCGGTTCGAGGCGCAGGGCGGATACGCCGCGGAGGCGGAGGCGGCGTCGATCGCGCACAACCTCTCGCTGCCGGACCGCATCCTCGACCAGCCGCTCTCGACGCTGTCGGGCGGTCAGCGTCGGCGCATCGAGCTGGCGCGCATCCTGTTCTCCGACGCCGACACGATGATCCTCGACGAGCCGACCAACCACCTCGACGCCGACAGCGTCGTGTGGCTTCGTGAGTTCCTGAAGAACTACAAGGGTGGCCTGATCGTCATCAGCCACGACGTCGAGCTCGTGGGGGAGACCGTGAACCGCGTGTTCTATCTCGACGCGAACCGCCAGGTCATCGACATCTACAACATGAACTGGAAGAACTACCTGCGCCAGCGCGCCGCCGACGAGGAGCGCCGGAAGAAGGAGCGCGCGAACGCGGAGAAGAAGGCGACGACGCTGCAGCAGCAGGCCGCGCGCTTCGGCGCCAAGGCGTCGAAGGCCGCGGCCGCGCACCAGATGATCGCGCGCGCCGAGAAGCTGCTCGCCGGACTCGACGAGGTGCGGCAGGAGGACCGGGTCGCGAAGCTGCGGTTCCCGAAGCCTGCCCCCTGCGGCAAGACCCCGCTCATGGCGTCCGGGCTGTCGAAGTCCTACGGCTCGCTGGAGATCTTCACCGATGTCGACCTCGCGATCGACCGCGGCTCGAAGGTGGTCGTCCTCGGACTCAACGGCGCAGGGAAGACGACGCTGCTGCGGATGCTCGCCGGCGTCGACCAGCCCGACACGGGCCAGCTCGAGCCGGGGCACGGCCTCAAGGTGGGCTACTACGCGCAGGAGCACGAGAACCTCGACGTCTCCCGCTCGGTGCTGGAGAACATGGTCTCCGCCGCTCCGCACATCACCGAGACGGAGGCGCGCAAGGTGCTCGGCTCGTTCCTGTTCACCGGCGACGACGTCCTGAAGCCCGCCGGGGTGCTGTCCGGTGGGGAGAAGACCCGCCTCTCGCTCGCCACGCTCGTGGTCTCGTCGGCCAACCTGCTGCTGCTCGACGAGCCGACCAACAACCTCGACCCGGCGTCGCGCGAGGAGATCCTCGGGGCGCTCGCGCACTACGAGGGCGCCGTGGTGCTCGTGTCGCACGACCCCGGAGCGGTGCAGTCGCTCAACCCGGAGCGGGTGCTCATCCTCCCGGACGGCGTCGAGGACATCTGGAACCAGGAGTACCAGGAGCTCATCGAGCTCGCCTGACCCGGCGCGGCCCGAGCGACGGCGTGACATCATCGGGAGCATGAGCACGCCCGCGCCGAACCATCCGTCCGACATGCGCGCATGGCTGCGGAGCCGGCCGGCGCTCACCGGTCGCGGGCGACCGGTCGACGTCGCCGCGCTCCCGGCGGAGCCCCTGCCGCTGTTCCTCTCGTGGATCCGGCTCGCTGCCGATCAGGGGGTGCCGGAGCCGCACGCCGCCACCCTGGCGACGGTCGATCGCGACGGCATGCCGGATGCGCGCACGCTCCTCCTCAAGGATGCGGACGCCCGCGGATGGGCGTTCGCGGGGCCTCGTTCGTCGGGCAAGGGCGTCCAGCTCGCCGTGCACGCCGTGGCGGCACTGAACTTCTGGTGGCAGCCGCTCGCCCGGGCGGTGCGGCTCCGCGGGCCGGTGCGGGAGGCGACGCCCGCGGAGAGCGCGGCCGACCTGGCCGCACGGTCTCCGGCCGCGCGGGACGGGGTCGCCGCCGGGGACTGGGTGCTGTGGCGCCTGCAGCCCTCGCGGGTGGAGTTCTGGCAGGGGGCGACCGATCGACGGCACACTCGGGTCGTGTACGAGGTGGCACCGGGCGGCTGGGGACGGCACGTGAGCGGTACGACCGGCACCTGAGCGGCGCGGCACTCGGGCTCAGCGGGCGTCGAGCAGCTCGTCCTCGACGTCGGCGTCGCGGTCGCGCCGGCGCGGCGCCTTCACGGGTGCCGGCTTCCCCTCGAGCTCCTCGCGGTGCTTCACGATCTCGGTGCGGATGATGTAGCCGATGAAGATGAACCCCATGATCGCGAACAGGATCCACTGGATCGCGTACGACAGGTGCGGACCGGGATCGTCGGTGGGCGACTCGAAGCCGCCGAGGGTTCCCGAGCCCGCCGGGTCCTCCGACACCAGTCGCCCGTAAGCGCCGGTGAGGGCGCCACCGTCGATGGTCTCGGAGATCGACGGCAGATGGATCGTGGGCACCTGGCCCTCCGGCGCGCCGCGACCGGAGGCGGGAAGCGGCTCGCCGGGTCGAAGGCGCACCGTGACCGTGACCTCGCCGGACGGTGGGGCGGGGATGGCGTCCGGCACGTCACCCTCGCCCGGCGGAACCCACCCCCGGTCGACGATCAGCACGCGACCGTCGACATCGCGGAACGGCACCAGCACCTCGAAGGCGCTCGTGCCCCCGTGCGGGCGGTTGCGCACGAGCAGCTGTTCGTCGGCGAGGTACTCGCCCTGCAGGGTGACCGGGCGCCACTCGTCGTCGGGATCGAGCACGTCGTCGTCGCCCAGCACCTCGGTGAGGGGCACCGCGGGGGCGTCGTAGTTCTGCTCGACCAGCGCGATCTGCTCGGCCCGCGATTCGTTGCGCTCGAACTGCCAGTGCGACAGGAAGGCGCAGGCGATCGCGAACCCGATCGCGATCAGGGTGTAGACGCCCCAGCGGGTCAGGCGGTTATTCACGAGGGCACACCGTCTCTCACGGTCACGGGGAAGTCACGGGCGGCCAGATAGTCGCGGAGGAAGTCCACGTGCTCGGTGCACGCCAGCCAGATCTTCTCGCGGTCGGGGGCGTGGATGCGGGGATTGCGCCACACGACCTGGCTGGTCGCCGCGCTCCGGCATCCGGCGCGCGAGCAGATCAGATCGGTCATTGCTCCGCGCGGCCTTCGCGGATCGTGAAGACGCCGGGGTTCGCCTCCTGCACAGGCGGAGGACCGGGAGCCGCATCGAGCTCCTGCAACGGCGACTCGGCGGAGGTTTCCGTGCTGTCGCTTCCCGCATTGGCGAACACCACGGCGATGTAGGGCAGCACAGCGGCGGCCAGGGCGAACACCCACGTGTACCACCCGAACGGCTGCACGAAGAACATCAGGCCGAAGCACACGATGCGGATCGTCATCGTGAGCGCGTAGCGGCGCACGCGGTGGTCGCTCTCGTCCCCGGGAGACTGGGGGAGAGAGGTGACGGCCGGGACTCGACGTGCGTTCTTCACGATGCTTCCAGCCTACGCCGGTGCGGGCTCGGCGGCGCCCCGATTCCGCCCGGGGCACGCTCGCTGCAGTCGCTAGGATCGTTCACGGCTCGGAAACCCGACCCCCGACCAGAGCAGGAGTGCCCCCATGAGTGCTGACCGCGTCGTCCTCGTCACCGGAGGCAACCGCGGCATCGGCCGCGCCATCGCCGAGCGCTTCGTGCGAGAGGGGTACCGCGTGGCCGTCACCGCCCGCAGCGGCGAGGGTCCGGAGGGCACGCTCACGGTGCGCGCCGATGTCACCGATGCCGCGTCCCTCGATGCCGCGTTCACCGAGGTCGAGCAGCAGCTCGGCCCGGTCGAGGTCGTGGTGGCCAACGCCGGGATCACGAAGGACACCCTCCTGCTGCGCATGAGCGAGGACGACTTCGACAGCGTGGTCGCCACCAACCTCGGCGGCACCTTCCGCGTCGTCAAGCGTGCGTCGAAGGGCATGCTGCGCGCACGGTTCGGACGCATCATCCTCATCTCCAGCGTCGTCGGGCTCTACGGCTCCGCCGGTCAGGTCAACTACGCAGCGTCGAAGAGCGCCCTGGTCGGCTTCGCCCGGTCGATCACGCGCGAGCTCGGGGCCCGCGGCATCACCGCCAACGTCGTCGCGCCCGGGTTCATCGAGACCGACATGACCGCGGAGCTCCCGGAGGAGACGCAGAAGCAGTACCAGGCCAGCATTCCCGCCGGAAGGTTCGCGACGGCGGATGAGGTCGCGGGTGTGGTCACCTGGCTCGCGAGCGATGATGCCGCCTACATCTCGGGTGCCGTCATCCCCGTCGACGGCGGCCTCGGGATGGGCCACTGACGCGCTGAGAGGCCCGGGCTCCGACCCGTCCGCACGTCGGACTCACCGGGCGACGGCGGCGACCAGCAGCTCACCCAGGCGCTGCGGAACCGAGAACTGCGGCCAGTGGCCGGACCCGATGCGCACGACCTCGGCGTCGGCGATGGCGTGGAATTCCTCCGCGTATGCACCCCACTGTGCGATCGTCGCCTCGAACGCCTCCTCGTCGAGCCCGCCCATGAGCAGCGTCACCGGCACGGAGTGGCGCGCGGGGTTCTCGAGCTGGATCTCGTCCGCGGGCACGCGTCCCGGCACGCTCTGCGTCAGCCCGACCGTGCGGGCCCGTGTCGCGTCGTCGAGGTCGTGCACATCCTCGTCGGGGAAGAAGTCCCACCCGGGGAACGGGACGGCACCGTCGACGACCTCGAACTCATTGATGCCCGAACCGGGCGGCGGCGGCACCGTGTCGACGAAGATCACGCGCCGCACGCGCTCGGGCCTCGCGTCGGCGACTCCCCAGGCCACATTGCCGCCTCCGCTGTGACCGACGACGACCACGTCGCCCTCGACCTCATCGACGGCGGCCACGCCCGCGGCCACCCACTCCGCCATGCCGATGTCGGAGGCGGCCGGACCGGAAGCCCCGAGACCGGGAAGGGTGAGCGGATGGGTGCGGTGTCCTGCCTGCTCCAGCGCCGGTATCACGTCGTCCCAGCTGCGCGCGTCGAGCCAGAGTCCGGGGATGAGGATGATGTCCATGCGGCGACGCTAGCGCTGGCCGCCGACATCCACCACCGCCCTCACGGCAGGAGAGGGATGACCTCGGCGAGATCCTGCGTGGCGACGACGAGGCTCGCGGCCTCCCGGACGGCCGGCTTCGCGTTAAACGCGAGTCCGAGTCCGGCGACGGCCATCATGGGCAGATCGTTCGCCCCGTCACCGATGGCGATGGTGGCTCGCCGCGGGACCCGGAGCTCATCCGCCCAGGTCTGCAGCCAGGACGCCTTGGCCTGCCCATCGACGATGTCGCCGTCGACGCGACCGGACAGCACGCCGTCCGCGACCTCGAGCCGGTTGGCGCGCCACCGGTCGACGCCGAGCTCGGGAGCGATGTGGTCGAGGATCTCGTGGAACCCGCCGGACACGACGCCCACCACGCCACCGCGCGCGTGCACGGCGGCGGTGAGCTCGCGGACGCCCGGGGTCGGCTCGATGCGGGCGCGGACGCGCTCGAACGCCGACACCGGCACCCCCTCCAGTGCGGCGACGCGCGAGCGGAGGCTGGATGCGAAGTCGATCTCGCCCCGCATCGCGGCCTCGGTGGCGGCCTGCACCTCCGCGCGGCGACCGGCCTCGTCGGCGAGGAGCTCGATCACCTCGTTGCGGATGAGCGTGGAATCGGCATCGAGGACGACGAGGAAGCGCGCGGAGGTCACCCTCCGAGCCTAGCGATGCGGGCGCACGGGCCCGGACGGCGTGACGGCTCAGCGCTCGATGAAGACGCCCTTGCCGACCACGGTGATGCCCGACTCCGTCACGGTGAAGCCGCGCGCGAGGTCTCGCTCACGGTCCACACCGACCGTCGCGCCGTCCGCGAGGACGACGTTCTTGTCGAGGATCGCCCGGTGCACGCGAGCGCCCTGCCCGACGTGCACATGATCGAACACGACGGAGTCGGTGATGGTCGAACCGCCACCGGCCAGGGTCCACGGTCCCACCACGCTCCGCTCGAGGTGCGTGCCGGACAGGACGGAGCCGAGGGACACGATCGAGTCGATCGCGTTGCCGATGCGGCCGACGGAATCGCGCACGAACTTCGCAGGCGGCGAGTTCACCGCCTGCGAGTGGATCGGCCACTCCATGTTGTAGAGGTTGAACACGGGCAGCGTCGAGATCAGATCACGGTGCGCGTCGAAGAACGAGTCGATCGTCCCCACATCCCGCCAGTAGGAGCGGTCGCGCGGCGACGAGCCGGGGACGTCGTTCTGCTTCATGTCGTAGTAGCCGGCCTCGCCGCGGTCGACGAAGTACGGCACGATGTCGCCACCCATGTCGTGGCTCGACGTCGGGGACTCGCCGTCCGCCTCGACGGCGGCGATGAGGGCGTCCGCATCGAAGATGTAGTTGCCCATCGAGGCCAGGACCTCGTGGGGGGAGTCCGCGAGACCGGTCGCGTCGGTCGGCTTCTCGAGGAACTGCCGGATGCGTCCGGACTCCGGGTCCGCGTCGATCACGCCGAACTGCGAGGCGAGGGCGAGCGGCTGCCGGATGCCGGCCACGGTGGCCTTGGCGCCCGACTCGATGTGCGCCTCGAGCATCTGGCGGAAGTCCATGCGGTAGACGTGGTCGGCGCCGATCACCACGACGATGTCCGGCTTCTCGTCGTTGATCAGGTTCATGCTCTGCAGGATCGCGTCGGCCGAGCCGGAGAACCAGCGCTTGCCCAGTCGCTGCTGCGCGGGGACGGAGGCGACGTACGAGTCGAGCAGTGCCGACATCCGCCAGGTCTGCGAGATGTGCCGGTCCAGGCTATGGGACTTGTACTGGGTGAGCACCACGATCTGACGCAGGCCCGAGTTGATCAGGTTGGAGATGGCGAAATCGATCAGGCGGTACTGGCCGCCGAACGGCACGGCAGGCTTCGCACGATCCCCTGTCAGCGGCATGAGTCGCTTGCCCTCGCCGCCGGCGAGGATGATCCCGAAGACCTTCTTTGGAGCGGACATGGCTCCACCATAGATGCCGCCGCGCCGGGGAAACTAGCGTCTGGACAAGCCGGTCGCTAGCGTCTAGGCATGCGAGTCGAGATGATCAGCAAGGAGTACCCGCCGGAGATCTACGGCGGCGCCGGAGTGCACGTGGCTGAGCTGGTCGCCGCCCTGCGCGAGAGCATCGATGTGACGGTCCGAGCCTTCGGTGCGCCGCGCGAGGAGGAGGGCACGTTCGCGTACCGCACGCCGACCGGACTGGCCGGCGCGAACCCGGCGCTGCAGACGCTGGGCACCGACCTCGAGATCGTCGCCGCGATCGGCGGGGCCGACCTCGTGCACAGCCACACCTGGTACGCGAACTTCGCCGGTCACCTCGCGTCGCAGCTGCACGGCATCCCGCATGTGCTGACCGCGCACAGCCTGGAGCCGCTGCGACCGTGGAAGGCGGAGCAGCTCGGCGGCGGCTACGCGGTGTCGAGCGGGATCGAGAAGCTGGCGTACGAGAACGCGGCCGCCGTCGTCGCGGTGAGCGCGGGGATGCGCGCCGACATCCTGCGCAGCTATCCCGGGGTGGACCCCGCGCGTGTCCGGGTGATCCACAACGGCATCGATGTGGAGCGCTGGCGGCCGGTCGAGGACGCCGCGTTCCTGGAGTCGATCGGCATGGACCCCGCTCGCCCGTCCGTGGTGTTCGTCGGGCGGATCACCCGGCAGAAGGGACTGCCGTACCTGCTCCAGGCGGCCCGGCTCCTGCCGCCGGAGGTGCAGCTGGTGCTGTGCGCCGGCGCCCCGGACACCCCGGAGATCATGGCCGAGGTGCAGGAGGGGGTGCGGCTTTTGCAGCAGACTCGCGAGGGCGTCATCTGGATCGAGCGCATGCTCCCCCGCGACGAGCTGTCGGCCATCCTCGCCGCAGCGACCACGTTCGTGTGCCCCTCGGTGTACGAGCCGCTGGGCATCGTGAACCTGGAGGCGATGGCGTGCGGCGCCGCGGTCGTCGGCACGGCCACGGGTGGGATCCCGGAGGTGGTCGACGACGGCGTGACCGGCCGCCTGGTGCCGATCGAGCAGGTGCAGGACGGCACGGGCACCCCGATCGACCCGGAGCGCTTCGTCGCCGACCTGGCCGCCGTGCTGACCGAGGTCGCGACGGATCCGGAGCGCGCCCGCGCATACGGTGAAGCCGGACGGGAGCGGGCGCGGACCCAGTTCAGCTGGACCGCGATCGCGGAAGCGACCCGCGCGCTCTACGCGGAGCTGATCCGTTGAGCCGATAGGCTGGCCGCATGCCGATCGCTCTGGATTTCGCTGACGTCGTCGTGCGCCGAGAGGGGCGCAACATCATCGATCACGTGACCTGGCAGGTCGCCGACGATCAGCGATGGGTGATCCTCGGGCCGAACGGCGCGGGCAAGACCACGCTGCTGCAGCTGGCCGACACGCTCATGCACCCGACGGCCGGCACGGTCACCGTGCTGGGCGAGACGCTCGGTCGCACCGACGTGTTCGAGATCCGCCCCCGGATCGGGTTCGCCTCCTCCGCGATGGCCAAGCGGGTTCCGCGTGACGAGACCGTGCTCAACACGGTGCTCACGGCCGCGTACTCGGTGCTCGGCCGGTGGAACGAGAGCTATGAGGACATCGATGAGCGCCGCGCCCTCCGCGTGTTGCGCGATTGGCGTCTGGATCACCTCGCCGACCGCACGTTCGGCACGCTCAGCGACGGCGAGCAGAAGCGTGTCCAGATCGCGCGCGCCGTCATGACCGACCCGGAGCTGCTGCTGCTCGACGAGCCGACGGCCTCGCTCGACCTCGGCTCGCGCGAGGAGCTGCTCGCCCTGCTCGGCGGGTACGCCTCGGCGCCGTCGACGCCCGCGATGCTGATGGTGACGCACCACGTGGAGGAGATCCCGGTCGGTTTCACGCACGTGCTGCTGCTGCGTGACGGCGTCGTCGTCGCGGCGGGGCCGATCGAGGAGTCGCTCACGAGCGAGTCGCTGACGGCCGCGTTCGGGATGCCGATCACGCTGTCTCAGGAGGGTGGCCGCTACGCCGCCCGCGCCGCGTCCTGACGCGGCATCTGATAGAATCGACCCTTGGTGCTCTCTGCACCGCAGACTTCCCTCGTCCCTGGCACAATCCAGGGCAGCAACTAAGGAATCCCATGAAGACTGACATTCACCCCGACTACCAGGCCGTCGTGTTCCGCGACCTCGGCTCGGGCGAGACCTTCCTCACCCGTTCCACCGTCACCAGCGACAAGACCATCGAGCTGGACGGCGTGGAGTACCCGGTGATCGACGTCGAGATCTCCTCGGCTTCGCACCCCTTCTACACGGGCAAGCAGCGCATCATGGACTCGGCCGGTCGCGTCGAGAAGTTCAACCAGCGCTTCAAGGGCTTCGGCGGCTCCTCCAAGTAAGGGCCCCCGACGAAGGCCCCGCGTTCCTCGGAACGCGGGGCCTTCGTCATGCCCGGCGCCCGTCACAGGTCGATGATGATCCTGGTGCCGCGGATGCGGTCGGGCGGGTCGCCCGGGGAGGGGGCGGGGGCGGTGCGCCGTGTCTGCCGATCGCGCTCCTGGCCGGCTTCGTGAGCAGAGGGGGACCACACGCTGTCGAATGCGCCGACGAGCCCGCCGCCGGTCGCGTGCTCGTACTTCTCCTCGACGGGCTTGCGCGAGAACGTGTGTCGCACCCCGGCGATCAGCAGCGCGGGACCCGTGACCAGGACCAGCGCGACCGTCGCCCACGCCATGACGTCTCGCATGCCCCCAGGATAGGCGGCTGCAGTGTTGCCGTGGGGCGTCAGCGCAGGCGTCGACCCGCGGCGAGGTCGATCAGGCGGGAGAGCACCGGTCCCGTCCGCAAGCCGTTGTGCTCGTGTTCGCTGGTCACCCACAGGGATACCCCGGGGAGCAGTCGCGCGGTCTCGAGCGAGAACTCGAGCGGCACGTACACGTCATCCACGTACACGGCGGCGGCTCCCGTCGCGCCCGAGGCGGTGATCGCCGCGGGGTCATAGATCTGCGGCCAGGCGTGCTCGGCCAGGGCCAGAGTGACCTCTCGCCACGGCCTCAGCGCCGGAACCGTGTCGGTCCACTCGCGGCGGATGTGCTCGCCCGTGAACAGCGTGGGATCGTCCTGGAAGTCGGCGGGTTCGACGCGCTCGGCCGACCACCGGGTCGCATGGCCGCTCGCGTAGCTCGACTCATGGAACACGTAGTACAGCGGATTGCGGCCGCCGAAGGGCATGGCGAGCATCAGGTCGTACCGGAAGGCGTTCGACGAGGGGTCGCGCTCCAGGAGCGACCACACCGTCTGCCATCCGTCGTCGGTGCCGAGCGCGGAGCCGACCGAGCGCAGGCGCGAGCGCGAGACGACCTCGCCGTCCGGCAGGACGATGCGGCCCTCGTCGGCGAGGTCGATCAGTCGGCGCATGGTGTCGCGGTGCTCGGGGAATCGGCGGTAGTAGCGCTCGGAGGCCATGCGCATCTTGTCGTAGCACAGCGCGTAGACCTCGTCGGGGTGCCGCTCGATGGTGCTGAGGCCGCCGGTGATGAACACGTCGCGCAGCGACCCGGCATCGGTCGACAGGTAGGCGAGCGTGGTGAACCCGCCGAACGACTGACCCAGCACGCTCCAGGTGGTGGCACCGAGGTGCTCGCGCATCGCCTCGGCGTCGCGCACGATCGCATCGGCGCGCAGGTGGGTCAGGTGCTCGGCCACCGCGTCGGCTCCCTGAGCGAGGTCGTCGTCGCCGACGGGGGTGGAACGACCGGTGCCCCGCTGGTCGAGCAGCACGACCCGGTAGTGCGCGAGCGCCTGGTCGAGCCACGCCGGGGCGGTGGAGGAGTGGAACGGCCGCGGCGCCTCGTGCCCAGGGCCGCCCTGCAGGAAGACCAGGTACGGCAGCTGCTCTCCGCCCTCGCGCGCGACCACCGCGGCGAACACGTCGATGGTGCGCGCGTCGGCGGGGTCGTCCCACACGAGCGGCACGGTCAGGGTGTGCTCGTCGATCGTCAGGTCGAGCAGGCGGCGGCGGACGGTGGTGGTCATGTCACATCACGTTCCCGATGTAGGAGTACTTGACGAAGACCTCGGAGGCGAGCCCGGACTCCTCCAGCACGCCCTGCACCGCGGTCATCATGTAGTTCGAGTCCCACCCCATGTACAGCGAGTGCTCGTCGTCGAGCCGGTCCCACTGGCCCTTCCACGCCTGGGCGTCGTAGATGGGGCCGCCGTGCGCGGCGCAGTACGCGACGGCCGCCTCACGGGTGTCGGTCCACGCACGCCGGAACACGCGGTTGAAGAGGTGCTTGACGTCGTAGACCTCCCAGCGCTCTCCGCGGTACTCGACGTAGTCGAACTCGCGCTCCCAGCCGGCCGGCCAGCCGCGCCGGCGGACGGCGTCGAGGATCGGGGTGAGGCCGTCGTCGTCGATCTCCGGCAGGGCAGGGCGGGCCCAGATCCGCAGCAGCTCGGTCGTCAGCGCGACCGTGCGGGCCGTGATGGCGGCGGTGCCCCAGGCCGCAGCGGCGGTCAGCTCTCGCGTGGCCGGCACGGTGCTGCGCGCGTAGGCCTCGTCGCGCTTGACCGGGAACGATGCTCCGAACACGCGCTCGGTCAGCCCCTGCTCGAGCAGCGTGAGGTTGCCGAGCGTGGGAGCGAGCGCGCGGTGGCTGTTCTGCTCGTCCTCGCTGTACTCGCTCCACGGACGCACGCCGTCGCCCGACCACGCGTCACCGGGGACGGCCGGGACGATGTGCTCGACATCGAAGCCCTCGACCTCGTCGACGCCCTCGAGTCGCCCGAGCACGTAGGCGGGGTAGGGCAGCTCGCTGTACTTCAGGACGGCGCTCACACGCTCGTCCGACGGCGTGATGCGGGCGATCGCGCGGGCAAGCGCCTCCTGACCGTTCGCGCGCGCCCGGCAGAGCCGCGCGATCAGGCGCTCGGTCGGCAGATTCACCAGCACGCGGCGGAGGTACATGGCCTGCAGCCACTCGAGCGTCTGCAGGAACTCGGCTCGGTCGATGCGTCCGCGGACGTGGTCGCTGTAGGCGTTGAGCACCAGCGGATACGACGAGCGTCCGAACGTGTTGACGGCCCGCAGCTGCCGCGCGATCTCGAGGTCGGGCTCCCGCGACGGGTCGAGCAGGATGCCGTAGAGCTCGGCGAAGTGCCGCCAGTTCGCGGCATCGGCCTGGAGGTGCGCGACGTCGACGCGCGGGAACGACTGGCGGAACGCGCTGTACACGCCGTGCTCGCCGTTCGCCGCAACCTCTCGGCCGGTGACCATGACGAGGTAGTGGCGCCAGAACGCGCCGATCGCCTCGCCGGTGTGCTGTTCGATGGGCAGCCAGAAGCGCGACTCGACGTCGAGCTGTTCGGCGTGGCTCAGGCCCATCAGGATGTAGTTGTGGATGAGCTCGTGGTCGCGCAGCGGCTCGCCGGTGGAGTTGAGGCTCTCGAAGATCTGCTGCGCGTTGGCACGGGGACCCAGCGTGATCGACACGTGCTCCAGGCGTTGCAGCCCCCGCCAGATCAGCGGCACCTCGTCGACGTGGATCTGGCTGCGGAAGAACGCGTAGTTGTCGTCGAACCGCGACTCGCGGTCGAGGTCGTCGCGGCGGTCGAGGACGACGGACTCGTACAGCTCGGCCCATGCGTCGTGGGGTCGGAGCTTGGTGCGTCCGGGAGCGTCCGCCAGGACGAGCACGCGGGAGAGCTCGGCGGCGAGGGCCGGATCGGTGTCGCGGACCGCGTGATGCAGGGCGGCGACGAGGAGCATGAGCGTGGTGATCCGCTGCTGTCCGTCGATCAGGATGAGGTCGGCGTCCTCGCCGCTGCCGTCCTGCGCGGAGAGGATCGAGCCGAGGAAGTGACGGTGGGCGTCGTCTTCCGCCGCGACCGCGCGGACGTCGGACAGGAGCCGTTCGCAGCCGCCGATGTCCCACCGGTACTGCCGCTGATACACGGGGACGACGATGGTCGTGCGTCCCGCCGCGAGCCATTCGATCGTGTTGACTGCTGTCGCCTCGACGTTGGTCGCGGTGCTCATGCTGGTGTCTGATCCTCCCGTTGCGACGGGCGCCGAGAACGCGCTCGACGCCCCGCCCAGTCTATTCGGGTTATGCACGGCCGCCCTCCGGGGAGGCGGCGAGCCCCGCTGTTAGGCTTGCCTTATCAGGGCCTGTTAAAACGTGCTGGCCCCCGATGAAAGGAACATGACTCGATCATGGGATACATCAAGTCCGCAGCGCTGGAGGAGAAGGGCTTCGTCGTCCTCGACAGCTACGACCAGGAGGCCGACCCCAAGGAGTGGCTGGACGTCGAGTACAACGACTGGAAGTCCTCGGGCGACACCCGGTTCGCGCCCCTCGCCAGCGCCTTCGGCGACATCGAGTGCAACGGCTTCTGGAACCACAAGCCGCCGCGCACCGACAAGGACGGCGTCTGGATCGACTCCCAGGTCGCGAAGGCGCCGAACCTGACGCGTCGCGCGCAGGAGCCGGGTGCCAACGTCGGTCGGTGCCGCATCATCGAGCTGCAGCCCACCCCGTACGGCGACTGCCTGTACAACCTGCACCAGGACGACAACAACCGCCTGAACCCGGACGGGACCGGCTGGGTCGTCCGCGGCTTCTTCAACCTCACCGACGACAAGGACAGCTACTTCGTCCTGCGCGAGAACCGCACCGACCCGAGCATCGAGTACCGCATCGCACTGCCGGCCGGCGCGCAGCTGATCGTGGACACACAGCGCCTGTGGCATGCCGCCACCCACAACGGGACCGACCCGCGCTACTGCCTGATCACGTCGTGGACCTCGGGCCCCGAGCTCGACGCCTACATCGAGAAGTACCACGGCACCGACGACGTCCCGAACGTCGAGGTCCCGCAGGACGTGCTGGAGTTCGGCTACGCCGAGCAGGCGCGCAAGGACGCGGCGCGCGCCGCGTACTACGCCGCCAAGGGCCAGCAGGTCAAGCAGGCCATGAGCGAGGCGTGATCCTCCGCTGATACGACGAAGGCCCCGGTCGCTCGACCGGGGCCTTGGTCATGGAATCACACGCTTGTGATTTATGCGGAACTCCGCGAGAATGGGCGCACAACCGCATACTCTCGCCACTTCGTGGGTCAGGTCGTAGGGGAAGACGCACCTGATGAAACGGAGAGATCATGGCGACGGCTTACGCACGCGGAGTGGTGTTCATCCACTCGGCGCCTCGCGCGCTCTGCCCGCACCTGGAATGGGCGGTCGGTCGCGCTATCGGGCGTGCGGTGAACTTCGACTGGACGGAGCAGCCGGTCCTCGACGGCGCCCGGCGCGCCGAGTTCTACTGGGACGGCCCCGTCGGCACGGGTGCTGCGCTCGCGACCGCGATCCGCGGCTGGGAGCACCTGCGCTTCGAGGTCACGGAAGACCCGACGCCCCGCAGTGACGGCGGACGCTGGCTGCACACTCCGGATCTCGGCATCCACTACGCGCAGACCGACGCCGCCGGCAACATCGTGATCGGCGAGGACCGCATCCGCTACGCGATGGAGATCGCCGCAGGGAACGCCGTCGAGCTGCAGCGCGAGCTGGACATCGCGCTCGGCTCCGCCTGGGACGAGGAGCTCGAACCGTTCCGCCACGCCAGTGACGATGCGCGCGTCGTCTGGCTCCACAAGGTCGGTTGACCGGCCCGCAGACCGGGGGCGCGGGAGGCGTGAGTATCGGATTCCGGTGAGTGATCCCGGACGCTGAGAAGACGTATCCTCGCCCCGCTCGACGAAGACCCCGCCACGGATGCCGCGGCGGGGTCTTCGTCGTCAGATGACAGCCGCGTGGCGCATCTCCGCCGCGGGCTGTCGGCTGCCTCCCACCAGGTCGCCCCACGCCAGGGCGAGACGGGCCATCGCCTCCGCCGTGCGCTCCGGCGGAAGGGTGATCGGGATGCGGAGCCGCCGCTCCAGCACCCCGCCGGTCGTGAAGCGCGGCCCCGGGGGCAGGATCAGGCCCTGCTCGCGGGCGGCGAGCGACAACGCCGTCGAGACCGGCGCGCCCAGATCGATCCAGGCCGACAGGCCGCCCGGGGTGCGCGGCATCCGCACGCCGGGCAGGTGCGCGAGGCCCTCGGCGACGGCAGCGCGTCCCGCCGTGAGCCGGCTGCGCACGTGCGCGCCGAGTGCAGGCATGTCGCGCAGCAGCTCGACCGCGATGCACTGCTCGAGCAGCGCGGTGCCCAGCTCGAACGAGGGGCGGACGGCGAGCAGGCGCGCGATCACGGAACGCTCGGCCCGGATCCACCCGATGCGCATCCCGCCCCACGCGATCTTCGACATCGAGCCGACGGTGATGACGTGCGGTCCCTCCGCGGCGAGGGGGACAGGAGCCCAGCCGCGGTCGATGTCGAGCTCGGCTGTGGTCTCGTCGACGATCAGATGGGTTCCCACGTGGCGTGCGGTGGCGGCGATGCGGGAGCGCTCCTCCTGCGGAAGGGTGGCACCGGTCGGGTTGTGGAAGTCGGAGATGAGATAGGCGACGTGAGGCCTCGCGCTCAACAGCGTGTCCGTGACGTGGCGGGTGTCCCAGCCGTCCGTATCGACCGGCGTGGGCACCAGGCGGTAGCCGTGCCGATGGAGGGCTTCGAGCGCGTGGGGGAAGGTGGGCTGTTCCACGAGTGCGCGTTCGCCCCGACGCCCGATCGCGGTGAGGATCAGGTTCACGGCGTTGAGCGCTCCGGACGTCACGATGATCTCGTCCGCGGTGGTGTCGGCCCCGCGTTCCGTGAAGCGCTGCGCGAGCGCCTCGCGCAGCTCCGGAAGCCCCTGCAGCGAGTAGCCGCTCGTGCCGCGC
Source organism: Microbacterium sp. NPDC055502 (assembly GCF_053643635.1). NCBI lineage: Bacteria > Bacillati > Actinomycetota > Actinomycetes > Micrococcales > Microbacteriaceae > Microbacterium > Microbacterium sp. NPDC055502. Next base: position 744,688 of record NZ_JBSHKJ010000002.1, on the reverse strand, counting down.
AGCGCCGCGAGTCGCGGGAGTGAGCGCACGGTCGCGTCGTACAGCCCGGGGGTGGAGTCCATCGAGGCGATGGAGAGGTCGATCGCGTCGCCGTCGCCGTCCTGTCCCGGCAGCGCGGGGCCGTGGGGGAGTGCGACCCGGGTGCTGCCGCCGTGGTGGCGCGTGACGTAGCCGTCCGCCTCCAGCAGGCCGTACACGCGCGTGATGGTCGAGCGGGAGCGGCGCAGCTCGACCGCGAGAGCACGCTCGCTGGGCAGTCGTTCCCCCACCGTGAGCCGACCGTCGAGGATGAGCGCGGTGATCTGGCGGGCCAGGGCGGTGGCCGAGGCGCCGGCGACGCTGCGCGCTCCGAGCTGTTCCACGAGTCGTGAGGACATGACTCCAGCTTGCCGCAAAGTGGACTGCTATACGCAGGCCACTTTTGTCGCAGTGGTCTCGGCGACCGCGGCTCCCGTCGTTCCACGATGGAGAGATGCTCCTGCGCTCCATCCTCCTGCCCGTCCGCGCCACGAGCCCCCGCGACCTCGCGGAGCGCCTGGTCCAGCTCGTCATCGGACTGATGCTCTACGGCATCGCGCTGGCGTTCATGGTCCGCGGGGGCATCGGTGTGGCGCCGTGGGACGTGCTCGCGCTCGGTGTCGCGGGCCGGAGCGGTCTCGGCTACGGTGCCATCACCGTGCTGGTGTCGATCGTGGTCTTGCTGCTGTGGATCCCCCTGCGCCAGCGCGTCGGTCTCGGCACCCTGCTCAACGCCCTCCTGATCGGCCCCAGCGCCGATCTCGCACTGCTGGCACTGCCCTCCCCGCCGAACGTGTGGATCGGCGCGCCCATGTTCGTGTTCGGACTCGTGCTGCTGGCGTTCGCCACCGGGCTCTACATCGCCGCCGACTTCGGTCCCGGCCCGCGGGACGGACTGATGACGGGTCTCGTCCGGACCACCGGATGGCCGGTCTGGCTCGCCAGGACCGTGATCGAGGGTTCGGTGCTCCTCATCGGATTCCTGCTGGGCGGCCCGGTGGGTGTGGGGACCGTGCTCTTCGCGTTCGGCGTCGGTCCGCTCATCGGCTGGTTCCTTCCCCGCATCGAGCGGCGCCGCAGGGCCCGGTCGCAGCGGCTCGCCGTCTCGAACGGCTGAGCCGGGTCCGTCGAGACAGGACGAGGCCCCCGGGACGTCCCGGGGGCCTCGTCGTGTCGTACGGGGTCGTCAGTCGGCGCTGCCCACCACGAGCACCGCGTTGTGTCCGCCGAAGCCGAAGGAGTTGCTGATCGCGATCTGCGGTCCGTCGCCCAGGGGCATCGGCTCTCCGGACAGGCGGAACGGGACCTCGGGGTCGGGCTCCGTCATGTTGATCGTCGGAGGGGCGACCCGGTCGCGCAGCGCGAGGAGCGAGAAGATCGCCTCCAGCGCGCCGGTGCCGCCGAGCAGGTGCCCGGTCGACGCCTTGGTGGCCGACACCGGGATCTCATCGATCCGGTCGCCGAAGACCTTCTTGAGCGCTGTGTACTCGTTCGGGTCGCCCACCGGCGTCGAGGTGGCGTGGGCATTGATGTGCGTGACCTGGTCGGCCGTGATGCCGGCCTCCTCGAGAGCCTGCGTGACCGCACGGGCCGCGCCGTTGCCCTCCGGGTCGTTGCCCGTGATGTGGTAGGCGTCGGCCGTGACGCCGCCGCCCAGGATGTAGCCGTAGATCTTGGCGCCGCGAGCCTTGGCGTGCTCCTCGGTCTCGAGGATCAGCGCGGCCGCTCCCTCGCCCATCACGAAGCCGTCGCGGTCGATCGCGCCCGGACGCGATGCGTGGGCCGGGTCGTCGTTGCGGCGGGAGAGGGCCTGCGCGGAGGCGAACGCCGCCATCGTGATGGGGTGGATCGCGGACTCGGTGCCGCCGGCGATCACGACGTCGGCGAGACCCTCCTGCAGGTGGTGGAAGGCGTGGATGAGGGACTCGGTGCTCGAGGCACAGGCGCTCACCACGGTCTGCGCGTAGGCGCGGGCCTCGAACTGCAGCGAGAGGTTGCCCGCGGCAGCGTTGGGCATGAGCATCGGGACCGTCAGCGGCATGACGCGGCGCGGTCCCTTCTCGCGCAGCGTGTCCCACGCGTCCAGCAGGGTCCACAGGCCGCCGATGCCGGTCGCGAAGTCGACGCCGAGGCGCTCGGGGGCGACCTCGGGGGAACCGGCGTCGGCCCAGGCCTCGCGTGCCGCGATCAACGCGAACTGCGAAGACGGGTCCAGACGCTTGGCCTCGTGGCGCGGCAGCACCTCTTCGGGGCGGACGATCGCCGAGGCGGCGAACGTGACGGGCAGCTCGTACTGCTGCACCCAGTCGTGCTCGATCGTGCGAGTGCCGGACACCCCGGCGAGGAGGTTGGTCCAGTTCTCGGGAGCCGTCCCGCCGATGGCGGACGTGGCGCCGATGCCGGTGACGACGATGCGCTTGGTCATGAAGGTGGTTCCTTGTCGAACGGGAGTCGTGCGGGAGATGGGCAGAGCGGAGGATGCCACGCCCGCCGCAGCGGGGGTGGCATCCTGCCGTGTTACTCCTGGCCCGCGACGATGAAGTTGACCGCGTCGCCGACGGTCTTGAGGTTCTTGACCTCGTCGTCGGGAATGGTCACGCCGAACTTCTCCTCGGCGTTGACGACGATCGTCATCATCGAGATCGAGTCGATGTCGAGGTCGTCGGTGAACGACTTCTCCAGGGCGACCTCGGAGGCGTTGATGCCGGTCTCGTCGGTGATGAGCTCTGCGAGGCCGGAGAGGACCTCATCGTTGGTGAAAGCCATGGTGGTCTTCCTCTTTCTTACGGGGTGTATTAGGAACCGTGGAACAGTCTAGGGAAGGTCGGCGCGGACTCAGGGGAGGACGACGACCTGTGCGGCGAACACGAGACCGGCGCCGAAGCCGATCTGCAGCGCCAGCCCACCCGAAAGCTCGGGGTGCTCCGCCAGGAGGCGGTGGCTCGCGAGCGGGATGGAGGCGGCCGAGGTGTTGCCCGTCGTCTCGATGTCGCGGGCGATCGCCGTGGTCTCCGGCAGACCGAGCTGCTTGGCGAACTCGTCGATGATGCGCATGTTCGCCTGGTGAGGGATGAACGCGGCGAGGTCCTCCGCGGTCACGCCCGCCTTGTCCAGTGCCTCACGAGCGACCTTCACCATCTCCCACACCGCCCAGCGGAAGACGGTCGGGCCCTGCTGGCGCAGCGTGGGCCACGGCACCTCGCCGTCGCGGAACTCGGTGAGGGTGGCGTTCATGCCCACGGCGTCGGCCTTGGAGCCGTCCGAACCCCACACGGCGGGGGAGATGCCCGGCGTCTCGCTGGGGCCGATCAGTGCAGCGCCGGCACCGTCGCCGAGCAGGAACGAGATGCTGCGGTCGGTGGGGTCGACCACGTCGGACAGCTTCTCGGTGCCGATCACGAGAGCGTGGCGTGCCGTACCGGCCTTGATGAGCGCGTCGGCCTGCGCGATCGCGTACGCATACCCCGCACAGGCGGCGTTGATGTCGTAGGCGGCCGCCGGGTTCGCACCGACGCGGTCGGCGACGATCGCCGAGACCGAGGGCGTCTGCTTCGGGTTGCTGATCGTCGCGACGATCACGAGGTCGACCTGGTCGGCGGGGACGCCCGACTTCTCGATGGCCTCGGCGGCCGCGGCGGTGGCCAGGTCGATCGCATCCGTTCCCTTGTCGGCGCGCACGCGAGTCACGATGCCGGTGCGCTGGCGGATCCACTCGTCGCTCGAGTCGATCGGACCGATCAGGTCGTCGTTCGGGACGGCGTTCTCGCCGCGCGCGGCACCGTACGAGTAGATGCGGGTGTACGCGGGGCCGGTGAGCTGGGCGAGCGTGGCGCTCATGCGGCGTCTCCGTTCAGCAGCGCGACGGCTGCGTCGAGGTCTTCGGGGGTCTTGACGGCGACGGTCGGCACACCACGGAGCCCGCGCTTGGCGAGGCCGACGAGGGCGCCGGCGGGGGCGAGCTCGATGACCCCGGTGACGCCCGCCTCGGCGAACGACAACATGCAGAGGTCCCAGCGCACCGGCGACGACACCTGGTCGACGAGATACGAGAGCGCCTGCGCGCCGTCGGAGACCACGGAGCCGTCGCGGTTGGTCCAGAGCGTGATGTCGGGGTCGACGGGGGACACGTCGGCCACCGCGTCGCGGAGCGCGGCGACCGCCGAGCCCATGTACGAGGTGTGGAACGCGCCGGCGACCTGCAGCGGCACCACGCGCGTGCCCTTCACCGGCTCCTCGGCCAGGGCGGCCAGTGCCGGCAGCGGTCCGGCGACGACGATCTGGCCGCCGCCGTTGTAGTTGGCGGGGGACAGGCCGAGCTCTGCCAGGCGGGCGAGCAGCGCCTCTTCGTCGCCGCCCAGCACCGCGCTCATGCCCGTGGGGGTCTGCGCGGCGGCATCGGCCATCGCGCGGCCGCGGATCCCCACGAGACGCATGCCGGTCGTCTCGTCGATCACCCCGCTGCCCACGAGGGCGGCGACCTCGCCGACCGAGTGACCGGCGATGCCGTCCGCACGGCGGCCGGACCGCTGCACGAGGGCGTCTCCGGCGAGGAGCGACGCGGCGACGATCAGCGGCTGCGCGATGCGCGTGTCACGGATGGTGTCGGCGTCGGACTCGGTGCCGTGGGTGCGGAGGTCGACCTCGGCCGCCTCGGAGAAGGAGGCGAGACGCTCCTCGGCGCCGTCGAGGTCGAGCCAGGGGGCGAGGAAACCGGGGGTCTGCGAGCCCTGTCCAGGGCAGACGACGACAATCACCCACCCAGTCTGCCAACGATTGCCGACGAGCGGTGGATGATCCATCACAAGATTGCGAGGATCCCTTGTGTGTGGCGCACAGGGCCCGGCAGCGTCACCGCGGCGGGCGCCGTGCGGACGGGCGGCGACGCACCTGCTCCGCGGCACCGATGGACCCGAGGATGAGGGCCGTCTGCAGGATGAGGGCCTCGCGCGGGCCCGTGGCGTCCCACCCGATCACCTCGCTCACGCGCTTGAGGCGGTAGCGCACGGTGTTCGGATGCACGAACAGCTCGCGCGCGGTCGCCTCCAGCGAGCGGCCGTTGTCGAGGTAGCTCCACAGCGTCGTCACCAGATCGGTCGAATGGGCCTGCAGTGGGCGGAAGATGCGTTCGACCAGCGTCTGCTTCGCGAGGGGGTCGCCCGCCAGAGCGCGCTCGGGCAGCAGGTCGTCGGCTTCCACCGGTCGCGGTGCGCTCCGCCAGGCGCGAGCCACCGCGAAGCCGGCGAGGGCCGCCCTGGCGCTCTGGCTCGCATCGACGAGGGCGGCGACCGCGGGTCCGAGCACGACGAAGCCGGGCCCGAACGACGGCTCGAGCCGGGCGGCGATCTCCTGGAAGCCCAGCTCCTCGTCCTCGCCCTCCTGTCCGGCCACGCGGGCACGGCCGAGCACCAGGACGAGCCGTGAGCCCTGCACGCCGATCAGCACGTCGACCGCGAGCTTCCGCGCCGTCCGACGCACGAGGTCCACATCGAACTGCGGAGGCGTCGTGCCGACCAGCACCGCGACCTCGCCGTGTCCGTGCCAGCCCAGGGCGGCGATGCGGCTCGGCAGCTCCTCGTCGGCCTCTCCCGTGAGGATCGAGTCCACCACGAGTGCTTCGAGGCGCGCATCCCACAGGCCGCGGGCCTCTGCGGCGCGGGCGTACACGTCGGCCGCGGCGAACGCGACGTCGCGCGAGTACAGCAGGATGGCCTCGCGGAGATGCTCACCCTTGCCGGCGACGCGCTCCTCGGTCACCTCCACCGTCACGCGGATCAGCTGGAGCGTCTGCTGCAGGCTCACGCTGCGCAGGAGCTCCCGTGGCGCGGCGGCGAAGATGTCCGCCGCGATCCACGGGGTCGAGGTGGGGTCGTCGTACCACTGGATGAACGAGGTGATGCCCGCCTGCGCCACCAGCCCGACCGCAGAACGGCGGGCCGGTGGCATGTCGGCGTACCACGGGAGCGTGTCCTCCAGCCGCTTGATCGTCACCGAGGCGATGTCACCGGAGATCCGGCGCAGCCAGGTGAGTGTCGCGGCCTTGTCCATGCCGGCGGCAGACGACGGTGTCACCGAAGGCTCAGCTTTCCCCGCCTGCGTTACCGCTGGTGCCGGCGTTCACATCGTGCAGACGGTACTTCTCGATGGCCTGCGCGGCGAGCGAACGGTCGACCGTGCCCTCCTCCGCGAGCGACTGCAGCGTGCGCACCACGATCGACGGACCGTCGATCTTGAAGAAGCGACGAGCAGCGGCACGCGTGTCGGAGAAGCCGAAACCGTCGGCGCCGAGCGTGGCGAAGCGGTTCGGCACCCACGGACGGATCTGGTCCTGGACGGCGTGCATGAAGTCGCTCACCGCCACGACCGGACCCTCGACGCCCTGCAGCTTCTGCGTGAGGTACGCCGTGCGCGGCTCCTGCTCGGGGTGGAGGAAGTTGTGCTCGTCGGCGGAGAGACCGTCGCGGCGCAGCTCCGTCCAGGAGGTGACCGACCACACGTCTGCGATCACGCCCCAGTCGTTCTTGAGCAGCTCCTGCGCCTCCATCGCCCACGGCAGTCCCACGCCCGACGCGAACAGCTGGGCGCGAGGCCCGTCGCCCTCGCCGACCGAGACGCGGTGGATGCCGCGGACGATGCCGTCGACGTCCACGTCCGCCGGCTCGGCGGGCTGCACCATCGGCTCGTTGTACACCGTGAGGTAGTACATGACGTTCGGGTCTTCGTGCTCGCCGCCGTACATGCGCTCCAGACCGGAGCGGACGATGTGCGCGATCTCGTAGCCGTAGGCCGGGTCGTAGGACACGGTGGCCGGGTTGGTCGCGGCCAGCAGGTGCGAGTGGCCGTCGGCGTGCTGGAGGCCCTCACCGGTCAGGGTGGTGCGTCCGGCGGTCGCTCCGATGATGAAGCCGCGTGCCATCTGGTCGCCCGCCGCCCACTGGGCGTCGCCCGTGCGCTGGAAGCCGAACATCGAGTAGAAGATGTAGATCGGGATCAGCGGCTCGCCGTGCGTGGCGTACGACGTGCCGGCCGCGGTGAAGGCCGCGAGGGCGCCCGCCTCGTTGATGCCGACGTGAACGATCTGGCCCTGCGGGCTCTCCTTGTAGGCGAGCAGCAGCTCCCGGTCGACCGACGTGTAGTGCTGACCGTTCGGGTTGTAGATCTTCGCGGTCGGGAAGTAGGCGTCCATGCCGAACGTGCGCGCCTCGTCGGGGATGATCGGCACGATGCGGTGACCGAACTCCTTCGAGCGCAGCAGGTCCTTCAGCAGGCGGACGAAGGCCATGGTGGTGGCGATCTCCTGCGTGCCCGAGCCCTTCTTCGGCAGCGCGTACGCGTTCTCCTCGGGGAGCGAGAGCCCCACGTGGGTCGAGCGGCGCTCCGGCAGGAAGCCGCCCAGCGCGCGACGGCGCTCCAGCATGTACTGGATCGTCTCGTCCTGCGGTCCCGGGTTGTAGTACGGGGGAAGGTACGGGTTCTCCTCGAGCTGCGCGTCCGTGATGGGGATGTGCATCGCGTCGCGGAACGTCTTGAGGTTGTCCAGCGTCATCTTCTTCATCTGGTGGGTCGCGTTGCGGCCCTCGAACTGCGGGCCGAGCCCGTAGCCCTTGACGGTCTTCGCGAGGATGACGGTCGGCTTGCCCTTGTGCTCGGTCGCGGCCTTGAACGCGGCGTAGACCTTGCGGTAGTCGTGGCCGCCGCGCTTGAGGTTCCAGATGTCGTCGTCGGAGTAGTCCTTGACGAGGGCGGCGGTGCGCTCGTCGCGCCCGAAGAAGTGCTCGCGGATGTACGCGCCCGACTCCGCCTTGTAGGTCTGGTAGTCGCCGTCGGGCGTGACGTTCATCAGGTTCAGCAGCGCGCCGTCGGTGTCGCGGGCGAGCAGGTCGTCCCACTCGCGGCCCCAGACGACCTTGATGACGTTCCAGCCGGCACCGCGGAAGAACGACTCCAGCTCCTGCACGATCTTGCCGTTGCCGCGCACCGGGCCGTCGAGACGCTGCAGGTTGCAGTTGACGACGAAGGTCAGGTTGTCGAGGCCCTCGTTCGCCGCGACCTGCAGCTGACCGCGGCTCTCGACCTCGTCCATCTCGCCGTCGCCCAGGAAGGCCCAGACGTGCGACTGCGAGGTGTCCTTGATGCCGCGGTTCTCCAGGTACTTGTTCGACATCGCCTGGTAGATCGCGTTGATCGGGCCGAGTCCCATCGACACGGTGGGGAACTGCCAGTACTCGGGCATCAGCCGCGGGTGCGGGTAGGAGGGGATGCCGTTCGGGGCGTGCGACTTCTCCTGGCGGAAGCCGTCGAGCTGGTCCTCGGTCAGACGACCCTCGAGGAACGAGCGGGCGTAGGTGCCGGGGGAGGCGTGACCCTGGATGAAGATCTGGTCGGCACCGCCGGGGTGGTCTGCACCCTTGAAGAAGTGGTTGAAGCCCACCTCGTACAGGGCGGCGGAGGAGGCGTACGTGGAGATGTGACCGCCGACACCGATGCCGGGACGCTGCGCCCGGTGCACCGTGATGGCCGCGTTCCAGCGGATCCAGGCGCGGTAGCGGCGCTCGATCTCCTCGTCGCCGGGGAACTCCGGCTCGTTCTCCGGAGCGATCGTGTTGATGTAGTCCGTGGTGGGGACCATCGGCACGTTCAGGTGCAGCTCCTTGGAGCGCTTGAGCAGGCTGAGCATGATCTCACGGCCGCGGCCGTGTCCCTTGGCATCCACCAGCTCATCGAGCGACTGCTGCCACTCGCCGGTCTCCTCCGGATCGCTGTCGAGGGGGCCCTGAGAGTACGGATCCTGGTCGTGGACGGTCACGGGGGAACCTTTCGTCAAGCTGGCAGGTCATGCCAAGGAAACGGGAAGCGACACGGGCAGCCTTGTCGGCCGTGCACAACGCGCGCCGACCTCAGCCTATCCCTCTTCCACGACGTGGGTGCGCATGCGCCGCCGGATAGACTGAGCGCACCAGGGCCTTTAGCTCAGCTGGTAGAGCGCCACGTTTACACCGTGGATGTCGTCGGTTCGATCCCGGCAGGGCCCACCGTCTCGAGGAGACCGGGGGAGCGACCATGGCGCGACGCATCGTCATCAGCGGGGCATCCGGCCTGATCGGCTCCGCCCTCGCGGCCTCGCTGCGAGGCGACGGGATCGAGGTCGACACGCTCGTGCGTCACCCGCCCCGGGAGGACGGCGAGCATCAGTGGATGCCCGGTGTGAGCTCCCTCAACCCCGACGTGCTCGCGGGTGCGGAGGCGGTCGTGGCCCTGGGCGGTGCCAGCGTCGGCCGGCTCCCGTGGACGCTGCGGTACCGCCGGGAGCTGGTGGAGTCCCGGCTCGATGCGACGCACACCCTCACGACGGCGCTGCGCTCGCTCGGCTCCGACGCTCCGGCGCTGGTCTCCGCGTCGGCCGTGGGCTACTACGGCTCCGCGCCGGGGGAGACCCTCACGGAGGACTCGCGGCCGGGCGACACGTTCCTCGCCGACCTTTGCGTGCGATGGGAGGCCGAGGCCAGACGGGTGGAGGACCTCACCCGGGTCGCGCTGCTGCGCACGGCCCCCGTGATCCATCGCCGCGGCGTCCTGCGGCCGCTGGTGCTGCTCACCCGGCTCGGGGTCGCGGGACCGCTGGGCCCTGGCACGCAGACGTGGCCGTGGATCTCGCTCGAGGACGAGGTGCGGGCGATCCGGCACACGCTCGACGCGAAGCTCACCGGTCCGGTGAACCTCGCGGGTCCGACGCCCGCCACCATGAATGACATCGGACGCGCCCTCGCCGCGCGGATGCATCGCCCGTACTGGCTTCGCGCTCCCCGGTGGGCGCTGCGCCTGGCGCTCGGGGACGCGGCCGACTCGCTCCTGCTGCCGGATGCCGATGTGCGCCCGGAGGTGCTCGAGCGCTCGGGGTTCCGGTTCACCCACCGGACCGCGGCGGATGCGGTGGCCGCGGCGGTCTGACCTGCGCGCTTTCGCACGGCTCGCCCCCTCCCGGAGCGACGAGCCCGCTGTCAGTATGGGCGCATGGAGATCATCGAGAACTCGAAGCTCACGGTCGTGGGTGCGGGGAGCGTCGGCTCCAGCGTCGCGTACGCCGCACTGATCCGCGGCTCCGCCCGTCACGTCGCGCTCTATGACATCGCCACCGAGAAGGTCGAGGCCGAGGTGCTCGACCTCGCCCACGGGACCCAGTTCACCGGGTCGAGTGCGATCGTCGGGGGCAGCGACATCTCGGTCGCGGCCGGCTCGCACGTGGTGGTCATCACCGCCGGGGCCAAGCAGAACCCGGGGCAGACCCGCACCGAGCTGGCCGGGGTGAACGCGGGCATCATCCGGCGCATGATGCCCGACCTGCTCGCCGTCGCACCGAACGCGGTGTACGTCATCGTCACGAACCCGTGCGACGTGCTCACCGTGATCGCTCAGCAGGAGACGGGGCTGCCGCCGGAGCGGATCTTCGCCTCCGGCACGGTGCTCGATACGTCGCGTCTGCGATGGAAGCTCGCCGAGCGGGCGGGAGTGTCGACTGCGAGCGTGCACGCGCACATCATCGGCGAGCACGGGGACACGGAGTTCCCCCTGTGGTCCCGCGCCACGATCGGCACGGTGCCGATCCTGGAGTGGGAGACGCCAGGACACCCGCGGTTCACGCTGGAGGAGCTGGACGAGATCGCGGTGGAGGTGCGCGACGCCGCGTACAAGGTGATCCGCGGCAAGGGGGCGACCAACTACGCGATCGGGCTGTCGAGCGCGCGGATCGTGGAGGCCATCCTCCGCGACGAGCACGCCGTGATGCCGGTGAGCACGGTGCTGCGCGACTTCCACGGCCTGGACGGCGTCGCCCTGTCGGTACCGTCGATCGTGAGCGCCGCCGGGGCCGAGCCGATCCGCGCCACCTCCTTCTCGGAGCGCGAGCTGGAGCAGCTGCGGCAGTCGGCCGATGCTCTCACCGCGGTCGCGGGGTCCCTGCAGGCGTGAACTGGGGGCGGTGCGCGGGCACCGCCCCGGCCTCAGCGGGCGTGACGATCGGTGCTGTTGAGCGCGGCGACGACGCGGGCGTAGTCCCCCCTCGCCTCGGCGTGGCGCAGGAACTTGACGCGCTCGACCTGCACCTCGGGCGCCTCCGGGTCGGTCTCGATGAGCGCCATGACCTCGTCGGCGAACTCGTCGAGAGGCATCGCCGACTCGTCCTGCTCCTGCCCGGGCATGAGAGCGGTGCGAACCGCCGGCGGCTCCAGCTCGACGACGGAGATGCTCGTGTCGGCGAACTGCAGGCGGAGGGATTCGCTGAGCATGTGGATCGCGGCCTTGCTGGCGTTGTAGGTCGGCGTCGCCTTGAGCGGGATGAACGCGAGCCCGGACGTCACGGTCATGATCGTCGCGGCGGGCTGCGCGCGGAGGTGCTCGACGAATGCGGCGATCAGACGGATCGGCCCGAGGACGTTGGTGGTCACGATCTCCTCGGCGGTCGCGAGGAAGCCGTCGGGTGAGCGCCAGTCCTCGGCGCGCATGATGCCCGCCATGGTGACGAGCACGTTCAGCGCCGGATGCTCGGCGAGGACGGTGCGGGCGGCTGCCTGGATGCTGTCGGCGTCCGCGGTGTCGATCTGCACGGTGTGGATGCCGGGGTGCGCGTCGGCGATCGCGGTGAGCCGGTCGGCGCGGCGCCCGCCGACGATCACGGTGTTCCCGCGTTCGTGGAGTCGGAGGGCCAGCGCGAGGCCGATGCCGCTGGTCGCGCCGGGGATGAAGATGGTGTTTCCGGTGATGTCCATGGTTCCAGCGTCGACGGCTGCGGCTGGACGCTCCAGAGAAGGATCGTCCAGGGACCGCCGATCCCTGGTTCGGGTGCCGCGGCAGGGGGATACTTCAGGAATGGATCGTGATGCGCTGGCCGACTTCCTGCTGCGCCGCCGGGAGGCGTTGACGCCCGCCGACGTGGGGCTGCCCGCGGGAGCGCGCCGCCGAACCGCCGGTCTGCGGCGCGAGGAGGTGGCCCAGCTGGCCACGATGTCGACGGACTACTACGCACGCCTGGAGCAGCGGAGGGGACCACAGCCGAGCGTGCAGATCCTCGGCTCGCTCGCCAGGGCGCTGCGGCTGACCGAGGACGAGCGCGACTACCTGTTCCGGTTGAGCGGCCACAGCGCCCCGGATCGCGTCACGGCGACCGACTACGTGCGGCCGGGGATCCTCCGGGTGCTGGACCGGCTGCACGACACGCCGGCGTTCGTGGTGTCGGTGCTCGACGAGGTGCTCGTGCAGAACGACGCCTCCCGGGCGCTGATCGGCGATGCGGGAAGCCTGACCGGGATGGATCGCAGCGGGATCTACCGCTGGTTCGCCTCCCCGGAGACGGAGCGCCTCCGCTATCGGGAGGTCGATCACGCGCGGCAGTCGCGGTCTCTCGTGGCGACGCTCAGGGCCGCGCACGCGGTCCCCGGTGCGCGCTCCCGCGCCTGCGAGATGGTCACGGCCCTCTCGGCCATGAGCGACGAGTTCGTGCGGTTGTGGGAGGCGCACGAGGTGAGCCGTCGCTTCGAGCAGCACAAGGTGATGGTGCACCCGGAACTCGGCGAGATTGAGGTCGACTGCCAGGCGCTGTTCACGGAAGACGAGTCGCAGGCGCTGATCGTGCTGACCGCGCCGCGGGGGAGCGAGGCGGCCGGCAAGCTGGAGTTCCTGCGGGTGCTGGGGACGCAGACCGTCTGAGCGCTCCCGCGGTCAGGACTCCTCGTGGACGGCGGGGTCCGCGTCGAAGAGCCGTCCGTCCGGGCGACCGAGTGCGGTGATCGCGGCCACCTCGGCGTCGTCGAGCACGATCTCCGCCGCGGCGAGGTTGTCGAGCTGGTGAGCGAGCGACGAGGCCTTGGGGATCGCCACGGTCCCCCGGGCGACGTGCCAGGCCAGCACCGCCTGCGCCGGTGCGATGTCGTGTGCGGCGGCGACCTCCCTGATTACGGGCTCGTCGAGCAGCGCCTTCGCCCGGCCGATCGGACTCCACGCCTCGGTGATGATCCCCTGGGCGCAGTGGTGGGCTAGCTGCTCCTCCTGGGGGAAGTACGGGTGCACCTCGATCTGGTTGACCACGGGGCGGACGCCGGTCTCCCTCTCGATGCGCTCCAGGTGCTCCGGCAGGAAGTTCGACACGCCGATCTGCCGCACGACGCCGCGGGACTGGGCCTCGACGAGCGTCGTCCATGCGGGGACGTACTCGTCCTGGTGCGGGTTCGGCCAGTGGATCAGATGGAGATCGGTCGCATCGAGCCCGAGCCGGGAGCGGCTCTCCTCGATGCTGATCCGCGCCCGGTCCGCGGGGTGGTGTCGGCCGGGCAGCTTGGTGGTGACGATGATCTCGGCGCGGTCGACGTCGGCGGCGGCGACACCGCGCCCGACGGACCCCTCGTTCTCGTAGTTGAAGGCCGTGTCGATGAGGCGGTAGCCCGCGCCGATGGCCGCGGCGACGGCGTCGGCTCCCGCATCGCCGTCGAGGCGATAGGTGCCCAGCCCGATCGCGGGAAGGGTGAAGCCGTTGTGGGCGGTGACGGTGGGGATGGCGGGCATCGGTGCTCCTTCGGTGGCTTGTGTTCAGCGTAGGCCTTGTCCGCAATATCCCTAAGAGGTATATCTGGAGCATGCAGTTCCTCATCCTCGGGATCCTTCTGGACGCTCCGCTCACGCTCTACGACGTGCACAAGCGGTTCCGCGCCGGGATCTCGCTCTTCTACGCCGCGAGCTTCGGAAGCATCCAGCGCGCCCTCCGTCAGCTCGAGTCGCAGGGCTGGGCACGCGTGGACGAGGCGGCCGCGAACGGTCGGGGAAGGAAGCTGTACCGCGTGACGGCGGAGGGGCGTCGGTCCTGGCACACGTGGATGACGTCGCCGCTCACCGGATCCGACCCCGAGCCCGTGATGCTCGCGCGGATCCACCTCCTGGGACACCTCCCGCCCGCGGAGCGTCCGCTGTGCGTCGAGGTCATCCGCACACGGATCGCGGAGGACCAGTCCCGGCTCGCCGCCCTGGCGGAGGAGCTCGATGCGACCGACGTGCCTGAGGCCGTGCGCGAGCTGTACCGCTTCCGTCGCGCGACCCTCGACTACGGTCTCCGCTCGCACGGGCTCGCGCTCTCCTGGCTCGACGATCTCGACCTGTCCGCATGACTCCCGACACCCTGGAGGTCTCCGCATGCTCGCCGTCGCTCTGACGGGCGCCCTCGTCCTTCTCGCGGCTCTGACGCTGTTCCAGGTCGCCCTCATCTTCGGCGCGCCGCTCGGCCGCTTCGCCTGGGGCGGTGCGCACCGCGTTCTGCCCGTGCGGCTCCGCGTCGGCAGCATCGTCTCGGTCGTCCCCTACGCCGGGTTCGCCGCACTGCTGCTGAGCCGTGCGGGAGTCATCGCCGGGGGTGAGCTGCCCGTCGTCGTCGTGTCGTGCTGGGTGCTGTTCGCGTACTTCGTGATCGGGATCCTGCTCAACGCGATCTCGCGGAGTCCCGCGGAACGGTGGACCATGACCCCGGTGTGCGTGATGCTGGCAGGCATGACCCTGATCGTCGCGCTCTCGTGATGTCGTCCGCACGCTGCCCCTGCGGCTCCGGCAACCCGTTCGACGAGTGCTGCGCGCCCCTTCTCGGAGGTGCGTCCGCTCCGACCGCTGAACGACTCATGCGCTCCCGCTACACCGCTTTCTCCCGGGCGGACGCCGCGTACCTGCTGCGCACCTGGCATCCGAGCACGCGGCCCCGCGACGTCGAGTTCGACCGGGGTCTGGAATGGCGTCGGCTGCTGATCGTCGACCGCGTGGCCGGGGGACCGTTCGACCGCTACGGCGTCGTGGAGTTCGAGGCGTTCTGGCGGCACGGCGCCGAGCGCGGCTCCCTGCGCGAGCGCAGCCGATTCGTCCGCGAGGGCCGGACGTGGCTCTACGTCGACGGCGTCATCGGCTGAGGCCCGGACGACGGCCGACCGACTAGATTTGAGAGCGTGAACGCCACCCCGGAGAACCAGCGCACCCTGCTCGACATCGCGGACCTCGACCGGCGCATCGCGCAGGCCGAGCGCGCCCGCACCCAGCCGAGTCAGGCGGCGCGGATCACCGAGCTCGTCGCCGTCCGCCAGGAGCAGCTCCGCGAGCTCACGGTTCTCACCGGCGCGCGGGACGATGCGCGGGCCGAGCTCGCGCGGCTGGAGTCCGACGTGTCCCTGGCCGAACAGCGTCGTGACCGCGACACCGCGCGTCTGGCGGCGGCGACCAACGCGAAGGAGGCGCAGGCGCTCGAGCACGAGCTCGCCAGCCTGGCCAAGCGCCTGAGCGACCTGGAAGACGCGGAGCTCGACGTGATGGGGCGCGTGGAAGAGGCCGATGCCGCCGTCGCCGCTCAGCAGGCGCTGCTCGACACGACCACGACCGAGGGCACGGCCCTGACCGCGCAGGCGAAGGCCGACGTGGTGGCGGCCACCGAGCTCGGCGCTCAGCTGACGCGTGACCGGGAGGCCGTCGCCGGCTCGATCCCCGCCCCGCTGCTGGCGGAGTACGACCGCCGCGCGCAGAACAGCGCGGGGGCGGCGCTCCTCACCCGCGGCACCTGCGAGGGCTGCCGCATGATGCTCCCTGGCACCGACCTCAACGAGATCCGCCGTGCCCCGGAGGACGCCGTGGTCTCCTGCCCCGAGTGCGGCTGCATCCTCGTCCGCACCGAGGAGTCGGGGCTCTCGTGAGCGCATCCGTCGTGCACCGCCGATGACGGTGCCGGCGTCGGGCACGGAGCGCCGCATCGCCCTGATCGCGCTCGGGGCGGCCGAGTACGCGGCGGTCGAGCTCGACGAGCACGACCGGGAGAGCGGTCGGACGCTCGTGCCCGCGGGCGAACTCGCGTCCTGGGTCGCCGCGACGGAGGCGGAGGACGGCCCCCGGTGGATCCTGCGCTCGGCCGCCGAGGTGTACGCACTGCTGCTGCGGGAGGGAGTCCGCATCGGCCGCAGTCACGACCTGGTCCTGTGCCATGCGATCCTGCGGGACACCGCGACGGTGCCCGCGCCGCTGCCTCCGTCTGCCGCCTGGGAGCCGCGGCAGCCCGCGGACGCGACGCCCTCCCTGTTCGACGTGTTCGACGAGGAATCGGGGGAGCCGGCGGTCGTCGCGGCCCTGGAGCAGTACCGCGCGCAACGCCGGGTGATCGCCGCCGCGCGGGACGGTCGGCTGACGCTCCTGTGCGCCGCCGAGTCCGCAGGTGGCCTGATCGCCGAGGAGATGCGCGCCGCCGGGTTGCCCTGGAACACCGAGGTGCACGACGCGATCCTCACCGAGGCCCTCGGCGCCCGGCCCGCGGGCGGCGGTCTTCCCCGGCACATGGTGGAGCGTGCGGACGAGGTGCGAGCGCTCCTCGGCGATGCGACTCTCCACCTGGACAGCCAGCCCAAGCTGCTGCGCGCCCTGCATCGCGTCGGAGTGCAGGTCGAGTCCACGAGCAAGTGGGAGCTGTCGACGCAGGACCATCCCGTCGTCGAACCGCTGCTGGCGTACAAGAAGCTGTCCCGGCTGCTGAGCGCGAACGGGTGGACGTGGCTGTCCGAGTGGGTGCACGAGGGGCGGTTCCGTCCGGTCTACATCCCCGGTGGCGTGGTCACGGGGCGCTGGGCCTCGGCCGGCGGGGGAGCGCTGCAGCTGCCGCGGAACCTGCGACCCGCCGTGCGGGCGGACCCCGGATGGACGCTGGTGGTCGCGGATGTCGCGCAGCTGGAGCCGAGGATGCTGGCGGCCATGGCGGCGGACGAAGCGATGGCCGAGGCGGCGCGCGGTGGCGACCTCTACGCGGGTGTCGTGGCGTCGGGCACGGTCGCGACCCGTGAAGAGGCGAAGTACGCGGTGCTCGGGGCCATGTACGGCGCGACGAGCGGCGACAGCGGCCGTCTGGTGCCACGGTTGCGCCGCGTCTACCCGCGCGCCATGGCCCTCGTCGACGAAGCGGCGCGCACGGGCGAGGACGGCGGGATCGTCTCGACGTGGCTGGGCCGGTCGTCGCCGCGGCCGTCGGACGAGTGGATGCGGTTGCAGTCGGATGCGACGGCCGCGGAGGCCGATCCCGCCGTGGTGGCCCTCGCTCGTCGGCGAGCCCGGGACTGGGGACGCTTCACCCGCAACTTCGTGGTGCAGGGCACGGCGGCCGAGTGGTCGCTCATCTGGCTCGCCGAGATCCGGCACCGGCTGCAGCAGCTGCCGCCCGTGTTCGGGGCCGCCGAGGCCTCCGGCCCGTTCGCCCGCGAGCCGCATCTGGCGTTCTTCCTGCACGACGAGATCATCGTGCATACCCCGCGCGAGCACGCCGAGGCCGCCGCGGCGGCGGTGCGGGAGGCAGCGGAGGTCGCGACGACCCGCCTGTTCGGCACGTTCCCGATCGAGGTGCCGCTCGACCTGCGCATCGCGGATTCCGCGGAGAAGTGAGCGCCGTAGACTGGAGGGGCGAATGGGTCGGCTGGACGGTCGCGTGGCGGGTGACCGCACCGAGGAACGTCCGGGCTCCACAGGGCAGGGCGGTGGGTAACACCCACCCGGAGTGATCCGCGAGAAAGTGCCACAGAGAGCAGACCGCCCGTGATCCTCGGATCGCGGGTAAGGGTGAAAGGGTGGTGTAAGAGACCACCGGGGGCCGTGGTGACACGGCCCGCCAGGTAAACCTCGCCCGGAGCAAGGTCAGACAGAGGATGTTGACGCGGCCCGCCGAGTCCTCGGGTAGACCGCTGGAGCGGCACGGCAACGTGTCGCCGAGAGAGATGGCCGTCGAAGGGGCGAAGAACCCCGGAACAGAACCCGGCGTACAGGCCGGCCCATTCGCCCCACGAGGAAAGGCCCCGCAGATGCTCTGCGGGGCCTTCCACGTGTCGCGGGTGTCAGTCGCCGGCGAGTGACGCGGCGCCGATGATGCCCGAGTTGTTGCGGTGGATCGCCGGGACGATCGGGGTCTTGAGGTCGAGCAGCGGGAGGAAGTCGCCCGCGTTCTTCGACACCCCGCCGCCGACCACGAAGAGGTCGGGGCTGAAGATGAACTCGATGTGGGAGTAGAACTCCTGCAGCCGCTCCGCCCACTCGGCCCAGCTGAGCCCTTCGCGCTCGCGGGCGGAGGTGGCCGCCCAAGTCTCCACCGACTCGAAGCCGCGGAAGTTGAGGTGGCCGAGCTCAGTGTTGGGCAGCAGCACGCCGTCGTAGAGGAAGGCCGAGCCGATCCCGGTTCCGAGAGTGGTGAGCAGCGTGAAGCCGATCACGTCGCGCGCGGCACCGTGGCGAGCCTCGGCCACACCCGCCGCGTCGGCGTCGTTCACGAACACGATGTTGCGGCCGAGCCCGTCGCGGAAGAACCGCTCCGCGTCGAAGTCGATCCACTTCTTCGACACGTTGGCGGCGGACAGGGTCTTGCCGCGCTTGACGATCGCCGGGAAGGCCACGCCGAGGGGGAGCGTCGACTCGTGCACGTCGAGGGTCTTGAGCACGGTCTGCACGGCGAGGAGCACGTCCTCCGGCGCCGCACCCTCCGGGGTGGGCACGCGTACCCGATCCGAGGCCATGGTGCCGTGTTCGAGGTCGACGATTCCCGCTTTGATACCCGTGCCGCCGATGTCGACGCCGATCGCTTTTGCCATGGCCGATAGCTTAGCGACCGCTGTGTGCGCCAGTAGGATCGATGACATCACCCGAACGACTCGCGGGAAGAAGGAGAAGCCATGACCGACGGCGATCACAAGTACTGGTACAACTCCGCCACGGGCGAGGTCGAGTTCGGCATGCTGTCGCCCTCGATCGACCGCGTCGGCCCCTTCGACACCGAGGCCGAGGCGCGTCGTGCGCCCGAGGTCCTCCAGGAGCGGTCGCGTGCCTGGGCCGAGGAGGAGGCCGCGGAGCAGGGCTGGGACGCGAAGCCGTCGAGCGGCTTCGGCTCCGACGCGAAGGGCCAGGGCGCAGAGTAGCCATGGACAAGCAGAGGGACTTCGTGCTTCGCACGATCGAGGAGCGCGGCGTCAAGTTCGTGCGGCTGTGGTTCACCGACGTGATCGGCACGCTGAAGTCGGTCGCGATCGCGCCGGCCGAGGTCGAGGGGGCGTTCGCGGAGGGCATCGGCTTCGACGGCTCGGCCATCGAGGGCCTCACCCGCACATACGAGTCCGATCTGCTGGCGCAGCCCGACCCGACCACGTTCCAGACGCTGCCGTGGCGCGGGGAGATCGACCCGACGGCGCGCATGTTCTGCGACCTCACCACCCCGGACGGGCAGCCGGCGGTGGCGGATCCGCGTCACGTGCTCAAGCGCGCGCTCGCGAAGGCCGCTGACGCGGGCTTCACGTTCTACACGCACCCGGAGATCGAGTTCTACCTGCTCAAGTCCTCGTCGTTCGGGCCCGAGGGTCCGGTCCCGGTCGACTCCGCCGGGTACTTCGACAACGTGCCGGGCGGTACGGCCCATGACTTCCGGCGCCGCTCGGTGCGCATGCTCGAAGACCTCGGCATCTCGGTGGAGTTCAGCCACCACGAGGGCGGTCCCGGTCAGAACGAGATCGACCTGCGCTACGCCGACGCCCTCACCACGGCCGACAACGTCATGACGTTCCGCACCGTTATCAAGGAGGTGGCCATCGAGCAGGGCGTGTACGCCACGTTCATGCCGAAGCCGCTCAGCGGTCAGCCCGGCAGCGGCATGCACACGCACATGTCGCTGTTCGAGGGCGATCAGAACGCGTTCTACGAGGAGGGGGCGAAGTACCAGCTGTCCAAGACCGGCCGTCACTTCATCGCCGGGCTCCTGCGGCACGCGAACGAGATCTCCGCCGTGACCAACCAGTTCGTCAACTCGTACAAGCGGCTGTGGGGCGGCGACGAGGCCCCCAGCTTCATCACGTGGGGTCACAACAACCGTTCGGCGCTCGTCCGGGTGCCGATGTACAAGCCGAACAAGGGGCAGTCGTCGCGCGTGGAGTACCGCGCGCTCGACTCGGCCGCGAACCCCTACCTGGCTTATGCGCTTATGCTCGCCGCCGGCCTCAAGGGCATCGAGGAGGGGTACGAGCTGCCGCCGGAGGCCGAGGACAACGTGTGGGCGCTGAGCGACGCCGAGCGCCGTGCGCTGGGCTACTCCGCCCTGCCCGCGAGCCTCGACCACGCGCTGGAGTACATGGAGGAGTCCGAGCTCGTGGCCGAGACGCTGGGCGAGCAGGTGTTCAACTACGTGCTGCTCAACAAGCGCAAGGAGTGGGAGGCGTACCGCGGGCAGGTCACGCCGCTGGAGCTGAAGAACAACCTCGAGCTCCTCTGAGGCGCGGCATGGCCCGACCCGACGCCTCCGTCTCGCTCTCCGCGCTCGCACGGATCGGTTTCTCCGAGCTGTCCGAGGCCGCCGCGTCGCTGGCAGAGCTGGAGTCGTTGCTGGACCGACCCCGTGCGGGGCTGCTCGACGGCATGGGCGCCGCAGACCCGGATGCCGCGGTGCGCGGACTGCTCCGGGTGGCGCGCCGTGACCCGGAGGCGGTGCGGCCGCTCGTCGACGATGCGGAGACGCGCCGCACGGTGTGGCGGGTGTTCGGCGCCTCGACCGGGCTCGCCGAGTTCTTCCTGCGCCACCCCGCACAGCTCTCCGTGCTCAGCGAGCCCGTGTCAGCGCTGCCATCGGCCGACGCGCTGCGCAGCCGCCTCCTCGCCGCCGTGGACGCCAGCGACGGTGTCGCGGCGGCGGGCGACGACGACGCGGTCGTGGCGGTGCGCGTGGCGTATCGGCGTGAGCTCGCCGCGATCGCCGCGTTCGACCTCGCGCACGAGCGCCCGGAGGACGCGGTGCCCGCGGTCGCCGCGGCGCTGGCCGACCTCGCCGGTGCGGCGCTGGAGGCGGCGCTGGCGGTAGCGCGGGCGCGGCTGCGCGCGAGCACCGGCCACGACGAGCTCGCCGCGACCCGGCTCGCGATCATCGGCATGGGCAAGGCCGGCGCGCGGGAGCTGAACTACGTCAGCGACGTCGACGTCATCTTCGTCGCGGGAACCGCCGATGACGCGGTCGCGTCGGAGGCGCGGGCCATCGACATCGCGACGCGACTGGCGCGCGAGACGATGCGTGCCCTCAGCGCGATCGAGGTCGAGCCGCCCCTGTGGGAGGTCGATGCGGCGCTGCGGCCCGAGGGCAAGCAGGGGGCCCTGGTGCGCTCGCTCGCCTCGCACGCCGCCTACTACGACCGCTGGGCGAAGGGGTGGGAGTTCCAGGCGCTGCTGAAGGCACGGCCGCTCGCGGGCGACCCCGTGCTGGGCGCGGAGTACATCGCGGCCGTGCAGCCCCTCGTGTGGTCGAGCGCCGCGCGCGAGGAGTTCGTCGAGAACGTGCAGCGCATGCGCGAACGGGTCATGGAGCACATTGATCCGGAGGACGCGCCGTACCAGCTCAAGCTCGGCGCGGGCGGTCTGCGCGACATCGAGTTCACGGTGCAGCTCCTGCAGCTCGTGCACGGGCTGACCGACGAGACGCTGCGAACCCGCGGCACGCTGGAGAGCCTCGACGCCCTCGTCGACGGCGGGTACATCGGCCGGGCGGATGCGGCGACCTTCGCCGCCGACTACCGCGTGCTGCGGCTCATGGAGCACCGGTTGCAGTTGCGCGAGCTCTCCCGCACGCACCTGATGCCCCGCACGCCGGCCGGGCGACGGTTCCTCGCCCGCGCGACCGGACTGGCCGACAGCGGCGACGCCATCTGGGCGCGCTGGGAGGCCGTGCGCCGCGAGGTGCGCGAGATCCACACGCGCCTGTTCTACCGCCCGCTGCTGAGCGCGGTCGCCGGTCTGCCGGAGGAGGAGCGCACGCTGTCGCTGGAGCAGGCGCACGACCGGCTCGCGGCGATCGGGTTCCGCGACCCGGCCGGGGCGCTGCGCCACATCGGTGCCCTGACGCGAGGGTTGAGCCGCAAGGCCACGATCCAGCGGCACCTGATGCCGATCATGGTGCGCTGGTTCGCCGACGGCAGCGACCCGGACTACGCGCTCCTGGCGTTCCGTCGCATCAGCGAGCGGCTGGGCGACACCTCGTGGTTCCTGCGGATGCTGCGGGATTCCTCCGGCGCCGCCGAGAGCCTCACGCGGCTGCTGTCGTCGTCGCGCTACATCGGGGAGCTGCTCGAATGGATCCCGGAGTCCGTGGCCTGGCTCGACAGCACGGAGCGCCTGCGACCACGTGGCGCGGAGGCGCTGGACGAGGAGGCGCGGGCGATCCAGACGCGGCACGAGACGGTCGCGGACGCGCTGCGGGCGGTCAGGGCCCTGCGGCGGCGCGAGCTGCTGCGCACGGCCATGGGCGCGGTGCTCGACGTGCTCACGATCGAGGAGGTGGCGACGGCCCTCACCGACATCACCGCCGCGACGATCCAGGCCGGGCTGCGCGCGGTGATGCGTGAGGTCGTGCCGCCGGAGGACGCGGCGCTCGACTTCGCCGTGATCGCGATGGGCCGGTTCGGCGGTGGCGAGCTCGGGTTCGGCTCCGACGCGGACGTGCTGTACGTGTACGACGCGAACGGCGTGGATCCGCAGCGCGCCGAGAAGCTCGCCACGAAGATCGTGGCGGGTCTGCGCGAGCACCTCACCGACCACCGGCTGCCGCTGGAGCTCGACGCCGGACTGCGTCCGGAGGGGCGCAACGGTCCGCTGGTGCGCTCGTTCGACGCGTACACGGCGTACTACCGTCGCTGGTCCCTGTCGTGGGAGGCGCAGGCGCTGCTGCGCGCGCAGGGCGTCGCGGGGAGCGTCAAGCTGATCGCGCGGTTCACGGAGCTCGCCGATTCGATCCGCTACCCCGACACGGTCGACCTCCAGGGGCTGAGGGAGATCAAGCGCATCAAGGCGCGGGTCGAGGGGGAGCGGCTGCCGCAGGGCACGGATCCGCGGCGGCACCTCAAGCTCGGACCGGGAACCCTGAGCGACGTGGAGTGGCTCGTGCAGCTGCTGCAGTTGCAGCATGCGGCGGAGGTGCCGGGATTCCGCACCACCTCGACACTGCGGGCGCTGGACGCGGCGGTCGCTGCCGGGCTCGTGGAGGAGGAGGACGCGGAGCGTCTGCGGGCCGCCTGGCTGCTGTCGAGCCGGCTCCGGTCGGCCATCACCCTGCTCACCGGACAGACCAGCGACGTGCTCCCGGCCGACCGCCGGCAGCTCGACGCGTTGGCGCGGCTGCTGGGCTACCCGAACCGCGCGGCCACGCAGCTCGAGGAGGACTACCTGGGTGTCACGCGCCGGGCTCGGCGGACCTTCGAGCACCTGTTCTACGGGTGACTGTCAACCGAGTTGCGGGAACGGCTCCGGTCGCCCAGGCTGAGCGCATGACGTCTTCTCCTCTGGCAGTGATCTGGAATCCCACGAAGTCGGACAGGGCGGTTCTCGAGGAGGCCGTCCGGCTCGCGTTCGGCGATGACGCGGACATCCGCTGGTGGGAGACCACCCCGGAGGACGCGGGCCGTGGCATGGCGGCGGAGGCGGTCGCGGAGGGCTGCGACCCGGTCATCGCGGTGGGCGGAGACGGGACCATCCGAGCGGTCGCGGAGGCCCTCGCGGAGACCGGGGTCGCCCTCGGCATCGTGCCGCAGGGCACCGGCAACCTCCTGGCCCGCAACCTCGGCATCCCCCTGGAGGGCGTCCTTCCCGCGCTGGAGCACGTCCGCGACAGCGAGCCGCGGAACATCGACCTCGGATGGGTCGAGATCGACGGGGAGGAGCACGCGTTCTCGGTCATGGTGGGCTTCGGCGTCGATGCCCAGATGCTGGTGGAGACCAATGACGACCTCAAGGACCGCGCGGGATGGCTCGCGTACGTCGAGGCGATGGGCCGGGCACTCGCCGGCACGGAGATGACCGACATCACGCTGCAGCTGGACGACGGTGAGCCGCAGGAGCTGCGTGGGCACACCCTCCTGATCGGAAACTGCGGCATGTTGCAGGGCGGCATCCGGCTGCTGCCCGACGCCCTCGTCGACGACGGGCTCCTCGACATGCTGCTGATCAGCGCCGACGGACCGCTCCAGTGGCTCGACACCGTCCGCTCCGTGGTGTGGGACAACGGCATCCGACGGATTCTCGGGAGTGTCGATCAGGCGGTGAGCACGGACTCCACCACGCACGTCTCCGCCGAGCGCATCGAGGTGCGCCTTGCGGCTCCGCAGATGTTCGAGATCGACGGCGAGGAGGTCGGGGAGATCTCGTCGTTCGCGGTGCGCGTGCAGGCGGGCGCCGTCACCGTCCGCTGATCACGCGACCGTCACGGCCGGTGGTGTCTTCTTCCGGTCCTGTGTCGGGAACACCACCTTCTGCACGATGATGATGATGCTCGCCGCGATCGGGATGGCCACCAGCGCGCCGAGGATCCCGCCGAGCGCACCACCCGCGACGGCCGCGATCACCACGAGAGCCCCCGGAACGGCGACCGCGCGGCTCATGATGCGGGGCGATAGCACGTATGCCTCGATCTGCATGTACACGAGGTAGTAGATGATCGCGATGAGCGCGGTCGTGGGCGACTCGAACAGGCAGATCAGCGAGATGATGATCGATGCCGACAGGGTTCCGACGAGCGGGATCATCGAGCCGATGAAGGCGATGAGGGCCAGCAGCGCCGGCACCGGTGCGCCGATGATGCTGAGGAAGATCAGGCTGAGCACGCCGTTGGTCAGGGCGAGGCTCGCCTGACCGATCACGTAGCGACCGACCGCGCTCGAGACGTCCTCCAGGAGTTCGCTGAACGTGTCGCGCTGGTAGGCGGGCACGAAGCGAGCGGCGACGCGCTTCATGCTGCGCAGCGACGCCATGAAGTACAGCGTCAGGATCAGGACGATGGTGACGCCGGTGATGCCTCCGGCGATCCCGGCGCCGACCGCGAAGACACCGCCGCCGATGTCGAAGAAGTTGTCGGGGTCCTGCACGAAGCCGAGCACGCCGTTGACGGCATCGGTGATGGTCGAGCCGAACTGGGCGCTCATGTCCTTGTACCAGTCCGTCTTCATGAAGTCCTCGATCATCTTCGGACCGTCTTTGATCAGGTTGGTGATCTGTTCGACGAGGATCGGGACGATGGCGAGGATGATCCCGGCGAACGCGAGGACGACGCCGGCGACGACGATCGCGACGGCGGCGGGACGGGGGAGCTTGCGCTCGATGCTGGTGACGATCGGGTCGAGTCCGAGCGCGAGGAAGATCGCGACGCCGATGTAGACCAGCACGGTCGCGAGCTGATTGACGATGCCGCCGATCGCGAGAGCGACCAGGACGCCCAGGGCTCCCAGCAGCCCGAACATGAACGGGTTCGCTCTCGCCCCTGCGACCACCGAGGTGGGGGAGCGGCGCTGGGCCGATACGGTCTGCGCCTCGTCGGTCGCGATGATTCTCCTGCGGCGCATGTCCCCTCCAACTGTGCGTGCTCGCACTCGATCTTGCTCCACACCGGGGCCCGGCGCGCTCAGCGACACCCGAGGGCGTGCGGCTGAACGCCGGGCCTAGTCGTCCGAGCCCTTGCCCTGCGAGCCTTTGCCCTTATCGCCCTTGCCGGGCGTCTCGACCGCGGCTCGATCGTCCGTGGTCGGCGAACCCTGGTCCGCGGAACCCGGCTTTCCGCCCCTCGTGCCCTCGCCGTTGCCTTTCGCTCCCTTGCCCTTGCCGTTGTCCTGCTGTGCAGCCGGGTTGTCGTCGGCATGGTCGGTCGAATGCTCGTCGCCGACGGACTCGACGGTGAGGGACTCGGCGGGGGCGGGAGCGACGGCCGCGGGCACCTCGACGACGGTGGGCGGGGCCGTCTCGGCGGCCGTGGGCGACTCGACGGAGGAGATCCCGCTGAGCACGGCGCCGGAGCTCGCCACGACTTGCGTGCCCTGGCCCGACAGCGACACCGCGATCGTGGTGACGGCTCCGATGGCGACGACGGCGGCGAAGAGCAGACTGTCGCGTCGCCGCGGTGTCCGGCGCGGTGCAGCGACCGCACGGGCGGCGAGCCGCCGCCGGGCCTGGGCACGGGTGAGCGGCCGAGCCGGAGCCGCGGGGGCGGGGAGCGGCGGCACGGGAGGGATGACCAGCGGGGCCACGGGCGCCGAGGATGCGGCGGGCGAGGGGAAGCCGGGAATGGGCAGGACGCGCGTGGCGGCGGGCGCGACGACGGCGGGAAGGGGAGCGGTGGCGCGCTCGGCGGCCTCCGCGAGTGCTTCGCTCAACCGCCGCAGCTCGACCGCGACCTCGGCGGCGTGCGGCCGTTCGGCCGGGTCGATGCTCGTCATCGCGGTGAGCAGCCGCCCCCAGTCCTGTCCGAGCGACGCGGGAACGTCCGGCGCCAGGTGCAGGCGGGCGAGGGCGGTCTCGACGCTCAGGGTGGGCGCGAAGCCGGGTGTGCCGGTCAGTGCCTCCAGGAGCACAAGGCCCAGCGCGTAGATGTCGACCGACGGCCGTACCTCGCCGTTGCGCAGCTGCTCGGGCGCCATGTACGTGAGGGTGCCGAGGACGATGCCCGGCGCGGTGACCCGCGACGTGTCGATCATGCACGCGATCCCGAAATCCGCGAGCTTCGCCGTCCACCGGTCGCTGCCCGACGTCGGCGGGGTGAGGAGAACGTTGGAGGGCTTGACGTCACGGTGCACGATGCCCGCCGCGTGAGCGGCATGGAGGGCGGAGGCGACGTCGGCACCGATCGTCGCGACCTCCTGGGGGGTCACGGCGGAGCGGGAGAGGCGGCTGCTGAGCGTGGGGCCGGGAACGAACTCCATCACCAGGTACATCGCCCGGCCGGGGTCGAGGCGGGCGTCGAGGAGCGTGACCAGGTTGGGGTGATTGAGGGAGGCGAGCAGCGCCTTCTCGGAGTGCGCGCGGTCCGTCGAGGTCACGGCATCGTCCGAGGTGCGGAAGATCTTGACCGCGACCGTGCGCTCCAGCGCGATGTCCTCGGCGCGGTACACGGTCGCCATGCCGCCGACGCCCACGGCATCGCCCAGCCGGTATCGGCTGTCGAGCAGAGCCTCGGTCGGCGTCGCCTCCTGCGTCCACATGGTGCCGCCTCCCCGTCGCCGGGTCGGGTAGCCCGGCGACTCTCTCACGCTAGGGCCCTGCACGATTCCCGTCTTCGGGCTTGACTCCGGGGCAGGGACCTGCAAGAGGGTGTGTGGAATGACCCCCGGACACGCGGAA
Organism: Microbacterium sp. NPDC055502; assembly: GCF_053643635.1. Lineage (NCBI taxonomy): Bacteria > Bacillati > Actinomycetota > Actinomycetes > Micrococcales > Microbacteriaceae > Microbacterium > Microbacterium sp. NPDC055502. Next base: position 717,526 of record NZ_JBSHKJ010000002.1, on the reverse strand, counting down.
GCGCCCGCCAGGAATCCCGGCGGGCGCTTCGCGGTGCGGGTCAGACCCCGAAGTACAGCTCGTACTCGAACGGGTGCGGACGCTGCGCGATCGGCAGGATCTCGTTCTCGTACTTGTAGGAGATCCAGGTCTCGATGAGCTCCTCGGTGAACACGCCGCCCTCGAGGAGGAACTGGTGGTCGTTGCGGAGTGCCTCGAGCGAGTCGAGCAGCGAGTTCGGCACCTGCGGGATGTTCTTGGCCTCCTCGGGCGGAAGCTCGTAGAGGTCCTTGTCGACCGGCTCGTGCGGCTCGATGCGGTTCTTGATGCCGTCGAGACCTGCCATGAGCTGCGCCGCGAAGGCGAGGTACGGGTTGCCGGAGGCGTCGGGAGCGCGGAACTCGATGCGCTTGGCCTTCGGGTTGGAGCCCGTGATCGGGATACGGATCGCGGCGGAGCGGTTGCCGGCCGAGTACACCAGGTTGACCGGAGCCTCGAAGCCCTTCACCAGACGGTGGTAGCTGTTCAGCGTCGGGTTCGTGAAGGCGAGCAGCGCGGGAGCGTGCGCCAGGATGCCGCCGATGTACCAGCGGGCGATGTCGCTGAGCTGGCCGTAGCCGGCCTCGTCGTAGAACAGCGGCTTGCCGTCGTTCCACAGCGACTGGTGCGTGTGCATGCCGGAGCCGTTGTCACCGTAGAGCGGCTTGGGCATGAAGGTGGCGACCTTGCCCCACTCCTCGGCCGTGTTCTTCACGATGTACTTGAACTTCAGGATGTCGTCCGCCGAGTGCACCATCGTGTCGAAGCGGTAGTTGATCTCCTGCTGGCCCGCCGTGCCGACCTCGTGGTGCGAGCGCTCGAGGATGAAGCCGGCCTCGATCAGCTTGAGCGTGATGTCGTCGCGCAGGTCGGCCGTCTTGTCGACCGGGCTCACGGGGAAGTAGCCGCCCTTGTACGGGGTCTTGTTGGCGAGGTTGCCGCCCTCCTCCTCGCGACCGGTGTTCCACGCGGCCTCCTCGGAGTCGACCTTGTAGAAGCTCTCGCCCGCCGTGACGGAGTAGCGCACGTCGTCGAAGATGTAGAACTCGGCCTCGGGCGCGAAGTACGCGGTGTCGGCGATACCGGTCGACGCGAGGTACTTCTCGGCCTTCTTGGCGACCTGACGCGGGTCCTTCGAGTAGATCTCGCCGGTGCGCGGGTTGTAGATGTCGAAGATCATCACGAGGGTGCTCGCCTCGCGGAACGGGTCCATGTAGGCCGTCGTCACGTCGGGGATGAGCTGCATGTCCGACTCGTGGATGCTCGCGAAGCCGCGGATCGAGGAGCCGTCGAACAGCTGCCCGTCTGTGAAGAAGGCCTCGTCGACCGTCGCCGCAGGGATGTTGAAGTGCTGCTGCACGCCAGGGAGATCGGTGAACCGGATGTCAAGGAATTTGACGTCGTTCTCCTTGATGTAGGCCAGTACCTCGGACGAATCTTTGAACATGTAACGACTCCTGTGATGCGGATCGATGGCTTCGGGGCCACTCTGCACAGTACGGACGGGGGATTTCTCCACGGTATCCGCTTTGTTTCGAGCGTGTTACAGCGTGAGGGCGGAAGGGGCGGTTCCGGCGGCTCGGTAGGCTGGTGTGGTGACGGATGCGGTGAACAGGTACCCCGGTGAACGACTCGGACTCCCGGAGTCGGGAACGGGAAGCATTGCTCGTCCCGGACGACGCATCGGCGCTCTCGTGATCGACTATGCGGCCGCCACGATCATCGCCACCGGCTTCCTCGGCTTCGACCAGTTCGCGCTGCCGTCCGAGGCGGGTCTGACGCAGTTCGCCCCGCTGCTGGTGTTCGCGGTCCTGCAGATCCTGTTCATCCCCACCGCGGGGGGTAGCCCGGGTCACCGCATCCTCGGCATGCGCCTGGTGCGTCTCGACGGCGCCTGGATCGGGCTGTGGCGGCCGGTCGTTCGCACGCTGCTGCTGCTCGTCGTGATTCCGGCGGTCGTCTGGGATGCGGATCAGCGCGGTCTGCACGACAAGGCGGTCGGCACCGTCCTCATCCGCGCCTGAGCCGCGTCGGGTCGCCCGCTTCCCTCAGGCGCGTCCCCGGTTGCGGCGGCGTGCCTCGCGCGGTGCCCTTCCACCGAGGAACGAGCGCGCGGGGTCCACGACGTAGCCGTGACGCAGGGCCTCGCGACCGATGAGCATGCGGAACCCCATCTCGTCCCGGTTGCTGAGGGTGACCTCGGCCAGCACCTCGCGGTCGACCAGGCGGATGATCAGTTGCACCACCAGACGCTCCTGCGCGTGCCCGGACGAGCTGCGCACGGCGCGGCGATCGTGCACAGGGCACTCGACGACGACCGCGTCGTCCTGGCTGTCCTGCCACGGGTTCACGCGGAAGCGGACCCACGCCTCGCCCTCACGCTCGAACTCGTGCACGTCGAACGCGTGTAGCGATGAGGTGCGCGCGCCGGTGTCGATCTTCGCCTTGATCCAGTCGACGCCGAGATCGGGCAGGCTGACCCACTCTCGCCACCCCGTGAGGGTGTTTGAATGGGTAGACCTACTCACCTGATACATCCTGGCAGGAAATCCCCCGTGAAGATCGCAGTGCTGTCCCGTGCGCCGCAGGCGTACTCCACCCAGCGCCTCCGGGCCGCCGCGCTGCAGCGGGGGCACAACGTCAAGGTGCTGAACACCCTTCGCTTCGCGATCGACCTCACCTCCGATGAACCCGACCTGCACTACCGGGGACGCCAGCTGAGCGACTACGACGCGATCCTGCCGCGCATCGGGAACTCGATCACCTACTTCGGTACGGCGGTGGTCCGCCAGTTCGAGCAGATGGACGTGTACACCCCGAACACCGCCAACGGCATCTCGAGCGCGCGCGACAAGCTCCGCGCCAACCAGATCCTCTCCCGGCACAACATCGCGATGCCGCCCACCGCTTTCGTGCGCAACCGCGCCGATGTGCGCCCGGCGATCGAGCGCGTCGGCGGTGCACCCGTCGTGATCAAGCTGCTCGAGGGCACGCAGGGGATCGGCGTGATCCTCGCCCCACAGGTCAAGGTTGCCGAGGCGATCATCGAGACCCTGCACTCCACGAAGCAGAACGTGCTGATCCAGAAGTTCATCTCCGAGAGTCGTGGGCGCGACATCCGTGCGCTGGTCGTGGGCGACCGCGTCGTCGCGGCGATGCGGCGCTCGGCGGCCGGCGACGAGTTCCGCTCGAACGTGCACCGCGGCGGATCGGTGGAGGCGATCGAGCTCGACCCGGTGTACGAGCGGGCGGCCGTCCGTTCGGCGCAGATCATGGGGCTGCGGGTGGCGGGAGTGGACATGCTCGAGGGCGACGAGGGACCGCTCGTCATGGAGGTGAACTCCTCGCCGGGACTGCAGGGCATCGAGACGGCCACGAAGCTCGACGTCGCCGGCGCCATCATCGACTACATCGCCGGGCAGGTGGCGTTCCCCGAGATCGACGTGCGACAGCGTCTGACGGTGTCGACGGGGTACGGCGTGGCGGAGCTGATGGTGCACGGCGCCGCCGACCTGGTGGGAAAGACCCTGGGTGAAGCCGGACTGTGGGAGCGTGACATCACCGTGCTCACGCTGCACCGCGGGGTGAGCGTGATCCCGAACCCGCGCAAGCACGTCGTGCTGGAGGCGGACGACCGGTTGTTCTGCTTCGGCAAGCTTGAAGAGATGCGCTCGATGATCCCGGAGCGTCGTCGTCGCCGGGCGAAGGTGCGGCGCCTGCCGAAGCAGCCGCTGTCGGAGTGACGACGCGCGGCCGCCCTCCGAGGAGGACGGCCGCGCGTCGATCGTGCGGTGTGCGGGTCAGCGCGGACGCTGCGGGCGCACCTTGGTGGGGTCGATGCCCTTCGGGATCGGCAGCGACGAGAGCGACTGCGACACGGAGTCGACGCGACGGATCACCGCGGCCATGGTGGCCTTGTCGATGGCCTTGGGAAGCTTCTTGATGGTCTTGGCGAGGTCGGCGATGGGCACCTCGTCCTCGCCGTGCCCGACGTAGAGCACGGTCACGGGGACACCGTGCGCGACGCGCTGCGCCTTGCTCCGCTCCTCGTTGACCAGGCGCGTGAGGCGGCCGCGGGCACCTTCGCCGACCACCACGATGCCGCCGCGACCGATCGTTCGGTACACGGCCTCCTGGGTCTTCGGGTTGATCCCCACCGGGGTCTCCGATGCCTGCCAGCGACGCCCGAGACTGGTGCTCAGCACGTGACCGGTCGCCCCGGGCATGCCGTCGATCTTGGTGTACATCGCCGAGGTCGACAGTCGCGTCATGAGGAACAGCGCGCCGAGCACGCCCAGCATGAGGCCGGTGATGCCCCAGAGCACGAGGGTCCACACCTGGAACGGCGGGATGAGGTAGCCGGCGACGAGGCCGAGAAGGATGCCGCCGACGAGGATGCCGGCCTGCGCCCAGGGGAGCCACGGGTAGGCCTCGCGCGTGAACCGGAAGAGGGACTTGATCTGGGAGAAGAACCCAGGACGCTTCTCGGGTTCGGGAGCACGCTTTGCCATGACATCCAGCCTACCGAGTCCCAGACCCTGACGATGTCGTCGTTCGCGCGGAGCGGAGCAGCACGAGGACTCGCTCTGCACAGCCAGCCGCAGCCGGCGGACCTTTCCGCTCACGCCGTGGATGGCTCCGGGCGCACGATCCCTCGGGTGAGATGGGCGCATGACCGACGCCCAGACGATCGAGACGGCCCCACCGCCCCTGCTGGCACGAGCGCACCGCACGCTGCGGATGCTGTCGTCACCGGACACCCCCTTCGCGGGGGCGCTCGTCACCAGCGGCGACGGCGTGGCGGTGCGGTGTCCGAGCGAGGAGCTCGCGGGATGGGCGGGCTGGCACTTCGCGGGCGCACAGCACGTCGCCGGACCGCTGGACGTCGTCCGACGTGCGGACGGCCACGATGTGCTGCTGCCCTGGTGCACCGATCGGTTGCAGGCGTTCATCGACCGACGGTCCGCCTCGGGGCAGCGGTTGCGTCAGGGTGAGGTGTGCACGGTGGCGGTGAGTCTGCTGCGCGGCATCGGTGAACTGGCGCGCATGGGCAGCGGCGTCGAGGGTACGTGGTGGCTCACCGACGGCGGGCGACCCCTGTTCGTCATCGGTGAGGGGAGCGGGATCCGGTCCGCAGCGGCGACGATCGTCGAGACGCTCAGGGACTGCGAGACCGATCGAGCGCTGAGGCGTGTTCTGGACCGGGTGGGGGATGGACTGCGCGAACGACTGGAGCACCCCCGGGTCCCGCGGCGGCTTCTCGACGAGTGGGAGTGCGAGCTTCTCGCCCTCGTGTCCCCACGTCCCCTGGAGCATCAGACGACGAAGCCGGTGCGGGCGCGCGACCTCTCCCGCGTCGTCGAGCCCGCTGCGGGCGGGGTCGCCCCGACCCGGAGGAGCCTCGCGACGCGGAGGTCCGCGGTCCGTACCCCACGGACCACCCGGGCGAGAGTCCGCAGCGCCGTGCGGATGTTGCGGGAGAACATCGCGTCGCGGATCGCCGACGCCAGGGAGGCCGTCCGCGTGCGGCGGGCGACGAGCGGTAGGGGGCGGGATCGGGCCGCGGCTCCCCGCGCACCCCGTCGCCGACTGCTGTTGATCGCGGCAGCGGGTGCGGCCGTCGTGCTCGTGGGCGGGCTGATGTGGCCGAGCGGCGACGGCGGGAGCGACGCCCGAGGTGCCTCCACCGCCGTGGGGACGGCGCCGACGCCGACGTCGACCGCGGATGGTCGGGCGAAAGGCGGGTCATCGACGACAGGAGCCGAGCACGCGTCTGCTGCCCCCACGCCGCCCGTCGCGGAGGCGGGCGACCCCGCCGCCGCCGTCCCGACGCTCGTCTCCGCCGCTGAAGCCTGTCACTCCGCAGGGGACACGGAGTGCGTCGCCGCGATCGCGCCCGGTTCCGCAGGAACCGTCGACGCCGTGCGCGCGCTCAGCGGTGAGCTCACGGTCGAGCTGGTCGACGAGTACGGCGACGTCGCGGTCACCCGCGTCGCTCGGCCGGCGGAGGCGGGCGCCGCGAGTCCCACCGCGATGGTCGTACTCGTGCGGCAGGACGACAAATGGCTGGTCCGCGACGTGTACGACGTCGCGGACCAGCCAGAATGATCGTTCGGTCAGGCGCCCAGCTGCGGGGCGAACTGCGCCGCTTCGAGGCGCGCCTTCACCGCACCGAGGAAGCGCGCCGCGTCGGCACCGTCGATGATGCGGTGATCGTACGACAGAGCGAGGTACACATACGAACGGACCGCGATCGCGTCGGTTCCGCCGACCTTGACGAGACCCGGACGCTTGACGACCGTGCCGGTGCCGAGGATGGCGGACTGCGGAAGGAACACGACGGGCGTGTCGAACAGCGCACCGCGGGAACCGGTGTTGGTCAGCGTGAAGGTTCCGCCGGCCAGCTCGTCCGGCTTCAGCTTGTTGTCGCGCGTGCGGGCCGCGAGGTCGGCGATCTCGTGAGCGATCTGAGCGATGTTCTTCGACGCGGCGTCGCGCAGCACCGGAGTGAGCAGCCCGCGCTCGGTGTCGACCGCGATCGAGACGTTCTCGGTGGCCGGGTAGACGATCTGCTCACCGTCGACCGTCGCGTTCACGATCGGGAAGGCCTGCAGCGCCTCGGCGGCGGCCAGCGCGAAGAACGGCAGGAACGAGAGCTTGTCGCCGGTCTTCTCGAGGAACGAGCCCTTGACGCTGTCGCGGTACTCCGCCAGCGCGGTGACGTCGACCTCCACGACCGTGGTGAGCTGCGCCGTCTGCTGCATGGACTCGACCGCGCGCTTGGCGAGCACCTTGCGCAGACGCGACATCGGCTGGGTCGTACCCCGCAGCGGGGAGACCTCGAGCGGTGCGGGAGCCGGAGCCGCATTCGTGGCGGCCGGAGCCTGCGATGCGGACTCGGCAGCCTTGAGCACATCCTCCTTGCGGATGCGCCCGCCGACACCGGTACCCGTCACGGAAGCGAGATCCACGCCCTGCTGTGCGGCCAGACGGCGTACCAGCGGGGTGACGTAGAGGTTGTCGTTCTCCGTCGGCAGCGAGAGCTTCGGAGCGGGCGCCTCGGTCGCTGCGGGAGCCGGTGCGGCCTGCGCCGGAGCAGGGGCAGCCGGTGCAGGGGCCGCGGCCGGAGCCTGGGGCTGGGCGGGAGCCGCCTGCGGTGCGGCGGGAGCCTCAGCGGGTGCCGGGGTGGCGGGCGCCTCGGGCGCGGCCTGCGGCGCGGCAGGTGCCTCGGTGGCGGCAGGCTGGGCAGCGCCGGAACCGACGCGGGCCAGGACGGCGCCGACCGCGATGGTCTCGTCCTCGGCCGCGACGATCTCCTGGAGCACGCCGGCGACGGGCGAGGGGATCTCCGTGTCGACCTTGTCCGTCGAGATCTCCAGAAGAGCCTCGTCGACCTCGACCGAGTCACCGACCTGCTTGAGCCAGCGGGTGACCGTTCCCTCGGTGACGCTCTCGCCGAGCTCGGGGAGCACGATGTCGGTGGCGTCACCGGACGGCGCAGCCTCGGCGGCGGGAGCGGGAGTCTCGGCCGCAGGAGCCTCGGCCGGAGCCGGCGCTTCAGCAGGAGTCTCGGTCGCGGCAGGGGCCTCGGCAGGGGCGGCCTCCGCTTCGGGGGCGGCCGCAGCGGGCGCGTCGCCCGCCGGGGCTGCGGCGCTGCCGTCGCCGATGCGAGCGAGCAGGGCACCGACCTCGACGGTCTCGTCCTCGGCGACGAGGATCTCCTCGATCACGCCGGTGACCGGGGAGGGGATCTCGGTGTCGACCTTGTCGGTCGAGATCTCGAGCAGGCCCTCGTCCGCCTGGACGGTGTCTCCCACCTGCTTGAGCCAGCGGGTGACCGTACCCTCTGTGACGCTCTCACCGAGAGCGGGGAGGACCACGGATGTGCTCATGACTGAGTCTCCTTCAGAAGTTGTATGACGCTTGTCTAGCTTAGTGACTCGGGCACCGGTTGGTGCTCAGAGGGCGTGCAGGGGCTTTCCGGCCAGCGCGAGGAAGGCCTCGCCGAGCGCTTCGCTCTGCGTGGGGTGCGCATGGATGAGCGGAGCGATGTCCTCGGGGTGCGCCTCCCAGGCCACAGCGAGCTGACCCTCGGTGATGAGCTCGCCGACGCGGTCACCGATCAGATGCACGCCGAGCACCGGGCCGTCGTTCTGGCGGACGACCTTGACGAGGCCGCCTGTTCCGATGATCTCGCTCTTGCCGTTGCCGGCGAGGTTGTACTCGTAGGACGACACCGCGTCGGCGCCGTGCGCGGCCACGGCCGCCTCCTCGGTCAGCCCGACCGAGGCGACCTCGGGGCTGGAGTATGTGACCTTCGGGATCTGCACGTCGGGGACCGTCGCGGGGGAGAGGCCGGCGATGCGCTCGGCCACCGCGATGCCCTGCTGGAAGCCCCGGTGGGCGAGTTGGAGCCCTGGGACGATGTCGCCGACCGCCCACACCCCGGGAACCCCGGTGCGCAGTTCCTCGTCGACCGTGACGAACCCGCGGTCGAGGACGACGCCCGCCTCCTCGAAGCCCAGATCGGCCGTGGCGGGACCGCGACCGACTGCGACGAGCAGGTAGTCCGCGGTGAGCTCCGTGCCGTTCTCGAGGGTCACGCTGACGGACGTGTCGTCCTGGGTGGCCTGCTGGAACCGCACTCCGAGCGAGTACTGGATGCCACGGCGCCGGAACGCGCGCTCGAGCCCCTTGCTCATCGCGATGTCCTCGTTCGGCACGAGGTGCGGCAGCGCCTCGACGATCGTGACCTCGACACCGAAGGAGCGCCAGACGCTCGCGAACTCCACGCCGATCACACCGCCGCCGAGCACGATGACGCGCTCGGGGATCACATCGAGCGCGAGCGCCTGCTCGCTGGTCAGGATGCGGCCGCCGATGTCGAGCCCGGGAAGCGTGCGGCTGTACGAGCCGGTGGCGAGCACGACGTCCGTCCCGACGTACACGTCGTCGCCGACGCTGACGCTCCGGTCTGCGTTGAGCCGTCCCGTCCCGGTGACCGTGGTGATGCCACGCGCCTTGACGAGGCCCTCGAGCCCCTTGTACTTCTTCGCGACGATGCCCTCGCGGTATGCCCGCACGCCCGCCGCGTCGATGCCGTCGAGGGTGGCCGAGATCCCCACCGCTGCGGCGTCGCGCACATGCTCCGCCACCTCCGCCGCGTGCAGCAGCGCTTTGGTCGGGATGCAGCCGCGGTGCAGACAGGTGCCTCCGACCTTGTCCTTCTCGATCAGCGCGACCGACTTGCCGAGTTCGCTGGCGCGCAGCGCGGCCGCGTAGCCGCCGCTGCCACCGCCGAGCACGACGATGTCGAAGGTGTGGGTTGTCATCGGTGTTATGCCTCCGTGTGGGATGCTGCTTCGGCGAAGGCGACGATCGATCGGACCATCGCCCCCGTTGGACCCTTCTCCGTGAAGCCGTACGGCGCACCGGCGTGTTCGCCGGAGCCCGCGATGTCGAGGTGCACCCAGGGGATGCGGGCGGCGTCCTCGGCGTCCGAGACCGGTCCGACGAAGCGTCGCAGGAACAGACCGGCGAACGAGGCGCCGCCCATCCGGTCGCCCATGTTCGCGTTCTGCAGGTCGGCGATCGGCGACTCGAGGGACTCCTCCATGTACGAGGGCAGCGGCATGTGCCAGGCGGGCTCTCCGGTCTGCTCCGCCGCGGCGAGGAACCGCGTCACCGTCTCGTCGTCGCCGAACACGCCGGTGTGCCGGTGTCCGAGGGCGGCGACGATCGCACCGGTCAGCGTCGCGACGTCGATGATGACGTCGGGGTGCTCTCGGCTGGCGGCGACCAGGCCGTCGGCGAGGACCAGGCGCCCTTCGGCGTCGGTGTTCTGCACCTCGACCGTCGTGCCGTCGAGGATGCGGATGACATCACCGGGGCGCAGGGCCCGGCCGGACGGCATGTTGTCGGTGATGCAGAGCCAGGCGGTGACGCGCACCGGGAGCCCGAGTCGGGCGATGGCGCGAAGGGCGGCCAGGGACGTCGCGGCCCCGGCCATGTCGAACTTCATGCCCACCATCGAGGCGGCCGGCTTGAGGGAGAGGCCACCGGTGTCGAACGTGATGCCCTTGCCGACCAGGGCGAGGTGCCGCACGGCGTCTGCGGGGGAGTAGTCGAGGCGGACCAGACGCGGCGGCCGGTCGGACCCCTGCCCGACCCCGAGGATTCCGCCGAAGCCCTGCTCCGCCAGCGCGGCCTCGTCGAAGATGTCGACGGTGACGTCGAGCTCGGCGACGCTGTCGGCCGCGCTCTGCGCGAGCTGCGCGGGGCTCTGCCACTCCGCGGGGACGTTCACCAGATCCTTGATCAGCGCGACGGCTTCGCCCAGGGTCTGCGCTCGGGTGATCGTCTCGTTGTCGAGGTCGGCGTGGACGGTGATCCGTTCGGCGCGCGCCTTGCCCTTCTCGGTGCGGTAGCCGTCGAAGCGGTGACCGCCGAGCACGGCCCCCTCGGCGGCGGCGGCGGCGTGGCCGTCGAGGCCGGAGGCGAGCCCGAGCGCGACGTGCGGGAACCCGGTCAGCGAGCGGAGGGCGACACCGGCGGCGCTGCGGATCGCGGCGTCGTCGATGCTCTTCCCTGCACCGACGACGGCGAACGGCAGGGTGGAGACGTCGGGCGCGTACACGCGGGCGAACGATCCGGCGGCACCGGTGAACCCGATGCCTTCGAGGACCTCGGCGAGGCCGGGGTAGGCCCCCAGCGACTCGGCCGAATCCGAGAGATCGGGAACGACGAGCACTGCGGCATCAGCAGCGCTTCCGGGGAACTGATCGGTGGTGTGCGAGAGCACGGGAAGCGTCATGCTCTCCATCCTAGGAGGACCTCTGCGACCGGGCGGCCCCGCGTGCCCCCGCGTGTTCGCTCTCAGCGAGACGGCCCGGGGCCCCTCGTCGGGACCTGCTCGTAGCATGGAGTCATGCCCTTCTCCGGAGAGATCCACGAACGCGTCGCGAACGCGCCGACGGTGCCGCACGGACTGCCCCTCGTCGTGCTCCTGACCGGCTTCACGGATGCCGGGAGCGCGGTGTCCGGACTGATCGACCACCTCCGCGAGTCCGCATCGCCGCAGCCGCTCGTGATCTTCGACAACGATGTGCTCCTCGACTACCGGGCCCGCCGTCCGGTGATCTCCTTCGATCAGGACCACCTCACCGAGTTCCGGCCGCCTCGGCTGGAGCTCTCGCTCGCGACGGACGCCCTCGGTCGCCCGTTCCTCCTCCTCGCGGGCTACGAACCGGACTTCGCCTGGAACGCCTTCGCCGAGACCGTGCTCGACCTCGCCGCGGAATACGAGGCATCCGGACTGCACTGGGTGCATTCGATCGCCATGCCCGTGCCGCATACCCGCCCCATCGGCACGACGGTGAGCGGCAACCGCCGTGACCTCGTGGTCTCGCACTCGGTGTGGCGCCCGCGGACGCAGGTGCCGGCGACCGCGGGGCATCTGCTGGAGTTCCGTTTCGCCGAGCGCGGCGAACGAGTGGTGGGCTTCGTGCTGCTCGTGCCGCACTACCTCGCCGAGACGGAGAACCCCGACGCGGTCAGCGCCGCGGCCGAGAAGCTCATGGCATCCACGGGACTGGTGCTCATGCTCGACGCCGTGCGCGAGCGCCGGGAGGACTACATCGCCAGGGTGGACGAGCAGGTCGCGGCGAACGACGAGCTGCAGCAGATGGTCCACAACCTGGAGCGCCGCTACGACGCCTACATGGCAGGCCGCGACCCCGAGGACGACAGCTACGACGAGGGCGGGTTCAGCGAGCGCGACCTGCCGAGCGCGGACGAGCTGGCGGCGGAGCTCGAGCGCTACCTGGCCACGCGACCGTCGGGCGACGAGGACAAGCCCGGCCGCGGCTGAGCAGGATCGACGCGAACTTCGCCGGATTGCATCCGGAGCGCCACACGTGTGCGATACTAGGAGTCCGACCCGTTGTCAATCGGCGTTTTCGAACTCCGGACTTGACAAGGGTCTTACTAGTGTCCGAAATGTCCCGGGGCCCGTGATCGGCTCCGTGAAAGGCGAAACGTGACTCCTGCCACGACGAAGAACACACGGACGAAGAAGGCCGCCGAAGAACCCACGCCCGACGAGGAGATCGAGGTCGAGAACCTCGACGAGGCAGCGCCCGCCAAGCGCGGTGCCGCCAAGCGCGGCGCGGCGAAGAAGAAGAAGTCGGAGGAGGTCGTCGAGGAAGACGACGCCGCGACCGATTCCGCCGAGGAGAGCGCGGGGGACGACGAGGAGGAGGACGCCAAGCCGGCGTTCACCGAGCCGCTGCCCACCGGCGCGATCGTCATCTCGTCGAACGACGACGAAGACGTCCCCGTCTACTCGACGCAGATCACCGGCGCCACGGCCGACCCCGTCAAGGACTACCTGAAGCAGATCGGAAAGGTCGCGCTGCTGAACGCGGCCGAAGAGGTCGAGCTCGCGATGCGCATCGAGGCGGGTCTGTTCGCCGAGGAGAAGCTGTCCGCGATGACCCCGGCCGAGAAGTCGAGTCAGCTGGGTCTCGATCTCCAGTGGGTCGCCCGCGACGGCCAGCGAGCCAAGAGCCACCTGCTCGGCGCGAACCTGCGGCTCGTCGTCTCGCTCGCCAAGCGGTACACCGGTCGCGGCATGCAGTTCCTCGACCTGATCCAGGAGGGCAACCTCGGTCTGATCCGCGCCGTCGAGAAGTTCGACTACACCAAGGGCTTCAAGTTCTCGACCTATGCGACCTGGTGGATCCGTCAGGCGATCACGCGCGCCATGGCCGACCAGGCCCGCACGATCCGCATCCCCGTGCACATGGTCGAGGTCATCAACAAGCTCGCCCGCGTGCAGCGGCAGATGCTGCAGGACCTGGGTCGTGAGCCCACCCCGGAGGAGCTGAGCCGCGAGCTCGACATGACCCCGGAGAAGGTCGTGGAGGTGCAGAAGTACGGCCGTGAGCCCATCTCCCTGCACACTCCGCTCGGTGAAGACGGCGACAGCGAGTTCGGTGACCTGATCGAGGACACCGAGGCGGTCGTCCCCGCCGATGCCGTGGGCTTCACGATGCTGCAGCGCCAGCTCGAGCAGCTGCTCGACTCGCTCTCGGAGCGGGAGGCGGGCGTGATCCGCATGCGCTTCGGCCTCGGCGACGGTCAGCCCAAGACGCTCGACCAGATCGGTGACACGTTCGGCGTGACGCGTGAGCGGATCCGTCAGATCGAGTCGAAGACGATGGCCAAGCTGCGCCACCCGAGCCGCTCGCAGTCGCTGCGGGACTACCTCGAGTGATGCAGGCGAACGAGGGCAAGGCGCTCGAGACCAGCGTCGACGGCACGAGCTACGCGCGCATCCCGTTGCGCACCCGCGTGGTGATGCCGAACGACGACCTCGACGCGGTCATCACCGAATACGCGAAGGAGGTCGTGCAGCCGGGAGACCTGCTGTTCGTCACGGAGAAGATCGTGGCGATCACGCAGGGTCGGTCGTACCGACTGGACGAGATCACTCCGCGCAAGCTCGCGCTGTTCCTCTCGAAGTACGTCACGCGCACGCCCTACGGCATCGGGCTCGGCATGCCCGAGACCATGGAGATGGCCCTGCGGGAGTGCGGCACGCCGCGTATCCTGTTCGCCGCCGCCGTCTCCGCGGTCACCAAGGCGTTCGGACGAAAGGGTGACTTCTATCGCATCGCCGGGGACAAGGCGCGCGCGATCGATGGCCCCACCAAGCACACGATCCCGCCGTACAACCAGGCCGTGGTGCTCGGCCCGAAGGACCCGGACGGCGTCGCAGCACGGCTCAAGGGCCTGCTCGGTGGGCAGGTGGAGGTCGCGGTGGTGGACATCAACGACCTCGGCGGCAACATCCTCGGATCGACGCTCGACAAGGCCGGCGAAGCCCGGCTGGTGAAGATCCTCGGCGACAATCCGCTCGGCCAGGGACTGGAGTCCACGCCGCTCGGCATCGTCCGCGCGGTCTGATCTGCTGGTTCGACGAGAACGCCCCCGGAGGAATCCGGGGGCGTTCTGTCGTGGTGGTCAGAACCCGATGACCTCGCGGTAGCGCGGCTTGTGGCCGGTGCGGATCCCGGTGACGCTGGGCTTGTTCTCGTACACGCCGGCGCCCCAGTTGCCCTCGACGAGCACGGGACCGTCCGGCGTGACGACGACGTCCCAGCCGACGTACTGCACCTCGGGCACGACCCTGGCCACGCGGTCGATGAAGGCGCGCACCTCGTCCATGAAGGGCAGCTGGAAGTCCGCGATGCGGAAGCCCGAGTCCGGGTGCGTCTCGTGCACGTGGCCGTGCGAGTCGTACCCCGCGCCGACCGCGTGTCCGTTCTCGTCGAGCATCGTGTAGAAGCCCCCGAAGGTCATCTGATCACTCACGGCGCCCCGCCCGAACTTCTGAGCCATCGCGAGGATGTGCGCCTTCTCGCCGTCGAAGAACGCGGTGATGCGGGTCGTGTTCACGGTGCCAGGGCAGACGGCGGCGAGGTCGTCGTGCTGTCGGATGACCTCTTCGATGAGGAGCTCGCCGCGACTCAGCAGCCCGCGGTGGAAGGCATCCCAGTCGTCGATATCGGCCGCGTGGTACCGGTGCACACCGGTGCCCGCCTGACCGACCGGCTCCTTGGTGACGATGGTCCCCAGGCGTTCCGTGAGCGCGCGCACCTCGGCGGCGTTGCCCTCTTCGACCACCAGCCACTCGCGATGGAGGTGCTCGGAGAACTTCCGGTTGAACTCGATCTTGTCCTGGAAGATCCACCGGAAGTCCGGGTGGTCGTACTTCTGGGAGAGCTGGTTCGACACGGGGTGCGTCATGTAGGTGTCGCGCTCGGCACGGGTGAGCATCGCGAAGTCGTAGTCGATGTAGTCCTGGAACCCCACGTTGTGCCGCGCGGCGGACCACAGCATGTCCACGACGATCGTCGGTACGGGCTTGTGGTGCTGTGCAGAGGCCTCCTTCGCTCGCTCGACAACGGAGCCGACGTCGATGCGACGGGCGCGGCCGAGGAGGTAGCGGATGCGGGGCGCGAGAGAAAGACGAGTCATGGAGCTCCGGGGGTTGGGGATGCCGTCCAGTCTACGGGGGAGTCACACCGGGATCCCGGAACACGAAGCTAGGCTGGATCACGTGTGTGACACGACCTCGAGTGCGCTTCCGCGGGCGCTGATCTCCCGCTCCGCCCTCACCGCCGCAGCGGTTGCGGCCGTCCGCGAGGGGGGAGTGCGAGCAGACCTGCGCCGCGACGCCTGGGGTCACGGGCTGCTCGCCGTGGCCCACGCCGTGACGGTGGCCGGTGCCCGCGAGGTGCGCGTGGACAGCGAGGGCGAGGTGGAGATGCTGCGGCTGGAGGGCATCGCGGGGGTCACCACGGGGGAACCGGACATCGACCCGTCGATGCTCTACGGCCTCCCCGGCAGCAATCACGACGCGACACCGGTCCTGCGGCTGACGGGACGCGTGATGTCGACCAAGCCGCTGCGCGCGGGCGACGCCGTCTCTTACGGCTACACGTTCCGCGCGTCGGCCGACACCACGGTCGCGCTCGTGACCGGAGGGTACGCCCAGGGCATCGTGCGCGCGCTCGGCAACGTCGCCCTGGTCGAGGTGGACGGCATCCTCCGCCCGATCGTCGGCCGCGTGGCCATGGACGTCTGCGTCGTCGATCTGGAGGGCACGGAGGCCCCCGTCGGCGCCGAGGTGACGTACTTCGGTGGCACCGGACCCGCCCGAGACGAGATCGTCCGATGGTCCTCGGCGACGGACATGTCCGCCGCGGAGCTGGTCGCCGTCGCCGGTTCGCATGCCGTGCGGGGGTGGGAGGCATGAGCCGCCCCGAGCTGCGGCTGAGCGCGCGGACGCTCCGCGACAACATCGCGGCGGTCACCTCCCGCCTCGGCGGATGCGAGCTCATGCTCGTGCTCAAGGACGACGCCTACGGCCACGGCCTCACCTGGACCGTGGAGACGGCCGTACAGGCGGGGGTGGCGTCGTTCGGAAGCTACGACGTGCGGGGCGGCCTCGACGTGCGACGGCTCGTTGGGCCTGAGGCGAGGGTGTTCGCGTGGGCCACCTCGACGGATGCGGAGATCGACGAGGCGCTGCTCCAGGGGATCGACCTCGGCGTGGGCACTGTGGAGTACCTGCACCGCATCATCGCGCGGGCCGAGGCGCTCGGGGCTGTCGCGCGCGTGCACCTGAAGATCGACACGGGCCTGCACCGCAACGGCGTGCTCCCGGAGGACTGGCCGGGGGCGATCGCGCAGGCTCGGGCTGCAGAGGCTGCCGGACTGCTGTCCCTGGAGGGGATCTGGAGCCACATCGCGGAGGCGAGCGATCGCGAGGACGATGACGCGCAGGCCGTGTTCCTCGATGCGGTCCGCGCCGCCGGGGGGACGGGCCCGACACCGGCCGCCCTTCACCTCACCGCGTCCGCCGCGTCGTGGTGGCGTCCCGAGCTGCGGGGCACCGTCGCCCGCATCGGTGCGTTCTGCTACGGGATCCGCTCCGCGGACGGGCCCGAGCTGGAGGGTGTGCGCCCGGTCGCGCGACTGGTGGCGCCGGTTGCACGCGTGGAGGAGGGTCGCGCGGTGATCGAGGTCGGCGCCTTCGACGGATTGCCATCGACGCTCGTCGGGGCCCGGGTCGGCACGCCGGCCGGAGCACGCGCGCTCGAACGGATCGAACCGTTCTTCGCGCAGATCGAGGGAGGGGCGGGACTGTCCGTCGGGGACGAGGTGACGGTTTTCGGTCCCGGAGAGGCGGGCGAGTCCTCGGCCACGACGCTCGCGGAACGGATCGACACGGTCGGCGAGGAGATCCTCACGCGGCTGAGTCCGCGGATCCGTCGCGTGCCGGTGGACTGAGCCGGCGGGTCCGGCTCACTCCACCCGCGCGATCAGACCGTCTCGACGAGGCGAGCGGTCTCGTCGTGCCAGCTGGTGGCGACGCTGCGGAGCTTCTCCTCGTACTTGCGGCCGTGGTGGGCGCAGAACAGGAGCTCGGAGCCGTTGACCTCGGCGGCGATGTAGGCCTGCGCGCCGCAGGAGTCGCACCGGTCCATCGCGGTCAGCCGGAACTCGACAGCGGAGGTCTCACGTTCGGTCGTTGCATTCATCTCGGGGCCTCCTCGGGTGTCGGCGTCCTTGTTGGTCGTGCTCAATACAACCACGCCCCGCCTGTGGGCATGCCCGGTTGTCGGCGTGTTTCGCTCAGCGCGTACGGGCCGGCGCCGACTGCCGACGCGTGGGGAGTGTCGGCCGAGTCCACGGCGCCCGCGCGAATAGACTCGGAGATTGTGAATGCCGAGTACTCCGCCCATCATCTCCAGGTGCTCGAAGGACTCGAGGCGGTCCGCAAACGACCGGGCATGTACATCGGCTCGAACGGTTCGCCCGGGCTCATGCACTGCCTGTGGGAGATCATCGACAACTCCGTCGACGAGGCCGTCGCCGGCAACGGGTCGCGCATCGACATCATCCTGCACGAGGACGGCAGCGTCGAGGTGCACGACCGAGGCCGCGGCATCCCGGTCGACGTCGAACCGCGCACCGGGCTGTCCGGCGTCGAGGTCGTCTACACCAAGCTGCACGCCGGCGGGAAGTTCGGCGGCGGCTCGTACGCCGCGTCCGGTGGACTGCACGGCGTCGGTGCCTCGGTGGTCAACGCCCTCTCCGAGCGTCTCGACGTCGAGGTCGATCGCGGCGGCAAGACCTATGCGATGTCGTTCCACCGCGGCGAGCCTGGCGTGTTCCGCGACTCCGGCGAGAAGCGACCCGACGCGCCGTTCACGCCGTTCGAGGAGAAGAGCGAGCTGCGGGTCATCGGCAAGGCGCCGCGCGGCGTCACCGGCACGCGCGTGCGCTACTGGGCCGACCGGCAGATCTTCACGAAGGACGCCGCGTTCCAGCTGGCGGAGCTGGAGACGCGTGCGCGACAGACGGCGTTCCTGGTCCCGGGCCTCGAGATCGTGGTGCGCGACGAGCGCGCCGGCACGGCGCCCGTCGGCGACGACGGCGCTCCCGCCGGGCCGATCGAGACGTCGTACCTGTACGAGGGCGGCATCTCCGAGTTCGTCGACTACCTCGCCATCGACCCGCCGGTGACGGACACGTGGCGCATCCAGGGCGAGGGCACGTTCCGCGAGACGGTGCCCGTGCTGCAGGCGGACGGCCACATGGTCGCGACCGAGGTGGAGCGCGTCTGCGAAGTGGATGTCGCACTGCGCTGGGGCACGGGCTACGACACCCGCATCCGCTCGTTCGTTAACATCATCTCCACGCCCAAGGGCGGCACGCACCAGCAGGGCTTCGAGCAGGAGCTGCTGAAGGTTCTCCGCGCGCAGGTCGAGCAGAACGCCCGCCGGCTGAAGGTCGGCAACGACAAGCTGGAGAAGGACGACGTGCTGGCCGGGCTCACGGCCGTGCTCACCGTCAACGTGCCAGAACCGCAGTTCGAGGGCCAGACCAAGGAGGTGCTCGGCACGCCGGCGGTGCGGCAGATCGTCGCCCAGGTCATGCGCAAGGAGCTCCTGCAGCGCTTCACGTCGACGAAGCGCGACGACAAGAGCCAGGCCACGCAGCTCCTCGACAAGATCGTGTCCGAGATGAAGGCCAGGGTGTCCGCGCGGGCGCACAAGGAGACACAGCGCCGCAAGAACGCGCTGGAGTCGTCCACGCTCCCCACGAAGCTCGTCGACTGCCGCACCAACGACGTCGAACGCAGCGAGCTGTTCATCGTGGAGGGCGACTCCGCTCTCGGCACGGCGAAGAACGCGCGGAACAGCGAGTTCCAGGCACTCCTGCCCATCCGCGGAAAGATCCTCAACGTGCAGAAGGCCTCCGTCGGGGACATGCTCTCCAATGCGGAGTGCGCGTCGATCATCCAGGTGATCGGAGCGGGCTCCGGTCGCACGTTCGACATCGAGGCGGCGCGCTACGGGAAGATCATCCTGATGAGCGACGCCGACGTCGACGGCGCCCACATCCGCACCCTGCTGCTCACGCTGTTCTTCCGGTACATGCGACCGCTGATCGAGCACGGCCGCGTGTTCGCCGCCGTTCCTCCGCTGCACCGCATCATCGTGATCAACCCGGGGTCCAAGCCGAACGAGACGATCTACACGTACACCGAGCAGGAGATGCACGCGCTGCTGGCGAAGCTCCGCAAGGCGGGCAAGCGGTGGCACGAGCCGATCCAGCGCTACAAGGGTCTCGGGGAGATGGACGCCGAGCAGCTCGCGAACACGACCATGGACCGCTCCGGGCGTCTGCTCCGTCGCGTCCGCATGGAGGACGCGGAGGCCGCCGGTCGCGTGTTCGAGCTGCTGATGGGCAACGAGGTCGCTCCGCGGCGCGAGTTCATCATCGACTCGGCCGACCGGCTGTCGCGCGAGTCCATCGACGCCTGACACGCAGCGGGGAACCCGGGCGCCCGGGCGCCCCGCTCGACGGCTCTTCGCGCGCTCAGACGATCGTGCGCCCGATGCTGCCGATCACGCCGTCGATGGGCTGACCGGAGGCATCGCGTCGGGCGCCGGACTCCGGGAGCTTGCGGACGGCACCCGTCGGGTCGACCGCGAGCGGCGGGTTGGGACCGACCCACGCGACCGTCAGCCGGTCCTCGCCCTTCAGGAAGGCGTGGGCGCGCACCCCGCCGGTCGCTCGTCCCTTGGCGGGGTACTCCGCGAACGACGAGACCTTCGCGCGTCCTGGATCGGTTCCGGGCAGGATGCTCTCGGCACCCGACACGGTCGCCACAACCGCGTCGACCCCCGGTGCGACCACCCCGAAGAACAGCACCGTGGCGCCGGCCCCGAGCTTGATGCCGGCCATACCTCCGGCGGCAGCGCCCTGCGGTCGCACGCTCGCGGCAGCGAAGCGGAGCAGCTGCGCATCGGAGGTGAGGAACACGAGCTCGGCGTCGTCGGGGGACTCCGCCGCCCCCACGACCGTGTCGCCGGGCTTGAGGCCGATCACCTCGAGCTCCGGGCGGACGGGGAGTGCCGACGGCACGATGCGCTTCACGACGCCCTGCGCGGTGCCCAGGGCGATCGGCGTGTCGCTGTCGAAGCGGACGAACCCGAGGATGCGCTCGCCCTTCGTGGTGATGCCGAGGTAGTCGCGCAGCGGGGCGCCGGCCGCCAGCTGGACCGAGCTCGCCGGAACCGACGGAAGGTCGACGGGGGAGAAGCGCATGACCCGTCCGCTGCTCGTGAGCGCACCGAGCTCGGCGCGCACCGTGGTCTCGACCGTGGCGAGGATGGCGTCGTGTTTGCTCCGGCGGGTGGGGGCCGTGAGCTCCTGGCCGTCGCCCAGGTCGACCCGGACGGCACGACCGGTGGTGGACAGCACGAGCGTGGTGGGCGCGTCGGCGATCTGCAGGTCGGCGGCCCCCTTGGCGGCGCGGGGCTTCGGCGGAGCCGCGTTGAGCAGCAGCGTGCGTCGCGGGGTCCCGTATGCCTCGGCCACGGCGTCGAGCTCGCGGGCGACGGCGGCGCGGAGCAGCGCGGGGCTGCCGAGCAGCTCTCGCAGGTCCGCGATCTCGGCGAGCAGCGCGTCGCGCTCGGTCTCCAGCTCGATGCGGGAGAACTTGGTCAGGCGCCGCAGCCGCAGCTCGAGGATGTACTCGGCCTGCGGCTCGCTGAGATCGAAGACCGAGCGCAGGCGGGTGCGCGCCTGTTCCGAGTCGTCGGAGGAGCGGATGACCTGGATGACCTCGTCGATGTCCAGGATCGCGATGAGGAGGCCCTCGACGAGGTGGAGACGTTCCTCGCGCCGGGCGAGGCGGTAGCGGCTGCGGCGGGTGATGACCTCGATGCGATGCCCGACGTAGACGCTCAGCATCTCCTTGAGGCCGAGGGTTCGCGGCTGCCCGTCCACCAGGGCGACGTTATTGATGCTGAACGAGTCTTCCAGCGGTGTCAGCCGATACAGCTGTTCCAGGACCGCGTTCGGATCGAACCCAGTCTTCACGCCGATGGCCACGCGCAGTCCGTGGTTGCGGTCGGTGAGGTCGGTGACGTCGCTGATGCCCTGCAGCTTCTTGGCCTGGACGGCGTCCCGGATCTTCTCGATCAGTCGCTCGGGGCCGACCATATAGGGCAGCTCGGAGACGATGATGCCCGTGCGGCGGGGGCCGAGCGGCTCGATCGATGTCTTGCCGCGGACCTTCAGGGCGCCGCGGCCGGTGGTGTACGCGTCCTTCACGCCGTCGAGGCCCATCAGGATGCCGCCCGAGGGGAAGTCGGGGCCGGGCACGTACTCCATCAGCTCTTCCGTCGTGGCGTCCGGGTGCTCGAGGAGGTGCACGGCTGCGGCCACGACCTCGATGAGGTTGTGCGGGGCCATGTTCGTCGCCATGCCGACGGCGATGCCGCTGGCGCCGTTGACCAGCAGGTTCGGGAAGGCCGCGGGCAGCACGGCGGGCTGCTGGAATTGGCCGTCGTAGTTGGGGATGAAGTCGACGACGTCCTCGTCGAGGTTCTCCGTGAGGGAGAGTGCGGCGGCCGCGAGTCGCGCCTCGGTGTACCGGGCGGCCGCCGGGCCGTCGTCGAGTGAGCCGAAGTTGCCATGCCCGTCGACGAGCGGCACGCGCAGCGCCCACTCCTGGGCGAGCCGCACGAGCGCGTCGTAGATGGCGGAGTCGCCGTGGGGGTGCAGCTTTCCCATCACCTCGCCGACGACGCGCGCGCTCTTCACGTGACCGCGGTCGGGGCGCAGACCCATCTCGGCCATCTGGAACAGGATGCGGCGCTGCACCGGCTTGAGCCCGTCCCGTGCGTCCGGAAGGGCGCGCGAGTAGATGACGGAGTACGCGTATTCGAGGAAGGAGCCCTGCATCTCGTGAGAGAGATCGATGTCCTGGATGCGTTCGTCGACGGGCTCGGACGGCGGGGTTTTCGGCATGGACTTCCTGGGGGCGTACGGGAGCCTGTGTCAGACTGGCTCGGATGTCCCTCATGCTACCGTCCGCCTCGCCCAGCGCCCGGAGCGTCGTCGGGGTGGCGGGCGACCTGAGCGCCGCTCTCCGCGGCGAGTCGGAGCTGCTCCCGCGCGCGGAGTCGGTCGTGCTGGTGGTGGTCGACGGCCTGGGCGCGCTCGGTCTCCGCGGCCACTCCGGTCATGCGCGTACGCTCAGCGGGGCGATGACGAAGCGGGATGTCGCGCACAGCGTGTTCCCGTCGACGACGGCTGCCGCGCTGACCAGCATCGTGACGGGCGCGTGGCCGGGCGAGCACGGGCTGGTGGGGTACCGCGTCCTCGACCGCGAGCGTGACGTGCTCGTGAACCAGCTCAGCGGGTGGGAGAGCGACGGGCTCGACCCGCTCGCGTGGCAGCCGGTGCCGACCGTCTTCGAGCGGGAGGCTGCCGCGGGCCGAGAGACGTTCGCCGTGGGGCTCGCCGCGTACGCCACGAGCGGGTTCACGCGCGCGACGCTGCGCGGCGCGACCTTCGTCCCCGCGCTGACCCCGGAGGATCGGGTTGAGGCGGCCTTCGCTCTCGCCCACGACCATCCGGGCTCCTTCGTCTACTGCTATCTGCCCGAGGTCGACAAGGCGGGGCACCGCTACGGGATCGCCTCCGCGGAGTGGGTCGCGGCGCTGGAGCGCATCGATGCCGCCCTGAGCGTTCGTGTGCCTCCGGGCGTCGGCGTCCTGGTGACCTCCGACCACGGCATGGTCGATGTCCCCGTCCATCGGCAGGCGGTCCTCGACGAATCGCACTTGCGCGGGGTGCGGCACCTGGGCGGCGAGCCGCGCATGCTGCACGTGTACCTGGAGTCGGCCGCCGACGAGAGCGCGGTGCTCTCCCGGCTGCGCGCCGACCTGGAGGGCGCCGCCGATGTCGTGACGCGCGACGACGCCATCAGGGCCGGCCTGTTCGGTCCCGCGGTGACGGAGGCCGCGGCTGCCCGGGTGGGGGACGTGCTCGTGATCGCGCGCGCGTCCTGGGCGGTGTACGACGGCACCGCAGCGGATCAGCGCAATCGCGGCATGATCGGACAGCACGGTGCCATGACCGATGAGGAGACGCGGGTGCCGCTCATCCGTCTCGGTGCCTTCGCACGGTGACGCCGACGCCACCGCGGAGAGCGCGACTCACTCGTCGGTGCGCGCCCCGAAGACGATCTCGTCCCACGACGGCATGGCGTTGCGCCGACGACGACGGCCGCCGCTCTCCGCCGGTTCGGCGGGGCTGCGCGGCGACTCCGGTTCCGTCGTCTCCGGCTCGCTGACGTCGTCGAAGGCCTCGAAGAGCGAGATCGGGCTCGACTCCTCACGGCTCTCCTCATGCTCCTCCAGCAGCGGAGAGGACTCGCGCTGGCCTCGACGCCGCCGCAGGGCCTCCAGCAGGTCGGCGGTCTCGGCGCTCGGGGCGCTGGAGTCGGGGGCGCGGTTGATCGCCGCGTCCTGGACGGCGGGGGCGGAGCGCTCCGGCAGCGACGGCTCTTCGACCTCCGCCTCCGGGGTGGGCACGAGGCGCGGTCCGAAGGCACCGGAGTCGAAACGGCTGTCGTCCTTGTACGGCGACGTCGTCCGGTCGGCTTCCACCGCGCGGAGCCGGGGGATCAGTCCCTCGGGGAGCGAGCCCTGGCGGGAGAGCTGAGTGGCGTCGGCGTTGAGGGGCGAGAGTGCGCTGCGCCGGGGGTCGAAGCTCCACCGGGCGTCGTGATCGACGTCGTTGGCTGTGAACTCGAGCTTCACGATCCAGCCGGTGTCCTCCTTCCAGCTCGCCCAGCGCTCGGATGTCGCCGCGACCTCTGCGAGCTTGGCGCGCACGGCCGCGCCGAACGTCGGCTGGGCGTCCGGTTCGACCTCGCTGCCGATGAGCACGGGCACGGCGAGAGCCTGGCCGATGATGTGCTCGCGCTCGGCGAGCACCGGCCCCTCGAAGCGGACCACGTCGTCGACCGCGATACCGAGCAGCTCGGCGACCTCGGGTGCGGTGAGACCGGCGCGGATCTGCGCCTGGATGTCGCGCGGGCTCGCGGCGAGCTTCTGGGCGGTCGGTTCGGCCTGTCGGGTGGCGCGGCGGATCTCCCGCTGCAGCACGTCGTCGATGGGCAGCGCGAAGCGTTCGCCCGACTCGGTCGCGAGCACGAGGACTCCTGCTTCAGTGCCGACGATGGTGACGTTTTCCATGCGAATGCCCCTCTGATGGGTGTGCGTTCATGGTGTCACGGGGGAGCGGGCGGAACAGGGAATATCGCGGGCGTGCCGTGAGTTTGCCCTGTCGCATGCGGAGGCATTTGCGAAATGCCCCACCGTCATGCAAACTATGGCCGCCGATTACCCGACGGCACACCCGCCCACTCGCACCATGAAAGTGGAGATTCACCGCATGGCAACCGATTACGACGCTCCCCGAAAGAGTGAAGACGACTCCGAGTCGATCGAAGCCCTGAAGGAGCGTGTGCCGGACAAGCTGTCCGGCACGACGGGGGACGAGGACTCCGACAACCCCTCGAACTTCGACCTGCCGGGCGCGGACCTCTCCGACCTCGAGCTCGACGTCGTCGTGCTGCCCGCGCAGCAGGACGAGTTCACGTGCATGAGCTGCTTCCTCGTGAAGCACCGTTCGCAGCTCGACCACGAGGGACCCGACGGCCCCATCTGCAAGGAGTGCGCTGCCTGAGCAGTCCTCCGAGCGACGCATGACGCGCCCCCGACCATCCGGTCAGGGGCGCGCTGTCGTTGGCGGGTGGCTCAGCCTTTCGCGGCGCGGATCGCCGCAGCGAGGCGGTCGGGGGTGCGGGTCGAGATGGTCCACGCCACGACCGGATCCGCGTCGTCGAGGTTGGGCACCACGACCAGGCCGTCGATGCCGCCGCGGATGAGGTGCCACCCGCGGGCGGGGAGTCCGGGTCCTCTGGCGTGACGTGCGTCAGCTCCATCGAGCGCGAGCGGTTCGCCGAGGTGGGTCACGTCGATGTGCGCGCGACCGGCGCGGAGCACGCCGTCCTCGACCGAGACGACCGGGGCAAGACCGATGACCGCGAGGACGAGCGCGGCGGAGACCAGCGCGCCGAGGACGAGGGCGACCGTCGATCCGACCGGGACGAAGATGAGCGAGACCATCGGTCCGGCGAGAGCGACGGTGACGAGGAGCCAGAGGCTCGGTGCGAGCCGCTCCCGGTAGCGGGGACGTGCGGCGGTGGCGGGGTTCTGCATTAGCCTCATGGGGTGACCGATTCCGTTGATGTCCCCATTATCGCCGCAGTGGTCCCCGGCTATGCGCACCCGGGTGACGCGGGCGCCGATCTGGTCGCCGCGGAGGCCGTGCACCTGGAGCCGGGGAAGCGGGCTCTCGTCCCGACCGGCGTGCGCCTCGCCCTCCCGGACGGCTACGCGGCCTTCGTCGTTCCGCGCAGTGGTCTCGCGGCGAAGCACGGGATCTCCATCGTCAATGCACCGGGCACCGTCGACGCCGGCTACCGGGGTGAGATCAAGGTGAGCCTGATCAACACGGACATCCACAGCGCGTACGATGTGGCCGTCGGCGATCGCATCGCCCAGCTCATCGTGATGCCCGTGACCCGCGCCCGGTTCCTGCCGGTCGAGGAGCTCCCGGACAGCGTCAGGGGCGATGGGGGATTCGGATCGACCGGCTACCAGGCACAGGCCACCGCGAACGAAGCAGGACAGGCGAGATGAGCGACAACAACGCGACCCCCTCCAAGTCGGCGCCGGAGAACCGCGCCACGGAGGGTCCTTTCGATGACTCCGAGGCGAACCCGGTCCGCCCCTACATCGACCTCGGCGGGATCAAGATCCTTCCGCGCGAGGGTCTGAACCTGCGCCTCGAGGTCGAGGAGCAGTCCAAGCGCATCGTCGCCGTCGGTCTCGACTACGCGGAGTCCTCGTTGCAGGTGCAGCCGTTCGCGGCGCCCCGATCGGGCGGTCTGTGGGACGAGACCCGCGTGCAGCTGCGTGATCAGGTGAAGGCGCAGGGCGGACGGGTCGAGGAGCGGGAGGGCCCGCTGGGCAAGGAGCTGCTCGCCGAGGTCCCGGCCACGGCGGCCGAGGGCTCCGGCCTGCGTCTGGCACGCTTCATCGGCATCGACGGCCCGCGGTGGTTCCTGCGCGGTGTGATCGGCGGGGCGGCGGCGTCCGATCCCGAGGCGGCCGCGAAGGTGGAGGACCTGTTCCGTTCCATCGTCGTCGTGCGTGGCGGCGCCCCCATGCCCCCGCGTGACCTCATCCCCCTGAAGATGCCGGCGACCCCGGGCTCGGCGTGAGCTCCCCGGTTCCCGAGGAGCCGGAGCGCCCGCAGACCGCGTCGGAGATCCTGGGTGCCGCGCTGGGGGGAGCGGCCAGGAAGGCGGGCCTCGATCCCGCGCAGAGCGCGAGCACGCACACGGTCGTGTGGTCGGCGATGGGCGGCTGGCGCGGCATTGTCGAATCGGTGCTCCCGAGCCTCGCGTTCGTCATCCTCTTCACCCTCCGCCCGCAGCCGCTGATCCTTCCGCTCGGCGTCTCCGTCGGGCTTGCCGCGATCTTCACGATCGTGCGCCTGGTGCAGAAGTCGCCACCGTCCGCGGCGCTCGGCGGCCTGATCGCCGCGGTCGCCGCCGCAGGACTGGCGCTCTGGACCGGGCGCGGCGAGGACAACTTCGTCCCCGGGCTCATCACCAACGCCGTGTACGGGTCGGCCATCCTCGTGTCGGCGCTCATCGGGTGGTCGGTCATCGGTCTGGCCGCCGGCTTCCTCATGGGCGAGGGCACCGCGTGGCGGACGGACCGCCGCAAGCGTCGCGCCTTCTTCTGGCTCGGCATCGCGTGGGCGGCCCTCTTCTTCGCGCGACTGGCCGTGCAGTTCCCCCTGTATCTCGCGGGCGACGTGACGGCGCTCGGAACGCTCAAGCTGGTGATGGGACTGCCGTTGTTCGCGCCGCTCATCGCGGTCACCTGGCTGGTGGTCCGTGCGCTGTATCCCCGCGCGCCTTCGCGCGAGGATGCCGCCGCGGCGTGATAGATTTATCTCGACATCAAGATAAATCGCAGGCTTTCGCCCACGCGTCGCGGGGAGCAGACTGGTTAGGTCCGCCTTCCTAGCCGCCGGGGTGCGCGGGCGAGCAAGATGGAGGCGCCTGTCGCTCCCATCCGAATAGAAGGAGACGGATTCGTGTCCACGGTGAACAGCTTCGGTGCCAAGAGCACCCTGACGGTCGGCAGCACCGACTACGAGATCTTCCGCATCGACACGGTGCCCGGTTTCGACAAGCTTCCCTTCAGCCTCAAGGTCCTGCTGGAGAACCTGCTTCGCACCGAGGATGGCGCGAACGTGACGAAGGCGCAGATCGAGGCGCTCGGCTCGTGGGATGCCACCGCCGAGCCGAACACCGAGATCCAGTTCACGCCGGCGCGCGTGGTCATGCAGGACTTCACCGGCGTGCCCTGCATCGTCGACCTCGCCACGATGCGCGAGGCAGTCACGGCGCTCGGCGGCGACGCCAACAAGATCAACCCGCTCTCGCCCGCCGAGATGGTGATCGACCACTCCGTCATCGCCGACCTCTTCGGGACCGAGAACGCGCTCGAGCGCAACGTCGAGATCGAGTACGAGCGCAACGGCGAGCGGTACCAGTTCCTGCGCTGGGGCCAGACGGCGTTCAGCGACTTCAAGGTCGTCCCGCCCGGCACCGGCATCGTCCACCAGGTGAACATCGAGCACCTGGCCAAGGTCATCTACGACCGCGAGGTCGGCGGCGTGCTGCGCGCGTACCCCGACACCTGCGTCGGCACCGATTCGCACACCACGATGGTGAACGGTCTCGGCGTGCTCGGCTGGGGCGTCGGCGGCATCGAGGCCGAGGCCGCGATGCTCGGCCAGCCCGTGTCGATGCTCATCCCGCGCGTCGTGGGCTTCAAGCTCTCGGGCGAGATCCCCGCCGGTGTGACCGCGACCGACGTCGTGCTCACCATCACCGACATGCTGCGCAAGCACGGCGTGGTCGGCAAGTTCGTCGAGTTCTACGGCGAGGGCGTCGCCTCGGTGCCGCTCGCGAACCGCGCCACGATCGGCAACATGTCGCCGGAGTTCGGCTCCACCGCCGCGATCTTCCCGATCGACGACGTCACGCTCGACTACCTGCGCCTCACCGGCCGCAGCGAGGAAGCCGTCGCGCTTGTCGAGGCGTACGCCAAGGAGCAGCAGCTCTGGCACGACGCGTCGCGCGAGCCCGTGTTCAGCGAGTACCTCGAGCTGGACCTCGGCACGGTCGTCCCGTCGATCGCCGGCCCGAAGCGTCCGCAGGACCGCATCCTGCTGTCCGAGGCCAAGTCGCAGTTCGAGCAGGACATCCTGGCCTACGCCTCGCCCTCGACCAGCGAGGACATCGTCGACCTCGAGTCGAAGCACTCGTTCCCCGCGTCCGACCCCGGGCAGGTCCCCGGCGAGGAGGAGCCGACCACGCGTCCGGTGCACATCAGCAGCGGCGCCCCGGTCAACGCCTCCAACCCGGTGCCGGTCACCACCCCGGACGGCGAGAAGTACATCCTCGACAACGGCGCTGTGACCCTCGCCGCCATCACGTCGTGCACGAACACGTCGAACCCGTCGGTCATGATCGCGGCCGGTCTGCTCGCACGCAAGGCGCGCGAGAAGGGCCTGAAGCAGAAGCCCTGGGTCAAGACGACGCTCGGCCCCGGCTCGAAGGTCGTCACCGACTAT
Source organism: Microbacterium sp. NPDC055502 (assembly GCF_053643635.1). Taxonomy (NCBI): domain Bacteria; kingdom Bacillati; phylum Actinomycetota; class Actinomycetes; order Micrococcales; family Microbacteriaceae; genus Microbacterium; species Microbacterium sp. NPDC055502. The sequence goes on along the minus strand of NZ_JBSHKJ010000002.1, from coordinate 688,840 downwards.
TACGAGAAGTCCGGCCTCGACAAGGATCTCGAGGGCCTCGGCTTCTACACCGTCGGCTACGGCTGCACGATCTGCATCGGAAACTCCGGCCCGCTGATCGAGGAGGTGTCGGAGGCGATCAACTCGCACGACCTCGCCGTGACGGCCGTCCTCTCCGGCAACCGCAACTTCGAGGGCCGGATCAGCCCCGACGTGAAGATGAACTACCTGGCCAGCCCGCCGCTGGTCATCGCGTACGCCCTCGCCGGATCGATGCACTTCGACTTCGACACCGACGCGCTGGGTCAGGACGCCGACGGCAACGACGTGTTCCTCAAGGACATCTGGCCGTCGCCGGAGGAGGTGCAGGAGATCGTCGACTCGTCGATCTCGCGCGACCAGTTCATCAAGCAGTACGCCACGGTGTTCGACGGCGACGAGCGCTGGCGCAACCTGCCGACGCCCGACGACGACACGTTCCAGTGGGACGAGAACTCGACCTACGTGCGCAAGGCGCCGTACTTCGACGGCATGACGATGGAGCTCACCCCGGTGCAGGACATCCAGGGCGCGCGCGTCATGGCGACCCTGGGCGACTCGGTCACGACCGATCACATCTCGCCCGCCGGGAACATCAAGCCAGGCACCCCGGCGGCGCAGTACCTCACCGAGCACGGCGTGGACCGCAAGGACTTCAACTCCTTCGGCTCGCGCCGAGGCAACCACGAGGTGATGATCCGCGGCACGTTCGCGAACATCCGCCTGAAGAACCTCATGGTCTCGGCCGTCAACGATGGTCAGGTCGTCGAGGGCGGGTTCACGCGCGACTTCACCCAGCCGGGCGGCCCGCAGTCGTACATCTACGACGCGTGCATGAACTACGCCGAGCAGGGCACCCCGCTCGTCGTGTTCGGCGGCAAGGAGTACGGCTCCGGCTCGTCGCGCGACTGGGCGGCCAAGGGCACGAGCCTGCTGGGCGTCAAGGCCGTGATCACGGAGAGCTTCGAGCGCATCCACCGCTCCAACCTCATCGGCATGGGCGTCGTCCCGCTGCAGTTCCCGGCGGGCGAGAGCTGGGAGTCGCTGGGCCTCGACGGCACCGAGATCGTCTCGATCACGGGCCTCGAGGAGCTCAACAACGGCGTCACCCCGAAGACTGTCAAGGTCACCGCCACCCCGAGCGAGCACTCGCCCGAGGGCAAGCAGCCGATCGAGTTCGACGCGGTCGTCCGCATCGACACCCCCGGTGAGGCGGACTACTACCGCAACGGCGGCATCCTGCAGTACGTGCTGCGCTCGCTCGTCTGACGCGTCTCACGGAGGGGCCCGGGTCTACGGACACGGGCCCCTTCGCCGTGTCAAGGGGGCGTCGTCCTCGGCGGCTTCTCCGACTCCGCGAGGTAGGATCGGTAGGCGCTCGCACCCGTGACGGGCGTCTCTGTCGAAGCCTGTGAGGAGGCGCAGATGCCCATTCTTCCGAGCATCTCTGGACCCCGCGACCTGGACCGCCTGTCGCCAGAGCAACTGGAAGAACTCGCCTCCGAGATCCGCACGTTCCTCGTCGAGAACGTTTCGCGTACCGGGGGCCACCTGGGGCCGAACCTCGGCGTCGTGGAGCTCACCATCGCCCTCCACCGCGTGTTCTCGTCTCCCGACGACCCCTTCATCTTCGACACCGGGCATCAGTCCTACGTGCACAAGCTGCTCACGGGGCGCCAGGACTTCTCCGGACTGCGCGTGCGCGGCGGTCTGGCCGGCTACCCGCAGCGCGGCGAGAGCCCCCACGACGTGGTCGAGTCCTCCCACGCCTCCAGCTCGCTGAGCTGGGCAGACGGCGTGTCCCGCGCCCTCACCGCGACCGGACGCGCCGACCGGCATGTGGTCGCCGTCGTGGGCGACGGTGCGCTCACCGGCGGCATGACCTGGGAGGCGCTGAACAACATCTCCGACGACAACGACCGCAACCTGGTGATCGTCGTCAACGACAACGGCCGCTCCTACGCACCCACGATCGGCGGGATGTCGCGCTACCTGAACCGGGTCCGCACGGCGGCCGCGTACAAGGACCTCCACCACAAGTCCGACCGTCTGTTCCGCGCGTTCGGCCCCGTCGGCAGGGCCGTGTTCCGTGGGGTGCGGGGTGGCACGCACGGCTTCCTCTCCCGCTTCACGAACAACGAGGCCCTCTACTCGAACCTCGACATCAAGTACCTCGGCCCGGTGGACGGCCACGACCTCCCGGCCCTGCTGGAGACCCTGGAGCTCGCGAAGTCGTACGGCGCGCCCGTCATCGTGCACGCCATCACCGAGAAGGGGCGCGGGTACCAGCCCGCGCGCGACGACGACGCCGATCAGTTCCACGCGGTCGGGCGCATCGACCCCACGACCGGGGAGACGCTGTCTTCCGGCGGGCGCGGATGGACCGACGTGTTCTCCGACGCGCTGGTCGACGTGGGCGAACGGCGCTCCGACGTGATCGCGATCACCGCGGCGATGCTGCGGCCGACCGGACTGGCCCCCTTCGCCGAGCGCTTCCCGGATCGGGTGTACGACGTGGGCATCGCCGAGCAGCACGCCGTGGCCTCGGCGGCCGGACTCGCCTATGGCGGGCTGCACCCGGTGGTCGCGGTGTACGCGACCTTCATGGGCCGCGCCTTCGATCAGGTGCTCATGGACGTCGCGCTGCACCGTGCCGGCGTCACCTTCGTGCTCGACCGTGCCGGGGTCACCGGTCCCGACGGTCCGAGCCATCACGGCATGTGGGACCTCGCGATGCTGCAGATCGTGCCGCACATCCGCATCGCCGCGCCGCGCGACGGCGTGCGACTCACCGAGGCGCTGGACGAGGCGGTCGCCGTCGAGGACGCGCCCACCGTGATCCGGTTCCCGAAGGGGGAGGTCGCGCCCGACCTCCCGGCGATCGAGCGCCTCGCTGACGGCGTCGACGTGCTGGCCAGGGGGGAGAGCGAAGACGTGCTCATCGTCGCGATCGGCCCGTTCGCCGAGCTCGCCCTCGATGTGGCGGACCGCCTCCGCGCGCAGGGCATCGGTGCGACGGTGCTCGACCCGCGCTGGGCGATCCCGGTGCAGCCGTCGGTCGTCGAGCACGCCGCTCGTCATCGCCTGGTCATCACCCTGGAGGACGGCATCCGCGTCGGCGGCATCGGCACGCGCGTGCGCCAGGTGCTGCGCGAGGCCGGGATCGACACGGCCGTGGACGAGCTGGGGCTGCCCGACGAGTTCCTCGACCACGCGTCGCGCGACCAGATCCTCGCGGATGCGGGGCTCACGGCGTCGAAGATCGCCCAGGACGTGGTGGCGCAGGTGCTCGGGACGCGCATCCCCAAGGCGCGCCACGCGGGAGAGACCGGTACGATCGACCTCCCGCTGCACGAGCGCCACTGATCCGGGGCCCGCGGCGGGATCAGTCCAGATCGGCGAGGGTCTCCGCGACGATGCGCTCGACGGTCGGTCGTGCGCGCTCCGCGTCCGCGGCGACCAGCGCGAGGCGGCTGCGTCGTTCCAGGACGTCGTCCGCGGTCAGCGCGCCTTCGCACCGCACGGCGAACTCGACCGCGGCGCGTGAGAGTGCGGGCGGATCCGACGTGTCGTCCGGTGCACCCCACCGCGCGCCCGTGTCCTCCACGAGCCGCAGAGCCGCGGTGCTGCTGGGCGGTGCGTCGATCCCGCGGTGACGCAGGGCGAGGTCGACCGCGTCCTCGGCCATCCGACGGTAGGTCGTGAGCTTCCCGCCGAGCACCGACACGAACCCGCCGGGGGAGATGTGCACCAGGTGCCGCCGGGACACGTCCGCGGACGACGCGGCGCCGTTGTCCACCAGGGGCCGCAGCCCGGCGAACGCCCCGCGGACGTGGTCTCGCGTGAGGGGGGTCGCCAGCAGTCGGTTCAGCGTGGCGAGCAGCGACGCGATCTCGGGCTCGGTGGGCGCGGCGACGCGCGGGACCGGCCCGGGGGCGTCCTCATCGGTCAGTCCCACGATCACCCGCCCGTGGCGCTGCGGCAGCGCGAACACGTAGCGGCTGATCGAGCCCTCCCGGGGAACGGTCAACGCCGCGGTCGGGCGGCCCAGGTCGTCCGCGTCGAGCACGAGGTGCGTGCCGCGGCTCGGGCGCACGCGGATGCTGTCGTCGAGCGTTCCCGCCCAGACGCCGGTGGCGTTCACGACGGCCCGGGCGCGCAGCTCGAGCCGCTCGCCCGTGAGCGTGTCGACGACGGTCGCTCCACCGTCGTGCAGCTCCTCGGCCCGCACCCGTGTGAGGATGCGGGCGCCCCGCCCCGCCGCCGTCCGTGCGACAGCGACCACGAGCGCGGCGTCATCGACCAGCTGCCCGTCGAAGCCGAGCACGCCGCCGCGCAGGTCACGGCGACGCAGAGCGGGGAACAGCCGCTGGGCCTCGCGCGGCCCCACCAGTCGCGGCGGTGGCAGCACCCGACGCGGCGTCCTGGCGCGCAGTCGCAGCGCGTCGCCCATGGCCATGCCCATCGAACCGGCGGAGCGCTGGCGGAGCGTCACTCCGGGGGCGAACGGCAGCAGCTGCGGCAGCGGACGGATGAGGTGCGGCGCGATCACCGTCATCAGCAGGTGTCGTTCGAGCGCACTCTCGTTCGCGGTGGCGACATCCCCGGTGGCGAGATAGCGCAGTCCGCCGTGTACGAGCTTCGAGCTGAAGCGGCTCGTGCCGAACGCGAGGTCTTCGGCCTCGATCAGTGTGACGCGGAGTCCGCGTGAGGCGGCGTCGAGGGCCGCACCGACACCGGTGATGCCTCCGCCGACCACCAGCACGTCGCAGGTCTCCTCCGCTCCCGCGGCGAGATCGCGTCGGCGGCGGGCGGCGTGGAGGGCGGTGGCGGGGTCGGTCACGGTCGCAGGTGCCCGTCCACGGCGGCGCGGAGCTCGCGCTCCCACGCGTCCTCGTCGATCAGGTCGGCCACGGTCGCGTGCGACAGCACGGCCGACTGGGCGATCAGGAGCAGCATCACGGCGATCTCCTCGGGCGCTCCGGCCCGCACGGACCCGTGCCTCTGGCCCCGTCCGATGGCTGCGGCGAGCCAGCCGAGGATGAGCCGTTGGCTCGACCCGACGCGCTGCAGCGTGTAGCGCGTGAAGGCCTCCGGCTCCTCGTCGAGCAGCCGGGCGTAGACGTCGTCGGCGCGGAACAGGGCCGTGAACGTCAGGATGTCGTCGACCAGGGCGGCTCGGGTGTCCGCGACCGCGGAGAAGCGTCCGATGAGGGTTCCGACGCGCCGCAGCAGAGCGGCGCGCACCACGTCGTCGGCATCGCTCCAGGTGCGGTAGATCGTCGGACGGCTGAGTCCGGAGCGGCGCGCGAGCGCTGCGATCGTGACCCCGTGGATGCCGGTGCGCACGATGAGCTCGTCGGCCGCGTCGAGGACCCGCGTCTGCGTCGGTTCCCACACGGGTGGGACTCCGACAGGTTGACGTTCTTCCATGATGTGTCACACTGTAACGCATGCAGGACGAGATTGGCAGGGCCGCCGAACAGGAGCCCATGCGGTGGAACGGCTGGGGCGATCCGGCGAAGGCGAAGGAGCTTCCGCGCGCCGTGCGAGCCCTGATCCCGCTGCTGCTGGGGCGAGTGCGCCGCCCTGCGCCGCCGCCGTCGCTCGCGGAGGTGCGCGTCCGACCGAGCGCGCTCACCGACGACGACCGGGCGGCGTTCGCGGCCGTCGTCGGCGTCGACGGGGTGGACCACGCGGACGAGGCGAGGATCCGTCACGCCGGCGGGCGCTCCACCCCGGACCTGCTGCGGCGCCGCGAGCGCGATCAACGCGTGCCGGACGGGGTCGTGCTGCCCGCCGACCACGCTCAGGTCATGGCATGCCTCGTCGTGGCCGGGGAGCGCGACATCGCGGTGATCCCCTACGGCGGGGGCACGAGCGTGGTCGGCGCGCTCGATCCGGAGCGCGGACCCCACCGCGCCGTGATCAGCCTGGATCTGCGCCGCCTGCGCGGCCTGCTGCGCGTCGATGCGCTCAGCGGCGAGGCGGTGTTCGCGGCCGGGACGAACGGCCCGGACGCCGAGGCGCAGCTGGCAGCGCACGGGCTCGAGCTGGGACACTACCCGCAGAGCTTCCGCTATGCGACCATCGGCGGCTTCGCGGCCGCGCGTTCGTCGGGCCAGAACTCCGCAGGGTACGGACGCTTCGACACCATGGTCACCGGGCTCCGGGTCGCGACACCGACGGGCGACCTCGAGCTCGGCCGGGCTCCCGGATCCGCCGCGGGACCCGACCTGATCCGGCTGTTCCTGGGGTCGGAGGGCATCTTCGGCGTCATCACCGAGGTCCGCGTGCGCGTGCACCCCGTGCCGGCCGAGCGGGTGTTCGAGTCATGGTCGTTTCCCGACTTCGCGCACGGGGTCGACGGACTCCGCCGCGTCGCGCAGCACGGCGCGGGTCCCACCGTGATCCGTCTGTCCGACGAGGCCGAGACCGCCGTCGGTCTCGCGCAGGTCGGCCGGATCGGGAAGGCGATCGCGCGCGGCGCCAGCGTCGTGACGGTGTACGAGGGCGATGACATCGACGCGCGGCGCGCCCGGACGACCGCGCTGCTGCGCGCGGCGGGCGGGACGTCGTCGGGCGCAGGGGATGCGGAGGAGTGGGCGGCCGGCCGATTCGACGGGCCCTACCTGCGCGACTCCCTGCTCGACGCCGGTGTGTTCTGCGAGACCCTCGAGACCGCCACCACCTGGACGGGGCTCGCGACGCTGAAGGCCGCGGTCGAGACCGCCCTGCGCGAGGGCTTCCGCGACGCGGGGGCCCGGTCGACCGTGATGTGCCACGTCTCGCACGTGTACCCCACGGGGGCGTCGCTGTACTTCACCGTCCTGGCCGGGATCCGCAGCGATCCGCTCCCGGTGTGGACGACCGTCAAGGCACGCGTGAACGACGCGATCCTCGCGCACGGGGGCACCATCAGCCACCATCACGCGGTCGGACGGGATCACGCGCCCTGGCTGGCGCAGGAGCTCGGGCCGGCCGGGATGCGGATCCTCGCAGCGATCAAGCGCGAGCTCGACCCGCAGGCGCTCCTGAACCCGGGCGCCGTGATCCCCGCTGCCCTCCCGGCGGGGGACTGACGTGGGCCACATCGCGGTGCTGTCGAACCCCCGCGCGGGCAAGGGGCGCGGCCGCCGTCTGACCGAGCTCACAGTGGCACACCTTCGACAGCGCGGCGCGAGCGTCAGACTCTACGCCGGGGACTCGGCGGCGGACACGACGGCGCTGGCGTCTGAAGCCCTCGTGGGCGGGCCGGACGGGCTCGTGGTGGTCGGCGGGGACGGCACGCTGTCGGGCATCCTCGATGTCGTGTGCGCCGCCGCCGTCCCGATCACCCTGGTGCCCGCCGGGACGGGCAACGACCTCGCCCGCGCGCTCGGCCTGCCGCGACACGACGCCGCCGCAGCCGTCGAACTCGCCCTCACCGGCACGCCCCGGGCGATCGACGTGGGTGAGGTCGAGACGCGCGCGGGTCGTGCCGCCTTCCTCACGGTCGTGGCGTTGGGCTTCGACGCGAGGGTGAGCGACCGCACCAACCGTCTGCGCTGGCCCTCCGGCGCCCTCCGGTACTACCTGGCCCTGCTCATCGAGCTCGTCCGGCTGCGGCCGCTCGACTTCACCGTCACGGTCGACGACGAACGGCCGATCACCGCCCGGGGCACTCTGGTGGCCATCGGGAACACGGCCAGCTACGGCGGAGGTATGCCGGTGTGCGTCGGCGCCCTGCCCGACGACGGGCGGCTCGACGTCGTCCGCGTCGCACCGCTCGGCCGCACCCGACTCGTGCGGCTGTTCCCCCTCCTGCTGCGCGGCGCCCACCTGGCCCGTCCCGAGGTGCAGCACACGGCAGCGCGCCGCGTCACGGTCGCCGCGCCCGGACTCGTGGTGTACGCCGACGGCGAGCGCCGGGGCGAGGACGTCTGCACCATCTCCGTGCGGACGGGTGCGCTGACGATGATGACCCCACCGAGCGAGGGAGACGCCCGTGTTCGATGAGGACGTCGTGGTCGTGGGGTCGGGTTTCGGCGGCTCGGTCGCGGCGCTGCGGCTGAGCGAGAAGGGCTACCGTGTCCGCGTGCTCGAGGCCGGGCGGCGCTTCGCCGACGACGACTTCGCGAAGACGAGCTGGAACGTGCGCCGGTACCTGTGGGCGCCCGCGCTCGGGTGCTTCGGCGTGCAGCGCATCCACCGCCTCCCGCACGTCATGATCCTCGCGGGAGCCGGTGTGGGCGGAGGCTCGCTCAACTACGCCAACACGCTCTACGAGCCGGGCCCCGCGTTCTTCGCCGACCCGCAGTGGGGCTCGATCCGTGACTGGCGGGCGGCGCTCGCTCCGCACTACGCCACCGCGAAGCGCATGCTCGGCGTGGTCGATGCGTATCCGCACAGCGGGCCGGTCGAACGGATAATGGCGGGCGCCGCGGACGACCTCGGCGTAGGGGAGAGCTTCCGCCGGGCACCCGTCGGGGTGTGGTTCGGCGAGCCGGGGCGCCGCGTGCCCGATCCGTACTTCGGCGGGGAGGGTCCCGACCGCACGGGGTGCACGCTGTGCGGCAACTGCATGGTGGGGTGCCGCGTCGGCGCGAAGAACACCCTGGTGAAGAACTACCTCGCGCTGGCGGAGCGACGCGGGGTCGCGATCGAGCCCCTCCGCACGGTCACCGAGGTGCGGGAGCTGGCGACGGGCGGCTTCGCGATCACGACCGTGCGCAGCGGGGCCTGGCTGCGGCGCCGGGCCCGCACCGTGACGGCGCGGGAGGTCGTGCTCGCCGCCGGCACCTGGGGCACGCAGCAGCTGCTGCACCGGATGAAGCACACCGGCGCGCTCCCTCGGATACCCGACGCCGTGGGGCGCCTGACCCGCACGAACTCCGAGGCGCTCGACGGCGCCGTGGCCGTGCGCGTTCCGGAGCAGCTTCAGCTCGCGCGGGGTGTGGCGATCACGACGTCCTTCCACGTGGACGAGCGCACCCACGTCGAGAACGTCCGCTACGGTCCGGGGTCGAACCTGATGGGAGCTCTGGCCACCGTGCTCGTGCCGGGGGAGAGGTCGCTGCCCGGACGCCTGGCAGCGCTCGTGCGGGGAATCCTCCGCGCACCGGTCACCGCGGTCCGGCTCGGGTCGCTCCGGCGGTGGAGCGAGCGCGGGATCATCGCCCTCGTCATGCAGACCGCCGACAACTCCCTCACGCTGTCGCTGCGGCGGCGGTTCGGGCGGTGGCGTCTGACCAGCGCGCAGGGGCACGGTGCGCCGAACCCGAGTCACCTGCCGGAGGCACACCGCGCGGCGCAGGCGATCGCGGCGCGGCTCGAGCAGGAGAGCGGGATCCGTGCCGAGGCGCGCGGGTCGTGGCCGGAGGTGTTCGGGATCCCGCTGACGGCGCACTTCCTCGGCGGGGCGGTCATCTCCTCGGCCCCCGAGACCGGCGTCGTGGACGAGTACCACCGCGTCTGGGGTCATCCCGGGCTGCACGTCGTGGACGGTGCTGCGGTCCCCGCGAACCCCGGTGTCAACCCGTCGCTCACCATCACCGCCCTGGCGGAACGGGCGATGTCGCACTGGCCGCGCCGCGGGGAGCCCGACGAGCGCCCTGCCCAGGACGCGACGACGGGGGCCGCGCGCTCGGCACGGCCCCCGTCGTCGGACTGATCAGCGGTTCTCGATGCCGCGGATCTGCGGCGTGTGGAACGAGCCGCCGAAGGCGCGTTCCGAAGCGCCCTCGCGGTCGAGGTAGGGCGAGGCGCCGCCGTCGATGAACGGCCAGCCTGCGCCGAGGATGAGGCACAGGTCGATGTCCTCCACCTCGGGCACGACGCCCTCGTCCAGCATCAGCTTGATCTCCGTCGCCAGGCCGTCCTGCACGCGCTGCAGGATGGTCGCCGCAGAGGCCGGACTCTTGCCGAGTGCGGGCTTGATGACCTTCTCGGCCTGCTTGCTCCAGCCGACCACCCGGCCGCCCTTGTCCTTCTCCACGACCTGGTCGAGCGCGGCGAGGGCGTGGAAGTTCTCGTTCGCGTAGAACCGGTCGGGGAAGGCGTGCACCATCGTGTCCTGCACGTGGGCGGCGACCTTCCATCCGACCAGGTCGATCAGCTGGAACGGCCCCATCGGCAGGCCGAGCGGCGCGAACGCCTTCTCCACCTCGGCGATCGGGGTGCCCTCGTAGACCGCGCGCGCAGCCTCGCCCATGACCTTGGCCAGCAGACGGTTCACCACGAAGCCGGGCGCGTCGGCGGTCAGGACCGCGTTCTTGCCCAGGTTCTTCGCGACCACGAAAGCCGTGGACAGCGCGGCCTCGGAGGTGCTCGGCGTCTTGACGATCTCGATCAGCGGCATGACGGCGACCGGGTTGAAGAAGTGGAACCCGACCAGGCGCTCCGGGTGAGCGAGCGTCGCGCCGATCTCCTCGACCGAGAGCGAGGAGGTGTTCGTGGCGAGGATGGTGTCCTCCGCCACGATCTTCTCGATCTCGCCGAAGACCTGCTGCTTGACGCCGACCTCTTCGAAGACCGCCTCGATCACGAAGTCGCAGTCGGCGTACAGGCTCTTGTCGGTCGTGCCCGTGACCAGCGCGCGCAGCTTGTTGGCGGTGTCGGCGTCGAGGCGCCCCTTGCCCTCCAGCTTCCCGATCTCGTCGTGGATGTACGCCACGCCCTTGTCGACCCGCGCCTGATCGAGGTCGGTGATGAGGACGGGGACCTGGAGCTTGCGCACGAAGAGCAGCGCGAACTGGCTCGCCATGAGTCCGGCGCCGATGATGCCGACCTTGGTGACCTTCTTCGCGAGCGCCTTGTCGGGCGCGCCGACCGGGCGCTTGGCCCGCTTCTGCACGAGATCGAAGGCGTACATCGAGGCGGCGAACTGATCGCCGGTCACGAGCTCGGCCAGTGCCTCGTCCTCGCGGGCGAAGCCCTCGGCCTTGGTGCCGCTCTTGGCCTTGTCGAGCAGGTCGAGCGCCGCGTACGGCGACTTCGGCACGGTGCCGATCTTCGACTCGAGCATGCCGCGCGCCATCTTGATCGCGATCGGCCACTTGGTGAGCCGCTCGATCTTGCCCGGCTCGTTCTTGCGCTCCACCTTCTTGCCGCCGAGGACCGCGTCGGCCCAGGTCAGCGAGTTCTCGAGGTAGTTCGCGGCGGGGAAGATCGCGTCGAAGATGCCCAGGTCGAACGCCTGCTGCGGCTTCAGCATGCGGTTCTGCTTGAGCGGGTTCGAGATGACGACCTCGAGCGCGTTCTCGATGCCGATGAGGTTCGGCAGCAGGTAGGCGCCGCCCCAGCCGGGGATGATGCCGAGGAACACCTCGGGGAGCGCCACGGCAGCGGCCGAGGCGTCGACGGTGCGGTAGCTGGAGTTCAGCGCGATCTCCAGCCCTCCACCGAGCGCCAGACCGTTCACGAACGCGAACGACGGCACGCCGAGCTCACCGAGCTTGCCGAGCACCCGGTGCCCGAGCTGCGCGATGAGGCGGGCGTTGTCGCGCGAGCCGACCTTGCTGATGTCGGACAGGTCGGCGCCGGCGGCCAGGATGTACTGCTTGCCCGTGATGCCGACGGCCTGGATCTCCCCGGACGCCGCCCGTGCCTTCAGCGCGTCCAGCGTCTCGCCGAGTTCGGTGAGCGTGGCCGGCCCGAGCGTGTTCGGGCGCGTGTGGTCGCGGCCGTTGTCGAGGGTGATGAGGGCGAGGACCTTGCCGGAGGGGAGGCGGATGTCGCGCACGGGGGAGTGCGTGATCACCTCGCCCTCCGTCAGCGCCTGGATGGGCGAGAAGTCGACGTCGTCGTAGCTCACTTCTTCTTCTTTCCGTCGTAGTGCGGGTTCTCCCAGATGACCGAGCCGCCCTGACCGAGGCCGACGCACATCGCGGTCAGGCCGTAGCGGACGTCGGGACGCTCGGCGAACTGTGCGGCGAGCTGGATCATCAGTCGGACGCCGGAGGCCGCGAGGGGGTGTCCGAGCGCGATCGCCCCGCCCCACTGGTTGACGCGGGGGTCGTCGTCGGCGATGCCGAAGTGGTCGAGGAGCGAGATCACCTGGATCGCGAACGCCTCATTCAGCTCGAACAGCCCGATGTCGGAGATGTCGAGTCCGGCCTTCTTGAGCGCCTTCTCCGTGGACGGGATCGGTCCGATGCCCATGATCTCCGGCTGCACGCCCGCGAAGGCGAACGACACCATGCGCATCTTCGGCGCGAGACCGAGCTCCTTCACCGCACGCCCACCGGCGAGCAGCGACATGGTCGCGCCGTCGGTCAGCGGCGAGGACGTGCCCGCCGTGACGCGTCCGTGCGGACGGAACGGCGTCTTGAGTCCGGCGAGGTCCTCCATCGTGGTCTGCGGGCGACGGCCCTCGTCCTCGGTGGCCAGACCCCACGCGCCGTCGGCGCCCTTGATCGCGACGGGAACCAGGTCGGGCTGGATCTTGCCGGCGTCGTACGCCGCCTGCACCTTGTGCTGGCTCAGCATGCCGAAGCGGTCGGAGCGCTCCTTGGTGAGGTGCGGGAACCGGTCGAAGATGCGCTCCGCCGTGACACCCATGTTGAGCGCGCCAGGGTCGACCATCTTCTCGGCGACGAAGCGCGGGTTGGGGTCGGCGTTGGAGCCGATCGGGTGGTGGCCCATGTGCTCGACGCCACCCGCGAGGGCGAGGTCGTACATGCCGACGCCGATCGACGCGCCCATCGTGGTGACGCTGGTCATCGCGCCCGCGCACATGCGCTCCACCGCGAGTCCGGGCACCGTCTGGGGGAGACCGGCCAGGATCGCGACGGACCGGCCGAGCGTGAGCCCCTGGTCACCGGTCTGGCTGGTCGCCGCGATGGCGACATCGTCGATGCGGTCGGCCGGCACGGCGGCGTTGCGCTCCATCAGCCCGATGGTCGCCTTGACGGCGAGGTCATCCGCGCGGGTGTTCCAGTACATGCCTTTTTCGCCGGCGCGCCCGAACGGGGTGCGCACGCCATCGACGAAGAAGACGTCCGAGATCTCGGCCACTCTGCCTCCAGGTTTCTTGGGGTTGACCTCAGTCTAGGAAGCCGTGAAAACCGGGAGGAATCGGTTGGATCGAACCTACGAAGCGGTCGGGGAGGTGGTGTCGGGCGCTTGCGCCGCCTCTACAAAGGCGTCCGCGATCTTCTGTGCGGTCTGTTCAATCTGCCAGGGACGCGCACCGAGCGCGGCGAGGGCGTCGCCGATCTCCGCCGCAGTGGTGCCGGGGGAGTCCCAGCACACGCGGCGCAGGTAGTCGGGCGTGAGGAGATTCTCGGTGGGCATGCCCAGCTCCTCCGCCACCGCCTCGACCGCGGGGCGTGCGGCCTTCAACCGTGCGTCCGCCTCGGGGTTCCGATCGGACCAGGCGCGCGGCGGGGGAAGGGTGTCGCTGGGGACGCGCTCGCGCGGCAGCTGCTCGGCCGCGCGACCGTCGACGATGGCCTGCCACCAGCGGTCGAGCTGGGTGCGGCTCGCGCGACCCTGGAACTCCTTGATGCCGGCCAGCGCCTGCTTCGACGCGGGGTTGGCGAGCACGGCCGCCACGAGCGAGCGGTCGGGGACGAGCCGGCCGGGGGAGATGTCCTGCTGCTGCGCGTACATCTCCCGCGCCTCCCACAGGGCGCGGGCGACGGCGAGGTTACGGGCGCCGCGCACCTGGTGCAACCCGCTGAGGCGCCGCCACGGATCTTCGCGCGGGGCCTTGGGCGTGCGCGCCAGCGTGGCCGCGAACTCCTGGGCGGCGAAGTCGGTCTTGCCCTGCTCCTCGAGCTCGGCGACCAGGGCGTCGCGCACGTCCACCAGGTGCAGCACGTCGAGCGCGGCGTACTCGAGCCAGGCGGCGGGGAGCGGACGGGTCGACCAGTCAGCCGCCGAGTGCTCCTTCTTCAGCGTGATGCCCAGTGTGTCCTCCACCACCGCCGCGAGCCCGACGCGGTCGTGACCGAGCAGCCGCGCCGCCAGCTCCGTGTCGAAGATCGTGCGCGGCTCGAGGTGCAGCTCCCGCAGCGACGGCAGGTCCTGACTCGCGGCGTGCAGCACCCACTCCACATCGCCGATCGCGGTCTGCAGTGCGCCCATGTCACCGATCGCCGGAGGATCGAACAGGAAGACGCCGCTGTCGCGACGGAACACCTGCACCAGGTAGGCCCGCTGCGAGTAGCGGAAACCGGACGCCCGCTCGACGTCGACCGCCACGGGGCCTGAGCCCGCCACGAGCGCCGCGCACGCCGCCAGGAACTCCTCGGTGTCGGAGATCACGGAGTATTCAGTCACGTACAGCCTTTCGCGCGCCGATCACGGCGATGCCCTCGGAGCCCGGCGGAAGTCCCGCCAGCATGCCGACCAGCTCGGCCCACGCTTCGACGTGCGGTCGGAAGGGGCCATCCGGTGTCCAGGACGCCCGCAATTCTATCTGTGCCCCGTCGCCCTCGTCGGCCAGGCCGCCGAAACCCTTGGACAGCGTCTTGGTCGAGGTGCCCGACGGCGCGCGATAGACCGCGCCGCGCGAGTCGAGCGCGTCCACCAGCCACGACCACGTCACGTCGGCCAGCAGCGGGTCGGTGCCGATCTCCGTCTCCAGCGGCGCCTGCGCGAAGATCACGATGCGCCAGGCGCCGCCCCAGGCATCCGGCTCGTCGGGATCGTGGAGCAGGATGAACCGGCCGGTGCCGTACACGGAGTCGCCGTCCTCGCCGGGCCGCACATCGGCGGAGAGCGCGATCGCGAACGGGGCGAGGCCCTGCGGCGTCGGGATCTCGCGCACCGTGATGTCATCGCGGAACGCGGTCTCACGCAGTTCGGCGACGGCGCTGTCGAAGGGCGTCCCGGCCTCGGGATGTGCGGTCACGGCAACAGGCTAGAGTCGGAAGGCGATGAAGAGTCTCAGGCACGCCGCCCAGTTCATTGTCCCCGCACTCCTCGCGCTGGGAGCCGCCGCCGGATTCCTGGTGCTCGCCGTCGCGCGACGCGTGGTCACCCCGATGCGCAAGGTGCCAGACACGGAGATCCTCGCGATCGACACCGGTGCGCAGACCATCGAGCTCGGTCGCACTCTCGACACCGAGCTGCCGGGGCGCTACGGGCTCTTCACCACGGGGACCTACGGCTACGTGAAGCTGGGGGCCGTGCTGAGCGCGGACAGCACGACGGTGCGTCGCAAGCTGCTCACCAAGATCGAGCCGGGCGCCAGCGTCGACCGCGGCGCCTCCTTCAGCGGTTCCTACTACACCTCTCCCAGCGAGCTGCACCTGCGGTGGGAGAACGTGCTGATCGGCTCGCCCGCCGGGCCGTGCCCCGCCTGGTTCTTCCCGGCGTCGTCCTCCACCTGGGTGATCCAGGTGCACGGCCGCGGCACGACCAGGTCGGAGTGCCTCCGCGCGGTGCCCGTGCTGCACGCCGCCGGGCTGCCGAACCTCGTGGTGTCGTACCGCAACGACGGCGAGGCACCGCGCACGCGGGCCGGCGCCTACGCCCTCGGGGCGTCCGAGTGGCGCGACGTCGACGCCGCCATCGCCTACGCGCTGCGCCACGGCGCCGAGCGTGTCGTGCTGATGGGCTGGTCCATGGGCGGCGCGGTGTCGCTGCAGGCCTCCGTGAGCTCGGGCAACCGGCACCGGATCGCCGGCGTCATCCTCGAGTCCCCGGTGGTCGACTGGCGCACGGTGCTGCGCTTCCAGGCGAAGCTCCTCCGCGTCCGGCCCCCGCTGCCCGACCTGGCGATGAGCGCCCTGCAACTGCCGCTCACGGCGCGGTTGAGCGGCGCCGACGAGCCGATCCTGTTCGACCGGCTCGACATGGTCGCGCGCGCCGACGAGCTCGCCGCACCGATCCTGATCCTGCACAGCGACGACGACGGCTTCGTGCCCGTCGACGCGTCACGGGCGTTGCAGGAGGCGCGACCCGATCTGGTCACCATGCCGCGGTTCACCGTCGCCCGCCACACGAAGCTGTGGAACTACGACGAGCGGGGCTGGGCCACCGCGATCACGTCGTGGCTGGCGGACCAGGGTCTCAGCGCTTCTGCCTGACCTGGTTCTTGGCGCGCATGAGCATTCCCGTCATCCCGCCGATGCGCAGCGGCGACACCGCTCTCGTGAGCCCGATCGACTGCGGGTAGTCCTCGGGGATCGCCAGCACCTGGTCGGACGTGAGGCCCGTGATGCCCTGCACGAGGATGCTCGCGAAGCCGCGCGTGGTCGGCGCCTCCTCCGGTGCGGTCGCGTGCATCGTCACGATGTCGTCGTTCACCTCGACGTAGATGTACACGGGCGACTGGCACTCGGCGACGCGCTCGCACATCTCGGGGTGGTTCGCGACCTCCTCAGACACCGGAGGCAGCTCGTCGGCGAACTCGAGGAGGAGCAGGAGGCGGTCGGCCTCGGGAGTCTCCAGGAACCCGTCGCGGATCTCGGCGAGGGTGTCGGGCAGGTCGGTGGCGCTCATCCCCGCCATTGTCCCACGGTCAGACCGTGCCGGGCTCGGCTCCGGTGACGATCGGAACGCGCACCGCGCTGCCCCACTCGGTCCAGGAACCGTCGTAGTTGCGCACGTTCTCGAAGCCGAGGAGGTGCTTCAGCACGAACCAGGTGTGGCTCGACCGCTCTCCGATCCGGCAGTAGGCCACCACGTCGTCGCCGTCCTTCAGCCCGGCGCCGTCGCGGTAGATCGCCTCGAGCTCGGCGCGGCTCTTGAAGCCGCCGTCCTCCGCGACCGCCTTGGCCCACGGCACGCTCTGCGCGGTCGGGATGTGACCGGCGCGCAGCGTGCCCTCCTCCGGGTAGGCCGGGGCGGTGGTCCGCTCGCCGCTGTACTCCTCGGGGGAGCGGACGTCGATGAGCGGGTTGCCGAGGTGGGCGAGAACGTCCTCCTTGTAGGCGCGGATCACGGAGTCGTCGCGCTCCACCACCGGGTACTCGGTGGTCGGGCGCTCGGTGACCTCGCGGGTCAGCTCGCGACCCTCCGCGATCCAGCGGTCACGGCCTCCGTCGAGCAGTCGCACGTCCTCGTGCCCGAAGAGCGAGAACACCCACAGCGCGTACGCCGCCCACCAGTTGTTCTTGTCGCCGTAGATCACGACCGTGTCGTCGCGGGCGATGCCCTTGCGGCTCAGCAGCGCCGCGAAGCCCTCGCCGTCGACGTAGTCCCTGACCACGGGGTCGTTCAGCTCCGTGTGCCAGTCGACCTTCACGGCACCGGGGATGTGGCCGGTCTCGTAGAGCAGCACATCCTCGTCCGACTCCACCACGACGAGCCCGGGAGTGCCGAGCCGCTCCGCCAGCCACTGCGTCGTCACGAGCCGTCCGGGCTCGGCATACTCGGCGAACTTGGAGGAGGAGGAGTCGAACTCGATGGCCATGGGGTCTCCGTAGCGGGTGAGCGGGCGAGCGGTCGGGTAAGACGGCGTAGTGTTGATCCGTCTCTTTCGACGATAGATGCTCCCCGTGCCCCCGGCACCGGATCCGTAAGACTTCGACACAGGCCGCCGCCTGATTCAGGACCGTGATGACCGACCCGACCACCCGCACCGGCACCGTGCACCTCACCGACCGCACGCCCACCGTCACCGGGCCCGAGATGCTCGCGAGCCTGGTGCCGCCGCCCCAGTTCGACGAGGCCACGTTCGACAGCTACCGCGCCGACCCCGCGTATCCCTCGCAGGAGGAGGCGAAGCAGACGCTGCTGCGCTTTTCGGGCCGCGGCGCCCCGGTCAAGCGCGGGGGACTGTTCAGCAGGGCGAAGAAGGAGCCGGAGCTCAAGCCGGGCGTCTACCTCGACGGTGGCTTCGGTGTCGGCAAGACGCACCTGCTCGCGTCGATCTACCACGCGATGCCCGCCCGCCGGAAGTACTTCGGGTCGTTCATCGAGTACACGGCGCTCGTCGGGGCCCTCGGCTACAAGAACACGGTCGACCTGCTCAAGGGCGCCGATCTGCTGTGCATCGACGAGTTCGAGCTCGACGACCCGGGCGACACCATGGTCATGACGCGGCTGCTGGGCGAGCTGGTGCCCACCGGGACCAAGCTCGCCGCGACGTCGAACACGCCGCCGAACGCGCTGGGGGAGGGGCGCTTCGCCGCGCAGGACTTCCTGCGCGAGATCCACGCGATGTCCGACAGCTTCCAGACGCTGCGCATCGACGGCGTGGACTTCCGTCAGCGGGCGATCGACGGCCACGCGGTCGTCCGGGATGATGCGGCCTACGCGGCAGCGATCGACGGGGCCGTGGGGCCCGCGTCCGACGACGCGTTCGACGACCTGATCCGGCACCTCGCCCAGGTGCACCCCTCGCGGTACATCCGCCTCATCGACGGCCTCGCGCTGGTGGGCCTCCGCGGCGTGCGCCAGCTGACGGATCAGTCCGAGGCGCTGCGCTTCGTGGCGTTCGTCGACCGGGTGTACGACGCGCAGCTCCCCATCGTCGCGACCGGCCTGGGTCTGGACGCGGTGTTCTCCGACGAGATGCTCGCCGGCGGATATCGCAAGAAGTACCTGCGCGCCATCTCCCGCCTCAACGCCCTCACGCATTCTGCGTAAGCCCGAAGGGCCGCGTAACGCGATGTTCACACCGGAGCGCACGCTGTAACAGCGGGGAAACAAACCTCACGCATGGGCGAAACCGTGCGTGGTCACACTGAAGCTCTCAATTACTTCGGATGTGAGGTTTTCCTTATGGATGCTCCCGGCAACATCTCGTGGGCGATCACCGCGACGGCGCTCGTTCTGCTCATGACGCCCGGCGTCGCCTTCTTCTACGGCGGTCTCGTCAAGGCGAAGAGCGTCGTCAGCATGATGATGATGAGCTTCGGCTCCATCGGACTCGTCGCCGTGCTGTGGATTCTCTTCGGCTTCTCGATGAGCGCCGTCGACAGCCCGACCGCGTTCGCGGGCAACCCGTTCGCCGACTTCGGCCTGTCCAACCTGGCATCGGGCGAGGGATCGAACGTCGCGCTCCTGGGCGTCGCCTACGGTGCCACGTTCGCGATCATCACGGTCGCGCTGATCTCCGGCGCCATCGCCGACCGCGCCAAGTTCGGCAGCTGGCTGATCTTCGCGGGCGTGTTCGCCACGGTCGGCTACTTCCCGGTGGCGGCCTGGGTCTGGGGTGGCGGTTGGATCATGAACCTCGGCACGACGCTGTTCGGGGAGGACAGCGGCATCGGCGTCATCGACTACGCCGGTGGGACCGCGGTGCACATCAACGCGGGTGCGGCGGCTCTCGCCCTGGCGCTCGTGCTCGGCAAGCGCATCGGCTTCCAGAAGGGCATCCTCAAGCCGCACAACGTGCCGCTTACG
This sequence comes from Microbacterium sp. NPDC055502, assembly GCF_053643635.1. Classification (NCBI taxonomy): domain Bacteria; kingdom Bacillati; phylum Actinomycetota; class Actinomycetes; order Micrococcales; family Microbacteriaceae; genus Microbacterium; species Microbacterium sp. NPDC055502. The sequence goes on along the minus strand of NZ_JBSHKJ010000002.1, from coordinate 669,538 downwards.
CTGCTGGGCGCCGCGCTGCTGTGGTTCGGCTGGTTCGGATTCAACGCCGGCGCTGAGTGGCTCGCGGAGGACATGGGCGGCGTCGGGCTCATCGGCCTGAACACGCTCGGTGCGACGGCGGCGGCGATCCTCGGCTGGATCCTGATCGAGCGCATCAAGGACGGCAAGGCGACCTCGGTCGGCGCCGCCTCGGGTGCCGTGGCCGGTCTGGTCGCGATCACCCCGGCCTGCGCCAACCTCACGCCCGGCTGGTCGCTGCTGCTGGGCGCGGTCGCCGGTGTGGTGTGCGCGCTGGCCGTCGAGCTGAAGTTCCGCCTGGGCTTCGACGACTCGCTCGACGTCGTGGGCATCCACCTCGTCGGCGGCCTCATCGGCACCGTGTACCTCGGCTTCTTCGCCACCGGCACCGGCCTGTTCGTGGGCGGCGACGCCCGTCAGCTCGCGGTCCAGGTGATCGCCGCGCTCGGCGTGCTGATCTACTCCTTCGTGGTGGCCTTCGTGATCGGCTTCGCGATCCAGAAGACGATCGGCTTCCGTATCACGAGCGAGGACGAGATCGCCGGCGTCGACCAGGTCGTCCACGGCGAGGAGGGCTACGCGCTCGCGGACGCGTGATCGCGGTTAGGGTGACCGTGTGGGCAAGACCAACGGCATCCTGACGACACTCGCGGAGATCCTGCTCAAGGCGGTGAACTCCGGTCGGGCGTCTCGGACCACCTCCGGTCCGAGGCGCCCGACCGCGCGTCTGCGCACACCTGAGGAGCAGGCCGCCCGCCACGGCTCACCGCGACAGGCGGACACGCTCGATGCCGGGCGGACCGCCGGGACCGAGACGATCAGGATCGACCCCGCGCGGATCCGCGCGCTCCGCGTCGCCTACGCCCCGGCACGGGACGGGGCCCCCGACGCCGGCGAGGTCGTGTGGACGTGGGTGCCGTACGAGGAGGGGGACGGGCGGGGGAAGGACCGGCCGGTGCTCGTGATCGGGCGGCAGTCCGACGACCGTGTGTACGCCGTGCGGATGACCAGCCGTCCGCATGACGGCGACCGCGACTACCTCTCGATCGGCTCCGGCGCCTGGGACGCCCAGGGTCGCGAGTCGTGGGTGGACATCGAGCAGTTGTACAGCGTGCACGAGCGCGGGTTGCGGAGGGAGGCGGCTGCGCTCGACCGCCAGCGCTACGCCAGGGTCGCCTCGGCCCTGGCCGCCCGCTACGGGTGGGCGCGGGCCTGACGCGCGCGCGCCGATCCGCGACATCCAATCCGATCGGGTGATGGCTGCGAACCCTTGGTGAGTCGCGCACAGCGGCGCCACACAAGGAGGAATCATGCGTTTCATCCCCACCAAGGTCCACGGAATCCTCGACTACGTCGTCGGGATCGCCCTGATCGCCGCGCCCTGGCTGTTCGGCTTCGCGAGTGTCGGCGGTGCCGCCGTCGTCATCCCGATCGTCCTCGGCGTCGGGCTCATCGTCTACAGCCTGTTCACGAAGTACGAATGGGGTCCGTTCGGGCTCATCCCGATGCCCGTGCACCTGGTGTTCGACATCGTCGCGAGCCTGTTCCTGGCGCTCTCGCCGTGGCTGTTCGGTTTCGCCGACCAGCCCCTGAACGTCTGGCTTCCGCACGTGGTCGTGGGCGCGGCCGTGATCGTGGTCGTGCTGTTCTCGCAGCCGCAGCCGCAGACCACCCGGGGGCGCGCGGCGACCGCGTGACATCCCCGCGGAACGGCGGCGGGTGGTCAGCCAGACAGCGGCCGCCCGCCGTCTCCGTGCGCGCGGGACGCCGGTCAGCTCGCCGGCCGGTACCGGGTGACGACGGCGCCCGAGCGCAGCTCCCGGCGGTCCACGAGCTCGAGGCGCAGCTGCCCCGTGAGCCCGCCGAGCAGCGGGGGCCCGTGTCCGGCGACGACCGGGTGCACCAGGAACTCGTACTCGTCGATGAGGCCGTGCTGGGCGAGGGCGACGGGGAGGGTCACGCCGCCGACCGACAGTCGGGCGTGCTCCGTCTTGAGCCGTGCGACCTGTTCGGCGAGGTCACCGCGGAGGAGTTCGGCGTTCCAGTCGACCGCGTCGAGGCCGCTCGACACCACGTACTTGCGCGCCCGGTCGATGGCCCGGGCGAACGGCACCTCCCACGGCCGCATCCACTCCGGCCACGTGCCGGAGGCGGGGCGGCGCCACGCGGACTCCATGAGCTCGTACGTCACCCGGCCGAACAGCATGGCGTCGGCCTCACGCACCTGCGCGGTCCAGTAGCGCATCGACTCCTCGTCGGGCGGCAGCCCGGCCTCGTGGTGGCACGAGCCGTCGAGCGTCACGTTGATCGAGTAGCGCAGCGTCCCCATGGCTCCTCCGTCCGCGGTCAGGCGTCGTCGTCCGCGGCGTGCTCGGCGACCTGCTCGGTGTCGACCTGCGCGGGCGGCAGATCCTGCAGGAACTCCCGGTCGGTGTTCGGGTCGCCGCTGCCGTCGCCCGCGAGGGGGTCCTGAGCGCTCAGGTCGTCGGCGGGGGTGTTCTCTCGTCCGGTCATGTCGGCTCCTCTCGTGCACGGGTCGCCGGTCGCGCCCCGTTCTGGCATGCTCTCGCGATCGCCGCCCGGCGACCAGGCCCTGGTGCGGGAGCCGAGGCGGTGGTACGGGATCAGGCGCGGAGCGCCGTGCTCAGCCAGCGTGCGTAGAGCAGCCACGGCTCGCCCGCGTCGCGCAGCCCGGCGATGTGTGCGCGCACGCGAGGGGTGAGCGTGAACCACTCTCCGCCCTCGCGTTCCGCGGCGAACTCGCGGTGGCGCTGCTGCTCGAGGGCACGCCCGCCCTGCTCGAAGGCCAGCAGCTCGTGGTGCCGGATGCTCGCCAGGCGCTGCCGTGGCCGGCGGCTGGTGCCGATCTTGACCCGCTCGTCGAAGCGGAGGTAGTAGACGACGTCGATGCGGGGGAACGGGAGGTCGGGGTCAGGCGCATCACCGTAGCGCCATCCGCAGGCCGCGCAGTGCAGGGCCCCGTCGATGCGGACTCCCGTGGGGTGACCGCAGAGGCCGCACGGGGAGGGGAGGGGACCGGGGGTGGGCACAGCGGCATCCTACGGAGGGTGGCCGACACGCGGTCCGCGGTCGCCCTCGGGCGCACCGACCGAGAACGGACTCTCCTGCCATCACCGAGCGTTCATGTCAAGCACGGCGCCCGGCGCGGTCGGAGTTGCCACACTCGCGATATGGCCTTCATCGGATTCCACGCGTCACACGAGCAGATCCCCCCGAGCGCGCTTCTCGACGCCGTCGTCGCCGCGGAAGCCGCAGGGTTCGACGGCGCGATGTGCTCCGACCATCTCGCGCCGTGGCTGCCGGAGCAGGGCGAGTCGGGATTCGCGCTGAGCTGGATCGCGGCGGCGCTGGCGCGCACGAGCTTCTCGATCGGGATGGTGAACGCGCCGGGACAGCGGTATCACCCGGTGGTGATGGCGCAGGCGTTCGCGACGCTGGAGGAGATGTTCCCCTGGCGGTTCTGGGCGGCGCTGGGCAGCGGGGAGGCGATGAACGAGCACGTCACGGGCGACCCGTGGCCGAGCAAGGAGGTCCGCAACCGGCGGCTGCGGGAGAGCGTCGACGTGATCCGCCGGCTTCTGGACGGCGAGGAGGTCACGCACGACGGGCTCGTGCGCGTGCATCGGGCGCGGGTGTGGAGCCGTCCCACGCAGCCGCCGCCCCTGCTCGCAACCGCGGTGAGCGCGGAGACGGCGCGGTGGGCGGCATCGTGGGCTCAGGGCCTGGCGACCGTGGCGCAGGAGCCCGCGGCGCTCGCCCGCGTGGTGGACGCGTACCGGTCGGCGGGCGGAGAGGGGCCGTACGTCCTGCAGGTGCACGTCAGCTGGGCCGATACCGACGCCGAGGCGCTCGACCTCGCCCGCACGCAGTGGCGACAGGGCGTGCTGACGCCGCCGCTCGCGTGGAACATCGAGCAGCCGGAGGACTTCGACGCCGCGGTGGGCGCGGTCGACGAGAAGGCGCTGCGGTCGGCGGTACTGGTCGAGCACGATCCCGTGGCGCTCGCGGAGCGGGTCGCCGCACTCGCCCGGATCGGCTTCGACCGCGTGTACCTCCACCACGTCGGACAGGAGCAGTCCGGCTTTCTGGCAGTCGCGGCCGATGCGGTGCTGCCCCGGATGAAGGAGCTGCTGTGAAGATCACCGACACGAGCGACCTCTGGTGGAAGACCGCCGTCGTCTACTGCCTCGACGTGGAGACGTTCCTGGACACGAGCGGCGACGGGGTGGGCGACCTCCGGGGCCTCGCGCAGCGCATCGACTACCTCGCGCAGTTGGGGGTGACGTGCCTGTGGCTCATGCCGTTCTATCCCACCCCCGACCGCGATGACGGCTACGACGTGAGCGACTTCTACGGCGTCGATCCGCGCCTGGGCACCCACGGCGACCTCGTGGAGGTGATCCGCACGGCGCGCGACCGCGGCATGCGCGTGATCGTCGACCTGGTCATCAACCACACCTCCGATCGGCATCCGTGGTTTCGCGCCGCGATCCGCAGTGTGGACTCGCCGTACCGCGACTACTACGTGTGGCGAGACGACGCACCGCCGAAGGGCCAGAAGAACGCGGTGTTCCCCGGACAGGCCGACGGGATCTGGACGAAGGACGAGAAGTCGGGGCAGTGGTACCAGCACAGCTTCTACGAGCATCAGCCGGATCTGAACGTGGCCAATCCCCGCGTGCGCGACGAGATCGCGAAGGTGATCGGCTTCTGGTTGCAGCTCGGCATCTCCGGGTTCCGGGTCGACGCGGTGCCCTTCTTCCTGGAGATCCCGGCCGGAGCCGACATCCCCGACCCGCACGAACTCCTGCGCGATATGCGCCGCTTCCTCCAGCGACGCTCGAGCGAGGCGATCCTGCTCGGCGAGGTGAACCTGCCGTATGACCAGCAGGTCGAGTACTTCGGCGGCACGGACGGCGACGAACTCACGATGCAGTTCGACTTCGTGGCGATGCAGGCGCTGTACCTGTCGTTGGCGCGGCGCGATCCGGCGCCGCTCATCGAGGCGCTCTCCTCGCGGCCGGCGTTGGGTCCCGAGGTGCAGTGGGCGAACTTCCTGCGCAACCACGACGAGCTCACGCTCGACAAGCTGAGCGACGCCGAGCGCCAGGAGGTGTTCGAGGCGTTCGCCCCGGACGAGCGGCAGCGGGTGTTCGGGCGTGGCATCACCCGCCGTCTGCCCCCGATGCTCGAGGGCGATCCCCGCCGGATCCGCATGGCGTACAGCCTGCTGTTCACGCTCCCCGGGACCCCCGTGCTGTTCTACGGGGAGGAGATCGGGATGGGGGAGAACATCGACATCGCCGGGCGGGAGTCCGTGCGCACCCCCATGCAGTGGTCGGCGGACCGGAACGGCGGGTTCTCGGACGCCGCCCCGTCCCGACTGGTGTCGAAGCCACCCGCAGACGGCTACGCGCCCGAGCACGTGAACGTCGCCGCGCAGCTGGAGGACCGCGGGTCGCTGCTGCACTTCCTCCGCGAGCTCACGTCGCGGTACCGGGTGTCACCGGAGCTGGGCTGGGGCGAGTTCGCGGTGGTCGAGCAGACGGTGGACGCGCTCCTCGTGCACTCGCTGCGGGCCGCCCTCGGCCGGATGATCGCGGTGCACAACTTCGCCGAGCGTCCAGCCACGACGCGGTTCCGCCTCGCGGATGAACCCGCGGGGACGGCGCTGGTCGACCTGTTGGAGGCGCAGCGCATCACGCTCGACGACGATGGAGCCGTGGAGCTCGAGGTGCCGGCTTACGGCTACCGCTGGCTGCGCGTATCGCGACCGGGAGACGGACGAATCCTCTGAGGGGCAGTGAGCCTGCGAAGGAGAATGTGGTGGGCGATACCGGACTCGAACCGATGACCTCTTCCGTGTGAAGGAAGCGCGCTACCAACTGCGCCAATCGCCCATACCCGCGGGGTACGTCAACCGATACTACCGGACGCTCGGAGCCTCCGATGACCACTCCGCGAGACACGCGCGAGATTCGGTCCGGGTTTGGCAGGCGGGGATTCATCGGCTAATGTTTCATGAGTGCCCGGGACAACCGGGAACGAAATGCGGATGTAGCGCAGTTGGTAGCGCACAACCTTGCCAAGGTTGGGGTCGCGAGTTCGAGTCTCGTCATCCGCTCGAGTGCAGTAGGTCTTTTCGAAGATCGGCAGCACGTGGGGTCAATCCACACGGTGGCGTGGCCGAGCGGCTAGGCACCGGCCTGCAAAGCCGTTTACACGGGTTCGAATCCCGTCGCCACCTCACCTGAAACTGAATAGCCCCAACGGGCGCGATTGGCGCAGCGGTAGCGCGCTTCCCTGACACGGAAGAGGTCACTGGTTCGATCCCAGTATCGCGCACCACCAAAAACCCCCGGGATCCCGGGGGTTTTTCGCGTTTCAGGGAAGCGCTCGACCGTCTGGTCAACCGCGGCGGAACACCGTGCGTACGAGGGAGACCGTCATCACGACGGCGACGACCCAGGGCCCTGCCACGATGATCGGGTCGAGCCAGGTGTGCCGGACGTCGACCCGTCCCCGCCCGAACCGCGAGGTGAGCGGACGGTGCCGCGGCTCCGCGAGGATCCCGGTCTGCGTGATCGGGTTGTCGGGCCGCGGCGTTGCCAGGGATCGCACGTGCGCCCCGACGGCCTCGATGCGGTCGCCGATCACGAGCAGCAGCCAGCGCGTGTTCTTCGTCTCGCTGAAGTGGTCGTAGGCGAAGCGACGCACACTTCCGGAGATGCCGTGCAGCGGTTGCGCCGTACCGAACACCGGAGGCACCATCGCGTGCTCGATGGAGTGTTCCCGTCCCTCCCTGCCGGGCTGCGGATCCGGGCGCGTCCAGTGCGCACCCGTGTCGCCGTAGTCCTCGAGCTGCTGCCACGTGCGGCGGTGCTCGGGGGGAAGGTCGGTGCCCCAGCCCGGGATGCGGTCGCGGAGCTCGTCCGCTGTCGGTGCCAGCGTCGGCTTGTGCGCTTCGTACGGCATGGCTCAGTCCTCTCCGATCGTGATGACGGGTTTGATGCAGTCGTCCAGCTTGCTGGAGAACACGTGGTAGGCCTCGGCGATGTGCTCGAGCGGGAAGCGGTGCGTCAGGAGCTCGCTCGGCCGCACGTGACCAGCCTGGATGTGCTCGAGCAGTCGCGGCCACTGCCGCAGGACCGGTGCCTGATTGCCGCGGATCGTGAGGCCCTTGTTCATCGCGTCGCCGAGGCGCACGGCGGACACCAGCGGACCGTACGCGCCGATCAGCGACACCGTTCCGCCCTTGCGCACGGAGTCGATCGCCCAGTTCACGGCGACGGGGGAGCCGCCCTGGAGCTTGAGCTTGGCCGCCGTCACGTGCTGGATGAGGTTGCCGTCGGCCTCCGCACCCACCGCGTCGATCGCCACGTCGGCGCCCAGGTATCCGGTCGCCTTCTTCATGGCGAGCACGGGGTCGCCGACCTCGCCGATGTGCATCGTCTCGGCGAACGCGAAGTCCCTGGCCTTGTCGAGCCGGTAATCCAGGTGGTCGAGGACGATCACCCGGCCTGCGCCGAGGAACCAGGCCGAGCGGGCGGCGGCCAGACCCACGGGTCCGGCACCGAAGACCGCGACGGTGTCGCCCTCCGCGATGTCGCCGAGCTGCGCGCCGAAGTATCCGGTGGAGAACGCGTCGGTGAGCAGTAGCGCATCCTCCGACGAGAGCCAGTCCGGCACGACGGAGGGTCCCACGTCGGCGAAGGGCACGCGCACGAACTCCGCCTGCCCGCCGTCATAGCCACCCGTCGTGTGGGAGTAGCCGTAGATGCCGCCCACGGCCGTGGCATTGGGGTTCACGTTGTGGCAGTTCGAGAAGAGGCCGCGGGTGCAGAAGTAGCAGGACCCGCACGCGATGTTGAACGGCACCATCACCCGGTCTCCGACCGAGAGGCTCTGCACTGAGGATCCGACCTCGTGCACGACGCCCACGATCTCGTGGCCGAACGTGTGCCCGATCCGGGTGTCCGGCATCATGCCGTGGTACAGGTGCAGATCCGACCCGCAGATCGCGGCGTGCGTCACCCGAACGATCGCGTCGTTGGGGTGCTCGATCCGCGGTTCCGGTTTCTCAGCGACCTGGACCTTGTACGGTCCGCGGTACGTCATGGCGCGCATTGTTCTCTCCTCAGCAGTGCTCGGTCAGGCGCGGGCGGTGGGTCGGTCGTCGTGCCGCACACGCGGCTCGCGACTCACGAAGATCCCGAGCAGAACCATGCCGACAGCGAGGCCGAGGTGCAGCCAGTTGTCCGCGTTGTTGACGGGCAGGAAGTTGAGCTGGTCGTTGCCGACCGCGATGAGGCCGTACAGCCAGACGACGAGGTAGGCGAGGCCGCCGATGATCAGGTACATGCGGGAGCCGCGTGCGGACGCGGCGAAGGCGATGCCGGCGACGGCGAAGGCCAGATGCACGAGGTTGTGCAGCACGGAGACCTGGAAGATTCCCAGCAGGAGTGCCTCGGATGCTGCTCCGGCGCCATGCAGATGCTCGGCGGAGTGGGTGACCCCGGGGAGGAAGCCGGCGATCCCCACGAGGAGGAATACGATCCCGACGATGAGAGCCGTCTTCTGAACAGGTGTGCCGGCGTAGCGGGTGGTGCGGGTCGTGTCAGTCATGTTCCCCTCCGAGGTGCGGTGCGGTGGCCCGAAGGTAAGACCGCCGGGTGCGCAACGAGAGCCCGTTGACGGCGAGAGCCAGCCGGAGTAGCTTCACGCGTCCGGGCACGGCAGCCTTTCTCCGAGTGTTGTCAATCCCCGTGCTCCGCCGGTACCTGCTCCGTAACGTCGAGCCATGTCCGAAACGACGTCGGCGCAGACGTGCACTCCCGCGATCGAGGCCGAGCGTGACCCCGCCACCGGCCTTCGCCGCATCACCCGTCTCGCCCAACTCGCCGCGGTGGTGCGCGCCTACCGCGGCCTGCACGTACGGTACTCCGACGGGCCGGAGGACGACCGGCGCCGTTCCAGCCTCGACTCGGAGAGCGGACTGGAGCTCCCGGGCCTGTCCGTGAACCCCCTCGACGCGGAGCGCTGGTGGACCAGGCCGCTGGAGGACTGGCTTGCGCGGCAGCTGTGCCAGTATCAGCACCTCGCGGAGAAAGACCCGACACGCATCGCCTGGATCCTGCGCGGGGAGATCTGCGGGCGCGGTCCGGATTGCGAACCGCTGCTGCGCGACGTCGAGCCGATCGCGGTCCTTGACGCGTCCGTGCTGGTCGAGGCGCGGGATCGGTACGAGCGGAACTTCGACGCGGGGCGCGGCCCCGCGGACGACGCGGGCGGCGATTCATGAGCGAGCGGAGCGGCTGGTCAGAGGTCGCGCCCGGGTTCTTCCGCCTATCCGTGGCCGACGTGAACTGCTATCTGATGCAGTCCGCCGACGGCATCACGCTCTTCGATGCCGGGTTGCCGCGCACCGGGAAGGTGCTGTCGGAACTGCTCGGGCATCTCGGGGCCCGGCGGAGCGACATCGACGCGGTCGTGCTCACCCACGGCCACTTCGACCACGTCGGCACTGCTCGGGCCCTGCAGGGCGACGGCGTGACGGTGGTGGTGCACCCGGGCGACGCGGCACTCGCCCGGCACCCGTACCGCTATCGGCCCGCGACACCACGTCTCCTCTACGTGCTCGGGCACCCCCGGGGCATCCCCGTGATCACTCGCATGGCGGCCGCCGGCGCGCTGACCGTGCGCGGCGTCGACGCGCAGCCGCGGGTGACGCATGGGCACCCTATCGACGTGCCCGGTGCTCCGGTCGCGCTGTGGACGCCGGGTCACACCGACGGGCACTGCGCCTACCTGTTCGAGTCGCAGGGCGTGCTGATCGCCGGCGACGCCCTGGTGACCCTCGATCCCTACACGGGGGAGGAGGGCCCGCAGATCGTCGCGAACGCGGCCACCGCCGATCCTGAGGCAGCCATCGACTCCCTCGAGACGCTGGCGGCGACCGGAGCCAGGGTGGTGCTGACCGGCCACGGAGCGCCGGTGCTCGACGGAGTCGGATCCGCGGCGGCTGCGGCTCGTCGCCGCGGGCCACACTGACCGCCGGCCTCGACCTCGCAGCCTCGCCGGAGGTCGGCGCCCTCCCCGCAGCCGTGCGGGGGTGAACGCGGTGGGCGGCTACCGGCTCGCGCGCGGTCTACCCGCCGGTGTCGGTGGTCAGCGCCGCGCGGAGCCCGCGGCGCGCTTGACCTCGTCGTACGCCGCGAGTGCCGCCTTGCGCGTCTCGGCCAGGTCGACGATCGGCGCGGTCGGGGCATCGGGGGCCCACCGAGCGACGTACTCTCCGTCCCCGTCGAACTTCTTCGCCTGCAGCTCCGGGTTGAAGACGCGGAAGTACGGGGCCGCATCCGCACCCGATCCCGCGACCCACTGCCAGTTGAACGCGTTGTTGGCGCCGTCTGCATCGACCAGCGTGTCCCAGAACCACTCCTCGCCGAGCCGCCAGTCGATCAGCAGGTTCTTGATGAGGAAGGACGCGGTCACCATCCGCACCCGGTTGTGCATGTATCCGGTGTGCCACAGCTCGCGCATCCCCGCGTCGACGAGGGGGATCCCGGTCTCGCCGTGCTGCCAGGCATCCAGCTGCCGCGGGTCGAGTCCCGGCCAGGGGAACGCATCGAACTCGGGCCGGAGGTTCTTCGTCGCCAGATCGGGGAAGTGGTAGAGCGTGTGCCAGGCGAACTCGCGCCAGCCGAGCTCGGACAGGAACCGTGCCGAGCCCTCGACCCGGGTCGCCTCGGCCCACACGGTGAACGGGCTCAGCTCGCCCCAGCGCAGCCGGGGGGAGAGCAGGGAGGTCGCACCGGCGGCCGGCGCGTCCCTGGCCGCGTCGTACGCCGGGAGATCGTGGTCGAGGAAGTGTCGCAGCCGCCGTCGTGCTGCCGGCTCGCCCGGCTCCCAGGTGTCACGGAGCCCGCCCGCCCAATCCGGTGTCGTGGGCAGCAGCTCCCAGTCACCCGGGGCATCGGAGCGCGGCGGTCGCGCCACCCCGTCGAGTTCGCGCGGCTCCGGCAGGGGAGCACGGGGCGCGGGCAGTGCGCGGCAGGCGCGCCAGAACGGGGTGAAGACGGAGTAGTGCGTGCCGCTGCCCGTGGTGACGGTCCACGGCTCGTGCAGCAGGGAGCCCGCGAACGACTCCACCGTCAGGCCCTGATCGCGCAGCGAGCTCTTCAGCGCCGCGTCGATCTCCCGCTCCGGTCGCCCGTATCGACGGTTCCAGTAGACGGCGCCCGCCCCGCTCTCCGCGACGACCTCGCGCACCACGCGCTCGGCCGGGCCGCGCCGCAGCACGAGCCGGGCGCCCTTCTCGCGCAGCCGCTCGTCGAGGGAGACCAGCGAGTGATGCAGCCACCACTTCGCCGCACCTCCGAGCGGGCGGATCCCCGGCGACTCCTCGTCGAGCACGAACAGCGCGATCACGGGCGCGTCCCGATCCATCGCGGCACGCAGCGCCGGGTGGTCGGCGAGGCGGAGGTCGTCGCGGAACCAGACGATCGAGGGGGAGGTCATCGCGTCGCCCACAGCGCCCAGGCGATCAGGGCCGGTTGCAGGAAGAGACGGCCGAACCGACGCGCGTCCGTGTCGAGCCCCGGAGTGGAGCGTCCGGTGCGCCACTGATGCCAGTTGCCGGGGAAGACCGCGGCGAAGAACCCCGCCGTCGCCCAGCCGATCCGGCGGCGCTCCCGCGGCAGCGCGATGAGTCCCGCGGCGAGCGCGACCTCGACGGCGCCCGACGCGATCACGATGGCATCCTTGTCCATCCGCGTCGCCTCGGTCGCCCAGTCGGGCACCACCACCCGGAAGCCGCGCGTCTGCGTGAAGTGCAGCACGCCGACGGCGCCGAGGGCGAGAGCGAGGATCCAGCGGGCGATCGTCCGGGTCATGGGGCCACGCTACCGTCCGGTCCGGCGGTTGCGGCGCCCCGTCGTTCGCGAAGCCGTCCTCGTGTGTCCTGACACACTGAGGTGGTGACCGTCTTCCGCATCGTCGTGCTGTTCGTCCTCGCCGCCGTCGCCGAGATCGGCGGTGCCTGGCTCATCTGGCAGGCCATCAAGGAGGACCGCGGTTGGCTCTTCGCGGTCCTGGGGGTCATGGCGCTGGGGGCGTACGGCTTCGTCGCGGCGCTCCAGCCCGACGCGAACTTCGGCAGGGTGCTCGCCGCGTACGGCGGGATCTTCATCGCCGGATCCCTCGCCTGGGGCATCATCGTCGACGGTTTCCGTCCCACGGTCTGGGACTGGGTCGGGTCGGCGGTCGCGCTCGTGGGCGCGGCGATCATCATCCTCGCCCCGGCGGCCGCGCCCTCCTCGGCCGAGCCGGTGGCCTGACGGTCGGCGGCCCCCGGCCATACGAGTAGCCTAGATCCAGACCCAGATGGAGTGATCAGTGCCTGAAAACGCCCAGCCGACCGACGGCTTCGCCCTGTTCTCTGACCGAAACGTCGTCGCGATGCGCGTCAACGGCGAGCTCAAGGACCTCGCCACGACCCTGACCGGCACCGAGCAGGTCGAGCCGGTCACGATCGACAGCCCCGACGGCCTGAACATCCTGCGCCACTCGGCCGCGCACGTGCTCGCGCAGGCCGTGCAGCGCATCAACCCGCAGGCGAACCTCGGCATCGGCCCGCCCATCACCGACGGGTTCTACTACGACTTCGGCGTCGACACCCCGTTCACGCCGGAGGACATCAAGGCCATCACGAAGGAGATGCAGCGCATCGTCCGCGAGGGCCAGCGCTTCGTGCGTCGTGTCGTGACCGATGACGAGGCGCGCGCGGAGCTCGCCGACGAGCCGTTCAAGCTCGAGCTGATCGGGCTCAAGGGCGGCAAGGAGGCGGCCGAGGGCGCGTCGGTCGAGGTGGGCGAGGGCGAGCTCACGATCTACGACAACACGACCCGCGACGGCGAGGTCGTCTGGAAGGACCTCTGCCGCGGGCCGCATCTGCCCAACACGCGCATGATCGGCAACGGCTGGGACCTCACGCGCATCGCCGCCGCGTACTGGCGCGGCAGCGAGAAGAACCCGCAGCTGCAGCGCATCTACGGCACCGCCTGGCCCACGAAGGACGAGCTGCGCGCGTACCAGCACCGGCTGGAGGAGGCCGCCAAGCGCGACCACCGGCGACTCGGCAAGGAGCTCGACCTGTTCTCCTTCCCCGAGGAGATCGGGTCGGGCCTGAGCGTCTGGCATCCGCGCGGCGGCGTGGTGCGCGGCGAGATGGAGCAGCACGCGCGCAAGCGGCACATCGAGGGCGGCTACACCTACGTGTACACGCCGCACATCTCCAAGGAAGACCTCTTCCTCACCTCGAACCACCTCGTCACCTACAAGGACGGCATGTTCCCGCCCATCGTCATGGACGAGGAGCGCGACGAGAACGGCGAGATCACCAAGCAGGGCCAGGACTACTACCTGAAGCCCATGAACTGCCCGATGCACATCCTCATCTACAAGGAGCGCGCGCGCAGCTATCGCGACCTCCCGCTGCGGTTCGCGGAGAACGGCACGGTCTACCGCAACGAACTCTCCGGGGCCCTGCACGGCCTCACGCGGGTGCGCGGCTTCACGCAGGACGACTCGCACCTGTTCGTCACACCCGAGCAGCTGGAGGAGGAGGTCGGCAAGGTCCTCGAGTTCATCCTCTCGATGCTCCGCGACTTCGGCCTCACCGACTTCGAGCTCGAGCTGTCGATGAAGGACGACGAGAAGTCGAAGTGGATCGGTTCGGACGAGTTCTGGGAGTCGTCCACCGACGCCCTGCGCCGCGTGGCCGTGGCCTCCGGTCTCAAGCTCACCGAGGTGCCGGGCGAGGCGGCGTTCTACGGGCCCAAGATCGACCTGAAGACGCGCGATGCGATCGGCCGTACGTGGCAGCTGTCCACGGTGCAGGTCGACCCCAACCTGCCCGAGCGCTTCGACCTCGAGTTCATGGACAAGGACGGCCAGAAGAAGCGTCCGATCATGATCCACCGGGCGCTGTTCGGCTCGATCGAGCGGTTCTTCGCGATCCTCCTCGAGCACTATGCGGGCGACTTCCCGGTGTGGCTCTCGCCGGTACAGGTCGTGGGGATCCCGGTCGCGGACGACTTCGCCGACTATCTGGGTGAGGTGATCGACACGCTCCGCTCCCGCGGTGTGCGTGCCGAGCTCGACACCTCCGACGACCGCATGCAGAAGAAGATCCGCACGCACACGACCGGCAAGGTCCCGCTGCTGCTGATCGCCGGGGAGCAGGACCGGGCCGCCGGCACCGTCTCCTTCCGCTACCGCGACGGCTCGCAGGAGAACGGCGTGCCGATCGCGCAGGCGGTCGACCGCATCCGCGCTGCCATCGACAGCCACGCCCTGGTGCAGACGGCCGGGGACCTGGCATGACCGAGGGGGAGCAGTCGCTGGAGGATGCAGGTCGCCTCGCCGGCGTGCCCGACGAGTTCCAGCGGCTGTGGACCCCCCACCGGATGGCCTACATCCAGGCGGGACCGGAGCCCCTGCGCGAGGAGTGCCCGTTCTGCGAGGCGCCGAAGTACCCCGACGCCGAGCGGCTCATCGTGGCACGGGGCACGACCGCGTACGTGCTGCTGAACCTGTTCCCGTACAACTCGGGGCACCTGCTGGTGTGCCCGTACCGTCACATCGCGACGTACGACCAGGCGAGTCCGGAAGAGGTGGCCGAGATCGGCGCGCTCACCCAGACGGCCATGCGGGTGCTGCGCGAGGTCTCCGGATGCGACGGCTTCAACCTGGGCATGAACCAGGGGGCGGTGGCGGGAGCCGGCGTGGACGCGCATCTGCATCAGCACGTGGTGCCGCGGTGGCGCTCCGACGCGAACTTCTTCCCGATCATCGCGAAGACGAAGGCGCTCCCGCAGCTCCTCGGCGAAGTGCGGGAGGCCGTCGCCCACGCGTGGCCGGAGTGACCGTCAGCGCACCTGCCGTGCGGTGAACTGCATGCGCGGGTGCGCGTAGAACTCCTGCGCCTCGATGAGCTGCAGCTCGCGCTCGCCCGAGTCGAGCGTCGCCTGCAGCAGGTCGTACACGCTGGAGGCGGTGCGCTCGAGCGCGGTCTTGGCGCTGCCGGTCTCGACGTAGTGCGCCGTGAACAGGGCGGCGGTCACGTCACCGGAGCCGTTCGCCTTCATGGGGAGGTGCGGCGTCTGGACGAGCCAGGCACCGTCGCCGTCGACCGCGAGCATCTCGATGGTCCCCTCCTCGCGGTCGGGCCGCTCGACGCTCGTCACGAGCACCGTGCGGGGGCCCATGGCGCGGGCGAGGTCGACCGAGGCGAGCGTGGACTCGAGCGTGTCGGGTTCGGTCTCGGTGAGGAACCCGAGCTCGAACTGGTTGGGGGTGATGATGTCCGCCACCGGGACGACGCGCTCGCGCAGCAGGATCGGGATCGCGGGGGCGACGAAGCAGCCCGACTTCGCGTTGCCCATGACCGGGTCGCACGCGTAGACCGCGTCGGGGTTGGCGGCCCTGACGCGCGCGACCGCATCGATGATCACGTCACCGATGCCCTCGCCTCCCTGGTAGCCGCTCAGGACGGCGTCGATCTGCCCGAACACTCCGCGGTCCTCGATGCCGGTGATGACCTCGCGCACGTCGGCGGGGTCGATCAGCGGTCCGCGCCACGCGCCGTAGCCGGTGTGGTTGGAGAAGTTCACGGTGTAGACGGGCAGCACCTCGACGCCGATGCGCTGCAGCGGGAACACCGCGGCAGAGTTGCCCACGTGCCCGTATGCCACGGCGGACTGGATGGAGAGAATCTTCATGAGCGAGCGCTTTCGGTCAGGGCGGGCAGGTGCCCGCGACGGTGGTCATCGCGCGGCCGCGACGAGGTCGGCGACGAGCGTGTCGGCTTCCGCGTCGGTGAGGTCGTGGACGGTGAGACGGAGGTGGTGGGACGGATCGGCGCGGTCGTCGAGGGAGAACTCGTCACCCGTGCGCGCGAGCCACCCCCGCCGCATCAGGTGCTCGGCGACCTCGCGCGCGGGCCGGGGGAGTCGCACCCAGAGGCTCAGCCCGTCTGGCGCGGCGGCGGCGATGCCGTGCGCGCGCAGGCGCGCCGCGAACGCGGCGTTGCGCTCCGCGTAGTGCGCACCGGCGGTCGCGACGGTGGTCATCGCATCCTCGTCGGTCAGCTGTGCCAGGGCGAGGCGCTGCAGCAGGTGGCTCACCCAGGTGGTGCCCGGGCTGAGTCGCATCGCGAGACGTTCCGCGGTGTCGGGGTCGGTCGCCGCGATCGCGAGGCACATGTCGGGTCCGAGGAACTTCGACACCGAGCGCACGAGGGCGAAGCGCCGATGGTCCTCGCTGATCAAGGACTCGTACGGGCGCTGCGACAGCAGCGAGAAGTGGTCGTCCTCGATGATCAGGACGTACGGGTGATCGGCGAGGACACCGCGCAGCTCGGCGGCGCGCTGGGCCGTGAGACCCACGCCGGTGGGGTTCTGCGCCCGCGGTGTGCAGATCACGGCCCGCACGCCGGCGTCGAGAGCCGCCCGTAGTCCGTCGACCGTCATGCCCTGGTCGTCGACGGGGACCGGGACGGCCCGATAGCCGCCGAGCCGCACCGTGTGGATGCTGGCGAGGAAGCACGGATCCTCGAGCGCCACGGCGTCGTCGCGCATGAGCGCTTGGGCGAGCAGGCGCTCCACCGCATCGACCGCTCCGCTCGTCACGGTGATCCGGAAGTCCGCGTCCGGGAGGTCGGCCGCCATCCACCGGCGCGCCCACTCCTCCAGCCCCGGGTCGATCACGGGTTCGCCGTAGAGCACGGGACGGCTCGCGATCGTCATCAGCGCGGCCGACGGGTCGGGGATGCGTGCGGGGTCGGGGTTGCCGGTGCCGATGTCGCGGAGCACGGTGTCGGCCGCGTAGCCCTCCTGTGCCACGGCCTCGATCCCCGCGACCGTGGTGCCGGCGCGTCCGCGCGACAGGACGAGTCCCGCCTGGGCGAGCTGGCGGTACGCGGCGACGGCGGTGTTGCGGTTGACGCCCAGGGTGGCGGCGAGCTCGCGCACCGGCGGGAGGAGGGCTCCGGGAAGCAGGATCCCGCGGTCGCGCAGGGCGCGCACGCTGTCGGCGATCTCCGCC
Organism: Microbacterium sp. NPDC055502; assembly: GCF_053643635.1. NCBI lineage: Bacteria > Bacillati > Actinomycetota > Actinomycetes > Micrococcales > Microbacteriaceae > Microbacterium > Microbacterium sp. NPDC055502. Next base: position 652,393 of record NZ_JBSHKJ010000002.1, on the reverse strand, counting down.
GCGGTGCTGCCTGTGATCCGGTCGCTCATGATCCTCCTCCGCGATTCTAGGTGGGATCGGACAGTGCTACGTTTGATCTAGATCAAACCCGATTACGGATCATCCGACAGGAGCTCCCCATGTCCGAGCAGAACACCACCGGATCGTCGCGCGTCAAGCGCGGTCTCGCCGAGATGCTCAAGGGCGGCGTCATCATGGACGTCGTGACCGCCGAGCAGGCGAAGATCGCCGAGGACGCGGGCGCCGTCGCCGTCATGGCGCTCGAGCGCGTGCCGGCCGACATCCGCGCGCAGGGCGGCGTCTCGCGCATGAGCGACCCGGACATGATCGACAGCATCATCGATGCCGTGTCGATCCCGGTGATGGCGAAGGCGCGCATCGGTCACTTCGTCGAGGCGCAGGTGCTGCAGGAGCTCGGTGTCGACTACATCGACGAGTCCGAGGTGCTCTCGCCGGCCGACTACGTGAACCACATCGACAAGTTCGGCTTCACGGTGCCCTTCGTGTGCGGCGCCACGAACCTCGGCGAAGCGCTGCGACGCATCAACGAGGGGGCGGCGATGATCCGCTCGAAGGGCGAGGCCGGAACGGGCGACGTGTCCGAGGCGATGAAGCACATCCGCAAGATCCGCGGGGAGATCGCTGCGCTCACGGCTCTCCCGAAGGACGAGCTGTTCGTCGCCGCGAAGGAGCTGCAGGCGCCGTACGAGCTGGTCGCCGAGATCGCCGAGACGGGCACGCTCCCCGTCGTGCTGTTCGTGGCCGGCGGCGTCGCGACCCCCGCGGACGCCGCGATGATGATGCAGCTCGGGGCGGACGGCGTGTTCGTCGGCTCCGGCATCTTCAAGTCGGGCAACCCCGCCGAGCGCGCGAAGGCGATCGTGAAGGCCACGACGTTCTTCGACGACCCGAAGGTGATCGCCGAGGTGTCCCGCGGGCTCGGCGAGGCGATGGTCGGCATCAACGTCAGCGACCTGCCGGCGCCGCACCGGCTCGCCGAGCGTGGCTGGTAGCCCGCGGGTCGGCGTGCTCGCGCTGCAGGGCGATGTGCGCGAGCACGCCGCCCTGCTCACCCGTCTCGGCGCCCAGGTGGAGCTCGTCCGGCGCCCGGAGGAGCTGGCCGCCGTGAACGGCCTGGTGATCCCGGGTGGCGAGTCCACCGTGATCGACAAGCTGTCGCGCACGTTCGGGATGCAGGAGCCGATCCGCGACGCGATCGCCGCCGGGCTCCCGGTGCTCGGCACGTGCGCGGGGCTGATCATGCTGGCCGACACGGTCGTCGACGCGATCGAGGGCCAGCAGTCGTTCGGAGGGCTCGACGCGGTGGTCAGGCGGAACGCGTTCGGCCGTCAGGTGGAGTCGTTCGAGGCGCAGCTCGACGTGGCGGCCTTCGGTGCACCGCCGGTGTCGGCGGCGTTCATCCGCGGACCGGTCGTCGAGTCGATCGGTCCTCGTGCGACCCCGCTCGCGGCGCTACCGGACGGCCGCGTGGTGGCGGTGGAGCAGGGAGCGCTGCTGGGCCTGAGCTTCCACCCGGAGATCTCCGGCGAGACCCGCTTCCACGAGCGCTTCCTCGCCCGCGTCGAAGGCGGCCACTCCGTCGCCGCCGCCTGACCGCCGGAGGCGTCGTCACACCAGGGCGGCCAGCCACCGCAGCGCGGGACCGGCTTGCGCCCGCTGGAAGGCGCGCAAGCCGGGGAGCTGCGGAATCTCCGGCCTGCTCTGTTCGGCCCAGAGGTACGAGGCGAAGCCCGCGATGACCGGCAGCAGGTCCCTCGGAGGGGGAGCGCCGTGCTCCTCGAACACCGGGTAGGCCTGCGTGCAGGTCGGTCCGCCGCTCGCCTCGATGCTCGGCAGCACGCAGGGGAGGTCGACCCATGCGGCCCCGCGGCGCGCATGCGGCCAGTCGAGCAGGTGGGCGCGACCGTCGGCGATGAGGATGTTGTCGGCCCGGACGTCGTCGTGGACGAGGACATCTCCGCGCACGGCCCCCGCGAACTCCGCCTCCAGTTCACGCAGTCGGGGCAGCGAATCCCGGACCGACGGGGGCAGAGCGCCGCGGAGGTCGGGGGTGGCGGCGATCTCCTGCCAGCGCGTGAAACCCGGGACCATGCTCTCATCCGCGGCCGTCAGGGTTCTCGGTGCCGGCGTGGTGCCGACGACGGCGAGGGCGTCCGCCACCGCGTGCAGGTCATCCGCTGTCCACGGGCGCCCCGGATGGCGGCCGTCGATCGCCTCGACGACCAGCACGGCACCGATGTCGTCCTGCACCGTCCCCAGCACTCGGGGCGCGACGCCGGAGGGGAGGGTCGACAGGGTGACGATCTCCTGGCGGAGCAGGCGCACCGAGTCGGCGTGCCAGTCCGCGCCCGCGGCCTTCACGAAAGCCCGACCGCCGGTCGTGACCACGGTGCCCGCGTACGTGGCGCTGAAGCCGCCGTGCGCGGGGGCGTCGGAGATGTACTCTCCGCCGATCACGTCCAGCGCCGCGGCGCGGAGGCTCTCGGGCAGGGAGGTCCACGCGGGGCGGAGGCGGTCGGCTCCTGCGGTCACACCCTGCTCCTCTCGCGCGCGATCAACGGCGGCCTCGACCGTAGCAGGCGGGCGAGTCGGGTCAGGGGAGAAGGGCACGGATGGCGTGCACCGTGCGGTCGATGTCGTCCGCGGTCGTCGCCCACGACGACATCGAGCAGCGCAGCGCGGCTCGCCCCCGCCATTCCGCTCCGGTGACGACGGCCGTGCCGTCGACCAGGATCGCGGCACCGAGCTCGCGGGTCGCCTCGTCCGTGCCGAGCCGGAACATCACCTGGGTGTAGTCGACGTCGTTGATCACCTCGATCGCGTCGAGCCCGCGCAGGCCGGAGGCCATGCGTACGGCGTTGTCGTGGAGGCGGTCGACGAGATCGGCGACCCCGGAACGCCCGAGGCTGCGCAGCGCCGCGTACGCCGGCACCCCGCGGGCGCGGCGCGACAGCTCCGGCGTCACATCCCACGGGTCGAGGCCGGAGTAGACGAGGTAGTCGCCGCCGGTGCGGAACGCCGCGATCGAATCGGCGGGATCGCGGACGATCGCCATGCCGCAGTCGTACGGCACGTTCAGCGTCTTGTGTGCGTCGGTCGCCCAGGAGTCCGCGTCCTCCATGCCGGCGGTCAGATGTCGCAGCGCGGGGGAGGCGGCCGCCCACAGACCGAAGGCGCCGTCCACGTGCACCCAGGCGCCGTGTCGGCGTGCGATCGCGATCAGCGCGCGGAAATCGTCGAACGCTCCGGTATGGACCTCTCCCGCCTGCAGGCACACGATGAGCGGGCCGGATCCGCCGTCGAGGACGCACTCGAGCTCGGCGGGGTGCATCCTGCCCTGCGCGTCGGCATCCACCACGTCGACCTCGGCGCGGCCGATCCCGAGGAACCGTGCCGCGCGGTCGATCGATCCATGACGATCGGCACCCACCACGAACCGCACCGGCGGCGCGGAGCGCAGCCCCCGTTCGGCGAGGTCCCACCCCGCCCGCGCGAGCACGGCGTTCCGTGCGGACGCGAGGCACGTGAAGTTCGCGAGCTGACCGCCCGTGACGAAGCCGACGCTGCTCGCGGACGGGAGGCCGAGCAGCTCGAGCAGCCACTGTCCTGCCACCCGCTCCATCGCGACGGTCGCCGGGGTGAGCAGGGAGGAGCCGGAGTTCTGATCCCACGCGGACACGAGCCAGTCCGCGGCGAGAGCGGCCGGATGAGTGCCGCCGATCACGAATCCGAAGAACCGTCCCCCGGGGATGGCCACGAGTCCGGGCTCGGCCTTCGCCGCGATGTCCTCGACAACGGCCGCGGGGTCCTCCGCCCGTTCCGGGAGAGGCGTGCCGAACACCTGCAGCATCTCGTCGAGGCTCGCGCGCGGCCACACCGGTCGATCGTCGAGGGTGCCCAGGAACGCCTCGGCTCGACGGTGAGCGGCGTCGAGAGCACGCTCCCGGTCGCCCATGCGGTCAGTCTCCCACCGCCGCAGCGCCCCGACAAGGCACTGTGCCGCCGGGTGTTCCGCGGTGTTCCTTTAGAATGGACGACGCCCTGGACACGCGCCGGGGCCCTGACGACGAGCGGAGACTTATGTCCGGGCATTCCAAGTGGGCCACGACCAAGCACAAGAAGGCCGTCATCGACGCGCGCCGTGCCAAGTCCTGGGCCAAGCTCATCAAGAACATCGAGGTCGCGGCCAAGCTCGGCGGCGCCGACCTGCAGGGCAACCCGACCCTGTTCGACGCGGTCCTCAAGGCCAAGAAGACGTCCGTCCCGAAGGACAACATCGACCGGGCCATCAAGCGCGGTGCGGGCATCGGCGGCGAGGCCGTCGAATACACCTCGATCATGTACGAGGGCTACGGCCCCAACGGTGTGGCGCTCATGATCGAGTGTCTGACCGACAACAAGAACCGTGCCGCCGCCGAGGTGCGCACCGCGCTGAGCCGCAACGGGGGCACGCTCGCCGACCCTGGCAGCGTCGCGTACAACTTCAGTCGCAAGGGCGTCATCGTGGTCGGGTCGGAGGGCACGACCGAGGACGACGTGATGATGGCCGCGCTCGAGGCGGGGGCCGAGGAGATCGAGCCGCACGCCGAGGGCTTCGAGGTCATCACCGAGGCGAGCGACCTGGTCGCCGTGCGCAGTGCGCTGCAGGAGGCGGGCATCGAGTACGAGTCGGCCGACGTCGAGTTCGTGCCGAACCTCAAGGTCGAGATCGACGCCGACACGGCCCGCAAGGTGTTCCGACTGATCGACGCGCTGGAGGACAGCGAGGACGTGCAGAACGTCTTCAGCAACTTCGACCTGTCGGCCGAGGTCCAGGCGGAGCTCGAGAACGACGACGCGTAGGCGCGGCTGACCTCGATCGGCACGTTCCGCGCCTAGCCTGGGACGGTGACGTCGACCATCCGCGTGCTGGGCATCGACCCGGGACTCACCCGCTGCGGTGTCGGGATCGTCGACGTCGATCGGGCCCGCCGGGGCACCCTCGTGCACGTCGGTGTGATCCGCTCGGCGATCGATGCGCCGATCGGTGAGCGACTCGCGGTCGTCGCCGCCGGGATCCGCGAGGCGATCGCCCAGCACCGCCCTGACGCGGTCGCGGTCGAGCGCGTCTTCGCGCAACAGAACAGCCACACGGTGATGGGCACGGCGCAGGCGAGCGGGGTCGCGCTCCTCATCGCCGCCGAGTCAGGGCTTCCCGCGGCGACCCACACGCCGAGCGAGGTCAAGGCGGCCGTCACGGGCTACGGCTCCGCCGACAAGAGGCAGGTGCAGGCGATGATCGCCCGCATCCTGCGTCTGGATGCGCCGCCGCAGCCGGCGGACGCCGCGGACGCTCTCGCGATCGCCCTGTGTCACGCCTGGCGCCGGGGGGCGCCCCGGGCCGGCGGTGCGGCGGGCGGACTGACCCCCGCGCAGCGGGCCTGGGCGGACGCGGAGCGTGTCGCTCGAACATATGTGCGAGCGACCTCCTAGGCTGGGAGGATGATCTCCTCTCTGCACGGCACCGTGCTGCACACGACGCCGGACCAGGTCGTCATCGACGTGGGTGGCGTGGGCTTCGCGGTCGCCGTCCCCGCCGATGTCGCGCACACGGCGACGGTGGGGGAGAAGCTGCGCCTGCACACGAGCCTGATCGTGCGCGAGGACGCCCTCTCGCTCTTCGGCTTCGCCGATCGGGCGGAGCTGGAGATCTTCACGCTGCTGCTCAGCGTGACGGGCGTGGGGCCGAAGTCGGCGCTGGGCGTGCTGTCGCACCTGACGACGGACCAGATCGCCGAGGCCGTCACCGCCGAGGACGACGCCCCGTTCCGGCGTGTGTCCGGCATCGGGCCCAAGACGGCCAAGCTCATCGTGGTGCAGCTCGCGGGGAAGGTGCACGCCGTTGCCGCCCCGGCCGCGACGCAGGCCTCGGGGGGGAGTGACATCGTGTCGCAGGTCGCCGCCGCGCTCGTGGGTCTCGGGTGGTCGGAGAAGGTGGCCGCCGAGGCGGCGACCGAGACCGCTGCCGCGGCGACCGAAGCCGAGCGGGCGTCGGTCGCGTCGCTGCTGCGGCGCACGCTCGCCCTGCTCGGCCCGGCGCAGGGAGGATCGGCACGTGTCTGACCCGCTCGACCCGACCGAGCCCACCGACGAGTCGGAGCTCGCGATCGAGGGCGCGCTGCGCCCCTCCAGCCTCGGCGACTTCGTGGGCCAGCAGAAGGTGCGCGGCCAACTCCAGTTGCTGCTCGAGGCCGCGCGCCTGCAGTCCCGACCCGCCGATCACATCCTGCTCGCGGGTCCTCCGGGACTCGGCAAGACCACGCTCGCGATGATCGTCGCCCACGAGAGCGAGCGTCCGCTCCGTATGTCCAGCGGCCCCGCGATCCAGCACGCGGGAGATCTCGCGGCTCTGCTGTCGAGCCTGATGCCGGGCGAGGTGCTGTTCATCGACGAGATCCATCGCATGGCCCGCTCCGCGGAGGAGATGCTCTACCTCGCGATGGAGGACTACCGAATCGACATCATGGTGGGCAAGGGTGCGGGCGCCACGAGCATCCCCCTGGAGCTGTCGCCGTTCACCCTGGTCGGGGCAACGACGCGCTCGGGCCTGCTGCCCAACCCGCTCCGCGACCGCTTCGGGTTCACCGGCCACCTCGAGTTCTACGAGGAGGGCGAGCTCGAGCAGGTCATCGCGCGTTCCGCGTCGGTGCTGGGGGTCGGGCTCCCGACCGACGCCCTCTCCGAGATCGCGCGCCGATCTCGAGGGACACCCCGAATCGCCAACCGCCTGCTGCGCCGCGTGCGCGACTACGCGCTGGTGCACGGCGACGGTGCGGCGACGCTGCACGACGTGCGGGCGGCGCTGGAGCTCTATGACGTCGACGCGATCGGTCTCGACCGGCTGGACCGCGCGGTGCTCGACGCGCTCGTCCGGCGTTTCCGCGGGGGACCGGTGGGTCTCAGCACCCTCGCGGTCGCGGTGGGCGAGGAGGCCGAGACCGTGGAGAGCGTGGTCGAGCCGTACCTCGTCCGCATCGGATTCCTGGGGCGCACGCCGCGCGGACGGGTCGCGACACCCGAGGCGTATGCGCACCTCGGGGTGGCGCACCCCGACGGGATGCTCACGCTGGATGACCTATAATCGCTGAAGGCTTCCCCCGATACCTCTGTGCGCCCAATGGCTGGTGCGTGCACCTGAGAAAGGCGCTTCCCCATGCCCATGGAATTCGTGCTCTTCGGCCTTCTGGCCGTGCTCCTGATCTTCATGATCTTCAACACGCGCAAGCGGACGAGGCAGATGAAGGCCGAGCAGGAGGAGAAGGCCACCAAGACGGTTCCCGGCGCGAAGGTCCTCCTGCAGGGCGGCATCTACGGCACCATCGTGGCGTTCGACCCGGACGACCTGGACGCGCCGGCCCTCGTGGAGATCGCTCCGGGCACCGTCATCGAGGTGCACAGCCAGGCGATCCTGCGCATCGTCGAGCCGAAGGACGCTATCGTGGAGGCGCCCGTCGACGGCGTGGATGACCACATCGTCGACGAGCCCGCCGCCCCCACGGCGGAGACGCCGGAGGAGACCCGCGCCCGTCTCGAGCGGGACGCCGACGACAAGTAAGACAGCGGCCCTCGTGGTCGCTCGGATCATCGTCCTCCCAGAAAGCTGAACACACGTGGCTTCATCTTCACCTGTCCGTCATGCCTGGCGGGTCCTCCTCGGCCTGCTCCTCGTGACGGGCGTGCTCTTCGGCATCAACGCGCTGGGTGTGTACGTCTTCAAGCAGAGTTCGTGGGCGCCGGAACTGGCGCTCGACCTGCAGGGCGGCACGCAGATCATCCTCAGCGCCGAGACCGAGGACGGCGCAGCGCCGTCGCAGGAGCAGCTCGACCAGGCCGCGGCGATCATCCGCCAGCGCGTGGATGCCTCGGGTGTCGCCGAGGCCGACATCACCACGGAGGGCGGCCGCAACATCGTCGTCCAGATCCCGGGTGAGGCCGACGAGCAGACCAGGGAGCGCATCCAGTCCAGCGCGCAGCTCGAGTTCCGTCCGGTCCTGTACACGACCGCGGCGAGCACCGAGTTCGTGGGCGACGACGGCAACTCCACGCCGTTCCCGAGCCCCGACCCGGGCCTGAACGCCACTCCGACGGCGGAGCCGACCGACGCGAGCGATCTGTCGTGGGTGACCGAGAAGCTGGCAGCGGAGTTCCAGGCCTACGACTGCGCCAACCCCGACAACGATCCGTCGCGTGCGCCGAAGGACGAGCCGGTCATCGCCTGCTCCCCGGACGACACCCAGAAGTTCCTCCTCGGCCCGATGGAGCTCGACGGACGCGCGATCACCGACGCGTCGGCAGGCCGCGACCCCAAGAGCGGCGCCTGGATCGTGCAGCTCACGATGAACGGCGATGGCGCGGACGCGTTCGGCAAGGTCAGCACGCGCCTCAACCAGAACCGCATCGACGGTCTGTCGCCGCGCGACCAGTTCGCGTTCGTGCTCGACGGCGACGTGATCAGTGCGCCGCGGATGAACGGCGTGATCCTCGACGGCCGTCCCAGCATCTCCGGCAGCTTCACTCAGGAGAGCGCGACGACGCTCGCGGATCAGCTCAAGTTCGGTGCGCTGCCGTTGAGCTTTGAGGTGCAGAGCTCCGACACGATCTCCGCGACTCTCGGCACCCAGCAGCTCCAGATCGGGCTCATCGCGGGTCTGATCGGTCTGGCGCTGGTCGCGGTCTACTCCTTGCTGTCGTACCGCGCTCTCGGGACGGTGATCATCGCGTCGATCGCGGTGATGGCGGTGCTGACGTACATCGTGATCTGCATCCTCGCGTGGCGCATCGGGTTCCGCCTGTCGCTCGCGGGCGTCGCGGGTCTGATCGTGTCGATCGGTTTCACGGCCGACTCGTTCATCGTCTACTTCGAGCGGATCCGAGACGAGCTGCGCGACGGCAAGTCGATCACGGCGGCGGTCGAGGACGGATGGGGTCGCGCGAAGCGCACGATCTACATCTCGAAGTCGATCAACATCCTCGCGGCCGTCGTGCTCTACATCCTCGCGGACTCCACGGTGAAGGGCTTCGCGTTCACGCTCGGCCTGACCACCGTCATCGACGTGATGATCTTCGTCATCTTCACTCACCCGGTGATGCAGCTCCTCGCGCGGACGCGCTTCTTCGGCGGCGGCCACAAGCTCTCCGGGCTCGACCCGGCGGCACTCGGCGCCGTGTACCGGAGCCGGTCGCAGTACCGCGAGGTGGCGACGGCATCGGCAGGTCGCGGCGCGAAGAACGCGCGCTCACGCGGTGAGGCGGACCGCCGTCAGACCATCGCAGAGCGCAAGCGTGCCGAGGCCCTCGCCGCGGAGAAACAGACCAAGGGCGGAAGCGAGGGAGACGCCTGATGGCTTCCATGAACGAGTTCGGTAACAACCTCTACACGGGAAAGACCTCCTTCCCGTTCGTCGGACGCCGTCGGCTGTGGTTCATCATCGCGATCGCGCTGGTCGTGGGGTCCGCGCTCGTGCCGCTGTTCCGTCCCATCCAGTTCTCGATCGAGTTCACGGGCGGGTCGCAGTTCACGGTGAACGCCCCGGCCACGCTGAATCAGGACACCGCGAGCGAGGCCGTGCAGTCCGTGGTGCCCGGCGCCGCGACCAAGGTCGTCATCGTGAACGATCAGGACATCCGGGTCCAGACCGACCAGATGACGGCGGCGGAGACGCAGCAGGTCGCCGGCGCTCTCGCCGACGCGTACGAGGTGGAGCCCGACGCGGTGACCTCCTCGTTCATCGGTCCCGCGTGGGGTGAGAGCGTGACGCGGCAGTCCCTGTGGGGTCTGGCGATCTTCCTCGCGCTGACTTTCCTGATCCTGGCGATCTACTTCCGCACCTGGAAGATGTCGGCCGCAGCGATCATCGGGCTGCTCGACGTGCTTGTGATCACGGTGGGCGTGTACGCCCTGGCCGGTTTTGAGATCTCCCCGGCGGCGGTGATCGGGTTCCTCACGATCCTGGCGTACTCGCTCTACGACACCACCGTGGTGTTCGACAAGATCCGGGAGAACACGACGGAGGACGGGGAGAAGACCGCGCGCCTGTTCGGCGAGTCGGTCAACCTCGCGGTGAACCAGACGCTGATCCGATCGATCAACACCTCGGTCGTGGCGGCGCTCCCGGTGGGCGCGATCCTGTTCATCGGTGCGTTCTGGCTGGGTGCGGAGACGCTGACCGACATCTCGCTCTCGATCTTCGTCGGCATCCTCGTGGCGACCTACTCGACGCTGTTCGTCGCGGCACCCCTCTACTCGCTGTTCCGCGAGAACGAGCCGCAGATCAAGGAGCGCGACGCCCGCATCCGTGCGGCGCGCGAGAAGGCGGCCGTCGAGGCCTGACGCCCCCGCTGCGCGGGGCTCGCCCCCTCTCAGCACGCGTAGGATTGTCTGATTCGGAGGTGAGTGGATGGCGGAGCCGCAGACGGCGTCGCAGGGTTCGAGTCTGCGACGGCTCGTGCCCCGCATCTTCTCTCGCGCGTCCCGCATCAACGATCTCGACAACCTGATTCGCACGGTCAGGGCGAATCATCCCAAGGGCGACTTCTCCGTCATCTCCCGGGCCTACGCGGTCGCGAAGGAGAAGCACGAGGGGCAGAAGCGGCAGAGCGGCGAGCCGTACATCACGCACCCGCTGGCGGTCGCGCAGATCCTCGCCGAGCTCGGCCTGGGCCCGCGCGCGATCGCCGCGGCCCTCCTGCACGACACCGTCGAGGACACCGGCTACGCGCTGACCGACCTGACCGCTGAATTCGGCGACGAGGTCGCGATGCTGGTCGACGGCGTCACCAAGCTCGACAAGGTCAAGTACGGCGAGAGTGCACAGGCGGAGACGGTCCGCAAGATGATCGTGGCGATGTCGAAGGACATCCGCGTGCTGCTGATCAAGCTCGCCGACCGCCTGCACAACGCCCGCACGTGGGGCTTCGTACCGCCCGAGAAGGCGGCGAAGAAGGCGAAGGAGACGCTGGAGATCTATGCGCCTCTGGCCAACCGCCTCGGTATCCAGGCCATCAAGTCGGAGCTGGAAGACCTCTCGTTCGCGGTGCTGCACCCGAAGATCTACAACGAGATCCACAGCCTGATCGCCCAGCGCACACCGCAGCGGGAGAAGTACCTCGGCCAGGTGATCGAGGAGATCGACGAGGACCTGCGGGATCTGCGGATCCGTGGCAAGGTCGTCGGCCGGCCGAAGCAGCTCTACTCCGTGTACCAGAAGATGGTGATCCGGGGGCGCGAGTTCGACGACATCTACGACCTCATCGGCATCCGCGTGCTGGTGTCGTCCGTGCGCGACTGCTATGCCGTGCTCGGCGCGATCCACGCGCGCTGGACGCCGTTGCCCGGCCGCTTCAAGGACTACATCGCCACCCCGAAGTTCAACCTCTATCAGTCCCTGCACACGACCGTGATCGGCCCGGCCGGTCGCACGGTGGAGATCCAGATCCGCACGCACGAGATGCACCAGCAGGCGGAGTACGGCGTCGCGGCGCACTGGATGTACAAGGAGCGGATGAACGGCGGCGGCAAGGCCGAGGTCCGCGCCTCCGACACCGACATGGCGTGGCTCGCGCACATCTCCGACTGGCAGGCCGAGACCGCGGACCCCGGCGAGTTCCTCGACTCGCTGCGCTTCGAGATCGGAGCCAAGGAGGTCTACGTCTTCACGCCGAAGGGACGGGTCATCGGCCTTCCCGCCGGCGCGACGCCCGTCGACTTCGCCTACGCCGTGCACACCGAGATCGGCCATCGCACGATGGGCGCCAAGGTCAACGGCCGCCTCGTGCCGCTCGAGTCGGAGCTCAAGAGCGGCGACGTCGTCGAGGTGTTCACGTCGAAGAACCCCGACGCCGGCCCCAGCCAGGACTGGCTCGGCTTCGTCAAGAGCACGCGGGCGCGGAACAAGATCCGCGGCTGGTTCACGAAGGAGCGTCGCGAGGAGGCGATCGAGCAGGGCAAGGAGGCGATCGCCCGGGCGATGCGCCGACAGAACCTGCCGCTGCAGCGCCTGATGAATCAGGACTCGTTCACCGAGGTCGCGCATCAGCTGCACTACGAAGACGTGTCCGGGCTCTACGCGGCTGTCGGCGAGGGACACGTGTCCACGCAGTCCGTGCTCGAGAAGGTCACCGCCCTGGTGGCGGCGAACGACACGACGACCGGGGCGATCGATCTGCCGGGCAGCGTGCAGACCAGGGAGCCGCGCGGCGGCGACTCCGGGGTGCTCGTGCGCGGTGCGAACGACATCCTCGTCAAGCTCGCCAAGTGCTGCACCCCCGTGCCGGGCGACCCGATCGTGGGCTTCGTCACGCGGGGGAGCGGCGTCTCGGTCCACCGTGCTGACTGCGTCAACGTCAAGGCGCTGAGCGGCGAGCAGGACCGCTTCGTCGAGGTCTCCTGGGCACCGACCACCAAGAGCGTCTTCCGCGTGCAGATCCAGGTCGAGGCGCTCGACCGGTCCGGGCTCCTGTCGGATGTCACTCGAGTGCTGAGCGAGCACCACGTCAACATCCTGTCCGCCACGGTCAGCACGACCGATGAGCGCCTGGCGCTGAGCCGCTTCGTGTTCGAGATGGGCGACGCCGTGCACCTGGACCGCGTGCTGAACGCCGTGCGCCGCATCGACGCGGTGTACGACGTCTACCGCGTCACCTCGTCCTGAGCGCGACCCGCTCGAGGGCGGCGATGCCGACGCGGCTTCCCGGCACACGGCTGGTCCCGCGCAGCTCGACGAGGGCTTGTGCGGTCACCGCCGGGCAGGCGACGGCGAGGGCATCCATCCAGGGAAGCACGCGGGGGTCGCGATGCAGGCTCGTCGCCAGGTCGACCATCGTCCGCGCGGGCGTCGACACGGCGACGCCACCGATCACGACGACGTCCGCGGCGGCGAGCACGGTGTCGTGGAAGACCAGGCGGGCACTCGTACGCGGGCGCACGCGACGCTCGACGCACCGCTTCACGTGATGCACGGGCGGCGGTGCGTCTCCGGCGCCGTGGATCCATGCGGCGGTCGGGCCGCAGGCGGCGGCGCCGTCCTGCACGAGAGGCCCGATCGACGCGGCACGCACGTCCGCACCCTCGATGAGGTCGGCCGGGATGTACGCCTCGCCGAGGTCGACGACGTGGCCGTCGAGTCGAGCGGCGGCGAGCTCCGGCAGACTCAGCCGCGCGCCGGGCAGATACAGAAGAGCGGGATGCATCACGCCAGTGTGGCGCAGCGCATCCCGCTCCTGTGGCGGTCGTCGCGGATTGTGGAAAGCGTCAGCCGCCCAGGGCGTTGAGCCAGGCGCGGCGGGCTTCGAGCGCGTCAGCCGCGGTCTTGGCGGCCTTGGTGTCGCCAGACTTCTCCGCGGCCGCCAGCTCGGCCTCGAGCTTCTCGATGGCCTCGTGCAGCTGCGAGCTCATGTCGTTCGCGCGCGCCTTGGTCTCGGGGTTGTTCTTCTTCCAGTCGACGTCCTCGCGGGCCTTGAGCGCCTGCTCGATCACCCGGAGCTTGTCGTCGAGAGCGCGCTCCTTCTCGCGCGGGAAGATGCGGCCCACCTCGTCCCACTCGCGCTGGATGCGGGTGAGCAGTGCCCGCGCACGCTTGATGTTCGACTCGTCGGCCACGGCCTTCGCCTGCTCCAGAAGAGCCTGCCGTGCCTCGATCCGGGGCGCGGAGTCTGCCTCTTCCGCGGCGGCCTGCTCAGCCCGCGCGGCGTACAGCGCATCGCCGGCCGCCTTGAACCGCGCCCAGAGCGCGTCGTCGGCCTTGCGCCCGGCACGGCCGGCGGCCTTCCACTCGTCGAGCAGGGTGCGGTACGCGGGGATGCCGTCGACGCCGCGGGGAGCGAGAGCCTCGGCGCGCTCGACCAGCCGCGACTTGGCGTCGCGTGCAGCCTTGTGCGTCTCGTCGAGCTCGGAGTAGAAGGCGCGCCGGTGCTTGTCGACCACCGAGCGGGCGTCACGGAACCGCTTCCAGAGCTGCTGCGACACGCTCTTCGACAGGCGCGGACCGTTCTGCTGCTGTGCCTGCCACGACTCGAACAGCTCGTTGAGCTCGGCCGTTACCTGCTTCCACTGCACCTTGCTGAGGTCGCGGGCGGCGATGGCCTCGGCGCGCTCCACCAGGGCCGTGCGCTCCGCGACCGCCTGCTCCACGAGCGCCCTGGCCTGCTGAGCCTCCTGCTCCGTCGCCTCCGAGAGCGAGGCGGTCAGGGCGTTCAGCCGGTCGCGCAGTCCCGCGAGGTCGCCGACCGCTGCGGCATCCGTCGCCTCGGCGATGAGGTGCGAGGCCTGCTTCGCGAGGTCGCTCGCCGAGGCGCCGCCGGCCTGATGGCGCTGCTCGAGCGCGTGCACCTTGAAGGCGATGTCGTCGTACTTGCGCACGAAGTAGGCGAGGGCCTCTTCCGGGGTGCCGTCGGGGTACTGGCCGACCACCCGCCACGACTCGCCCTCGCGGACCTCGACCGTGCCATCGTCGGAGACGCGACCCCATTCGAGCGCCGAGGCGGAGGGCGCGGGCGTCGCCGGTGCGGCGGGCGCGACCGCGGCGGGCGTCGGGGCCTTCCGGGGCATGGGCACGGCGGGCGGTGCGGGGATGGGCGGGGTCGGCTTCGAGGGCTCGGTGGCAGACACGGTGATTCTCCTTGCGCGGTCGGGCCGCGGGAGGCGGAAAGGACGAGGCTCAGCCTAGTACGACCCGCGCTGCGGGGTGAGGCCGAAGGCGCGTTATCGATTTGTGAGGAGAACGTTCGACGCGCGAAACACGCGACGTCATCTCCGGGTAACACGGCGCTCCTATCGTCGTCCCACGACGGTCCGCAGGTCGACAGGAGGTCCATGGACGACAGCGCATCCCGGAGGACGGAGGTCCTGATCGTCGGCGCGGGGCCCGCGGCGCACGCGTTCGTGGCGCACCTCCTGGGCGATCCCTGCGACGACATTCGGGTCACGGTGATCGGCGACGAGGGGCGCCTGCCGTACGACCGCACCCGGTTGTACCGACTGGTCCGGGGGGACGACCCCGCTGACCTGGACCTCGACCGAGGGGTGTTCCGCGACGACCGCGTGCGCCTGATCCGGGATGATCGGGTGCGGAAGATCGACCGGAAGCTCCGCCGCGTCCGCACCCGCTCCGGGCGCGTGTACATGTACGACGTGCTCGTCCTCGCGACCGGGCGGCACCCGGTTCGTCCGACGCTTGACGGGGCCGGACTGCCCGGGTGCTTCACGTTCCAGTCCGCCGCGGATGCGTCGGCGCTGCGGGCCCATGTGCACGCGCCGCGCGGCGAGCAGTGGCGGCGTCCGCGCGCGACGGTCGTCGGTGACGGGCCGGGCGGGTTCGCCGCCGCGCTCGCGCTCGCGGAGAGCGGAGTCGAGGTCGCGGTCGTGCACGAACGAGGGGACCACGCGGATCCGGGTCGTCGCGCCTCGGCGGCAGTCGACGCACTCCTGCGGGATCGCGGGATCGCGGTGCGGAGGTCGACGCGCATCACCCGCATCGATGCGGACGAGTCCGGCGCGGTCGCGAGCATCGAATTCCACGACGGTTCCTTCGCCCGGACGGATGCGGTCGTGTTCGCGCCCGCGGTGCGCCCGCGTGACGAGCTCGCGCGGAACGCGGGGCTCACCGTGGTGCCGGGCGGCGGCGTGCTCGTCGACGCCGACGGTCGCACGAGTGATCCGCACATCCTGGCCGTGGGGAGCGTCGCTGTCGCGGCGGACGACGAGCCGGGCCAGCGGGCACCGGGCGGTGGCGGGCGCGTGGCGGACAGGATGCGGGAGGCCGTGGCGACGACACGGACGCGGTGGCTGACGACGATCGTGCGTGCGGGAGGCGTCGAGTTCACGGATCTCCGGTCGTCGCCGGACGGCGAAACCGTCGGAGTCGTCGTCCCCCTGGCGGACGCGCCGGGACGGATCGCGGGCGACCTCCTCCTCTCCGAGGACGGACGAGTCCTGCTCGGTGCGACGGTGCTCGGCGACGAGGACAGGCTCGCGGCCCTCCGCGCGGCCGCGGATGACGGCGCGAGGGCGCGGGCGGTGTCCGAGCTGCTTCGCGAGCACGAGAGCGCTGTGACCTGCGGTCATGCGTTGCTCACGGGGCCATCCCCGGTCACGGCGGTGACGGAGCGACGAGAGCACGGCCTGAGCGGCCTTGCGGAGTTCCCCGAAAGCGCGGAGTGCGCGTTCTGCGCACGGGCGGTCGCGCGGCGCCTCATCGCGCGCGCCGGAGCCGTTGCGATCGGCTCAGGGCGACGGGGTGTCCCCGAGCGGGGCCCGGTCGGACGCCCCCGTACCAGGGAGACCGTGCTCGGCGTGACCCTCGCTGTCGCGGGGGAGCTGTCCGGCGCCCAGCTCGTCCTCATCGGACGGCTGGCGGACGAGCACGGGCTGCGGGTGCGGCCCTCCGATGGCGGAGTGCTGGAACTGCGTGGCGCATCCGCCGCAGAAGTCCCCGCCGTGTTGGGCAGGTTGCGTGCCGCCGGACTGGAGGCTGCGACGCGCGACGGGGGTGGACGGTTCGTCGAGGCGCGGACCACGGGATCCGTCACGCGGCGACGCGAGGAGAGTCCGGCATGAGCGTTCCGACGAGCGTGGGCCGGCCGCTGACCGGGTGCCGGATAGCGATCGCCGATGACCCGTCCGCGGGTACTGCGCACGGAGCGGTGGCGGCGCCGACGCCGGTCGACGTCGGTGCGCTTCTCGCCGCGGCGGGAGCCGAGGTCGTCCGCGTGCCGTCGGTACGTGCGGATCATTCCGTGCCGGCCGGTGTTCGACGGTCGGTGCACCGCGTCGCGACCGGGCGCATCGACGGCGTGCTGCTCTTCTCGGTCGAGGGCGCGCGTTCCTGGTGGGGCACCGTCGAGCGCCTCGGTCTGGGGGACGCGATCCGAGCCAGGGCGCGGGCGTCGCGTCTGCTGCTCGTCGCCTCGGGTGCGGAGGCGGCCCGGTCACTCGCCGATGCGGACATCCCCGCCACGACGGTCGACGGGGCGCTCCCGGACGACCTCGCACGCGCCGTCGTCGGGTTCTTCTCGGAGCAGGCGCCGATGCAGCGGACGGACGCCGGAGAGCTCGTCGTGCGCAGCGGCGGGGTGCTGCTCGATGAGCGCTTCCTCCCGCTCTCGGCGGGCGCCGCAGAAGTCCTGGAGGCACTGTTCCTCGCGGAGGGGCGGGTGCTCTCCCGGGAGGAGCTCGGGCGGATGCTCGCCGGACGACGACGCAGTGCACGGGCCGTGGAGGTGGCGGTCGCACGGTTGCGCGAGGCTCTGGGCGACGCGGAGCTGGTGCAGACGGTGGTGAAGCGCGGCTACCGTCTCGCTGTCGCCGATCGCTGAGCCGGTGCCGCGGGGTCAGCCCGCCGGTGTGTCCGTCGGAACGGGCGACGGGGAGGGAACGGGAGCGTCGGAGGGAAGGGGGGACTCGGACGGAAGAGGGGACTCGGACGGGGAGATCGTGGGACTCGGCGTCGGTTCGGGGGCGGTCACCTGCGCGTGCACGACCTGGCTCCCGATCGCGGCGACGACGATGAGACCGCCGACGATCACCGCGACGGTGTTGTCGCGGCGACGGCGGCGGATCTGGTCCTCGTGCCAGCGCGTGCGCGCGGCATGCAGTCGTGCGCGCTCCGCCTCGGTGCGCGACTGTGCCTTCTTGGAACCGCGTGCCGCCATGCCCAATATCTCCATCCCGACGCCCGTCCGCGGCGTCGCCTGAGAGCCTACCGTCGCCCACGGGCGGCTTCCGTCGCCACGGTGTCGGCGCCCGCCGTTAGCCTGGAGGGGTGACTTCTCCTGCCGCGCTGCTCTCCGGGCAGACGCCTCTCGCCGTGCGCATGCGCCCGGTCTCGCTCGACGAGGTCGCGGGACAGCGTCACCTGCTGCGGGCGGGATCCCCGATCGTGGCTCTCGCCGATCCGGAGGCGGCAGCGCCCGGGGCCGTGTCGATCATCCTGTGGGGGCCTCCCGGCACGGGGAAGACCACGCTGGCGCAGGCCATCGCGCGCTCCTCCGGTCGACGGTTCGTCGAACTGTCGGCGATCACGGCCGGGGTGAAGGACGTGCGCGAGGTGATGCAGGAGGCGATCACGCAGCGTGACCTGTACGGCCAGACGACCATCCTCTTCCTCGACGAGATCCACCGCTTCACGAAGGCGCAGCAGGATGCGCTGCTGCCCGGCGTGGAGAACGGCTGGGTCATCCTGATCGCGGCGACCACCGAGAATCCGTCGTTCTCCGTGATCTCCCCGCTGCTGTCGCGGTCGCTGCTGCTCACGCTGCAGCCGCTGACGGACGACGACATCGGTCTGCTCGTCGACCGCGCCGTGACGGATGCGCGCGGGCTCAAGGGTGCCGTGGTGCTCGACGACGAGGCGCGCACGGCTCTCGTGCGACTGGCGTCGGGTGATGCGCGGCGCGCGCTCACGGGGCTCGAGGCCGCGGCCGCGGTCGCGCTGTCCCATGCCGCCGCGGTCGAGGACGACGGCGACAGCGCATCGGACGGCGTCCCCGCGGTGACGGCGGACGATGTGGCGCAGGCGGTGGACAAGGCGCTGCTCCGCTACGACCGTCAGGGCGACGAGCACTACGACGTGATCAGCGCGTTCATCAAGTCGATCCGCGGATCCGATCCCGACGCCGCACTCCACTACCTGGCGCGCATGATCGAGGCGGGGGAGGACCCGCGTTTCATCGCTCGGCGCCTGGTGATCTCGGCGTCGGAGGACGTGGGTCTCGCCGATCCCCAGGCGCTCGGCATCGCAGTCGCTGCTGCGGACGCCGTCGCCTTCATCGGCATGCCGGAGGGGCGCATCCCGCTCGCCGAGGCCACGGTGTACCTCGCCACGACGGCGAAGTCCAATGCCGCGTACGTCGGCATCGACGCCGCGATCGCCGACATCCGCGCGGGCGGCTTCGGCCGGGTGCCGCTCCACCTGCGCGACGCTCACTACCCGGGGGCGAAGAGGCTCGGCCACGGCCGCGGTTACATCTACTCGCACGACAGCGAATACGGGATCGTGCCGCAGCAGTACCTGCCGGACGAGTTGGACGGACGTCACTACTACGAGCCGAAGAACCTCGGTGCGGAACGCGACATCGGTGCGCGGCTGGAGCGCATTCGACGCATCCTCGGCGACCGCTGACAGACCGGTCGGTCGGCGCGGCGCCGTCTGTTAGACTTGAGCGGCTCGAAACCGAGTTTTCGGGCATCTCCGCGTTCACACCACACCTCGACGGCGCCCCGGCGTGCGCTCCGAGGCAGAGCGCGGACGATACGTCCGTCGGACGTGAAATCCACGTCCACGTCATCGGAAGGAACACTTCGTGACCACGAAGTCCCAGGACCGCCGCAAGGTGCGTCTCAGCCGTGCCCTCGGCATCCCGCTCACCCCGAAGGCCGCCCGCTACCTCGAGAAGCGTCCCTACGCTCCGGGCGAGCACGGCCGCACCAAGCGCAAGGCCGACAGCGACTACGCCGTCCGTCTGCGCGAGAAGCAGCGTCTGCGCGAGCAGTACGGCATCCGCGAGAAGCAGATGCGCAACACGTTCAACGAGGCTCGTCGTCAGGACGGCCTGACCGGTGAGAACCTGGTCGAGCTCCTCGAGATGCGTCTCGACGCTCTCGTGCTGCGGTCGGGTTTCGCCCGCACCACGGCTCAGGCTCGCCAGCTCGTCGTGCACCGTCACATCCTCGTCGACGGGCAGCTCGTCGACCGCCCGTCGTTCCGCGTGAAGCCGGGTCAGCTCATCCACGTCAAGGCCAAGAGCGAGGGCACCGAGCCCTTCCAGGTGGCGGCAGCCGGCGGTCACGCCGAGGTGCTTCCTCCCGTTCCCGGCTACCTCGAGGTCGAGCTCGACAAGCTCCAGGCCCGCCTGGTCCGTCGCCCGAAGCGCGCCGAGGTCCCCGTGACCTGTGAAGTGCAGCTCGTCGTCGAGTACTACGCGGCTCGCTGATCCAGCGATCGAGCATCAGGCAGGAGGCGTCGGGGATTCCCGACGCCTCCTGTCGTTTCCGCCTACGATGGAGAGACCGCGCCTTCGCGGCTCTCAGGCAAGGATGACGACATGAAGACTGTGCTGTGGTTCCTCATCGGCGTGATCGGCGGCTTCGTCGCGGCTCACTTCATGAACAAGGACCCGCGCGGCCATGACATCCTCGCCGACGTCGACGCCCGCATCAACGGCTTCACCGCCGCGCTCGGCGATGCGTATCGCGCCCAGGAGGCGCGGCTCACCGAGCCGGGCGAGAACTGAACCACCGCAGCCGCGCATCGACGCGCTCCCTCACACAAGGACAACCGGGACCTATGAACACTGCGGAAATCGCGCAGCGCTATCTCTCCTACTTCGAGAAGAACGATCACCTCATCGTCCCCTCGGCCTCCCTCGTCAGCGACGACCCGTCGCTGCTGTTCACGGTCGCCGGCATGGTCCCGATGATCCCGTACCTCACGGGCGTGGTCCCCGCTCCGCATCCGCGCATCGCCGATGTGCAGAAGTGCATCCGCACCAACGACATCGAGGAGGTCGGACGCACGGCGCGTCACGGCACGTTCTTCCAGATGCTCGGCAACTGGTCGTTCGGTGACTACTTCAAAGAGGGCGCGATCCGCTACGCGTGGGAGCTGCTCACGACCTCCGAATCCGACGGCGGGCTGGGCTTCGACGAGAAGGACCTGTGGGTCACGGTCTACGAGACCGACGATGAGGCGGAGGCCATCTGGCGCGACATCATCGGGCTGAAGCCAGAGCGCATCCAGCGCCTCGGCCGCGCGGACAACTACTGGAACACCGGGCAGCCCGGCCCCGGCGGACCCGACTCCGAGATCTTCTTCGACCGTGGCCCGTCCTACGGCAAGGACGGCGGTCCGGCGGCGGACGACAACCGGTTCATGGAGCTGTGGAACCTCGTGTTCATGCAGGACTTCCTCGAGAACATCCGGAGCAAGACCGAGTTCGACATCGTGGGCGAGCTGCCGATGAAGAACATCGACACCGGCATGGGTCTCGAGCGCGTCGCCTTCCTCAAGCAGGGCGTCGAGAACATGTACGAGATCGACCAGGTGCGGCCCGTGCTGGACCGCGCCGTCGAGCTCTCCGGACGCCGCTACGGAGCCGTGCACGAGGACGATGTGCGCTTCCGCGTGATCGCCGATCACGTGCGCTCCTCGCTGATGCTGCTGTCCGACGGTGTGCGTCCGTCGAACGAGGGTCGCGGGTACATCCTGCGCCGCCTGATGCGGCGGACCGTGCGGGCGATGCGTCTGCTGGGCGTCGACGAGCCGGCTTTCCCCGAGCTCTTCTCCGCGTCGCGGGACGCCATGAAGTCGGCCTATCCCGAGCTCGAGCGCGACTGGTCGGTGCTGTCCTCGGCCGCCTTCGCCGAGGAGGAGACCTTCCGGCGCACCCTCGCCCAGGGCTCGACCATTCTCGACCTCGCCGTGGACGACACGAAGAAGAGCGGCGGGACGACCCTGAGCGGCTCAGAGGCCTTCCTGCTGCACGACACATACGGCTTCCCGATCGACCTCACCCTCGAGGTCGCCGAGGAGGCCGGGCTCGACGTCGACCGTGCCGCGTTCGACGCGCTCATGCAGGAGCAGCGTCAGCGCGCCAAGGACGACGCGCGCAACCGCAAGCGGCAGCTCGCCGACGTGTCGGTCTACCGCGACCTGCGGGCGCTCGGCGAGACCGGTTTCGACGGCTATACGGCCCTCGAGGTCGACTCGCGGGTGCTCGGCATCCTGGTCGACGGTGCCTCCGTGCGCAGCGCCGCGGAGGGACAGATCGCCGAGGTCGTGCTGGCGGAGACGACGCTGTATGCGGAGTCCGGCGGCCAGGTCGCCGACAAGGGCACGATCGTGGGCCCTGGCTACGAGCTCGAGGTGCTCGATGTGCAGCGCCCCGTCCCCGGGCTGATCAGTCACACCGTCGAGGTGACGCGGGGGAGCGTGGCGGTGGATGACGCGGCCACGACCATCGTCGACGCGGCCAACCGTCGTGCGGCGCGGCAGGCGCACTCGGCGACCCACCTGGTGCACGCCGCTCTGCGCGACACGCTGGGCCCGACCGCGACCCAGTCGGGCTCGCTGAACCGTGCGGGCTATATGCGATTCGACTTCGCGTGGTCGCAGGCGCTGTCGGGAGAGACGCGCTCGGAGATCGAGGAGATCACGAACCGCGCCGTGCAGGACGCCCTCGAGGTGACGACGCGCATCGTGACGCTCGACGAGGCCAAGGAGGCCGGGGCGATGGCTCTGTTCGGCGAGAAGTACGGCGACGTCGTGCGCATGGTCGACATCGGCGGCCCCTGGTCGCGTGAGCTCTGCGCGGGCACGCACGTGTCGACGAGCGCCGAGATCGGGCTGGTCAGCGTGGTCGGCGAGTCGTCCGTCGGGGCATCGAACCGCCGTATCGAGGCTCTCGTCGGTGCCGACGCGTTCCGCGAGCTGGCCGCCGAGCGCGCGCTGGTCTCGCAGCTGACCGCGTCGCTCAAGACTCCGCGCGAGCAGCTGCCGGAGCGGATCGCCGATCTCGCCGCGAGCCTCAAGGCCGCCGAGAAGCGCATCGCTCAGTTCGAGGCCAAGGAGCGGGCGGGGCAGATCCCCGCGATCGCGGAGGCCGCGTCCCGCATCGGCGCGTTCCGGGTGGCCGCACAGTCGCTCGGTGAGGTGGCCTCGGCGGACGACGTGCGCGATCTGGTCAACGGCGTCCGTGAGCGGCTGGGGTCGGAGGCGGCAGTGGTCGCCCTCGGCGCGATCGTCAATGGCCGGCCGGTCGTGGTCGTCGCCACGAACGAGGCGGCGCGTTCGGCGGGCGCGAAGGCGGGTGCGCTCGCGAAGCGCGCAGCCGGCGTGCTCGGCGGTGGCGGCGGCGGGCGCGACGACCTCGCCCAGGGTGGCGGCACCGACGGTGCGGCGCTTCCGGCAGCGCTGGAGGCCATCGCACAGGAGCTCCGCGGAGCGTGACCGGCTTCCGTCGCGGAGTGCGGCTCGGCGTCGACGTGGGACGCGCCAGGGTGGGCGTGGCACGGTGCGATCCGGACGGCATGCTGGCCGTCCCGGTCGAGACCGTGCCGCGCGACGACGCGGCGATCACGCGACTCGTGGCGATCGCCGCGGAGTACGAACCGCTGGAGTTCGTGGTCGGGCTGCCGGTGAATCTGCAGGGCGCGGACACCCCGTCCACCACGGATGCGCGGGAGTTCGCAGCGCTGTTGCAGCGCGAGAGCGGTGTGCCGGTGCGGCTCATCGACGAGCGTCTGAGCACGGTGTCCGCACACGCGGCATTGCGGAGTTCCGGGCGTTCCCAGAAGAACTCTCGTAGCATTGTGGATCAGGTCGCCGCGGTGGTTCTGCTGCAGCAGGCGATCGACACGGAGAAGAGCACCGGAAACCCGGCCGGTGCACCGGTCCCCGTCGATGAGGAGCCCGCCTGATCATGTCCGAACGCGATAGCGCTTCGCCACCGCACGACACCGACGCGCGCTTGGGCGACCTCTTCGAGAACCTGCCGGCGCCGGCGCCGCAGGTCCCGACGGCCGACACGAGCGGCCCCGTGCCAGGCTCGCGCCGCGCCGCTCGTGAGGCCGCGCGGCGAGCCGCTCGTCAGCAGCAGGCAGGGGAGCCGTCGCTCGACCAGTCCGGTACCGCGCCCGCGCCCGCTGCGTCAGGGTCCGCTGACTCCGCGTCGGACGCGCGCCCCGCACGGGTCGCGCCGCGCGCGGAGGATCGGGCATCGGCCGCCGCCGAACCCGTGTCCGCGGCAGAGCCGTCCCGTGCTCCGGAGACGACGGCCGTCCCCATCGCCCGTGGCTCGCGTGAGACGTTCATCGAGCACGACGCGGATGCGACGCGGCCGCTGCCCCGTGTCTCCGCACCGACAGCCGCCTCGACCGCGCGGACCTCTCCCGACGAGCCCGCCGTCGGCGGCGGGCTCGACGACCTGTTCGTGTCGGGTGACGACGACCACCGCGGGCCGGGCGCGCCGAAGAAGAAGCGCCGCAAGGGCTGCCTGATCGCCCTCATCGTCGTCCTCGCGATTATCGGCGGCATCGTGGCCGGCGGCGCCTGGGCGTGGAGCACCTACGGTGATCGGATCAGCGACGCCATGGGCTGGGGAGACGCGAAGGACTGGGAGCCGGGGCTCGCGACCGGCGAGGTGTATGTCACCATCAAGTCGGGCGACACCGGCCAGCCGGTCTCGGCAGCGCTCCACGAGGCGGGCGTGACCAAGACCGCCGATGTCTTCTACGACTACCTCATCGACGAGGGCATCGCCGTCACGTTCTATCCCGGCGTCTACCGCCTGCAGAAGAAGATGACGGCCGAGGCCGCCCTCGCCGCCCTCCAGGACAAGGAGAACAAGCTCGAGAACACCGTCTCGGTGTCGGAGGGCGGCACGATCAAGTCCTCGCTCCCGGCGATGGCGGAGACGCTCGGGCTGCCGCTCGCGGACTTCGAGGCCGCGGTCGCCGATCCGTCCGTCTACCGCGTCCAGGCGCAGAGCCTGGAGGGGTGGCTGTTCCCCGCCGTGTACACGTTCGATCCCGGCGTCACGGCGACGCAGGCCATCCAGCAGATGGTGGATCGTACGCGGGAGGCGCTCGACGCGGCCGGCGTGCCCGCGGACGACGCGCAGCGCGTGCTCACGATCGCCTCGATCATCCAGCGCGAGGGTCGCACGGACGACTTCGCCAAGGTGTCGCGTGTGATCGAGAACCGCCTGGCGATCGACATGAAGCTGCAGATGGACTCGACCGCGCAGTACGGCTACGGCTCGCTGCACGAGGGCGTGGTGTCGAGCTCCGCAGAAGCGCTCGAGGACCCGAACCCCTGGAACACCTACGTGAACACCGGGCTGCCGGTCACACCGATCGCGAGTCCGAGCGAGGCGGCCATCAAGGCGGCCATGCAGCCCGCCGACGGTCCATGGCTGTACTTCGTCACGGTGAACCTCTCCACCGGGGAGACGCAGTTCTCGGAGACGCTCGCCGAACACGAGCAGGGCGTGGAGAAGTGGCGCGAGTGGTGCAGGGCGAACCCCGACGGGGGCTGCTGAGGCCGTGACGTCGACCCGACTCGCGGTCTGGGGCGACCCGATCGCGCACTCCCGGTCGCCCCAGCTGCATGCCGCGGCCTACCGCGTGCTGGGCCTGGACTGGGAGTACGGACGCCGGCGGGTCGCGGCCGACGAATTCGCGGCTGCCGTGCGTGGTCTCGACCCCTCGTGGCGTGGGCTGTCGCTCACGATGCCCCTGAAGGAGGAGGCGTACCGGTTCGCCGCGGCGCGCGACGCGCACGCGGAACTCACGGGCGCGGTCAACACCCTCCTCCTCGGCTCCACCCCGGCGGGCTTCAACACGGATGTGGGGGGCATCGTCGACGCGCTGGCGGAGGCGGGGATCACCACCGCGGACACCGCGCGGCTCCTGGGAGCAGGAGCCACGGCAGCCTCGGCCCTCGTGGCCCTCGCCGACATGGGGGTGTCGCGCGTGGACGTCCGGGCTCGTCGACCCGAGCGGGCATCGGGTCTGGTGGCGCTGGGGGAGCGTCTCTCGGTGGTCGTCTCGGCGCACCCGCTCGCGGACGCCGATGCCGGGTCGCGGCCGGGCCGGGTGGACCTGACCGTGGCGACGCTGCCGTCCGGCACGATCCTGCCCTCCGCGGCGACAGAGCCCCTGGCCGCTCGGGGCGGTGCGCTGTTCGATGCCGCGTACGCGCCGTGGCCATCGTCGCTCGCCGCGGCGTGGGGCGACGGCACGGTCGTGTCGGGGCTGGGGATGCTGCTGCACCAGGCTGTGCGACAGATCCGCATCTTCCACCACGGCGATCCGGCCGCGCCCCTCCCGGCCGAGACGGACGTGATCGCCGCCATGCGCGCAGCGCTCTGACCCGCGACGACACGCGGCGCGGCGGACGCGAAACGCATGGGAGACTGGAGCAATGCTCCGCGTGCTCACGGCCGGCGAATCACACGGCCCAGAACTCATCGCCGTCATTGAGGGACTGCCTTCCGGCGTCCCGGTGTCGTCCGAGGCCATCCAGGCCGATCTCGCGCGTCGCAAGCTGGGCTACGGCCGCGGCTCGCGCATGAAGTTCGAGCAGGACGAGCTCACGATCTCGGGCGGGGTCCGGCACGGCAAGACGCTCGGCAGCCCCATCGCGCTCCGCATCGGCAACACGGAGTGGCCGAAGTGGATCGAGGTCATGAACCCGGAGCCCGTCGAGCTCACCGACCGGTCCCGCGGTCGCGGTGCACCTCTGACCCGCCCGCGGCCCGGCCACGCGGATCTGGTCGGGATGCAGAAGTACGACTTCGACGAGGCTCGCCCGATCCTCGAGCGCGCGAGCGCGCGGGAGACCGCGGCACGGGTCGCGCTCGGCGCGATCGCGCGGTCGTTCCTGTCCGAACTGGGTATCCGCCTGGTCAGCCACACGCTGTCGATCGGCCCGGTCCGGGTGCCGGACGGGGCACCGCTTCCCACCCCGGATGACGTCGCCGCACTCGACGCCGATCCGCTGCGCTGCTTCGACCGGGCGACGTCCGCACTGATGGTCGCCGAGGTCGACGATGCGAAGAAGGACGGCGACACCCTGGGCGGCATCGTCGAGGTGCTCGCGTACGGCCTTCCGCCCGGGCTCGGGTCCCACGTGCACTGGGACCGGCGCCTCGACGCCCGTCTCGCGCAGGCGCTCATGAGCATCCAGGCCATCAAGGGGGTCGAGGTCGGCGACGGCTTCGAGACCACTCGGCGTCGCGGGTCGGCAGCCCACGACGAGCTCTTCGCCGCCGCCGGGGGCATCACCCGCGGTTCGGACCGCGCGGGCGGCACTGAGGGCGGGATGTCCACGGGCACGGTGCTGCGCGTCAGGGCCGGCATGAAGCCGATCGCGACCGTCCCGCATGCGCTCCGCACGATCGACGTGGCGACGGGGGAGGACGCGACAGCGCACCACCAGCGCTCCGACGTGTGCGCCGTGCCGGCCGCCGGTGTGGTGGCCGAGGCGATGGTCGCGATCGAGCTCGCCCGGGCCGTGCTGGAGAAGTTCGGCGGAGACAGCATCCGCGAGACACAGCGCAACCTGGCGGGATACCTCGACGGCATCCCCGAGGAGCTGCGCACGGCACCCGCGTCCGAGGCGGCGCTCATCGCGCATGACGAACGCGGCTGATCCGCTGTCGGTGGTACTGGTCGGCCCGATGGCGTCGGGCAAGACCAGCGTCGGTCGACGGGTCGCTCGACGACTCGGGGTGGGTTTCATCGACACCGACAAGCGGATCGTCGCGGCGCACGGCCCCATCCCCGCCCTGTTCGCCGAGCACGGGGAGGCGCACTTCCGCGACCTCGAGCGGGCGGCGGTCGCGCAGGCGCTGAGCGAGGGCGGCGTGATCTCCCTCGGCGGCGGCGCCGTGACGGACGCCGACACCCGGCACCTGCTGCACGGCCACCCGGTGGTGTTCCTCACGGTGAGCGAGGACGCGGTGGCCGACCGGCTCCGCGGCGGCACGAGGCCGCTGCTGGCCGGCGACGACCCCGTCGAGCGGTGGAAGCGGATCTTCGCGGAGCGGCGCGAGTGGTACGAGGAGGTCGCGTCGATCTCGTTCGACACCTCGCGACGGCCGATGCAGCGCATCGCGGACGAGATCGTGGCATGGAGGAGAGAACAGAGATGAGCACGACCACCATCGGCGTCACCGGCGCCGACCCCTACGACATCGCGATCGGGCGCGGCATCCTCGACAGCGTCTCGGCAGCCCTCGCCCCCGGCGTGCGGAAGGTGCTCGT
This sequence comes from Microbacterium sp. NPDC055502, assembly GCF_053643635.1. Classification (NCBI taxonomy): domain Bacteria; kingdom Bacillati; phylum Actinomycetota; class Actinomycetes; order Micrococcales; family Microbacteriaceae; genus Microbacterium; species Microbacterium sp. NPDC055502. Next base: position 624,573 of record NZ_JBSHKJ010000002.1, on the reverse strand, counting down.
GGTGCACCCGCCGACCCTCGCGAACCGTGCGGCGGAGCTTCGTGACCGCCTCCTCGCCGACACCGCCGACGGCCCGCGCGAGGTGCTGCTGGCCGAGATCCCCGATGCCGAGCAGGGCAAGCGCATCGAGGTGGCCGCCTTCTGCTGGCAGATCATGGGCCAGGCCGACTTCACCAGGACCGACGCGGTCGTCGGCTACGGCGGAGGGGCCGTGACGGACCTCGCCGGGTTCGTGGCGGCGACCTGGCTGCGCGGCGTGCAGGTGGTGCACGTGCCCACGACGGTCCTCGGGCTCGTGGATGCCGCGGTGGGAGGCAAGACCGGCGTGAACACGGCCGAGGGCAAGAACCTCGTCGGCGCGTTCTGGGCGCCCCGTGCGGTGATCGGAGACCTCGACGAGCTCGGCAGCCTGAGCCCGAACGAGGCGACGGCCGGTTTCGCCGAGGTCGTGAAGGCCGGCTTCATCTGGGCGCCGGAGATCCTGGACATCGTGGAGGCGGATCCGGCGCGGGCGGTCGACACGACCACGGAGGAGTTCCGCCGGGCCGTGGAGCTCGCGGTCGGCATGAAGGCGCAGGTCGTGTCGGACGACTTCCGTGAGTCGGGTCTGCGGGAGATCCTCAACTACGGGCACACGCTGGGCCACGCGATCGAGCACGCCGAGCGCTACCGCTGGCGGCACGGCGCGGCGATCTCGGTGGGCATGCTGTACGCCGCGGAGCTGTCGCGGCTGGCCGGCAGGCTCTCGGATGCGGCTGCCGAGAGGCACCGGTCGATCCTGGAGTCCCTGGGCCTTCCCACGTCGTATCGCGCCGGCGCGTGGCCGCAGCTGCTGGCGACGATGCAGCGCGACAAGAAGAGCCGCGGCGGGATGCTGCGCTTCATCCTGCTCGACGACATCGCGAAGCCCACCGTGCTGCAGGCACCCGACGAGTCGCTGCTGTTCGCCGCCTACCAGGAGGTGGGCGAGTGAGTGTCCACGTGCGTCGCGTCGAAGCCGGGGAATGGTCGCAGGTGAAGGCGCTGCGGTTGCGCGCCCTGGCCGATCCGGCCGCCCCGATCGCGTTCCTCGACACCGTGGAGCATGCGAGCGGCCAACCCGACCGTTTCTGGCAGGAGCGCACCGTGAACGCGGCCGAGCCGTCGGCGGCTGCGCAGTTCGTCGCGGTGACCGATGCGGGGGAGTGGGTGGGCACCGCCACCGTGCTGCCGCACCGCGAGCGACCCGAGGCCGGACTCGTCGTCGGCGTCTACGTCGCGGACGAGCACCGCGGCTCCGGCGTGATCGACGCTCTGCTCGACACGGCGGCGGCCTGGGCCCTCGAGCAGGGTCTGGCCGCGCTCGAGCTGGAGGTGCACGTCGACAACGACCGGGCGCAGGCCGTGTACGCGCGCGCCGGGTTCGCACGGACCGGGGAGATCGAGACGACGGGCTTCGGTCGGGAGTGGGTTCTGCGGCGTGAGCTCGCCGGGTCGGAGGGCGTGAGGGCATGAGCATCGAGCGTCGGCTGCTGCTGGTCAACGGCCCCAACCTCAACCTCCTCGGGACGCGGGAGCCCGACATCTACGGCACCGCGACCCTCGCGGACGTCGAGCGGATCACGACCGAGACCGCGGCCGAGGCCGGTTTCGCGGTGCGGGCGGTGCAGAGCAACCACGAGGGCGTGCTCATCGACGCCATCCAGGCCGCACGCGCCGACTGCATCGGGATCATCATCAACCCGGGCGGCCTGACGCACACCTCGGTCGTGCTGCGCGATGCGCTGACCGGGGTGGGCCTGCCATTCGCGGAGGTGCACATCTCCGACGTGTACGCGCGGGAGGAGTTCCGCCATCACTCGTTCCTGCACGATGTCGCCGCGGTGCGCGTGATCGGGCGCGGTGTCGACGGCTATGCCGACGCGGTGCGGGAGCTGGCCGCGCTTCTCTGACCCCCGGCCAGAGGCGGGCGCACGCGGGGCGTGCGTGATCATCCCGTAGAATCGACTGTCGGCCGACTCCGGCCCCACGGACTCACGAACGGAACCTTCAGCGCATGGCATCCACCGCAGACATCAAGAACGGCGTCGTCCTCAGCATCGACGGGCAGCTCTGGAGCGTCATCGAGTTCCAGCACGTGAAGCCCGGCAAGGGTGGCGCGTTCGTCCGCACCAAGCTGAAGAACGTCGTGTCGGGCAAGGTCGTCGACCGCACGTACAACGCGGGCGCGAAGATCGAGATCGAGAACGTCGACCGCCGTGACTACACCTACCTGTACACCGACGGCGACGGCTTCGTGTTCATGGACCAGACCGACTTCGACCAGATCACGCTTCCGGCGGCGACGGTCGGCGACGCGAAGAACTTCCTGCTCGAGAACCAGCAGGTCACGATCGCCCTCAACAACGGCAACCCTCTCTACATCGATCTGCCGGCGTCCGTGATCCTCGAGGTCACCTACACCGAGCCCGGCCTGCAGGGCGACCGCTCGTCGGCCGGCACCAAGCCCGCGACCCTCGAGACCGGGTACGAGATCCAGGTGCCTCTGTTCCTGGAGACCGGCACGAAGGTCAAGGTCGACACCCGCACGGGTGACTACCTCGGCCGCGAGAAGTAAGGCGTGAGCGCCCGCACGAAGGCGCGCAAGCGCGCTCTCGACATCCTGTTCTCCGCCGACGTCCGCGGCGATGACCTCGCGATCGCGCTGGCGGCCGAGGCCAAGCGCGCGGCGAGCGAGCCCGCTCGCGAGGCCTCCTGGCTGTACGCCAGGGAGATCGTCGACGGCATCATCGACCAGCGCGACGAGATCGACGAGCAGATCACCACGCACAGCCGCGACTGGAAGCTCGAGCGGATGCCTGCGGTCGACCGGGCGCTGCTGCGCATCGGCGTCTGGGAGATCCTGTACAACGACGAGGTGCCCACCGCCGTCGCGATCGACGAGGCCGTGGAGCTGGCGAAGGAGTTCTCGACCGACGACTCCGGTCCGTTCGTGCACGGCGTGCTCGCCCGGGTGGCTCGCGCCGCCTGAGCGCACCGGCGCCGGTGTCCGTGGCCTCGGAGAGGATCGGGGTATGACCGTTCCCTCCGATGCCGCGCGCGACGACGGCGCGCCGTCCGACTGGCGGTCGATCCTCGGTGCGGCGGTCCCCGCCGAGCCGCGGACCGCGCTCGCGCTGGGGGTCGAGCTCCGGGTGCGCGATTCCCGCGGCGCGAACCCCTGGGCCGCGCGACCCCAGCGCACCGCGACGCCGCGCGACGTGGCGAAGGGGACCGGTGAGCTGCTGCTCGGCATCCGTCCCCTGGAGCGCAGCGCCGCGACCGGCGCGTGGGTGCTCGGAGCCGCCACCTGGGACGCGGTTCGTCGCGCGCCGGACGAATACGGACGTGAGCGCTCTCGATGGTTCGCCGATCTGCTCAGCATCGCCAGAGACAGTCTGCTGTCCGGCACGGCGGGCGACTGGCTGGTCGCGGACCTGATCGAGTCGAGCCTGCTGTGGGGACACCTCAGGGTGGCCGGCGCACTCGGCATCCCCCTGGTCGCGACGCAGAAGTCCACGACCGTGGCGATCGCGGAGTCCGCGTCGGTCGAGGCCACCGTGGCTCGGGCCGACGACGGGACGCTGGTGGTGCGTCCTGCCATCACGCTCGACGGACGCGCGGTCGAGCCCGACTCCGTGCATCCGATCGGTCGAACGGGGCTCTACGCGGTCGACCAGTCGGGGGCGCGGCTGCACGTGACGCTCGCGGAGTCTCCGGTGGCCGAACCGCTGCGACCCCTCCTCCTCGCGCCGGGCGGCCTCACCGTGGCGGCGGCCGACGAGGAGGTGTTCCTCCGCGACGCCTACCCGGTGCTGGCACGGCGGGTACCGACCCGTGGGCTCGGACGGGTGCGGCTTCCGGAGCTGCCCGCGCCGCAGCCCGTGCTGCGCCTCTCGTTCCGCCGCGGGGACACGGTGGCCTATGCGTTCGAGTGGGACTACCGCGGCTTCGGGCGCGTGCCGTTCGCCCCCGGGCCGCAGGCGGTGCGGGATCTGCGGGCGGAGAGTGCGGCGGGGCACGACCTCGCCGCGCGGTGGGCCGAGCTGATCGGGGAGCCGTTCGCCGCGGAGGGGGCCTTCCACGACGTCGAGGCGGCGGAGTTCGTCACCAGGGCTGTGCCGGCGCTGGAGGCGGAGGGCGTGACCGTGGTCGTCGACGGTCGCCGGAAGACGTATCGCGAACTGTCGGGCGAGCCCGAGATCACCGTGAGCACGGTCGAGTCCACCGATCCGGACTGGTTCGACCTGGGCGTCCTGGTGCGCATCGACGGGCGCACGATCCCGTTCGAGCCGCTGTTCACCGCGATGAGCAGGGGTCGCAGGAAGCTCCTGCTCGTCGACGGCACCTACTTCTCGCTGAACCATCCGGCGCTCGATCGACTCCGTGAGCTGATCGACGAGGCGGGCGACCTCGACGAATGGGAGACGGGGCCGCGCCTCAGCCGCCACCAGATCGACCTGTGGGAGGAGTTCGAGGACCTCGCGGACGAGGCCGTGCCCGCCGTGAGCTGGCGCGCGACGGCCCACGGCCTGCGCGGGGCGGCGGGGGTGCCCCCGGTCCCGGTGCCGTCCGGCGTCCGGGCGCAGTTGCGGCCGTATCAGCAGCAGGGGCTCGACTGGCTGGCGTTCCTCTGGGGGCACCGGCTGGGCGGCATCCTCGCCGACGACATGGGCCTCGGCAAGACGCTGCAGCTGCTCGCGCTCGTCGCTCACACCCGCGAGGCGGGAGAGACGCGCCCCTTCCTCGTGGTCGTCCCGACCTCGGTGCTGCCGACGTGGCTGAGCGAGGCCGCGAAGTTCACCCCGGGGCTCCGCGTCGCCGCCAGGTCCACCTCGTCCGGGCCGTCGCTGTCGACGGTCGCCGCGGGCGCGGACCTGGTGGTCACGACGTACGCGGTCGCGCGGATCGACGCGGACGCCTTCGCCGGGGTGACCTGGGCCGGCCTGATCCTCGACGAGGCGCAGTTCGTGAAGAACCCGGCCACGAAGCTGCACCGCGCCGTCGCGAGCTTTCCCGCCGATGTGACGTTCGCGGTGACGGGCACCCCGCTCGAGAACAGTCTCAGCGAGCTGTGGGCGCTGCTGAAGCTCACCGCTCCCGGGCTCTTCGCGTCGGCGCGGAAGTTCCGGGAGCAGTACATCCAGCCGATCGAGCAGGGCAAGGTCCCGGAGAACGTGGAGGGCGGCGAGTACCGCGCGCGTCGCCTGGCCCGCCTCCGCCGGCGGATCCGGCCGCTGCTGCTGCGGCGTACGAAGGAGCTGGTGGCGGCCGACCTCCCTCCGAAGCAGGAGCAGGTGCTCGAGGTGGAGCTCAGCGCGGCGCACCGGTCGCTGTACGAGACGGTGCTGCAGCGGGAGCGCCAGAAGGTGCTGGGGCTCCTCGAGGACCTCGACCGCAACCGTTTCATCGTGTTCCGTTCGCTCACGCTGCTGCGGATGCTCAGCCTCGCACCAGGACTGGTCGACCCCGCGGACGCCCGGATCGGCTCGCGCAAGCTCGACGTGCTGCTGGAACGCGTGGTCGAGCTCCAGGCGGAGGGCCACCGCGCCCTGGTGTTCAGCCAGTTCACGTCCTTCCTCGACCTCGCGGCGGAGCGACTCGCGGCTGCCGGGATCCCCTACGCCCACCTCGACGGTGCGACGCGGCGACGGGATGCGGTGGTCGAGGGCTTCCGGACGGGCGAGCAGCCGGTCTTCCTGATCAGCCTGAAGGCGGGCGGGTTCGGTCTGACGCTCACCGAGGCCGACTACGTGTTCCTCCTCGACCCGTGGTGGAACCCGGCCGCCGAGGCGCAGGCCGTCGACCGCACGCATCGCATCGGCCAGCCGAGCCAGGTGTTCGTCTACCGGATGATCGCGACCGGCACGATCGAGGAGAAGGTGCTCGCCCTGCAGCGCCGCAAGGCCCGGCTCTTCACTGCCGTGCTCGACGACGATGCCCTGTTCGCGCAGTCGCTCTCGGCCGACGACATCCGCGGGCTCTTCGAGGCCTGAGGGTTATCTCCGGCTCGTCCGACCGGTCGCCCAGGGACACCTCGGTACAATCGAACGGTTCATCTTCGAGAGGAATGCAATGCGGATCACGGGACTCGGCCACGCCGGGATGTTCATCGAGACGGTAGGCGGGAACATCATCTGCGACCCGGTCCTCGGGCCCTCGTTCTTCGGCTCCTGGTTCCCGTTCCCCGACAACCGCGCGCTCGACTGGGAGCGATTCGGCCGCGAGGCAGACTTCCTGTACATCTCGCACCGGCACCGCGACCACTTCGACCCCGCCCTCCTGGAGCGGTACATCCGCAAGGACATCGAGGTGCTGCTGCCGGAGTATCCGATCGACGACCTGGAGCAGGACATCCGGGCGCTCGGGTATACGAACATCACCTACGCGCCTGCGGGCGAGATCATCCAGCGCGGTGATCTCAAGCTGATGATCACGCCGCTGCGGGCGCCGAGCGACGGCCCGATCGGCGACTCCTCGCTGAGCGTCGACGACGGCACGGGCTCGATGCTCAACCAGAACGACTCGCACCCTCTCGACCTCGAGAAGCTGCTGCACTTCGGCAAGCCCGATGCCTACTTCACGCAGGTCTCCGGCGCGATCTGGTGGCCGATGGTGTACGACCTGCCGCTCGACGCGAAGCAGAACTTCGCCCGGCTCAAGCGCGAGGCCCAGAACAAGCGGGCGATGTACTACATCGACAAGGTCGATGCCCCGCACGTGTTCCCGATGGCCGGTCCGCCGATGTTCCTGCGCGACGACCTGTTCGACTTCAACGGCACGGGCCGCAACGGCGAGTCGATCTTCACGGATCAGAAGCAGTTCCTGGCGCATATGAAGGAGCTGTCGCCGCAGTACGACGGCCAGCTGTTCATCCCCGGCACGGTCGTCACGATCGACGGCGGCGAGGTCACGACCGCGCAGACCCTGTACACCGAGGCCGAGATCAGCCGCATGTTCGACGACAAGTGGGACTACCTGGAGGAGCAGCGGGCGTCGCGACAGCAGGAGATCCGCGACGAGGAAGCTTCCCGCGCGGAGATCATCCCGCCCGCCGAGATGCTCGAGGCCCTCAAGAACTGGTGGGAGCCGCTGCTGAAGAAGTCGCGCACGATCCGACTCGGCGTGGGCGGCCACGTGCGGTTCCGCATCGGCGAGCTCGACATGGTGGTGGACTTCCCGCGTGCCAAGGTCCGCGAGTACGCGGGGGAGGAGTGCGTCTACTGGTACACGATCCCCGCCGACCTCGTCTCGACCAACATCCGTGATCACGAGATCGACTGGTCGAACTCGATCTTCCTGTCGATGCAGTTCTCCGTGGGCCGCAGCGGCAAGTTCAACGAGTTCCTCACTACGTTCCTCAAGTGCCTGTCGGTGGACCGCATCGAGTACGTCGAGAACTGGTACCAGGAGCAGACCGACCAGACCGAAGACGCCGAGGTGGGCGACTGGGTGGTGCAGCGCCGGTGTCCGCACCTGCGCGCCGACCTGACCCGCACCGGCTCGGTCGACGAGGACGGCGTCCTGACGTGCAGCATGCACGACTGGAAGTGGGATCTGAAGACCGGGCGGTGCCTCTCCACGAGCGGCCACCCGATCCGCGCCCGCAAGATCGACGACGTCACCGACGCCGTGCTCCAGGAGGCGAGCTGAGCGGACGCGGTCTCCCGCTCCGATAGACTGACATCGCAAGCAACCTTTAACACCGTCCTGTGAGGCGGAGAAGGGAGCGGCTGATGAGCGTGCGCACTGTGCTGCACCAAGCCGACATCTCACGAGCGCTGACCCGGATCGCGCACGAGATCCTCGAGTCGAATCGAGGCGCCGACGGCCTCGTCCTCCTCGGGATCCCGACCCGCGGCGTCACCCTGGGGCATCGCCTCGGCACCCTGATCAGTGAGATCGCGCAGGTCTCGGTCCCCGTCGGCTCGCTCGACGTCACGCTCTTCCGTGACGATCTGGCCAAGCACCCGACGCGGTCCCCGCAGCCGACCGAGATCCCGGCCGGCGGCATCGATGGGAAGACCGTGGTGCTGGTCGACGACGTCCTCTTCTCCGGTCGCAGCATCCGTGCCGCGCTGGACGCCATCCAGTCGATCGGCCGCCCGAGCGCCGTGCGCCTGGCGATCCTCGTCGACCGCGGTCACCGCGAGCTCCCGATCCGACCCGACTTCGTCGGCAAGAACATCCCGTCCGCCCGCACCGAGCGCGTGAACGTCCGTCTGTTCGAGACGGACGGCGCCGAGGAGGTGACCATCGGCGAATGAGGCACCTCCTGGACACCCGGACCCTCGACCGCGCCACGGCGCTGCGCATCCTCGATGTCGCGGAGGACATGTCGGACACGCAGTCGCGCGAGGTCAAGAAGCTCCCGACGCTGCGTGGCAAGACGGTCGTCAACCTCTTCTTCGAGGACTCGACCCGCACCCGGATCTCGTTCGAGGCCGCGGCCAAGCGGCTCTCCGCCGACGTGATCAACTTCGCCGCGAAGGGCTCCAGCGTCTCCAAGGGCGAGAGCCTCAAGGACACGGCGCAGACCCTGGAGGCGATCGGCGCCGATGCGGTCGTCGTCCGTCACCCCGGCTCGGGCGCCCCGCAGACCCTCGCGACGAGCGGTTGGATCTCTGCGGGCGTCGTCAACGCGGGTGATGGCACGCACGAGCACCCGACGCAGGCACTGCTCGACGCGTTCACGATCCGCAAGCGCCGCTATGGCGCGGACAGCCGTGGACGCGACCTGACCGGGCTCCGCGTCACGATCGTCGGCGACGTGCTGCACTCGCGGGTCGCGCGCTCGAACGTGTGGCTGCTGACGACCCTGGGCGCCGAGGTCACGCTGGTCTCGCCGCCGACGCTGGTGCCGCAGAACGTGTCGCTCTGGCCGGTCCGGGTCGTCTACGACCTCGACGAGGCGCTGGCGGCCGGGCCGGACGCGGTCATGATGCTGCGGATCCAGCTGGAGCGCATGAACGCCGCGTATTTCCCGACTGAGCGGGAGTATTCGCGCCGGTGGGGTCTGGACGCACGGCGTGTGGCCGCTCTTCCGGCCGGTAGCATTGTGATGCACCCCGGACCCATGAACCGGGGACTGGAGATCTCCTCCGAAGCAGCCGATTCCCCCCGCTCGACGGTGCTGGAACAGGTCTCGAACGGGGTTTCCGTGCGGATGGCTGTGCTGTACCTGCTGCTGGCGGGCGAACGAGACGACGAACGAGGGGGAGACCTGTGAGCGAGACCCTCGTCATCACCGGTGCACGGCTGCTCGGCGCGGAGAGCGCCGACCTGATCATCGAGGACGGCCGGATCGCCGAGATCGGCTCCGGGCTCAGCCGTGCCGGCGCGCGCGTGATCGATGCCGGCGGCCTCATCGCCCTGCCGGGTCTGGTCGACCTGCACACGCATCTGCGCGAGCCCGGATACGAGGCGTCGGAGACGATCCTCAGCGGCACCCGCGCGGCGGCGGCCGGTGGCTTCACGGCCGTGTTCGCGATGCCGAACACGTCGCCCGTGGCCGACACGGCCGGCGTCGTCGAGCAGGAGCTGGCCCTCGGCGAGGCTGCGGGCTACGCCACGGTGCAGCCGATCGGCGCGGTCACGGTGGGCCAGAAGGGCGAGCGCCTCGCCGAGCTCGGCGCCATGGCGACCTCGCGTGCGCAGGTGCGGGTGTTCAGCGATGACGGCTTCTGCGTGTGGGACCCGCTGATCATGCGCCGCGCGTTGGAGTACGTGAAGTCTTTCGGCGGTGTGATCGCCCAGCATGCCCAGGACCCCCGCCTGACCGAGGGCGCCCAGATGAACGAGGGCACCGTCTCGGCGGAGCTCGGCCTCACGGGCTGGCCCGCGGTCGCCGAGGAGTCGATCATCGCGCGTGACGTGCTTCTCGCCGAGCACGTCGGCTCGCGCCTGCATGTGTGCCACCTGTCGACGGCCGGCTCGGTCGACATCATCCGCTGGGCCAAGAAGCGCGGCGTGAACGTGACGGCGGAGGTCACTCCGCACCACCTGCTGCTCACCGACGAACTCGTCCGCGGCTATGACGCGCGGTTCAAGGTCAACCCGCCGCTGCGCCGCGAGGAGGATGTCCTCGCGGTGCGGGAGGGCCTCGCCGACGGCACGATCGACATCGTCGCGACCGATCACGCCCCGCACCCGAGCGAGCACAAGGCGTGCGAATGGCCGGCGGCCGCGAACGGCATGGTGGGGCTCGAGAGCGCACTGCGCGTCGTGCACCAGGCCATGGTGCAGACCGGCCTGCTCGACTGGCCGGATGTGGCCCGCGTGATGAGCGCGGCACCCGCGCGCATCGGCGGTCTGGCCGGGCACGGCACCCCGCTCGAGGTCGGGCAGCCGGCGCAGCTCGCGCTGTACGACGCGGCGGTCGACGGCGTGTTCACCGAGGCGGACCTGCGCGGACGCAGCACGAACTCGCCGTACCTCGGCCGCGAACTGCCGGGCCGCGTGCAGTACACGCTGCACGGCGGCGTGCTGACCGTCGACGGCGGAGCTGTCGTCGAGGAGCTCGGCGCATGAGCGCACGGGACCTCGCGGTCGCGATCCTGATCGCCCTCGCGCTGCTGGTGCTGCTCGCGATGCTGTTCGCCTGGCGACGACGAGTGCGGCGCGATGCCGCGTTCACCGCGCCCCTCGGTGTGCCGGAGCACGCGGAGGTGATGCGCCGCGACGAGGTGCTGTACGTGTCGACGACGACGCACGAGCAGCCCCTCGAACGCGTGGCCATCACGCCGCTCGCCTTCCGGGCCCGCGGGGAGCTGGCGGTGACCGACCGCGGCGTCGCGCTGGCCCTCGACGGCGCCCCCACGGTCTTCCTCGCGCGCGACCAGCTCGTCGCGGTCGACCGGGCCACCGTCACGATCGACCGCGTGGTCGAACCGGGCGGCCTCGTCCGCATCGCGTGGCGCGTCGCCGACACGACGATCGTGGACAGCTACCTCCGGCTCACCGGCGGCGATCCCCAGAACCTCATCTCCGACCTGCAGCGGCTCGTCCCCGCTGCCCCCGACACAGGAGCAACGTCATGACCAACCAGACATCCTCCCCGGCGGACTCCCCGTCCCGCCTGCCCGATCCCGCCGTGCTCGTCCTCGAGGACGGCACCCGTCACGCCGGTCGCGCGTACGGCGCCCGCGGCCGCACCCTCGGCGAGGTCGTGTTCGCCACCGGCATGTCGGGATATCAAGAGACCATCACCGACCCCTCGTACGCGGGTCAGATCGTGCTGCAGACGGCGCCGCACATCGGCAACACCGGCATGAACGACGAGGACACCGAGTCGCGCCGCATCTGGGTCGCCGGCTACATCGTCCGCGACCCCTCGCGCGTGGTCTCGAACTGGCGGGCCAACGCCTCCCTCGACGACGTCCTCGTGGAGGACGGCATCGTCGGCATCAGCGGTATCGACACCCGCGCGGTCACGCGCCACATCCGGTCCGCCGGATCCATGCGCGGCGGCATCTTCTCGGGCGACGACGCCGCTCTCGACGCGGAAGAGCAGCTGCGCATCGTGCGGGAGGCCCCCGAGATGACCGGACTCAACCTGTCGGCGCAGGTCTCGGTCGAGAGCGCGACCGTGACCCCGGCGGTGGGGGAGCGCATCGGCAACCTCGCCGTGCTCGACCTCGGCGTGAAGCAGGCGACGATCGACAACCTCGCCGCCCGCGGGTTCGACGTGCACGTGCTCCCGCAGGACGTGAGCATCGACGACATCCGGGCGATCGAGCCGGTGGCGGTGTTCTACTCCAACGGGCCGGGCGACCCGGCCGCCTCGGGCGACCACGTGGAGCTGCTGCGCGCCGTGCTGGACGACGGACTGCCCTTCTTCGGGATCTGCTTCGGCAACCAGCTGCTCGGCCGTGCCCTCGGACTCGGCACCTACAAGCTGCCGTTCGGCCACCGCGGCATCAACCAGCCCGTGCTCGACAAGCAGACGGGCAAGGTCGAGATCACGGCCCACAACCACGGCTTCGCGGTCGAGGCGCCCCTGGAGGGCTCCTTCGACAGCCCGCGCGGCTACGGCAAGGTCGAGGTCAGCCACGTCGGCCTCAACGACAACGTCGTGGAGGGCCTGCGCGCCCTCGACATCCCCGCGTTCTCGGTGCAGTACCACCCCGAGGCCGCGGCCGGTCCGCACGACGCCAACTACCTCTTCGACCGCTTCCGCGACATGGTCATCGCGAACAAGAAGGACGCCCAGTAATGCCCAAGCGCGACGACATCTCCTCCGTCCTCGTCATCGGCTCCGGCCCGATCGTCATCGGCCAGGCCTGCGAGTTCGACTACTCCGGCACCCAGGCGTGCCGCGTGCTGCGCGAAGAAGGGGTCAGGGTCATCCTGGTCAACTCCAACCCGGCCACCATCATGACCGACCCCGACTTCGCCGACGCGACCTACATCGAGCCGATCACCCCGGCCGTGATCGAGACGATCATCGCCAAGGAGAAGCCCGACGCGATCCTGCCGACCCTCGGCGGCCAGACCGCCCTCAACGCGGCCATGGCGCTGCACGAGCAGGGGATCCTCGAGAAGTACGGCGTCGAGCTGATCGGCGCGAAGGTCGACGCCATCCGCAAGGGCGAGGACCGCCAGATCTTCAAGGAGCTCGTGCTGGAGGCCGGCGCCGACGTCGCCCGCAGCGTGATCGCGCACACCATGGACGACCTGCTCGCCGGCGCCGAAGAGCTCGGCTATCCGCTCGTCGTGCGGCCGTCGTTCACGATGGGCGGCTTGGGTTCCGGCTTCGCGTACGACGAAGAGGACCTGCGGCGCATCGGCGGTGCGGGTCTGCGTGACTCGCCCACCACCGAGGTGCTCCTGGAGGAGTCGATCCTCGGGTGGAAGGAGTACGAGCTCGAGCTCATGCGCGACACCGCCGACAACACGGTGGTCGTGTGCTCGATCGAGAACGTCGACCCGGTCGGCGTGCACACGGGCGACTCCATCACGGTCGCGCCCGCGCTGACCCTCACCGACCGCGAATACCAGAAGCTGCGCGACATCGGCATCGACATCATCCGCGCGGTCGGCGTCGACACCGGCGGGTGCAACATCCAGTTCGCGGTGAACCCGGAGAACGGGCGCATCATCGTCATCGAGATGAACCCGCGCGTGTCGCGGTCCAGCGCCCTGGCGTCGAAGGCCACCGGCTTCCCGATCGCCAAGCTGGCCGCCAAGCTCGCCCTCGGCTACCGCCTCGACGAGATCCCGAACGACATCACCGGCGTCACCCCGGCCAGCTTCGAGCCCACGCTCGACTATGTCGTCGTCAAGGTGCCGCGCTTCGCGTTCGAGAAGTTCCCGGCCGCCGACGCCACCCTCACCACCACCATGAAGTCGGTGGGCGAGGCGATGGCGATCGGCCGTAACTACGCGACCGCGCTGCAGAAGGCGCTGCGTTCGCTCGAGAAGCGCGGCTCCAGCTTCCACTGGGGCGACGAGCCGCGCAGCGTCGAAGAGCTGCTGGAGGTCGCCAAGACCCCGACCGACGGCCGCATCGTGACTCTGCAGCAGGCGCTGCGCAAGGGCGCGACCATCGAGCAGGCGTTCGAGGCGACGGCGATGGACCCGTGGTTCCTCGACCAGATCGTGCTCATCAACGAGGTCGCCGAGGTGGTGCGCACGGCCCCCGAGCTCGACGCGGCGACCCTGCGCTACGCGAAGGAGCACGGCTTCTCCGACGCGCAGCTCGCCCAGCTGCGCGGCGAGACCGAGGCGGAGATCCGCGGCGTGCGCCACGGCCTCGGCATCCGGCCGGTGTACAAGACGGTCGACACGTGCGCCGGGGAGTTCCCCGCGCTCACGCCGTACCACTACTCCAGCTACGACGCGGAGACCGAGGTGGAGCCCTCCGACCGCACCAAGGTCGTGATCATCGGCTCGGGCCCGAACCGCATCGGGCAGGGCGTCGAGTTCGACTACTCGTGCGTGCACGCCTCGTTCGCGCTGTCGGACGCCGGGTTCGAGACCGTCATGGTCAACTGCAACCCCGAGACCGTGTCCACCGACTACGACACGTCCGACCGGCTCTACTTCGAGCCGCTGACCCTGGAGGACGTCCTGGAGGTGCTCGACGCGGAGGCCGCGAGCGGCACCATCCTCGGCGTGGTCTGCCAGCTCGGCGGCCAGACGCCGCTCGGGCTCGCGAAGGGCATCGAGGCCGCGGGATACACCGTGCTCGGCACCAGCCCCGAGGCGATCGACCTGGCGGAGGAGCGCGAGCTCTTCTCGCGCCTGCTCGACGACGCCGGGCTGCTCGCGCCGCGCAACGGCACGGCGATCGACGTCGAGGGCGCCGTGCGCATCGCGGAGGAGATCGGCTACCCGGTGCTCGTGCGCCCCAGCTTCGTGCTCGGCGGACGCGGCATGGAGATCGTCTACGGCACCGACGCGCTGCGCGACTACTTCGTCCGCACGGCCGGGGAGGTCGTGATCGAGGAGGGCAAGCCCCTCCTGGTCGACCGCTTCCTCGACGACGCGATCGAGCTCGACGTGGATGCGCTCTACGACGGCACCGACCTGTTCATCGGCGGGGTCATGGAGCACCTGGAGGAGGCCGGCATCCACTCCGGTGACTCCAGCTGCACGCTGCCGCCGGTCTCGCTCGGCCGCAGCGACGTCGACCGGGTGCGCGAGGCCACGCTCAAGATCGCCGAGGGCGTCGGCGTCCGGGGCCTGCTGAACGTGCAGTTCGCGATCAGCGCCGGCGTGCTCTACGTGATCGAGGCCAACCCGCGCGCGAGCCGCACCGTTCCGTTCGTGTCGAAGGCGCTCGGCATTCCGATGGCGAAGGCCGCGAGCCGCATCATGGCCGGGTCCACCATCGCCGAGCTGCGGGCCGAGGGCATGCTGCCGGAGCAGGACGGCTCCCGGGTGCCGCTGGACGCCCCGGTCTCGGTCAAGGAGGCCGTGCTGCCGTTCAAGCGGTTCCGCACGGCCGACGGCAAGACGGTCGACTCGGTCCTGGGCCCGGAGATGCGCTCGACCGGTGAGGTCATGGGCATCGATCGCGACTTCCCGACCGCGTTCGCGAAGAGCCAGGCCGCGGCGTACGGCGGGATGCCGACCTCCGGCACCGTCTTCATCTCGGTCGCCGACTCCGACAAGCGCGCGGTGATCCTCCCGGCCCACCGGCTGCAGCAGCTCGGCTTCACGATCGTGGCGACCGAGGGCACGGCGGAGATCCTGTCGCGCAACGGCATCGCGGTGACCGTGGTCGAGAAGTACAGCGAGACGCAGGAGTCCGGAGCGCGCAACATCGTCGACCTGATCAACGACGGGGAGATCGACATCGTCGTGAACACGCCGTCCGGTGGGGCGGCGCGCGCGGACGGCTACGAGATCCGCGCGGCCGCCGTCGCCGCCGACAAGGCGCTGTTCACCACCATCGCGGTGCTCGGTGCCGCGGTGAGCGGCATGGACGCGGCCGACGAGGGCTTCCAGGTGAAGAGCCTGCAGGAGTACGCGCTCGACCGGGCGGCCGCCGTATGACCGCACGCTTCGGAGAGCGGATCCGCGCGGCGCTGGACGCGCACGGACCGCTCTGCGTCGGCATCGACCCCCACGCCGCCATGCTCGCGGCGTGGGGGCTCTCCGCCGACGCCGCCGGGGTGCGGGAGTTCGGGCTGCGCACGGTCGCCGCCGCGCAGGACCACGTGGGCGTCGTGAAGCCGCAGGTGTCCTTCTTCGAGCGCTACGGTTCCGCCGGGATCGCCGCACTGGAGGACGTGATCTCCGCGGCGCGGGCGGCGGAGCTGCTCGTGATCGCCGACGCCAAGCGCGGAGACATCGGGTCGACGATGGACGACTATGCGCAGGCGTGGCTCGCTCCGGGATCGCCACTGGAGGCCGACGCGCTCACCGTGAGCCCTTACCTCGGCGTTGGCGCTCTCGGCGGCGCGTTCGCGCTGGCAGACGAGCACGGCAAGGGCCTGTTCGTCCTCGCGGCGACGAGCAACCCCGAGGCCGCCGACCTGCAGCGCGCGCGGACCGCGTCGGGCGAGACCGTGTCGGCGGCGGTCGTCGCCGAGGTCTCGGCGCGCAACGCGACGAGCACCCCGGCGGGGGAGTGGGGCAGCTTCGGTTTCGTGATCGGCGCCACTCTCGACCTGGCCGCGACCGGGATCGACGCGATCAGCCCGGCGGTGCCGATCCTCGCGCCCGGCTTCGGTGCGCAGGGGGCCGAGCCGGCGGACCTCGGGCGGCGCTTCGGCTCGCTGTCGCCCACCGTGCTCGCGAGCGAGAGCCGCAGCATCCTCTCCGCGGGTCCCGACGACCTGGCCGAGACCATCGCCCGACGTGCCGCCCAGTACCGCGAGGTGACCCGTGCCTGACACCAACCGCACCGTTCCCGAGGTCGACAGGGCCGCCGCCGCCCGCCGTGCGGTCGAGCGCCGCCGGGCCCGCGCCTCGCTCAAGCGCGACCTGACGATGCGTGTGGTGACGCCGCAGGCCGTGCTGCGACGCGCGACCGCCGACCCGGACTCCGTCGAGGGCTCGCTGCGCATCACCGACTTCCTCCTGGCGCTCCCGGCCATCGGTGCCGGCAAGCGCGACCGCGTGCTGGAGGAGCTGCGTATCTCCCCGGTGAAGCGGCTCGGCGGCCTGGGAGCGCGTCAACGACGTGTCCTGGAGGAGTGGCTCGACGGCCGGTTCCCGCCGGCCACGCCGCGCGAGGCCCGCAGTCGCCTGCTGGTGCTGGCCGGGCCGACCGCGGTGGGCAAGGGCACCGTCGCGGCGCACATCCGGGAGAACAACCCCGAGATCCACCTGTCGGTGTCGGCGACGACTAGGGCGCCGCGTCCCGGCGAGATCGACGGCGTGCACTACTACTTCGTCGACGACGCCGAGTTCGACCGCCTGATCGCCGACGGCGAGCTGCTGGAGTACGCCGTGGTGCACAACCGCTCGCGCTACGGCACCCCGCGCGCTCCGATCGATGCGGCGCTGGCCGAGGGCAAGACGGTGCTGCTCGAGATCGACCTGCAGGGCGCACGGCAGGTGCGCGCCGCGGAGCCCTCGGCGACGCTCATCTTCCTGCTTCCTCCGAGCTGGGACGAGCTGGTGCACCGGCTGGTCGGCCGCGGGACGGAGGACGCGGAGGAGCGGGCGCGGCGACTGCGCACCGCGAAGGTCGAGCTGGCCGCGCAGAACGAGTTCGACCACCTCGTCGTGAACGAGGACGTCGCCACCGCCGCTCGCGAGGTCGTAGACTTGTCTACAAGCTCTGCGCGCTGACGCTTTCCTCGCGCGCCCGCAGCACCGTCTTCGCGACGAACCCCGTCGCCTGATCAGGAGGTCCCCCCCCATGGCCGGACGCAACAACGGCATCATCGATCCCCCCATCGACAACCTGCTGGAGCGCGTCGACTCCAAGTACGAGCTCGTGATCTACGCGGCCAAGCGCGCACGCCAGATCAACGACTACTACTCCGACCTCCACGAGGGCAACCTGTTCGACAACGTCGGTCCGCTCGTGGACTCGTCCGTCGAGGACAAGCCGCTGACCATCGCGCTGCACGAGATCAACGAGGACAAGCTCCGCCTGCGTCACGCGGAGTGACTCGACGACCGCGCCGCCGCTTCGTCGGTGGCGCGGTCCAGAATGGGTGCCACACCCTCCCCCCGTCCGTCCCCGTTCTGGAGCATCGATGAGCGCGCTGCGTCTGTTCACGTCCGAGTCCGTCACCG
The DNA here is from genome assembly GCF_053643635.1 of Microbacterium sp. NPDC055502. NCBI lineage: Bacteria > Bacillati > Actinomycetota > Actinomycetes > Micrococcales > Microbacteriaceae > Microbacterium > Microbacterium sp. NPDC055502. The sequence continues at coordinate 606,855 of NZ_JBSHKJ010000002.1, read as the reverse complement.
AAGGGCACCCGGACAAGATCTGCGACCAGATCTCGGACAGCATCCTCGACGGCCTGCTCGCGAAGGACCCGGGGTCCCGTGTCGCCGTCGAGACGCTCGTCACGACCGGGCTGGTGCACGTCGCCGGAGAGATCCGCACCGACGCCTACGTCGACATCCCGACGATCGTGCGCCAGGTGGTCAACGGCATCGGCTACACATCGTCCGACACCGGGTTCGACGGGGACTCCTGCGGCGTGAGCGTCTCCGTCGGGGAGCAGTCCACCGACATCGCGCACGGCGTCGACAACGCCCAGGAGCACCGTGACGGCACGTCGGTCGATCCGCTCGACGGCCTCGGCGCCGGCGATCAGGGCATCATGTTCGGCTTCGCGACGAACGAGACGCCACAGCTGATGCCGATGGCCGCGTGGACGGCGCACCGCATCGCCGAACGCCTGACCGAGGTGCGCCGCAGCGGCCTGCTGCCGTATCTCCGCCCCGACGGCAAGACCCAGGTCACGCTCGGGTACGACGGCTTCACCCCGAAGACGATCGACGCGGTCGTGCTCTCCACGCAGCATCACCCCGACATCTCGCAGGACGAGCTCAAGGCGCAGGTGCGCGAGCACGTGATCGACCCCGTCCTGGCGACCACGGGCCTCGCGCTCGACGACGTGACCTACTACATCAACCCCGCCGGTCCGTTCGTGACGGGCGGGCCGAAGGGCGACGCGGGCCTCACCGGACGCAAGATCATCATCGACACGTACGGCGGTGCCGCGCGTCACGGTGGCGGCGCGTTCAGCGGCAAGGACCCGTCCAAGGTCGACCGTTCCGGCGCCTACGCCACACGCTGGGTGGCCAAGAACGCCGTGGCGGCGGGACTGGCCGACCGCCTCGAGGTGCAGGTCGCCTATGCGATCGGTGTCGCGCGCCCCGTGGGGCTCTACGTCGAGACGTTCGGCACCGGCCGGGTGTCGGACGAGGTCATCACGCGCGCGATCGAGGAGGTGTTCGACCTGCGCCCGCAGGCGATCATCGAGCAGCTCGACCTGCTGCGCCCGATCTACGCGCAGACCGCGGCGTACGGCCACTTCGGGCGCGAGCTCCCCGACTTCACGTGGGAGCGCACCGACCGCGCCGACGAGCTGCGCCGCGCTGCCGGGCTCTGAGGGGGCCGAGGTCCTGATGTCGCCCGAGAGCCGTCGCATCGCGCGCGTGCTCCTCGACTCGCCGCTGCCGCAGCTCGACCGGCTCTTCGACTACGCCCTTCCCGCCGAGCTCGGGCCCGTCGAGCCCGGCGTGCGGGTGAAGGTGCCGCTGCGCACGGCCGGCCGCGTGGTGGACGGCTACGTGGTGGAGGTCGACGTCGAGAGCGACGCGGAACGACCCCTGTCCGAGGTGGAGACCGTGGTGTCGGCGGTCCCGGTGCTGCCCGACCGCCTGTACCGCCTGGCGCGGCGGGTCGCCGACCGTGCCGCGGGCTCGGCGTCCGATGTGCTGCGGCTCGTGATCCCGAAGCGACAGGTGCGCGTGGAGAAGGCCTGGCGCGCCGACGCCCCGGTCGTGGCGCCCGACGCCGAGCAGTCGGCCGAGGCGGAGCGTGTGCTGGCGGCGTACGACGGTCTCGATGCCGTGCTCGACGAGGGAGGCCGCGCCGCGGTCGAGGCCATCCCGCAGCTGGACGACGGCGCACAGGGCTGGGCGCGACTGCTCGCGGCCGCGGCGGCGCGCACTCTCGCCGCGGGACGCTCGACGATCCTCGTGGTGCCCGACCATCGCGACCTCGACCGTCTGCTCGCGGCGCTCGAGGCCGTGGTGCCTCCGGAAGCCGTGGTGCGGCACGACTCGCGCCAGGCGAACCCCGACCGCTACCGGGCGTTCCTGCGGACCCTCGAGGACGCCCCGTGCATCGTGGTGGGCAACCGCTCGGCCGTGTACGCCCCGGTGACGGCGGGCCTGGTGGTCGTGTGGGACGACGGGGACCCGCTGCTCGGCGAGCCGCTCGCCCCCTATGTGCACGCGCGTGATGCGGCGCTGCTGCGGCAGGAGTCGGAGGGCTCCGCGCTGCTGTTCGCCGGGCACACCCGCACGACGGAGGTCGAGCGGCTCGTGGCGCGCGGCTGGCTGCGCGACGTGCGGGCCGGGCGCCGGGTGCTGCCGCGCGTGCTGCTGAGCACACCGCAGGAGCTGGAGCGTCCCGCCGCCCAGAGGCTGCCGTCGTCGGCGTTCCTCGCGGCGAGGGCGGCGGCCGCGGAGGGGCCCGTGCTGGTGCAGGTGTCGCGCCCGGGGTTCTCGCCGTCGCTCGTGTGCGCGGACTGCCGGACCCCCGCGCGCTGCGCCCACTGCGGCGGGCCGCTCGGCGCGCGGCATCGCGGTGCCGTTCCGGTGTGCGGCTGGTGCGGGCGCGGCGCGAGTGCGTGGATCTGTCCGGCGTGCTCGTCCCCGCGGCTGCGGCTGGCGTCGTCGGGCAGTGAGCGCACCGCGGAGGAGCTCGGCAGGGCGTTTCCCGGCGTGCGCGTGATCGTGGCGGACGGCAGCCACCCCGTGGAGCGGGTGGACGCCCGCCCCGCGCTCGTCGTGGCGACCCGCGGCGCCGAGCCCCTCGCGGAGGGCGGGTACCGCGCGGTCGTGCTGCTGGACGGGCCGCGCATGCTGCAGTCGCCCGACCTGCGGATCGGCGAGGCGTGTCTGCGCTGGTGGTCGAACGCTGCCGCGCTGGCCGCCCCCGGGGCTCCGGTGCATCTGGTGGGGGTGGACGGCGCGGTCGCCAAGGCCCTCGCGACGTGGAACCAGGCGGGCTACGCGCGCTCGGAGCTGGAGAACCGCGCCCCGCTGCACATGCCGCCCGCCGCTCGCGTCGCGCTCGTGGAGGGCACGTCGGCCGCGGTCGCCCGCGCTCTTGCCGCTCTCGGGGAGCTGTCGCTGCCGTCCGACGCGGTGCTCGGCCCCGTCCCCGTCGAGGGCGACGACGACCCTCCGCGCGTGCGCGCCCTGGTCCGCTTCGACTACGGCGCCGGGGTGCGGGTGGCTACCGTCCTGCGCGCAGCCGTGGTGGCGGAGGCCGTGAACGGACGGCGGGGCCGAGCGCGCGCGGCCCGGAGCGCGCTCACGGTGCGCCTCGATATCCTCGATCCAGAGCTCTGACCCCTTCCGGAGAACCTTCATGCGCCTCGTCTTCGCCGGCACGCCCTCCGCTGCCGTGCCCACACTCCATCGCCTCGCTGCGGAGCACGACATCGCCGCGGTGGTGACGAGACCGGATGCGCCGCTCGGCCGCAAGCGCGTGCTGACGCCGTCGCCCGTCGCCCAGGCTGCCGCAGAACGGGGCCTCCCGGTCATCCGGGCGGCCCGTCTGGATGACGCGGTGACCGCGGAGATCGCCGCGCTCGAGCCCGAGCTGGGCGTGATCGTCGCCTACGGCGGGCTCGTGCGCGAGCCGTTGCTGTCGACGCCGGACGCCGGATGGATCAACCTGCACTTCTCCCTACTGCCCGCCTGGCGTGGCGCGGCGCCGGTGCAGCGCGCGCTGATCGCGGGCGACGAGGTGCTGGGCGCCAGCGTCTTCCAGCTCGTGCCGGAGCTCGACGCGGGCGACGTGTTCGCACGGCGCACCGTGGCGGTGCCGTCGTCGGCGACGGCCGGCGAGGCGCTGGAGGCGCTCGCGCGCGATGGCGCCGACCTGACCGCGGAGGTGGTCGCGGCGATCGCGGCGGGAGAGGCGCGGGCGGTGCCGCAGGAGGGCGAGCCGACGTTCGCGGCGAAGCTGAGCCTGGCGGACGGACTCCTCGACTTCACGCAGCCCGTGTCGTCGGTGTTCGCACGGTTCCGCGGGGTGACGCCCGAGCCCGGCGCCCACACGACGGTGGACGGGCAGCGCCTGAAGATCCTCGCCGCCGAGCCCGCGGCCGGGGAGGAGCAGTTGCCTCCCGGCGTGCTCTCGGGCACCAGGACGGCGCTGCTGATCGGCACCGCGACCGCGCCCCTCGCGGTGACCCGCGTGCAGCCGGCAGGCAAGGGGGCGATGAACGCCGCCGACTGGTGGCGGGGCCTGCAGGGCGGCGAGCGGCGGGCGGGATCGTGAGCAGGCAGGAGCGACACCAGCAGCAGGGGGTCCGCCGTCCCCGACCCGCAGCGCGCACCGACGAGCGCGGGCCCCTGCGGACGGTGCAGCCGGCGCGGCTCGTCGCCTACGAGGTGCTGCGGGCGGTGTCCGACTCCGACGCGTACGCCAACCTCGTGCTTCCCCCGGCGATCGCGGAGGCCGGGCTGGACGCGCAGGACGCGGCCCTCGCCACCGAGCTCACCTACGGGACGCTGCGCCGCCGAGGCACGTACGACGCGGTGATCGCGGCGGCCGCGGATCGCAGCACCTCCTCGATCGATCCGGCCGTGCTGGACGCACTGCGGCTCGCGGTCCATCAGCTCCTGGCGACCAGGGTCGCCTCGCACGCGGCCGTGAACGAGTCGGTGAACCTCGTGGCGACGCGGGCGGGCCGTGGCGCGGCCAGTTTCGCGAACGCGGTGCTGCGTCGCGTGGCGCGCGAGTCGCCCGGGCAGTGGATGGAGCGCATCGAGGCCGAGGCGCGCTCCGACGATGAGCGCCTCGCCCTCCGCGCGGCGCATCCGGTGTGGGTCATCCGGGCTCTGCGGCGCGCACTGGCGGCCGAGGGCAGGGTCGACGAGCTCGGCGCCCTGCTCGAGGCCGACAACGCGTCGCCCGAGGTGACGCTGGTGGCCCTCCCCGGACTCGCGCAGCCGGGTGAGCCCCGTCGCCCGTTCGCGCCGACCGCGTTCGCGTCACCCGGGGGCGACCCTCGTCGTCCGGTCGCGGAGTCCGCCGGCACGGTGCGCGTCCAGGACGAGGGGTCGCAGCTCGTCGGGCTCGCGCTGGCCGCCGCGGCACCGGTCCGGGCGGGGGAGCGGTGGCTCGACCTGTGCGCCGGGCCGGGCGGCAAGACGGCGCTGCTGGCCGCGATCGCCCGCGAGCACGAGGTGACGTTGGAGGCCAACGAGGTCGTGCCGACGCGCGCTCGACTGGTGCGGAAGGCGCTGCGGGCCGTCCCCGGAGACGTGACCGTGCACGAGCGCGACGGCAGAGAGCTGGCGCGCGAGAACCCCGGCGGGTTCGACCGCATCCTCGTGGACGCGCCGTGCACCGGGCTGGGAGCACTGCGGCGTCGTCCGGAGGCGCGCTGGCGCAAGACGCCCGCCGATGTGGCCGAGCTCGTGCCGCTGCAGGTGGACCTGCTGTCCGCCGCTCTCGACGCGCTCGCTCCGGGCGGCGTCGTGGCCTATGTCACGTGCTCGCCGCACCTGGCCGAGACCACCGGGGTCGTGCGCGAGGTGCTGCGGGACCGCGCCGACGTGGTGGAGCTGGATGCGCGGCGCGTGGTGCGCGACGTCTCCCGCTCGCCGATCGACCTCGCCGACGACGGTCGTGCCGCCACGGGCAGCGCCCAGCTGTGGCCGCACCGCCACGGCACCGACGCCATGTTCCTCGCGCTCCTGCAGCGCACCGACGACACCGAAGGGTAGGACAGAGACCGTGGAGCTTCCTCGCGCACCGCGCATCAACCCGAGCATCCTCGCCGCCGACTTCGTCAACATGCAGACGGAGCTCGCCCGCATCGCGACGGCCGACTTCGCCCACGTCGACGTGATGGACAACCATTTCGTGCCCAACCTCACGTTCGGGCCGCAGATGGTGCAGCGCATCCAGGAGACCAGTCCCGTCCCTCTCGACGTGCACCTCATGATCACGGACCCCGAGCGCTGGGCACCCGGGTACGCGGAGCTGGGCGCGGCGAGCGTGACCTTCCACCTGGAGGCCGCGGTCGACCCGGTGTCGCTCGCGCGGCGGTTGCGCGACATCGGTGCCAGAGCCGGTGTCGCGGTCAAGCCGGACACCCCGGTCGAAGGACTGTTCCCGGTCCTCGACGAGTTCGACCAGATCCTGGTGATGACGGTGGAGCCCGGGTTCGGCGGTCAGGGGTTCATGCCGGAGACGATGCCGAAGCTGCGCGCGCTGTCGGAGGAGGCACGACGTCGAGGGTCGCAGGTGTGGCTCCAGGTCGACGGGGGGATCTCCGACGACACGATCGCGCAGGCGGCGGCCGCGGGGGCGGACACCTTCGTCGCGGGCTCGGCCGTGTACGGGCAGGACGACGTGGAGGCGGCGGTCTCGCGGCTCAGGCACCTCGCGCGAGCCGCTAGCCTGGAATCGTGAAGACTTTCGACGAGCTGTTCGCCGAGCTCAGCGTCAAGGCCGAGACCCGACCGGAAGGGTCGGGCACGGTCGCGGAGCTCGACGGCGGCGTGCACACGATCGGCAAGAAGATCGTGGAGGAGGCCGCCGAGGTGTGGATGGCGGCCGAGTACGAGTCCGACGAGGCGGCGGCGGAGGAGATCTCGCAGCTGCTGTACCACCTGCAGGTGATGATGCTCGCGAAGGGCCTCACCCTGCAGGACGTCTATCGACATCTGTGATGCGCTCCGCCCCCACTCCTTCGAACTGAAAGCCGTTCATGCTGCGCATCGCCGTTCCCAACAAGGGCTCGCTGTCCGAGACCGCCGCCGAGATGCTCGCGGAGGCGGGCTACGCCGGCCGCCGCGACCCCAAGACCCTGCACGTCGTCGACACCGAGAACGACGTCGAGTTCTTCTTCCTGCGTCCGCGTGACATCGCCACGTACGTCGCCTCCGGCGCTCTCGACGTCGGCATCACCGGACGCGACCTGCTGCTCGACGTGCAGCAGCCGGCGCGCGAGATCGAGCAGCTCGGCTTCGGCGCGTCGACGTTCCGCTTCGCCGGCCCTCCCGGACGCTTCACGTCGATCGACGACCTCGACGGCGTGCGCGTGGCCTCGGCCTACCCCGGACTGGTGGGCTCGTTCCTCCGGGAGCACGGCGTGAACGCCGAGCTGGTGCAGCTCGACGGTGCGGTGGAGTCGGCCGTGCGCCTCGGCGTCGCCGATGCCGTCGCCGACGTGGTCTCCACGGGGACCACGCTGCGACAGGCGGGGCTGGAGATCTTCGGCCCCGTCATCCTGGAGTCCGAGGCCGTGCTGATCAGCCGCCCGGGTGACGCGGACGGCGTCGACACGCTGCTGCGCCGTCTCCGAGGCGTCATGGTGGCCCGCCGGTACGTGCTCCTCGACTACGACCTGCCGACCGAGCTGGTCGACCAGGCGGTCGCGATCGCTCCCGGCCGGGAGTCGGCCACCATCTCCCCGCTGCGCGACCCGGCCTGGGTGGCCGTGCGCGTGATGATCCCGCGTCGCCGGGTCAACCAGGTGATGGACGACCTGTACGCGCTGGGGGCCAGGGCGATCCTCGTCACGGCGATCCACGCGGCGAGGCTCTGATGACTCTCGCGAGCAGGGTCATCCCGTGCCTCGATGTGGCCGACGGCCGCGTCGTGAAGGGCGTGAACTTCGAGAACCTGCGCGACATGGGGGATCCGGTCGAGCTCGCCCGGCACTATGCGGCGCAGGGCGCGGACGAGATCACCTTCCTCGATGTGACCGCGACCGTCGACGCGCGGGCCACGACCTACGACGTCGTGCAGCGCACCGCCGAGCAGGTGTTCGTGCCGCTGACGGTCGGCGGGGGAGTGCGCAGCGTGGAGGACGTGGCCCGGCTGCTGTCCGTCGGCGCCGACAAGGTCGGGGTGAACTCCGCCGCGATCGCCCGGCCCGAGCTGATCGGCGAGATCGCGGACCGCTTCGGCGCTCAGGTGCTCGTGCTCTCGCTCGACGTGAAGCGCGCCGACACGACGCATTCCGGTTTCGTCGTCACGACGCACGGCGGTCGCACGCAGACCACGCTGGACGCTCTCGACTGGGCCAGGGAGGCCGCGGAGCGCGGGGCGGGTGAGCTGCTGGTGAACTCGATCGACGCGGACGGTACGCGCGACGGGTTCGACCTGGAACTCGTCCGGCTCATGCGCGAGGCGGCGCCGGTGCCCGTGATCGCCTCCGGCGGCGCCGGACGAGCGACCGATTTCGCCCCGGCCATCAAGGCGGGTGCCGACGCCGTGCTCGCGGCGAGCGTCTTCCACACGGGAGCGCTCACGGTCGGCGACGTGAAGGACGCGCTGCGCGCGGAGGGGGTGCTGGTCCGATGACGGAGGCGCAGCAGGGGCAGAGCGAGCCGGATGTCGAGGCGCGCATCGCCCAGGTGGCTTTCACGGCCGAGGGCCTGGCGCCCGCGATCGTGCAGCAGTGGGACACGCGCGAGGTGCTGATGCTCGCATGGGTCGATGCGGAGGCGCTGCGGCGCACGCTCACGTCGGGTCGTGCGACGTACTGGTCGCGGTCCCGGCAGGAGTACTGGCGCAAGGGCGACACCTCCGGGAACATCCAGGTGGTGCGCGAGGCCCGACTCGACTGCGACGGCGACGCGATCCTGCTGCTGGTCGACCAGACCGGCCCGGCGTGCCACACGGGGACCCGCACGTGCTTCGACACAACCGACCTGGGTGCCGTCGACGGATCGGCGGCGTCGTGAGCCTCGCCCGGCGGGGGCGCTCGCTCGCGGTCTCCGGCTTCCTGCTCGCCGGCGCCCTCGGCATCATCTCCTCCACGCAGACCTGGTTCACGGTCGAGCGCGCCGATGCGGGAGAGGCGATCCTCGTGCCGGGGGCCGCGGCGATGGTGCTGCTCGCGCCGCTGAGCCTCGCGGTGCTGGCGCTCGGCGCGGCCCTGTCGATCGCCGGTCGCGCGGTGCGACTGGTCTTCGGGGTGCTCGCCGCGGTCGCGGCGGTGTTCCTCGGCTGGTCGACCGTGCAGCTGCTGGTCGCTGAGCCCTTCGACGCCGTCGCCGCGACCGTGACCGAGACCACGGGGCTCGCGGGCGACACCGCCGTGCACGAGGTGGCGGCGCACATCGTGGCGTCCGCGTGGCCGTGGGTCGCGCTCGTCGGCTGGGTGATCCTGCTGCTCGCGGCCGTGCTGGTACTGGTCACCTGGCGTCAGTGGAAGTCGGGCGGCCGCCGTTACCGCACCGAGACCGCGCACCCCGCGACGCACGAGGGCCCGGTCGACGCGGTCGACTCGTGGGACGACCTGTCCCGCGGGACGGATCCCACGCGCTGACCCCGATAGACTGAACACATCCGCACGTCGTCCCCGGAGGAAACATGACCAACCCGATCGCCGACCCTGGCCACGGACACTCGCCTGCGGCCTGGACCGCCGTCGTGATCATGCTCGTCGGCTTCACCGCCGCGACCGTCGCGTTCTGCTTCGAGCAGCCGACCCTGGTCTGGATCTCCGCCGCGCTGATCCCGATCGGGGCCATCGTGGGTTGGGCGCTCGCGAAGGCGGGCTACGGCGTGAAGGGCCCCAAGTACTCCCCGAAGGCGCACTAGTGGTCCTCGCCGACCTGACGGCCGGCGCTGTCGCAGACGCCGAGCGTCGCTCCCTCTCCCGGCCGATCGAGGTCGTCGAGCGCGAGGCTCTCGCGCGCCCGGCGGCGAAGGACGCCCTGGCGTTCCTCGCTCCCGCCGAGCGGGTCAAGATCATCGCCGAGGTCAAGCGGGCGAGCCCGTCCCGTGGCGCACTCGCCGAGATCCCGGACCCCGCCCACCAGGCGTCGCTGTACGAGCAGGGCGGCGCCTCGGCGATCAGCGTCCTAACCGAGGAGCGCCGTTTCGGCGGCAGTCTGGCGGATCTCGAGGCCGTGACCGCACGGGTGTCGCTGCCGGTGCTGCGCAAGGACTTCATCGCCACGCGGTATCAGGTGCTGGAGGCGCGGGCGGCGGGTGCTGATCTCGTCCTGCTGATCGTCGCCGGGCTCGAGCCGGAGGCGCTGCGCGACCTGTACGCGTTCATCCTGGAGCTCGGCATGACCCCGCTCGTCGAGACGCACTCGGCGGAGGAGCTCGACGTGGCGATCGACCTCGGCGCCGCGCTGATCGGCGTGAACGCGCGCGACCTGAAGACCCTCGAGCTCGACCGTGACCTCTTCGGCCGGCTCGTCGACCGCATCCCGGACACGGCGATCAAGATCGCGGAGTCCGCGGTGCTCACCCCCGCCGATGTCGCGCACTACCGTTCGGCCGGTGCCGACGTCGTGCTGATCGGTGAGGCCCTGGTGACCGGAGATCCGGTCGCCACGCTCGAGAGCTTCCTGGAGGCGAAGTGAGTCTGCGTGACCAGCACGGCCCGTACTTCGGTGACTTCGGCGGCCGGTTCATGCCGGAGTCGCTGATCGCCGCGATCGACGAGCTGACGGTCGCGTACGAGGAGGCGATCGCCGATCCGGAGTTCCGTGCCGAGCTGGCCCACCTGCTGTCCTCCTACGCCGGACGCCCCTCGGCGCTGACCGAGGTGCCGCGGTTCGCCGAGCACGCCGGGGGCGCGCGGGTGTTCCTCAAGCGCGAGGACCTCAACCACACCGGCTCGCACAAGATCAACAACGTGCTGGGCCAGGCGCTGCTCACCAAGCGCCTCGGCAAGACCCGGGTGATCGCCGAGACGGGTGCAGGACAGCACGGTGTCGCGACGGCCACCGCGGCGGCCCTGTTCGGCCTGGACTGCACGATCTACATGGGCGAGGTCGACACCGAGCGTCAGGCGCTGAACGTCGCCCGCATGCGCCTGCTGGGCGCCGAGGTCGTGCCGGTGACCTCGGGCTCGCGCACGCTGAAGGACGCGATCAACGACGCGTACCGCGACTGGGTCGCCTCGGTCGAGACCACGAACTACATCTTCGGCACCGCCGCGGGGCCGCACCCGTTCCCGGCGATGGTCCGCGATTTCCAGAAGATCATCGGCGAGGAGGCGCGCGCCCAGCTGCTCGACGAGGTGGGCCGGCTGCCCGACGCGGTGTTCGCGTGCGTGGGCGGCGGCTCGAACGCGATCGGCATGTTCGACGCGTTCCTCGACGACGAGGGCGTGCGCCTGTACGGCGTCGAGGCGGCCGGCGACGGAGTGGACACCCCGCGGCACGCGGCGTCGATCGAACGCGGTCGTCCCGGTGTGCTGCACGGCGCGAAGACCTATGTCCTGCAGGACGAGGACGGCCAGACGGTCGAGTCGCACTCGATCTCCGCCGGGCTCGACTATCCCGGCGTCGGCCCGGAGCACTCGTGGCTGGCCGACATCGGCCGCGCGGAGTACATCCCGGCGACCGACGACGAGGCGATGCAGGCCCTGCGGCTGCTGAGCCGCACCGAGGGCATCATCCCGGCGATCGAGTCCGCGCACGCCCTCGCGGGAGCCCTGCGGATCGGCCGCGAGCTGGGACCGGACGCCGTCCTGGCGATCTGCCTCTCCGGCCGGGGCGACAAGGACATGGACACGGCCGCCCGGTACTTCGAGCTCTACGACGAGGCGGCGCTCGCGCACGACGCGACCGAGGAGAGCTCCGCCGAAGAAGCCGCCTCGAAGGGAGAGCCGCAGCTGTGAGCCGCGTCGAACAGGCCATCCAGCGCGCGCACGACGCCGGCCGCAGCGCCTTCGTCGGCTACCTGCCCGTCGGCTTCCCCGACCTGGAGACGAGCATCCAGGCGGCGATCGCCCTCGCCGAGAACGGCGTGGACATCATCGAGCTCGGGCCGCCCTACAGCGACCCCGTGATGGACGGCGCGATCATCCAGGAGGCGACGACCGCCGCCCTCGCCGCCGGCTTCCGGATGAAGGACCTCTTCACCGCGATCCGCGCGATCACCGCCGCGACCGACGTCCCGGTGCTCGTGATGACCTACTGGAACCCGGTGCTGCAGTACGGCGTCGATCGCTACGCCGACGACCTGCTGGCGGCGGGCGGCGCCGGGCTGATCACGCCCGACATCACGCCGGACGCGGCGGCGGAGTGGATCGCGGCGAGCGAGCGGACCGGGCTCGACCGGGTGTTCCTGGCCGCGCCGACCTCGTCGGACGAGCGCCTCGAGCTCGTGGTGAAGTCGTCGACCGGTTTCGTGTACACCGTCTCCACGATGGGCATCACGGGGGAGCGGGCCGAGCTCGACCGCGCCGCACGCACCCTCGTCGCCCGCCTGCGCGAGCACGGCGCCCGGCGCGCCTGCGTCGGAATCGGCATCTCCACCGCCGAGCAGATCGCCGGTGTCTCCGAGTACGCCGACGGCGCCATCGTCGGCACCGCGCTCGTGCGCGCCCTGCGCGACGGCGGCGTCCCCGCCCTCGCGGCCGTCGCCCGAACCCTCGCCACCGGCACGTCGTCGGTGCGCTCCGTCCCCGAGAACTAGAATCGCACTCATGTCCCTCGCGCTCCCCAGCAGCTTCACCGGCGTGCTCGCCAGCATCCCGAGTCCTCCCGTCGCGTACTTCGACCTGGGCCCGGTGCGGATCCACTTCTACGCGCTCTGCATCATCGCCGGCATCATCGTCGCGGTGCTGCTGACCAACCACCGCCTCACGAAGCGCGGTGCGGAGCCGTGGGTCGTGATCGACATCTCGATCCTCGCGGTGCCGCTGGCCATCATCGGCGCCCGCATCTTCCACGTGCTGACCCACCCGAACTTCTACTTCGGCGAGGGCAAGAACACCTGGAACCCCTTCGAGCCCGGCTCGGTGTGGGCGATCTGGGAGGGCGGCATCGCCATCTTCGGCGCGCTGATCGGCGGCGCCATCGGCGCGTACCTCGGCTGCCGCTGGACCGGTATCCGCTTCTGGACGTTCGCCGACGCACTCGCTCCCGGGCTGCTGCTCGCGCAGGCCATGGGCCGGTTCGGCAACTGGTTCAACCACGAGCTCTTCGGCCTGCCGACCGACCTGCCGTGGGGCCTCGAGATCGAGTCCACCAACTCGGCCTTCCCTCCCGGGCTCCCCGAGGGCACGCTGTTCCACCCGACGTTCCTGTACGAGGTGCTGTGGAACGGGCTCGGCGTGATCGTGCTGCTGTGGCTGAGCCGCAAGCTCTTCTTCCAGTGGGGCCGGCTGTTCGCGATCTACCTCATCTGGTACAGCGCTGGTCGCATCGTGTGGGAGTCGATCCGCATCGACCCGAGCGAGATCATCCTGGGTCTGCGCAGCAACGTCTGGGCGGCGATCATCGGCGTCGTCGTCGGCCTCGTCATCCTCGTGGTGCAGACGCGCCGTCACCCGGGTCTGGAGCCTTCGCCGTATCAGCCCGGCCGCGGCCGGAAGGACCTGGACGCTGATGTACAATCGCAAGACAATCCCTCTGATTTCGTGGACGTGAGCGAGCCTCCGACCGACGAGGTCACCGCAGGAGCCACCGCCACAAGCACTGCTCCCACGAGCGAGGACGGCTCCCGATAACGCCGCGTCCCGCGGCGGGAGAACCATTGCACTGAACGAGCGGGCCGACGACGTCCCCGGGTTTCACTGAAGATCTGAGGACGGTAACTGGTGTACTTCCAGCCCCCTTACGGCGCCTCCGGCGCATACCCCCCGAAGCAGGGCATGTACAACCCGGCGTTCGAGAAGGACGCCTGCGGCCTGGCCATGGTCGCAACGCTGCGCGGCGAAGCCGGGCACGACATCATCGCGCTGGCCCTCGAGGCCCTGCGCAACCTGGAGCACCGCGGGGCCATCGGGTCCGACGCGGGCACGGGAGACGGGGCCGGCATCCTCACGCAGATGCCAGACGCCTTCCTCCGCGCGGTCACCGGCTTCGAACTGCCGCCCGTGGGGGAGTACGCCGCAGGACTCGCGTTCCTGCCTCGCGACTCGAGCGAGCGCCGCCAGCAGAAGGCCGGCATCGAGAAGATCGCGCGCGCCGAGGGCCTCCGCGTCCTCGGGTGGCGTGAGGTCCCCACCGCGAACGAGAACCTCGGCAAGCTCGCCGACGAGGCCCGCCCCGCGTTCGAGCAGCTCTTCGTGAGCGCCGGCGGGGCCACGCACGCCGACGCGCCGCTCACCGGTATCGCCCTCGACCGCGTCGCCTACCGCCTGCGCAAGCGGGCCGGCCACGAGCTCGGCGCCTACTTCGTGTCGCTGTCCAGCCGCACCCTCGGCTACAAGGGCATGGTCACCACGCTGCAGCTGGAGCCGTTCTACCCCGACCTGCAGGATGAGCGGTTCGCGTCCGAGCTCGCGGTCGTGCACTCCCGCTACTCCACCAACACGTTCCCGTCGTGGCCGCTCGCGCAGCCGCTGCGCATGCTGGCGCACAACGGCGAGATCAACACGGTCGGCGGCAACCGCAACTGGATGCGCGCCCGCCAGTCGCAGCTCGAGTCCGAGCTGCTCGGCGACATCTCACCGCTGCTGCCCATCTGCACCGACGGCGCGAGCGACTCGGCCTCGTTCGACGAGGTGCTCGAGCTGCTCACCCTGACCGGTCGCAGCCTGCCGCACGCGATCATGATGATGGTGCCGGAGGCGTACGAGAAGCAGGCCGACATCACGCCGGAGCTGCGCGCGTTCTACGAGTACCACTCCAACCAGATGGAGCCGTGGGACGGCCCGGCCGCGCTCATCTTCACCGACGGCACGCTGGTCGGCGCGACGCTCGACCGCAATGGACTGCGCCCGGGGCGCTGGACCGAGACCACCGACGGACTGGTCGTGATCGGCTCGGAGACGGGCGTGCTGCACTTCGAGCCCGAGCGCATCAAGCGCCGCGGGCGTCTGCAGCCCGGCAAGATGTTCCTCGTCGACACGGCCCAGCGCCGTATCGTCGAAGATCGCGAGATCAAGCAGGAGCTGGCCACGCTGCACCCGTGGCAGGAGTGGCTCGACGCGGGGGCCGTGCGCCTGGCCGACCTGCCCGAGCGCGAGCACATCGTGCATCCGCCGGCGTCGATCACCCGCCGCCAGCGCACCTTCGGGTACACCGAGGAAGAAGTGCGCATCCTGCTGACCCCCATGGGCCAGACCGGCGTCGAGCCGCTCGGTGCCATGGGCTCGGACACCCCGATCGCGGTGCTCAGCAAGCGACCGCGACTGCTGTTCGACTACTTCACGCAGCAGTTCGCCCAGGTCACGAACCCGCCGCTGGACTCGATCAGGGAAGAGGTCGTCACGAGCCTCAAGCTCGGCCTCGGTCCCGAGGCGAACCTGCTCAGCTGGGGTCCGGAACACACCCGCACGGTGTCGCTCGACTTCCCCGTGATCGACAACGACGAACTGGCGAAGATCCGCCACATCGACAAGGCGCTGCCCGGCCGGTCGAGCGCGACGATCCGGGGCCTGTACCACTTCGACTCCGGCCCGCACTCGCTCGCCGAGCGCCTGACGGAGATGTGCGCCGAGGTCGACCAGGCCATCGCGGACGGCGCGGAGTTCCTCATCCTGTCCGACCGCGACTCCAACAAGGACCTCACGCCCATCCCGTCGCTGCTCATGGTGTCGGCGATCCACCACCACCTCATCCGGCGCGAGAACCGCATGAAGGTGGGCCTGATCGTCGAGGCCGGAGACGTGCGAGAGGTGCACCACGTCGCGACGCTGATCGGCTACGGCGCGTCGGCGATCAACCCGTACCTGGCGATGGAGACGGTCGAGCACCTCGTCCGCACCGGCTACATCACCGGCATCACGCCCGAGAAGGCGGTCAAGAACCTGATCTACGCGCTCGGCAAGGGCGTGCTGAAGATCATGTCGAAGATGGGCATCTCCACCGTGTCGTCGTATGCCGGCGCCCAGGTGTTCGAGGCTGTCGGTCTCAGCCAGGAGTTCATCGACGCCTACTTCACCCGCACGGAGTCGAAGCTGGGCGGCATCGGGATCGAGGAGATCTTCGCCGAGAACCAGGCGCGGCACGACTACGCGTACCCCGAGGATGCCGCAGCCCGCGCGCACGAGCGCCTGTGGACGGGCGGCGAGTACCAGTGGCGCCGCGACGGCTCCCCGCACCTGTTCAACCCGGAGACGGTGTTCAAGCTGCAGCACTCCACCCGGACGCGGCGGTACGACATCTTCCGTGAGTACACGAAGCTCGTGGACGAGCAGGCGGCCGAGCTCAAGACCCTCCGCGGACTCTTCACGCTGCGCACCGGCACCCGCAAGCCGGTCCCGCTCGACGAGGTCGAGCCGGTGTCCGCGATCGTGAAGCGCTTCTCGACCGGGGCGATGAGCTACGGCTCCATCTCCAAGGAGGCGCACGAGACCCTGGCGATCGCGATGAACCGGATCGGCGGCAAGTCGAACACCGGTGAGGGCGGCGAGGACCCCGACCGTCTGGTCGACCCCGAGCGGCGCAGTGCGATCAAGCAGGTGGCCTCCGGCCGCTTCGGCGTCACGAGCCTGTACCTCACCGAGGCGGACGACATCCAGATCAAGCTCGCCCAGGGCGCGAAGCCCGGCGAGGGCGGTCAGCTGCCGCCGACGAAGGTGTACCCGTGGGTCGCGCGCACGCGTCACGCCACGGCCGGCGTCGGGCTCATCTCGCCGCCGCCGCACCACGACATCTACTCGATCGAAGACCTCAAGCAGCTCATCTTCGACCTGAAGCGCGCGAACCCCGAGGCACGCATCCACACGAAGCTGGTGAGCCAGTCCGGCATCGGTGCGGTGTCGGCGGGTGTGGCGAAGGCGCTGAGCGACGTCATCCTTGTGTCCGGCCACGACGGCGGCACGGGTGCGAGCCCGCTGAACTCCCTCAAGCACGCGGGTACCCCCTGGGAGCTGGGGCTCGCCGAGACGCAGCAGACGCTGATGCTCAACGGCATGCGCGACCGCGTGGTGGTGCAGGTCGACGGCCAGCTCAAGACCGGGCGCGACGTCGTGATCGGCGCGCTGCTCGGCGCGGAGGAGTTCGGCTTCGCGACGGCTCCGCTCGTGGTGAGCGGCTGCATCATGATGCGCGTCTGCCACCTGGACACCTGCCCGGTCGGCGTCGCCACGCAGAACCCGGTGCTGCGCGATCGGTTCACGGGCAAGCCGGAGTTCGTCGTCAACTTCATGGAGTTCATCGCGGAAGAGGTGCGCGAGCTCCTCGCCGAGCTGGGCTACCGCTCGATCGACGAGATCGTCGGACGCACCGAGCTCCTGGAGACGAATGCGGCCGTCGAGCACTGGAAGGCCGAGGGTCTCGACCTGAGCCCCGTGCTGGAGGGCCCGGCGTTCCCGGCCGGCGAGCCGCGCCGCAGCGGTCGCGCGCAGGACCACGAGCTCGACAAGCACTTCGACGTGCAGCTCATCGACATCGCGAAGGGGGCGCTGCTCAACGGCGAGCCCGTCGTGGTGGAGCTGCCGATCGCCAACACGGAGCGCGCGGTGGGCACGATGCTCGGCCATCAGGTGACGTCGCGGCACGGTGCCACCGGGCTGCCGAAGGAGACGATCGACGTCACCCTCACAGGGACTGCGGGGCAGTCGCTCGGCGCGTTCCTCCCGCCGGGCATCATCCTCCGCCTCGAGGGCGACGCGAACGACTACGTCGGCAAGGGCCTCTCGGGCGGAGACATCACGATCCGTCCGCCGCGCGGGGCGTCGATCGCACCGCACGAGAACGTGATCGCGGGCAACGTGATCGGCTACGGCGCGACCTCGGGCACGATGTTCATCTCCGGTGTCGTCGGCGAGCGGTTCCTGGTGCGCAACTCCGGGGCGACCGCGGTCGTCGAAGGCGTGGGCGACCACGCCCTGGAGTACATGACCGGCGGGCTCGCGGTGATCCTCGGGCCGACCGGGCGCAACTTCGGCGCCGGCATGTCCGGGGGAGTGGCCTATGTGCACGCCCTCGACACCGCGAAGGTGAACGCGCAGTCGCTCGGCAGCGGAGAGCTGCGGCTGGAGCCGCTGGACCGCGCCGACCTGGAGGTGCTGCGCGGACTGCTCGTCGAGCACGTCGAACGTACGGCGTCCCCGCGCGCGACCGAGCTGCTGGACGACTTCGACGCGCGCGCGGCGGAGTTCGTGAAGGTGCTTCCCCGTGACTTCGCCGCCGTGCGGAGCATGCGCGAGGAGGCTCTGGCCGAGGGGATCGACCCCGACGGCGACATCGTGTGGAACCGCATCCTGGAGGTGACCGGTGGCTGACCCCAAAGGCTTTCTGAAGGTGACCGAGCGGGAACTTCCCGCTCGCCGTCCGGTGCCGGTGCGCATCATGGACTGGAAAGAGGTCTACGAGCCGGGCGACAAGGCCGTCCTGCGCCGTCAGGCCGGTCGCTGCATGGACTGCGGTGTGCCGTTCTGCCACTCGGGCTGCCCGCTCGGCAACCTCATCCCCGAGTGGAACGACCTCACGTGGCGCGGTGAGGGCCGGGCCGCGATCGAGCGTCTGCACGCCACGAACAACTTCCCGGAGTTCACCGGTCGTCTGTGCCCTGCGCCCTGCGAGAGCTCATGCGTGCTGGGCATCAACCAGCCGGCGGTCACGATCAAGCAGATCGAGGTCTCCATCATCGACGAGGCCTTCGCGAAGGGCTGGGTCGAGCCCGAGCCGCCGCAGCGCCTCACCGGCAAGACGGTGGCCGTCGTCGGCTCGGGGCCCGCGGGCCTCGCCGCCGCCCAGCAGCTGACGCGCGCGGGGCACACGGTCGCGGTGTTCGAGCGCGACGATCGCATCGGCGGGCTGCTGCGCTACGGCATCCCCGACTTCAAGATGGAGAAGACGCAGCTCGAGACGCGTCTGCGCCAGATGCAGGAGGAGGGGACCCGGTTCCGTGCGGGTGTCGAGATCGGCAAGGACATCTCCTGGGCCGACCTCCGCGCGCGGTACGACGCGGTCGTGATCGCGACCGGAGCCACGGTTCCCCGCGACCTGCCCATCCCCGGGCGCGACCTCGACGGCGTGCACTTCGCGATGGAGTACCTCGTGGAGTCCAACCACGCGGTCGCCGGCGACGCGGTGCCAGGGCAGATCACGGCCGAGGGCAAGCACGTCATCGTGATCGGCGGCGGCGACACCGGTGCGGACTGCATCGGCACGGCGCACCGTCAGGGAGCGTTGAGCGTGACGAACCTGGCGATCGGCAAGCAGCCCGGCGACACGCGCCCCGACCACCAGCCGTGGCCGATGATGCCGACCGTGTTCGAGGTGTCGTCCGCGCACGAGGAGGGCGGGGAGCGCGTGTTCCTCGCCTCCACGGTGGAGTTCCTGTCGAACGAGGTCGGCGAGGTGCGCGCGCTGCGGGTGGCCGAGACCGAGTACATCGACGGACGCCGGGTTCCCAAGAGCGGCACCGAGCGGGAGATCCCCGCCGATCTCGTGCTCATCGCGATGGGCTTCACGGGTCCGGAGCAGGACGGCTACACGGAGGACACCCGTCCGCAGGTGACCGACCGCGGCTCCTTCCACCGCGACGCGTCGTACGAGTCGTCGGTGCCCGGCGTGTTCGTGGCCGGTGATGCCGGACGCGGGCAGTCGCTCATCGTGTGGGCCATCGCGGAGGGTCGTGCGGCGGCGGCGAAC
The DNA here is from genome assembly GCF_053643635.1 of Microbacterium sp. NPDC055502. NCBI lineage: Bacteria > Bacillati > Actinomycetota > Actinomycetes > Micrococcales > Microbacteriaceae > Microbacterium > Microbacterium sp. NPDC055502. Next base: position 587,580 of record NZ_JBSHKJ010000002.1, on the reverse strand, counting down.
GTCGATCGCTACCTCATGGGCACCACGGTGCTGCCCGAGCCGGTGCGTCCGAGCGATGTCGCGATCGGTCTCCAGCCCGCGTAGGCTGGGGCAGGCACCGTCGCCCGAACGTTCATCCCCCACTTCTACCCTGGAGAGTTCTTTGAGACGCGCGAAAATCGTCGCCACTTTGGGTCCGGCCACCTCGACGTATGAGACGGTGCGTGCACTGATCGATGCGGGTGTGGACGTGGCACGTCTGAACCTCAGCCACGGCGACTACTCCGTGCACGAGAACAACTACGCGAACGTGCGTCGCGCGGCGGAGGACTCCGGCCGTGCCGTGGCGATCCTCGTCGACCTGCAGGGACCGAAGATCCGTCTCGGCCGTTTCGAGGACGGGCCGTACGAGCTCGCCAAGGGCGACATCTTCAAGATCACCACCGAAGACATCATCGGCAACAAGGAGATCTGCGGCACCACGTTCAAGGGGCTGCCCCAGGACGTGAAGCCCGGTGACTTCCTGCTGATCGACGACGGCAAGGTCCGCGTCGAGGTGGTCGAGACCGACGGCGTCACCGTCACCACGCGCGTGGTCGTCGCCGGCGCCGTGTCGAACAACAAGGGCATCAACCTGCCCGGTGTCGCCGTGAACGTCCCCGCTCTGAGCGAGAAGGACGAAGACGACCTGCGCTGGGGTCTGCGCACGGGTGCCGACCTCATCGCCCTGTCCTTCGTGCGCAACGCGGAAGACGTGTCGCGCGTGCACGAGATCATGGCGGAGGAGGGCGTGCGCGTCCCCGTGATCGCCAAGATCGAGAAGCCGCAGGCGGTCGATGCGCTGGAGGAGATCGTCGACGCGTTCGACGGCATCATGGTCGCCCGTGGCGACCTGGGTGTCGAGCTGCCTCTGGAGGCCGTGCCGATCGTGCAGAAGCGCGCGGTGGAGCTCGCCCGGCGCAACGCGAAGCCGGTGATCGTGGCGACGCAGATGCTCGAGTCGATGATCAACAGCCCGGTGCCCACGCGCGCGGAGACCTCCGACGTCGCGAACGCGGTGCTCGACGGCGCCGACGCGGTGATGCTCTCGGGCGAGACCAGCGTGGGCGACTACCCGGTCGTCGTGGTGGAGACCATGGCCCGCATCATCGAGTCCACCGAGGAGCACGGCCTGGAGCGGATCCTCCCGCTGACGACCAAGCCCCGCACGCAGGGTGGTGCCATCACGCTGGCCGCCCTCGAGGTCGCGGAGTTCGTCGACGCGAAGTTCCTCTGCGTCTTCACCCAGTCGGGCGACTCCGCCCGCCGCCTGTCGCGTCTGCGCTCGCGCATCCCGATGCTGGCGTTCACCCCGGAGCCGGCGATCCGTCGTCGGATGGCGCTCACGTGGGGCCTGCGCTCCACGCTGGTCGACATGGTCCAGCACACCGACCTGATGTACCACCAGGTCGACGAGTACCTGCTCGAGAACGGCCTGGCGGTCGAGGGCGACAAGGTCGTCGTGATCTCCGGTTCCCCTCCCGGGATCGTGGGCTCGACGAACGACCTCCGCGTGCACAAGGTGGGCGACGCGATGCGTGGTGCTGCGCCGATCTACAAGGCCGGCGTCTGACGCACGAGGTGTCCGGAAGGGGCGGGGCTACGGCCCCGCCCCTTCCGTATGTCCCGGGCCCGCGTCAACCCTCTGCGACCGCGCTGGCGGGGCGGATAGCGTGGGCGCATGGTCGTTCGTACGCGCCTCGTGCTCACGTCGGGGTTGATGTTCCGCCTTCGGGAGACTCCGCGACCGGCGGGATCCGTCGTCCCCGCGATGGTGCTGGTGCACGGCATCGGCATGTCGCACCGCTACCTGTCCCGCCTGCACGAGGCGCTCGCGGAGCACACCCGTGTGGTGTCGGTGGATCTTCCGGGCTTCGGCGGACTGCCCAAGCCCTCCGTCGACGTCGGGGTGGAGCGGATGGGCAGTGCACTGGCCGAGGTGATCGGAACGCTCGGCGATGACCGCGTGGTGCTCGTCGGACACTCGATGGGCGCGCAATGGACCGTGGAGGCTGCTCTGCACCGCCCGGAGTACGTGCGCGCCGTGGTCGCGATCGGCCCGGTCGTGGACGAGCGGTGGCGCACGATTCCGGCACAGGCGCGTGCCCTCGCGATCGACACCGTGGGGGAGACGCCCGCGATCAACACGATCGTCTTCACCGACTACCTCCGCTGCGGCGTGCGTTGGTATCTGCGGCAGGCGCGCCACATGATCGGCTATCGGCTTCAGGAGCGGGTGGCGGAGCTGACCGTGCCGCTGCTGGTGATCCGCGGGGGAGCGGATCCGATCGCGGGTCGCGCGTGGTGCCGCCGGCTGCGGGACAGCGCCCGCGTCTCGCGTCTCGTCGAGATCCCCGGTCACCACCACGTGGCCCAGCAGTCCGCGCCCCGCGCCGTCGCGTCGGCGATCCTGGCGCACACGGCCGGTGCGTGGCCGCACGCTGCCACGTCGAGGAGCATGGACGAGAAGCGGAGCGCGCCATCGACGTCGTGAGGCGGCTGGGCTGGTGGGCCGCCGACTACGCGTATGCGGGGTTCTGGCAGGTGCGCTCCTTCTTCGGACGAGACGACGCGAGGGCGTTCACCGACGGCGATGGCGTGCCGATCGTGGTGCTCGCCGGGGTGTACGAGACGTGGCGGTTCCTGGAGCCGCTCATCGTCGCGCTGCACCAGCGGGGTCATCCGGTCCACGTGGTGGATGCGCTGCGGCGCAACCGGTTCCCGGTCGCGGACGAGGCGGAGCAGATCGCGGAGCATCTGCGTGCGCGCGACCTCACCGGGGTGATCCTCGTCGCGCACAGCAAGGGAGGTCTGGCGGGCAAGCTCGCCATGACCGGACCGGAGGGGCACCGCATCCGGGCGATGCTGGCGGTCGCGACGCCGTTCGGAGGCTCCCGGTACGCCCGGCGCATGCCGGGGCGGGTGCTGCGCGCCTTCTCCCCGGACGACCCGTCCATCCTGGCGCTCGCGCGCGAGGTCGAGGTCAACGCCCGGATCGTGTCGGTCTATGCGGAGTTCGACCCGCACATCCCCGAGGGCAGCGCGTTGCCGGGAGCGAAGAACGTCGTGCTCGACACCGGCGGCCATTTCCGCATCCTCGCCCACCCCCGGGTGCTCGCCGAACTCGCGGCCCTGGCGGAATCCTGAGCGCTCACCCGCAGGTACCGCGGGCCTCCCGCGGTGCGTCCAGCGTCGGGAGCCACAGGAGGAGCTCGGGCAGGGTCGCGTACGCCGCATAGCCGTGGTCGACCGCCGGGAACCGGTGGTAGGCGACATCCGTCCCCGCCGCGCAGAGGCGGGCGACGTACCCGTCGGTCGCGGCGGGACGCACGAGTTCATCCGCCTCGCCCTGGCCGACGAGCACGGGGACCGTGATGGGCTGGCCGCCCGCGCTGTTCTCGGCGAGCATCGTCCGCCAGGGCTCGGTCGTGGCGGGATCGGCGGTGACGTAGGAGCCGACCAGGGGCTCGGCGATCGCGTGGATCTCCTCGGTGTGGGTCAGCAGGCAGAGCGCGGCCATGTCGGGAGTCGCAGCCGCGCCCTCCGGGGTCAGGATCGACAGGATGGCCTCCTCGCCGAACCGTTCGGCGTAGGCATCCCGGTAGGCGGCGATGGCGAACGAGGCGATGGTGATCCCGGAGACGTCGACGATGTCGTCGGTCATCAGGGCGTTGAGATCGGCCGCCGGCGCCGCCACCGCCACCCCGCGCACCGACAGCTCGGGCGCGTACGTCTCGGCGCGCTCGGCGGCGAAGAGCGCCGCCTGACCGCCCTGGGAGTGCCCCCACAGCACGACGCGAGCGATCGTCCCCACGCCGTCGAGGCGGCCGGCCGCACGCACGATGTCCAGCACGCTGTTCGCCTCCGGGACGCCCAGCAGATAGGACGACGCGCCCTCCACACCGAGGCCCGGATAGTCGGTGGCCACGACGGCGTATCCCTCGGCGAGCAGCTCGTGCATCCCGGCGATGAGCTCGAACGGATCGAGCGCGAGCGACGGGGCGCACGCCGTCGCCGCTCCCGTGGTCGGGTGCGCCCAGGAGACGACCGTGCGTCCCTTCTCCGGCGCCGGCCCCTCGGGCACGACGACCAGGCCGGACACGGCGATGTCCGAACCGGCCAGGTCGCGGGAGTGGTACAGCACGCGCCACGCTCTCGTGCCGACGGGAGCACTGTCGATCTCCTCGGAGCGGATGAGCGAGCCCGGGGCTCCGGAGGGCAGCGGGGTCGGGGCGGTGACGAAGGCCGGATCGCTCGCGCGCTCCGCCTCCTCCGCGCTCGTGCGCCTGAACACCTCTGCGGCGATCAGGAGCAGGATGACGAGCGCGACCGCCAGGACGACGAGAGTGGCCCGCGCGGTGCGATGCGACCTCCGGGCATGCGCTGCCGGTGCGTCCCCGCTGTGCATAGAGCATGTATAGCGCACCGTGTGCCGGCGGTGGGACTCGAACCCACACGCCCTTTCGGACAAAGCATTTTGAGTGCTCCGCGTCTGCCATTCCGCCACGCCGGCCCGTGTGTCGCGTCTTCGACTGTAGCGCAGGGCGAGCCGATCACCCGGCGCCGATGAGCGCTTCGGCCGAGCGCCGCGCCCTCTCCAGTAGGATGGAGTCCGTGACCGAGCAAGAACAGGCTGAGCAGCCCACGGCATCCGCACCCCGACGCGTCGTCGTCGCCGAAGACGAGTCGCTGATCCGTCTCGACATCGTCGAGATCCTTCGCGACAACGGCTTCGATGTCGTCGGCGAAGCCGGTGACGGGGAGACGGCCGTCGCCCTCGCGACCGAGTTGCGCCCCGACCTGGTCATCATGGACGTCAAGATGCCCCAGCTCGACGGCATCAGCGCGGCCGAGAAGCTGCACAAGGGCAACATCGCCCCGGTCGTGCTGCTGACGGCCTTCAGCCAGAAGGAGCTTGTGGAGCGGGCGAGCGAGGCGGGCGCCCTGGCGTACGTCGTCAAGCCGTTCACCCCGAACGACCTGCTGCCGGCCATCGAGATCGCGCTCGCGCGTCACGAGCAGATCATCACGCTCGAGGCCGAGGTCGCCGACATGGTCGAGCGCTTTGAGACCCGCAAGCTGGTCGACCGCGCCAAGGGACTGCTGAACGAGAAGATGGGCCTGAGCGAGCCCGAGGCGTTCCGCTGGATCCAGAAGGCCTCGATGGATCGCCGCCTCACGATGCAGGACGTCGCGAAGGCCATCATCGAGCAGCTCGCCCCGAAGAAGTAGCTGGTCCGGTGCTCCGCCTCGACGCCGAGCACCTGCTGCGGCCCGTGCGTGCGGGCGACGGCCCCGGCATCGCTGCCGCCTACCGCGCGAATCGTGCACACCTGGCTCCGTGGGAGCCCGAGCGCGACGCCGCCTTCTTGACCGACGAGTGGCAGGAGCGGCACGTCGCGCAGTGCCTGGCGGAAGCCGAGGCGGGACGGAGCCTGCGGTTCGTCGTGGTCGGGGATGATGGCTCGATCCGCGGCCGCGTCAACCTGAACTCGATCGTCCGCGGCGCGTTCTGGAGCGCGGACCTCGGCTACTGGATCGACGCCTCACGGCTGCGGCGCGGGCTGGCCGGGCGTGCGGTGGCCCTCGTCGCGGAGCACGCGAGGACGGAGCTCCACCTGCATCGGCTGCAGGCTGCCACGCTGCTCCACAACCTGGCTTCGCAGCGCGTGCTGGCGGGATGCGGTTTCGAGCGCATCGGCCTGGCGCCGAAGTACCTGCGCATCGCGGGGGAGTGGCAGGATCACCTGCTGTTCCAGCTGCTGCTGGAGGAGCCTCTCAGCGCCCCGCGGGAACGTCCTTGATCATGTTGGTGATGCGGATCGTCGAGCAGCGTCGGCCCTGATCATCCGTGACGACGATCTCGTGCACCGTGATGCTGCGTCCGAGGTGCACCGGCGTGCATACCCCCGTGACGGTCCCGGAGGTCGCGGAGCGGGTGTGGGTCGCGTTGATGTCGACGCCGACCGCGAGGCGCCCCTCTCCGGCGTGGAGGTTCGCCGCCATCGAGCCGAGGGACTCGCCGAGCACGACATACGCGCCGCCGTGCATCAGGCCGACGGGCTGGGTGTTGCCGGCGACCGGCATGGTCGCGACGCACCGGTCGACGCCGAACTCCACGAACTCCATGCCCATCTTCTCGGCCAGTGCGCCCATGCCGCGGGCGGCCGCCCACTCGAGCCCTTCGCTGGTCGCGACCTCGCCCATGCATCCTCCTCTGCGGGTGTCCGTGCTCCTCGTTAGGCTGACAGGGTGACGGACTCCGCAAAGCCTACCCTCATGGTCGTCGACGGCCATTCGCTCGCCTACCGCGCCTTCTTCGCCCTCCCGGTCGACAACTTCACGACCAAGGACAACCAGCACACGAACGCCATCTACGGCTTCCTGTCGATGCTGGTGAACCTCATCAAGGCCGAGCAGCCGACGCATCTCGCCATCGCCTTCGACACGTCACGGCACTCGTTCCGCACCGACGAGTACCCCGAGTACAAGGCCACCCGCTCGGAGACCCCCTCCGAGTTCAAGGGCCAGATCCCGCTGCTGCAGGACTGTCTCGCGGCCATGTCCATCCCCGTCCTGACGCAGGAGGGCATCGAGGCCGACGACATCCTCGCCACGCTGTCGACCCAGGGCGCCGCGCAGGGCTACGACGTGCTCGTGGTGTCGGGCGACCGCGACACCATCCAGCTGGTCACCGACGACATCACCCTGCTGTACCCGTCCGTGCAGGGCGTGTCCCAGCTCAAGCGCTACGACCCCACGACCGTGCAGGAGCGCTACGGCGTCCGCCCGGAACAGTACCCCGACATCGCGGCGCTCGTGGGCGAGACCAGTGACAACCTGCCCGGCGTCCCGAAGGTGGGGGAGAAGACCGCGGTCAAGTGGCTCACCCAGTTCGGCTCTCTCGACGAGCTCCTCGATCGCGCCGACGAGATCAAGGGCGTCGTGGGCGGCAACCTGCGCGACCACATCGACGACGTGCGTCGCAACCGCAAGCTGAACCGCCTCCTGACCGACGTCGAGCTGCCGGTGGCCCCGGGAGACCTCGCGGTCACGCCCATCGACGCCCAGGCCGTGCGCGACATCTTCGCCCGCCTGGAGTTCCGCACGCTGCTGCCGCGGGTGTTCGAGGCGGTGGGCGCGGGCGAGGTGGCCGACGACCCGGCGGCCGTGGTCGAGATGCCCGTTCCCGCGCAGGTGAGCGGCGCCGAGCTCGCCTCGTGGGCTGCCGCGCAGGAGAGCGATGTGGCACTGCGCGTGACGATCGCGGCGGGGGCTCCCGTGCGCCTGGGGGCCGCCACCGAGACGGAGCTGCGCGAGCTCGACTGGTCCGACGACGCGGCCGCGGCTCTTCGCGAGTGGCTCGAGTCCTCTGCCCCGAAGGTGCTGCACGACGCGAAGCCGCAGGTGAAGGCGCTGCGGCGCCAGGGCATCCGGCTCGGCGGACTGGCGTACGACACGAGTCTCGCGGGCTGGCTCCTGCGCCCGAGCTTCCCCGACAAGACGCTGTCCGACCTGGTGCAGCGTTACCTCGGAGAGAAGCTGCCCGAGGCCGACCCCTCGCAGCTGGTTCCCGAGACCGAAGGGGCGACACCGTCGCAGGAGGCCTGGTTCGTCCTGCGCGTGGCCGAGGCGCTGCGCGGCGACCTGCCGGAGCCGGTCGCCGCCGTGCTCACCGACATCGAGCTGCCGACCCTGCTCACCCTCGCCGACATGGAGCTCGCGGGGGTCGCCGTCTCACACGAGGTGCTGTCCACGTTCTCGAGCGAGCTGGCGGCACGAGCGGATGTGCTCGCGCAGGAGGCGTTCTCGGTGGTCGGGCGCGAGTTCAACCTCGGCTCGCCCAAGCAGCTGCAGGAGGTGCTGTTCGAAGACCTGCAACTGCCGAAGACGCGCAAGACCAAGACGGGCTATTCGACCGACGCCGCGGTGCTGGCCGATCTGCAGGAGTCCCACCCGCACCCGTTCCTGAGCCTGCTGCTGCAGCACCGCGAGGCGACCAAGCTGCGGCAGATCATCGAGTCGCTGGACGGGGCGATCGGACCGGACCATCGGGTGCACACCACGTACGTGCAGACGGGGAGCCAGACCGGCCGGCTGTCGAGCACCGACCCCAATCTGCAGAACATCCCGGTGCGCACCGAGGAGTCACGTCGGATCCGCAGTGCGTTCGAGGTGGGCGAGGGGTACGAGACGCTGCTGACCGCGGACTACTCGCAGATCGAGATGCGCATCATGGCGCACCTGTCGGGCGACGAGGGGCTCATCGAGGCGTTCAACAGCGGCGAAGACCTGCACCGGTTCGTGGGTGCGCGGGTGTTCGGCGTCGAGCCGGGCGATGTCACCCCGGCGATGCGCACCAAGGTCAAGGCCATGTCGTACGGTCTGGTCTACGGGCTGTCGGCGTTCGGTCTGTCGAAGCAGCTGCGCATCGAGCAGGCCGAGGCCAAGCAGCTCATGATCGAGTACTTCGCCCGCTTCGGCGCGGTGCGCGACTACCTGCGCGCGTCGGTCATGAAGGCGAAGGAAGACGGCTACACCGAGACGATCTTCGGTCGGCGCCGCCCGTTCCCCGATCTCGCGAGCCCGAACCGGGTGCTGCGCGAGAACGCCGAGCGTGCCGCGCTCAACGCCCCGATCCAGGGCAGTGCGGCGGACATCATGAAGATCGCGCTGTTCCACATCCACGACGACCTGCAGGCCGCGGAGCTCTCGTCCCGGGTGCTCCTCCAGATCCACGACGAGCTCGTGGTGGAGGTCGCGTCGGGGGAGTGGGATCGGGTCGAGCAGATCGTCCGCACCCGCATGGGCGATGCCGCGCAGCTCTCGGTCCCTCTCGACGTGCAGGTCGGTCGCGGTCGAGACTGGAACGAGGCCGCGCACTGACCTCACTGGCGAGGGGTCGGGGATTAGGCTGGAAACCATGACTTCCGCACCCCGCACCCCCTCCGCCATCGACAAGGTCGCCGATGACTGGGTCGACACCATCGCCGTGCTCGCCCCGACCCTGGGCACCTACATCGGTCGCTCGGAGGTCAACGATCGATTCGGCGACCTGAGCCCGGAAGGCCACGAAGAGGTCGCCGCGGCGACCAGGGCGACGCTCGACAAGCTGTCCGCGCTCGAGCCCGTCGACGCGATCGACGAAGTCACGAAGACCGACCTGAGCGCCGAGCTGCGCCTGGACCTCGAACTGCACGACGCGAAGTGGCATCTGCGCGACCTCAACGTGATCGCCTCCGCGGCGCAGGACGTCCGCGCCGTGTTCGACCTGATGCCGACGTCGACGGTCGACGACTGGGAGGTCATCTCGACCCGTCTCGCGGCGGTCCCTGGTGCCCTGCGCGGGTACGTCGAGACGCTGCGCACGGGGATCGCCAAGGGGGTCACGCCCGCACGGCGCCAGGTCGCAGAGGTCGCGACGCAGATCGACCGCTACATCGCCGATGACGGGTTCTTCGCGGCCTTCGTCGCGCACGCCGACCCGGACGAGGGGCAGCTGCCCGCGTCGCTCGCGCGCACGCTCGCCGACAACTCCGCCGCCGCGCGCGTGGCCTACGGCGAACTGCGCCGCTTCCTCGCCGAGGAGCTCGCCCCCGAGGCGGGGGAGCAGGATGCGGTCGGACGCGAGCTCTACGCCCTCAACTCGCGTCGGTTCCTCGGGGCGACGATCGACCTCGACGAGACGTACGAGTGGGGCCGCGAGGAACTCGCGCGGATGGTCGCCGAGCAGACGGCGATCGCGAACGAGATCCTCCCGGGAGCATCGGTCGAGGAGGCTGTCGCTCACCTCGAGGGCGATCCCGCACGCAAGCTCGTGGGCACGGAGGCACTGCAGGCGTGGATGCAGGAGACGAGCGACCGCGCGGTCGCGGAGCTCGGCGCCTCGCACTTCGACATCCCCGAAGCGATCCGCACGCTCGAGTGCATGATCGCCCCGACACAGGAGGGCGGGATCTACTACACCGCTCCCACGGACGACTTCTCCCGCCCCGGTCGCATGTGGTGGTCGGTTCCCGAGGGCGTGACCGAGTTCGACACCTGGCGTGAGCTCACGACGGTGTACCACGAGGGTGTTCCCGGTCACCACCTGCAGATCGCCCAGGCCGTGTACAACCGCGCCGAGCTGAACTCCTGGCGCCGGCTGCTGGCGGGAACGTCCGGTCATGCGGAGGGCTGGGCGCTGTACGCCGAGCGTCTGATGGAGCAGCTCGGGTATCTGGACGACCCCGCCGACCGCCTCGGCATGCTCGACGGACAGCGCATGCGCGCCGCTCGGGTGGTGCTCGACATCGGAGTGCACCTCGGCAAGCCCCGCCCCGACGGCGAAGGTGTCTGGGACGCGGATTATGCACTCGACTTCCTGCGCCGCAACGTGAACATGTCGGACCAGTTCGTTCAGTTCGAGGTGAACCGCTACCTCGGTTGGCCGGGGCAGGCGCCGTCCTACAAGGTCGGTCAGCGCATCTGGGAGCAGGTGCGGGACGCGGTCGAGCAGGCGGAGGGCGACGCGTTCTCCTTCAAGGACTTCCATAAGCGCGCACTCGACCTGGGCGGCGTCGGTCTCGACACGCTGCGCAGCGCTCTGCTTCCGCGCTGAGTCCACGGGAATGCCCCTTCGGCGTCCGCTGTTCATTCAGCTGAATAGAGAGGCATGACATGGACATCGAATTCGGGCTGGACACCTTCGGGGACATCACGCGGGATCAGGACGGCGAGCTGCTCACGGCGGCGCAGACGATCCGCAACGTCGTCGCTCAGGCAGAACTGGCCGATGCGGTCGGCGTCGACTTCTTCGGCGTGGGGGAGCACCACCGTCGCGAGTTCGCGGTGTCGTCTCCGGAGATGGTGCTCGCGGCGATCGCGGGCCGGACGAAGAGCATCCGTCTCGGCACCGCCGTGACCGTGCTGTCCTCCGATGATCCCGTCCGGGTGTTCGAGAGGTTCGCCACGCTCGACGCGCTGTCCGACGGTCGCGCCGAGGTCGTGCTCGGTCGCGGCTCCTTCATCGAGTCGTTCCCGCTCTTCGGCTACGACCTGCGCGACTACGACACGCTGTTCGAGGAGAAGCTCGACCTGTTCGTGCACCTCCTGGAGGAGAAGCCGGTGACCTGGTCGGGCACCATGCGGGCATCGCTGGAGAACGCCGACGTCTTCCCGAAGACCGAGAAGGGTCTGCGGACGTGGGTCGGCGTCGGCGGCAGTCCGGAGTCGGTCGTGCGCGTGGCACGCCATGGTCTGGGATTGATGCTCGCGATCATCGGCGGACCGGCCGCGCGGTTCCGGCCCTTCGTCGACCTGTACCACCGCTCCGTCGCCTCGTTCGGCACGACGTCGCACCCCGTCGCGGTGCACTCGCCGGGACACATCGCCGACACGGACGCCGAGGCCTGGGACGCCGCGTACTCGGGCTTCGAGGCGATGAACAACACCATCGGACGCGAGCGTGGATGGCCGCCGTACAGCCGTGCGCGCTTCCAGAACGACGTGGGGCCGGAGGGCGCGCTCTATGCCGGTTCGCCCGATCGCGTGGCGACGAAGATCGCCGACACGGTGACGACCCTCGGCCTCGGCCGCTTCGACCTCAAGTACGCCACCGGCACCCTGTCGCACGAGGCGATGATGCGCAGCATCGAGCTCTACGGCACCGAGGTGATTCCGCGCGTGCGGCGCTTGCTGGCCGACCGCGACTGACGACGGCGGGCGGGCGGGCACCGCGCCCGCCCGCCTCTACGATGAGTGGCATGGCCAACACCGCCCTGCCGAGCCGCACCTCGCTCGCCCAGCGCCTCGATGTCCTTCCGTTCACGCGCCGGCACCTGCGAGTGCTCTCCGGCTCCGGGGTGGGGTGGGCGCTGGACGCGATGGACGTCGGTCTCATCTCGTTCATCATCGCGGCGCTCACGCAGCAGTGGGACCTGTCGAAGGGCGAAGCGGGGCTCATCGCATCGATCGGCTTCGTCGGCATGGCTGTGGGGGCGACGCTCGGGGGACTGCTCGCCGACCGGTTCGGCCGTCGTCAGGTGTTCGCCCTGACGCTCCTCGTGTACGGCGTCGCCACCGGAGCGAGCGCCCTCGTCGGGGGAGTGGCGGCCCTGCTGGTGCTGCGCTTCTTCGTCGGCCTCGGACTGGGCGCCGAGCTTCCGGTGGCCTCGACGTACGTCAGCGAGTTCGCCCCGGCACGCATCAGGGGACGCCTGATCGTGATCCTCGAAGCGTTCTGGGCCGTGGGCTGGACCGCCTCCGCGCTGATCGGCTTCCTCGTGATCCCGGCCTCGGAGTCCGGGTGGCGCTGGGCGTTCGCGGTGGGTGCGATCCCCGCCGTCTACGCGCTCATCGTGCGGTGGGGCCTTCCGGAGTCGCCGCGCTGGCTCGCCTCCCGCGGCAGGATCGCGGAGGCCGACCGGATCGTGTCCGCCTTCGAGGCCGAGGCGGGGATGACGGCGGCCCCCGCGATCCGCAAGGAGCCGGCCTCGCGGGCGATCGCCGCCACGGCCGGGGCGAGGCTCGCGACGCTGTGGAACCGGGAGTTCCGCGTGCGCACGCTCTGTCTGTGGCTGGTGTGGCTGTCCGTGAACTTCGCGTACTACGGAGCGTTCATCTGGATTCCGAGCATCCTCGTCGACGCGGGTTTCGACCTCGTGCGGTCGTTCGGCTTCACGCTCATCATCACGCTCGCGCAACTGCCGGGGTACGCGGTGGCCGCGTGGCTGATCGAGGTGTGGGGGCGCCGCGTCACGCTGTCGGTGTTCCTCCTCGGCTCGGCCGTCTCCGCCGTGCTCTTCGGCACCGCGAGCACCGAGGCCGCGATCATCGCGACCGGTATGGCGCTGTCGTTCTTCAACCTCGGCGCCTGGGGGGCACTGTACGCGGTGACACCGGAGATCTATCCGACCTCGCTGCGGGGGACGGGCGCCGGATGGGCCGCGGGCATCGGCCGCATCGCCTCGGTCGTGGCACCGATCGCGGCCCCGGTGCTGCTCCTCGCGGGTGGTGCGCCGGTGCTCTTCGTCGTCTTCGCCGCCTGTTTCCTCCTCGCGGCGGGGGCGTCGTGGGGGCTCGTGGATCGACGCGGTGCAGCCCTCGACGACCGCTGACGCCGCTGTCCGGGCACGGCAATAGGCTGGGTCCGTGACCGATGTGCGATTCGTGGCGATAGGCGACTCCTTCACGGAGGGCGTGGGGGATGTGCTGCCCGACGGGCGCGAGCGCGGATGGGCGGACATCGCGGCACAGGGGTGGGCCGACGCCGCCGGTCACCCGATCCAGTACGCCAACCTCGCGATCCGCGGCAAGCTCGCCTGGCCGATCGTGGAGCAGCAGCTCGAGCCCGCGCTGGCGCTGCGCCCCACCCATCTGTCGTTCAACGGGGGCGGCAACGACATGCTCCGTCCGCGGGCCGATCCCGAGCACATCGCCGACGCGTTCAGCCGCGTGCTCCGGCGCTGCGACGAGGAGGGCGTCACCATGATCCTGCTCTCCGGAGCGAACCCGAGCGGCCAGCTGCCCATGGGGTCGCTCGTGCAACGCCGGGGCGACCTGCTGTCGGAGGCCGTGCTGCGCCGCATCGAGGATCGCCCTGATGTGATCCGCGCCCTGAACTGGCCGGACCGCGAGCTCTCGAAGCCGCCGTACTGGTCGGAGGACCGCCTGCACATGAACGCCGCCGGACATCACCGGGTAGCTGCGCGGGTGCTCCACGCACTGGGCTTCGAACCCCCGGAGGCCTGGTGGGCGCCGCTCGACCGCCCGGGTCTCGGCCCGTCGGGTCTCGCGTACTATCGCGAGTTCGTGGGTCCCTGGGTGCGCCGCCGGGTCACCCGCACCTCCTCGGGTGACGGGCGCACGGCGAAGTACCCGACCTGGATCGAGTGCACGCCCGCGTGAGCGACATCGAGCTGACGCGCCTTCCCGCCGGAGAGGTCACACTGCACGATGCACGGACGCGTTCGACGCGGCAGGTAACCCTGGAGCCGTTCCTGCTCGGCGTCTTCCCGGTGACGGAGGAGCAACTGGCCGAGGTGCTGGGCGTCACCGTGCGACATCCCCGCCGCCCGGCCGCCGACGTGAGCTGGCTGCGAGCCGTGCACTTCTGCAATGCGGCGTCGGAGTGGGAGGGCTTCGACCCCGTGTACCGCTTCGACGGCGAGGACGTGACCTGGGACACGACGGCGGACGGGTACCGGTTGCCGACCGAGGCGGAGTGGGAGTTCGCGTGCCGTGCCGGTTCCGCGGGCCCGCACTATGCACCACTCGCCGATGCGGCGTGGACAGCGGCTGATCACGTCTCCGCGCCGCAGGACGTCGGCGGGAAGCTGCCCAACCTCCACGGGCTGTTCGACACGCTCGGCAACGTGTGGGAGTGGTGCTGGGACCTGCTCGACCCTGCGCGGTACGACGACTATCGCGTCTTCCGCGGGGGCGGGTTCGCCGACGAGGCGTGGAGCGTGCGTGCGTCCGTCCGCCGCGGGGGAGCGCCCCGGATGCACCATGACGACGTGGGCTTCCGCGTCGCTCGCGGCGGCTTCGATCGCGAGGGAGAGGCCCAGGGGTGGTCGGCCGCCGGCGACCGCGCGCGCGCCACCGTCGACGGGCCGCTGCCGGGCGGCTGGACGCCCCGCCGCCGCTGAGTCGTCGCGGCCGTGCCGGGCGAGGATGGGAGACTGGGGGGATGTCCTCCCCGTTCTCGCTCATCCTGTCCCAGGGCCGTGTGGCCGACCGCACCGACGGGGCCCTGGTGGGCGCCCGGCTCGTGGCCGACGCCCTGTCCGCGCTCCTCGGCACTGACGCGCAGGTGGTGGGCACTCCCGACGCTTCCCGCCAGGACGACTGGAGCGAGGCGCTGCCGGCCGCGGCGACGACGCTCACGGGCCTGCGTCACGCCGTCGATACCGCGATCTCCTCGGGCGCGACCCCGCTGCTCGTGACGAACACCTGCGCCGCGAGCCTCGGCACCCTCCCGGCCGTCGCGGAGCATCACCCCGATGCGGTCGTGCTGTGGATCGACGCGCACGGCGACTTCAACACACCGGACACGACCGGATCGGGCTACCTCGGCGGCATGGTGCTCGCGGCCGCCTGCGGGCTCTGGGACAGCGGTCACGGTGCGGGGGTGGATCCGCGCCAGGTGGTCGTGGTGGGCGGGCGCGACATCGACCCCGCGGAGGCCGAGCTGCTGGCGGCCAACGGCGTCACGGTGCTCAGCCCGGGGGAGAGCACCCCGGAGCGACTCCGGGAGCTGGTCGCCGGACGACCCGTGTGGATCCACGTGGACTGGGACGTGCTCGAGCCCGGGTACATCCCCGCCGCGTACCGCGTGGGCGACGGGCTGCTCCCGCACCAGATCGCCGCGCTGTTCGCCTCGCTCCCGGCTGAGAGCGTCCGCGGTGTCGAGCTGGCGGAGTTCGAAGCGGGCGACGCCGAGGTCCCGGAGCGCGTCAGCGTGGAGCTCGTCCTCGAGACCGTCCAGCACCTGCTGCGCTGAAGACAGGGAGCGTACCGGCTACGGGGCTGCCCCGGCGGACGTGTCGAGCTTCCACGCCGTGACCTCGACGGTGGATCCCGCGACGATGTCGAGCTCGACCGGCCACGAACCGCGCTCCAGCCCCGGAAGGCGAGCTGCGTAGAGCTGCCGTGCCACGAGCGCCCCCGCGGTCGCGTTGGCGTCCCAGCCGAGCACCGCGGTCGCCTGTCCCTGCGGGGGAACGGTGATCGTGGCGCTCCCGTCGTCCGTGGCGAGGAACGACGATCCCGGAACCACCTCGACGTCGAGCGCGTGTCCGTTCTGGTCGGCGAAGGCGATGTCCGGATAGCCCTCGATCACGCACGGCTGCTCGCTCACGTTGACCAGGTGGATCGCCTGGGCCCGGTGTCCTGTGGCTCCGTCCGCTGCACCGATGAGCAGCGTGGCGCGGTCGCCGGTGCAGGCGTCGGTCTGGAGGGTCGGTGCACCGACGCCCGGAGCGGTCTCGGCGACGGGATCGCCGACGGCGGTCGGATCGATGAGCGCGCCGGTCTCGTCCGTCGTCGCCTGCTGGGCGGCGTTCTCGCGGATGATGTCCTGCTGTCGCGCGTCGTCGGCGAGCCCGCCGCCGACGACGAACAGCGCGACGCTGACGAGCGCACTGATCAGCGCGGTGCGCGCTCGAACCGGCGGAGCCGCCTGCCCGTCACGACGGCCGAGGAGGACGGCCGGGATCCAGCCGCTCATCACCGCCCAGTACGTCGTCACGGGGGCGCTTTCCACGACGGCCACGGTGAGTCCGCGCAGGCCGAAGTCCTGCAGGTACGAGATCGCCCGGATCGCGTCCAGCCCGAGCCCGAGCACGGCCCCCGCGATGACGGCGGCGAACCACAGAGCCCAGATGCCGCGGCCGGATGGAGCGACGCGGTCGGACACGAACCAGGTGACCGATGCCAGCACCGCCGCCACGAGCACGAGCATGACAGGCGTCCATGCCGCCGGGAGGCCCCAGGTGTTGGCCTGGACGGGACCGACGCCGAAGAAGCTGAGGAGTCGGGTGACCACGATGTCGGAGCCCCAGAGCCTCGCGGCACCCCCGGCGAGCAGCCACAGCGCGGCGAGGATCAGACCGGCCGTGACGCCACGGGGGACGCGAGCGATCCGCCGCCGGTCCGACTCGTCGAGACGGGAAGGAGCCGAAGGGGGAGCGGAGGCCATGCGCTCATCCTAGGGGCGAGCGCCGGCGTCGCTCGGGATCCAGACCCATGCGGATGCGTGTGCGCTTGCGTTCGATCAGGATGAAGGTCACACCCAGCGCCCAGAGGGGGAGGGGCGCGAGGAACGCCAGCCGGAATGCCTCGAGGGAGTAGGTCTCGGGCGTGCCTGCGCCCTGCACGTCGAGGAGCAGCCCGATCAGGAAGATCGCGAGGAGTGCGGCGATGAAGCCCCCCGCGTTGGTGACGCCGGTGGCGGTGCTCAGCCGGTGGCTCGGGTTGTGGGTGCGGGCGTGGTCGAACGCGATCATCGATGCCGGGCCCCCGGTGGCCAGGGCGACGGCGAGCACGGTGAGCAGCCACGCCGGAGCCGGCCCGGGGAGGGCGATCACCGCGATCCATGCCGCCGCCTGCACCCCGACAGCCGGGAGCACGAGGGCGAGGGAACGGTGGTTCGGAAGGCGCCGCGACAGATCGCCGATCACCGGCCCCAGGACCATTCCGGCGACCACGTAGATCGAGATGATCCCAGCGGCAGCCGCGGGCCGAAGCCCTTCGCCGACGGTGAGGAACGGCATGCCCCAGAGGAGGACGAAGGCCGTGCCGGCGAACGGGGTGGTGAAGTGGGACCAGAACGCGAGGCGGGTTCCCGGGTGCGCCCACGCCGCCCGGATTCCGACGCCGGTGTCGATGGCGGACGTGACGACGCGGACGACGCCGGTGTCCGTGTTCACCGTCACGTCCGCGCCCCGCTCCGGCGGATGGTTGCGGATGACGAGCCAGACCAGCACCGTGAACAGCAGTCCGAGCCCGGCGATGCTGCCGAACGTGATGCTCCATGTGGTCGCGTGCAACAGTGCAGCGACGGGTACCAGGGCGATGAGCTGCCCCGCCTGACCGATGATCCCGGTGAACTGCACCATGAGCGGTCCGCGTTGCGCGGGGAACCAGGTCGCCACGAGGCGCAGCACGGCGGGGAACACCGCGGCGTCGCCCGCGCCCAGGAGCACACGCGCGACGATGGCGATGCCGACGCTCGGGGACAGCGCCATGGTGAGCTGCCCGGCCGCCATGAGCAGCATCCCGACCGTGATGATGGGCCGCGACCCGTAGCGGTCGAGGAGCACGCCGATCGGGATCTGCATCCCGCCGTAGACCGCCAGCTGGACGACGGCGAACAGCGCGAGGGTGGATGCGTCGGCCTGGAAGCGATCCGCCGCCTCGACACCCACGGCCCCCAGCGAGGTGCGGTTGGTGATCGCGAGCACGTAGGCGGCGACACCGACCGACCAGATGGTCCACGCGCGCCACCCCGGAGAGGCGGATGCGGGGGAGAGGGGCGGCACCGTTCCACGCTACTCCTGCCCGCCGACGCGCCGGACGAGCGCGATGTCGGTGCCCGCCGGTAGCGTTCGCCGCATGACAGGAACCTCGCAGCACCACACCATCGACTATGTCGAGCTCGTCGTCACCGACCTCGCCGCAGCGAAGCAGTTCTATGCGTCGGCGTTCGGGTGGGAGTTCGTCGACTACGGCCCCACGTACGCCGGGATCGCTTCGGGCAGGGGAGACGGCAGCGAGGTCGGGGGACTGCTCCTCGCCGAGGAGCCGCGGCCCGTCGGAGGCCCCCTCGTGCTGCTCTACTCCGACGACCTCGATGCCACGCGCGACGCGATCGAACCCGCCGGCGGGCGCATCCTGCAGGAGCCGTACGACTTCCCGGGCGGACGACGGCTGCACTTCGCGGACCCGTCGGGCAACGAGCTGGGAGTCTGGTCGGCCGCGTGAGTCCGGGGCGACGGCGTTAGTCTCGTGAGCATGGCCATCGATCCCCACGACAGAGTTTCGGTGGTCATGTTCATCCGTGAGCACGGGCGCGGCGTCGCGGCGACCGTGTCAGCGGGCGGCGAGCCGGAGGCCGCGCTCGTTGGAATGGTGGCTCTCGACGACGGGACGATCCTGTTCACGAGCCGCTCCGAGTCTCGCAAGGTCGCGAACCTCGTGGGCAACGGGGCGGTGGCGCTCGTGGTGGGCACAGAGGGGGCGGTGACCCTGCAGCTCGAGGGGAGCGCCGACGTGGCTTCGGCCGCGCGGGCGAAGGAGCTGGAGCCGGTGTTCGTGCTGCACGCTCCGGGATCGCGCGTGACCGATCCTGGATTCGCGCTCGTCATCGTGCGACCGCGGTGGGTTCGTTCCTACGACGTTTCCGATGCCGTACCCGTGGTCGTCGAAGCCCTCTGGAGCTGAGCGGCCGCGTCAAGACCGCGCGAATCCCTACCGGTCGACCGACGGTACTGCGAGACGCACCGCCTGAGCGCTCGTGCAGCGGTGGCGGGGAAGGGCGGCGGGGAGAGGCGGCAGGGTCGACGACCCCACCCGCTTCTCGTCTGACCTGACATAATGTGCATTATCGGTTAATGCACGAGGGGCACCGCGGCTGAGCGACGTCGCCCACACGCTGTCATGATCGAACCCAGGAACGCTGCACACGAACGCCCGATCGAGTTGTGTTGCCTGCTCTGGGCGCGTCCCGGGCTGGCCGTGGAACTGAGCCGCTATGAAGACGTGGTGCTGGCGTTCCTTCCAGACCACGGCGGCGTTCTCCTGCAGCGTGCGATCTCCACATCCGGTGACGACGCGCCCCACGAGGTCCAGTTGTATCGATTCCCGAACGGTGCGGCGCTGGACGCCTCTCTCGCCGATCCGCGTCGACGTGAACGCTCCGCCGAACGGGACCGCGTCGTCGCACGCACGACGCGGTCCCGTGGCGATCACGTCTGCGTGATCAGCGTCCGCTCACGTACTCCGCCAGGTGCTCCCCCGTGAGCGTCGATTTTTGGGATACCAAATCTGCGGGCGTCCCTTCGAACACGATTTGGCCGCCGTCGTGCCCGGCGCCGGGTCCGACATCGACGATCCAGTCGGCGTGCGCCATGACCGCCTGATGGTGCTCGATGACGATCACGGTCTTGCCCGCGTCCACGAGCCGGTCGAGCAGCCCCAGGAGCGTGTCGACGTCCGCGAGGTGCAGCCCCGTCGTGGGCTCGTCGAGCACGTAGATGTCGCCCTTCTCCCCCATCTGGATGGCCAGCTTGATGCGCTGACGTTCTCCGCCCGACAGCGTCGACAGGGGCTGGCCCAGCGACAGGTAGCCCAGACCGACGTCTTCGAGGCGGCTCAGAATCGCGGCCGCCGCGGGAAGCTTCGCCTCGCCCTCACTGAAGAAGGCCCGCGCCTCCGCAACGGGCAGATCGAGCACCTCGGTGATGTCCTTGCCTCCGAGGGTGTACTCGAGGACCGCCGCCTGGAAGCGCTTACCGCCGCAGTCCTCGCAGGGTGTCTCGATCGTGTCCATGAACCCGAGCTCCGTGATGATGACGCCGGCGCCCTTGCACGTGGGGCACGCGCCCTCGGAGTTCGCGCTGAACAGAGCGGGCTTCACGCCGTTGGCTTTCGCGAAGGCCTTGCGGATGGGCTCCAGCAGACCGGTATACGTCGCGGGGTTGCTGCGCCGCGACCCCTTGATCGCGGACTGATCGATCGCCACGACGCCCTCGCGACCGGACACCGAGCCGTGGATCAGGGAGCTCTTGCCGGATCCGGCCACACCCGTGACGACCGTCAGCACGCCCGTCGGGATGTCGACATCGACGTTCTGCAGATTGTTGGTCGAGGCGTCGCGGACTTCGATCCGCCCCGCGCCCGTGCGCACGGCGGGCTTGAGCTTCGCGCGGTCGTCCAGGTGCTCTCCCGTGCGGGTGCCGCTGGCCTTCAATCCGTCGACCGTACCTTCGAAGCAGATCTCGCCGCCCGCGCTCCCCGCTCCTGGACCGAGGTCGACCACGTGATCGGCGATCGCGATCGTCTCGGGCTTGTGCTCCACGACCAGGACCGTGTTCCCCTTGTCCCGGAGTTGCAGCAGCAGCCTGTTCATGCGCTGGATGTCGTGCGGATGCAGGCCGATTGTCGGCTCGTCGAACACGTACGTGACGTCGGTGAGCGCGGACCCGAGGTGCCTCAGCATCTTGATGCGCTGCGCCTCACCCCCCGACAGCGTCCCGGACGGGCGTTCCAGGCTGAGGTAGCCGAGGCCCAGCGTGACGAAAGCGTCGAGGTTCGCGCTGAGGGCCTCCAGCAGAGGCGCAGCCCCGGGAAGCGTCAGGCCTCGCACCCAGGCGGCGAGATCGGTCACCTGCATGCGGCACGCGTCGGCGATGCTGATCCCCTCGATCTTCGACGACCGCGCGCCCTCGGTGAGGCGGGTCCCGTCGCACTCCGGGCATACCGCGAACGTGGCGACGCGCTCCACGAACGCACGGACGTGCGGCTGCAGCGCGTCGAGGTCTTTGGAGAGCATCGACTTCGTGATCTTGGGGATCAGGCCCTCGTAGGTCATGTTGATGCCCGAGATCTTCACCTTGGTGACCTCGCCGTAGAGGAAGAGGTGCCGCTGCTTCTCGGTGAACTCCGCGATGGGCTTGTCCGCGGGGTAGAAGCCCGACTGCGAGAAGCCTTTCACCATCCAGCCGTCTGCCGTGTACCCGGGCACCATGATGGCGCCCTCGTCGAGCGACCGGGACTCGTCGACGATCTGCGACAGGTCGAGGTCAGACACCGCTCCCCTGCCCTCGCAGCGCGGGCACATGCCGCCGAGGTAGATCGCGTCCTTCACGATCTTCTTCTCGCCGCCCGGCCCGGTCATGACGCCGCTGGCTTTCTGCGTCGGGATGTTGAACGAGAACGCGGTCGGTCCCCCGATGTACGGCTGCCCGAGCTTGCTGAACAGGATGCGCAACATGGCGTTCGCGTCGGTCACGGTCCCGACGGTCGAGCGCGGGTTGGCGCCCAGCCGCTCCTGGTCCACGATGATCGCGGTGGTCAGACCCTCCAGGACGTCGACGTCGGGGCGCGGCACCGACGGCATGAATCCCTGCACGAACGCGCTGTACGTCTCGTCGATCATGCGGCGGGACTCCGCGGCGATCGTGTCGAAGACCAGCGAGCTCTTGCCCGAGCCGGACACACCGGTGAACACCGTGAGCCGTCGCTTCGGGATGTCGGCGCTGACGTCCTTCAGGTTGTTCTCGCGCGCACCCTGCACGCGGATCAGGTCGTGGGTGTCCGCGGGGTGCGGTGCAGCGGTCATCGGTGTCCTTCTGTTCGGGGCGGCGTCGCCGGTGGCGTCAGCCGGCCTGGTTGATACGGAGGAGGTTGCCCGCCGGGTCGCGGAACGCGCAGTCGCGCACGCCGTACGGCTGATCCATCGGCTCCTGCACGACATCGGCCCCCGCCTCCACGAGACGCTCGAACACGGCGTCGAGGTCATCGCTCGCGAGGGTGAGCGCGCCGTAGCTTCCTTTCGCGATCAGCTCGAGGATGGTCTGCCGCTCGGTGTCGGTGATGCCCGGGTCCGTCGCCGGCGGATGCAGCACGAGGGAGGTCTCCGGTTGGTCCGTCGGGCCGACGGTCAGCCAACGCAGCCCGTCGTAGCCGACATCGTTGCGCACCTCGAAGCCGAGGGCGTCGCGGTAGAACCCGAGCGCCGCCTCGGCGTCGGTGTGCGGGAGGAACGCGTAGTGGATGCTGATGTTCATGATGCTCACGTTAGGTCCGCGTCGGGACGCGGCGCTTCTCGATTCCTGATCGGTCGGATGACCTGCTTCGCCTGGAACGACGGGATCCCCTCGACGGTGGCGGCGCGTTCACGGTACACGCTGGGTGGGACACCGACCAGCTCCGAGAACCGCGTGCTGAACGTTCCGAGCGATGAGCAGCCCACCGCGAAGCAGACCTCGGTCACGCTGAGATCTCCGCGACGCAGCAGCGCCATCGCACGTTCGATCCGGCGCGTCATGAGGTACGCGTACGGCGACTCGCCGTATGTCTCACGGAACCGACGACTCAGGTGCCCCGCCGACATGTGCACGCCGCGGGCCAACGCCTCGACATCGAGCGGTCTGGCGTATTCGCGATCGATCCGGTCCCGCACCATGCGCATCAGGACGAGCTCACGCAGCCGGGCATCATCCACCGCCATCACGAGACGATCCTGCCATGACGTGGGGTGTCGCGTGGTGTCGGAGTGCGACGCGTTCCGGCGGTCCTCCCCCGCGAACGCCTGCCGAGCGCTACCCTGGGGGCATCCTCACAGGATCTTCTCAGAAAGGGTCCCCAACCATGTCTGAAGCAATCAACGAGACGAAGTCGTTCTTCTCCTCCATCCGCATCGCCCTCGCCGTGTCCGGCGCGCTCGCCCTGCTCGCAGGTATCGTCCTGCTCGTCTGGCCGGTCAAGTCGGCCGTCATCGTCACGGCGATCTTCGCGTCGTACCTCGTCGTCGCCGGCATCGTCTACATCGGGCTCGGCATCTTCTCGCAGGCGAAGGGTGGCTGGGCACGGGTCGGCCACATCGTCCTCGGCCTGCTGTACATCGCGGCCGGAGTCATCGCGTTCTTCAACCTCAACGTGGCGGCGGCGACGCTCGCCCTGGTCGTGGTCATCTTCATCGGCGTGAGCTGGATCGTCGACGGTGTCGTGGCCCTCTCGCTCCTCGGCAGCGACGGGTCCCGCGTCTGGACCGTGCTCTACGCGATCCTCAGCATCGTCGCTGGAATCATCGTGCTGTTCTCGCCGGCCATCGCGGGCTTCGCGTTCTGGCTGCTCCTCGGCATCTCGCTGATCGTGCTCGGCATCGTCCAGATCGTCCGGGCCATCACGCTGGGCAAGGACGAGAAGAACGTGATCGCCGACGTGCAGGGCTCCCCCGCCGTCTGACCTCACGAGACGACTCCGCCCCGGTGCCGCACAAGCGGGCCGGGGCGGAGTCGTATCCGAGGATCAGGAGGCGGTGAAGGCGCTCACGTCGCCGACGAGCCGCGTGTTGTCCTCGGGGACCGGATCGATGACCGCCTTCGCGACCTCGGCCGCGAACTCGGACACGTTGTACAGGCGCCCGGCCGACTCGCGGCGCTCCGCAATGGCCCCGGGGTTCGCACGCTCCAGGAGCGTGGCCGTGATGGTGCCCTCGATCATGTCGCCGGAGACCACGGTGAAACCGACGCCCTTCTCGGCGAGACCGGGGATGAGCTCGCGCAGCGCATCCTCACCGGCGCGCTTGGAGAGGGCGACCGGCTCGTACTCCGGCATCGTCGGGGTGGTGCGGATGAAGTGGGCCTGGTGGCTCGTCACGAAGACGACACGGGCGCCGTCGTCGAGCAACGGGGTGGCCGCGTTCAGCACGTTCAGCTGCGCGTCGCGGTTCAGCGTGAGGGCGTAGTCCTCCGCCATCCCGGACTCCATACCGCCCGAGGCGTTGAGCACGAGCACGTCGAGGCGGCCGAACTCCGCGCGCACCGCGTCGAACATGGCGTCCACCGACGCCGTGTCAGTCAGATCCGCGCCGACGACGAGGACCCTCCGACCGAGTTCGCGCAGTTGTGCAGCGAGCTTCTCCGCGCGCGGAGCCTTGTTGCGGAAGTTGATCACGACGTCGGCGCCCGCCTCGGCGAGGTAGCGGACGGTGTCGGCGCCGATCCCCCGGGACGAGCCGGTCACGAGGGCGACCTTGCCGTCGAGGGATCCTGCGGGAAGAACGTCGGTCACGGTGACTCCTCATGATGCGTGAAACGCCGTGAGCGCACGGCTCTCTCACATTACCAAGCGGTCGCGAGGGCACCCCGATCGCCGGGGCAGCGCGTGATACGTTGACCACAAAGGAGGCCGAATGGACAACTTCTCGACTTTCGTCGTGTTCATCGACCAGTGGGCGTGGATCGGATGGCTGGTCCTCATCGCCGTCTTCCTCGTGATCGAGATGCTCTCGCTGGACTTCACGTTCCTCATGCTCAGCTTCGGCGGCCTGGTCGGACTCGTCACGGACTTCCTCGGCGTGCCGGTGTGGATCCAGATCATCATCGCCGGCATCGCTGCCGCCCTCTTCATCCTGTTCCTCCGGCCTCCGCTGCTGCGGCGGCTGCATCGCGGCGCCGACCCGGCCCGGTCGAACGTGGATGCTCTGGTCGATCTGCGCGGCTTCGCACTGAGCGACATCACGCAGGTGTCCGGGCAAGCCAAGCTCGCCAACGGCGACACCTGGACGGCCCGCTCGTCCTCCCCCGTGCCCATCCCCCAGGGCGCTCCGATCGCCGTCACCGCCATCAACGGCGCCACGGCGATCGTCCGTCCCCTCAACGACTAGGAGAACACGTGGACGACGCATCGTTCATCCCCACGGTGATCATCTGGATCCTGGTGATCGCGGTCATCATCTTCGTGATCGTCACCATCGCCAGGGCCATCCGCATCATCCCCCAGGCGACCGCGGGTGTCGTCGAGCGGCTCGGGCGCTACCACAAGACCCTCTCCCCCGGGCTGAACATCCTGGTGCCCTTCATCGATCGCCTCCGCCCGCTGATCGACATGCGCGAGCAGGTCGTCTCCTTCCCGCCCCAGCCGGTGATCACGGAGGACAACCTGGTCGTGTCGATCGATACGGTCGTCTATTTCCAAGTGACGGACGCGCGCGCGGCGACATACGAGATCGCCAACTACCTCGGCGCCGTCGAGCAGCTCACCACGACCACCCTGCGCAACGTCGTCGGCGGTCTCAACCTCGAAGAGGCACTGACCAGCCGCGACAACATCAACGGGCAGCTCCGCGTGGTGCTGGACGAGGCCACCGGCAAGTGGGGCATCCGCGTCGGTCGCGTCGAGCTGAAGGCCATCGACCCGCCCGTCTCGATCCAGGACTCCATGGAGAAGCAGATGCGCGCCGAGCGGGACCGTCGTGCCGCCATCCTCACGGCGGAGGGCACCAAGCAGTCCGCCATCCTCGAGGCGGAGGGTCTGCGGCAGGCGGAGATCCTGCGGGCGGAGGGCGACAAGCAGGCGGCCGTGCTCCGTGCCCAGGGCGAGGCGGAGGCGATCCAGAACGTCTTCAGCGCGATCCATCAGGGCGCTCCCGACGACAAGCTCCTCGCGTATCAGTACCTCCAGATGCTGCCGAAGATCAGCGAGGGCCCGTCCAACAAGCTGTGGATCGTGCCCAGCGAACTGACGGAGGCACTGAAGGGCATCGGCAGCGCCTTCACCCCGAAGCCGGGCCAGGGGCCCACGGACCCCGCACCCCGCGTGTGACGCACCCGTTCTTCTCGAACGCCCGCTCCCCGCGGATCTTCGCGCATCGCGGTCTGGTGACCGCCGCAGGCGAGGAATCCGGGGTGTGGGAGAACACGGCGGGGGCCTTCGCCGCCGCGCACGCGGCCGGCGTCGAGTACATCGAGACCGACTGCCAGGTGACCGCCGACGGGGACGTCGTCCTGGTGCACGACCCCGACCTGCGCCGCCTCGCTGACGACTCGCGCGCGGTGACCGAGGTCCGCACCCGTGAGCTGCGTGCACTCTTCGCCGATCACGGCGGGCTGCTCACCGTCGGTGATGCACTCTCGTCCTTCCCCGACGTGCGCTTCAACATCGACGTCAAGACGCCGGCTGCGGCCGGACTCCTCGGCCCCGTCCTCGCCCCGCACACCGAGCGCGTCCTGATCACGAGCTTCTCCGACGCGAGCCGTCGAGCGACGGTCGAGGAAGTGAGACGCGCCGGGGCCGCGCAGCGCCCCGCCACGTCGGGCGGACGCCGCACGATCGCCTCGGCCCGCGCACTGTCGGCCCTCCGCCTCTCCCCCGCGCGTGCCCTGCGTGACATCGACGCGCTCCAGATACCGGAGCGTCGTGGCGCCCTGACCGTCCTCACCCCCGCGCTCCTGCGGGCGGCGCATCGGGCCGGGATCGAGGTGCACGTCTGGACGGTCAACGACCCGGATGAGATGCGTCGCCTCCACCGGATGGGGGTGGACGGGATCGTGTCGGACCGCGCCGACCTCGCGGTCGCGGTCCTCGCTCCAGAGTAGGGCGAGCTCTTTACCCGCCGGCGCTGGGATTCCACTGTGAATACCGCCGAGATCGCGGTCACGTGGATGAAGCCCACAGGCTCGAGCGTTATACCTGACAGCGACGAGAGGACCACACAATGGCAGATCGCAGCCTGCGCGGCATCCGACTCGGCGCCCAGAGCCTACAGAGCGAAGAGGGCGTCGTTTTCATGGAGCGCCGTGAGACCACCTACACCTGTGACACGTGCGGACACGACACCACCCTGATGTTCGCGGCCGACGCCGAACCCCCGCAGACCTGGGAGTGCCGCGCCTGCGGTGCTGAGGCCCGACTGCAGGTCGACGGTCAGTCCGTCACCATCGAGGCCAGCGACGAGAAGTCCGCCCGCACGCACTGGGACATGCTGATGGAGCGCCGCACCCGCGCCGAGCTCGAGGAGCTCCTCGAAGAGCGGCTCGCCTTCATCCGTGCCCGCCGCGGCGCGGGAGAAGATCCCACCAGGGAGAAGATCGGCGCCTAACGCCGACGGGCGCGCCACCACCCGACCACGAGCGCGCCCACCCCACCCCACAGCAGCACCTGCTGCACCCAGGGGCCCAGGACGACACCCGCCGTGAGGCCGGAGCGCAGCTCGACATCCTCGAGCATCGCTCCGGCCTCATCCGCGTCCAGGCTGGTGATGGTCCGGCCATCGTGGCGGATCACCTGACTCGTTCCGACCGTGGAGATGTTCACCACACTCCGGCCCGTCTCGATCGCCCGCATGCGCGCGAACGCGAGCTGCTGGAGGTTCTCGTCGGTACCGCGGAAGTCCGCGTTGTTGGTCTGGAACACCAGCACCTGCGCGCCGTCGCCGATACCCTCGAGGATCACGTCGTCGTAGATCACGTCGAAGCAGATCGCGAGACCCACCTTCACACCGTCGACCTCGACGATGGGAGCGTTCGTGCCCGGCGTGTACTCGCGCTGGATGAGCCCGATCAGATCAGGGACCAGCGCATTGAAGAAGGCGCGGTCGGGAACGTACTCACCGAACGGCACGGGGTGGCGCTTGTCGTGCGACTGCAACGCCTCACCGCTCTGGGTCCACAGCATCGACGTGTTGTAGAAGCGGTCGCCTCGCGCGGTCGCCGCGTTGGCGAGCAACGGGGCATCCACCCGATTGGCGACCAGGGTCATCCGGCGGGCGAGAGCCGAGCTCTCGGCGGGATCGGCGTCGAGGGATCCCTCCGGCCACACGAGCAGATCGAGATCCTCGCCGTAGAGGGGCGCAGTCGCCTCGGTCTGGGCCTGGATCACGGAGAACGGTTCGCGCGAGTCGAAGTAGCCCGTCGGTCCGTTCCCCTGCACGGCTCCGATGCGCATCGTCCCCGTGGCTGCCGTCGGGAACAGCGGGGTGAACATCAGCACCACCACGACTGCTGCGGGAACGACCAGCCGCAGCGGACGCCGCCAGGACCCGGTCCGGACCAGCTCGATCACCATGGCCGTCAGCAGCACCATCAGGAAGCTCAGCCCGCTGACCCCCAGCCACGAGGTGACCGGAGCGAGCGGACTCTCGGCCTGACTCATGCCCAGGCGCGCCCACGGGAATCCGCCGTAGGGCCACCAGCCCAGGAAGAGCTCCCGCCCGACCCACAGTGCGGCGACCACCGTCGGCAGGATGAACAGGCGGCCAGCCGTGCCGGGGAATGCCCGCGGAAGCCAGCGGTAGGCCAGGGCGATGGGGACGAGCGCGACCGCGGTCAGCGCACCCTCGACGACGCTGAGCGCCGCCCAGGGCAAAGGCCCGAGGTAGCGGGAGGTCCAGGACACCAGCAGACCGAAGAAGACGACGCCGTACACGAGGCCGACGAGCAGGGCGCCGCCCGCCCGTCGCCCGATCAACGCCAGCAGCAGGAGCCCGGTGGCCGGGAACGCGAGGATCCAGACCGCGGCCTCGGGGAACGCGAGATCCATGAGCACCGCCGCCCCGACAGCAGCGAGCACGGCGCCCCACAGCGGCAGGAGGGCACGCGGGCGGACGGGGACGGACGGATCGGTCACGGCGCTCACCCTCACATCGACGAGTAGGCGACGATGCCCCGCCGCACGCCGTCGAGGGCGAGCCGAGCGGTGCGCGCGAGAGCGGGGTCTTCGGCGACGATCGAGAGCTGGTCCAGCAGGTCGATCGTCTGCTTCGCCCAGCGGACGAAGTCTCCGGCGGCCATGTCGGCGTCGATCAGGACGCGGTCGAGCGCACCCCCACGCGCCCAGGTGTGCATCGCCCCCGCAAGGCCAGCGGCCAGGGGCTCGCTGCCGGGCAGCTGGTGATCCCGCTCGAGGTCGTCCAGCTCGGCCCAGAGGGCTGTCGTCCGGTCGTACGCGGCGCGGAACGGCCCCCGGGGCAGACCTCGCTCCCCCGTGTTCGACTCGTCCCGCCGCGGCTCGTACACGAGGCAGCACGCCATGGCGGCGAGAGACGGAGCGTCCAGGCTCTTCCAGAGGTCCTGACGCAGCGACTCGGCGATTAGGAGGTCACGCTCCCCGTAGATCCGCCGCATGGTGCGGCCGGCCTCCGTCAGCAGGGTCTCGTCGTCGTCTCGGCGGAGGTAGTCGAGTGTCTCCAGCACCTCCACCACGCGATCGAACACCCGCGCGACGGTCCCGGTGCGGTTCTCGATCTGGCGGCGCGTGCGATCGGTCTGCCTCTTGAGCTTCCAGTAGCGTTCGGCCCACCGCGCGTGCGCCTCGCGATCCGGACAGCGGTGGCAGGGATGTCGCTGCATCTGCGTGCGCAACGACTGGATGCGCTTCATCCGCTTGTCCCGTGCGGCACGCGGCGCGTTCGCGTCCTGCCGGTTCTTCTTCTCCAGGTCGCTGAGCTCACGGCGGATCGCGGCGTACTCGGGGAAGTCGCCGTGCTCGCAGGCCATCGCGGAGCGATAACCGGCAAGAGACTCCTCCGCCTCACGCACCTGGCGCGCCAGGCCGACGACGGCGCGATCGGCCTGGAACTGCGCGAACGACGACTCCAGGATCTGCCGCGCCCTGCCCTTCCCGAACATGTCGATCAGGTTGACGGCCATGTTGTAGGTCGGCCGGAAGCTGGAGTTCAACGGATACGTGCGTCGGGAGGCGAGGGCGGCCACGGCCTGCGGATCCATGCCCTCGGTCCACTGCACGACCGCGTGGCCCTCCACGTCGATCCCCCGGCGACCCGCCCGCCCGGTGAGCTGCGTGTACTCACCGGACGTGATCGCGACACGCGCCTCGCCGTTGAACTTCTCCATCTTCTCCAGCACGACGGTCCGGGCCGGCATGTTGATGCCGAGAGCGAGCGTCTCGGTCGCGAACACGACCTTCACGAGCTTGCGCTGGAACAGTTCCTCGACGACCTCCTTGAACGCCGGAAGCAGACCGGCGTGATGGGCGGCCACGCCGCGCTCGAGGTTGTCGAGCCACTCCCAGTAGCCGAGCACACCGAGATCCTCGTCCTGCAGGGTGCGCGTGCGCTCCTCGACGATGGCGCGGATCTCGGCCCGCTCCTCGTTCGAGGTGAGGCGGATGCCCGCGCGCCGGACCTGCTGCACGGCGGCATCGCAGCCGACACGGCTGAAGATGAAGAAGATGGCGGGCAGGAGACTCGACCGCTCCAGGAGCTCGACCACATCCGGGCGATCCATCCGCTCGATGCGACGCGCGTTGGCCGAGCGCACCGGGCGTCGTCCGCCGCGAGGCGGGCGCTGCGCCTGCCGTCCAGCGTGACGGTTGCTGCGATACGACTGCGCCTGCCGATTCGCCTCGTACGTCGAGCCCGTGAAGGAGCGGATCCGCATGAGCTCCTGGTTGACCTGGGCCGTCGCGAGACCCGCCCTGTCGTCGAACAGCGGAAGCAGGTCGTCGCGCACGAGCACGTGCTGCTCCAGGGGCACCGGCCGCACCTCGGACACGATCACCTCCGTGTCGCCCCGCACCGTGTCGAGCCAGTCGCCGAACTCCTCCGCATTCGACACCGTCGCGCTGAGGGAGACCAGACGCACGCGCGGGGGCAGGTGGATGATCACTTCCTCCCACACGGCTCCGCGGAACCGGTCGGCCAGGTAGTGCACCTCATCCATCACGACGTAGCGCAGGTCGCGGAGCGCGGCGGAGTCCGCGTAGATCATGTTCCGCAGCACCTCGGTCGTCATCACGACGATGCGGGCGTTGCCGTTGATGTTCGTGTCGCCGGTGAGCAACCCGACCTCGTCGGGGCCGTAGACGTCGACGAGCTCGCGGAACTTCTGGTTCGACAGAGCCTTCATCGGCGTCGTGTAGAACGCCTTGTCCGTCGGGCTCTGCATCGCGAGGTGGATCGCGAACTCACCGACGATCGTCTTGCCCGCCCCGGTCGGCGCCGCGACCAGCACGCTGCGCCCGTTCTCCAGGGCGTGACACCCGGCCACCTGGAACGGATCGAGCTGGAATCGCTGGCGCGCGGCGAAGGCGACGGTCTGCGGATGGCTCGCCGCGTCCTGCGCCTGCGCGTAACGGTCGGACGGAGAACTCATACGGCGTCAGGGACGATGCCGGCGGCCGCATCCCTCTTCCGTTTGCGCCGATCGAAGAGCAGAGAGAGTCCCGCGGCGGCGAAGAACAGCACGATGAGGATCCCGGCGAGCATCAGCATGCTCACGACGTCGGCGGCGGGAGTCGCGAGGGCGGCGAAGATCGTCGCGATGAGGACCGCGACTCGCCAACCCTTGAGGATGGCGCGACCCGACATGACGCCGGCCAGGTTCAGCGCGACCAGGAACACCGGGAGCACGAACGACACCCCGATCACGATCATCAGCTTGAAGACGAAGTCGTAGTACTCCTGCGCGTAGTAGAAGTTCGTCCCGCCCTCGGGGGTGAAGCTCCACATGAGTTCGATCACGTGCGGCATGATCATGACGCCGAGGTAGCAGCCGGCGAAGAAGAGCGGAACCGCGGCGAGCACGAAGCCGACCGTGTACTTGATCTCCTTGCGCGTGAGCCCCGGCATGATGAACGCCCAGACCTGCCACAGCCAGATGGGCGCGGACAGGAACAGCCCGATCGAGAAGGCGATGCGCATGCGCATGTCGAAGGCCGCGGTCACCGTGCCGAAGTTCAGCGCGCTGAAATCGTCGCCGCGTTTCTCGGTGATGATCCGGATGGGCTCCGTGATGAAGTGGATGACCGGGTCCGCGACGATGAACGCGATCACCATGCCGACCACCAGCGCGAGGGCAGCGTACATGAGACGCTTCCGCAGCTCGACGAGATGCGCGCCGAGCGACATCCGCCGATCCCGGTCGGCCTTCGCCTTCACGGTCGGTTCGATGGCTGCCACGGCCGGTCAGGCGCGAGGCGGAGTCTCAGGTTCGGCGCCCGTGTCCTTCACCGAGGTGGGCTCAGCGACGGCGGACTCGGCGCGCGTCGCATCTTCTTCCTTCATCGCCTTCATCTCACCCTTGAACACGCGGGCGGACTGCCCCATGCTCTTCGCGAGCGCCGGCAGCTTGGCAGCGCCGAAGAGAAGGAGGATGACGGCGAGCACGATCAGCAGGTGCCAGCCTTGCATTCCAGCGAACATATCGACATTCCCGTCGTCGGGGGGCTTTCGTCCCCAGTCTACAGATCAATCCTGCGTATCGGGCTGGTGGTACAGCGCGAGTCCCGCCTCCGCCCACTCACGCGTCGCCAACCGAGCGACTCCCGGCTCCCGGACTTCCATCGCTCCGCCGAACCTGGCCGCGAGGCGCTTGATGCCGCGCGGGTCCGCCAGATGCAGACGGGCCGTCACGACGCCGTTCGCGGGCTCCATCGCTTCCGCCGGCAGGAACCCGCTGAGCAGCGGGGCGAGCCGCTCCGGCACGCGCACCGTGACCTCGCCTTCGTCCTCCAGACCGGCGAACGCCTCGGGAACCTGGTCACCGCCGTGGGTACTGGGGATGTCGGTCAGCGTCGGCTCGCTCACCCGATCCAGGTGGAAGGTACGCATCGCTTCTCGCATGTGGCACCATCCCTGCAGGTACCACTGCCCGTTCGTGATCAGGATCTGGACGGGATCGACGGTGCGCGTGGTCGGAGTCGAGTCAGGCGCCTGGTAGGTGAACGAGACGGCGACGCCCTGCTGCAGCCCGCGCGACACCACGGAACGGACCTCGTCGACGGCGCTCGGCGCCACGACGACATCGGCGGGGGCATCGGCCGCACCGCGGGAGAGCTTCGAGATCAGACCGGCGACGAGACCCGAGTCGGAGACCGCCGGAACGGCCGCCACCATCTGCAGCCCGGCCAGGAGCGCGGCGGCCTCCCGGGCGGTGAACCGCGGAACTCGGCGCAGCGCGACGTCGTTCGTGATCTCGATGACGTCCTCCAGCTCGAGCAGGTCCCAGTTGATGTCGAACATCTCCTGAGGCTGCTGCCAGAATCCGGCCTCGCCCGGCAATCCGATCACGGTGAGCTTCTCGACCATCGCGCGCATCTCGCGCGGCGTGACGCCGAACTCCTCCGCGGCCTCCGCGAGAGATACCTGCCCGTGCTCGAGCAGGTAGGGAACGAGTGTCAGGTACAGACGTACGCGATCAGCGGCAAGGAGCGGCTTCTGCTGCGGGCTCATGCGCGTGCCCCCGTGTCGGTGTGCGCATCCACGACAGCGGACAACCGGGCGACCACGGCGTCACGCAGCGGGGCAGGCTCGACCACCCGTACCTCGGGACCGTACGAGGCCAGCTCGTCGGCGAGGATGTGCAGGTCCACGAATGGCACGCGGATGCCCTGCGCGGCGGCGGTCGCGCGTCGTCCGAGCCTCAGCGCGGCCTCGGTGCCCGGAGTCACCTCCAGAAGCGCGGAGTTCGCCGCCGCGACCTGCTCGAGTCCGCTCAGCGCGCGCTCCCCCGCTCCCTCGCGCAGGGCGGGGTCGAACGACGTCGCGCTCACCGCCACGTCGCCCACGATGCGGCTCAGCAGGAAGGTGCGGTCCTCCTCCACATCCACATCGACCCCGTAGACGTGCCAGCGCGCCTCATAGTCCACCAGTGCCAACGGCCGGACGCGGCGACGACGCGGCGCATCCTCCCCGGGCTTCAGATAGTCGAACGACACCACACGGCTGCGCTCGATCGCGTCCTGCAGCGGAGAGAAGGCCGCGTCCCGCGCGGTGATGCGCGGAGCGAAGCCGATGATCGGCTCATCGCCGTCGATACCGAGAGCGCGGATCTTGCGCACGCCCGACTGGGCGTCGCCCGAGACCGACTCCGCACTCCACACGCTTCCCGCCAAGCGCAGCACCGCGAGCTCCGCCGCGGTGAACTCGATGTCGCTCGGCAGGTCGTACTCCGCTTGGGGGATGCGGTACCGCGCCTCCCGGAGATCGTTCGGGTCGGCAGCATCGCCGATCGTCTCGATCGGCACGCCGAGCGACCGGAGCTCGTCCTTGTCGCGCTCGAACATCTTCTCCAGGGCATCGGAGCGCGTACCCGCGTCCGCCCGCTGCCGATACCCCGAGACGTTGTCGAGGATCTGCTGCTTCGTCAGCCCGATCTCCGTCGCCATCAGCGCCACGACGAGGTTCGTCAGGCGCTCTTCGGCAGGGATCCGGGCGGCCATCACGGAGCGGCTGAGGGGGCGATGCCGAGGATGTCCACCACGACGGCCATCGCGACGGAGTTCTCGGTCTTCGGGAGCACGACGAGCACCTGCGAGCCGACCGGGTGCCCCACCAGGGCCTCAGCCACGGGGGGTGCGATCTGCGCCATCTGGTCGACGGCCTGCTGGCCCCAGGAGCTCTGGATGACCTTCTTGTCGTCCCAGCCCACGGCCGTGAAGTGAACGAGCGGAGAGTCGTCCTTCGTGACCTTCTCTCCGTCACCGAGGATGAGCGTCTGCACGACCTGCTTCTTCGGTGCGGCGCTGTCCGGGATGATCACGCCGGGAGTGCCGTCGGGAGCACGGACCACGGTCGGCATGCCCTGCGCGTCGTTGAACTGCAGCGAGCCCTCGGCGCGCGGGTGGAACGCATCAACGACGTCGACCACGAAGACGGCGACGTCGTCCTCCGCCATGCCGAAGCCCTTGAGATTCGCGGCACCGAAGTCGTCGGGCGTGAGCCCGGCCACGACGCGGCTTCCGGCGGTCGCGCACTCGAGGACGTCGGCAAGGCCGGGCGCCTGCGAGGCCCACGAATCGATGCTGGACGCGCGCGTGCTGTCGCTGTCGTAGGACGTGGCGAACACCTTCTCACCCGTCTCGCCGCTGTAGATCGAGAGCTGCACGATGATCGGCTGCGCGTCGTCGACGATGCGACGGCCGTCTCCGGTCACCGCGTCGGTGAACGACGTCTCGGTCAGGCGGAGGGGACTGAAGATGTCGACGTCGGGCGTGGAGCCGACCTCTCCGTCGACAGTCACGGCGTCGCCGATGCCGTTCGCGTGGCCCGTGCGATCGCACGAGGCGTCGGCGGAAGACGCGGTCACGCTGCACCCGGTCAGAGCGAGGGCGGCGAGACTGAGGGTGGCCAGAACGGCGGACGTTTTACGCACGCGCTCCAGTCTATTCCGTCGACTGCCCGGATTCGCGCGACGCGGCGGCCTGGCGCGCGCCTTCGGCGGCCTTTCCCGCCTCGCGAGCCCGCTTGCGGAGGTTCTTGTCCGTGATCTCGCGGTCGCCGACGGCCCCCGGCGTCCACAGCTCGACGTCGGCGTCGCTGTAGCTGCTCTTCGACGCGCGCCGCTTGACCGACGGCGCGACCGCGCCGGGCGCGAGCCGGCGGGCCGTGAGGAGGAAGCCGGTGTGCGCCACCATCCGGTGATCCGGTCGCACCGCGAGCCCCTCGACGTGCCAACCGCGCACCATCGTCTCCGACGCATCGGGATCGGTGAACAGACCGGTTCCGCGGATGTACTCCGCAACCCTCGAGAGCTGGGTCGCGGTCGCGATGTAGCAGAGCACCACGCCGCCCGGTGTGAGCGCGTCGGCCACCGCGTCGATGCACTCCCACGGGGCGAGCATGTCGAGGACGACCCGGTCGACGGAACCGGCCTCGACCTCGGCGGGCAGGGCCTCGACGAGATCGCCCACCACCACTCGCCAGGTGTCCGGGGTCTCGCCGAAGAACGTCTCCACATTGCTGCGGGCCACGTCGGCGAACTCCTCGCGCCGCTCGAACGAGATCAGGGTCCCGGCGGGTCCGATCGCGCGCAACAGCGACAGGGACAGCGCGCCGGAGCCGACGCCCGCCTCGACCACCGTCGCCCCGGGGAAGACGTCCGCCTGCATCACGATCTGCGCTGCATCCTTCGGGTAGACGATCGCCGCACCGCGCGGCATCGACATCGCGAAGTCGCGCAGCAGGGGGCGCAGGGCCAGATACTCGTGCCCGGAGCTGTTCGCCACGACGGAGCCGTCAGGAAGCCCGATCAGGTCGCGGTGCCGCAGCACGCCGTGGTGCGTATGCAGCTCGCCGTCCTCGCGCAGCGTGACCGTGTGCAGGCGCCCCTTCGGGCCGGTGAGCTGAACGCGGTCGCCCTCGCGGAATGGACCGCTCGGTCGCTGGGTCGCCGTCATCGGGTCGCCTCCGTGGTCGTGTGCGCGCCGAACAGCTCGGCGATGTCCGCGGCACCGCGGAGGTGCAGTGTGGGCCAGAGTTGGTGGGCGCCGAGGCCGTCGAGCGGCACGATGTGCGGCACCCCCAGCGTGAGCGCCCCCGACGCGAGACCCGCTCGCAGCCCCGTCGGGGAGTCCTCGATCACCACGACCTCCGCGATGTCGACATCCAGCAGCGCAGCGGCCTGCAGATACGGCTCAGGGTGGGGCTTGGGATTGTCCACGTCGTCGCCGGCGACGACGACGTCGAAGGCCTCGAAGTCGATCAGGTCCACCACGTCCAGGGCCATCCGGCGCAGCGACATCGTGACCAGGCCCGTGCGGATGTCGGCGGCGCGCAGGTCGCGCAGCAGCTCGCGAGCCCCGGGGCGGAACGGCACCCCCTGCGTGCGCAACGCCTGCTGCACGGCGTCGGTGAGGTGCGAGACGATCGCCTCCGGCTCCATGTCGACGCCCGCGTCCTGCAGGATGATCGCGCTGTCGAGGAGCCCGCTGCCGACGAGCCGCAGGGCGTCTTCGTGCGTCCAGGTCCCTCCGAACGACTCGACCAGCGCGGTCTCGGCCGCCATCCAGTAGGGCTCGGTGTCGACGAGTGTTCCATCCATGTCCCAGAGGACCGCGCGGGGCTTGCTGCTCACTGAACCCATGCTAGCCGGGCGCGGCCCACATCCCGCCGTCGCGGGCTAGCCTGGGGTGACCAGAACCGCGAACCCGATGGGAGCACATGGTGGATGTCCTCGGTCCCCGCATCGTCATCGCCGCGTTCGACGGCTGGAACGATGCGGGCGAAGCGGCCAGCGGCGCGATCGCGGCGCTGCAGTCGTCCGGCGACTACGACCTCGTGCATTCCGTCGACCCCGAGCTGTACTTCGACTACCAGTACACGCGTCCCGCCACTCGCATGGATGCGGAGGGGCGCCGTCAGCTCACCTGGCCGGAGGCCGGGCTCTGGCGTCCGCGGAACCCCGGGCCCGGCCCGGAGTTCTGGCTGCTCACCGGCGCCGAGCCCGCCCGCACCTGGCAGGCGTTCGCCTCGGAGTTCATCGACGTCGCGCTGCGCGACGACGTCACCGGTTTCGTGACCCTCGGCGCGATGCTGTCGGACGTGCCGCACACCCGACCCATCTCGATCTTCGCCTCGAGCCAGAACGACCAGGTGCGTGAGGCGCACGGCCTCGAGCGATCGGTGTACGAAGGTCCCGTCGGCATCCTCACGGTGTTCGAGCACTTCGCGGAGAACGCCGGGATCCCCTCGGTCAGCCTCTGGGCCAGCGTGCCCCACTACGTCGCCTCTGCCGCCCCCTCGCCGAAGGTGACGCTCGCCCTCCTCGACCGACTCGAGGAGCTCACCGGTGTCGACGTCGACCGCCGGCACCTGCGCACCGAGGCAGCCGCATGGGAGGCGTCGATCGACGCTGCGGCATCCGAGGACGAGGAGATGGCCGAGTACATCCGTCAGCTGGAGCGCACGCGCGACACCTGGGACTCGCCCGATGCCTCCGGCGACGCGATCGCCCAGGCGTTCGAACGCTACCTGCGCCGCCGCGACGACGGTCCGGGCGACCGCAAGCGCTGACGGGGACGCGCCGCGCTCAGGCGGGGATGACGCCCATGCCCAGCAGCACGAGCAGCACGGTGCCGAGCAGGATGCGGTAGATCACGAACGGCAGGAAGCTGCGCTTCGAGATCCAGCTCATGAAGAACGCGATCACTCCGAGCGCCACCACGAAGGCGACACCGGTTGCCGCGAGCGTGTCGCCGAAGGAGAAGAACGACGGCTCGCCCCAGCTCTTGAACACCTGGTAGAAGCCGCTTCCGAAGACGGCGGGGATCGCGAGCAGGAAGGCATAGCGCGCAGCAGCCGCCCGCTCGTAGCCCAGGAACAGCCCCATCGTGATCGTGCCGCCCGACCGCGAGACGCCGGGGATCAGCGCGAGAGCCTGCGCGAAACCGAACGCGATGCCGTGCGGATACGTCAGATCTCCGAGCTTGCGCCGCTTGGCGCCCACGTAGTCGGCGATTCCGAGCAGGATGCCGAACAGGATGAGCATGATCGCCACGAGCCACAGCGAACGGAACACCGTCTCGATCTGGTCCTGGAACAGCAGACCGAGCACGACGATCGGAACGCTGCCGATGATGATCAGCCACCCCATGCGCGCATCCGGGTCGTTGCGCGGCACCGCGCCGGTGAGCGAGCGGAACCACTGGGACACGATGCGGACGATGTCGCGCCAGAAGAACACGACGACGGCGGCCTCGGTGCCGATCTGCGTGATGGCGGTGAACGCCGCACCCGGGTCCTCCCCCGACGGCAGGAAGGTCCCGAGGATGCGCAGATGCGCACTCGATGAGATCGGGAGGAACTCGGTCAGTCCCTGGACGATCCCCAGGATGAGCGCTTCGAACAGATGCATGGCAGGGCCTTCAGATCTCGGGAGGGCACGGAGGGCGCGAGCGTCACTCAGTACGTGCGCAGCAGATCGGTCAGCACCCGCTGACCGAAGACAAGAGAGTCTACGGGCACCCGCTCGTCGACTCCATGGAACATGCCCGTGAAATCCAGGTCGGCGGGCAGTCGCAGCGGTGCGAAGCCGTACCCGGTGATGCCGAGAGCCGCCAGCGCTTTGTTGTCGGTCCCGGCGCCGAGCAGGTACGGGATGACCGGAACGCCCGGATCGTGGCGTCCGAGAGCCGCGACCATCGCGTCGACCAGGTCGCCGGAGAACGCCGTCTCCATGCCGATGTCGCGCACCACCGTCTCGATGCGGATGTCGTCGCCCACGATCTGCTGGAGCTCGGCGAGCACGTCGTCCTCCGTGCCGGGGATCACGCGCACGTCGATCAGCGCCTCCGCACGCTCGGGGATCACGTTGTGCTTGTATCCCGCGGTGAGCACGGTCGGATTGGTGGTGGTGCGGAACGTGGAGCGCAGGAACGCCTCCGCCGGGCCCGCGGCCGCCGCCAGCGCGTCCGGGTCGTCGACGCTGCGCCCGCTGAGCGCGCTGAGGCCCTCCAGGAGCGCCGTCGTAGTGGGCGTCAGTCGGATGGGCCAGCGCGTGCGGCCGATCGCGGCGACGGCCTCGGCGAGCCTGGTCACCGCATTCTCCTCATGCAGACGACTGCCGTGGCCCGCGCGACCGGTGGCGACCAGCCGGATCCAGATCAGCGCCTTCTCGCCCACCTGCAGGAGATAGGCCCGGCGATCGTCGACCGAGATGGAGTATCCGCCCACCTCGCTGATCGCGTCGGTCGCCCCGGCGAACCACTCCGGGCGATCCTTGACCACGAGCGCCGACCCCTCGACACCACCGTTCTCCTCGTCGGCGAAGAACGCGAGTACGAGATCGCGCTCCGGCTGCTCCCCCGCGCGGAGGATGTCGGCGACCGACGTGAGGATCATCGCGTCCATGTTCTTCATGTCGACCGCGCCTCGGCCCCACAGCATGCCGTCGCGCACGATCCCGGCGAACGGATCGACGCTCCAGTCCTCGGCGACCGCCGGTACGACGTCGAGGTGACCGTGGACCACGAGGGCGGGCTTGCTCGCATCGCGTCCCCGCACCCTCGCCATGACGTTCGTGCGTCGCGGCACCGGCTCGTAGTACTCGACCGGCAGCCCGAGCGCCTCCAGATAGGCGCCGACGTACTCCGCGGCCTCCCGCTCCCCCTTCGCGTTTCCGCCTCCGTAGTTGGATGTGTCGAAGCGGATGAGGTCGCTCGCGACGCGCGCGACCTCGGGCAGCGAGGGATCGGTCATGCGTCCCAGGCTATCGAAACAGCGTGCCACGCCCGGGCGTCGCGCCCAGTTCGATCGCCCCTTCAGAACGTGCTAATGTCATTCTTCGGTCGGCAACGACACATCCCACACCTGCGCGGGTGGCGGAATGGTAGACGCGCTAGCTTGAGGTGCTAGTGCCCGATAGGGCGTGGGGGTTCAAGTCCCCCTCCGCGCACAGACACGAAGGCCCCGGATCCCCACGGATCCGGGGCCTTCGTCGTACCGCCTCGCCGTCAGACGGCACCCACGCCGAACAGCAGGCCCAGCGCATAGGTGATCGCCGCGGCTCCGAAGCCGATCGCGAGCTGACGCAGGGCGCGGCGCAGGGGCGGCCCGCCCGACAGCACCCCGACCATGGCTCCCGTGCTCAGCAGCGCGATGCCGACCAGGACGAGGGCGACGATGATCGCCGTCGGCCCCTCGAGCCCGAAGATCCACGGGAGGACGGGCACGATCGCTCCGGACGCGAACAGCAGGAAGCTCGAGATGGCCGCCGTCCAGTCGCTGCCGACGATCTCGTGGTCGTCGGCCCCCTGGACCGCGACCGGACCCGTGGCCGCCCGACGCACGCCCTCCTGGGCGGCCGACACGATCCGACGAGCCCGGGCGAGCGACTCCGTCTGATCCATCCCGCGGGCGCGGTACACGAGGGCCAGTTCGTTCTCGTCGATGTCGAGGTCGGCGGCGGCGGCCGCGGCGTCCTCATTGGCCTCCGTCGCCGCGAGCAGCTCGCGCTGCGACCGCACCGACACGAACTCGCCCGCACCCATCGACAGCGCCCCGGCCAGCAGGCCGGCGATCCCGCTGAACAGGACGAAGCCCGAGCTCACCCCGGTCGCCCCGATGCCGAGCACGAGGGCGAGATTGCTCACGAGACCGTCGTTGGCGCCGAACACCGCCGCACGGAAGGAGCCGGAGAGCCGTCGCCGTCCGCGCGCCGCCAGGCCGCGCACGACCTCGTGGTGGACCTTCTCGTCAGCGCGCATCGCAGGGGTCGCCCAGCGCTCGGCATCGTACGGCGACCGAGCCTCGGCACTCTGCGCCAGCGCGAGGACGAAGATCGACCCGAACCGTCCCGCCATCCAGCCGAGAAGACGCGAGCGCATGCCCGCCCTCGGAAGCCGCCGCGGTTCACCGCCGAGCAGATCGAGCCAGTGCTTCTCGTGCCGGCGTTCGGCCTCGGCCAGTCCCAGCAGGATCGCGCGCTCCTCCCCCGTCCGACGGGCGGCGAGGCGGCTGTACACGGCTCCCTCGGCGCGCTCCTCCACGAGGTAGCGGGCCCATCGGCGGCGGTCAGAGGCCGTCGAATCCGCGGCGGCAGGGGCAGTCATGGGTCCTCCAGGAATCAGCGTGCCCGATGCGCGGGCAACCGTTCCACGCTATCCGCGAGCGGAGCGCGCGACCGCGTCCTGGCACCGATTGCCAGCATTTCGGGGATCCGAAGCAGACGCGGTGGTGATCCCGGTCAGGAGCGGACGCGCTTGCGGAGGACCTCGATGCGCGACTGCAGCTGAGTGACCGTGGCCTGCGCGACCGCCGGCCCCCCGCAGATGCGCCGGAGCTCGGCGTGCACCGCGCCGTGCGGTTGTCCCGACTGGCGCGCGTACAACCCGACCAGGCTGTTCAGCAGCTGCCTCTGCTCGCGGAGGGTGCGGTGGAGCGGCGCGGGAAGCGTCGTGGTGGCCGTCGCCGGCTCCGCGGCCTCGCGCACCTCCCGGTGCCGGGACTGTCGCGCCTGGCGCTGCATCAGGAGCTCGTGGACATGCTCGGGCTCGAGCAGACCGGGGAAGCCGATGAACTCCTCCTCCTCCGGCGTGTTCGGCTCCGCGAGCTGACCGAACTCCTTGCCCTCGAACACGACGCGATCGAAGTGCGCGACGGACGAGATGGCCTGGTAGCTGAACTCCTGGGTGAGTGCGTCGG
Source organism: Microbacterium sp. NPDC055502 (assembly GCF_053643635.1). Lineage (NCBI taxonomy): Bacteria > Bacillati > Actinomycetota > Actinomycetes > Micrococcales > Microbacteriaceae > Microbacterium > Microbacterium sp. NPDC055502. The sequence goes on along the minus strand of NZ_JBSHKJ010000002.1, from coordinate 545,696 downwards.
AGGTCTCCTCCTCGCGGTTCGCGCTCTCCAGGAGCGAGTCGTCGAGACCGTCCTCGTCTTTCGAGCCGCGGTCGAGCGCGTGATCGCGCTGCTTCTCCATCTCGTTCGCGAGCTTCATCAGCACGGGCACGTGGGGCAGGAACACGCTGGCCGCCTCGCCCCGGCGTCGGGCCCGCACGAACCGGCCGATCGCCTGCGCGAAGAACAGCGGGGTCGACGACGAGGTGGCGTACACGCCCACCGCGAGCCGCGGCACGTCCACCCCCTCGGACACCATGCGCACGGCGACCATCCAGCGCTGCGTGCCGGCGGAGAACTTCTCGATGCGCTCCGACGCCGTGGCATCGTCGGACAGCACGATCGTCGGCTGCTCGCGGGTGATGCTGTGGAGGATCTTCGCGTACGCCCTGGCCACCGTCTGATCGGTCGCCAGCACGAGCCCGCCCGCGTCCGGCACGTGATGGCGTATCTCGGTGAGGCGACGGTCGGCGGCGGAGAGCACGGCCGGCATCCAGTCGCCCTCGGGGTCGAGGGCCGTGCGCCACGCCTGCGACGTGACGTCCTTCGTGTTGTCCTGACCGAGATGGGTCTCCAGCTCGTCGCCCGCGCTCGTGCGCCAGCGCATCTTGCCCGCGTACATGTGGAACAGGACAGGACGGACGACACCGTCGGCGAGAGCACGCCCGTAGCCGTACGCGTAGTCGGTGCTGGACACGCGGGCGCCCGTCTCGTCGGGCAGGTACTCCACGAACGGGATCGGCGCGGTGTCGCTCCGGAACGGGGTGCCCGAGAGCAGCAGCCGCCGCTTGGCAGGGCCGTACGCGTCGCGGATCGCATCGCCCCAGCTCAGCGCGTCGCCGCCGTGGTGCACCTCGTCGAGGATGACCAGGGTCTTCGCGTCTTCCGTGAGGTGGCGATGGATCGACGACTTCGCGGCGACCTGCGCGTACGTGACGACGACGCCGTGATAGTGCCGGGCGGGGGCCCAGTGGCTGTTGCGGAACCGCGGGTCGAGCCGGATGTGCACCCGAGCCGCCGCATCGGCCCACTGCGTCTTCAGGTGCTCCGTCGGGGCCACCACGATCACCCGGTCGACCTCGCCCATCCGCATGAGCTCCACCGCGAGTGTCAGCGCGAACGTGGTCTTGCCGGCGCCCGGGGTCGCAGCGACGAGGAAGTCGCGCTGGTCGGCCTGGAAGTAGGCGTCGAGGGCCTCCTGCTGCCACGCGCGCAGCTTGCTCGCCGTTCCCCACGGGGCGCGCTGAGGGAAGGAGGGAGAGAGCATCGACTCCACGATAATCGCTGCCGGGGACACCGCGGCATCCGCCGCGATCGCCGCGCGCGTCCGCCCCCGCGGAACCCCCGACGGGTAGGCTCGGTCACTGCGCAGCGGCCGACCGCCGCCCGTGAGCCCCCGCGAAGGAGAGCCGGATGAGCGACCAGGAATCGACCAGGAGCCCCTACGTCCCGAACGAGACCCCGCACCCGTGGCGACGGTTCGTGGCCATCGGCGATTCCTTCACCGAGGGCATCGGCGACCCCGACCCCGTGAACCCCGGCGCCCACCGCGGCTGGGCCGATCGCGTCGCCGAGGTCCTCGCACAGCAGGTCGACGACTTCGCGTACGCCAACCTCGCCGTGCGCGGCAAGCTCATCGCGCAGATCGTCGCCGACCAGGTCGAGCCCGCCGTGGCGCTGCGGCCCGACCTCATCTCGATCTGCGCGGGCGGCAACGACGTCATCCGCCCCGGCACCGACCCGGACGCGATCGCCGCCCAGCTCGAGGACGCCGTGTCGCGCCTGTCGTCCACGGGCGCCGCCGTCATCCTGTTCACCGGGATCGACACCGGGTTCACCCCGGTGTTCCGACCCTTCCGCGGCAAGGTCGCGATCTACAACGAGAACGTGCGCGCGATCGCGGAGCGGCACGACTGCATCGTCGCCGACCAGTGGGCGCTCAAGGTCGTGCAGGACGCGCGATTCTTCGACGACGACCGTCTGCACTACAACGCGCTCGGGCATCACGAGGTGGCCCGCATGGTGCTGCGCGCCCTCAACGTCCCGAACGATCTGGAGGCCATGCAGCCCGAGCCGCTCCCCCTCCGTACGTGGCGGGCGGCCAGGGCCGAAGACCTGGGCTGGGCGCGGGAGCACCTCGTGCCGTGGGTGCTGCGGCGGCTGCGGCATCAGTCCTCGGGCGACAACATCGCCGCCAAGCGACCGGAGCCCGGACCGGTGATCCTCCCCGGCCGCGACTGATCGGTCAGTTCTGCAGCGCCCACAGCGCGACGGCAGCGGCGGAGGCGACGTTGAGCGAGTCGACGCCGCCCGACATGGGGATCGTCACCACGGTGTCCGCCGCTGCCAGCGCCGCCCGCGACAGACCGTCCCCCTCCGAGCCCATCAGCAGGGCGACCCGCTCCGGGCGCTCCGCAGCGTAGACATCCAGCGGTACCGCGCCGTCGTCGAGGGCGAGAGCGGCGACGTCGAACCCCTGCGCGGTGAGGTCGCGCATCCCCTCACCCAGGTCGGCCATGCGGGTCCACGGCACCTGGAACACCGTTCCCATGCTCACCCGCACGCTCCGGCGGTACAGCGGATCGGCACAGCGCGCCGAGACCAGCACCGCGTCGGCCCCCAGCCCGGCGGCCGCACGGAACACCGCTCCCACGTTCGCGTGGTCACCCAGCCCCTCCAGCACCAGCACGAGCCGGGCCCCGCGGATCACGTCGGCGACCGGGGCGAGGGCGGGGCGCTGCATCGACGCGAGGGCTCCGCGGTGCACGGCGTAGCCCGTGACGCGTTCGGCCAGTTCGTCGGAAACGACCAGCACCGGGACCGGCAGCTCTCCGAGCACACGCGCCATCTCCTCGACCCGACGTTCGGCGACGAGCACGGAGCGCGGGCGGTGACCGGCCGCCACCGCGCGCTCGATCACCGTCGTCGTCTCCGCGATGTAGAGCCCCTCGGCCGGCTCGGTGACGGCCCGCAGCGCCGTGTCCGTCAACCCGCGGTAGTCGTCGAGCCGCGGGTCGTCGAGGTCGGTCACGGACGTCAGGTGCATCCCTCCACTCTGCCAGCGCGAGACCGGCCCCGTCGCCGCGCCGTAGACTCGCACGGGGAGGTCCTGTGAGCGCGTCGAACACCGCCGAGTCATCGGCCACCCTCGGCAGGGTCGCCGACCTGCTCCGCGGCCGGCGCATCGCCTTCCTCACCGGAGCCGGGATCTCGACCGACTCGGGCATCCCCGCCTATCGCGGCGAAGGCGCGCGCACGCGCAGCGAACCCATGACGATCCAGACGTACCTCGGTGACGAGGCCGCCCGACGGCGGTACTGGGTGGGCGGGCACCTCGGCTGGCGCGCGTTCGCACAGGCCGCCCCCAACCCGGGACACCTGGCCGTCGCCGCGATGGAAACCGCCGGGACCGTGTCCGGTGTCATCACCCAGAACGTCGACGGCCTGCACCTGCGGGCCGGCAGCTCGCACGTGATCGAGGTCCACGGCACCATGCGCCGCGTCCTGTGCCTGCACTGCGGACAGGTGTTCGACCGACGCGACATCGCCGTGCAGATCGAGGAGCTCAACCCCTGGATCACCGTGACCGAGAACGTGGCCCTCGCACCGGATGGCGATGTGCTGCCCGAGAGCACGGACGGCTTCGTGATCCCCGCGTGCACGGTGTGCGGCGGGATGCTCAAGCCCGACGTGGTGTTCTTCGGCGAGTACGTGCCCCAGGACCGATTCCGCGCGGCCGAATCCCTGCTGCGCTCCAGCACGGCCCTGATCGTCGCTGGCTCCTCCCTGGTCGTCAACTCCGGCGTGCGGCTCGTCGACCGCGCCCGACGCCGGGGGATCCCGCTCATCATCGTCAACCGCGAACCGACACGCGCCGACGCCTGGGCGGACGCCACGCTCGCCGCAGGCACCAGCGACGTCCTTCCCGCCCTCCAGGAGCTGCTGCAGTGACCCACCTCACCCTCATCCGCCACGGACAGACCGACTGGAACCTCGCGAGGCGCATCCAGGGCTCCACCGACATCCCCCTCAACGACACCGGGCGCGAGGACGCACGCTGGGCCGCGGAGAAGCTCGCCGGGACCGCGCACCACGCCGTGTACACGAGCCCGCTCTCCCGCGCCAGGGAGACCGCGGAGATCATCGCGCAGCGTCTCGGGCTCGACATCGCCGGTGTCGTCCCCGACCTGCGCGAGCGGGAGTTCGGCGAGGGCGAGGGACTCCTGGTCCCCGACTACATCTCGACGTACGGCGACTGGCACGCGGAAGTTCCCGGCGCCGAGTCGCTACCCGACGTCGGGGTGAGGGCGATCGCGGCCCTGCACCGCATCGCCAGGGAGGCGCGACGGCGTTCGGCCCCGCAGGCGGAGTCGGTGCTCGTGGTCACGCACGGCGGAGTGATCCGCGCCGTGATCGATCACGTCTCCGGCGGCACGCTCCCCCGCGAGGGCACCGTGCTGGGCAACGGCTCGGCGCACCGCTTCGTCGCGGCACCGGGGTACCTGCGACTGCTCGACGAGTCGCCCGTGCTCTGACACCCCGGCGCTCTGTCGCGCGGTGAATGATGCGGCCTCAGCGGGCGCGGGAGACCACGAAGCGCGCGTGCCGGAGCACGGGCTCGTCCACCATGCGACCGTCGAACCGGAAGACACCGCGCTCCGTGGCGGCTGCCTCCAGCACGGCCCTCGCCCACGCGACGGTCTCGGCGTCGGGACGGTAGGCCTCTCGCACGATGGGCACCTGGCTCGGGTGGATGCACGCCGTGGCGCGGAAGCCGGATGCCGCAGCGTCGGCGGCCTCCTGCTGCAGCCCTTCCAGGTCGCCGATGTCGACGTGCACGGCATCGATGGCTGCCTTGCCGTACGACCCCGCCTCGAGCAGCACGCGGGCGCGGGCGTAGCGGGCGACGTCGAGGTAACGGCCGGCCGGGGTCCGCGACGAGGTGCCGCCCAGTGAGGCGACCAGATCCTCCGCTCCCCACATCAGGGCGACCACCCGCGGATGCGCCGCGATGTCGGGCGCCGCGTGGACACCGCGCGCCGTCTCGCACAGCGCGATCAGGTCGTACGCGTCGCCGAGACGGTCGAGATCGGACGCACTCTCGCTCTTCGCGACCATGACCGTCCGGAAGCCCGTCTCCGCCAGGGCGGCGAGGTCGGCGTCGAACTCGCCGGAGCTCGGCGCGTTCACCCGCACGATCACGCGCTCCGGGTCGAGCGCGGCCGATCGCACGTTCGCTCTGGCCTCGGCCTTCGCCGCCGGAAGCACCGCGTCCTCCAGGTCGAGGATGACCGCGTCGGCGCGGTCGAGTGCCTTCGCGAAGCGCTCCGGGCGATCCGCCGGGCAGAACAGCAGCGCGGGGCCGAGGTCGAAGCTCATGCGGACGCCTCCGGGCGGCAGCGGATCAGCACCGTGCGCGTGGCCGTGGCGACCACGGTGCCGTCCTGGTTCCGCCCCGTGTGCGCGAGCCGCACGACCCCCGTCCCCGGGCGGGAAGACGACAGGCGCTTCTCCTCCACGACGGTCTCCGTGGTGAGGGTGTCGCCCGCGAACAGCGGGTGCGGGAACGCGATGTCGCCCATGCCGAGCTGCGCCACGAGCGTGCCCTGCGTGAGCTGCGCCACCGAGGTCCCGACCATCGTGGACAGGGTCCACATCGAGTTGATCAGTCGCGCGTGGAACGGCTCGCTGGCGTCGGCGAAGGCGGCGTCGAGGTGCAGTGCCTGCGTGTTCATGGTGAGCGTCGTGAAGAGCACGTTGTCGGCCTCGGTCGCCGTGCGCCCCGGTCGATGCAGGTACCGCACGCCCGTGTCGAACTCCTCGAAGTACAGTCCGCGCTGCTCGATGTCGCGCATGCTCATCCCACCACGCTACCCGGCGAGCCCCAGGGCCCTGGCGATCACCAGCAGCTGGACCTCCGTCGTGCCCTCGCCGATCTCGAGGATCTTGGAGTCGCGGTAGTGGCGTGCCACGGGGAACTCGTTCATGAAGCCGTTGCCGCCGAAGATCTGCGTCGCATCCCGCGCGTTGTCCATCGCGGCCTCGCCCGCCACGAGCTTCGCGATCGCCGCGGCCTCCGCGAACGGGGAGCCCGCGTCGCGCAACCGGGCGGCATGGTGCCACGCGAGTCGCGCGGTGTGCACGCGCGCACGCATGCGGGCGAGCGTGAACTGGGCGTTCTGCCGGGTGCTGAGCGCGCTGCCGAAGATCGTGCGACTCTTCGCGTAGGCGACCGCCGCCTCCAGGCACCCCTCGGCCGCACCGGTGGAGAGGGCGGCGATCGCGATGCGACCCTCGTCGAGGATGCTCAGGAAGTTGCGGAACCCGCTGCCACGCGCCCCCAGCAGGTTGCCGGCGGGCACCCTCGCCCCGTCGAACGTGAGCGGGTGGGTGTCCGAGGCGTTCCAGCCGACCTTGTCGTAGGGCGGCTCGACCGTGAACCCCGGGGTGCCGTTGGGCACGATGATCGTCGAGATCTCCTTGCGTCCCTCGGGCGCGCCGGTCACGGCGGTCACCGTCACGAAGCGCGTGATCGGCGTGCCGGAGTTGGTGATGAACTGCTTGGAGCCGTCGATCACCCAGTCGTCACCGTCGAGCCGTGCCGTGGTTCGCGTGGCGCCGGCGTCGCTTCCCGCCTCCGGCTCCGTCAGCCCGAACCCGGCGAGAGCGCGTCCGGCGAGCAGGTCAGGCAGCAGCTCGCGCTTCTGCTCCTCCGAGCCGAACCGGTAGATCGGCATCGCGCCCAGGCTGACCCCCGCCTCCAACGTGATCGCGATCGACTGGTCGACCCGGCCCAGCGCCTCGATCGCGATGCCGAGCGCCATATAGTCGCCGCCCTGTCCGCCGTACTCCTCGGGGAAGGGAAGGCCGAACAGCCCGAGCTCGCCCATCTGCGCGACCACGTCCATCGAGAGCGTGTGCGTGCGGTCGGCCTCGTAGGACTGCGGGGCGACCACGGTGTCGGCGAACTCCCGCACCATCCCCGCGAGCTCGCGCTCCTCGTCGGTCAGGCTCTCGATCATCGGTCGTCCTCCATCGTCGTCACCCGGGCGACCGGTTGGTCGCGCCGTACCTGGTCGCCGATCGCGACCAACAGGTGCACCACCCCGTCGTGCGGGGCGAGCACCTGGTGCTCCATCTTCATGGCCTCGATCGCGACGAGCGGCTCGCCGGCCGCGACGACCGCGCCGTCCGCGACGTGCACGGCCACCACGCTCCCCGGCATCGGGGCTCGTCCCTCCGGCTCGCTCGCGCGACCACCGTCGCCGGTCGCGGCCAGCCGACGCTGGAGGCGCGCGCGCCGATCCACGGGCAGAAGCCTCATGGTGGCCCCGTCTTCGACGACCCACACCGCCCCGTCGGCATCCACGGCCGCGCGCACCGTCGAACGTCCTGGGTCGGCGTCGTGCAGCTCGACCACCGCGTCGTCATCCGTGAGCACGGTGAGGGGCGCGACCGGAGCGGGATCGGCGCCGAGCCGCCACCCGGCGAGTCGTCCCCACAGCGCGTCGGCGGCTCGCGGCGATGCCCCGACGGGCTGGAGAGCGGCGGCTGCAGCGGCGAGCTGCGATGCGGAGGGTCGGCTCGGCTCCAGCGGGAGCAGCGTCTCGATCAGCCCCGTGTCGAGGTCGCCCGCGACGACACGCTCGTCGTGCAGCAGCCGCCTCAGGAACCCGATGTTCGTGTCGACCCCCAGCACCACGGTGCGCGCCAGGGCGTCGTCCAGGCGGCGGAGGGCGGTCGCCCGGTCGTCGGCGTGAGCGATCACCTTCGCGATCATCGGATCGTAGTAGCCCGTCACCACGCTGCCCGTCTCGACAGCCGCGTCGACCCGGACCCCATCCGGGGCCTCGAACAGCAGCACGGTCCCGGTGGACGGCAGGAAGCCGCGCTCCGGAGCCTCGGCGTACACGCGCGCCTCGACGGCATGACCCCGCCCGCGCGGCTCGACCTCGAGGGGACGACCGTCGGCGACCTGCAGTTGCAGCGCCACGAGGTCGAGCCCGGTCACTTCCTCCGTCACCGGGTGCTCGACCTGGAGGCGCGTGTTCATCTCGATGAAGAACACGTTCTCCGGGGCGTCCGCATCGACCAGGAACTCCACGGTGCCGGCCCCGACGTAGGCGACGCTCTCCGCCGCGCGCACCGCCGCCGTCAGGAGCCGGTCGCGCGTGTCCTCGGGGATGCCGGCCGACGGCGCCTCCTCGATGACCTTCTGATGCCGTCGCTGCAGCGTGCACTCGCGCTCACCCAGCGCCACCACCCGGCCGTGTGCATCGCCGAAGACCTGCACCTCGATGTGCCGCGGCCGGGCGATGAGCCGTTCGAGGATGAGCGCGTCGTCGCCGAAGGCCGCGGCGGCGACCCGTCGCGCGGAGGACAGGGCGGGGCGCAGTGCGGCCGCGTCCGCGACGACCTCCATGCCCTTGCCGCCTCCGCCCGCGCTCGGCTTCACCAGGAGGGGGAACCCGACCGCGTCCGCCTCCTCCTCGATCTCCGCGTCGGACAGCCCGCGTGCGTCGAACCCCGGAACGACCGGCACCCCGCTCCGCGCGACGTGGTCCCGCGCCCTGGCCTTGTCGCCCATGACCTGCAGAGCCGTCACGGAGGGGCCGACGAACACGATTCCGCTCTCGGCGCACGCCTCCGCCAGCCCGACGCTCTCGGACAGGAAGCCGTAGCCGGGGTGGATCGCCTGCGCGCCGGTGGCCCGCGCGGCCGCGACGACGGCATCGATGTCGAGATAGGACTCGGCCGCCGGAGCCGGCCCGATGCGGACCGCCACATCGGCCTCGCGCACATGGGGTGCCCCCGCGTCGGCATCGCTGTAGACCGCGACACTGCGGATACCCAGAGCGCGGAGCGTGCGGATGATGCGTCGGGCGATCTCGCCGCGGTTCGCGACGAGGACGGTGGTGAAGGAGAGACGCGGTGACGAAGACATGGGACTCACATCCGGAAGACGCCGAAGCGCGGTTCGGGCAGCGGGGTGCGGGAGACGACATCGAGCGCCAGCCCGAGCAGGTCGCGGGTCTGCGCGGGGTCGACGATGCCGTCGTCCCACAGGCGCGCCGTGGCGTAGTACGGCTCGCCCTGCCGCTCGTACTGCTCGCGGATCGGCTCCTCGAACGCCGCACGGTCGTCGGGCGCCCAGGTCTCACCGCGCGCGGCCAGCTGGTCCTCTTTCACCGTGGCCAGGACCGATGCGGCCTGAGCACCGCCCATGACCGAGATGCGGCTCGCCGGCCACGTCCACAGGAACCGCGGGGAGTAGGCGCGTCCGCACATCGAGTAGTTGCCCGCCCCGAACGACCCGCCGATGATCACGGTGAGCTTCGGGACACGGGTGGTCGCGACCGCGGTGACCATCTTGGCCCCGTCCTTCGCGATCCCTCCGGCCTCCGCGTCCGACCCGACCATGAAGCCGGTGATGTTCTGCAGGAACAGCAGCGGGATGCCGCGCTGGTCGCACAGCTCGATGAAGTGGGCGCCCTTGAGCGCCGACTCGCTGAACAGCACGCCGTTGTTCGCGACGATGCCGACCGGGTGTCCGTGGAGGCGCGCGAAGCCGGTGACGAGGGTGGTGCCGTATTCGGCCTTGAACTCCCGGAAGGTATCGCCGTCGACGAGCCGGTCGATCACGACGTGCACGTCGTAGGACGCGTTCACGTCCACCGGGACCACGTCGTACAGTGAGCCCGTCTCGGACGGCGGTCTGCTCTCGACGACCTCCCAGGCGGGCGAGGCGGGCGCGGGAAGCGTCGCGACGATGTCCCGCAGGATCTCCAGTGCGTGCTCGTCATCCTCCGCGAGGTGGTCGACGACGCCGCTGCGCTTCGCGTGGAGCTCTCCACCCCCGAGCTCCTCCGCGGAGACGACCTCGCCGATCGCGGCTTTCACGAGCGGAGGTCCGCCCAGGAAGATGGTGCCCTGATCGCGCACGATCACCGTCTCGTCGCTCATCGCCGGGACATACGCTCCCCCAGCGGTGCACGACCCGAGCACGGCGGCGAGCTGCGGAACACCCGCGGCCGATAGGCGCGCCTGGTGGAAGAAGATGCGCCCGAAGTGGTCGCGATCGGGGAAGACCTCGTCCTGTCGCGGCAGGAACGCCCCGCCCGAGTCGACGAGATACAGGCACGGGAGGCGGTTCTCGAGCGCGATCTCCTGTGCCCGCAGGTGCTTCTTGACCGTGAGCGGGTAGTAGGTGCCGCCCTTCACTGTCGCGTCGTTGCAGACGACCATGACGTGGCGGCCGTGTACGAGTCCGATACCCGCGATGACCCCGGCTCCCGGCGCCTCTCCCCCGTACAGGCCGTCCGCCGCCAGCGGAGCGATCTCCATGAAGGGGCTGCCCTCGTCGAGCACCCGCGCGACCCGGTCGCGCGGAAGCAGCTTGCCGCGCGCGACATGACGTTCGCGCGACGCCTCCGGACCGCCGAGGGCGGCGGTCGCGATCCGAGCACGGAGCTCGTGCGCCAGATCTTCCTGGGTTGCCGGCATCGTGATGTCCTCCTCGACCCACGACCGCGCCACGGACTGCCCTGGCGCGGTGCACGCATTCTCGGTTAGTGTTCACTAACCCGATGATTCAGGTTAGCGAGGATTAACTGAGATGACAAGCCCGCTCACCGCCAGGGACCGCGCGAAAGCAGAGCGGTCCGACGCGCTGCTGCACGCGGCCGCCCGGCTGTTCGCCGACCGCGGCTACACCGGCGTGAGCCTCGAGGAGATCGGCGCAGCGGTCGGCGTCTCCGGCCCCGCCGTCTACCGACACTTCGCGGGAAAACAGGCCCTGCTCGGTGCCGTGCTCGTGAAGGTCAGCCACGACCTGGTCGACGGGGGTGACCGCGTGGCGGTATCCGCCGCCGACCCTCAGGAGCGCATGCGCGCGCTCATCCGGTTCCACGTGGACTTCGCGCTCGGCAACGCCGAGGTCATCCAGGTGCAGGACCGCGACGTCGCGCATCTGGCCGACGCCGACCGCGCCGAGGTCCGCCGGCTCCAGCGTGCCTACATCGAGCTCTGGATGGACGCGCTCGCCGCGATCGATCCCCGCGACGACGTCGCCCGCGACGAACTCCGGCTGCGCGTCCAGGCGTGCTTCGGGCTGATCAACTCGACGCCCCACAGCACGCGAGCCGCGACGAGGCGGCACTCCGCCACCGCGACCGTACTGGTCACGATGGCGGAGGCGGCGCTGCGCGCCCTCATCTGAGCAGCATCGCCCTGCCGGGCTCCTCGAGCACGTCGGCCACGGCCTTCAGGAACGCGGCGCCCTCCGCGCCGTCCACAATCCGGTGGTCGAACGAGAGGCTCAGCGTCATCACCTGACGCAGCGCGATCTCTCCGGCGTGTTCCCACGGCTGCCGCCTGACCGCACCGACCGCGAGGATGCCCGACTGACCCGGCGGCAGGATCGGCGTCCCGGCATCCACGCCGAACACTCCGATGTTCGAGATCGAGAACGTGCCGCCGGACAGCTCCGCGGGCGACGTCTTGCCCGCGCGAGCCGTCTCTGCGAGCGCCGCGATGGCATCCGCGAGTTCCACCAGGGTCATCCGCTCCGCATCGCGGATCATCGGCACGATCAGGCCCCGCTCGGTCGCCGCGGCGATCCCGAGGTCGACGTAGCCGTACTGGACGATCTCGCCCGCCTCCTCATCCCACCGCGCGTTCAGGCCCGGCGCCCCGCCGAGGGCAAGGCACACCGCCTTCGCGACGACGGCGAGCGGACCGATCCGGTGGCCACTGAGTGCGCGGTCCTCGCGCAGTCGTGCCAGCAGGTCCATCGTCGCGGTGACGTCGACCGTATGGAACACGGTGACGTGCGGCGCCGTGAACGCGCTCTGCACCATCGCCGCCGCGGTGTGCTTGCGCACTCCCCGGATCGGGATGCGGGTCTCGCGGCCGGGCTGGTGGCCGGTCGGACGAGCGGCGCTCCCCGGCACGGGCGCGGGCGTGCGCGTCGCGTCCGAGCGGGCCGCGAGCCGCTCGGCGTACGCGTCGACATCCTGACGTGTGATCAGCCGGTCGCCGACCTCCGCCGCGACCAGCACCAGGTCGACGCCGAGGCGCTTCGCGTGCGCCCGCACGGGCGGCGTCGAGCGCGGCCGTTCGATCACGGTCTCCACGGACGCCGAGGGCGAGGCGTCGTGGGGAGCCGCCTCCAGGACCGCGGTGTCCGCCGCCGGACTCGCGCCACCGATCCGACGGGCACGCCGCGCGGGCCGGCCCGCCGTCGTGGGAGCAGCACCGTAGCCGACGAGGTTCGGCTGCGTCTTCTCGCTGCCTTCGGCCTCGGCACCCTCGATCGCGGGGGTCGGAGTCTGCGGTTCCTCACCGGCGACGTCGAAGGCGATGAGCGGTGCCCCCACCGCCACGGTCTCGCCCGCCTCGGCATGCAGGCTGGACACGGTGCCCTCGTAGGGCGAGGGCAGTTCCACCACGGCCTTCGCGGTCTCGACCTCGGCGAGGGTCTGGTTCAGCGCCACCTTCTCGCCGGGCGAGACGAGCCACTGCACGACCTCCGCCTCGGTGAGCCCTTCCCCCAGGTCGGGCAGACGGAACTCGGCGATCATGCGTCCGCTCCCGTCAGGCTGTTCGGGCGGTCCATCACGCGATCGACAGCGTCGAGGATGCGGTCGAGGTCGGGCAGATGGTACTTCTCGAGCTTCGCGGGCGGATACGGCACGTCGTGTCCGGTCACGCGCAGCGGCGCGTGCTCGAGGTACTCGAAGCAGCGCTCGGTGATGCTGGCGATGACCTCGGCACCGAGCCCGGCTTCCCTGGAGGCTTCGTGCGCGACCACGACCCGGCCCGTCTTGCGCACCGAGGCGGCGACCGAGTCGTAGTCCACGGGCGAGAGCGAGCGGAGATCGACGACCTCCAACGACAGCCCCTCGTCTTCAGCGGCGTCGGCGGCCTGCAGCGCCGTCGTCACCATCGCACCGTAGGCGATCACTGTCGCGTCCGTGCCCGCACGGACGACACGGGCGAGTCCCATCGGCGGCGCGTCGGCGAGCGGTGCCTCCAGGTCGACCTCGCCCTTGTGGTGGTAGAGGCGCTTGGGCTCGAAGAAGACGACAGGGTCGTCCGAGGCGATCGCCTGGCGCAGGCTGCGGTACGCGTCCTGCGGGTTCGACACCGCGACGACGCGCAGCCCGGCGGTGTGCGCGAAGTAGGCCTCCGGCGACTCGGAGTGGTGCTCCGCGGCTCCGATGCCTCCGGCCCACGGGATGCGGATCGTGAGGGGCATCTTCACCCGGCCCTGAGTCCGATAGTGCAGCTTCGCCACCTGCGACACGATCTGATCGAATGCCGGGTACACGAAGCCGTCGAACTGGATCTCGACCACCGGGCGGTAGCCGCGGAACGCGAGCCCGACCGCCGTGCCGACGATGCCCGACTCGGCGAGCGGGGTGTCGATCACCCGCGCGGCGCCGAACTCGTCGAGCAGTCCGTCGGTGATGCGGAACACCCCTCCGAGCTTGCCGATGTCCTCGCCGAGGAGCACGACCCGGTCGTCGTCCCGCATGGCCTGGCGCAGTCCGGCGCCGAGGGCCTTGCCGAGCGTGAGCTGGGTCATGTCACACCTCGCTCTCGAACGACGCGAGGTACGCGGCGTACTCGTCGCGCTGACGCTCCAGCCCCGTGTGCGGCTCGGCGTACACGCCGTCGAACACGGCCAGCGGCGGACGCGTGACCATTCCGAGACAGGCCGCCCGCATCTCCTTCGCCACCGCGTCAGCCGCCGCCTGCGTGTCCGCCACGTGGTCGTCGTCGAACTCCCCCACACGGCGCAGGTACGCCTCCAGCCGAGCGATCGGATCCCGCCGACGCCAGGCCTCCAGCTCCGCGTCGTCGCGGTACCGGGTGGGGTCGTCCGCGGTGGTGTGCGGGCCCATGCGGTAGGTCACGGCCTCGATGTACGCGGGTCCACGGCCGGAACGCGCATGGTCGAGAGCCCACCGCATCGCCGCCAGGCACGCGAGCACGTCGTTGCCGTCGACCCGCAGGCTGGGGATCCCGAATCCGGGCGCCCGTCCCGCGATCGGGTACTGGGACTGCACGGCGACCGGCTCCGAGATCGCCCAGTGGTTGTTCTGACACACGAACACGACGGGGGCCTGGTACGAGGCGGCGAAGATCATCGCCTCGTTGACGTCACCCTGACTCGTCGCACCGTCACCGAAATAGGTGACCGCCACTTCCGCCGCCTTCTCGTGCTGGATCCCCAGTGCGTAGCCGACGGCGTGGAGCGTCTGCGCGCCGATGATGATCTGCAGCGGCGCGACACCGAGAGCCGCGGGGTCGTACGCCGCCCCCTCCTCCCCGCGCCACATGCGCACGTAATCGCCCGGCTGGGCGCCGCGCGCGTAGATCACGCCGGTCTCACGGTAGCTGGGGAACACGAAGTCGCGGGGGTCGAGAGCTCGGGCGGTGCCGATCTGCGTCGCCTCCTGGCCCTGACACGGCGCCCACAGTCCGAGCTGGCCCTGACGCTGCAGCGCCACGCCCTCCGCGTCGATGCGACGGAGTACGACCATGTCGCGGTGGAGCGCGCGGAGCTGCGCGGCGTCCACGTCCACGACGAACGGGTCGAGGCGCGGGTTCGGGACGCGGGACCCGTCCGGGGCGAGAAGACGCTCCGAGAGTTCCAGATCCTGGGCGGTGTCTGCGATCGGTGTGGCCTGCGGTGACATCGTCGTCCTCCTCGTCCGGCGGCCCTCGTGGGGCTTCGCGCAACGGTGCCGGCGTCATCACCGGCATGGTCTGAGGGTACGTCTGCTCAACACCTCGCTCAAGCAATCGTCCACCACCTGAGCATGTTGCTCATTTTTCGCCAGTTCGGGCCTGCTAGGGTTTGGCACTATGCCTGGACTGGACCGAATCGATCTCGAGCTGCTCGCGTCGCTCGCCGACGATCCGCGGATCACGATCGTCGCGCTCGCGGAGAAGATGGGGCTGTCACGCAACACGATCCAGGCGCGGATGGCCCGCCTGGATCAGACCGGCGTCTTCCTCTCCTACGAGCGCGCCTTCTCCCCCGACGTCCTGGGCTTCCCGCTGCAGGCCTTCGTCAGCATCGGCGTACGCCAGACCGAGCTTCCCCGCATCATCACCGAACTCGCCCGCATCCCCGAGGTCGTGCAGGCGCACGGACTCAGCGGATCGATCGACCTCCTCGCCCGCGTCGCGTGCCGTGACGCCAGGCACCTGTTCGACACCGACGCGCGCATCCTGTCGATCGACGGGGTCGAGCGCACCGAGACCTCCCTGGCCATGGGCGAGGTGATCCCGTTCCGGGTGGCGGGGCTCATCGGCCTCGCGCGACGGGAATCCTCAGGAAGCGCCTGATCGCCCCGGCTGCTTCGACCGGGGTCTCGTAGTGGATCAGATGACCGACGTGGGCGATCTCGACGAGTTCCGCGTCGGCAAACAGGGTCGCCAGCCGCCGCTCCGCCTCGATGGGCGTGATGTCGTCGCGCTGCGCCGCGACCAGCAGCGTCGGCACGTCGATGCGCGGCGCGAACTCGCGCACGTCGTGCGACACGCTCGCGACGAACGCATCGTGCAGCACGTCGCGGTCGGAGAACCGGGAGAAGTAGGTGTCGTGCTGATCGTGGATGAAGCGGCGCAGCCCCGGGTCGCGGGTCTTCGCCATCGTGATGCTCATCACGCGCACGATGACCCGGTTTCGCAGCACCGCGGTACCGAGCCGGTCGGGCAGCTTCGCGCCGAGGGCGTAGTAGAGCACCGCCAGCCGGGTCATCAGCCCCTTCGGCCCCTCCAGTGCCGGCGCGCCGATGGGGTTGAGGAGGATCAGGCGCGGCGTCGCGAGACCTCCCGCGACGGCGGCCGCCGCGACGATGGAGCCGAAGGAGTGGCCGAGGATCACCGCTCCCGGGGCGGTGGCTGCGACGAAGTCCGTCAACCACGCGGCGTACTCGTCGAGGTCGTGGCGCCGTCCGGGGAGCGGCGCGGTCTCCCCGAAGCCCGGGAGATCCGGGACCAGAACCCGCACCTCCGGAAGGTACGCGAGCACCGGCTCGAGGCCGTGGTGCTCGCCGCGGAACCCGTGCACGGCGACGATGGTCGTGTCGGCGTCGCGCGGACCGTACTCCCAGTACGCCGTGACACCGCCGCGGACGGCGACCTCGTGGCGCTCCACGGGGAGGGTGCTCAGGCGGTCCGCGTAGGGGGAAGGCACGGTCATACCCCGAGTCTACGAGCGACCGACGCCACCCTCTGCCTCGGTGTCAGCATGATGGGTTATCGTCCCAAGTGGCCTTCCTCTTCGGGTCGGTCACGCAACGAGGAGCCGAAGGTGCAGTTCACATCCAGGGATGTCGCGCAGGTGGAGCCCACCTGGAAGCAGTTCGTGCCGTCCGCCACGCTTGAGGACGTCGACCCCCATCGCTTCCGCTTCGATTGGCGTTCGATGGAGCTCGGGGCCACCACGGTCCTCCGTTACGACCTCGCCGCACAGGTGCACGCCAGAACGCAGCCGGACGATCAACTGCTGGTGTGCCGTGTCGACTCTCCGGACGCGCAGGTGTGGTCGCATCGCCAACCGCTCGACGCGGGTGTGCCGTGGCTCACCGACGGCACCCAGGTGGACGCGACGTGGGAGCACGGAGCCCGCGTGCGCGCCCTCGTTTTCGATCGGTCGGCCGCCCAGGCCACGATGCGTCAGGTGACGGGAGACGACCGGGTGGAGCTCAAAGCCACCGGGCTCTCGCCCCATTCCCGCGCCGACGCCGACCGGTGGGGGGCGATGTTCACCTACCTCGAGAGCACGCTCGTCGAAGGCGAGCCCGTCGACCCGCTGGTCGGGAAGGAGTTCGAGCGCCACGCGCTGATGCTCACGATGACGAGCTTCTCGACGACGTTCAGCGATGCGTTGCGGCGTCCGAGCCAGCGGTCGGGCGCCCCTGCGTCGGTGCGGCGCGCCCTCGCGTACATCGACGACAACGCCCATCTCCCGATCACGATCGATGACGTGGCAGCCGCCGCGTACATGTCCACGCGGGGACTTCAGTACGCCTTCCGTCGGGCGCTCGACATCACCCCCACCGAGGCACTGCGTCGGGCCCGCCTCGACGGAGCCCATAGAGACCTGCTGGCCCGCAACGGGGCCTCCGTGGCGACGATCGCGCGGCGGTGGGGGTTCAGCAACTCCTCGCGCTTCGCCGCGGCCTATCGTGAGGCGTACTCCATGCCGCCGACGTTGCCCCGGACCTGACACCGCGCGCACACTTGTTTCGTGCGTGACGGCGAGTTGCGCGCCCTCTCGGGCTCTATCGGCTGAGCCGATTAGAGTCCGAAGTATCCGGATCACCCCGTCCGGCCCCCAGCATGTTTCGAGGAGCCCCCATGAACACCGCAGTCCTCTGCAGCACCAAGGTCGGTTGACGATGGGAAGCCTCTACTACGGAGACACTCAGACCCCGATCCAGATCGACGACAGGGCGCTCGCCCACCTCAAGGTCGTCATCGCCACCAAGCTTCGTCGCAATGAGAGCTTCACGCTCTCCTGGCGGCACCCCGAGGGCGACGCACCCGGCCGTTCCACGCTGTGGCTGCATCCCTCCATCCCGCTGCGCTTCGTGTTCGACGCTCCCGAGCCGCCGGAACTGAGTCGACGGTGGATCGAGGAGCTCGCCCATTCGGCGAACTCGAGCGGCGGCATCACCCTCGTCGAGGAGCATCTCGAGGGCGCCGACCTCAGCTGACACGCAGACGGCTCGCGGGGCCCAGGGTCCCCGCGAGCCGTCCGTGTCGCTCAGAGTCCGTCGTCGGAACTCGAGCTCACCGACCGTCGGGTGGTGGGTTCCCCCGTGGCGGGATCGACATACGTGCGCGAGACGGTCTCGGTCCGACGGCGACGTGCCAGGAGCACGATGCCGATCAAGAAGACGACGACTCCGGCTCCCATGAGGATGTATCCGACCATGTCGAGATTCACCCAGGTCACCTCGACGTTCACCGCGAAGACGAGGATCGCCCCGATCACGAAGAGCACGATTCCAGTGCCGATGCTCATGTTGCCTCCCGTTCAGCGGCGGACGCCGCACAGAAAGAGGCTGGCGCGTCCGGACGGCCGACAGGAGGGGCTTGACACGGCCCTCTCCTGTCGTTCTGGTCTCCGGAGGCCCCGGTGAACCGGCGTCCTCGACCGCTCGCTGCTCACGCCGCCGACGCGTCCGCTGGATGGCGCATCCAGGTGTCGGGGCCGAACACCTCGTAGTCGATCCGCTCCGCGGGCACGCCGCGCCCGAGCAGTGACGCGCGCATGTCGCGCATGAAGCCGAGGGGTCCGCACAGGAGCACCCGCGCCCCGGCGGGAAGCTCGACATCCGTCAGGTCCATCCGCCCGGCGCGCACGCCGTCGAGGACAGGAGCGTCCGTCGGGGCCGACGAGTACCAGCGCACCGCCGTCGCGTCCTCCAGGCCGCTGAGGTACTCCTGCACGGGGCCGACGAGCGCGTGCGACGACGGTGTGCGATCGGCATGGAAGAGCCGCACAGTGCGCTCGGGCTGCGTGCGTCGAACGCCGTCCAGCATCGCCGCGACCGGGGTGATGCCGATCCCTGCCGAGACCAGCACCAGCGGGTCGTGCGACTCATCGAGGACGACGTCACCGGCGGGCTGTGAGACGTCGAGGATCGTGCCGGGCATCGCGTTGTCGTGCAGCCACGTGGACACCTGGCCGTCGGGCGCACCATCGATCCCGCGCACCCGTTTCACGGTCACCCGCAGTGCTCCGCCCCCGGGCGCAGACGACAGCGTGTACTGACGCGGCTGCCGTGAGCCGTCCGGCAGATCCACGGCGACGGCCACGTACTGCCCCGCGCGGTGATCGGCGACCGCACCGTCGAGGGGTTCGAGCACGAGGGTGACCACGTCGTCGGTGTCCGCGATCCGCTCGACCACGCGGTGCTTGCGCCACGGGTGTTCGGGGTCGGTGCCGGCCAACGCATACAGTCGAGCCTCTTCCGCGATGAGTGAGCACCCGAACAGCCAGTACACCTCGTCCCAGGCAGCACGGACCTCCGGGGTCACCGCGTCGCCCAGCACGATCCCCATGGCGTCGAGCAGATGGTGTCCCACGATCGTGTACTGACGCGCGCGGATCCCGAGCGAGACGTGCTTGTGAGCGATGCGCCGCATCACGGGCGTGAAATCCGGCGCCTCGGGATCGATCAGGGACACGGCAAATGCGACGACCGAGGCGGCGAGGGCCCTCGGCTGCTCACCGTGCGCCTGGTGCGCCCGGTTGAAGACCCGGAGAAGCTCGGGGTGCGCCGCGAACATCCGCGGATAGAACAGTCGAGTGATCTCCTCGGCGTGCTCGGCGACCACACCGGCGGTGGCGCGAACGACGGTCTCGGATTCTGGTGAGAGCTGCATGACTTCCCTTCGGAGTGCGGATGCTCTCAGCCTCCTCATCCGGTGCGCCCCATGGCGGCATGGATCCCGTGCAAATCCGAGTCGTAGGGCGGGCGGGACTTGAACCCGCGATCGTTGGGTTATGAGCCCACTGCCTTAACCAGCTTGGCCACCGCCCCCTGCCCTCCGAGACTACCGCCCGTCCGAACCGCTCTCCTCCCCGGACGCGTCGGCGTGCGCCGCACCACGATGGGTCTCGACGTGTGAGCGATAGATCCGAGCGTTCTCCCGTAACCCGGCACGCTCCTCGTCGCTCAGCGCGCGACGAACGCGGGCCGGGACGCCTGCCACCAGCGAGCCGTCCGGCACCTCCGCGTCGCCGAGTACGAGCGCGCCGCCGGCGATGAGGCACTCCGAGCCGATACGGGCGCCTGACAGCACCACGGCTCCCATTCCGATGAGCGAACCGTCGCCGATCCGACAGCCGTGCACGACGGCGTTGTGCCCGATCGAGACATCGTCTCCGATCTCGACCGGGTGTCCGCTGTCGACATGGATCGACACGTTGTCCTGTGCGTTGCTGCCGGCGCCCATCGTGATCGCAGCGGAGTCCGCTCGGAGGACCGCGTTGTACCAGACGCTGGACCCTTCCCCGATGGTCACCTCCCCGATCACCCTGGCGCCCGCGGCGAGGAACACCGAGTCGTCGAGATCGGGAGTGCGGCCTGGCAGAGACAGGATGGTCGCGTCGTCGCTCATGCAGCGACTCTAGCCGTCGCCCGTCCCGCGCCGATTCGCGGCGGTAAGCGATGCCTCATCTTGCTTGCGGAACATTTTCAGCTGAGTAGCGTTGTTCCCATCAGACACGAGAATCTCCCGGAGGAGCACAAGATGAGCAAGGCACAGACCGTTTCCCCCACCGCCATCGACCCCACCGTCGCCGCCGGCGCCGCGCAGTTCCTCTCCCCCGTCGTCCTCGGCCTTCAGGCCCTGACCATCAACGGCAAGCAGGCGCACTGGCACGTGCGCGGGGCGAACTTCGTCGGCGTCCACGAACTCCTCGACACCATCGTCGCCCACGCCGGCGACTTCGCCGACACCGCCGCCGAGCGGATCGTCGCCCTCGGACTCCCGATCGACGCGCGCGTCTCGGCCGTCGCAGAGAAGGCCGGTTCGACGTCGGTCGCCGCCGGCTTCGCGCAGTCGGATGAACTCATCCGCGCGGTCATCGCCGATATCGACGCCATCCTCGTCGACGTCAAGGCGGCCGTCGAGGGCCTCGACGAGGTCGACCTGACCAGCCAGGACGTCGCGATCGAGATCCAGCGCGGACTGGAGAAGGACCGCTGGTTCCTCGTGTCGCACATCGCGGCCTGACCAGTCAGCACCTTCGGAGAGGGCGGCCCCGGGATTCCGGGGCCGCCCTCTCCGCGTGCGCGAGGCTCAGCCGACGTGGGTCACGCGGCCCGCGAGAAGGGTGGCGGCCACGGGCATCGCGCGCAACGCGGCGGCATCTGCGGTGCGCGGATCCGCGGACGTGAGCGCGATATCGGCGATCTCCCCGGGGCGGAGCGTGGAGCGCACGCTGGCGCTCAACGCCTGGTCGACCGTGAGGCGTTCCTCCGGGTGCCACGATTCCCGCTCATCATCCGTGCGCCAGACCGCCGCCGACAGAGCCTGCCACGGGTCGAGGGGCGCCACCGGGGCGTCGGAACCGAACCGCACCTCGGCACCGGCGGCGAACAGAGACGACAGCGGGTAACCGAGAGAGGTCTGCCCTGCCCAGTGGTGCTCGACGAAGTCACGGTCGTCGACGGCGTGCTGCGGCTGCACGCTGGCGATCACACCGAGGCGCGCGAACCGCGCCAGGTCGGCATGACGCACGAGCTGGGCGTGCTCCAGAGAACCGGTCGCCCCGGTGACCAGGAAGGCGTCGAGGGCGGACGTGACAGCGCGGTCGCCGATGGCGTGCACGGCCGCCGTGATGCCCGCGCCGGTCGCGGTGGTCAGCAGGGCGACGAGCTCATCGCCCGGTACCGTCAGGACCCCGTAGTTGCCGGGGTCGTCCGGATAGGCATGAGAGCACGCGGCGGTGCGGGTTCCCAGCGACCCGTCCGTGATGATCTTGAGCGAGCCGACACGGATCAGACCGCGCGCCTCGGCGGGAGTGTCCGGTTCCTCGTGCGGCTCGCCGCTACGCAGCCCTTCGGTCACGGCACGATCGAGGTCTGCGGGATAGAACGCGAACTCCACGCGGTGCGAGGCGAAGCCCGCACGGACGCGGCGCGGCCAGGCAGCGGCGTTCCACGCCATGTCGAAATCGACCAGTCCGGTGACGCCTCGCGCCGCTGCGGCCTCACCGGCGCGGAGCACGGCCTCGTCGCTGTGCGCCGGGTCGACCGCGTTGAGGCGGCGCGAGATCTCGAAGGCGTCCTCCTCGCGCAGGACCCCGTCGTCAGCACGGAAGCCTTCGCGGGCGAGAGCAGCGGTGTTCAGCCACACGCTGTGCACGTCGGCGTTGATGAGGTAGGTGGGCGCCGCTCCCGTCGTCGCGTCCAGCAGCTCCAGGCTCGGCCGATCCGGCCACAGGGCGTCGCGGAATCCCGTACCGACGCGGCGTCCGTCGGGGAGCGTCGGCGCCTCACCCATCCGCAGCGCGGCTTCCGCCGCCGAGGTCGTGTCATGCAACGGGACCCGCTCCGCCGCCAGCGCCCACTGGACCGTGTGCACGTGGTTGTCCCACAAGCCGGGGACCGCCCAGAGACCATCGGCGTCGAGCACCTGTCCACGCGGTCGCAGGGCGCCGGTCGGCGCGATGTCGACGATGACGCCGCCGTCGAGGTGAAGGTCCACCGGCTCGTCGTCGATGAGGAACTCCCGGCCGGGACCGGCCAGACGAACGGCCCGCACCGTCCCGACGGTGTCGTTCCGCGCCGTCATGCCCGGTTCCCCTCGCGCGCCACCTGAGCGCGCCGCATCTCCGCCGCCAGAGGACGGTTGGTGTGCGGGCCTTCGCTCTCGAGTGCCGCGATCACCGACTCGATCGTCTCGACGGGCTTGTTCTGGCTGAGCTTGCGCTTTGCGACGACGCGCGCGGGGGTGAGGCGGAATCCCACTGTCCCTGCGGCGAGCCGTTCCACGAACGCGGCGTCGTTGGGACGCTGCCACATCAGCCGCGGCTCGGGCATGCCGTTCTCGAACCGCTCCACGAGGCGGTCGAGCACCCGCAGATTCTCGTCCGGTGTCAGGATCTCGGGTGTGCCCGCCAGGTGCACGGCGGTGTAGTTCCATGTGGGCACCGCGGGGACATCGCCGTACCAGCCGGGCGACACGTAGCCGTGCGGGCCCTGGAAGACCACCAGCAGTTCCCGCTCCCCCAGCCCGTGGATGAGGTCGTCGGGACGCCCAACGTGCGCCACGATCGTCAGGTCGTCGCGGTCGTCGTCGAGCAGCACGGCATAGTGCGAGGCGACGAGCCCGTCGTCGGTCGAACTCACGATGGTGGCCCAGGGGTTGGCCTCGATCACGCGCCGGATCTCGGTCACGTCGGCGAGCGTGAAGCTCGGATTCTGTCGCATGGATTCAGCCTAGGGGCGCCCGCACACGCCAGCGCGGACTCACGCCTGGCAGCGGGGGCACCAGTAGAGCTTGCGCGCGCCGATCTCCTCGAGCGCGATCTCGGTGCCGCAGACCCGGCACGGGAGTCCGGCGCGGTGGTACACCCAATGCCGGTCGTCGCGGCTCGCCATCGCAGCACGGTACTCGTCGGGCGACAGGTCGTCCATCGTCATCATCTGACCCGTCTCGACACCGATCGCCAGCAGGCGCACCCAGTCGTGCCAGAGGGCGCGCACCACATCCTCCGGCACGTCTCGTCCGGGCGTGTGCGGATTGAGCCGCTGCCGGTAGAGCATCTCCGCGCGATACACATTGCCGATGCCGCTCACCACCGCCTGGTCCATCAGCAGCAGCGCGATGGGCGTCGACTTCTTGCGCACCGCGCGGACGAAGCGCTCCTCGTTCTCGGCCGGATCACCGACGAGCGGATCCGGACCGAGCTTGGCGACCGTCGCGAGCATCTCCTCGGGCGTCTGCAGAACGCACGCCGTAGGGCCGCGCAGGTCGGCGGCCGTGATGTCGGTCATGAGCCGCAGACGCACCTGCCCCACCACGGGCGGCGGCCATTCCACCCCCTCGTCCGCGAGACCCTTCGTCTGCTCGGACATGCGCACGTGCACCCGCGTGCGTCGCGGGGCGCCGATCGAGGCGAGAGAGTTCTCTCCGGCGTCGTCCAGGATCGGGTCCTCCAGCACGGTGCCTCGCTGGTTCGTCTGACCCATACGTCCATTCGCAGACGCGATCGTGGGGTCGACGAGGATCTCGCCAGCGAAGTCCCAGGCACCGTAGAGCCCCAGGTGCACGCGAAGCCACAGGTCGCCCTCGGTCTCCAGGAACATCTGCTTGCCGACCGCCTGCACGCTCGTCGCCGTGCGCCCGTCGAGGATCGCCGCTTCCTCGGCGAAGCGTCCCTGGGGGCTGGAGGCGCGGAGCACCTTGCCGACGAAGTTGCGGTCGAACTGCCGGGCGATGCGGTGGACGGAGTGACCCTCGGGCATGTCAGCCCCGCGGATCCGGGAGCAGCGAGCCGTCGCGCTCGAAGTCGGCGATCTGTCCGATGCGGCGCACATGACGCTCGTCGCCCGAGAACGGGGTCGAGATGAACCGGTCGATGAAGGAGGTCACCTCGTCGTACGTGTGCTGCCGCGCGCCGATGGAGATCACGTTGGCGTCGTTGTGCTCCCGTGCGAGCTCGGCCGTGGAGAGGTTCCACACCAGGGCCGCGCGGACACCGCGCACCTTGTTCGCCGCGATCTGCTCGCCGTTGCCGGATCCGCCGAACACGACACCCAGCGCCTCGACGCCCGCCTCCTGATCGGCGACCACCGCCTGAGCAGCCCGGATGCAGAACGCCGGGTAGTCGTCGAGCGCGTCGTACTCCACCGGACCGTGGTCGACGACCTCGTGCCCCGCCGCCCGCAGGTGCTCCTGCAGCTGCGTGGAGAAATCGAGTCCAGCGTGATCGGTGGCGATGTGGATGCGCATGGCTTCCATCCTAGAAGCCGCCGCCGACACCCGTTCCGGTCACGGGGCGACGCCGGCGGCCGCCGGCTTGAACCCCGCCCTGACGTTCTCGCAGCAGCCGGGCCGGCAGACGTCGAAGCCGCCGGGGAGCGACGTGACGTGAGCGCGCTCCTCGTTCGGACGCCCCTGCAGCCGCTCCTCGATCAGGTCGACGATCCCCTCGACGAACGTCGGCGACACGCCAGGCGTCGGCGTGCGCGTGAACGCGAGTCCCGCGTCCTCCGCCGCCTCCGCCGCCTCGGTGTCGAGATCCCAGAGCACCTCCATGTGGTCGCTCATGAATCCCACCGGCACGACCGCGACCGCGCGCCGCCCTCGCGCGGGAAGCTCACCGATCACGTCGCACACGTCCGGCTCGAGCCACGGCTGCGACGCGGGCCCCGAGCGCGACTGGTAGACGAGCGCCCAGGCCACGTCGGCCGCCGCCGGCACGGACTGCCGTACGCGGTCCATCACCCAGGCCGCGACGGCCAGGTGCTGCGCGGCATAGGCGCCGCCCTCGCCCCAGTCGATGTCGCGGGCGCCGGAACGCTCGGCGTCGGCCGTCGGGATGCTGTGCGTCGAGAACAGGATCTGGATGTCCGGCGCGGCGATGCCCTGCGCCAGGAAGCCCTCGATGGCCTCCCGCACTCCCGACTCGAAGGCCTCGACGAAACCCGGGTGGTCATAGAACGGGCGGATCTTGTCGATCGTGACAGTCTCCCCGAGGCCGGTCTCCTCCAGCACGCGCGCGAAGTCCTCGCGGTACTGGCGGCAGCTGGAGAACGAGCTGTAGGCGCTCGTGGCGAACGCGAGCAGCGTGGTGTGCCCGTTGCGCGCCGCCTCGGGCACGACCTCCTCGAGGTAGGGGGCCCAGTTGCGGTTGCCCCAGTACACGGGCAGCTCGATGCCGCGCGCGACGAGCGCCTGCTCGAGCGCCTCCTTGAGCACGCGGTTCTGCCCGTTGATGGGGCTCACGCCGCCGAAGTGACGATAGTGGTGCGCGACCTCCTCCAACCGCTCATCGGGGATGCCGCGACCGCGCGTCACGTTGCGGAGGAACGGGATCACGTCCTCCTGACCCTCCGGGCCACCGAAGCCGGCGAGGAGGATCGCATCGTACGCGACGGGCGTGGTCACGAAGGGCGCACCGCTGGCGGCGGCAGGCGAGGCAAAGGGGACGACATTCGGCTCGATCGCAGTCACCCCTCCATCCTCCCACCTCGTCGAGGCACCGGTGTCCGCTCGCCGCCGGGAGAATGCGCACAGAGCGTGAGCCCGCCTCGCGCACTGGCGTAGGCTGTCATGGTTGCCGTCGGCGCCAACTGCGCCGACCCCGGTGACATCCCCTCACCCCTGGGAGTACAGCTGTGCCTGGAGAGAACCTCACCCGAATCGAAGCGCAGGAGCGCCGCGATGTCATCGACACGCACTCCTATGAGGTCGCCCTCGATCTGACGAAGGGCGCCGAGGTCTTCGGTTCCCGCAGCGTCGTGCGCTTCTCCGCGACGCCCGACGGCTTCACCTTCATCGACCTGATTGCCCGCGACGTGCGCGAGATCTCGCTCAACGGAGAGCAGCTCGACCCGCAGGAGGTCTTCGCCGACTCGCGCATCGCGCTGTCCGGGTTGCAGGCCGAGAACGTCCTCGTCGTGGACGCGGACTGCCTCTACACCAACACCGGCGAGGGCCTGCACCGATTCGTCGACCCCGTCGACGGCGAGGTCTACCTGTACTCGCAGTTCGAGGTGCCGGACTCGCGCCGCGTCTTCGCGGTCTTCGAGCAGCCCGACCTCAAGGCGACGTTCCAGTTCACGGTCACGGCGCCCGCGGCGTGGAAGGTCGTGTCCAACTCCCCCACGCCCGAGCCCATCGTGCACGACGACGACGTCACCGCCACCTGGGGATTCGAGCCGACGCCGCGCATCTCCTCCTACATCACCGCCCTCGTCGCGGGACCCTACGAGTCCACGTTCTCCGAGCTCACCAGCGCCTCCGGCCGCGTGATCCCGCTCGGCGTCTACGGCCGCAAGAGCCTGTGGCAGCACCTCGACGCCGACTACATCTTCGACAAGACCCGTGAGGGCTTCGCGTACTTCGAATCGAAGTTCGGCGTCCCCTACCCGTTCGCGAAGTACGACCAGCTGTTCGTGCCCGAGTTCAACGCCGGGGCGATGGAGAACGCGGGTGCGGTCACGTTCACCGAGACCTACGTCTTCCGCAGCAAGGTCACCGACGCCGTCAAGGAGCGCCGGGTCGTCACGATTCTGCACGAGCTCGCGCACATGTGGTTCGGCGACCTGGTCACCATGAAGTGGTGGAACGACCTGTGGCTCAACGAGTCGTTCGCGGAGTGGGCCTCCACCATCGCGACCGCCGAGGCCACCGAATGGACCGAGGCCTGGACCACGTTCAACGCGATGGAGAAGACCTGGGCCTATCGCCAGGATCAGCTCCCCTCCACGCACCCGATCGTCGCGGAGATCAACGACCTGGAAGACGTGCAGGTCAACTTCGACGGCATCACCTATGCCAAGGGCGGCTCGGTGCTGAAGCAGCTCGCCGCGTGGGTCGGCATCGAGGCGTTCTTCGCCGGGGTGTCGCAGTACTTCCAGAAGCACTCGTGGGGCAACACCGAGCTCAGCGACCTACTGTCGGAGCTCGAGGCCACGAGTGGACGCGACCTGGGCACCTGGTCGAAGAAGTGGCTGGAGACGGCCGGCGTCAACACGCTCGAGCCCGTGGTGGCCGAGGGCGACGACGGCAAGATCTCGCGTTTCGCGATCACCCAGACGGCCCCGGCGGACTACCCGACCATCCGTCCGCACCGCCTGGGCATCGGCTTCTACTCGCTGCAGGACGGCACGCTCACGCGCGTCCACCACGTCGAGGTCGATGTCGACGGCGACCGCACCGAGGTCCCCGCACTGCAGGGCCTCGCGCGCCCCGACCTGATCCTGCTGAACGACGACGACCTCGCCTACGCCAAGATCCGTCTCGACGAGAAGTCGCTGGCGACGGCGATCGCACACCTCGCCGACATCCACGACCCGCTTGCGCGCTCCCTCGTGTGGGGCGCCGCCTGGGACCAGACGCGCGACGCGGAGACGGCGGCCTCGGACTACATCGACCTCGTGCTGGGCAACATCGGCCGCGAGACCGAGTCGACCACGGTCCGCACGACGCTCGCCCAGCTGCGCACGGCGGCCACGCTGTACGTGCGACCCGAGGAGCGCCAGGCGGCGCGGCTCAAGGTCGCGGACGGCCTGTGGGCCCTCGCCGAAGCCGCAGAAGCGGGCAGCGACAGCCAGCTCCAGTTCGTCACGGCGTTCGCGAACGCCCTGGTCACCCCTGAGCACGCCGGCATCGTTGGGCGCCTGCGCTCCGGCGAGGAGACCCTCCCCGGTCTCGAGATCGACGCCGACCTGAACTGGCAGCTGCTCGTCGGACTCGCGACCATCGGAGCGACGGACGCCGCGACGATCGACGCCGCTCTCGCCGCCGACAACACCGCCAAGGGCGCGGAGTTCGCCGCGCAGGCACGAGCCGCTCTTCCCGACGCCGCCTCGAAGCAGGCCGCGTGGGCCTCTCTGATCGAGCGGGATGACGCGCCGAACACGATCGTCCGGTCGGCAGCCCTCGGCTTCGTGCACCCCGCAGGCGCCGAAGTGCTCGGCGAGTTCGTGCCGAAGTACTTCGACATGCTGCTGCCGGTGTGGGAGTCGCGCACCTACCAGATCGCCCAGTACCTCATCGTCGGCCTGTTCCCCACGGCGCTGGCCGACGTGGCGCTGCGCGACGCGACGCGCTCGTGGCTGTCCTCGCACCAGGACGCTCCGCCGGCGCTCCGTCGCCTCGTGCTGGAGAACCTCGCCGACGTCGAGCGCGCGCTGGCGGCGCAGTCCCGCGACGCCGAGGACTGATCGGCGCCACCCTTCGTCCGGGCCTCTGCCGCCGCGCTTCCAGCCGGGGCAGAGGCCCGCTCGGTAAACTCGGCAGCGATGATCCTCCCCCTCGAGACCACGCCAGACCCCACTCCCACCCCGCTTCCCGACTGGGTCCAGGACCTGCTGACCCTGCTCGGACACATCGGCGGCAAAGCGCTCGTCGTCGCGATCATCATCGCCTCCTGCGTGGTGATCGCTTTCGTGCTGCGGCGCGTGATCAGGCGCGTCGTGCACCGGATCGTGGACAGCGCGAAGAACAAGGCGTCGGTCGACGACACCCAGGCGCTCGAACGCTCTCCGCTCGCCGATATGCGTCTGGTCCAGCGCACGAGGACCCTGGGCACGATCCTCCAGAACATCGTCAACGTGATGCTGGTGGTCATCGCGATCGTGCTGGTCGTGAACGCTCTCAGTCCCAGCCTGCTCGGGTCGCTCACGCTGCTGACCGCCGCCGTGGGTGCTGGTCTCGGTTTCGGCGCCCAGAACATCGTCAAAGATGTGCTCAACGGGATGTTCCTCGTCGCGGAGGACCAGATCGGCATCGGTGACGTGGTCGACCTTGGTCTGGCGAGCGGCGTGGTCGAGTACGTGAGCGTGCGGATCACCCAGGTGCGAGACGTGAACGGGACGCTCTGGTACGTCCGCAACGGCGAGGTCACGCGCATCGGCAACATGTCCCAGGGATGGGCACGCGCGATCGTCGACACCGGCGTCGCCCCGGACGCCGACCTCGACCAGGTCGAGCACATCATGCTCGAGACGGCACAGGGCCTCGCGAAGGACCCCAAGTGGCGGACGCGCATCGTCGAGAAGCCCGAGCTGTGGGGCCTGGAATCCATCGACGGCGACGCCCTTGTGGTCCGCGTCGTCATCAAGACCAGGGCGAACGCCAGAGACGACGTCGCACAGGAGCTGCGGCGCCGGCTGCGGGCCGCTCTGCTGGAGAAGGAGATCGCGGTGCCGCGCATGTCCGATGTCGTGCCGACAGGGCTCGAAGGCGCACGGCGCGTGCGCGGGGCGAACCCGCCGAAGACCCGGCCGAACGCCGTCACGGGCGTGCCGGTCATCCCGGACCGCGGCATCTGGCGCCGCAAGAAGCCGTCGACCGAGGGGAATGGCGACAGATGACGTTCTACGACGAGGTCGGGGGCGCAGAGACGTTCCGGAAGATCGTCTCCGTGTTCTACCGCGAGGTCGCCCTCGATCCGGTGCTCAAGCCGATGTATCCCGAGGAGGATCTGGGCCCCGCCGAGGACCGCCTGCGGATGTTCCTGGAACAGTACTGGGGCGGTCCGACCACGTACGGCGAGACCCGCGGACACCCGCGCCTGCGCATGCGTCACATGCCGTTCCACATCGACCCGGACGCGCGTGATCGTTGGCTTCGTCACATGCGCACCGCCGTCGACGAGGCTCGGTTGTCTCCGCTGCACGAATCCACGCTCTGGGACTACCTGGAGCGCGCCGCCTATGCCATGGTGAACACATTCGAGCCGTCCGGCATCGGCACGACTCCCCACGGGCGCCCGACGCTCGAGACCCGCACACGTCAGGAATCAACGGAGAACACATGACGACGAAGCCCCCGACCACGGACGTCCTGGTGATCGGTTGGGGGCTGGCCGGACTGGTCGCCGCCCGCGAGGCACTGGCGGCCGGACGCCGCGTCATCGTCGTCGACCAGGAGCCGCGGACGAACCTCGGCGGCCAGGCGTGGTGGTCGTTCGGCGGACTCTTCTTCGTGGACTCCCCCGAGCAGCGCCGATTCGGCATCAAGGACTCGCTCGAGCTCGCCACCCAGGACTGGTTCGGCAACGCGGGCTTCGACCGCCCGGAGGACGAGTGGCCGCGCCGCTGGGCCGAGGCGTATCTGCAGTTCGCCGCCGGGGAGAAGCGCTCATGGCTGCGCAGCCTCGGCGTGGGCTTCTTCCCCGTGGTCGGCTGGGCGGAGCGCGGCGGCTACGGCGCGATCGGACCGGGCAACTCGGTGCCGCGATTCCACATCACCTGGGGCACCGGCCCCGGGATCGTCGCCCCCTTCGCCGCGGCCGTCGAGGAGGGCGAGCGCAGCGGTCGTCTCACCGTGCTCGCGCGGCACCGCGTGGAGAGCCTCATCGTCACGGATGGACGTGTCACCGGCGCCCGCGGCTCCGTCCTCGCCTCCAGCGGTGCGGAACGGGGAGTGCCGTCCTCCCGCGAGGTGATCGGCGCGTTCGAGATCACGGCGGATGCGACCGTCGTGTCGTCCGGAGGGATCGGCGGCAACCACGAGCTCGTCCGTGCGGCGTGGCCCGAACGGCTGGGAACGCCGCCGGCGCACATGCTCTCCGGCGTCCCGGCGTATGTCGACGGCTCGATGCAGGCCGTCACCGCGGCCGCCGGCGCCCGCCTGATCAACGGCGACCGCATGTGGCATTACGTGGAGGGGATCACGAACTGGGATCCGGTGTGGCCCGCGCACGGCATCCGCATCCTCCCCGGCCCCTCGTCCCTGTGGCTCGACGCGACGGGCGCGCGCCTCCCCGTGCCGCTCTTCCCCGGGTTCGACACGCTCGGGACGCTCGCGCACCTCCGGCGCACCGGTCACGACCACTCCTGGTTCGTCACGTCGCGGCAGATCGTGGAGAAGGAGTTCGCCCTGTCCGGCAGCGAGCAGAACCCCGACCTCACCGGCAAGGATGTGGGGCTGCTGCTGAAGTCGCGGCTCGCCAAGGGACCGACCGGCCCCGTCCAGGCGTTCCTCGACGAGGGACAGGACTTCATCGTCGAGAACGACCTGGAGTCGCTGTTGGAGCAGATGAGCCGGCATGACGGTGGCGAGCTGCTCGACATCGACACCGTGCGGCGCGAGGTGGTCGCGCGCGACCGCGAGATCGAGAACGAGTTCACCAAGGATGCCCAGATCGGCATGCTGCGCTCGATGCGCGGCTACCGCGGTGACAAGCTCATCCGGACGGCAGCGCCGCACCGGCTGCAGGACCCGGCCGCCGGCCCGTTGATCGCGGTCAAGCTGCACGTCCTCACCCGCAAATCGCTGGGCGGCATCCACACCGACCTCGACGGTCGTGCGCTGGACGCCCAGGGCATCCCGATCCCTGGCCTGTTCGCCGCGGGCGAGGCGAGCGGCTTCGGCGGTGGCGGTGTCCACGGGTACCGGGCGTTGGAGGGCACGTTCCTCGGCGGGTGCCTGTTCTCCGGGCGACAGGCGGGAAGGTCGGCCGTAGCGGCGGCGGGCTGACCCCGCGCCACGGGGCTCGTGGCGAAACCCTCGGGTGACGCCCCCGGCGCGGTCGATCGACGAGCGTGGCTCACCCCCTCGGGTCACGCCGGCGCTTCGGCCGTCCCATCAGGCCCTGGCGCTCATCCCGTCGCGCCGTGGTGGCAGCGCCGTCAGGCTCGGGTGCCGGTGGCCCGCACGCCCGTGAGCCCGGACGCCACGGGGCCTCGTGCCAGCACATGCCCGCGACGGAAGGCGAGCCGCGACCAGCGGCCGGCGCGCGACACCCCGACCTGTTCCTCGCCCGAGATGAAGCCCATGGCGTCCGCGGCGAACGCCACACCGCGCGGCAGCCCGCCGAGATCGTCGTCGGGCTCGCCCCAGATGGCCGCCCGGAGCGCGCGAACCGCTTCCTCGCCCGAGCCGGCACCCGCCCCCCGCGCCACGGCGGAGATCCCCCACTGTGCGCGCTGCGCGACGACGGACGCCTCCAGCGACGCCTCCACGGTCCAGCCCTGGCGCGGCGGGGACACCCCGGCCCAGGACGGCGACAGGCCGGTGTCCGGCAGCATGAGGCGTTCGGGGGTGTCGGCGGGCGACAGGCTGTCGACGACCAGGTCGCATTCGAGCTCAGGGTCCGCGTGCACGATACGCATCGCGAGGATCGTGGGGGTCTGATCGAACAGGGTCTGCGGCGAGAGCACGGCCGTGGTCAGCGCCAGGACCCCGCGCGAGGCCTGAAGTCGTACTCCCCCGTCGCCCGCGCGACCGGCGCGGCCCACGAACGTCAGGACATCCTTCGCCGTGTCGGGATCGGCGAGCAGGAGCGTAGGCGGCACGCGTTCTAAACTACCAAGAGGTGCGGCGCCTGCGGTCGCGGAGAGGAACCCATGAGCGCGGACGACCACGCCATCCAGACCGTCGATCGACTCCTCGAGGTTCTCGACCTCGACGCCACCCAGGCCCGGACGACCGAGGACATCTTCACGGGCTCCTCGCATCCGATGCCGAGCGGCCGCATCTACGGAGGCCAGGTGCTGGCGCAGACGCTCCTCGCGGCGGAGCGCACACTGCCGGAGGATCGCGCCGTCCATTCGATGCACGGCTATTTCCTGCGGCCCGGTGACGCGAGTCAGGGCATCACGATCGCCGTCGACCGCATCCATGACGGCCGCTCATTCTCGACGCGCCGCACGCAGGCGTACCAGAACGGGGTGCCGATCTTCTCGATGATCGCGTCCTTCCAGGATGCGGATCCGGGAGTCGAGCACGCGGAGCCCATGCCCGAGGGCGTGCCCGACCCGGAGACGCTGTCCCCCGACGAGGATCGCGTTCCCGGACTCACCGGGGGCGCGCGGCGGATGCTCACCGATCGCGCCGCGGACATCCGTCACGTCGAGTCGCCGCTGTACCTCCCCAACGACGATGCCCGGGTCCCGCGTCAGGCCGTCTGGATGCGACTGCGCGCTCCGCTCCCCGACGACCAGCGGCTGCATCGCGCGGCACTGGCGTACCTGAGCGACATGACGATCCAGGAGTCCATCCTGCGCGCGCACGGGGTCTCGTGGGCCCACCAGGGGCTCAAGGTCGCGAGCCTCGATCACGCGATGTGGTGGCACCGTCCCGCGCGCGTCGACGAGTGGCTGCTGTATGCGCAGGAGTCCCCGAACGCGCGCGGCGGGCGCGGGCTGGCCACCGGGCGGATCTACACGCGCGACGGCTCGCTGGTGGCGAGCGTGGCGCAGGAGATCATGATCCGCGTGCCGCCGGAGGCATCCTGATCCGAGCGTTCGGCGCGGGTCACACGGCCGTCGAGGTCAGCGGTGCGCGTACTCGATGGAGGGGCCGACGTACGGCTCCCAGGCCTCACGCATCTCGGAGGTGAGTCGCGTGGGGCGCCCTGTCGCGGCCTCGACGAGCACGATCACTGCTGTCGACCGCGCGTACAGCACCCGCGGCTCCGCGGCCGGGTCGTTGTGCACCTCGTAGCAGACCTCGACACTGGACCCGCCGAGCTTGCCGAACCACATCTGCACCTCGAGCGGTCGACGCTGATACGGCACCGGCGCGAGGTACTCGATCTCCTGCCGGGCGATCAGCGTCAGGATGCCCTCGTCGATGCCGGAGTCGAGCACCGCGGTGGACGGCGCCTCCTCGCCGGGACCCGCCCGCCAGAACGCGCGGACGCGCGCCTCCTCGAGCAGCTTGAGCATCGAGGTGTTGTTGACGTGGTTGAACGCGTCCAGATCCCCCCAGCGGAGGTGGATCGGGATGTGCAGGCGGGTTCCCGGCGAAGGCGCAGTCATCGGGTCAGTCGCGCGTGAGCTTGCGGTGGGTCGACCGGTGCGGCTTGGCCGCGTCGGGCCCGAGGCGCTCGATCTTGTTCTGCTCGTAGGCCTCGAAGTTGCCCTCGAACCAGTACCACTGGTCGGGCTTCTCGTCGGTGCCCTCGTACGCCAGGATGTGCGTCGCGATGCGGTCGAGGAACCACCGGTCGTGGGTGATGACCACGGCACAGCCGGGGAACTCGAGAAGGGCGTTCTCCAGCGAGCTCAGCGTCTCGACGTCGAGGTCGTTGGTCGGCTCGTCGAGGAGCAGCAGGTTGCCGCCCTCCTTCAGCGTGAGCGCGAGGTTCAGGCGGTTGCGCTCACCGCCCGAGAGCACACCGGCCTTCTTCTGCTGGTCAGGACCCTTGAAGCCGAACTTCGACACGTAGGCCCGCGAGGGGATCTCCGTCTTGCCGACCGTGATGAAGTCGAGCCCGTCGGAGACGACCTCCCACAGCGTCTTGTTCGGGTCGATCGACGAGCGCGACTGGTCGACGTAACTGATCTTGACCGTCTCGCCGATCTTCAGGTCGCCGCCGTCGAGGGGCTCGAGACCGACGATGGTCTTGAACAGTGTGGTCTTGCCGACGCCGTTCGGACCGATCACGCCGACGATGCCGTTCGGCGGAAGGCTGAAGCTGAGGCCATCGATCAGCGAGCGTCCGTCGAAGCCCTTCTGCAGGTTCTTCGCCTCGATCACCACGTTGCCCAGGCGCGGCCCCGCGGGGATCTGGATCTCCTCGAAGTCGAGCTTCCGCGTCCGCTCCGCCTCCGCGGCCATCTCCTCGTAGCGCGCGAGTCGCGCCTTCGACTTCGTCTGGCGACCCTTGGCACTGGAACGGACCCATTCGAGCTCGTCCTTGAGGCGCTTGGCGAGCTTCGCGTCCTTCTTGCCCTGGATGTCGAGACGCTCGGCCTTCTTCTCCAGGTAGGTCGAGTAGTTGCCCTCGTAGCCGATCAGCCGACCGCGGTCGACCTCCGCGATCCACTCGGCCACGTGGTCGAGGAAGTACCGGTCGTGGGTGATGGCGATGACGGCGCCCTTGTACGACTGCAGGTGCTGTTCGAGCCACAGCACACTCTCCGCGTCCAGGTGGTTGGTCGGCTCGTCGAGGAGCAGCAGATCCGGCTTCTGCAGCAGGAGCTTGGCGAGGGCGACACGTCGCTTCTCTCCACCGGAGAGGGGGGCGATCGCGGCGTCGCCGGGGGGCGTGCGCAGTGCGTCCATGGCCTGCTCGAGCTGGGAGTCGAGGTCCCAGCCGTCGGCCGCGTCGATCTCCTCCTGCAGGGTGCCCATCTCGGCGAGCAGCGCATCGAAGTCCGCATCGGGATCGGCCATCAGCGCCGAGATCTCATTGAAGCGGTCGAGCTTCGCCTTGATCGCGATGCCGTCCTGGATGTTCTCCAGCACGGTCTTCGACTCGTCCAGCTCCGGCTCCTGCATGAGGATCCCGACCGAATAGCCGGGCGACAGCTTCGCCTCGCCGTTGGACGGCGTGTCGAGCCCGGCCATGATCTTCAGGATCGTCGACTTGCCGGCGCCGTTGGGGCCGACCATGCCGATCTTCGCTCCGGGAAGGAACGCCATCGTGACGTCGTCGAGGATGAGCTTCTCGCCCACCGCCTTGCGCGCACGCACCATCGAGTAGATGTACTCAGCCACCGAAAACCGCTCCTTCTGTTGGCGTCGAAGATCGACACTCCAGCCTACCGGCCGTCGGCGGCAGGGTTCGTGATCGAAGCATCACCAGTCGATCGGACGCGTCGTCCCGACCAGGCAGCGTCCCTCGGCAAGCTGGGGCATGACGACGGCCACCACCTGTCCCGTCGAGGGACCGACCTGTCCCACCAGGCAGGACTCCTCTCCCCAGCGCACCGAGAACTGGAGGCTCTCCACCGGGTTGCCCACGGTGGTCTGGTCGGGCGTGACCTGCATGGCGGTGCGATCGAAGCCCCCGGCCACCAGCGCGTCGATATAGGCCCGACCCTCCGCCCGCTGTTCCGAGGCCCACACACCCTCCGCGATCGCCCGGAAATACGGAAGATTGTCTTCCGCGGTGCCCTCGGGCTGCAGTGCCGGCGACGCCGTCGCCGTATCCGCGGGCGAGGGCGACAGGGAGCTCGGCGGCGTCGGATGCTCGCCGGCAGCGGCCGTGCATCCGACGAGGAGGACGAGGATCGCACCGGCTCCGACCAACGCGCGGGCGGTGCGGGCGAGTGACGGGGCCGTTCGGAGCACGAGCCGAGTCTACGTCGCCCACACCCACAGCCCGGCGTGCTGACGGTGCGTGGCTGACGCTGCGCGCCTGCCCCTACTGCCCCGCCGACACCCTGGCTCCCGCTCCGAGGAAGCCGTCGGGGAACGCCTGGTCCGTCGCCGCACCCCCGTCCCCGGAACCGTCGATGCCCCACAGATCACCCAGATCGTCTCCGGTTCGGCCACTCGCCGTCGTCCGCGCGCTTCCACTCGCGGAGTCGGCACCGGGAGACTGTTCCCCATCCTTCTCCCCCTCCGCCACGGTCTCCGGAGAGCGTCTCGGCGACGGCCGGAACGCGGTCGTCCCCCACCGCAGGTCGTGCCCGATCGCGTCGGCTTCGATGTCGGCACTCGTGCCCTGCTTCCCATTGCTCTCCCAGGCCCGGATGCGCAGGCGGCCCGTCACGACGATGCTGTCGCCCACCCGCAGCGACGCCCTGGCGTTCTGACCGAGCTGCCGGAACGCCGCCACGGAGAACCAGTTGGTCTCGGAGTCGACCCAGGTCTGGGTCGTCGGTTCGAAGCGGCGGTGCGTGCTCGCCAGCCGGAAGTTGGTGACGGGCACCCCCGCACCGGTGTGCCCCTGATGCGGATCGGTCGCCACTCGCCCCACGACGGTGATCATCTCGGTCATGCTGTTCTCCTTCTGTCGCCGGAACCTCTCCGGATGTCTCCAGCCTGCGGTGACGGCAGGAGCATCGACTGACGGATCCACGCGCTGTGGGGACACATCGCCGACATCGACGAAGCGTGGAGGAAGAGCCCGGTCAGACGCGTGTCCCGGCGCGGCGCGAATGTCGGTGGCCCGTCGTAGCGTTGTTGCAGGAAGGGAGAAATCGATGTCTGAACGAACGTCCGCCACGGCCCCCGAGGTGCCCTTCGCCGCACCTCGTCTCTCCTCGGAGAAGGAGCATCTCGTCCGCGCCGCCGACCACCTGTGGCGGGTCCAGGACTCGCGGGAGTATGTCCTCGGTCACCTGAGGATCGTGCCGGACCCGCTCGGTCTGCGCTACCGGGCGGAGCGGCTGCACCTCGCGACCGGCCGCTTCCGGCTGATCGGAGAGTTCTGGCGTGCCGACGATGCCGTGGCCGCGCTTCGCCACTGCTGATGCCGTCGCTACGTCGATCGGAAGCGCCCCCGGCAGGATTCGAACCTGCGACCAAGAGATTAGAAGGCTCCTGCTCTATCCCCTGAGCTACGGAGGCGGACAGTCCTACCGTACCGCGGGCAGGCGGGCGATGTCGGTGCCCTCGATAGGATGACGACATGGTAGCTGCCTCCGAGAACGATCGCCTGGTCTGGATCGACTGCGAGATGACGGGCCTCGATCTCTCCGTGGATGAGCTCGTCGAGATCGCGGTCGTCGTCACCGACTTCGAGCTGCGTCCCCTCGACCCCGGATTCCAGGTCGTGATCAAGCCGAGCGATCAGGCGCTGTCCCACATGAACGACTTCGTCACGAAGATGCACGAGACCTCCGGGCTGATCGAGGAGATCCCGCGGGGCGTCACGCTCGCGGAAGCCGAGGAGCAGACGCTCGCCTACATCCGTCGCTTCGTCCCGCTCGAGCGCAAGGCACCCCTCGCAGGCAACACGATCGGCACCGACCGCATGTTCCTCGCCAAGTACATGCCGCAGGTCGACCAGTGGCTGCACTACCGCAACGTGGACGTGTCGAGCATCAAGGAACTCTCCCGGCGCTGGTATCCCCGGGTGTTCTTCCAGGCCCCGGCCAAGGACGGCGGACACCGGGCCCTCGCCGACATCCTCGAGTCCATCCGTGAGCTCCG
The DNA here is from genome assembly GCF_053643635.1 of Microbacterium sp. NPDC055502. Taxonomy (NCBI): domain Bacteria; kingdom Bacillati; phylum Actinomycetota; class Actinomycetes; order Micrococcales; family Microbacteriaceae; genus Microbacterium; species Microbacterium sp. NPDC055502. The sequence goes on along the minus strand of NZ_JBSHKJ010000002.1, from coordinate 507,623 downwards.
CTACTACCGGGAGGCCGTGTTCGTCGACGAGCCGGGTCCGTCGAGCGACGACGCCAAGGAGATCGCGACGCGCACCGTGTCGGAGTTCACCTCGAACATGTAATAGACTCGTAGGGTTGCCCGCGCAGGCGGGCGCATGGTGGGTATAGCTCAGTTGGTAGAGCGCCTGGTTGTGGTCCAGGAGGTCGCGGGTTCAAGCCCCGTTACTCACCCGGAGAGAAGAAGCCCGGTTCCTCGGAACCGGGCTTCTTCCGTCTCAGGGCGCGGATCGACGCTGCCGTGCGGCTCTAGACTGGAGCCGTGTCACTGGCGGTCTGGTTCTCGCTCCTCACCGCGTCGGTGGTGATCAGCTTCACGCCCGGCGCCGGCGCGATCAACACGATGTCGAACTCCCTGTCGCAGGGTTGGCGACGCTCCATCTGGGGCATCATCGGCCAGCAGATCGCTCTGATCGTCCACGTCGTGATCGTCGCCGCGGGCGTCGGTCTGCTCGTCTCCCGATCCGAGGTGCTGTTCACCCTCATCCGCTACGCGGGCGCCGCCTACCTCGTCTTCCTCGGCCTCCGCCTCATCCTCAGCCGCCCGACACCACCGCTCGACGACGCGCCCGTCCCCGCACCGGCGCACGAGAGCCATTGGTCGATGATGCGCCGGGGCTTCTGGGTCAACCTGCTCAACCCCAAGGCGATCGTCTTCTTCCTCGCGTTCATCCCTCAGTTCATCCGGCTCGACCAGCCACAGCTTCCCCAGTACCTCGCGCTGATCGCGACGGTCGTCGTGGTCGACGTGCTGGTGATGTGGGGGTTCTTCGCGGTGGCGGCCCGGCCCTTCCGCCGCCTGACGGCCTCGCCGCGCGGGCAGCGCATCCTCAACGCCGTCTTCGGCGGCCTGTTCATCCTCGTGGCAGCGCTGCTGGTCCTGCTGCACTGACCGGTGTCCCGAATGGCCCCTAGGCTGGTCTGGATGGACATGGACGCCGGCGCATTCGAGGCCCTCGTGATCGAGGAGCTGGACCTGCTGCCCGACGACATGGTGGACCGCCTCGACAACGTCGTGTTCGTGGTCGAGGACCGCCCCGAGGACGGCAGTCTCGACCTGCTGGGGATGTACGACGGTCTCGCACTGACGGAACGCACACAGTACGGCATGGGCGAACTCCCGGATCGGATCATCGTCTACCGCGAGCCGCACCTCGCCCAGTGCGAGACCCTCGATGAACTGCGCGACGAGATCCACACGACGCTCGTGCACGAGATCGCGCACTTCCACGGCATCGACGATGCGCACCTGCACGAGCTGGGATGGGCGTGACGATGAGCACGGCACTCCCCGATCTCGACGAGAGCACGGATCTGTCCGCCGCACCGCTCGAGCCCTGGCAGGTCGTCGTCTGGAACGACCCGGTGAACCTCATGAGCTACGTGGTCCGTGTCTTCCGCACCTACTTCGGCTACACCGAGGAGCACGCCACCGCACTCATGCTCGCCGTGCACAACGAGGGCCACGCGATCGTGGCGACAGGGCCGCGCGAGACGATGGAGGTCCACGCGCAGGCGATGCACGACTACGGGCTCTGGGCGACCGTGCGGAAGGCATCCGCATGACCGCCCCCCTCATCCTCACCGTCGCCGCCATCGAGGGCGCCCAGCTCCTGCGGATCGTCGACGACTTCCTCGCCCTCATCGCCGAGCAGGATCCGAATGACCCCGCGATCGCCCGACTGACGCCCAACCCCTATCCCGACGACGAGGGTGCCGCGGCCGCGTTCGCAGCGGCCACTCGCGACGACGTGACCGACCGGCGTGTCCTGGATGCGCGCACCGTGCGGTCGGCGCTCTCCGCCTTCGACCCGGAGGCGCCGTTCACGCCGGAACAGGCCCGCGAGCTCCGGGAGGTGACGATCCGGCGAAGCGACATCGACTCCTGGCTGCGCACCCTCACCGCCATCCGTCTGGTGATCGCGACGCGGCTCGGCCTCACCGTGGAGGAGCCCGTCGCGGGTGGTGAGGCGATGGCCGTGTACGACTGGCTCGGCTACCGGCTCGAACTGCTCATCGAAGCGGCCGACGACATCGGGGCCTGAGACCGGATACCGGCGGTCACGGCACCGTGACGATGCGCGTCGCCAGCTCGCGCGGGTGGTGCTGCAGGCGGTGCTGACGCTCCTGCGCCGCCCACCGCTCCCAGTGCGGTCGGTACGTGTCGCCGTCCCTCGCGAGCGCGCGCGCCTTTCGCGACTCCTCCCCCGCCTCCACCCAGATGCGGACATCGGCGAGGTCGGCCGTCGACGGACGGAGGATGCCGCTGCCTTCGACGATCACACCGAGCGATGGGTCGACGGCATGACTCTCCGCCTCCGTGTTCTGCTCCCAGTCCCACCGACGCCAGGAGCCGAGCAGGCCCCGCCCGTGCGGCCGCAGGATTCCGTCCACCGCTCGCTCCACGCCGGACTCCAGGCCGTCCCAGCCCGGGTACAGCGAGTCGAGGGCGATGACCTGCACCCGTCCGACGAGCGGCCAGTTCCGCGCGAGCAGCTCCGCCAGCGAGGTCTTGCCAGCACCGCTCCCGCCGTCGATGACCACCATCGGGTTCGCCGCAGCGAGGCCGCGGATGTCCTGCGCGATCAGTGCCGCGGCCTGGCGAAGCGCCGCCGCGACGGGATCGTCACTTCTTGAGGGCACGGATGATGCGCGTGAGGGCACGACCGGTGACCCACACGAAGGGCACCGCCACGACGAGCAGCGTCACGATGTTCGGCTCGAAGCGGAGCCCCTCCTCGCGGCGCACGTAGACGCCGACGGGAATCGAGACACCGCCCCCGCCGCCGCCCTCGGCACCGTCGCCGCTGCCGCCCCCGAAACCGGAGTAGGTGAATGCGACCGGCGTCACGCTCACGCCGTCGACATCCTGCGGCTCACCGTACGCGCTCTTCACGCCGAAGGACGCGACCTGCTTCCCGAGTTCCAGTGCAATGTTCGGCATGCTCCCACGGTAGCCGACCCCGCCCGCGTGCGCGCCCCTCAATCCGCGATGCCGTGGTCTTTCGGATGCCGCGCGGCCCCGCGACCCTCGCCGCGACCGATGTGACGCGCGCGGCTGATCGTCGCCGTCCCGAAGCGGGCGATCGCCTCGTCCACCGCCCCCTCCACGCGGCGCCAGTCCTCGTCGTCGTCCCAGAGCGCCAGGGCGGAGCCGCCCGCCGGCTGCAGTCTCTCGGCCCGCACGCCGACCAGACGGATCGGATCGCGCCGATCGATCTGCTCGAACAGACTCTGCGCCGCTTCCCCGATGCGCTGGCTCACGGCGGTCGGGTCGCTCAGGGTCTGCGACCGGGTGACCGTGCGGAAGTCGGCGAAGCGGATCTTGATCGACACGGTCGACGTCTCCCACCCGGCACGACGCAACCGCGCGCCCACGCGATCGGCAAGCCGCAACAGCTCCGCACGCAGGAACGCGCGGTCGTCGACATCGACGTCGAACGTCTCCTCGTGTCCGATACTCTTCTCCACGCGCTCGGTGTCCACCGCCCGCGCATCCCGGCCCCACGAGAGCTGCGCCAGCCGCGCACTCAGCGCCGGGCCCACTGCACGGTCGAGCATGTCGGCCGTGGTCGCCCTGATGTCGCCGATCGTACGGATGCCTCGCGCCTCCAGCGCCTCCGCCGCCTTCGGCCCCACACCCCACAACGCGCGCACCGACCGCGGGGCCAGGAAGTCGAGCGTCTCCGCGGCCGATACCACGAGCATGCCGTCGGGTTTCGCGATCGTCGACGCCATCTTGGCGACGTGCTTCGTCTCGGCCACGCCCACAGAGCACGTGATGCCGACCTCCGCCGAGACGCGCTCCCGGATCTGCGCGGCGATCCTCGCCGGGCTCCCCCACAGCCGACGCACGCCCTGCACATCGAGGAACGCCTCATCGACGGACAGGGGCTCCACCAGCGGGGTGAACGACTCGAAGATCGCCATCACCTGGCGCGAGACCGCCTGATAGCGGGGGAAGTGCGGCGGTACCACCCTGGCCGTCGGGCACAGGCGGAGAGCCTGCGAGACGGGCATCGCGGACCGCACGCCGTAGCGCCGCGCCTCGTACGAGGCGCTGGAGACGACGGAACGACCGTCCGGCGAGCCGATGATGAGGGGCAGGCCCCGCAGACTCGGATCGTCGAGCACCTCGACCGCGGCGTAGAACGCGTCCATGTCGACATGCAGGATGCGGGTTCCCGTGTCGTCGGCATCGGCCGCGGACACCATGCGCCCTCTGCCGTCACCGTGTCCCATGCGTCCATTCTCTCCCGGGCCCCGGACACGAGGCCCGGGAGAGACGGCTACTGGGCAGCGCGCTCGAGGATGAGCTCGCGCACGCGTGCGGCGTCGGCCTGACCCTTCATGGCCTTCATGACCGCACCGATGATCGCACCGGCGGCCTGCACCTTGCCGTCCTGGATCTTCGCCATCACGTCGGGCTGTGCGGCGAGGGCCTCATCGATCGCCGCGACGAGCGCGCCGTCGTCGGACACCACGGCCAGGCCCCGGGCATCGACCACCTGCTGCGGAGTGCCCTCGCCGGCGATGACGCCCTCGAGCACCTGGCGGGCGAGCTTGTCGGTGAGGGTCCCCTCGTCGACGAGCTTCTGCAACGCCGCGACGTTCTCGGGGGTGATCAGCTCCGCGGCGTCCTTCTCCTGCGCGTTCGCCAGGCGGCTGATCTCACCCGTCCACCACTTGCGCGCGGTCGCCGGCGTCGCGCCCGCCGCGATCGTCGCCTCGACGACGTCGAGCAGACCGCCGTTGCGGACGTCCTGGAACTCCAGCGGCGTGAAACCCCAGTCGGCCATGAGCCGGCGGCGCCGCGCGACGGGCTGCTCGGGCAGTGCCGCGCGCAGCTCCTCGATCAGCTCCGGGGCCGGCTGCACCGGGAGGAGGTCCGGCTCGGGGAAGTACCGGTAGTCGTCCGCGTCGGACTTCGGACGGCCCGGCGAGGTGGTGCCGGTGTCCTCGTGCCAGTGGCGGGTCTCCTGGATGATCGTGCCGCCGTCGGCGAGGATCTGCGCCTGGCGCTGGATCTCGTACCGGACGGCGCGTTCCACGGAGCGCATCGAGTTGACGTTCTTCGTCTCGGTACGCGTGCCGAGCTTCTCCTGCCCCCGCGAACGAAGCGACACGTTGGCGTCGCAGCGCAGGTTGCCCCGCTCCAGCCGGGCCTCCGAGATGCCCAGACCGCGCACGATGTCGCGGATCGCCGCCACGTACGCCTTCGCCACCTCCGGCGCCCGCTGCTCGGTGCCGAAGATCGTCTTGGTGACGATCTCCACCAGCGGCACCCCTGCGCGGTTGTAGTCGACCAGCGAGTACTCCGCGCCCTGGATGCGTCCGGTCGCGCCGCCCATGTGGGTGAGCTTGCCCGCGTCCTCCTCCATGTGCGCGCGCTCGATCGGGATGGTCACCATGGTGCCGTCTTCGAGCTCCACCTCGACCGACCCCTCGAACGCGATCGGCTCGTCGTACTGCGAGATCTGGTAGTTCTTGCCGAGGTCGGGGTAGAAGTAGTTCTTCCGCGCGAACCGGCTCGACTCCGCGATCGAGCAGCCCAGTGCGAGTCCGAGGCTGATCGACGAGCGCACGGCCGTCTCGTTCACGACCGGCAGCGACCCGGGCAGACCGAGGTCGACCGGGGCGATGAGCGTGTTGGGCTCGGCGGCGTGATACGCCTCGTTCGCCGGGTTCGGCGCGTCGGAGAACATCTTGGTGTTCGTGTTGAGCTCGACGTGCACCTCGAACCCGAGCACAGGCTCGAACAGCTCGAGAGCCCTGTCGAAGTCCATCAGCTTGGCTGCGGCGGCCATCAGCGGTTCCCTCCTGCGAGCTGCGGTGCGCGGGTGAGGAGCGGCGCCCCCCACGAGTCGACGAGGAGTGTCTCCAGCGCCGCTCCCACGCGGTAGAGACGGGCGTCCTCCCTGGCCGGAGCCAGGAACTGGATGCCCACGGGCAGGCCGTCGTCGTCGGACAGGCCGCTCGGGATCGAGATGCCGGGCACACCCGCGAGGTTCGCGGGGATCGTGGTGATGTCGTTGAGATACATCTGCAGCGGATCGTCGATCTTCTCGCCGAGCTTGAACGCCGTGGTCGGCGCCGAAGGCGTGGCGATCACGTCGACCTGGCCGAAGGCGGCGGCGAAGTCCTGCTGGATGAGCGTGCGGACCTTCTGGGCGCTGCCGTAGTACGCGTCGTAGTAGCCCGCGGACAGCGCGTAGGTGCCGAGGATGATGCGTCGCTTCACCTCGTCGCCGAATCCGGCGTCGCGCGTGGCGGACATGACGTCCTCGACCGTGGGGTTGCCCTCCGGCGTCACGCGCAGACCGAAGCGGACCGAGTCGAACTTCGCCAGGTTGCTGGACGCCTCCGCCGGGAGGATCAGGTAGTACGCGGCGACGCCGTACTCGAAGTGCGGCGCATCGATCTCGACGATCTCGGCGCCCTGAGCCTCCAGGAGCGCGAGGGCGCTGCGGAACGACGCGGCGACCCCCGGCTGGAAGCCGCTGTCGGGAAGCTCGCGGATGACACCGACGCGGAGACCTCTGAGGCCGTCCCCGCTCGCACCTTCACGCGCTGCAGCGGCGAACGACGGCCACCGCTCGTCGAGCGACGTCGAGTCCTTCGGGTCGTGGCCGCCGATCGCATCGTGCAGCAGACCGGCGTCGAGCACCGTGCGCGTGACCGGGCCGACCTGGTCGAGGCTCGACGCGAGGGCGATCGCGCCGTAGCGGCTGACTCCGCCGTACGTGGGCTTCACCCCGACCGTGCCGGTCACGTGAGCAGGCTGACGGATCGAGCCGCCCGTGTCCGAGCCGAGCGCGAGCGGGGCCTCGAACGCGGCCACGGCGGCGGCCGAACCGCCGCCGGATCCACCGGGGATCCGGTCGAGATCCCAGGGGTTCCGCGTCGGGCCGTACGCGGAGTGCTCCGTCGACGAGCCCATGGCGAACTCGTCCATGTTCGTCTTGCCGAGCGGGATGAGACCGGCCGCGCGCGAGCGGGCGACGACGGTCGCGTCGTACGGCGACCGATAGCCCTCGAGGATGCGCGAGCCGCTGGTCGTCGGCTGGTCGGTGGTGACCAGGACATCCTTGATGGCGAGCGGGACCCCCGCGATCGGGCCGAGCTCCTCCCCTGCCGCACGGCGTGCGTCGACGGCAGCGGCCGCGTCGAGCGCGTGCTCGTTGATGTGGAGGAACGCGTGCACGTCGCCGTCGACCGCGGCGATACGGTCCAGGTGCGCCTGGGTGGCCTCGACGCTGGAGACCTCACGCGCCGCGAGCTTGTCGGCGAGTTCCGCCGCGGTCAGCCGGATGATGTCGCTCACTGCTCTTCTCCCAGGATCGCGGTCACCCGGAAGCGGCCGTCGGCGGCGTCGGGGGCGTTCTGCAGCACCTGCTCGTGCGTGAGCGTCTGCCCGACGACGTCCGGACGGAAGACGTTGCTCAAGGGGATCGGATGGCTCGTGGCGGCGACGTCGGCCGTGGCCACCTCCGACACCTTGGCGATGTTGTCGACGATGGCGTCGAGCTGGCCCGTGAGCCGCGTCACCTCGTCGTCGTTCAGCTGGATGCGCGCGAGCACGCCGAGATGGCGCACAAGATCAGGGGTGATTTCAGACACGACCCCAGTCTAGTTGGGGTGCCGTCGCCCGCTCGGCGCGTCGCGGCGCGCCTAAGCTGGGCGCGTGAGCACGTTCCAGCCTCCTCGCCCGTGGATCGCCAGCTACGCCGACGGCGTCCCCGAGGATCTCGCCCCCGTCACCGGTTCCCTCGTCGACATCGTCGCCGCGTCCGCCCGCGACTACCCCGACGCTCCCGCGCTGCAGTTCTTCGGCCGTGAGACCACGTACGCCCGACTGCAGGACGCGATCGACCGGGCCGCCACCGGACTCCGCGACCTCGGCGTGCGTGCGGGCGACCCGGTCGCGATCGTGCTGCCGAACTGCCCACAGCACATCATCGCCTTCTACGCCGTGCTGCGTCTGGGCGCCGTCGTCGTCGAGCACAACCCGCTCTATACGCCGCGCGAGCTGCGGAAGCAGTTCGAGGATCACGGCGCCAAGCACGCGATCGTGTGGAACAAGGTCGTCGCCACCGTGCAGGACTTCCCCGCCGACCTCGCCGTGACGAACCTCGTCTCCGTCGACGTGACGCGCGCGATGCCCGCCCTCACCCGCTTCGCTCTGCGGCTGCCCGTCGCGAAGGCGCGCGAGTCCAGGGCAGCGCTGACCGAGCGCGTGCGCGGAACCGTGGTGTGGGACTCGCTCGTGGCCTCCGACCCGCTTCCGGCGTCGCATCCGAGACCGAACACGGACGACCTCGCGATCATCCAGTACACCTCGGGCACCACCGGAACTCCGAAGGGCGCCGCGCTGACGCACCGCAACCTGCTGGCGAACGCGGCGCAGGCGCAGGCATGGGTGCCGTCGATCCAGCGCGGCAAGGGCTGCGTGGTGTACGCCGTGCTGCCGATGTTCCACGCCTACGGGCTGACGCTGTGCCTCACGTTCGCGATGTCGATGGGGGCGCGGCTCGTGCTGTTCCCCAAGTTCGACCCCGACCTCGTGCTCGATGTCGTCAAGAAGCACCCCGCGACCTTCCTCCCGCTCGTGCCCCCGATCGCCGACCGGCTGCTCGGGGCCGCGCAGGCGAAGGGCATCTCCCTGGACGGCATCGAGGTCGCGATCTCCGGGGCGATGGCCCTGCCGCACGAGCTGGTCGTCCCCTTCGAGGCCGCGACCCACGGGTACCTCGTCGAGGGCTACGGGCTGAGCGAGTGCTCGCCCGTGCTGATGGCGAACCCCGTGGCCGACAACCGCGTGCCGGGCACCGTCGGCCTCCCCCTCCCCGGAACGGAGTGCCGCGTGGTCGACCCTGAGAACCCGACGCAGGACGTACCGGCGGGGTCGGCGGGCGAGCTCGTCGTCCGCGGCCCGCAGGTGTTCTCCGGCTACTACGGCAAGCCGGAGGAGACCGACGCCGTGTTCGTCGACGGCTGGTACCGCACGGGAGACATCGTCACGATCGACGAGGCCGGCTTCGTCCGCATCGTCGACCGCATCAAGGAGCTGATCATCACCGGCGGCTTCAACGTCGCCCCCACCGAGGTCGAGAACGCGCTGCGGCAGCACCCGTCGGTCGTGGACGCCGCCGTCGTCGGACTGCCCAGCGAGCACTCGGGCGAGGAGGTCGTCGCCGCGATCGTCGTCGACGGAGGAGCCGATGTCGACGTCGAAGCGATCCGCGCGTACGCCCGCAGAATCCTCACCCCGTACAAGGTGCCGCGCCGCGTGTTCGTGGTCGACGAGCTGCCGAAGTCGCTCATCGGCAAGGTCCTGCGCCGCCAGGTCAAGGAGAAGCTGCTCGCGCTCACCACCGGCGCCTGAGCCGTCTGCACAGGTGGTGGCGGCCGGCGCGCGCTACCCTTGGGAAGTGACCCCTGAAGACGCAGTGCCCACCGACGCCCCCGACGAGTCCCCCGCAACCCCCGGATTCGAGGAGCTCGGCATCACCGGGCCCGTCCTCAAGGCCATCCGAGACCTCGGCTACGAGACCCCCTCCCCGATCCAGGCCGCGACGATCCCGACCCTGCTGTCGGGCCGCGACGTGGTGGGCATGGCGCAGACCGGTACCGGCAAGACCGCGGCCTTCGCGCTCCCCGTGCTGGAGCGCCTCGACACCGCACAGAAGACCCCGCAGGCCCTCGTGCTCGCCCCCACGCGCGAGCTCGCGCTGCAGGTGTGCGAGGCGTTCGAGTCGTACGCCTCACGCATGAAGGGCGTCCACGTGCTGCCCGTGTACGGCGGTCAGGGGTACGGCGTGCAGCTGTCGGCGCTGCGCCGCGGTGTGCACGTGGTCGTCGGAACCCCCGGTCGCATCATGGACCACCTCGCCAAGGGCACGCTCGACCTCTCGGAACTGCAGTACCTGGTGCTCGACGAGGCGGACGAGATGCTGAAGATGGGCTTCGCGGAGGATGTCGAGCAGATCCTCGCCCAGACGCCGGAGGAGAAGCAGGTCGCGCTGTTCTCCGCCACGATGCCCGCCCAGATCCGACGCCTCGCGCAGCAGTACCTCCGCGACCCGGAGGAGATCACGGTCAAGTCCAAGACCGCGACCAACACGAACATCACCCAGCGGTACCTCGTGGTGTCGTACGCGCAGAAGGTGGACGCCCTCACGCGCATCCTCGAGGTGGAGAACTTCGACGGGATGATCGTCTTCGTCCGCACCAAGAACGAGACCGAGACGCTCGCGGAGAAGCTCCGCGCTCGCGGCTACTCCGCCGCCGCGATCAACGGCGACGTGCCGCAGGTGCAGCGCGAGCGCAGTGTCAACCAGCTCAAGGACGGCAAGCTCGACATCCTGGTCGCGACCGACGTCGCCGCGCGCGGTCTCGACGTGGAGCGCATCAGCCACGTCATCAACTTCGACATCCCCACCGACACCGAGTCGTACGTGCACCGCATCGGCCGGACCGGGCGCGCCGGGCGGACCGGCGACGCGATCAGCTTCATCACCCCGCGCGAGCGCTACCTGCTGAAGCACATCGAGAAGGCCACGCGTCAGACGCCGACGCAGATGCAGCTGCCGACCACGGAGGACGTCAACACCACGCGCCTCGCACGCTTCGACGACGCCATCACGACCGCGCTGTCCGAGACCGCCCGCATCGACGCGTTCCGCGACATCATCGCCCACTACGTGCGCCACCACGACGTACCGGAGAGCGATGTCGCCGCGGCTCTCGCCGTGGTCGCGCAGGGTGAGCGTCCACTCCTCCTCGACCCCGCGGACGACCCGCTCGCCCGAGCTGTCGCCGCCGACAACCGTCCTCCGCGTGAGCGCGCACCGCGCGACGCGCGGGAGACGCGTGAGCCCAGGGAACGCCGGGGCCGTGGAGACTACGCGGCGTACCGCATCGAGGTCGGACGACGGCACCGCGTGGAGCCGCGGCAGATCGTCGGCGCGCTCGCGAACGAGGGCGGCCTCGGTCGCGACGACTTCGGCGCCATCAACATCCGCCCCGACTTCTCGATCGTCGAACTGCCGGCCAACCTCGACCCCGCCGTCCTCGAGAAGCTCCGCGACACCCGCATCTCCGGGCGGCTGATCGAGATCGCGCCCGACCGTGGCCCCGGGGCACGCCGGGGAGCTGCGCGCGACCGCGGGAACGACGACAGCGCGGGCCGCGGCTACCGCGGTGACCGCCATGACCGTGACGATCGCGGACCCCGCGGTCCCCGCGAGGACAAGCCGTTCCGGAAGCCCCGTCACAAGAGCTGATCGTGCGTATCGACCGTGCGGACCGCCGAGACGTCGCGGGGCTCGCACTGCTCAAGTGGCAGGACGTGCCAGACGAGCTGACGGCGGGACGGTCGTTCGACGAGTTCACGGCGGAGCTCGCCGCCTGGTGGAGCCTCCACGAGGACACGCACTCGGCGTTCGTAGCGAGGGCGGACGACGGCGACCCCGTCGGGGTCGCCTGGGTCGCGATGCTCCCCCGGGTGCCGCGCCCCGGGGCCGCGGACCGGGTCTCGGCCGACGTGCAGAGCGTGTTCGTGCTGCCGGAGCACCGCGGGCGCGGGACCGGGCAAGCACTGGTCGCGGCGGCGTGCGCTCACGCGGTGTCCCTCGGCGCAGCACGCGTCACCGTGCACTCGAGCGAGGAGGCCGTGACGCTGTACCGCGGGCTCGGCTTCGCCGACTCCCCTCGGCTGCTGCAGTTCCTGCCTCCCACGGACACCTGACCCGCGGGCACCCGTTCAGCCGAGGGCGTCGGGTCCCTCGGTCACCAGCAGGTGGAACTGTGCAGCGTCGAGGATGCGGATGCCCAGTTCCTCGGCCTTCGCGAGCTTGGAGCCGGCGCCCGGACCTGCCGCGACGAAGTCGGTCTTCTTCGACACGCTCGACGCGGCCTTGCCCCCCGCCTTGATGATCGCCTCCTGCGCTCCCTCGCGCGTGTACCCGTCGAGCGAACCCGTCGCGACGACCGTGAGCCCGTCGAGCACTCCGCCCTCGGCGACCGCAGCCCCAGGCCCCGGGTGCCCCGGCGTCGCCCACTGCACCCCCACCTCGCTCCAGCGCCGCACGATCTCCTGGTGCCAGTCGACCTCGAACCATGCGAGCAGCGAGTCGGCGATGATCCCGCCGACGCCCTCGACCGCGGCGAGCTCCTCCCGGGAGGCCGCCCGGATCGCGTCCAGCGAACCGAACCACTGCGCGAGGGCTCGAGCCGCCACCGGGCCCACGTGACGGATGTTCAGCGCGACGAGGAGTCGCCACAGGTCTTTCGTCTTGGCCTTCTCGAGCTCGGCGAGGAGCGTGAGCGCCTGCGAGGAGGGCTGCGGGCCCTCGCGCCCCGCCTTCCTCTCGGCCGCCGTCGGGTTCCGGCGGAACGGCGCCCTCGTCTTCACCAGGCCGTCCTCGTCCTCACGCGGCAGCCCGGTCTCGGCATCCCGGACCACGACCTCGATCGGCACGAGCTGGTCGAGCGTCAGCGCGAACAGCCCGGCCTCCGTCTCCAGCGGCGGCACGGCGGGTGACGTCGGCTGCGTGAGGGCCGCGGCCGTGACCTCGCCCAGCGCCTCGACGTCGAGCGCGCCGCGCGACCCGATGTGCTCGACACGCCCGCGAACCTGTGCGGGACACGAGCGCGCGTTCGGGCAGCGCAGGTCGATGTCGCCCTCCTTCATCGGCCGCAGCGGTGTTCCGCACTCCGGACAGTCGGCAGGCATCACGAACTCGTGCTCGGTGCCGTCCCGCTTCTCCACGACCGGCCCGAGCACCTCGGGGATCACGTCACCGGCCTTGCGCAGCACCACGGTGTCGCCGATGAGCACGCCCTTGGCCTTCACGACGTCCTTATTGTGCAGCGTGGCCTGACGCACGACCGACCCCGCGACGTGCGCGGGCGCCATCACCGCGAACGGGGTCGCCCGGCCCGTGCGTCCGACCGACACCACGATGTCGAGGAGCGTCGTCTGCACCTCCTCCGGCGGGTACTTGTAGGCGATCGCCCACCGGGGTGCCCGGCTGGTCGCGCCGAGCTCGTCATGCAGCTCCAGCTCGTCGACCTTCACCACGATCCCGTCGAGCTCGTGCTCGATGTCGTGCCGGTGCTCGCCGTAGTACTCCACGAAGTCGACGACCTCATCGATGCTGCGGCACACCCGCGTGTGCGGGCTCGTCGGCAGGCCCCATTCAGCCAGCAGGTCGTACACCTGGCTCTGCGCGGCCACCGGCGGCTGTGCCCAGGCGCCGATTCCGTGCACGTACAGCGCGAGCGACTCGATCCGCAGGAGCCCCGCCTCCAGTTCGAGCCCGTCCTTCTTGTCGATCTGCTGGCGCAGACCACCGCTGGCGGCGTTGCGCGGATTCGCGAACGCGGGGAACCGCCGTGCCGCAGCCGTGCGCGCCTTCTCCTCGTCGAACGGCTTCTTCACGCCGCCGCGGGCCTCCCACCGGGCGAGCGCGTCGGCGTAGGCGCGCTCGCGGAAGGCGGCCTGCGCGGCGTTGAGCCGTTCGAACGCCGCGACCGGGATGAACACCTCGCCGCGGACCTCGACGATCGGCGGATGCCCCTCACCACGCAGTCGCTGCGGGATCTCCGGCAGACGGAGCGCGTTCTCCGTCACGATCTCGCCCACCCGGCCGTCACCGCGTGTGGCGGCGGAGGTGAGCACCCCGTTCTCGTAGCGGAGGTTGATCGCGAGCCCATCGATCTTGAGCTCGGTGAGCCAGTCGACGTCACGACCGGCCGCCGCGCGGGTCTTGGCCGCCCACTCCCGCAGCTCGTCGACGGAGAACACGTTGTCGAGGCTGAGCATGCGCTCGGCGTGCTCGATCGTGGCGAGACCGGTGGCCTCCGCCGCTCCCACCATCTGCGTCGGCGAGTCCTGGCCCTGCAGTTCGGGGTGCAGGCGCTCCAGCTCTTCCAGACGCCGCATCCACCCGTCGTAGGTCGCGTCGTCGACGAGCGAGGTGTCGCGTCCGTAGTAGGCGTCTTTGGCCTCGAGGATGCGGGTCGTCAGCTCCTCGGCCTCGATCCGAGCGTCTTCCAGTGAGATGTTCTCCGCCACCTGCTCAGTCTAGGAGCGGCCGCCGACATCCGCCGGGATCAGACGCCGACCGGAACCGCCGAGACCGTGGTGTCGATCGTGAACTGGCCCAGCACGCGCGTGCCGACGTACAACACCGCGGTCTGCCCCGGTGCGACGCCGTCGAGCGGAACCTCCGGAGCCACACGGACGCCGTCCGCGGTCACGGTGGCCGTGGCGGGAACGGGGTCGGCGTGCGCGCGGATCTGCACGTCGCATGCGAAGGACGACTCCACGGGCGCCGCGCCGGCCCAGCTGAACCGCTCCCCCGCGATCTCGGCGATCGCGAGCGCCTCCTTCGGCCCGACGACCACGGTGTTGGACACCGGCCGGACCTCCAGCACGAACCGGGGCTTGCCGTCCGCGGCCGGCACCCCGAGCTTGAGCCCTCGCCGCTGCCCCACCGTGAAGGCGTGCGCGCCCTCGTGCTCGCCGACCACCGCGCCGCTGCGGTCGACGATCTCCCCGGTCTCCGCACCGACCTTCTCCGCCAGCCACCCGCGCGTGTCGCCGTCCGGGATGAAACAGATGTCGTGGCTGTCGGGCTTCTGGGCGACGGTCAGGCCCCTGGCTGCCGCCTCAGCGCGCACGACCGCTTTGGAGGGCGTCGTGCCGAGCGGGAAGTAGGTGTGCGCGAGCTGCTCGGCGGTGAGCACACCGAGCACGTACGACTGGTCCTTGGCGTTGTCGGATGCCCGGTGCAGCTCCCGGCCGTCCGGCCCCTCGATCAGGGTGGCGTAGTGCCCCGTGCAGACGGCGTCGAAGCCCAGCTCGATCGCCCGTTCCAGGAGCGCGGCGAACTTGATCTTCTCGTTGCAGCGCATACAGGGGTTCGGGGTGCGCCCGGCGCGGTACTCGGCGATGAAGTCGTCGATCACGTCGTCACGGAACCGCTCCGAGAAGTCCCACACGTAGAAGGGGATCCCGAGCAGGTCGGCGGCGCGGCGCGCGTCGAGCGCGTCCTCGATCGTGCAGCAGCCGCGGCTGCCCGTGCGCAGCGTCCCGCCCGCGCGGGACAGGGCGAGGTGCACGCCGACGACGTCATGCCCGGCCTCGACCGCCCTCGCCGCGGCGACGGCGGAGTCGACGCCGCCGCTCATCGCCGCAAGGATCCGCATGGGTCCAGTCTACGAGCGCGCAGCTGAGCCGGCGCCGGACGCACGCGCATACGCGTCCGCGATCACCGACAGCACGGCGTCCACGTCATCATCGCGGGAGGTGCGCCCCAGAGAGAAGCGCAGCACGCTGCGGGCGTCTCGCTCCGACCGGCCCATCGCCATCACCACGTGGGAGGGCTCCGCGACCCCCGCCTGACAGGCCGAGCCGGTGGACACCGATACCCCGGCGACGTCGAGGAGGAAGAGCAGGCTCTCCCCCACGGCCCCCGGGAACAGCAGCTGCGCATTGCCCGGCAACCGCACGTGCGGGTCGCCCAGGAGCTCGGCGGCGGGCACCCGCGCGCGAACGCCCTCGACGAGGCGGTCACGCAGAGCACGCAGCCGCCGCGCCTCCTTCTCGCGCTCGCTCTCGGCGAGCTCGACCGCGGTGGCCAGCGCCGCCGCGCCCGCCACGTCCTGCGTGCCCGCCCGGAGTCCCCGCTGCTGTCCACCGCCGCGCAGCAGCGGAGCGAGACGAGCCGACCGGGCGACCAGCAGTGCGCCGGTCCCGACCGGAGCACCCACCTTGTGGCCCGCGATGCTCAGCGCGACGAGCCCGCCATGACCCTCCGCCGACCCGCGCAGGCCCCGGAAGGAGAGCGGCACGTGGCCCAGGGCCGCGACCGCGTCGAGGTGCAACGGCACGCGGTTGTCGGCCGCGGCCGCAGCGAGGGCGGCCACATCGTTGATCGTGCCGGCCTCGTTGTTGGCGACCAGAGCCGTCGCGAGCGCGGCACCCGGAAGCGCGGCGGCGAAGCGGGGGTCATCGATGCGCGCCTCCGGCGACACCGGGACCGCGCGGACCTCCGCGCCCTCCTCGGCGAGAGCCGCGACGGTGTCCATCGTGGCGTGATGCTCCCCGTCGGGCAGCACGATCGCGGTGGTGCCCGCGTCCCGTGCGCGCCAGAGCCCCTGCACGGCGAGGTTGATCGACTCCGTGCCCCCCGAGGTGAACACGACCTCGATCGGGTCGGCGTGGAGCACCGCGGCAAGCCGCTCCCTCGACTCCTCCAGCAGGCGCCGCGCGTCCTGTCCGGCGCCGTGCGTCGACGAGGCGTTGCCCACGACGGTCGCCGCCTCGAGCCAGGCGTCGCGGGCCTCCGCGCGCAGAGGCGTGGTCGCCGCGTGATCGAGGTAGTGCCGCATACCTCGATTCTCCCCCGATCCCCGGTCGTGCGGACACGGTCGTGCCTCTGGGACCGGGTCCGCGCCGACATGAGACTGAAATGCAACACGCCTAGGGTGTAGTCATGCCTGACTCCCGCGTCCCCGTCGTCCCCGGTGGATCGGCCCTCGACGATCTCGGCGTCCGCCTGCACGACGGCGGCGGCACCCTGCGGGTCTGGTCGGGCAACGCCTCGTCGATGGAGCTGGTCGTCTTCGACGCCACCGACCTCGACTGGGTCACGGACCAGGCCGCGCTCGAGCGTCGGCCGGGCGGCGTGTGGGAGGTCACGTCTGCCCTGCTCCAGCCAGGAACCCGGTACGCGGTCCGTGTGGGTGGGCCGCACGGCCCCGGCAACACGTTCAACCCCGAGACGCTGCTGCTCGACCCGTACGCGAAGGGCCTCGCCCAGGGACACGGCTACCAGGAGTGGCGGTCGGTGGTCATCGTCGACGGCTTCGACTGGGGGAACACGAGCAAGCCGCGCATCCCGCTCGATCGCACCGTGATCTACGAGGGCCATCTCAAGGGCATGACCAAGCGCCACCCCGAGGTGCCGCCCGCGCTGCACGGCACGTACGCGGGTCTCGCACACCCCGCGATGATCGAGCACTTCCACGCGCTCGGCATCACCTCCGTCGAGCTCCTGCCCGTGCACGCCTTCGTGCCGGAGCCGCGCCTGCTCGAGCGCGGCCTCACCAACTACTGGGGCTACAACACCCTCAACTACTTCACGCCTCACGCCGCGTACGCCACCGAGGACGCCCGCAAGCGCGGACCGGAGGCGATCATCGCCGAGTTCAAGGGCATGGTGAAGCTGCTCCACGAGGCCGGGCTCGAGGTCATCCTCGACGTCGTCTACAACCACACCTCGGAGGAGGGCATCGGCGGCCCGCGCTCGAGCCTGCGCGGGATCGACAACGCGAGCTACTACCGGCAGGACGGGAACGGCGTCTACATCGACACCACCGGGTGCGGCAACACGCTGGACACCAGCACCGACGCCGGCGCCCGCCTCGTCCTGGACTCGCTGCGGTACTGGGCGGAGGAGATGCAGATCGACGGTTTCCGCTTCGACCTCGCGACCGCGATCGCCCGAGACGCCGCCCACACATACAACCCGGAGCATCCGCTGCTGCGGGCGATCGCCGCCGACCCCGTGCTCGCCGACACCAAGCTCATCGCCGAGCCGTGGGACGTGGGGCTGGGCGGCTGGCAGACGGGCAACTTCCCCACGGGGTGGCACGAGTGGAACGACCGCTACCGCGACCGGGTGCGCAACTTCTGGCTGAGCGACATCGACTACGCCCGTCGCGCCTCCGCCCCGGTGGGCATCGGCGGCTTCGCCACGCGCCTCGCGGGCTCCTCCAACACCTTCAGCGAGGAGCGCGGTCCGCTCGCCAGCATCAACTTCGTCACGGCACACGACGGCTTCACGCTCCACGACCTCGTCTCGTACGACGTCAAGCACAACGAGGCGAACGGCGAGAACAACCGCGACGGCGCCGACACCAACCGCGCCTTCAACCACGGCGTCGAGGGCCCCACCGACGATCCTGCGATCCTCGCTGCCCGCCGGAAGGCCATGCGCAACCTCCTGGGCACGGTCCTGCTGTCCGCGGGCATCCCCATGCTCACCGCCGGCGACGAGGTCGGGCGCACTCAGCGCGGGAACAACAACGCCTACGCCCAGGATTCTCCCCTCACGTGGCTCGGATGGGAGCTGGAGCCGTGGCAGCAGGATCTGCGCGCGCACGTCACGCGGCTCATCCGGCTGCGCCAGGAGAATCCCGCTCTGCGCCCCAGCCGCTACGCCCGGCTCGGCGAGCACATCCCGAACGCCTCGGTCATGGACTGGTACGACCAGAACGGCGAGACGATGGAACCGGGGCAGTGGAACGATCCCGGCAACCGCACGCTGCAGTACGTCGCCGCCTCCACGCCCGACACCGAGGCGGCGAACCGCATCCTCCTGATCGTGCACGGCACGGAGGCGCCGATCGACGTGCGACTGCCGCTGGAGATCGACGGCGCGAACCGGTTCGTCTCGCTCTGGTCGAGTGCCGACGAGCACCCCTCCGCGCACGCGGAGGTCTTCGAGCCCGGCGACGTCCTGTCCGTTCCCGGCACCTCGATGCGCCTGTTCCGCGTCGAGTGATAGCACGGTTCTGCGCCCGGGTCGAGCGGTAGGCTCCGGCACACCGGAGCGGTAGATTCGCACTGTGACTGCACGTGCTGGTACCCGGCCCCCGGCTCTCCGGAGCCCCGCTCAGATCCCGCCGCGCGAGTTCGACGGCGCCGACCTCCCCGGCGAGCTGCGCACGACGCGGATCCCGCTCCTCGACGGCTCGCCCTCGGTCCCCGGCGGCTTTCCCGCGAAGGCGTTCGCCGGCGAGGTCGTGCCGTTCCGGGTGGTGTCGTTCCGGGAAGGGCACGACCTCATCGGCGTGCGCGTGCGCCTCACCGACCCCACCGGAGAGCGGAGCCTGCACCGCCTGACCGCGCTCGCGGACGGCACCGACACGTGGATGGTCTCGATCGCGCTGGACCTGGAGGGTCCGTGGCGGTATCGCTTCGAGGCCTTCTCCGACGACTACGCCACCTGGGCGCATGCCGCACGGCTCAAGCTCGCCGCCGGCGTCGATGTCCCGGTCGTGGCCGCACTCGGCGCCGAGCTGCTGGCCAGGGCCGCCGCCGAGAAGGACCGGCCAGCGGCCCAGCGTCGCCGCCTGCGCGAGGGCGCCGAGGCGCTGCGCACGGGAGACGCCGCGATCGCCGCCTCCCTCGCGGCAGACCCGGAGCTCGCGGTCGTCTTCGCCGAGCGTCCCCTGATGTCGCTGCGCTCCGCCTCTGCGGACCAGCACCTCCACGTCGATCGCACGCGAGCAGGGGTGGGTTCCTGGTACGAGTTCTTCCCCCGCTCGGAGGGGGCGCGGCGGCTGAAGGACGGCTCGGTGCGGAGCGGCACCTTCCGGACGGCTGCGAAGCGGCTCCCCGACGTGGCGGCCATGGGGTTCGACGTGATCTACCTCGTGCCCATCCACCCCATCGGCTCGACCAACCGCAAGGGACGCAACAACACGCTGGTGGCCGAGCCGGGCGACCCCGGATCCCCGTATGCGATCGGTGCGGCCGAGGGCGGGCACGACGCCATCCATCCCGACCTCGGTAGCGCCCAGGACTTCCGGGCCTTCGTCCGGGCTGCTGAGAAGGAAGGGCTCGAGGTCGCGCTCGACCTCGCGTTGCAGGCGTCCCCCGACCACCCGTGGGTCCGCGAGCATCCGGAGTGGTTCACGACCCTGCCGGACGGCACGATCGCCTACGCGGAGAACCCGCCCAAGAAGTACCAGGACATCTATCCGCTCAACTTCGACAACGACCCCGAGGGCATCGCCGCGGAGATGCTCCGGGTCGTGCAGCACTGGGTGGCACAGGGCGTGCGCATCTTCCGGGTGGACAACCCACACACGAAGCCGCTCCGGTTCTGGGAGTGGCTCATCCGCACCGTGAACGAGAGCGATCCGGGGGTCGTGTTCCTCGCGGAGGCCTTCACCCGTCCCGCCGTCATGCGGGCGCTCGCTGCGGTGGGTTTCCAGCAGAGCTACAGCTACTTCACCTGGCGCAACACCAAGGCGGAGCTGGAGGAGTTCCTCACCAGCATCTCCCACGACACCGCGGACTACATGCGACCGAATCTGTTCGTGAACACGCACGACATCCTCACCGAGTACCTCCAGTTCGGCGGCCGGGCGGCCTACCGCATCCGGGCCTGCATCGCGGCCACCGCGGGGCCGGTGTACGGGGTGTATGCGGGATACGAGCTCTTCGAGAACGTGGCGCGTCCCGGCTCGGAGGAGAACATCGACAACGAGAAGTACGAGTACAAGTTCCGCGACTGGCGCGGTGCCGAGGAGCGCGGTGAGTCCCTCGCCCCGCTGCTGCGTCGGCTCAACGCGATCCGCGCCGAGCATCCGGCGCTGAGGCAGCTGCGGAACCTGGAGACCCACTGGAGCGACGACGACGCCGTCCTGGTCTACAGCAAGCACCTCGATGCGGCGTTCACCGGCACCGGACAGGCAGACACGATCATCGTGGTCGCGAACGTCGACCCGCACTCGGTCAGGGAGACCACGGTCCACCTCGACACGACCCGCTGGGGTGTCCCCCCGGGCGAACCGTTCGAGGTCGAGGATCTGCTGACCGGCAGTGTCTGGACCTGGAGCGACCACAACTACGTGCGGCTCGACGCCTTCGCCGAGCCGGTGCACATCCTGAAGGTGAGGGAGAGAGCATGAGCTTTGCCGAAGAAGCGATCGCATCCGCCGAGTGGATCGCCGTCGCCGAGGGACAGCACCACGATCCGCACGCCGTGCTGGGAACCCATCCCGCGGAGGACGCCGCGGGGCGGACGGTCACGATCATCCGCGCCCGCCGCCCGCTGGCCTCCTCCGTCGCCGCCGTGTTCGCCGACGGCACCCGGCTCGAGCTCTCGCACGTGACCCACGGGCTGTGGGAGGGCCGTCACCCCGGGCCGCCCGTCCCCTATCGACTGGCGACGCGCTACCGCGACGTGGACGACGAAGCGATCACCGGCGACCCGTACCGTCACTCCCCCGCGCTCGGCGAGCTCGACCTGCACCTCATCGCGGAGGGACGGCACGAGCGGCTCTGGGAGGTGCTGGGAGCGCATCCCACCACGCACGACGGCGAGGCGGGTGTCGCGTTCGCGGTCTGGGCGCCGAACGCCAGCGCCGTACGCGTGGTCGGAGACCACAACGGGTGGAACGGCGAGACGCACGCCATGCGGTCGATGGGCGTGAGCGGCGTCTGGGAGCTGTTCATCCCCGACCTGCCGCTCGGCACCCGGTACAAGTACCAGATCCGCACCCGCGCCGGTGCGTGGATCCTCAAGGCCGACCCGATGGCGCTCGCCGCGCAGCTGCCGCCGGAGACCGCGTCGGTCGTCACCGCCTCGACCTATGCGTGGCAGGACGGCGCGTGGATGACCCGGCGCGCCGCGACCCACGCGGTCGCGCAGCCGCTCTCGGTCTACGAGGTGCACCTGGGCTCCTGGCGGGGCGGCCTCGGCTACCGTGAGGTCGCCGATCCCCTCATCGAGCACGTGCAGCAGACGGGGTTCACCCACGTGGAGTTCCTCCCGCTCGCCGAGCACCCGTTCGGCGGCTCCTGGGGCTACCAGGTCAGCGGGTACTACGCGCCGACGAGCCGCTACGGCACGCCGGACGATCTGCGCTACCTCATCGACCGCTTGCACCAGGCGGGCATCGGCGTGATCCTCGACTGGGTCCCCGGCCACTTCCCGAAGGACGAGTTCGCGCTCGCCCGCTTCGACGGCCAGCCCCTCTACGAGCACCCCGATCCCCGCCGCGGCGAGCATCAGGACTGGGGCACGCTCATCTTCGACTACGGTCGCCCCGAGGTCCGCGGCTTCCTCGTCGCGAACGCCCTCTACTGGCTGGAGGAGTTCCACGTGGACGGGCTGCGCGTCGACGCGGTCGCCTCGATGCTGTACCTCGACTACTCGCGCCGCGACGGCGAGTGGGAGCCCAACGTCCACGGGGGTCGCGAGAACCTCGAGGCGATCCGGTTCCTCCAGGAGGTGAACGCCACCGCCTACCGCCTGCACCCCGGGATCCTCATGATCGCGGAGGAGTCGACGAGCTTCCCCGGCGTCACCGCGCCCACGGATCACGCGGGACTCGGGTTCGGGTTCAAGTGGAACATGGGCTGGATGAACGACTCGCTGCAGTACATCGCCCGCGACCCGATGTATCGCGCGCACCATGAGGGCGAGATGACGTTCTCGTTCGTCTACGCCTTCGGCGAGAACTACGTGCTGCCCATCAGTCACGACGAAGTGGTGCACGGGAAGGGCAGCCTGCTCGCGAAGATGCCCGGCGACCACACGCACAAGCTCGCCAACGTCCGCGCCTACCTGGCCTACATGTGGGGACACCCGGGCAAGAAGCTGCTGTTCATGGGCCAGGAGTTCGGGCAGCTCGCCGAGTGGTCGGAGGGGCGCGAACTCGACTGGTGGCTGCGCGAGCAGCCCTCGCACGCCCAGCTGCAGGACTTCGTCGGCGCGCTCAACGGCGTGTACCGCGGCCAGGCGCCGCTGTGGGAGCGTGACAGCGACGGATCGTCGTTCACGCGGCTCGGCGCCCCCAGCTGGGACCCCTCCGTGATCGCCTTCGAGCGGCGCGACGCCCACGGCGGGCGGCTGGTGGTCGTGAGCAACTTCGCCGGGGTCGAGCGCACCGGCTACCGACTCGCACTCCCCCGCGAGGGCGTGTGGCAGGAGGTGCTCAACTCGGACGCCGCGGAATACGGAGGACACGGATCGGGCAACCTCGGCATGGTGGTCGCCGTGCGCGACGACAGCGGCACCGCGACGGCGGCGATCACGCTCCCCGCGCTGTCGACCCTCTGGCTGCGTTACCAGCCCGAGCCGCACGTCCCCACCGTCAACAACGGCTGAGCTGCGCCGGCCGCGCCCCGCGAGGACGACCTCGACCGGGGCGCGGACGCCTCAGAACAGCAGCGAGGACAGCCGGTTGCGCGCCGACACGACGCGCGGGTCGGCGGGGCCGATGAGGCCGAACAGCTCCACGAGCCGCTCGCGCACCGGCGCCCGCTGGTCCGACGGGAGCTGAGCGAACAGATCGAGGAGCCGCGCGAACGCGTCATCCACGTGCCCTCCGGCGAGGTCGAGATCCGCCACGTCGAACTGCGCCTGCACGTCGAGCGGTCCGGCGGCGGCCGCGGCCCGCGCCTCCTGCAGATCGAGGCCCTGCACGCGGTGGAGCAGGCGCACCTGCCCGAGCCCGGCGATGGCGTCTTCATCGCGCGGGTTCTCGGCCAGCGCCTTCTCATATGCGCGGATGGCGGCGGCGTAGTCGCCCGCCTCGATCGCGGCGTACGCCTCGGCGTGGAGCGGGGGCAGCTCGGGCTCGACCGGCTCGGGCGCATCCGCTGCGGCATCGCCCGAGATCGAGAGCGTCCCGGACACGCCGTTCTGCGCCGCTACCTTGAGCAGCTGGGCGAACACCTCGCGCACCTGCTGCTCCGGCACGGCACCCGTGAACATCGGCACCGGCTGCCCGGCGATCAGCGCGACCACCATCGGGATCGACTGCGCGCGGAAGCTCTGGGCGAGCTGCGGGTTCGCGTCCACGTCCACCTTCGCCAGCAGCACGCGACCGCCCAGCTCGCGGGTGACCTTCTCGATGATCGGGCTCAGCTGCTTGCACGGCCCGCACCACTCGGCCCACAGGTCGACCACGACCGGGACGGTGCGGGAGATCTCCAGGACCTCGCCGAAGGTCTCGTCCGTCGCATCGACGACCACATCGGTGATGCCCTGGCCCTGCGTCGCGGGGCCGCCCCCGGAGGACGGGGTGGGGCGGTTGCGGAGACTCGAGAGGTCGACGGCGCCACGCAGCGCCGCGGGAGAGATGTCGGTCACTTGATCACCTTCACGGAGAGCAGGTCCTGGGTGGAGGCCAGGAGCTTGATCGGCTCGCTCGAACCCTGCGAGGGGACGGCGAAGAACAACTGACTCAGGTACGTCGTCTCGACACCCGTCGACGACTCGGTCACGCCCGTGAGCGCCTTGGCCTGCTCGTTGTTGCCGAAACGGATGACGACGTCGGAGTTGACCGGGGTGATGGTCTCGACGTCGAGCACCGAGACGGCGACGATCGCGCCGCTGTCGAGGGTGGTCATGGAGACCGGCTCGGCGGTCGTGGGCGCCGCCTTGAACGCCGTCTTCGATGTCTCGGCAGCATTGGCATCCACGAGCCCCTGCACCACGGTCTGCCGCCCATCACGGATCGACTGGGCGACCGCCAGCGAGAGATCGTCGAACTGGCCGTAGTACTGGCTCTTCTCCACGTTGTCGACCACGTCGGAGAACGCCGTGGCCACCTGGTCGGGCGGCAGCGTCAGGAACGCGGAGTCGGCCGGCACCATGGAAGTGCCGAGCCAGCTCGCCGCGACCTCCGGGAACTGTGCGTCGGCGGCCATCTGGGCCAGGTTGGTCACCTTGTAGTTCGACCACGGGTCGTCCTGCGTCATCGTGAGCAGCACGGGCGGGACGGTGTCGTCGTCGGCGCTCTGCGAGAGCATGAGAACGGTGCGCGGCCAGCGGTCCGTGGCCTCGGGCAGCACGACCCGCACGTCGTCGGTGGGGATGGCGACGGGAGGCGCGTCGTTGGTGACCTTCGCGCGGATGGCGTAGTCGGCGACGCGCTCCTCGAGCGCGGGGCCGACGAGGCGGGTGGCCGCGAGGTCGGCGTCGAGGGTGCTGTCGGCCTCGGCGACCGTGTCGGCCAGGCTCTTCAGGATGCGCTTCGCCTGGGCCTCGGTGACCGCCGGCGGCTTCTGGTTCTCGGGGGCGATGACGGTCGGCGACGGCGAGGGCGTGGCGGAGGCGTCGCCCAGCTGCGGCCAGGAGTCGGCCGAGCACCCGGCGGCCAGGAGCGCGGTGAGCCCCAGGGCGGGCAGGACCAGCATCCGACGGCGGCGCGTCGCTCCGGCGGCGCGCAGGGAGGACTTCCCCTCCGGCTCTGTGCGAGGCGTCGGCTCGTCCTCCACCACCTCGGCGTCCTCGACACCGGGGTCGGACGTCGGCTTCGCGTCGGCCGCATCGAGAGCCGCGCGCTCGCCCGCGGGCAGTGCGGCGACCTCGATCGGCTCCGTCATCGGGAGCGGCCCGGGGCCTTTCCGGCGCGGCCCACGTCCGCGGCGCTGGTGGCGGATCGCGAGGATGTAGAGCACGAGGCCGATCACGAGCACGATCCCACCCGCGACCATCAACGGTCCGGCGAGCGGGGTGCTGTTGTCGAGGGGCCAGGAGACCACGATGTCGTCCGGAGCGTCTTTCGTGCCGTCGTAGGCGATGAGCACGCTCGTGCCCTCCGGGAGCTGCATGTTGTCGGCCGTAAGCAGGTTCTCCTCGCTGAAGGAGTCCAGCCACAGGTCGGAGCCGACCGGGTCGCGACCTGCGGGCTCCTCGGTCTCGGCGTCGGTGGCCGGCGTCTCTTCGGGTGCCGGCGTCGCTCCCGTCTCGTCGCCGGGCTCCGTCGTCTCCTCCTCAGCGGGAGCCGAGACGTGCTCCACCACGAACTCACCGTCGTCACCGACCGAGACGTGGTTGTAGTCGGAGTCGGCCAGCCAGGCCTGCATGTCGGCGGTCCGGCCGTAACTGGCGAAGATCTCGCCCTCGCCGCTCACCACGAGTTTCTGCGAGCCCGGGTTGGTCCGCAGCACGTCGCCGTCCATCAGCACGAACGGCGCGGGCTCCTCGATCGAGACGCGCTCCTGCTGGTTCGATGGGCCCATGAAGACGGTCCGCTGAGCGATACCCGCGCCGATCAGCACGGCAGCCAGCACGAAGGCCACCACGGCCCATACGAAACGCACGAATAGTCTCCTCACGCATCGCGAATACCCGCCCGCGACGCCACACTCGACATTTCAGACTAGCGAAGTCACCTGTGTGTTGCCCACGAGCAGTTCCCGTGGGCAACGGACGGCACGTCGTCGCGGCACCGTGCTCCGGGCTCGATAGCCTTGCTGCAGCCGTCTCGAGGAGCACCGATGAAGATCCACAATCCGTTCCGCACCGCCCTCGTGGCGACGCTCGGCGTGGGACTCGGGATCCTGCTGATCAGCAGCGTGCAGACCCTCTCGACCGTGCTGCTCTACATCGGGACGGCGCTCTTCCTGAGTCTGGGCCTCGATCCGCTCGTCTCGTTCCTCGAGCGACGGCGACTCCCCCGGTGGCTCGCCGTGCTCGTCACGATCCTCGCGGTCCTTGCGGTCTTCGTCGGGATCATCCTGATCGTGCTGCCGGTGCTCGTCGACCAGATCTCGCAATTGATCGCGCAGATCACCACGATCGTCCAGCGCGGCACCGCGATCGACGACCTGAAGGACTGGATCCAGGAGACGTTCCCGAACCTTCTCGTCGACGACGTCTTCAACTACATCGAGGACTGGCTGACCACGAACCTGGCGGAGATCGGGGGGTCGATCGGACAGGGAGTGCTGATCGCCAGCGGCGCCGTGCTGAGCGGCGTGTTCGGGGCCTTCATCGTGCTGATCCTCACGATCTACCTCACGGCGTCGACCCCGTCGCTCAAGCGAGCCGTGTACCAGCTGGTGCCGTCGTCGAAGCGCGACCGGTTCATCGACCTGTCCGAGCAGATCACCGATTCGGTCGGCTACTACGTCATGGGCCAGGTGTCCCAGGGCGTCATCAACGGCGTGCTCAGCGCGATCTACCTGACGATCATCGAGGCGCCGTTCCCCGCCGTCCTCGCAGTCATCGCGTTCTTCTTCTCCCTGATCCCGCTGGTGGGCACACTCACCGGTTCCACGATCATCGTGCTGGTCTGCCTGATCCCCGGGCTCGGCTCCCCCGCCACCGCGCTGGCCGCGGGGATTTACTACCTGATCTACATGCAGATCGAGGCGTACGTCATCTCCCCGCGCATCATGAGCCGCGCGGTCTCCGTCCCCGGCGCGGTCGTCGTCGTCGCCGCGCTCGCCGGCGGCAGCCTGTTGGGTCT
Organism: Microbacterium sp. NPDC055502; assembly: GCF_053643635.1. NCBI lineage: Bacteria > Bacillati > Actinomycetota > Actinomycetes > Micrococcales > Microbacteriaceae > Microbacterium > Microbacterium sp. NPDC055502. Next base: position 480,570 of record NZ_JBSHKJ010000002.1, on the reverse strand, counting down.
GCTCGGGGCGCTCATCGCCATCCCCGTCGCGGCGAGCATCCTGATCATCTACCGCCAGGTGCTGATCCCGCGCATGAACGACCTCTGACGCGTCGTCCGACGCGCCGCGCGACGGTCAGGAGTCGTCAGACCAGTGCGTCGGCAGTGGGAGCGCCGACGGGTTCACAGCAGCGACCACCTCGGTGAGCACGCGTCGCGTCTGCGTCTCCCCCACCCAGAGGTGCTTACCGCCCTCCACGGGGATCAGACGCGCGTGCGGGATCGAGGCGAAGCGCTTCTCGGCCTCGGCCGGCCGCAGATAGTCGTCGAACTCCGGAACCAGGACCACGACCTCACGATCGGCTTCCGCCCAGGCGGCGACCTCTTCGTCCGTCGCGCGGTGCAGCGGCGGCGACAGCAGGATGATGCCCTCGATCGCGTGGTCGCGGCCGTACTTCAGCGCCAGCTCCGTGCCGAACGACCAGCCCAGCAGCCAGGGGCGCGGCAGCGCGCGAGCGTGCACGAACTCCATGGCCGCGGCGACGTCGAACTGCTCCAGAGCCCCGCCGTCGAACGCACCATCGCTCGTGCCGCGCGGAGACGTGGTGCCACGGGTGTTGAAGCGCAGGACCGCGAGATCGGCGAGGGCGGGCAGACGAGCCGCCGCCTTCCGCAGGATGTGCGAGTCCATGAATCCGCCGGCCGTGGGAAGCGGATGCAGCGTGACGAGCGTCGCGACCGGCTCGCTCTCCGCGGGCAGGGCGAGCTCCCCGACCAGGGTCAGGCCGTCCGCCGTCGTCAGCTCGATGTCCTCGCGGCGCGCCGGCAACTGCAGCGGTCCCCGGATCTCGATGGTCATGCGATCCTCCAACAGTGGTTGTGCCAATGCCGGCGGTCGGCGAGGGCGGCAGCCTCCCCCAGAACCCCGTCCGCCCGCCAGGCGACGACGTGCGCGGTACCGGGCTCGATCACCCGTCCGCACCCCGGGCAGACGTACTCCTTCAGCGCCTGCACCGCGGAGACGGGCTGAACGGTCCACTCGACACCGCGACGGATCTCCGTGCGCTTCCACCCCGCCAGCAGGCGATCGAGCGACGCGTCGGGGTCAGGGCGCGCCGGAGGGCGTCGACGTGAGCGGGGCATGGTGCCTGCTCACCACCAGTGGTTGGTGGTCCAGAAGTTGTACGCGCCCGCCCAGCTGCCGTAGCGACCCGTGGCGTAGCCGGTGGCCCAGCGCAGGTTGTCGACCGGGTTGTAGCCGTTTCCGGGCACCTTGCTGCACGGCAGCGCCTGCACGAGACCGCAGGCACCGGACGACTTGTTCGTCGCGTTGGGGTTCCAGCCGCTCTCGCGCGACACGATGTAGTCGACGTACTGCCAGTCGCTCTGAGCGATGCCGGCCGCAGCCATCCACTCGGCCGGCGCACCGCCACCGCTGTACGGCGGGAGCGATCCACCGCCGGAGGGCTTGCCCTTCGATCCGCTCGTCGCGGTCGGGGCGGGCGGCGGGGGCGGCGGCTTCGGCTTGACGTAGATCTCGAACGTGCCACGGGCGAGCGGAGTGATCTCGGCGCCCTTCACCGTCACCGTCAGGTCCTGCGTGTCGGCGAGGGCAGCGGCGTAGACCGACTCCGGCGACTCCTGCGGGGCGGGCTCTGCGAGAGCGACGCCGGTCGGTGCGACCATCGCGGCGGCCAATCCGACGACAGCCAGCCCGCTGAAGGCACCGGCGACGCCACGACGTCGCGTCCACCGGCGGGCTCCTCGGGACACCGACGTCGCGGTCGCGGCAGGCACCGGCGACGCAGCGGTTCGATCGAGGTTCATGTCGTTTCGGGAGTACACGATGGGAGACAGTTTACGCACAGGAGCCTGGACAGGCCATCCACGACTCAGCGGACCGCCAGGATCACGTCGATCGTCGCGTCCAGGAGCGCGTCCACCTGCTCCTCCCGGTACCCCCCGCGCTGCATGCGGAACGCCGCGGATCGGAGCTGCTCCGCGGTCAGGGGGTCGCCGTCGCGCAGGTAGCGGACGATGCGCGACATCACATGATCGACCTCGTCGACGCGGTAGCCGAAGGTGAGGATGCCGGTCCGGCCGAAACGGTGGCGCGCCGGCCGCGCGAGGTGATCGAGGATGACCTGCGCGTCCGCCCTCGCCTGCTCGACCCAGGCACCCGCACCCAGCGATCGCACGGCGCGCTCCCGCTCGCGTGCAGCGAAGGCGTCCTCCACCCGTCCGAGTGCGGCGTCCACGTCAGCGACGACGTAACCCTCCTTGACGAGGGGGAAGGAGGCCGTGCGGACGGCGTCCGCCGTGAGCTCGTCGCTCCCGGTCTCGAACGCGCGGCGCGCCGACGCGAGGAACGTGTCGACGGCTGCACGGTGATATCCCCGCGTGCGCCCCGACGTCACCGCGAACGCAGGGGGCGCCGAAGGCCGGGTCTTCTCGTCGGTCCGGTTGTCGGTCATCACAGCACCACCCAGGGAGAGAGGAGGAAGTAGAGGCACAACGCGGGGATCGTCGAGGGCAGGATGCTGTCGAGTCGATCCAGCAGACCGCCGTGACCGGGCAGCCAGGAGCTCATGTCCTTGATGCCGAGATCGCGTTTGAGCATGGACTCGCCGAGGTCACCCAGCGTCGCGGACAACAGGATCGCTGCTCCGAAGATCAGTCCGCCCCACCAGGGCAGATCGAGCAGAAGGATCGCGAGGAGCACACCGGCGACGAGCGACGCCACGACAGCACCGCCGAAGCCCTCCCAGGTCTTCTTGGGACTGATCCGCGGTGCCATCGGATGGCGTCCGAACGCGAGACCGGCCGCATAGGCACCGGTATCAGCGGCGACGGCGATGGCGATGAAGCTCAGGACCCACCACTGCCCGCCCTCCTGCTCGAGCAGGATCAGCGCCACTCCCGCCAGGAACGGGACGTACACCTGCACGAAACCGCCGATGACCGCATCGGTGAGCACGTCGCCGTAGGTGCGCCCGTCCTTGGCGATCATCTGGGCCACCAGACGCCAGACGATGACGAACGCCACCGACACGAACAGCATGACCCACGACAGCCACGGCGCCGCGAAGTAGGCGCCGAGGACGAGGAACGTCGCAGCGATCAGCTGCGGCACGACGTCCACACGGCGCCCTGCCGCCCGCAGCGCGCGGGACAGCTCGTACACACCGAGCAGCGCGGCGGCGAGGGCGAACGGCACGAACAGCGCCTTGATGAAGAGAAGCGAGGCGAGCAGGGCACCGCCGAACGCGAGCCCGATCAGGATCGCCAGCATGAGGTCGCGCCCCGTCCGCTGCTTGATCCGCTCGTTCGCCTGATCGAACTGATCCCGTGCGTGCGACACGTGCGTGCCGAACTCGTCGCGGGCGGCGCGCCACTGCTCGCGGATCGCGTTGTGATCGGCCGTGTCGAGGCGTCGCGCCGGACCGGCCGGCGTCTCGGGCTCGGGAAGCGGCGGGCGGGGCGGCACCGCGGCGACGTCGAACCCCGGGAACGCTGCATCGGCGAGCGGGGCGCCGGCCTCGGACACGCCATCGTCACGCGCATCGCGGCGCGTGAGCGGCTTGCCCTCCTCGGCGTCTCGCGTTTCGTCGGTCATGCGGGCTTACACCTCGAGGAGTTCGGCCTCTTTGCGCTTGAGCGCGTCGTCGATCAGATCGACGTGCTGACGCGTCAGCGCGTCCAGCTCCTTCTCGCCGCGGGCGATCTCGTCTTCACCGAGCTCGCTCTTCAGCGCATCGAGCTCGTCCTTCGCCTTGCGACGGATGCCACGCACGTGCACCTTCGCGTCCTCGGCCTTCGACTTCACGAGCTTGACGTACTCCTTGCGACGCTCAGCCGTGAGCTCCGGCATCGTGACGCGCACGAGGTTGCCGTCGTTGGTGGGGTTCGCACCGAGGTTCGGCATCTCGCGGATGGCCTGCTCGATCGCCTTCAGCGCCGACTTGTCGTACGGGGTGATGATGAGCGTGCGCGCCTCCTGGTTCGCCAGGGAGGCCAGCTGCGCGAGCGGCGTCGGGGTGCCGTAGTAGTCCACGAGCACCTTCTGGAAGAGCTGGGGGTTGGCGCGGCCCGTGCGCACCGTGGAGAAGTCCTCCTTGGCAGCCTCGACGGCGCGAGACATGCGGGTAGTGGTTTCAGCGAGGACATCCGCGATCACGGTGACTCCTATCGTCGGGGTGTTCAGAAATTCTATCGGTCGGGCGTGCTCGAACCGCGCAGGCCGTCAGGCGGTGACGAGCGTGCCGATCGTCTCGCCCAGAAGCGCGCGGGTGACGTTCCCGGCCGGCTCCATCCCGAAGACGCGCATGTCCATGTTGTTGTCCATGCACAGGCTGAAGGCGGTGGAGTCGACGACCTTGAGGCCCTGCTGCAGCGCGTCGCGGTACGTCACGCGTTCGATGCGCTCGGCGTCGGCGTGCTTGTTCGGGTCGGCGGTGTAGATGGCATCGACGCCGTTCTTGGCGACGAGCACCTCCTGCGCACCGATCTCCAGGGCGCGCTGCGCCGCGACGGTGTCGGTCGAGAAGTACGGCAGTCCGGCACCCGCGCCGAAGATCACGACGCGCCCCTTCTCCATGTGTCGCTCCGCCCGCCGCGGGATGTACGGCTCGGCGACCTGCGTCATCGCGATCGCCGACTGGACGCGGGTCGCCGCCCCCGCCTGCTCGAGGAAGTCCTGCAGCGCGAGAGCGTTCATCACGGTGCCGAGCATGCCCATGTAGTCCGCGCGGCCGCGGTCCATGCCGCGCTGACTCAGTTCGGCGCCGCGGAAGAAGTTGCCACCGCCGACGACCACGGCGACCTCGACCCGATCCACCGCCGCCGCGATCTCCCGCGCCATCTGGCTGACGACGTCCGGGTTCACCCCCAACTGCCCCGCTCCGAAGGCCTCTCCGGAGAGCTTGAGCAGGACGCGGCGGCGTCCGGTGCGTTCAGTCATGGGTGGTGTCCTCTCGTCCCGATTCAAGATAGTGCCTAGTGGGCATGAAGAAGGGGTTCGGATCATGCGATCCGAACCCCTTCGACGGTGTTACGCGCCGACCTTGAAGCGCGCGAAGTCCGTCACGGTGATACCGGCGTCCTTCGCCACCTGGGCGACGGAGAGCTTGTTGTCCTTCGCGTAGTCCTGCTCGAGCAGGGCGACCTGCTTGATGAACGCGGCGACACGGCCCTCGACGATCTTCGGCAGGGCGGCCTCGGGCTTGCCCTCGTTGCGGGAGATCTCGGTGACGATCTCACGCTCCTTCTCGACCGCGTCCGCCGGCACGTCCTCGCGGGACAGGTACGACGGGTTCGCGAACGAGATGTGCTGAGCGATGCTGCGCGCGGTCTCGGCGTCGTCACCCGAGTAGGCGACGACGACGCCGATCTGCGGCGGCAGGTCCTTGCTGGTGCGGTGCAGGTAGACCTCGACCTTGTCGCCGGAGATCGTGCGCACGCGACGCAGCTCGACCTTCTCGCCGATGATCGCCGCCTCCTCCGAGATGAGCTGCTCGACGCTCTTGTCGCCGGCCTGGGCGGCCAGCGCGGCCTCGACCGAGTCCGCCTTGACCGCGGCCGCGGCGTCGGCGACCTTGTCGGCCAGCGCGATGAATCGGTCGTTCTTCGCGACGAAGTCGGTCTCGCAGGCGAGCTCGATCAGGGTCACGGCGCCGTCCTGCTCGCGAGCGACGACGAGGCCCTCGCTCGTGGAACGGTCAGCGCGCTTGGCGTTGCCCTTCGCACCCTTGAGACGCAGGATCTCGGTGGCCTTCTCGACGTCGCCGTCGGCCTCCTCGAGCGCCTTCTTGGTGTCGACCATTCCGGTGCCGAGCTGCTCGCGCAGCGCCTTGAGGTCCGCGATGGTGAAGTTGGCCATGTGTGGTGGCTCCTTGCTTCGTGATGTGGGTGTGAACGAGGGATTACTTGTTGTCTGCGGCCTCGGCGGCGGCGACCTCAGCGGTCTCCTCACCGGAAGCGGCGGCGATCGCCTCGTCGTGCGCCTCGGCACCGGCCTTGTCGGCGGCGGTCTCGTCGGCAGCGGGCGTCTCGACGACAGCGGCCTCATCGGCGGCGGTGACCACCTCAGCGGCGTCGGCCGACTCCTCGACCGGAGCCTCGAGCAGCTCCTTCTCCCACTCGGCGAGCGGCTCGGCGTCACCCGACTCGGGGTTGTGCTTCTGCTGCAGGCCCTCGGCCGCGGCGTCAGCGATGATGCGGGTCAGCAGCGAGACGGAGCGGATCGCGTCGTCGTTGCCGGGGATCGGGTACTGGAAGTCGTCCGGGTCCGCGTTGGTGTCGAGGATGCCGATCACCGGGATGCCGAGCTTCTTGGCCTCGTCGATCGCGAGGTGCTCGCGCTTGGCGTCGACGACCCACAGGGCCGACGGCGTCTTGGTGAGGTTGCGGATGCCGCCGAGCGACTTGTGCAGCTTGTCGAGCTCGCGCTTCTTGAGCAGCAGCTCCTTCTTGGTGAAGCCCGAAGCGGCCGGGTTCTCGTAGTCGAGCTCCTCGAGCTCCTTCATGCGGGCGAGACGCTTCGCGATCGTGGAGAAGTTGGTGAGGAGTCCACCCAGCCAGCGCTGGTTCACGAACGGCTGGCCGACGCGCGTGGCCTGCTCCGCGAGGATCTCCTGCGCCTGCTTCTTGGTGCCGACGAAGAGGATGGTGCCGCCGTGCGCGACGGTCTCCTTGACGAAGTCGTACGCCTTGTCGATGTAGCCGAGCGACTGCTGGAGGTCGATGATGTGGATGCCGCTGCGCTCCGTGAGGATGAAGCGCTTCACCTTCGGGTTCCACCGACGGGTCTGGTGTCCGAAGTGCACGCCGCTGTCGAGCAGCTGGCGGATGGTGACCACAGCCATGGTCGTCTCCTGGTTCTGGCGCTCGAAGGCGCCGTTGAGGTTGTTCACGCCGACCGGATGATCGGACGCCCTGGTGCCCGGCTCACGCCCACCTGCGGGAAGCAGGACCTGCGGGAGTGGATGCCACGAGAGAATCGCTGTGGGCACGCGTAGTCACCCCGAGATCGAGGTGCTCGTCCAGCATACAGGATCACGGTGCGGCGCTCGCACTGCACAGCCTGGAGCTCGCGCGACTTGTTCCCGGCCGCCGAACGAGCGACTCGCCCGCCCGCCATGCGTCTGCCGCCCCCCTCAGACTCGCCGCATGACCTCAGAACACCGATCGGTCGTCCTCACTCTCGGGCTGGTCGCAGCCGTGCTCTCGGGCACCCTGAGCGGCGCGGCGGCCACGACCGCTCCCGTCGCGGGCTCGGGCCCGGAGCTGACGAACGTCGCGGCGGTTGATCGCGCGCCGACCGGTCTCTCCCTCGGGGTGTCGCGCGTACGGATGGAGGGTTCGAGCACCGGGAGGCCGCGCGACCGCACGCGCGAACCCGCCGGCGACTGGCACTGGCCCGTGGAGGGCGCGCGCTCCGTCGTGGTCCGCTTCCGTGCTCCGGCGCAGCCGTACGGCCCGGGTCATCGCGGTGTGGACATCGCTGCGCCCGTCGGCGCCGCGGTGATGGCTCCGGCGGACGGTGTCGTGGCCTTCCGGGGTGTCGTCGTCGATCGGCCTCTTCTGACCATCACTCACGCCGGCGGTCTGGTCACGACGTTCGAGCCGGTGGACTCTTCGCTCTCGCCGGGCGAACGTGTGACACGTGGACAGCAGGTCGGCACGGTCGCGCGGGGCGGACACGCGGCCGATGGCACCGTCCATCTCGGCGTGCGGCTGCAAGGCCTGTACGTCGATCCACTGACGCTGTTCGGAGAGGTGCGACGCGCGGTGCTCCTCCCCTGCTGTCGCGAGTGATCCGGCGAGTCCGACGACCGGCAGCCTCCTCGCGTGCCCGTCGCGCCCCCGGGGTGCTGCAACAGGGGTGCGGGACGTGAGCGGCTCGGGCGCCGTCAGGCGCGGGGATGAGCGAGACGATAGGTCGCCGTGAGGCGCTCCGCGGAGACATGCGTGTAGATCTGGGTCGTGCCCAGGCTGGCGTGGCCGAGGATCTCCTGCACGGCACGCAGATCCGCGCCTCCGTCGAGGAGGTGGGTCGCCGCGCTGTGTCGCAGCGCATGCGGGCCGATCGTCTCCGCCCCCACGACCGGCGCCAGCGCTCGGGCCACCAGGGCGTACACGGCTCGCGGTCCCATGCGTCCCCCTCGCGCTCCGAGGAAGACTGCCGTTCCGGGGGACATGGCGCGGGCGAGCAGCGTGGGCCTGGCACGGGTGAGGTACGCACCTGTGGCCACGACGGCCGGAGCCCCGAAGGGCACGACCCGCTCCTTCGCGCCCTTGCCGAGGACGCGGACGGTCCCGCGCTCGAGGTCGACATCGTCGACGTCGAGGCCGCACAACTCGGAGACGCGGATGCCTGCCCCGTATAGGAGCTCCAGGATCGCGTGATCTCGCAGTGCTACCGGGTCTCCGTCGCTCGCGGCCGCGCGGTGCGCGTCGAGCAACTGGGTCATCGCATCCTTCGACGCCACGGTCGGCAGCGTCTTCGCTCGTTTGGGGGCCACGAGGCGGATGCTCGGGTCGGTCGCGATCAGCTCGCGTTCGCGCGCCCAGGCGAAGAAGGATCGTGCGGCGGCCGCGCGACGTGCCAGGGTGGAGCGGGCGTCGCCACGCTGGGTCGCGTGCCAGAGCCACTCCCGAAGATCTTCCAGGTCCACGCTCGCCACCGGCCCGATGCCCACCGTGGACCCGAGGTCTCGCAGGTCTGCACGGTAGGCGCGCACGGTCGCGGGCGAGAGCCGGCGCACCTTCTCCAGGTGGTCGGTGAACGCCTCCACCGCGACTGCGTAATCCACATCTCCAGCTTGCCCGGATCGTCGGCGAGTTCGTCGCGCCCCGCCGCACCGCGACGTTCGGCGGTACACGGGCAACTCAGCGGCGGCGCCACCCCCGCTCGTCTCGGCGCACGGTGCCCTCCAGATCGAGAAGCCCGAGGATCGCGCGCGCCCGCCCTGCCTCGACCCCCGCTCGTTCCGCGATGTCGGCGATCGTCAGGGAGACCGCCGTGCTCATCGCTGCCTCGACACGACTCCGATCGGGGCCGAGGGAGGAGACGCCAGGAGGCGCCCCCACCGACTCCCCCATGAGCTCTCTGACCTCCGCGGCCGACGTCACGCAGGTCGCGTCGTACTCCCGCAGGAGCCGATGGCACCCGGCCGATGATGCGGACGTCACGGGTCCCGGCACCGCGCCGAGGGGCCGTCCGAGAGTCGCGGCATGGCCCGCGGTGTTCAGGGAGCCGCTTCGCCACCCCGCCTCGACGACGACCGTCGCATGCCCCAGCGCCGCGATGAGTCTGTTTCGAGCGAGGAACCGCCACTTGGTGGGAGCGGCCCCGCACGGGGGCTCGCTCACCACGGCACCGCGCTCCGCGATGCGCGTCAACAGGTCGTGATGACCGGCGGGGTAAAGACGGTCCACGCCGCCGGCGAGCACCGCGACCGTCTCCCCTCCCACCCCGAGGGCCGCGCGGTGTGCCGCTCCGTCGATGCCATACGCACCACCCGACACGATCACCGCGCCGGTCGTCGCCAGGTCTCCCGCCAGCTCCGACGCCACGCGGTCGCCGTACCCGGTCGCAGCCCGCGCGCCGACGACGGCGACCTGGGGCTGCGCAACGAGGAGCTCGCAGCGCCCGCGCACCCAGAGAGCCGCGGGTGCCTGTGTGCCGAGATCGGACAGACGGACCGGCCAGCAGGCGTCACCGGGCACGACGAGGTGAGCCCCGACCGATTCCGCCGCGCGGAACGCACGACACACCGCTGCTGGTGACGCGCGGGGTGCCCAGCGCCTCCGTGCCTCAGCGAGCGCGCGTACAGCTCCGGCACGGCGCACTTCGGGTTTCGTGCGCGCACTCGCGTCGAAGGCGTAGCGGAGCCCACCAACCGCTCCGAACTCCTGCGTCAAGACTCCGGCGACGGCATCTCCGGGTTCGGCGATGACGCTCCAGGCCGCGCGGGCGACGACGTCCGCAAGTCCTTCGGATTGGCCTCCTCGAATCCGACGGGCGACCGCGCACGTGCTCTCGTCGGCGAGCAGAGCGTCGATCATGCCGCCACCCCTCGACGTAGGTGCAAGGCGCGACCGATCTCCTCTTCGCCGGGCCGCTCCCGGCCGGCGAGGTCCGCCATCGTCCACGCAACCCTGAGCACACGGTCGTAACCGCGGAGCGTGAGCGCACCGCGCTCGAGGGCACGATCGAGGATCATCCGCTCGGTCTTCTCCACATGGAACGGGGCCCGTCGGAGGACGGGACCCGGCACCTCGGCGTTCTTCTGCCAGGGTGTCCCACGCCAGCGATGCGCCGCGCGCTCCCGTGCTGCCTGCACGCGCTCACGCGCGAACGCCGTCGTCACCCGGGCACGCTCGTGGGAGATGGCTTTCGACGCGGCAACACGGGTGAGCCCGAGATCGATGTCGACTCGGTCACGCAAAGGGCCGGATATCCGTGCGGCATACCGTCGGACGGCGCTCGGCGGACAGGCGCATTCCGCGTTCCGCACACCGAAGTTGCCGCAGGGACACGGGTTCGTGGCGAGCAGGAGTTGGAAGCGGGCAGGGAAACGCGCGGTGAAGCCGGATCGGTGCACGTCCACCACCCCCGATTCCAACGGCTGGCGAAGCGCGTCGAGCGCGACGCGGGAGAACTCCGCCGCCTCGTCGAGGAACAGCACCCCGCGATGCGCACGAGCCACGGCTCCCGGCCTCGCAGAGCGCGATCCTCCGCCGATCAACGCCACGGTGGAAGCCGTATGGTGGGGCGCCTCCAGCGGCGGTCGACGGTCCAGAGCGGTGACGGACTCGCCGCTCAGCGACCGGATCGATGCGACCTCCAGCGCCTCTCGCTCATCGAGCAGCGGCAGGATCCCCGGCAGACGTGCGGCGAGCATGGACTTCCCCGCGCCAGGAGGACCGCTGAGGAGCAGATGATGGCCGCCCGCGGCGGCTGCGATGAGGGCCTCGACCGCCTCGTCCTGTCCGATGACGTCTGCGAGGTCGTGCTCGTCCTCGCGCCGGGAGACGGGGGCCGGAAGCAGGACCGGCTCGACGTCGTCCACGTCCACGGCGGCGCCATGCCAGACGGCGACCTCGGCCAGCGACGCCGCGGACCGCACTTCCACACCGGGAACCAACCGCGCCTCCGGCTCGTTGCCGCGCGGCACCACGACCTGGGTGAACCCCGCCCGCACGGCGGCGAAGACCGCCGGCAGGACGCCGGGCACCGGGCGGATCCTCCCGTCGAGCCCGAGTTCGCCGAGATGTACCGTCCGTCGGACCGCTCGCTGGTTCAGAGTGCCGCCCGTGGCGAGGCTGGCGATCGCGATGGCGAGGTCGAAGGCCGAGCCGTGCTTCGGGAGACTGGCCGGCGACAGGTTGACGGTGAGACGGCGCCGTGGGAGATCCAGCCCGGAGTTCTGACAGGCGTTGTGGACTCGCTGTACGGCCTCGCCGAGCGACTTGTCCGGAAGCCCGATGATGCGGAACTCGGGCGTCTGATTGGACAGATCGGCCTCCACCTCGACGAGGTGTCCGACAGCACCGTTGAGGGCGACGGACCAGGTGCGCGCGGTGGTCACGCGATGTCCTCGAGATGGTCGACGACGCCCTGCGCGGCGTCCGGACCGGTGATCCCGATCGCCTCGAGCCGCAGCGCCAGGCCCGCCGCCGCATCCGCGTGCGCGGCCCGCCAGGCGTACGCGAGCTGCCAGAGACGACGGCGTTTCCGTGCATCGATCGCCTCGAGCGGATGCCCGAATGCGGCGCTCCGCCGTGTCTTCACCTCGACGATCGCGAGCCATCCGTCCCGCTGGGCGACGATGTCGATCTCGCCCTGCGCACACCGCCAGTTCCGGTCGAGGATGGTGTACCCGCGGTATCGGAGGTACTCCGCCGCACGTTGTTCGCCCGCTCGTCCGAGCTCGTCTTTCGCTGCCATGCGGAGAGGATCCCGCACTCCCGCCCTGCGCCGTGGGGCTGTCGGGCTTTGCGAGGGAGGCCGCGGAGAAGACCCTCGTTCCTGCGGTCGGTGCAGAAGGGGAGTCGCAGCCGACCGGCGCGTCTGGACCTCTCCGACGGCGTCAGGTCACTCGCCGTCGAGGGACAGCTCCTGCGGGAGCTCGAACTCGCGTCGCTGCAGTTCCTCGACGTTGACGTCCTTGAAGGTGAGGACCCGCACGGCCTTCACGAAGCGGTCCGCGCGATAGATGTCCCAGACCCAGACATCGCTCATGGAGATCTCGAAGTAGAAGTCGTGCTCGGTGTCGCGTCGCACGACGTTGACCTCGTTGGCGAGGTAGAAGCGCCGCTCGGTCTCGACCACGTACTGGAACTGCGAGACGACGTCACGGTACTCACGGAACAGCGCCAGCTCGAGCTCGCGGTCGTAGTCGTCGAAGGCTTCCTCATCCATGATGACTCCATCCTATGGCGGCGGACCGCACGGAGCGGTATCCGCGGGCGCCCTCAGAAGAGCGTCGGGGCATCGGCGATCGCCCAGGACGACCGGTGGAACGGTGACAGGCCCAGAGCGCGGATGGCGTCCCGATGCTCGGGGCTCGCGTAGCCCTTGTTCCGATCCCACTGATAGCCGCTATGACCCTCGTGCAGCTCGGCCATGTGCCCGTCGCGTGCGACCTTGGCGATCACGGAGGCGGCCGACACGGAGGCGCAGTCGCGGTCGGCCTTGACCACCGGCCGCACACGGAGGGGGACGGGATGGACGCGGGACACGTAGTCGTGATTCCCATCGAGCAGCACCAGCGCATTCTCGAGGGCGGCCCCCTGGTCCACCACGGCCTGAACGGCCCGCGACGCGGCGAGACCGAGCGCCCGCATGATCCCCACCTCGTCGACCTCCCTCGCCGTCGCCCAGCCGACGGCGGAGGCCTGGACCCACGCCGCGGCGCGCGCAGCCACCTCAGGGCGCCGTCGTTCCGTGACGAGTTTCGAGTCGCGCAGGCCCTCGGGAACCCGCCGGCGCGCTCCCTTGGCGTCCATCACGGCGGCCCCCACGGCGACCGGCCCCGCGAGGGCACCGCGACCGACCTCGTCGAGCGCGATGATCAGCTCGCATTCGCCGAGGAGCCGTCGCTCGAGCGTCAGACGGGGCGCGACGACGGTCATTCCGACTCCGGTACCCCGTTGAAGATCTCGTGATGCCCGTCGATCGTGCCGAACCGATCGAGCGGCCAGGTCGTCAGGAACGCCTTGCCGACGATGTTGCCGACGGGCACGAAGCCGCCGCTCGGGAGATCCTGGTGGGCGCGCGCGTCTCGCGAGCGATCGCGGTTGTCGCCCAGGAGCCACACCGAGTCCTCAGGCACGACCACGTCGAACGGCTCGTTGGAGGCGGCGGTGTCGCCCTGCGGGAGGTTAAGGTATCCGAGCTCGTCGATCGGTGCACCATTGATCGTGATCTGCCCCAGCGCGTTGCAGCACACCACGTGGTCGCCCGCGACCCCGATCACGCGCTTGACGAGATGGTCCTGCGAGTCCGTCGCCGAGATACCCACGAAGTTCAGCACCCAATCCACGGCCTGGATCAGAGGCGGCTGCGCCGGTGTCTGCACTTGACCGTCGAGCCATCCCCCGGGGTCCTTGAACACGACCACGTCGCCCCGCTCGTAGCCGGTCCAGCGCGGTGTCAGCTCGTCGACGAGGATCCGGTCGTTGATGAGCAGCGTCCGCTCCATCGAGGCCGAGGGGATGTAGAACGAGCGGACGACGAACGTCTTGATGACGAACGACACCAGCGCCGCGATCAGGACGATCACCAGCACATCACGGAGGAAGACCAGGAACCCGCGGCGCCTTCTCGTCGGACGTGCGGACGGAGAGTCAGTCATCTGGTTCCTTCTCGAGTGGAGCACCGTTGGCACACGGCAGTAACAAGGGTCGCACACCCCGCGCACGACAAAGCACCCCGGGACATCGTGTCCCGGGGTGCTGTGAGGAAGCTGCGACTCAGTTGTCGCGCTTCTCCTTGATCTTCGCCTTCTTGCCACGCAGCTCGCGCAGGTAGTAGAGCTTCGCACGACGAACGTCACCGCGCGTGACGACCTCGATGTGGTCGATCACCGGGGAGTGCACGGGGAAGGTGCGCTCCACGCCCACCTGGAAGCTGATCTTGCGGACCGTGAAGGTCTCGCGCACGCTGTCGCCCTGGCGGCCGATGACGACGCCCTGGAAGACCTGGATACGGGAGCGGTTGCCCTCGGTGATGTTGACGTGCACCTTGACGGTGTCACCGGGGAAGAACTCGGGGATGTCGGAACGGAGCGAAGCCGCGTCGACGGCGTCGAGGATCTGCATGATCGTCTCTCTCTGCACTCGCCACAGGTCGGATGCATGATGATGGAAGGAACAAGAACGGGTGTGTGCTGAACGGCGCTGACGCGTCCGCGGGCTCCCCTGAGGCAGAGCCGGTCACGGCACAAGAATCCATTCTGCCACGGATGGCAGATGCGACCAAAACGGTCACTCAGTCCCGGGGATCACTCTCGCGCACGACGATGATCTCATGGGGCTCCGCGCGCACGGTCGGCTCGTCCGCGGCGGGGATCGTGGACCACGTGATGGTCTCTCTGATGCGCGCCCCACTGCCACGGGCCTCGTTCCACAGCTGCCACAGCTGCAGCCAGACGAGCGCGATCCCGACGACGATCGCCGCCGCGAGCAACCAGCCGAACGCGCCGTCGATGAAGAACCCCACCGCGATGGTGAGGCCGTGCCACAGCGCGAAGCCGGCGACATCCCACCAGGACACGGCACGCTCAGCGCGGACCGACGGCCGCGAACGCGTGAGCAGTGTGAGCAGGAGCTGCCCGATGAAGACGGACGGCATCGCGATGAGCAACACCCACAGGATGGCCCAGCCGCCCTGGAACACGCCCCAGCCGACGAGGAGCCACAGCGGGAGCACGAAGGCAGACGGCAGGAGCCACCGGAAGAACGCCTGACGCAACCACATGCTCCGATGCTACGTCGGTCGCCCCTCGTCGGGTCAGCGTGTTCGCTCTGAGCGCGCGGCTCCCCTGGGCGCTCCGATCAGGGAGAATGGAGGAAACGAGAGGACACCCATGATCGAACTGCGCACCCCTGCCGAGATCGACGAGATGCGCGCGGCAGGCCGGTTCGTCGCCGAGACCCTGGCGACCCTGCGCGACGAGACGAAAGTGGGCACCAACCTTCTGGCGATCGACCGTCGCGCCCACGACATGATCCGCAGAGCGGGCGCGGAGTCCTGCTACATCGACTACCACCCGTCCTTCGGGGCGAGCCCCTTCGGCAAGGTCATCTGCACCTCCGTGAACGACGCGGTCCTGCACGGCCTCCCCCACGACTACACCCTGCGCGACGGCGATCTGGTCACCCTCGACTTCGCGGTCTCCGTCGACGGATGGGTGGCCGACTCCGCCGTCTCGTTCGTGGTCGGCACGCCGCGCGACGAGGACCTGCGTCTGATCGACACCACCGAGCGGGCTCTCACGGCCGCGATCGAGACCTCTGTCGTGGGCAACCGCATCGGCGACATCTCCGCTGCGATCGCCGACGTCGCCCACGGCGAGGGCTACTCCATCAACACCGACTTCGGCGGGCACGGCGTCGGACGCACCATGCACGGAGACCCGCATGTGGCGAACGACGGCAGAGCGGGCCGCGGCTTCCCGCTCCGCGCCGGCCTGGTCCTGGCTCTCGAGCCGTGGTTCCTCGCGACCACCGACGAGCTCGTGACCGACCCCGACGGCTGGACGCTGCGCAGCGTCGACGGCTCCCGCGGTGCGCATTCGGAGCACACCATCGCGATCACGGATGACGGGCCGATCATCCTCACCGACCGTTCCTTCCTCGGCGTCGACTGACCCGCGACGTCACGCCCGTTCCCACGACGCCACGGGGCCCTCGACCACGACGAACAGCGGATGAGGCGCCGGACGGTGCGTGTGCGCATGCAGGGCCAGGCGGTCCGGGCTTCGGGCGGCGAGCTTGGCACGCAGATGGCGCCACTCGAGGTCGAGTTGACCGGTGGTGACCTCGAGGGGCGGCACAGTGGTGCCGAGGGTACGGATGCGCGAGCGATCGAAGCGGTAGCCACGCGCGTCAGCCTCGTCCGCAAGACCGCGCAGATAGGCCGACACCGCCGTCGACGGCTCGGGTGCCTCGCGGAAGCGCGCCAGTTGGGGGTGCTCGCGATAGCCCTTCGTCGTTCCGGCGAGCACAGCCTGAGCGAGCAGGGTCTCACGCCAGCACGCCACGAGGCCCTGCCGGTCGAGGTACATCGGATGCAACGACCAGATCCTCATGCGCGCCGGTAGCGGAAGACGTCAGTCAGATGCGGAAGGTCGAAGGCCGCCCTGCCCGCTGTCTCCGGGCTGTCGTCGAGCACGGCCTCGATCGCATCACGCATCGCGCGGCGCCCGGACTCGTTCGCGACGAGATAGCTGCTGACCGTGGCCCACCGGGCGACGTAGCCGGCACGGCTGATCCGTTCCGTCCAGCGGATCTCGTGGTGCCCGACGAAGTCGAAGCCCGGCAGCTCCACGGCGGTCGCGGTCGTGGCATCGGCATCGCCCACGGCCGGGTGCGCGATGCGGTGACAAGCGACGTCCCACGCGCACGTCGGATCCGCGCGATTCCAGAGCAGACCCAGCACACCCGCCGGCCTCAGCACCCGCGCGATCTCCGCCGCGGCCGTGTCCCGGTCGAACCAGTGGAAGGCCTGCGCAACGCAGACCGCGTCGACGGCGCCGTCGCCCAGGGGGATGCGCTCAGCCGTACCGTCGAGAGCGCTGACCGTTGGCAGCTTGGACCGAAGCACCTCGCGCATCGGCGCGGAAGGCTCGACGGCCAGCACGCGATCCGCGCGCTCGAGCAGGAGCTCGGTGAACTTGCCCGTCCCCGCGCCGAGGTCGAGCACCGTAGGAACCGCGGCGGGGAGGATGGCTTCGACCGCTGCAACGGGGAATCCCGGCCGATGACGGTCGTACTCCTCGCCGATCGTCTCGAACGACTGCGCGAGTGCCCTGTCCACTATGCTCCGACGCTAACAGGTGCGCGACACGCGTTCGGAGGTCGGTTCAGGCCTCGGCCGGTGGAAGGAGGTCCGGCCGACGGCGCCGAGTCCGTTCGATCTGCTGTTCGCGGCGCCAGGCCGCGATCGCCCCGTGGTTGCCGCTGAGCAGCACCTCCGGCACCGCACGCTCGCGCCAGACCGAGGGCTTCGTGTACGACGGGTACTCCAGCAGCCCGTCCTCGTGCGACTCCTCGACGAGGCTCTCCGGATTGCCGACGACACCGGGGATGAGCCGTCCGACAGCCTCGATCATCGCCATCGCGGCGACCTCGCCGCCGTTCAGCACGTAGTCGCCGAGGCTGATCAACCGGACCTCGCCCAGGCCGGACGCGTACTCGAAGACGCGCTCGTCGATCCCCTCGTAGCGGCCGCAACCGAACAGGAGATGTCCCCGCGTCGAGAGATCGCGCGCCGTCGCCTGCGTGAAGACCTCCCCCGCCGGAGACGGGAAGATGAAGGTGGGAGCTTCGGTGCCGGACACGTCGGAACCGGCGATCTCATCGAGGGCGAGCCCCCACGGCTCCGGCTTCATGACCATGCCCGCTCCCCCGCCGTACGGGGTGTCGTCGACCGTGCGATGGCGGTCGTGCGTCCAGTCGCGGAGGTCGTGGACGCGCAGATCGAGCAGACCGGTGTGCCGCGCCTTTCCGAGCAGCGACAGCGTCAGGCCGTCGAAGTACGACGGGAAGATGGAGACGACATCGATGCGCACGGGGGAACCGTATCAGCGCGATTCGGAAGCGTCGTCCGCCTCCGTCGACTCGTCCGCCTGGGCATCCTCCGAGTCGGGGAGTTCCTCGAACAGACCGGACGGCGGCGTCACGATGACGCGGCCGCCCGCGACATCGACGGTCGGCACGATCGCCTCGACGAACGGCACCATGATCTCCTGCTCGCCCGCCTTCACGATGAGGAGGTCCTGGGCGGGGAAGTGATCGACGCGGACGACGCGACCGACCACGGTCTCGTCGCGGACGACGTCGAGTCCGACCAGCTGGTGGTCGAACCAGGCGTTCTCCTCGACCTCGTCCTCGTCCTGATCGATCCAGAGGATCGCGCGCACGAGGCTCTCGGCGGCCGTGCGGTCGTCGACGTCGTCGAAGAACACGACCGGGTTCCCGTTCATCACGCGGTACTCGCGGACGGTGATCTCCTTGCCGTGCCACGGAGATGCCTCGGGCACCTGCAACGTGAACACGGCCCCCGGGGTGAATCGGCCCTCGGGGTTGTCGGTGTACAGCTCCAGCTTCAGGGCGCCCTTCAGCCCGTGCGCCTTGACGAGCCGTCCGACGCGAAGCTGGTTCCTGCCCTGGCTGCGGTCCTTCGCCACCACGTCAGTCGTCCGCGACGTCGACACGAACGCGACGCCCGTCCGCGAGAGCGCTGACGAGAGTGCGCAGGGCTTTGGCCGTGCGGCCGCCGCGCCCGATCACGCGTCCACGGTCGTCGGGGTGCACACGCACCTCGAGGAGGTCGCCTCGCGGCGAGGTGGATTCGGTGATGCGCACATCCTCCGGGTGATCGACGATCCCCTTGACGATGTGCTCGAGCGCGGCGGCAAGCACGATGGATTACTCGGCGTCGGCGGCGGGAGCCTCGGCGGCCTCCGCGTCGGCGTCAGCGGCGGGAGCCTCCTCAGCGGGAGCCTCCTTCTTCTCCGCCTTCGGCTTGATGACCGACTTCTTCGAGGAGTCGGCCTCGAACGCCGTCTTCTCCTCGGCGACCTTGAGCGTGGACTTCGCGTCCTTGTCGCCCTTGAAGATGCCCCAGTCGCCCGTGATCTTGAGGATGGCGGTGACCTGCTCGGTCGGCTGAGCGCCGACGGACAGCCAGTACTGCGCACGCTCGGAGTCGACCTCGATGAAGGAGGGCTCCTCGGTGGGGTGGTACTTGCCGATCTCCTCGATCACACGACCGTCGCGCTTGGTGCGCGAGTCGGCGACGACGATGCGGTAGTAAGGCGCGCGGATCTTGCCCAGGCGCTTGAGACGAATCTTGACAGACACGATTCTCCTGAATGGTGTGGAAGGAAACGAACCGATCGCCTGGAGAGTGGGGTGCACACCCGGCGGAAGCTCAATAGGGAGGACGAATGCTGGATAGAGGGTCGAGCACGTCGTCCGACCCTCTATTCTGCCAGATGCACCGGCCCCGCGCGAAACGCGGCGACACGGCGTGGCCGCGTGTCGGCGACGCCGTGTCAGACTGTGGTCGTGCAGCTCGACTTCGCCGCTTCGGCCCGCTCCACCGTCGGTCTCGAATGGGAGATCATGCTCGCCGATCCCGCGACCGGCGATCTGGTCGGCCGCGCGCCCGAGCTCCTCGCCGCGCTGGAAGCGGAGAGCGAGGACGAACGCCACACCGTGACCGGGGAGCTCCTCACGAACACGATCGAGGTCACGAGCGGCATCGGCGACTCGGTGGCCCACGCGGTCGACGACATCGCCAACGCCATCTCCGCGGTCCGGGCCTCCACCGACCCGGCGGGGATCGAGCTCCTCTCCGCCGGCAGCCACCCGTTCGCGCAATGGTTCGATCAGCAGGTGACGGACAAGACCCGGTATCACACCCTCATCGAGCGCACCCAGTGGTGGGGACGCAACATGATGATCTGGGGCATCCACGTGCACGTGGGCGTGGAGGACCAGCGCAAGGTGTTCCCGATCATCAACGCCCTGTCCGCCTACCTCCCCCACCTCCAGGCTCTGTCGGCGTCGAGCCCGTTCTGGGCCGGGGAGCGCACGGGATACGCCTCCAACCGCGCCCTGGTGTTCCAGCAGCTTCCGACCGCTGGGCTCCCCTGGCCGCTGCGCGACTGGGCACAGTTCGAGCGGTACCTCGACGACATGGTCCGCACGGGCGTCATGGCCGACGCGACCGAGGTGCGCTGGGACATCCGCCCCGCACCGCGCTGGGGCACAATCGAGGTGAGGGCGTGCGACGGGCTGTCCACGCTGTCCGAGATGGCCGCCGTCGCGGCTCTCGTGCAGGTGCTGGTCGAGCACTTCTCGCGGCTGCTGGACGAGGGCGCGGCGCTTCCGGAGCTTCCCGCCTGGTACCACCGGGAGAACAAGTGGCGCGCCGCCCGCTACGGCCTCGACGCTCGCGTGATCGTCGACGCGATCGGAACGCAGCGTCTCGTAGGAGATCATCTGGCGGAGAAGATCGAAGAGCTCGCCCCGGTCGCGGTCGAGCTCGGCTGCGGGCGGGAGTTCGCGAGCATCGGCGGCATCCTCGAGGGAGGCGCGAGCTATGCGCGTCAGTTGGCCGTCGCCGACGCGACGGACGGCGACCTCGCCGCGGTCGTGCAGCACCTGATCCGCGAGTTCCGCTCGGGGCCGGAGTCGTCGATCGACGGCGAGTGACGCCCCGTCGGCGGTTCAGTCCTCGATGAGCCGGCGCGCGAGGCCCTCGTCGAGCACGACGTCGGTGATGAGCTCCGCGGCGATCGCCGCCCGCAGGCTCGCGAGCTTCGGCACCCCGGACACGACGCACACCCGCCGGGGCACGCGCCGCAGGCGGTCGAGGCCCGGCCCGGTCGCCCTGGCGTTGACGCGGATGTCGCGCCACGAGCCGTCCGCGCGGAAGAACACGGTCGCGACGTCGCCGATCGCGTGATCCTCGCGGAGGCTCCGGTAGTCCTCACGCCCCAGATACCCGCCGACGTAGACGCGACTGGGGACCTCTGCCGCTGGCGAGCCGAGGCTGAACACCGCGATGTCCATCTTCGCCTGGAGGTCGAGCACCCGCCGTGTGCTGCGCTCCCGCCACATCGCCTCTCGCGTCGCGGGGTCGTCGAAGAACGCCGGGACCGGGAACTGCTGCACCTGCGCGCCGAACGCACTGCCGAAGCGCTGCAGGATGTCGCTGGAGTACTCCACACCGCTGGTCTGCGTGTTGCCGGCGCCGTTGAGCTGCACGAACGTGGTGTTGTGCGTCTCCTTCTGCGTGAGACCACGGCTGACGGCACTGATGGTCGATCCCCACGCCACGCCCACGATCATGTTGGAGTCGACGAACTGAGACAGGAGTCGTCCCGCCGTCAGGGCGACGCGCTCCAGCCGCTCCACCTCGCTCACGATCTCGGCCATCGGCACCACGTGTGCGACGACGCGGTGGCGATCGCGGATGCGCTGTTCGAGCATGCCGAGCCGTTCGAGCGGTGAGTTGATGCGGATGTCGACGAGTCCGCTCTCCCGCGCGAAGCTCAGCAGCCGTGAGACCGAGGACCGCGACGTGCCGAGCTCCGTGGCGATGACCTCCATGGTCTTGTCCTGCATGTAGTAGAGCTGAGCGGCGGTGAGCGCCGCGATCAGCTTGCTGTCGCGGGATTGCGCGCCGGAACCTGCCATGACTTCCTCCTGTCCTTCGATCCTTGCACATATGTGCAGCGGACTTGCGCGCCCACGTCAGACGGGTCGATGCTGGTGGCAAGCAAGGAAGAGAGGGTCGACGATGATCGATTCCACACACGCGTCCCCCGAGCGCGCGGACGTCCGCGCTGTCCGCGAGTCCGGACGCACCACCGTCCTCGTCATCGGCGGTGGCATCAACGGCATCTCCACGTTCCGCGACCTGGCGTTGCAGGGGGTCGATGTCCTCCTGGTCGAGCGCGGCGACTTCGCGTCCGGGGCCTCCGCCGCCTCCAGCCACATGATCCACGGGGGCATCCGCTACCTGGAGAACGGCGAGTTCCGCCTCGTCCGCGAGTCGGTGGAGGAGCGCAACGGTCTGCTCAAGATCGCGCCGCACTACGTCAAGCCGCTGCAGACCACGATCCCGATCTACTCGACGTTCTCGGGCATCCTCTCCGCGCCGCTCCGCTTCCTCACCCACAAGAGCGGCAAGCCGAAGGAGCGCGGAGCGTTCCTGATCAAGGTCGGCCTCACGATCTACGACACCTTCTCGCGCGACGGCGGCACCGTGCCGCGCCACCGCTTCCTCGGACGTAAGAAGTCGCTCGCTGAACTGCCGTCGCTCGACCCGGACATCAAGTACACCGCGACGTACTACGACGCCTCGATGCACGACCCGGAGCGGCTCGCCCTCGACGTGCTGCAGGACGGGCGCGCCGCGCACCCCGGCGCCGTGGCTCTCAACTACGTCGAGGCGGTCGGTCGCGACGGCGACAGCGTGCTGCTGCGCGACCGCGAGAGCGGCACCGAGTTCGTCGTGTCCGCCGACGTGATCGTCAACGCGTCCGGCCCCTGGACCGACCTCACCAACGAGGAGCTCGGCCTCCAGAGCCGTCTCATGGGCGGCACCAAGGGCTCGCACATCGTGCTGGACCACCCGGAGCTGCTGGACGCCACCCGCGGCCGCGAGATCTTCTTCGAGCACTCCGACGGCCGCATCGTGCTGATCTATCCGCTGAAGGGCCGCGTGCTCGTCGGCACCACGGACATCGACGCCGACCCGCGCGAGGTCCCGGTGTGCACCGAGGAGGAGATCGACTACTTCTTCGACCTCATCCACCACGTGTTCCCGACGATCTCGGTGACCCGCGAGCAGATCGTCTACAACTTCTCCGGCATCCGCCCGCTCCCCCGCCACGAGGACACGGCCCCCGGGTTCGTCTCGCGCGACTACCGGGTCGAGGTCGACCGCCAGGGCGCCGTCCCGCTGGTGAGCCTGGTCGGTGGCAAGTGGACCACGTTCCGCGCGCTCGGCGAATCGCTGTCCAACCAGGTGCTCGACCTCCTGGGTCGCACGCGCACGGTGTCGACCGCGGGTCGTGCCATCGGCGGCGGACGCGAGTTCCCGCGCACCGAGAAGGCCAAGCGCATCTGGATCCAGGAGAACCTGCCGGGCGCCGGAGCACGTGCCGAGCAGCTGCTGGCCCGTTACGGCACGCGGGCGGCCGAGGTCTGGGCGCACGTCGAGCAGGGACCGGACGCGCCCCTCGCCGGCGGCGACCTCTCCACACGGGAGCTCGAATGGATGGTGCAGAACGAGATGGTCGCACGGCTGGAGGACGTGATCCTGCGCCGCACCAGCATCGCCTTCACGGGCGGCGCCAACGCCGAGGTGCTCGACGAGATCGCTGAGGCGCTCGCTCCCCTCCTCGGCTGGGACCGCGAGCGGCACGATGCCGAAGTCGAGCAGACCCGCCTCCTCCTCAACGAACGACACGGACTCCACCTTCCGTCCCGCGCCCGCGGCTGACGGAAGTCCGACCACCGCCCTCCTCGCGGTGCTACCCCCATAGGGGGTCGGGGCAGAGGGGCCCCGACCCGTAAGAAAGGTCAATGAAGACATGACTGACGTCAATCTCGGTCTTTACTTCCTGTCCGAGCTCGTCGGCACGGCGATGCTGGTGCTGCTCGGCTGCGGTGTCGTCGCGAACGTCGCCCTGGCGAAGAACAAGGGCTTCGGTGGCGGCTTCCTGATGGTCAACTGGGGGTGGGGTCTCGCGGTGTTCGCCGGTGTCCTCGTCTCGGCCTACTCGGGCGCCATCCTGAACCCCGCCGTCGGCATCGGCCTGCTCGTCGCCGGCAAGATCGACTTCGCGATGTTCCTGACCGCGACCGGGGCGGAACTGCTCGGTGCGATCCTCGGTGCGATCGTCGTGTGGCTCGCCTACAAGCAGCACTTCGACGAGGAGCCCGAAGCGGCCAACAAGCTCGGCGTGTTCTCGACCGGCCCGGCCATCCGCTCCTACGGCTGGAACCTCGTCACCGAGATCATCGGTACGTTCGTGCTGGTGTTCGTGATCTTCGCGTTCGCCGACTACGGCGACATCGAGATCGGCACCCCCGGTGGCCTCGGCCCGCTCACGGCGCTTCCGGTCGCCCTGCTCGTGGTCGCGATCGGCGCCTCCCTCGGTGGCCCGACCGGCTACGCCATCAACCCCGCCCGTGACCTCGGCCCGCGCATCGCTCACGCCATCCTCCCGATCAAGGGCAAGGGCGCGAGCGACTGGTCCTACTCGTGGGTCCCGGTCGTCGGCCCGCTCATCGGTGGTGTCATCGCCGCCCTCGCGGCACCCGTTCTGCTCGGCCTCGCCGGCTGATCCCTACCCGCAAGCGAATTCAAAGGAGAACACATGGCTGACTACATCATCGCGATCGACCAGGGCACGACGTCGAGCCGCGCGATCATCTTCGACAAGAAGGGCAGCATCGTCGCCACCGGCCAGAAGGAGCACGAGCAGATCCTCCCGAAGGCTGGCTGGGTCGAGCACGACGCGGCGGAGATCTGGCGCAACGTGCAGGAGGTCATCGGACTGGCGCTCGGCCGTGCCGACCTGACCCGGCACGACATCGCCGCGGTCGGCATCACCAACCAGCGCGAGACCGCGGTGGTCTGGGACAAGACCACGGGCAAGCCGGTGTACAACGCGATCGTGTGGCAGGACACCCGCACGCAGGAGATCGTCGACCGTCTCGCAGCCGACGGTGGCGTCGAGCGCTTCAAGCCGGTCGTCGGCCTGCCGCTGGCGACCTACTTCTCCGGCACCAAGATCGCGTGGATCCTGGAGAACGTCGAGGGTGCGCGCGAGAAGGCCGAGGCGGGCGACCTGCTGTTCGGCACGACCGACTGCTGGGTGCTCTGGAACCTGACCGGCGGTGTGGACGGCGGCGTGCACGCCACCGACGTCACCAACGCCTCGCGCACGCTGTTCATGGATCTGGAGACGCTCGAGTGGCGCGACGACATCCTCGAGGTGTTCGGCGTGCCGCGGTCGATGATGCCGGAGATCCGCTCCTCCTCCGAGGTCTACGGCACCGCCGAGAGCTCGTCGCTGCTGCGCGAGACGCCGATCGCCGGGATCCTCGGCGACCAGCAGGCGGCGACCTTCGGTCAGGCGGCGTTCCAGAAGGGCGAGAGCAAGAACACCTACGGGACGGGCTGCTTCCTGATCTTCAACACGGGCGAGGAAGTCGTCCACTCGAAGAACGGGCTGCTCACGACCGTCGGGTACAAGCTCGGGGACCAGCCGACGCACTACGCGCTCGAAGGGTCGATCGCCGTGACGGGCTCGCTGATCCAGTGGCTCCGCGACCAGCTGGGGATCATCTCCTCGGCGCCCGAGGTCGAGAAGCTGGCGGAGCAGGTCGAGGACAACGGCGGCGTGTACATCGTCCCCGCGTTCTCCGGTCTGTTCGCGCCGTACTGGCGTCCGGACGCCCGCGGCGCGATCGTGGGTCTCACCCGCTACGCGAACAAGAACCACATCGCGCGCGCAGCGCTCGAAGCCGTCGCGTTCCAGACCCGCGACGTGCTCGATGCCGTCAACGCGGATGCGGGCGTGGACCTGAGCGAGCTCAAGGTCGACGGCGGCATGGTGGCCAACGACGCGCTCATGCAGTTCCAGGCCGACGTGCTCGGGGTCCCGGTCGTGCGCCCGGTCGTCGCCGAGACCACCGCGCTCGGTGCCGCCTACGCCGCCGGTCTCGCCGTCGGCTTCTGGAACGGGCTGGACGACCTCTCCGCCAACTGGCAGGAGGACAAGCGCTGGGAGCCGACGATGGACGACGCCGAGCGCGAGCGCCAGCTGCGGCTGTGGCGCAAGGCCGTCACCAAGTCGATGGACTGGGTCGACGAGGACGTGAAGTAGTCCGAGGAAGGATGAAGCGGGTCCGGGGTCTCCCCCGGGCCCGCTTCTCGTTTCACCCGCGCTCCGATTCCTGGTTCCGCATCCCGTCCAGGACGGCCAGCAGCGCCCGCGCCACGCCCCTCGGAGCCACGGCATCCCACGCGACGTATTCCGTCCGCTCGGGCCCGTCGCTCACCGCCACCGCGACCACACCTTCTGCGCCGTCGACCACCCCCGGGGCCAGAAGGGTCACGGCGAGCCCCGCCCTCACGAGTCCGAGAAGCAGCGGAGCGGTGTCGACCTCGAAGGCCACGTCCCGCTCGAGTCCTGCGGCGGTGAAGGCGGCGTCACTCTGCGCCCGACCCGATGTCCCGGCGGGGAAGTCCGCGAAGGCGCACCCGGCGAGATCGGCGAGCCGGAGCCGCCGCCGCGTCGCGAGCCCGTGGTCATGCGGCAGCACCGCGACCAGTCGCTGATGCTGTACCGCGCGAGACGCGACCCCCGCGGGTTCCAGGTCGCCGCGCAAGCCCAGCAGCGCGATGTCGAGGTCGTCGCGGCGGAGCGCGGCGATGAGCTCGTCGCTGTTGCCACCGCGCAGCTCCACCCGTGCCGCGGGATACGCCTCCCGGAACGCGCGCAGAAGCTCCGGCACCGAGATCGCTGTCACGGTGGGGATCGCGCCGAGGCGGAGCGTTCCGGTCACCTCGCCGGCAACCGCAGCGACGGCGTCCTTCGCCTGCTCGGCGGCGCGGACGGCGACCCGTGCATGCTCGAGGAACGCCTCGCCCGCCTCCGTGAGGCGCACACTGCGGCTCGATCGCGCGAACAGCCGATGGCCGAGCTCGCGCTCGAGCGCCGCCATCTGGTGGCTCAGCGCCGACTGCGTCACGAAGCACTGCTCCGCCGCGCGGGTGAAGCTCCCGGTCGCCGCGACCGCGACCACGTACCGCAGTTGCTGCAGATCCATCCGATCATGATCGCGCCTCATGGATAGGATGACAAGCCCGCGTTGGACTCATGCGCGGGAAGCCCCCACGCTGGAGCCATGAACAGATGGCGCATCGTGCTGCTGACCGCTCTGGCCCCGCTGTCGTGGGGCACGACCTACCTCGTCACGACCGAGCTCCTCCCTCCTGGCCACCCGCTGTTCGCGGGGCTGCTCCGCTCGCTCCCGGCGGGTCTCGTGGCCGTGCTTCTCGCTCGTCGCCTGCCGCGCGGCACGTGGTGGCCGAAGATGCTCGTGCTGGGCGCGCTCAACATCGGCGCGTTCTTCCCGTTGCTCTTCCTCGCCGCCGAGCGGCTGCCCGGCGGGGTCGCCGCCGCAGTCGCAGGGGCGCAGCCGCTCATCGTGCTGGTGCTGGGTGCCCTGGTGCTCCAGGAGCGGATCAGGGCGGTGTCCGCCGCGGCCGCCGTGACCGGAGCGGGCGGTGTCGCACTGGTCGTCCTCGGTCCGGCGGCGCAGCTCGACCTCTGGGGCGTGCTCGCGGCGCTCGGCGGCGTCACCGCGACGGGCCTCGGCATGATCCTCACCAAGCGCTGGGGCCGTCCGCGGGACATCGGCCCCGTGGTCTACGCCGGATGGCAGCTCACCGCGGGTGGTCTGCTCCTGCTTCCCGTGACCCTCGCCGTGGAGGGCGTGCCGTCGTCCATCGACGGGGCCGCAGCGCTCGGCTACCTCTGGCTGGGTACGGTCGGGGGCATCGTCGCCTACACCCTCTGGTTCCGGGGCATCCAGCAGTTGCCGGTGATCGCGCCCGGCCTGCTCGCCCTGCTCTCGCCGCTCGTGGCCGCCCTGCTGGGCGTCATCGTCCTCGGGGAGAGCTTCACCGCGGTTCAGGGCGTCGGACTGGCCCTCGCTCTGGGTGCGCTCGTGGTGGGACAGCTGACGGCGCGGCCACGGCGAACACCGACGACGCCGACGATCGGCGAGGAGCCACCGGTGCCGGCGGCACGCGCCTGAGGATCAGCTCTTGCCGAAGAGCTTCTGGATCTCGGCGAGATCCGCCTCGGTGGGCGCAGGAGCTCCGCCGAGACCGAAGCCCGAGCCGTTCGCGGAGGCGGATGCTGCCAGGCCAGCGTTCTCGGCCGCCCGCTTGGCGGGGTTACCCGAGCGCGAGCGTCCCTGAGACCCCTTGCCCTTCTTGCCGCGCTTGGACGATGCTCCCGGCTTGCCCATGCCGGGCACGGGACCCATGCCGGGGATGTTCGGCGTGCCACCGCGCGCGACCGTCTTCATCATCTTCGCCGCCTGGTCGAAACGCTGCACCAGCTGGTTCACGTCGGTCACGGTCATGCCGGAGCCCCGGGCGATGCGCAGACGACGCGACCCGTTCAAGATCTTGGGGTTACGCCGCTCCCCCGGCGTCATCGAGCGGATGATCGCCTCGGTGCGATCGATCTCCCGCTCGTCGAAGTCCTCCAGCTGCTGCTTCATCTGGCCCATGCCCGGCAGCATGCCGAGCATCTTCTTCATCGAGCCCATCTTCTTCATCTGCTGCAGCTGCTCGAGGAAGTCCTCCAGCGTGAAGGCCTCGTTGGCGAGCTTCTCGGCGACCTTCAGCGCCTCTTCCTCGTCGAACGCCTGCTGCGCCTGCTCGATCAGGGTCAGGATGTCGCCGAGGTCGAGGATGCGGCTCGCCATGCGGTCGGGGTGGAACGGCTCGAGGTCTTCGAGGCGCTCACCGGTCGAGGCGAAGATGATCGGCCGGCCGGTGACGGAGGCGACCGAGAGCGCCGCACCACCGCGGGCGTCACCGTCGAGCTTCGACAGGACGACGCCGGTGAAGTCGACGCCCTCCTGGAAGGCCTTCGCCGTGTTGACCGCATCCTGACCGATCATCGCGTCGATGACGAACAGCACCTCGTCCGGGTCGACCGCCTTGCGGATGTCGGCGGCCTGCTTCATCAGCTCGGCGTCGACACCGAGGCGTCCGGCGGTGTCGATGATCACCACGTCATGCTGCTGGCGACGGGCGTGCTCCACGCCGTCGCGCGACACCTTGACCGGATCGCCGACGCCGTTGCCCGGCTCGGGTGCGTACACGGTCGCACCGGCCTGCTCCGCGACGACCTGCAGCTGGTTGACGGCATTCGGACGCTGCAGGTCGGCGGCGACCAGGAGCGGGGTGTGCCCCTCCCCCTCCAGCTGCTTCGCGAGCTTGCCGGCGAACGTCGTCTTTCCGGAGCCCTGGAGCCCGGCGAGCATGATGACGGTCGGCGCCGTCTTGGCGAACTGCAGACGACGCTGTTCCCCGCCGAGGATCTGCACGAGCTCCTCGTTCACGATCTGCACGACCTGCTGGGCGGGGTTCAGCGCCTTGTTGACCTCGTCGCCGAGCGCGCGCTCGCGCACCTTCGCCGTGAAGTCCTTGACGACCGCAAGAGCGACGTCCGCGTCGAGCAGCGCGCGACGGATCTCGCGCACGGTGCCGTCGACGTCGGCGGCGGTGAGCTTCCCCTTCGTGCGGAGGTTGCGGAAGGTCTCGGTGAGACGGTCGGAGAGCGTTCCAAAGGTAGCCATGGTGCTCCCGATTCTACGCGAGCGCCGACGACTCGCTCAGCCGGACCACGGGAGGTCGTGGATCGCGCCGAGGGCGTCGTCGAGCACGGCCTGCGGGGTTCCGAGCCCCGCGCCCTGCTCGGCCCACACGCGCAACGCGGAGAACACGGCGGCCGCGAGGGCTGCGCCGAGGATGTCCGCCCTGATCGCGTCGACGCCGGAGCCACGGGCCGCGGTGGCGATCGCCTCCGACAGCCGCGCCAGGCGCACCCCGGTGTCGCGGACGAGTTCATCCTGCAGTCCCATCGCGCCGGCGTTGCGCAGAGCGAGCGCGAGCGGGTCCGGCGCGAAGTCCCGCACGATGCCCCGCAGGATCCCGCGCACGGCGTCGCCGTCCGCCTCGCGCCCGAGGCCCTGCAGGCGTTTGACGGCCTCCTCGATGCGCTCGTCCACGGCGGACCACAGCACGTCGCTCTTGGAGGTGAAGTAGTTGAAGAAGCTGGAGCGGCTCACCCCGGCGCGCTGCGTGATGTCGGCGACCGACGTGGCGTCGTACCCGCGCTCCAGGAACAGCTCGCACGCCGCCTCCGCGAGCGTCTCGCGCGACGACGCCTTGGGGCGGCCAGCGCGGCCGGTGGAGTTCATACCCTCACGCTACCGCGCGCGGCGAGTCGCGCTCGGGCGTCACAACAGGGCGTATTCTTAGACGCAATCCAACTATTTCGGAGGCGAGACTTCATGCTCGACATCCTCACCCCCGGGTTCTCCCCGACCCCCGTGCCGTACCTCGACGGCTGGGACCTGCAGCGCCGCGTGCACGCCGATGTGCTCTCCGGCGCGCGTCCGGACACGCTGATCCTGCTCGAACACGAGGCCGTCTACACGGCGGGCAAGCGCACCGAGCCGCACGAGCGACCGCAGGACGGCACCCCCGTGGTCGACGTCGACCGCGGCGGCAAGATCACCTGGCACGGCCCGGGGCAGCTGGTCGGTTACCCGATCGTCCGCCTCCCTGAGCCCATGGATGTCGTCGCGCACGTGCGCCGGCTCGAGCATCTGCTGATCGACGTCCTGCGACCGTTCGGCGTCGACGGCTACCAGGTGCCCGGTCGCAGCGGGGTGTGGGTTCGCCGCCCCCTCTCCGAGGACAAGGTCGCCGCCATCGGGGTGCGCGTGCAGCAGGGCGTGACCATGCACGGCTTCGCCATCAACTGCGCCAACTCGCTCGCACCGTTCCGCGACATCATCCCGTGCGGCATCACCGACGCCGGTGTGACCACGGTCAGCGAGGTCTCCGGGGCCGTCGTCGGACCCCGCGACCTCGTGGACGCCGTCCGCGCCGCCTTCCTCGCCGAATACACCGACATCGCACGGACGGGAGTCCCCGCATGACCGCCGCCCCCGAGGGCCGGAAGCTCCTCCGACTCGAGATCCGCAACGCCGAGACCCCCATCGAGCGCAAGCCCGAGTGGATCCGCACCAAGGCCAAGATGGGTCCGGAGTACACCGCCCTCCACTCGCTCGTGAAGAGCGAAGACCTCCACACCGTGTGCCAGGAAGCGGGCTGTCCCAACATCTTCGAGTGCTGGGAGGACCGCGAGGCGACCTTCCTGATCGGCGGATCCCAGTGCACTCGGCGCTGCGACTTCTGTCAGATCGACACCGGCAAGCCCGCGGACTACGACACCGACGAGCCACGCCGCGTCGCCGAGAGCGTCGTGCGCATGAACCTCCGCTACGCCACCGTCACGTGCGTCGCCCGCGACGACCTTCCCGACGGCGGTGCCTGGCTCAACGCAGAGACCGTCCGCCAGATCCATCGCCTCAACCCGAACACCGGCGTCGAACTGCTCGCCACCGACTTCAACGGCGACCCGGATCAGCTCGGTGTCGTGTTCGAGTCCCGGCCCGAGGTGTTCGCCCACAACGTCGAGACCGTCCCGCGCATCTTCAAGCGCATCCGGCCGGCCTTCCGCTACGAGCGCTCGCTGGGAGTGCTGACCCAGGCGCGCGACGCGGGACTCATCACCAAGTCGAACCTGATCCTGGGCATGGGCGAGGAGCCGGAGGAGGTCGTGCAGGCCCTGCAGGATCTTCACGACGCCGGCTGCGACATCATCACCATCACGCAGTACCTGCGGCCGTCGCCGCGGCACCTCCCCGTCGCCCGCTGGGTGAAGCCGGCCGAGTTCGTCGAGTTCAAGGAGGAGGCGGAGCGTATCGGCTTCCTCGGGGTGCTCGCCGGACCGCTGGTGCGCTCCTCGTATCGTGCCGGACGCCTCTGGGCGCAGTCCATGGTCTCGAAGGGGCGGGAGATCCCGCCGCACCTCGCGCACATCGCCGAGGGCGCCGACGTCGGGTTCGCCCAGGCCGTGTGATCCGCGGGGTGAGCGCCGGGTCAGTCAGCGCTCATCACGGACTGCACGCTTCCGTCCGAGCCGAGGTTCACGAGCAGCACGTCGTCGGTCGCACTGTCGTCGAGCGCGTACTCGAGCACCGCGAAGGGCTCGGACCCGCCATGCTCGTCCGCCAGGATCGTCATGCTCATCAGGCGTAGCGAGCGGATAATGTCCACCGCAGCATCGCCGGACACGTCCACCAGCACGTCCGGCAGGTCGTCGCCGAAGGCCTCCTGCTGCTGAAGGATGTACTCGGTCACCTCGCTCGTCCGGTCATCCACCTCGGACAACATGCCGCGGCGGGCCGTGGCGTCGACGTTCTCCAGTCCCGCGATCAGCGCGGCGGCGATGTCGAGGGCATCAGCGGACACGTCGTCCTGGTCCGGAGCGGTGAGGTCGACCGTCACGCTCTGGTCACCGAGCTCGACGGTCTCCGACCAGAAGATCGAGCCGTCGGGGCCCGACGACAGCAGTCCGAAGTAGTCGTGTTCGATCGCCATAACGCTATGAAACCAGCCTCGTGCTCAGGGCGGTAGCCCTGTGTCAGCCGACCAGCGCCTGCACGAACACGTGCGGGGTGAAACCGGTCAGATCGTCGATGCCCTCGCCCTGTCCGAGCAGCTTCACCGGGATCCCGGTGCGCTCCTGGACCGCGAGAACGAAGCCGCCCTTGGCCGACCCGTCGAGCTTGGTCAGCACGAGCCCGGTGACACCGGCGTGCTGCAGGAACGTCTCCGCCTGCATGACCCCGTTCTGCCCCGTCGTTGCGTCGAGCACCAGCAGCACCTCGCTGATCGGGGCCTGCTTCTCCACGACCCGGCGGATCTTGCCGAGCTCGTCCATCAGCCCGCCCTTGGTGTGCAGACGACCGGCCGTGTCGATGATCGCGATCTCCATGCCCTCGCGCTTGGCGTACTCCACGGTCTGGAACGCCACAGACGCCGGGTCCTGCCCCTCGTGCTGCGGGCGGACGATCGCCGCCCCTCCGCGCTGCGCCCACGTGGCGAGCTGGTCCACGGCGGCGGCACGGAACGTGTCGGCGGCCCCCACCACGACGCTGCGCTGGTAGCCGCGCAGGAACTTGGTGAACTTGCCGATCGTGGTGGTCTTCCCGACCCCGTTGACGCCGACGACGAGCACGACGGCCGGGCGCTCGGTGAGCTTGAGCGTCGTGTCGAACTTCGCGAAGTGCTCCTCGAGCGTCTCGCGCAGCATGCGCTGGAGGTCGCGCGGGTCGGTCGTGCGGTACTTCGCGACCTTGTCGCGGAGCTCGTCGACGATGCGCTCGCTGATGTCCGGCCCGAAGTCGGCCGTGATCAGGGCGGTCTCCAGGTCTTCCCACGTCGTCTCATCGATCGTGGGCTTGACGAACATGCCGCGCAGGGCGCGACCGAGAGACCAGGACTTCTCTGCCATCCCCCCAGCCTACGGGTAGCCGTTCGCTACGCCGGTCAGCTCGCCGCGGCGGCGGCGCGGTCACCGACGCGCTGACCGACGACAGCGGACACGCCGTCCTGGCGCATCGAGACGCCGTACAGCGCGTCGGCGATCTCCATCGTGCGCTTCTGGTGCGTGATCACCAGGAGCTGAGATGTCTCCCGCAACTGCTCGAACACGGTGAGCAGCCGGCCGAGGTTCGCATCGTCGAGGGCCGCCTCCACCTCGTCGAGGATGTAGAACGGGCTGGGACGCGCCTTGAAGATCGCCACCAGCAGCGCGACAGCGGCCAGCGACCGCTCCCCTCCGGAGAGCAGCGACAGGCGCTCGATCTTCTTCCCGACGGGCCGCACCGAGACCTCGATGCCGGTCGTGAGCATGTTGTCCGGGTCGGTCAGGGAGATGCTCCCCGTCCCACCGGGGAACAGCAGCGGGAAGACCTGACCGAACGCCTCCTTGGTGTCCTCGAACGCACTGGCGAAGATGGTCTGCATCCGCTCGTCGAGGTCCGCGATGATCGTCAGCAGATCCTGACGGGTCTGGGTCAGGTCGGCGAGCTGCTCCGTCAGGAAGGCGTGGCGCTGCTCGAGCGCGGCGAACTCCTCCAGAGCGAGCGGATTGACGCGGCCCAGCTGGGCGAGCTTCCGCTCGGCCTCGGCCAGCCGGCGCTGCTGGATACGACGATCGAACGGGATCGCCGTGTCGTCGAGCAGTTCGTCCGCAGGGGGCTCCACTCCGGGATCGCGCGGAACGAGCTGATCAGGTCCATATTCCGCAACGAGAATATCTTCGTCGAGCGACAGCTCGGAGGACACACGCTCCAGCAGGCTGTGCAGGTGGAGCTTCTTCTCGTGGATCTGCAGCTCCAGGCCGTGCACGCTCTCGGTGAGGCCGGCGAGCCGCTCGCGCAGCGACGTCTCCTGCTTCCGGAGCGCCACCAGCTCCTCGTTCTGCGCTGCTCTGGCGGCCTCCGCCTCGGCGAGAGCCACACGGGCCTCGGTCACCGAGCGGTCGAGCGAGTCGAGGATGCGCGGAAGCTCCTCTGCCACCCCGGAGGCGGCCTCCCGCTGTGCCCGACGGATCACTGCACGGCGGGCGGCCTCGGCGGCGGCGTCCCGCTCCTGCTCGCGCTGCCGTTCGAGCGTCGCGACCCTCGCCTGCGCCGCACGCACCCTCTCGCGCAGCGTCTCGACCTCGAGCCGCGCGCGCACCTCTCCCTCGCGGGCGAGCTCGAGCGCCTCGAGCAGACCGTCGCGGGCAGACGCGTCCAGCACGGGACGCGGCGCGGCCACGGCCTCGTCGAGCTCCGCACGGGCCGACTCCGCCTTCGCCTCGGCATCCGCGACTGCAGCCTGGGCCTGCGCGAGCCCCGACTCCAGGCGCTCGCACTCGGCCACGGCGGACTCGTGCCGCACCGTGACGCGGTTGACCTGCTCGGCGTGCGTGGCCAGGGCGGCATCGTGCTCGCGCAGCGCCCGCAACGCGTCCTTGGCCTGACGCCGTGTGGCCTCCACCTGCTCGTCCGCCTCGATCCGCGCCTCCCGGAGCGAGTCGACGACGATCTGGATCTCGGCGAGCCGCTCCGTCGCCGCGTCGCGCTCGGCCGCGAGCTCGAGACGCGACCGCTCACCACCGGAGCCCGTGCGCAGCGTCTGCGCGGTGATCACCTCGCCGCTGGTCGTCACGATCGTCGTCCGCGTGTCGGACAGCGCATCCAGAGCGGCTCGCGCCGAGCGCGCCGCATCGAGGTCTTCGGCGATCAGCACATGCGACAGGATGCCCAGGACGCCGTCGGGTGCGGTCACCACGTCGATCGCGGACGTGACACCGTCAACGGGATGCGCGGTCGACTCGGGGCGCAGAGCATTCGCCACCACGAAATCCACGACCCCACGGCGCTCCGCCGCAGCCAGGGCAGCCAGCGTGAACGCGACGTCCGCGCTGTCGATCAGCACGCCCTCCGCGAGCGGACCGAGGACCGCGGCGATCGCCGCCTCGAACCCCGGCCTGACCTGCACCGCGTCGCCGACCAGTCCGCGGACTCCCGCGCCACCGGCCTTCACGATCTCGGCGGCACCACCGGACAGCGACAGCGCGCTGCTCAGCGCCGCCGCCTTCGCCGTGAGCGAGTCGACCTCGCGCTCCGCGGCGTGGAGCCGTTCGCGCAGCGTCTCGCGCTCGGCCTCCGCCGCCGTCGCCGCCCGCTGCGCGCTCTCATAGGCGGCAGCGTGCTCGACGGCTGTGCCCTGCGGTGCCTCGGCGTCCTCGATCGCCTCCAGTGCCTCCGCCGCCTCCCGCCGCCGTTCGTTCGCCGCTTCGAGCGCATTCTCCTGGCGCAGCACGGCACCACGCACCGCGGCAAGGGCCGACGCCGCCGCATCAGCCGTACCGCGCAGGGCCGTCAGGCGCATGTCGTACTCCGACACGAGCGCGCTCTGCTCCGCGATGTCGACGTCGAGCGTGTCGAGCTCCGCCCTGGCGTGCACGACCTCGCGGCTCGCCGCGACCGCGGCATCCTGCGCATCGCCCAGGCCCGAGGAGATCGTCTCGATGTCGTCCTTCGCCTCGTCGATCGTCGCCTGCGTCACCGTGACCGCGGTCACGGCGGCATCGTCCTCCTCCGAGCCGAGCAGAGCGAGACGCTGATTGGCGAGGGTGTACAGCCCCCGCATGCGCTCCTGGACCTGCTCGAGCCCGAAGGCCACGCCGCGCGCCGCATCGACGGCGACGGAGTTCTGGTCCTTCTCGAGCCGCGCGATGCTCGCACGCACCGCCTCGGC
This sequence comes from Microbacterium sp. NPDC055502, assembly GCF_053643635.1. Lineage (NCBI taxonomy): Bacteria > Bacillati > Actinomycetota > Actinomycetes > Micrococcales > Microbacteriaceae > Microbacterium > Microbacterium sp. NPDC055502. The sequence goes on along the minus strand of NZ_JBSHKJ010000002.1, from coordinate 444,848 downwards.
CTGATCCGACAGCACGAGGCGCTCCGTGTGACGCTCCTGCTCCGTGCGGGTGTGGTCGGCCAGGGCCGTGCGCAGGGCGACTACGTCGTCCGCGAACAGCCGGGCCTTCGCATCTCGCACCACGGCCGCGATCGTCTGGGCCTCCCTGGCGATCTCGGCCTGACGGCCCAGCGGCTTCAGCTGCCGCCGGATCTCACCGGCCAGGTCGCTCAGACGCGTCAGGTTGGCCTCCATGGCGTCGAGCTTGCGGAGGGTCTTCTCCTTGCGGCGTCGGTGCTTGAGGATCCCCGCCGCCTCCTCGATGAAGCCACGGCGATCCTCCGGCGAAGCCTGCAGCACGGTGTCGAGGCGCCCCTGACCCACGATCACATGCATCTCGCGGCCGAGACCCGAGTCGCTCAGGAGCTCCTGCACGTCGAGCAGTCGGCAGCCCTCGCCGTTGATCGCGTACTCGCTCGATCCGTTGCGGAACAGCGTGCGGCTGATCGTGACCTCGGCGTACTCGATCGGCAGTGCTCCGTCGGCGTTGTCGATCGTGAGCTGCACCTCGGCTCGCCCGAGGGGCCCTCGCGTAGAGGTGCCGGCGAAGATGACGTCCTCCATCTTGCCGCCGCGGAGGGTCTTCGCGCCCTGCTCCCCCATGACCCAGGCGAGGGCGTCGACCACGTTGGACTTGCCGGAGCCGTTCGGACCCACGATGCAGGTCACGCCGGGCTCGAAGACGAAGCTCGTCGGCTGGGCGAACGACTTGAACCCCTTGAGCGTCAGGCTCTTCAGATGCATGCGGGCACCGCTCGTCGGGGGAGAATCACGTCGCTACGCTACCGGAATCGCGCGGATTCCCACGGATCCCGCGCGGGTCTCGGAGCGAGCTCCTCCGGCAGCGACACGCCGGCGCTAGCACGAAATGCTTGACGATCGGCTGAGAGTTTCGCTACGGTTGGCCTCCGGATCGCCACACGAAAGGAGGTTACCGATGATGATCACTCAGCACACCGCGAAGGCCAACGGCCGCACCGCGCCCGCGCACACCGCGCCGAACCGTGCGTACTCGGTAACCGCCGGCGACCGCCTCGGCACGATCTGCTAGAACCGTCGCCCGGGATGTGACGCCTCTCCGAGGCCATCCGTCCTGCCGGTTCCCCCGCGCCACCACCCTCTGACCCGCACCGCGGAGTCATGGATTCCCCGCCACCCTCGGCACGTGCTCTCGCTTTCTCGCATCAGCGCATCCCCGAGCGGTCGCCACCGTCCGCACCGTCTCCGGCCGGATCCTCGGCCTGCGCCGGTGCTTCCGCACCCTCTCCCATCACGCAACCTCGAAGGAATCATCGTGAACACCACGCTGTACCGCAGCACCACCCACCCGCCCGATATCGAGGACCGTGAGGTCCTCCCCCTCCCCCGCGACGACGAACGGCGACAGCTCCGTCTGACCGACCGCCTGTCCCTCCGGATCGGCCTCTGGCTGCTCCAGCGGGCTCAGCGGCCGCGGCGGCCGCGCCGAAGGCTGACCCTCGACCCGGCCGACCTGTTCCTCGTCGGAGAGCAGCGTCACCGCTCCGCAGCGGAGTCGAACGCCATGCTCATGTTCGACATGCAGCGGGGAATGCGCTGATCCGCATGACCGCATCGCACGCCGTCGACACCGCACCATCGGTCTCCTCCGCCCCGTCCGTGGGCGGAGGAGACCGTGGACGGCCCTTCGCCGTCTCCCCCGCAGCCGCCCGCCACCCCGAAGGAACCGACATGACCATCGCGGAACTGACCATCTCACCGCTGACCGTCCCCGCCGCGCTCGACGCTGACGACGCCGCCGACTTCCGCGCGTACGGCGAACTCAACCGGCAGATCTGCGACGAGCAGGTCGGTATCCCGGATCTCGCGCCGGATGCCGCGCAGATGCTCCCGGGCTGGCAAGACGACACCGACTCCCTCGACCTCGGCTTCGTCGCCCGCGACGGTGCCGACATCGTGGGCATGGTGACGGTGTCCTTCGCGCAGGAGGCGGACGCGAACGCTGCCGAGGTCGACCTGCTCGTGTCTGACGCACACTGGGGCCGAGGCATCGAGGACGCGCTCCTCGCGCGAGCCGAGAGCGAGGCACGGGCCCGCGGGCGCAGCGTGCTGCAGATCTGGAGCCTGCATCGTCCGGAGGAGACATCTCGCATGCTGGTTCCTCGGACCGGATGGGGCCGCATTCCGGCGACGCCGCTGAGCGACCTCGTCGACGCCCACGGGTTCACACTGGAGCAGGTCGAGCGCAACAGTGAATTCGACCTGCGCGCGGACCCCGCTCCCCTGGAGGCCGCTCTGGCCGAGGCCACGCAGGCCGCAGGACCCGACTACCGCGTGGTGGAGTGGCTGCTGCCCACACCGCCCGAGCTCCGCTCCGGGTACGCGGCGGTGCTGGCGCGGCTGTCGACGGACGCTCCGAGCGGCGACATGGACTTCGTCGCGGAGGTCTGGGACGCCGACCGGGTGGCCCGGCGAGATGCACGGTTGACGGGCGCCGGGCAGACGGTGTCCGTCGTCGCCGTGGAGCACGTGCCCACCGGCGACATCGTCGCGTACAACGAGCTGGTCATCGGAGCGGAGCGCACCGGCGTCACGCATCAGTTCGGCACCCTGGTGTCCAAGGACCACCGCGGGCATCGTCTGGGCATGATCGTGAAGTGCGCGAACCTGCTCCGCTGGCGTGAGCTCGTGCCGGATGCCACCGTGGTCTCCACCTTCAACGCGGAGGAGAACCGGCCGATGCTCGACATCAACGAGGCGATCGGGTTCCGCCCGGTCTCGTACGCGGGCGCGTGGCAGAAGAAGCTCTGATCCCGCGGGAGCGGAGTCATCCTCCTGGATGACTCCGCTCCCGGACGGTCATCCGGACGGCCGACGACGTGGGGGCCGCGCGCGGGAAGGCTGGAATCATGAACGCATTCGTGATCGAAGCTCACGCTCTCACCAAGACCTTCGGGGCCACGCGCGCCCTCGCCGGCATCGACCTCGCCGTGCAGCGCGGAGAAGCCGTGGCCATCATGGGCGCCTCCGGATCGGGCAAGACCACTCTGCTGCACGTGCTCGCGGGCATCACGGCCCCCGACGCCGGCAGCGTCACGTTCCACCCGTCCGCCGGCGGACCCGTCGAGGTCACCGCACTCGGGGAATCCGCGCGCTCGCGCCTGCGGCGCGAACGATTCGGCTTCGTGTTCCAGCAGGGACTCCTCATCCCCGAGCTCACCGCGGTCGAGAATGTGGCCCTGGCCTCCATGATCAACGGCGTGGCGAAGAAGGATGCCATCCCGCACGCCGCCTCCTGGCTCGCCGCGCTCGGACTGGCGGGAATGGAGGATCGACGCATCGGCGAACTCTCCGGCGGTCAGGCGCAACGTGTCGCGATCGCGCGCGCGCAGGCGACGGGGGCGGAGATCGTCTTCGCGGACGAGCCGACCGGCGCGCTCGACTCGCACACCTCCGCAGAGGTGATGGATGCACTGCTGTGGTCGACCACCGGCCAGGGACGCACGCTGGTGGTGGTCACGCACGACGCCGACGTCGCGGCACGCTGCACCCGTACGGTCGCCGTGCGTGACGGGCGCGTCGTCTCCTCGGCGGTGGACGCATGAACGCCGGCGTGCTGACGCTCCTCCTGCGGCCGGCCCGCGGAGAGAACAGCGTCCTCGTGCTCCCCGTCGTCGCCTTCGGCATCGTCACCACCCTGGTCCTCACGGTGATCGGCGGTGCGCAGTCGTTCTGGCGGTGGTCCGATGACAGTGCTGCCCTCTACCAGGCACTCGCTGGCATCGCTCTCGTCCTCCTCGTCGTGCCGCTCATGTCCCTCGGCGGTGCGGCCGCCCGACTGTCAGCGCGCCGTCGCGACGAGAGGCTGTCGACACTCCGCCTGCTCGGTGTCACACCCGCGGGGGTGACGGTCGCCACCGTGGCCGAGTCGCTGCTCGTGGCAGCCGTCGGCGCCGCGATCGGGGTGGCGGGTCACCTCGCGATCAGTCCGCTCATCGGCTTGATCCCGTTCCGCGGCGCACCGCTCGGGTTCGATGCTGTGCTCCTGCCACCCGTTCCGATCCTCCTCGTGGTCGCCGTGGTGCTGCTGCTGGCCGTGGTGAGTGCCTCCATCGGTCTGCGCCGCGTGGTGATCTCGCCGCTGGGAGTGCGCACTCGCGCCGTCGTCACCAAGATGCACTGGATCCGTGCGGTGATCGCCGTGGGGGGATTGGCGATCGCCTTCGTGCTCATCAAGGCGGTTCCCGCCATCGCCGGCGGGATGATCGCCGTCATCGTGCTGTGTGGCCTCTACGCCGCGGCGCTCGCTGTGCTGAACCTGGTCGGCCCCTGGGCACTGTCGATCTGGGCACGCACGAGCCTGCGCCGGGCACAGGAGCCCGACCGCATGCTCTCGGCCCGCATCGTCCTGGATGCGCCGAAAGCTGCGTGGCGTCAGGTCGGTGGCATCGCGATGGCGAGCTTCATGGCCGTCTTCGCGGGGACCGGTGTCGCGCTCATGGCGGAGATCGACGGTCCTGGTGCATCCGGGGCCGACGCGACGCTCGCCGCCGATATCCGCACCGGACTCATCATCACCCTGATCGGATCGTTCCTCATGGTGGCGGCATCCGTGGGCGTCAATCAGGCTGCGGACGTGATCGATCAGAGAGATCTCCACCGAAGCCTGCACCAGCTGGGGATGCCGATGGAGATGATCGATCGCGCCCGCCGACGCTCCATCGTCGCCCCGGTGCTCGTGACCTCTCTCGGCTCCGCCCTCTGCGCCGCGTTCCTCGTGTTCCCCCTGCTCGGAATCGCACTGATCACGGCGCCCGTCTCGATCGCCACCATCGCCGTGGTTCTCGTCACCGGGATCGGGCTGGTGTGGGCGAGCACCTGGGCGACGCGGCCGCTCCTCGGGCGAGCCTTCCAGCCGGTGTGACCTCAGCGGCGGCGCTGGCAGGTCGGGCAGAAGTGGGACGACCGGTTCATGAACGACACCCGCCGAATGGCGCCGCCGCACCGCGGACACGGCTCCCCGCCGCGGCCGTAGGCATTGAGGGAGTGGGCGAAGTACCCCGCCTGGCCGTTCACGTTGACGTACTGCGCATCGAAGCTGGTCCCGCCCTCGGCGAGGGCTTTCGCCAACACGGTGCGGACCTCGGTGAGCAGACGGTGCACGGCCGGAGTCGAGAGTCGATCGGCCGGCGTCTCGGGGTGGATACGCGCGGCCCACAGCGACTCGTCGGCATAGATGTTGCCGATACCGCTCACGACGCCCTGGTCGAGCAGCACCCGCTTGACCGCGCTGTGCCGGCGAGCGAGAGCCAGTCGGAACGCGTCGTCGTCGAAGAACGGGTCCATCGGATCGCGCGCGATGTGCGCCACCTGCGTCGGTACGCGCGAGGGCCCGTCCTCCACCAAGGCGTCGACGGCGAGGGAGCCGAACGTGCGCTGATCCGCGAACACGACCGCGAGCTCACCGTGAACGGGATGCTCGATCCCGAGGCGCACGCGTTCATGGCGCTCGGACGGAGCGTCGGGACCCCGCAGCAGCAGCTGTCCGCTCATACCGAGGTGCGCGATCAGCGCCGACTCCCCGTCGTCATCGAGGGGAAGCCACAGGAACTTGCCGCGACGCATCGCCGCCGTGAAGGCACGCCCCTCGAGGCGCTGCACGAAGTCGGCAGCACCCGCCGTGTGCCTGGTGAGGGCGCGCTCGTCGAAGACGCTCACGGCCGTGATCGTCGCGCCGACCGCGGCCGGGGCGAGGCCCGCGCGGACGACCTCGACCTCGGGAAGCTCAGGCACGCTCGTTGAGCACGCGCCAGGCGCTGAGCGCGGCCGCCATCTCCGCGGTCTTCTTGCTGCTTCCGGTGCCGGTCATCTCGACGTCTCCGACGGCGACCGTGGCCGTGAAGCGACGGTCGTGGTCCGGTCCGCTCGCCTCGACCGAGTACTGCGGCGGCGTAGCACCCACCCGGGCGGCAAGCTCCTGCAGGCTGGTCTTCGGGTCCATCGCGGCGCCGTAGCGCTCCGGGTCCGCCAGCAGAGGCTCGGTCAATCGCAGCACCAGCTCGGTCGCCGCCTCCGGCCCCGCGGAGAGGTAGGTGGCGCCGATCACGGCCTCCATGGTGTCGGCCAGGATGGAGTCCTTGTCGCGACCGCCCGTCTGCTCCTCACCGCGACCCAGCAAGAGATGACTTCCGAGGTCGATACCGCGGGCCACCTCGGCCAGGGCCACCGTCGAGACGACGCTTGCCCGCCGCTTGGCCAGTTCGCCCTCGTCGAGGTCGGGGTGCGTGGTGAACAGCATCACCGTCACCGCCTGCCCCAGCACCGAGTCGCCGAGGAACTCCAGGCGCTCGTTGTGCGGGATGCCGCCGTGCTCGTAGGCGTAGGAGCGATGGGTGAGCGCCAACTCCAGAAGCTCCGCGTCGATGTCGACGCGGAGCTTTGCTGGGAGAGGTCTCGTCCCCCCGGGGACCTCCGTCACGGTACGCGACTCAGACGTCGGCGACCTTGCGGCCCTTGTACTCCAGGAAGAGCTCGGTGCCCTGCGAGTCGGTGACGACCTTCGCCTGGTGCGGACGGCTGTAGACGACCTTGCCGTTCTCGACGGTCTTGACGAGCGCCGGAGCCTCCGCCTTCCACTGCGCGCGACGCGAGCGGGTGTTCGAACGGGAGACCTTGCGCTTCGGGGGGTTACCAGCCATGACTAGCTCTCTTCTTTCTCGGCGGCACGGCTCTCTGCCGTGCCGTCTTGGTCTGTGATCTGCTGGAGCGCACTCCATCGAGGATCGATGGGAGCGGCCTGCTCCGTCCCGGTGCTCTCGGTCAGCCTCTCGCCTGTGACCGGGTCGAGCCCGAGGCAATCCGGCTGACACACCGGCTGAAATGGAAGCGACAATACGGCCGCATCCCTGACGAGAGTTTCAAGATCCACGTGGTCGTCTTGAACCTCGAAGTCAGTTTCTTCCTCACCAGGATACGCGAAAAGCTCCTGGAACTCGACTTCGACAGGCTCGGAGATGTCGGTGAGGCAGCGTCCGCAGACGCCGACGTACTCTCCATCCGCGGAACCGGACACGAGAATGCCCTCGTGAACCGACTCCAGACGCACGTCGAGATCCAGCTCGGAGCCTGACTCGAAGGTCACGATGCCCTCCCCCCACTGCTCGGGGAGCGTCACCGTGAAGGTGTGCTCGCGCATCTCCCCCGGACGCCGGACGATGTCACGGACGGGGAGCACGAAGGGGCTGTTGAGTCGGGAACGCACCCCTCAATGCTACCGGGGTCTCCCTGCGACCGGGCCGGACGGGCGGCCTCAGAGGCCGCGCGCACCGGTGTCGAGGAACGACGCGACGGCCGGCGGAACGAACGGCGCGATGTCTCCCCCCAGCGACGCGACCTGGCGCACGAGCGAGCTCGACACCATGGCGTGCGCGGGATCGGGCAGCAGGAAGACGGTCTCGATGTCGGCCAGGTGACGGTTCACGATCGCCATCGGCGACTCGTACGCGACATCGACCTGCGAGCGGATGCCCTTCACCAGCACGCCCGCGTTCACGTCGCGCGCGTAGTCGACGAGGAGACCCATGCTCCAGGAGCCGATCACGATGTTGCCCTGCATGCCGTCCTCGGCGATCGAGCGCTCGAGCAGGGACAGCCGCTGCGCGATCGGCAGCATCGCCTCCTTGCCGGGGTTGTGCACCACCAGCACGTGCAGCTCGTCGTACAGGGCGGCCGCGCGGCGGATCACATCGAGGTGACCCAGGGTCGGCGGATCGAACGAACCCGGGACGACGGCGATCCTGCTGCTCATGCATCCAGCCTAGGGCACGGCCGAACGGCGTCAGTTCTTCGCCAGCGCCGCGCGGTCCTCGTCCGTCACGCGGCGACCGATGGCGTCGCGGAGACCGGGGTGGCGCGCGAGTTCCGGGTCGTCGGACAGGATCCCCTCCGCGAGCTCCCTCGCGCGGGTGATCAGCGCCGCATCCTTCACGACCCTGAGCAGCTTGAGCGACGAGCGCACGCCCGCCTGCGCGGCACCGAGCACGTCGCCCTCCCCCCGCAGCTCCAGATCGACCTCGGCCAGGGCGAACCCATCCAGGGTCGCGGCGACCGCATCGACCCGCTCCCGCGCGACGGAGCCTTCCTCGGCCTCGGTGACCAGCAGGCACAACCCCGGCACGCCGCCACGACCCACACGTCCGCGCAGCTGATGGAGCTGCGACACCCCGAAGCGGTCGGCATCGAGCACGATCATGGTCGAGGCGTTGGGCACGTCGACCCCGACCTCGATCACGGTCGTCGCCAGCAGCAGGTCGATGTCGCCGCGGGCGAAGGACTGCATCACCGCATCCTTCTCCTCCGACGGCATGCGCCCGTGCAGCACCGCGCGCCGGAGGCCGCCGAGCGTCGGATGCGTGGCCAGCGCCTCGTCGAGCTGCACGACGCCCCAGCGCGGCCCCTTCCCGCCCTCCGGCGCCAAAAGCTCCTGCTCGCCCGCCTCCGCCGTCTTCGCCGCCGTGTCGATCGCCGCGCATACCGCGAACACCTGTCGACCCTGCGCGATCTCCTCCGCCGCCCGCTCCCACACGCGGTTGAACCAGCCGGGATGCTCGGCCAGCGGAGCGACGTACGACTCGATGCCGGCGCGACCGGCGGGCATCGTGCGGATGACCGAGGTGTCGAGGTCGCCGAAGACCGTCATCGCGACCGTGCGCGGGATCGGTGTCGCGGTGAGGACGAGCGCGTGCGGACTGGATCCTTTCGCGCGCAGCGCCTCGCGCTGCTCCACACCGAAGCGGTGCTGCTCGTCGACAACGACGAGCCCGAGGTCGGCGAACGTGGTCTTCTCCCCCAGCAGCGCGTGCGTCCCGACCACGATGAGCGACTGCCCGGAGGCGACCCGGAGCGCAGCCCTACGCCGCTCGGCCGCGGGGAGCTGACCCGTGAGCAGCGTCGGCATCAGCAGCGGGGCGAGCTGCGGGCCCAGCATCTTCGTGATGGAGCGCAGGTGCTGGGCCGCGAGGACCTCGGTCGGGGCGATCAGGGCCGCCTGTCCCCCGCTCTCGGCCACCTGCAGCATGGCGCGCAGCGCGACGAGGGTCTTTCCCGAGCCGACCTCGCCCTGCACCAGTCGGTTCATCGGCCACGCACCGACCAGGTCGTGCGCGATCTGCGCGCCCACGGTCTCCTGGTCGGGGGTCAGCGTGTACGGCAGCGCAGCGTCGAACCGTTCGAGGAGCCCACCGGGGTGAGCCGGGCGCGACGTGGCCGCCAGGGCGCGCACCGCCTGGCGCTGCTGCAGCAGCGCCGTCTGCAGGGTCAGCGCCTCGTGCATGCGGAGGGTGCGCACCGCGGGGTCGATGTCGTTGCGCATGCGGGGGCGGTGGATGCGCTCGAGCGCCTCCCGCGCCGTGAGCAGTTCTTCGCCGCGACGCACCTCTTCGGGCAACGGCTCAGGCACCTCGGTCAGCCCGTCCAGCACGCGGCCGACCAGGCGGGCGATCTGCCACGTCTGGATCGCCGACGTCGCCGGGTAGATGGGAATGGGCACCGCCGCCCGCGCGTCGGCCCGACGGCGCGCCGCATCCTCATCATCGAACAGCTCGTACTCGGGATGCGCGAACTGCGTGACGCCGTTGAACTCGCCCACTTTGCCGGAGAAGACCCCGCGACGGCCGACCGCGAGATCGTTCGACCGCCACTCGGCCGCACCGATGTTCTTCGCGAAGAAGGTCAAGGACATGCGACCCACCCCGTCGCCGATCACCACGTCCACCATCGCGCCGGGTCGGTTGCGCATACGACGGAAGCTCGACGACAGCACCTCGGCGACGATCGTGACCGTCTCGCCGATCGGGAGATCGCGGATCGGCGTGAGCTCACCCGGATCCGCATAGCGCCGCGGATAGTGGCCGAGCAGATCGCCCACGGTCTTCATGCCGAAGGCGCGACCCAGCGTCTTGGCCGACGCCGCGCCAATGGCCTCCTCCAGCGAGGATTCGAGCGTGAGCGACATGCTCCGAGTCTAGAGAACGCGACCGACACGACGTCGTCGCCCCCTGTCGTATCGTGAACGAGTGACCAGGATCATCGCAGGCCGCGCGCGCGGCATCCGTCTCGAGGTTCCTGGGGCGGGGACGCGGCCCACGAGCGATCGCGTGCGGGAGTCGCTGTTCGCCGCGCTCGAGTCGCTCGATGCGATCGACGGCGCGCGGGTCCTCGACCTGTACGCCGGCTCAGGGGCCCTCGGGCTCGAGGCGCTCAGCCGCGGAGCGTCGACCGCAGACCTGGTCGAGCGGGGTCGCCCCGCCGCGGCCGTCGTGCGCCGTAACGCGGGAGCGGTCGCCAGGGCGAGCGGCCGGCCGCCGGCACGGGTGCACGAAGCGAGCGTCCGCTCCTACCTGGCCCGCGCCACGGGGCCCTACGACCTCGTGTTCACGGACCCGCCGTACGACCTCGATGACGCCGCCATGACCGCGGACCTGATCGCCCTCGCGCCGCTCCTGAGCGACGACGCCGTGCTGATCGTCGAACGTGCCCGTCGCTCCACCCCTCCGGACGTCGAGGCGGCGGGACTGCACGTGTTCCGCGAGAAGACCTATGGCGACACCGCGCTCTGGTGGTGCGAACGCGCGGGCGAGGCCGCGCTTGCGGAACAGGATCAGCCCGCCACGGAGTCCCAGTCGCGATAGGGGTCCCAGCCGCTGACGTCGACCGGGAGGTCGTCGCAGAGCAGGTTCTCGTCCGCGCGCTCCCGCACGGTGCCGATCGCCCGGAACCCCGGCGGCAGGATCCCGTCCGGGAAGCTCGCCAGCAGCGCATGATCCTCCCCGCCCGCCAGCGCCCGCTCCGGGAAGTCACCGAGCTCGGCGCGCTCCAGCGCGATCGTCACACCCGAGGCATCCGCCATCCGCCGCGCGTCGAGCGCCAGCCCGTCGGAGACGTCCATCATCGCGGTCGCCCCGGCCGCCGCGGCCACCACGCCCAGCCCGATCGGCGGCGACGGACGCAGCTGCGCAGCCACCGCCGCGCTCTCCCCTGGTCCGAGCAGGGACGGGTCGACCGGAATCGGCGCGTCGCCGTCGCGGAAGCGCCCGAACAAGATCGCGAGCCCATGCGCGGCATGACCGAGCTCGCCGGCGACCGCGACCACGTCACCGGGTCGCGCACCCGCCCGCGTGACGGGAGGGCGCCCTTCCAGGTCACCGAGAGCGGTCACCGCCACCGTCAGCACATCGGACACCGTCAGGTCGCCGCCCACCACCGCACACCCCGGCGCCAGGGCCGCGCACGCATCGCGGAATCCGTCGGCCAGCCGTTCCACGAACGACAGCCGCAGATCGCGCGGCACCGCCAGGGCCACCAGCAGCGCGGTCGGACGCGCCCCCATCGCCGCGACGTCCGCGAGGTTCACGGCCGCGGCCTTCCAGCCGAGATCGTGCCCGCTGGACCACGCCAGTCGGAAGTCGGGACCGTGCACCAGCGTGTCCGTCGTCGCGACGACCGAGCCCGACGGCGCCGCGATCACGGCCGCATCATCACCCGGCCCGAGGAGCGTGTGCGCTCCCGGGGTCGTGCGGCTCAGGATCGACCGCAGGATGCGTCCCTCCGAGAGCTCTGCCAGGCGCGGGTCGTCGGCATCGGGTCGGGAGTGCATGTCGTCAAAGGTAGCCTGGATGCATGCCCCGTTCTCGTCGTATCGCCGCCGTCGCCGGGGCGATCGCCCTCGCCGCCGTCGTCACCGGATGCTCGACCACCGTCCACCTGGAACCCGCGGACGACGCCAACGATCCGGGCTGCGCCTCCGTCTCCGTGCTGCTCCCCGACAGCGTCGACGGGTTCGACCGGGTGTGGACCGACGCGCAGGCCACGGGCGCCTGGGGCGACCCCACGATCGTGCTGCGCTGCGGCGTGGAGCCCCCCGCGCCATCCGCGCTCGTCTGCACGACGCTCGGCGGCGTCGACTGGCTGGTGCTCGATCAGGAGGAGGAGCGGCAGCGCCTCGTCACGTACGGGCGCGAGCCCGCGGTGGAGGTCATCATCCGCCGCGGCGAGCAGATCGACTTTCAGTCGATCGTGAACACCCTCTCGTCGAGCATCCAGTCCGGCCTGTCGCCCGCGACCGCGCAGTGCACGGACCGCGTGGAGTTCCCCGCGGGCTGAGCGCCGCGGAGAACCCGGGTCAGCGGCGCAGACCCGCCTCCACCAGCTCCGTGATCAGGTCGCGGTAGCTCAGCCCGGAGGCCACCCAGCACTTGGGGAACATCGAGATCGGCGTGAACCCGGGCATCGTGTTCAGCTCGTTCACCACGAGCTCGCCCGACGGCGTGAGGAACATGTCGACCCTGGCGAGGCCCCGGCCGTCCACCGCCTCGAACGCGCGGACCCCGGCCTCCTGCACCGCCGACACCTCCGCGTCGCTCAGCTCCGCCGGGCACACGACGTCGACCCCGTCGCCGCCGAGGTACTTGCCCTCGAAGTCGTAGAAGCCGCGCGACGTGAGGACGATCTCGCCCGGGAGCGAGGCGCGGACACCCTCCGCCGCCTCCAGCACCGCGACCTCGATCTCGCGCCCGGTGACCCCCGACTCGATGAGGACCTTGTCGTCTTCCGCGAACGCCACAGCGAGAGCCGCATCGAGCTCCTCCGGGGCGCTCACCTTCGACACCCCCACGCTCGAGCCCGCCCGTGCGGGCTTCACGAACACCGGGAGGCCCAGACCGGCCGCCTGCTCGCGTACCGACGACGGGTCGCCGTCCCACGCCGCGCGCCGCACCGTGACCCACGGCGCCACCGGGATGCCCGCGGCCTGCAGGGCGATCTTCATGAAGTGCTTGTCCATGCACAGCGCCGAATCGAGCACGCCGCCGCCCGCGTACGGCACCTCGAGCGTGTCGAAGTACCCCTGGATCGTGCCGTCCTCGCCGTGCGGTCCGTGCAGGATGGGCAGGACCACGTCGATCTCGCCGAGACCGTCGACGGCGCCGCCGGGGTGCACCACGCGGAGCGTGCGGTCGCCGCCCGGCTCCGGCCACAGGATGCGCGTGCCATTGTCGACCACTTCGGGCAGGTGCGCCGCATCGAGCGGGAACTTCGCCGGGTCGTCGTCCTCCAGCACGAAGGCGCCCTCGCGCGTGATCCCCACCGGGATCACCGCGTAGCGGTCGCGGTCAATCGCGCCGAGCACTCCCCCCGCCGTTGCGGAACTGATCGAATGCTCGCTGGAGCGCCCTCCGAAGAGCACCACCACCGTCTGCTTGTCCATGGTTGGTCCTCTCCCCCTGCGGGGTGTCGTCGTCCGTCGTGAGATGCGGGGCGATATCCCGGGGATCCATCTTGCCGTCGAGCACCATCTTCACCTGCTCGACGATCGGCATGTCGACCCCGGCCTCGCGGGCAAGCTGCAGCACGGGGGCGACCGAGGCCAGCCCCTCCGCGGTCTGCTGCATCTGCTTCACGACGTCCTGGAACGAATAGCCCTGTCCGAGCAGCCGCCCGGCCGTGTTGTTCCGGCTCAGCGGCGACTGGCACGTCGCGATCAGGTCGCCGAGCCCCGCGAGCCCCTGCAGCGTCTCCGGCTGCGCGCCGTTCGCGACCGCGAAGTCGGTCATCTCGACCAGGCCACGCGTGATGATCGAAGCCTTGGTGTTCTCGCCGTAGCCGACGCCGTCGACGATGCCGATCGCGACGGCGATGAGGTTCTTCAGCACCCCGCCGAACTCGGTGCCGATCACGTCGGTGTTCACGAACGTGCGGAAGTAGCCGTTGCGCGCGGCCCGCGCCACGACCTCCGCCGTCTCCTGGCTCAGCGACGAGATGACGGCCGCGGTGGGCTGCTCGCGCGCGATCTCCAGCGCCAGGTTGGGGCCGGACGCCACCGCGATGCGCTCCGGGTCGCAGCGCACCTCCTGCTCGATCACCTGACTCATGCGCAGACCCGTGCCCCGCTCGACGCCCTTCATGAGGCTGACGATCCGGGCATCGCCGGACGCGATCAGCGGTCGCAGCGCCTTGAGGTTCTCGCGCAGCGATTGGCTCGGCACCGACAGGTACACCTGCTCCGCCCCGTCGAGCGCCGAGGAGAGCTCGTGCGTGGCCGCCATGGTTCGCGGGAGGTTGATGCCCGGCAGGTAGCGCGAGTTGCGCTTGGCCTCGTCGATCTCGTGCGCCAGCTCGGCGCGGCGGGCCCACATCGTGACCTGCGCTCCGCCATCGGCCAGGATCTTCCCGAACGTGGTGCCCCAGCTGCCCGCGCCGATCACGGCGACCCGGGGTCCCGCTGGTGTGTTCCTCTTAGGAGTCAAGTCGACCGGTCTCCTTCTGGCCGTGGCTCGCGGGGTTCCACCGCTCCGCTGGCGCCTTCTCCTCGCGCAGCTCCTCGAGCAGCGCCGTGATCGCGTTCATCAGACGGCTCGTCGCCTCCGTCAGCGCGGCGGGCTCGGTCGCACGCCCGCGCAGATCCTCGACGTCGATCGGGTCGCCCACCAGCACGCGGACCGGCTTGCGCAGCGGCCACAGGCTCAGGCCCTTCTGATAGCGACCCATGATCTCCTGAGTACCCCACTGAGCCATCGGGATCAGCGGGATCCCGTCGGCGAGGGCAAGGCGGACCGCGCCGGACTTGCCGCGCATCGGCCACAGATCCGGGTCGCGCGTGAGCGTGCCCTCCGGGTACACGATCACACCGCGGCCGTGCTCGACGAGCTCCGCCGACTGCGCCATGGTCTGCTTGGCCGCGGTCGCCGACGACGTCCGCGCGACCGGCACCATGCCCGTGCGACGCAGCACCCATCCGAGCACGGGGACACGGAACAGGCTCTCCTTCGCCATGAACCGCGGGGCTCGTCCGATGCGCCACACGGCGACCGCGACGATCAGCGGGTCGAACTCGGAGTAGTGGTTCGGGGCGAGCACGAACGCGCCGTCGCGCGGCAGCTTCTCACCACCGGTGACACGGATCTTGGCGAGCAGCGACACGAGCGGGATGACGATCGCCGCGAGGGGCCAGAACAGACTCGGACGCGTCTTCTCCGGCGACCGGGAAGCCATCGGGCTCACCGGAGGACGTCGAAGTCGGCGCCGAGCGCGTCGAGCTTGGCGAGGAACTTCTCGTACCCGCGGGCCAGGATGTCGACGCCCGACACCTTCGACTCGCCGGAGGCCGTGAGCGCCGCGATCACGTGGCTGTAGCCGCCGCGCAGGTCGGGCACGACGATGTCGGCGCCGTGCAGCGGCGTCGGGCCGGTGATGACGGCGGCCTGCTCCAGGTCACGGCGCGGCACACGGCGAGGGCCGTCCTGCAGCCCGCGCGGGTGCACGACGATGTCGGCGCCCATCTTCACGAGGGCCTCCGTGAAGCCCATGCGGTTCTCGTACACGGTCTCGTGCACGACCGAGCGGCCGTGCGCCTGGGTCAGTGCGACCACGAGGGGCTGCTGCCAGTCGGTCATGAAGCCGGGGTGCACGTCGGTCTCGATCACGACCGGCTTGATGTCGCCGTCGCGCCGGAACAGGATGCCGTCCTCCTGGATGTCGAACCAGCCGCCCGCCTTGCGGAACACGTTGAGGAACGTCAGCATCTCCTGCTGCTTGGCGCCGCCGACGAAGATCTCGCCGTCCGTCGCCAGAGCGGCCGACGCCCACGAGGCCGCCTCGTTGCGGTCGAAGATCGACCGGTGGTCGTAGCCGCGGAGCTTCTCGACGCCCTCGATGAGGATTACGCGGTTCGGCTCGTAGGAGATGATCGCGCCCATCTTCTGCAGCACGGCGATCAGGTCCATGATCTCGGGCTCGATCGCGGCGTTGCGCAGCTCCGTGACGCCCTCGGCGCGCACCGCCGTCAGCAGTACCTGCTCGGTCGCCCCGACGCTCGGGTACGGCAGGTGGATGTTGGCGCCGTGCAGGCGGGTGCCGCCGGTCGAGAGGCGGATGCCGCTCGGCAGCTTCTCGACGATCGCGCCGAACTTGCGCAGCGCGTCCAGGTGGAAGTCGATCGGGCGATCGCCGATGCGGCAGCCGCCGAGGTCGGGGATGAACGCCTGGCCCAGCCGGTGCAGCAGGGGCCCGCAGAACAGGATCGGGATGCGGGACGCGCCCGCGTGGGCGTCGATCTCCTCGAAGTGCGCCGACTCCACGTCGCTCGGGTCGAACACGAGCGAGCCCGGCTCATCGCCCTCCGACACCCGGACACCGTGCACCTCGAGAAGGGAGCGGACCACGGCCACATCGCTGATCGCCGGCACGTCGCGCAGGACGCTCGTCGTCTCTCCCAGGAGCGAGGCCACCATCGCCTTGGTGGCGAGGTTCTTCGCGCCCTTGACGTCGACCCGGCCGCGCAGCGGTCGGCCTCCTCGGATGGCGAGGACGTCTCCGGTGAGCGCAGGGACGTCGTCGGGAAGAGCGTCGCGCACGGGTGTCGTCATTGGGGCCTCACTTCGTTCATCGGGGGCGGGGTTACCCCTGGCTCCCCCGCCCCCTCCGTCTCACTGAACGGGGAGGGTCCGCGGCCGCCACGACTCGCGACGGGCCTCGAACTGCGCGATCTTGTCTTCGTTGCGCAGCGTGAGCCCGATGTCGTCGAGCCCTTCGAGGAGCCGCCATCTAGTGTAATCGTCGATGCCGATGTCGGCCTGGATGCCGCCGACCGACGCAGTGCGCGCCTCAAGGTCGACGGTCATCTGCGCCCCGGGATTCCGCTCGATCTCGGCCCAGAACCGCTCGAGGTCGTCCTCCGAGATCGTCGCGGCGAGCAGGCCCTGCTTACCGGAGTTGCCGCGGAAGATGTCGGCGAACCGCGGGCTGAGCACGACCTTGAAGCCGAAGTCGCGCAGCGCCCACACGGCGTGCTCCCGGCTCGAGCCGGTACCGAAGTCGGGACCGGCGACGAGGATCGACGCGCCCTGGTACACCGGCTGGTTGAGCACGAACTCCGGGTCCTGCCGCCATCCGTGGAACAGCGCGTCCTCGAAGCCGGTCTTGGTGACGCGCTTGAGGAACACCGCGGGGATGATCTGGTCGGTGTCGACGTTCGACCGCTTCAGCGGAGCGGCGATGCCCGTGTGGGTCGTGAACTTCTCCATGGGTCAGGCCTCTTCCGTCAGGTCGCTCGGGCTGGACAGGGTGCCGCGGATCGCCGTGGCGGCCGCCACGAGCGGAGACACCAAGTGCGTCCGGCCGCCCTTGCCCTGTCGTCCCTCGAAGTTGCGGTTCGAGGTGGACGCGCACCGCTCACCGGGGGCGAGCTGGTCGGGGTTCATCCCCAGGCACATCGAGCAGCCGGCGAAACGCCACTCGGCACCGAAGTCGGTGATGACCTTGTCGAGGCCCTCAGCCTCGGCCTCCAGCCGCACGCGCGCGGAGCCCGGCACGACCATCACGCGGACCCCGTCGGCCTTCTTCTTGCCCTGGATGATCGACGCGAAGGCGCGCAGGTCCTCGATCCGGCTGTTGGTGCAGGAACCCATGAACACGGCGTCGACCGGAACCTCCTTGAGCGGAGTGCCGGGCGTCAGAGCCATGTACTCCAGCGCGCGCTCGGCGGCAGCGCGCTCGTTCGGGTCGGCGATCTGCGCGGGGTCCGGCACCGCGGCGGAGAGGGAGCTCCCCTGTCCCGGGTTCGTACCCCACGTGACGAACGGCTCGAGCTCGTTCGCGTCGATGAAGACCTCCGCGTCGAACTCGGCACCCTCGTCGGTCGGCAGCGTGCGCCAGTACGCGACCGCGTCCTCCCAGTCCTGGCCCTTCGGTGCGTGCGGCCGCCCCTCCAGGTACGCGAAGGTCGTCTCGTCGGGCGCCACCATGCCCGCGCGGGCTCCGGCCTCGATCGACATGTTGCAGATCGTCATGCGGCCCTCCATCGAGAGGGCGCGGATCGCGCTGCCGCGGTACTCGAGCACATAGCCCTGCCCGCCGCCCGTGCCGATCTTCGCGATCACCGCGAGGATGATGTCCTTCGCCGTGACCCCGGGGCGCAGCGTGCCCTCGACCGTGATGGCCATGGTCTTGAACGGCTTGAGTGGCAGGGTCTGCGTCGCCATGACGTGCTCGACCTCGCTCGTGCCGATGCCGAACGCCATCGCGCCGAACGCGCCGTGGGTCGAGGTGTGCGAGTCGCCGCACACCACCGTGATGCCGGGCATCGTCAGGCCCAGCTGCGGCCCCACCACGTGCACGATGCCCTGCTCGGCATCGCCCAGCGAGTGCAGGCGCACCCCGAACTCGGCCGCGTTGCGGCGCAGCGTCTCGATCTGCGTGCGACTGGTGAGGTCGGCGATCGGCTTGTCGATCTCCCACGTCGGGGTGTTGTGGTCCTCGGTCGCGATCGTCAGGTCGAGGCGGCGCAGTGGGCGGCCCTCGCTGCGCAGACCGTCGAAGGCCTGCGGGCTGGTGACCTCGTGCACGAGGTGCAGGTCGATGTAGATGAGGTCGGGCTGGCCGTCTTCGCCCTTCACGACGAGATGGTCGTCCCAGACCTTCTCGGCGAGGGTCCTGCGGCGTGCGGAAGGGGCTCCGGAATCGGGGCTGGTCATGGCGTGTCTCCTGTGGCTGGCGGTTCGGCCCACGATGGACTCCGCGACGAGGAGGGGCTCAGATCGAGGTCTCGCCGCGGCCGCTAAGAAGGAGCACGGTCCGCATGACGTCAGGTTACCACCGCTCGGACACGCCGCGACGCGCCGTGACACTCTGTTGCTCACCCGCCCGATCGAGAGGCCCCGCATGACCGTCGACACCGCCCGCTTCGCCACCCGTGCCGTCCACGCCGCACGCCGTCGCGAGACCGCTGCGTCGCGCGCGACCCCGATCTACCTCACGGCCGGCTTCGAGTTCGACGACTTCGACCACGCCGCCGACCACTTCGGCACGGGGACGGGATTCGGCTACACCCGCACCGGGAACCCGACGGTGCGCGCGGTCGAGCGCCAGCTCGCCTCGCTCGAGTCGGGGGCGGACGCGGTGCTCGTGGCGAGCGGTCAGGCCGCTGTGACCGCCGCGGTGCTGTCGGTCGTCGGAGCCGGCGACCACATCGTGTCGTCGACCCACATCTACGAGGGCACCCGGGGGCTCTTCCTCGACAACCTGGCCCGCCTCGGCATCGAGACCACGTTCGTCGACGACATCGCCGATCCAGACGCCTGGCGCGAGGCCATCCGTCCCACCACCCGCGCGCTGTTCGCCGAATCGCTCGCGAACGCCCGCAACGACGTGCTCGACGTCGCCGCAGTGAGCGCGATCGGCGACGAGTCCGCGATCCCGCTGATCGTGGACAACACCCTCCCCACTCCCGCCCTGCTGCGCCCGCTCGAGCACGGCGCAGCGATCGTCGTGCATTCCGCCTCCAAGTTCCTCGCCGGGCACGGCTCCGTGCTCGGCGGCGTGATCGTCGACGACGGCCGTTTCGACGCCGACCGCGCCGGACACAACGCCCCGCACCTCGTGCTCCCCGGCCGCGGCGGACTGCCGAGCGTGTACGCCCGCCACGGCGGCAACGCCCGCATCGCGTACGTGCGGGAGTCGGTCGCGCCGCGCTTCGGCGCCTCCCCCTCCCCGCTCAACGCCTTCCTCATCGGGCAGGGCACGGAGACGCTGGGGCTGCGGGTCGAGCGGCAGTCGCGCAACGCGCTCGCCGTCGCGCGCTGGCTCGCCGCGCACGACGCCGTTGAGAGCGTGGACTACGCCGGCCTCCCGACCCACCCGCACCATGCGACCGCACGACGCTACCTGGACGGCGGCTTCGGCTCGATCTTCACCGTCACGCTGCGCGGCGGCCTCCCCGCCGCGCGTCGTTTCGTGGAGGAGGTCGAGGTGTTCACGCACATGACCCACATCGGCGACGTGCGCTCGCTCGTGCTGCACCCGGGCACCACGAGCCACGCGCAGCGCACGGACGAGGAGCGCCGCGTGCTCGGCGTCGCACCGGGGACGCTGCGCCTCTCGATCGGCATCGAAGACGTCGACGACCTCGTGGCCGACCTGGCACGCGTGCTCGAGTCGGTGCGGGAGACGGTGGCATGACCCGGCCGCAGCACTTCGGCTGGTTCCTCGCCCGCGGCTTCGGCCCGCAGGGGTGGGGCTACCCGTCCCTCGACTGGGACTACGACTGGACACGGCCCGAGGTGTACCAGGAGGCCGCCCGCACGCTCGAGCAGGCGGGATTCGACCTCGTGATCATCGAGGACAGCCCCTCGCTCGGCTCGCCCGAGACCATCGACCTCCGGGTGCGCCACGCGTTCGGCGGCCCGAAGCACGACCCGCTGCTGCTCGCGCCGTACCTCTTCCAGGCCACGCGGCACCTCGGCGTGGTCCCCACCGTCAACCCCGCCGCATCGCTGCCGTACACGTCCGCGCGGCAGTTCGCCACGCTGCACCACCTGAGCGGCCATCGGCTCGGCCTCAACGTGGTCACTGACACCGGGAGCGCGCGGCACTTCTCCGACGCCCCGCAGCTCGGGCACGACGAGGCGTACGACCGCGCCGAGGAGTGGCTCGACGGCATCCGGTCGCTGTGGCACAGCTGGGACGACGGGGCGCTCGTCGCCGACCGCGCCACCGACGTGTACGCCGACGGCACGCGTCTGCGACCCGTCGGGCATCGCGGCCGCCACTACGCGTTCGACGGACCGCTGAACGCCCTGCCCTTCACGGACGGGGAGCCCGCGATCGTCTCGCCCGGGGGCTCCGGACGCGGCCTGGGCTTCGCGGGAGCGAACTCGGACGTGCAGCTCGCGCTCGCCCCGCTGCACGAGAAGTCGGTGCGCGACTATCGCGCGAGAGTGCACGAGGCCGCGGTCGCGAAGGGCCGACGCCCCGAGGACATCACGATCCTGTTCGCCATCCAGCCCGTCATCACGTCGTCGAGCGAGGAGGCCGACCGCATCGTCGCCGCCTCCGCGCGCCCCGACGACGCCGCGCTGCAGCAGATCGCCCGCAAGCAGTCGAGCGATCTGGAGACCGACCTCACTACGCTCGACCTCGACCGACCGCTCGACCTGTCGATCTTCGGTGCCCACGTGTCGCGCGGCAGCATCCAGCGGCTCGTCGGAGACCGCGGCGAGGACGCCCCGCTGCGCGCTCACCTCACCGCTCTCGCGCGGGCGGGACGCCTCTCCGACCGGACGGGATTCGTGGGCACCGCGGACGAGTTCGCCGACCTCGTCGAGGAACTCGGCGACTGGGGCAACGACGGCGTGCTCCTGTGGGGAGACTTCCACCCCGTCACCCTGCACCGTACCCTCGACGAGCTCGTGCCGATCCTGCGCCGACGCGGGCTGCTCCGGCGCGAGTACGCCGACGGCGGGCTGCAGGCGAACCTGCGATCGTTCTGACGGGCCTCCCGGCCGCTCACTCCCCGACGGGGGCGCTGCGCCGCTCCGCGCGCTTCTCCCGCGAGGACGCCACGAGGCTGGCCACCGTGGCGACCGTCATCGACACGAGGATGACGCCCAGGGACACCATGTTGTCGATGTCGGGCACCCACTCCACGTGCTGTCCGCCATTGATGAACGGCAGCTCGTTCACGTGCAGCGCGTGCAGGATCAGCTTGATGCCGATGAAGCCGAGGATCACGGCGATGCCGTAGTGGAGGTACCGCAGGCGGTCGAGCAGATCGCCGAGGAGGAAGTACAGCTGCCGCAGCCCCATCAGCGCGAAGATGTTCGCGGCGAACACGAGGAAGCCGTTCGTGGTGATCTCGAAGATCGCCGGGATCGAGTCGATCGCGAAGATGAGGTCGGTCACGCCGATCGTGATGAACACGATCACCATGGGCGTCCACATGCGCTTCCCGTCGACGGTCGTGCGGATCTTCGAGCCGTCGTACGTCTCGCTGATGTCGATGCGGCGACGCAGCAGTCGCACGATGAAGTTCTCGCGCTTGACCTCGTCCTCGTGGTCGCCCTCCGGCATGGCCTGGCGGATCGCGGTGTAGACCAGGAAGGCGCCGAACACGTAGAAGATCGGCGAGAAGTTCTCGATCACCGCGACGCCGACCAGGATGAACAGTCCGCGCAGGATCAGCGCGATGATGATGCCGACCATCAGCACCTGCTGCTGCAGCCGACGCGGCACGGCGAACTGCGCCATGATCAGCACGAACACGAACAGGTTGTCGACCGAGAGACTGTATTCGAGCGCCCAGCCCGTGATGAAGTCGCCCGCGTTCTGCCAGCCGCCGACGTTTCCCAGCAGCACCGCGAACAGCAGCGCGAGCCCGACGTAGAACACCACCCAGAGGGTCGACTCCTTCGTCGAGGGGATGTGCGGCCGCAGCCGGATGAGCAGGAGGTCGCCGATCAGGATGATCGTGAGCACGACCATCGAGGTGATCTCGAACCAGACGGGGATGTCCAACGGCGCACTGCACCTTTCGCGAGGGGTCGGTGATGTCCGAAAGTCTCTCCCCCGCACCGAAGTGCGTCGCGCGCCCGGAGCAGCGGTGTCGGTGCTCGTGATGACGTTACGCGCGGGTCCGGGATACTCCCTCTCGCCGGAGCCATGCTACCGGAGCATCCGACCTGCGGCGTGAGCGATCGCGTCGGGAATCCGGGTCTGAGACGATGGGCCCGATCGTGACACTCACCGGTGAGAGACACCGAACGGAAACCCGATGCCTTCCCAGACGACTGATCAGAGGTGGGCGGCCCAGGCCGCAGCCGGCGACGAGGGCGCCTTCCGCGAGCTCTACCGGGCCCATGTGCGGCCCGTGTACTGGATCGCGCAGGGCATCCTCGTCTCCCCCGCCGATGCCGAGGACGTGACCCAGGAGACGTTCGTGGTCGCGTGGCGCAAGCTCCCCGGCCTGGAGCTGCAGGGCGAGTCGATCCTGCCCTGGCTCGCGACGATCTGCCGGTTCCAGGCGGCGAACCGCCTGCGCCAGCGTCGCCGCGACCGGGCGCACACGGCGGACGCGGTCGACGAGGAGCTGGCGAGCACGGTCAGCGTGGAGGAGCAGGTCATCACGGCCGCGCTCGCCGCGCGGATCGCTGCCGAGGTGGGCACGCTGAGCGAGCTCGACCGGGAGATCTTCCGGCTGTGCGCGGCGGAGGGCTACGCCTATCAGGCCGCAGCGGAGGAGCTCGGGGTCACGCACGCCGTCGTCCGGAACCGTCTCTCGCGAGTGCGCACGCAGTTGCGCGGCGCCGTGAAGGAAGTGAGAGACGCATGAACGCACAGACTCCCGCCGAGCAGCTCCCCGAGCTGTCGGACGAGGCCATCGCCCGCATCGAGCACGCGGTGTTCGCCGAGATCGCCGAGGAGCGCGCCCCGGCGCGGCCGGCGGAGGGGAAGGCCCGTCGGCGCCGCCGCGCCTGGCTCACCGGGGGCGGGATCGCCGCCGCGTTCGTGATCGGCGTGCTCGTCACCCCGCCGATCCTGCACAGCGTCGGGGGCTCCGCGGTGTCGACGGTCGAGGGACTGAGCCTCCCGGGCGACGCGGTGACCGAGTCGTCGACCGACTCCGCGCCGGAGGGCACCACCGCGGTCCCGCCCGGTTCGGTGCCCGGCGACGGCGCGCGCTCCGACACGAGCGGCGGGATGCTGCCCGGAGTGACGCTGCCGGGGGCCGCCACGGCGGACGCCGGCCGCGACATCATCGCGACCGCGCAGGCCACGGTGCAGGTGAAGAGCATCCCCGACGCGGCGGACGCCATCGCCGCGCTGGCCGAGGAGCACGGCGGCTACGTCGAGAGCACCGAGGTGGGCAAGGCGCTCGCGGCGGACGACACTCGCGCGCCCGCGCCCGCCGACTCCGCGTACGGCTGGATCAGCATCCGCGTTCCCTCCACCGACCTCACCGCCGTGATCGCGGCGCTCGGCGACACCGGCGAGGTGCTGTCGTCCTCCACGTCGAAGCAGGATGTGACGTCGACCGCGATCGACCTGCGGGCACGCGTCGACTCGACCAGGGCGTCGGTCGACCGGCTCACGCAGCTCATGGCGCAGTCGGGCAGCGTGTCGGAGCTCATCGAGGCCGAGGTGGCTCTCACCGACCGGCAAGCGCAGCTGGAGTCGTACGAGCAGCAGCTCGCTGCCCTCGACGATCAGGTGGCGATGTCGTCGCTGCAGGTGCAGCTGACGAAGGCCACCGCGCCGAGCACGGCTGACCCCGCTGGTTTCGGCGACGGTCTCCTTGCGGGGTGGAACGGCCTCGTCGTGTCGCTGAACGCACTGGTCATCGCGGTGGGCTTCCTGCTCCCCTGGCTGGCGGTCGCCGCAGTGGTCGTGCTCGTGGTCTGGCTGATCCGTCGGTCGCGTCGCACCCGCCGGAAGCACTCCGAGGCACCGGCCGCGCGCACGGGCGACGAGGGCTGACGGCGAGAGGGACCCGACTCGCAAACCTGATTTCCCGGGGTATACAAGAACTCTTGTGCACCCGCGGACCCCGCCCTAGCGTGATGCCCGTGGAAGACATCTCCGTGATCACCGCCGTGCACCACCCGCTGCGCCGCCGCATGTACGACTACCTCCTGCTCTACGGCACGTGCCAGGTAACCACGCTCGCGCGCGCCCTCGACAGTCAGGTCGGCAGCATCAGCCATCACCTGCGCATGCTCGAACGCGCGGGCGTCGTCGAACGCGCGCCCGATGAGTCGGACGACCGCCGCACCAGCTGGTGGCGGGTGGCCCGACGAGGGCTCACCTGGTCGGTGGACGACTTCGCCGACTCCCCCGCCGATGCGCTGCTCGCCCGCGAGGCGCAACGCCAGGGCATCCGCATGCAGATCGACCGGCTCCAGCGCTGGCACCGGCACCGGGACGACCCCGCCTATGCCGGGTACGACGCATCCAACACCGAGACCACCGCGTGGGCCTCCCCCGACGAGCTGCGGGACCTCTCCGCGCGGCTGCTGCAGACCATCCGCGAGTGGCAGGGCGGCATCGCACTGGACGACGGCCAGGAGCGCGTGCCGGTTTTCGTGTTCGCCCACGCATTCCCCACGGAGCCCTGATGACCGCGGTCGAGGAGCCGGTCGAGCTCGCGCCGCCTCCGCCGTTCCGGCGCGACCGCCTGGTCCATGCCTGGATCGGCGTGAAGGCCCTCTCCGACGCAGGGGATGCGCTGTGGACCATCGCCCTGGCGTGGACGGCGGTGCAGATCGCGTCCCCCGCGGTCGCCGGGCTCATCGTCGCCGCCGGAACCCTCCCCCGGGCACTGATCCTGCTGTTCGGCGGGGTGCTCGCGGACCGCGTGGACGCCCGCCGCGTGATGCTGCTGTTCACCGTGGCCCGCGTGGCCGTTCTCGTCGCCGTCGCCCTGTGGGTGCTGGCGACGCCCCCCACCGTCGCCGTGCTGGTGTTCGCCGCGGTCGCGTTCGGCGTGTGCGATGCGTTCTACGAGCCGTCGGCGGGCACCATCGCCCGGCAGCTCGTGCGCACGTCCGACCTGCCATCGTACGGGGCCGCCGCGCAGACGGCCTCGCGACTCGGGACGATGGGCGGTGCCGCCGCCGGTGGCCTGGTGGTCGCGCACACCGGGCTGGTGGGCAGCGCCTCGGTCAACGCGCTCACGTTCACGGTCGTCCTGGCGTTCCTCGCCCTCTGGCTGCGCCCCCGGTTCCGCCTGGCGCGTGCCGCCCGGCAGTCGACTCTGCGCGGCATCGGCTCCGGCTTCGCGCACCTGGCCGCGAACCGCACCACGCGCACCCTGGTGATCGCGCTGTCGGGGTTGAACCTCGCCGTCGGGCCGGCCGTGGGCATCGGGCTGGCGCTGCGCGCGCACGACGAGGGCTGGGGCGCTCAGGCCGTCGGACTGTTCGAGGCGCTGCTGGGCCTCGGTGCCGCGCTCGGGGCGGTCTCGGTCGCGAAGTGGCGTCCGCGGCGCGAGGCCTACGGCGGATTCTGGGCGCTGGTCGTCCAGGGGGCGGGGATCGCGGCACTGGGCGTGGGACCGGCCTGGACGGTGGGAACGGCGGCTTTCGTGATCGGCGCCACCGCAGGGTTCGCCTCGGTGCTGCTGAGCGCGACGTTCTCCGCGACGGTCGACACCGCCTACCTCGGACGGATGGGCGCGCTCACCCGCCTCGGCGATGACTGCCTGATGCCGGCGGCGATGGCCGGATTCGGGGCGCTCGCCTCGGCGACCGCGGTCTGGGTGCCGTTCGCGGTGTTCGGCGGTGCGATGATGGCGCTCATGATCGTGCCCCTTCGCACCCCGGCGTTTCGCACCATCTCGCTGCGATCCGCGGGGTGAGCACCTGCCGCTCACGACGAAAGCCCCCCGGGCAAACCGGAGGGCTTTCGTCGTGTTGTGTGACCCCAGCGGGATTCGAACCCGCGTTACCGCCGTGAGAGGGCGGCGTACTAGGCCGCTATACGATGGGGCCGTCTGGCGGAGCGTTTCCGTCCCGCGACAACCGTTCAAGTATGGCACGGCCGTTATCCACGCGCCAAATCGGCGCCGCGTCCGCGCGACACCCGGGCGTGGCGCGCCGTCGCGGTGATTGCCGCGACCGCCGCGGAGCGGTTGACTCGTGTCATGCGCGTCTCCAAGTTCGAACATGCCGCCCTCCGCCTCGACCTCAACGGTCAGACCCTCCTGGTCGATCCCGGCTCCTTCACCACGCCGCCCGACGACCTCAGCGGGCTCGTGGGGGTCGTGCTCACCCACGAGCACCCCGACCACTGGACGCCGGAGCAGCTGGACCGGATCCTCCGTGCCGCGCCCGGCACCCCCGTCTACGGCCCGGAAGGGGTCGCCCGGGCGGCAGACGGATACGACATCACGGTGGTCTCGCCCGGCGACACGATCGAGGTCGGACCGTTCACACTGCGGTTCTTCGGCGGCACCCACGCCGTGATCCACTCCTCGATCCCGACCATCGACAACGTCGGCGTGCTCGTGAACGACGAGCTCTACTACCCCGGCGACTCGTACGCAGTACCCGAGGGTGTGGACGTGCAGACCCTGGCCGCACCGCTCGGCGGCCCGTGGCTCAAGATCGGCGAGGCGATGGACTACGTGCTCGCCGTCAAGCCGCGCCGGGCGTTCGGCACGCACGACATGACGCTGTCCGTGATCGGCAGGAACATGCACCGGCAGCGGCTGCAGTGGGCGACGGAACAGAACGGCGGCGAGTTCTTCGTGCTCGACCCCGGCGACACGCTCGACCTGTGAGCACCCCACCGCGGTCGGCCCCGCGACGGCTCCTGCCCCGCCCCACGGAGCGGCTCGTGTTCCGCGAGATGATCGACGACGACCTCGACGACCTCGCCGCGCTCCTCGGCGACCCCGCGGTGATGACCTACTATCCCGCACCGAAGACCCGCGCCGAGAGCGCCGCGTGGATCGTCCGCATGCGCGAGCGCTACGCGCAGGACGGGCACGGCCTGTGGACCCTGGAGACCCACGACGGCGCGTTCGTTGGTGACTGCGGTCTCACGTGGCAGTCGTCGAACGGGCAACCCGTGCTCGAGGTCGGCTACCACGTGCGCGCGGAGCTCCAGGGGCGCGGCTACGCCACGGAGGCCGCACGCGCCTGCGTCGAGCTCGTCGGGCGCGAGCTCGCGCCGACGCTGCTGACCGCGATCATTCACCCCGACAACACCGCGTCCCGCCGGGTCGCCGAGAAGCTCGGCATGCGCCACATCGACGACGACCGAGCGCACCCGTGGATCGTGCGCACGGTCATGGGGATGAGCGTCGAGCCGATCTAGGCCTGGCCGGCGCGGACCCGGAGATCCCGCGCCAGGTGGTCGCGCTGCTCCACCACGAGGCGACGCAGCGCCGCCGGGGCGTCCGCGTTCGCGTCGAGCCACGCGTCGACGGGGTCGAGCGTGTCACCGGCCGGGAACAGCCCGATCACCAGGCGCTGCGCCAGCTCGATGCTCCGCTCGCTCCACGCGTCGCGGATGCGGGAGAAGTACTCGGCGTCGAAATCGGAGATCAGGTCGCGACGGCCGCCCGCGCGGAATCCGGCGATCTCGGCGTCCAGGTGGTCGTTCGTCAGCGAGCGGTCATCCCAGGCAGCCGCCCAGGCCGCGGCGCGCACGGGCGCCTCCGGGCGCGACGCGCGGGCACGGCGGGCGGCCGTGCGTCCGTCGCCGGTGTCGTCCCGCTCCTCCTCCGCCGCGATGTCGGCACCGTCGGCGTGTCCGGTGGTGACGAGCGCGGTCAGCAGCTGCCACCGCAGGTCGGGATCGATCACGAGACCGTCCGGACCCCGGCCGTCGAGCATGTCGCGCAGGTCGGCGTGGTGCACATCGTCGAACGCCGAGGCCGTCGCCAGTGCGCGCGCCCACGACAGCTGCGCGTCACTTCCCGCCTCCGCGGCCTGCAGCGCCGACCAGGCGGCCTCCGTCCAGGCGCGCTGCTCCTCGACCCGGCGTTCGTCGGCCACGAAGTGGCGCACGGTGAACGCGGCGTTCTGGATCGCCGCCCCCAACAGTCCGCCGTTCGGCTCGGCCGGGGCGTGAGCACGGGCGATGCGCAGGAAGCGTCCCGCATCGAGCTCACCGTCGCGGGTCGCGTTCCACAGCGACGACCACACGAGCGCCCGCGCCAGGGGGTCCTCGATGGCCGAGAGCGACTCCTCCGCGGTCGCCAGCGAGCGGTCGTCCATCCTCGCCTTCGCGTAGGTGAGGTCGTCGTCGTTCAGGAGCACGAGGTCCGCTTCGGGGACGTCGAGCTCGACCCGCTCGCCGGGAAGGTCGAGCTCCCGCTGCTCGCGGCGGACGATCCGACCGTCGACCCGGTCGTAGAAGCCGATGCGGAGGCGATGCGGACGGGTCCCGCTCTGCACGAGGGTGCGGCGGCCGTCGTCGTCCGCCTCGATCCACAGCGTCGAGACCCCGGTGGTCTGCAACCACGCCGCCGCCCAGTCGCTCATGTCGCGCCCGGACGCCTCGCTCAGCACCACGAGGAAGTCGTCGAGCGTGGTGTTGCCGAAGGCGTTCGCCGCGAAGTAGCGTCGCGCGCCCTCGAAAAACGCCTCGTCGCCGACGTAGGCGACCAGCTGCTTCAGCACCGAGGCACCCTTGGCGTACGTGATGCCGTCGAAGTTGAGCTTCGCCGCCTCGAGATCGGGGATGTCGGCCACGATCGGGTGCGTCGTCGGCAGCTGATCCTGCTGATATGCCCACGACTTGCGCCGCATCGCGAACGTGACCCAGGCGTCGTGGAAGCGCGTCGCCACCGCGGACGCGTGCGAGCCCATGTAGTCGGCGAACGACTCCTTGAGCCACAGGTCGTCCCACCAGGTCATGGTCACGAGGTCGCCGAACCACATGTGAGCCATCTCGTGCAGGATCGTGTTGGCCCTGGCCGCCCGCTGTGCGTCGGTGGCGGCACCGCGCGAGAGGTAGGACTCGGTGAAGGTCACCAGCCCGGGGTTCTCCATCGCGCCGAGGTTGTACTCGGGTACGAAGAGCTGGTCGTACTTGCCCCAGGGGTACGGATAGGCGAAGGCCTCGGTGAAGAAGTCGAGCCCCTGCCGCGTGACCTCCAGGATCTCGTCCGACTCGAGGTGCTCGGCCAGCGAGCGTCGCACGAACAGTCCGAGGGCGATGCGCTGCTCGTCGCGCGTCCACTCCCCGTCCACACGGGTGTACGGTCCCGCGGCCACCGCGGTGATGTAGCTGGAGATCGGCAGCGTAGGGGCGAACTCCACGCGCTGCACGCCCACGCCGAGGTCCACATGGGCGGGCGACTGATTGGACAGCACTTCCCACCCCGACGGCGCATCGACCACGAAGGTGTATTCGGCCTTGAGGTCGGGCTGCTCGAAGCACGCCATCACGCGGCGGGCGTCCGCCGGCTCGTACTGCGTGTACAGGTAGGTGCGGTCGTCGGCGGGGTCGTGGAAGCGGTGCAGCCCCTCCCCCGAGCGGCTGTAAGCGCCGACCGCCTCGACCCGCACCACGTTGGACGGTGCCAGACCGGTGATCGCGATCCGTGCTCCGTCGTAGTCGACCTCGCGCTCCTCGCCGTTCACCTCGACGCGGCGCACCTCCTCGCCGATGAAGTCGAGCCAGGTCGCGTCGGTCGTCGCGTCGAACTCCAGCGTGGTCGCGGTGGGGAATCCGGTGCGGGCCCGCTCCGGCGCTCCGGTCAGGTCGAGCTCGACGCGGATGCGGTGGAGGGTGACGGCCGCGGATCGCGCGGCGGTCTCCTCGCGGGTCAGGTTGGCGGTGTCCATCCTTCCATCCTGGCATCCTGGAGCCGTTCGCACGGCCTCGGCGAGGTTCAGACCTGGACGAGCCGATGCCCCCGGTTCCGCGGAGAGCCCCCGGGACGCGGCCTGCCGGGCCGACGCGACGGCCTCGTCGCCGCGCGACCGGGTCTCGGCCGCGGTACGCGGCGTCGAGACGCGCGCGCAGTGCTGGCCGGTGGTCGCGGCCGTGCTCACGCGGCTCGTGCCGCTGCTGATCGCCGCCCTCTGCTCGTCCCTCGCCGGTTGACCTTGCGGGAGGTCTCGGGACCGCCGAGGAGGCGACGGATCGCGGTCTCGGGGGTCACGTCGAGGTCGAGGGTGCGTCCGCGAGCGTACTGCCGGAACACCCGCGGGTCGATGTAGCTGTTGCGGGCGACGGCGGTCGTGTTCCCGAGCGCGGTCGCGGCGGCCTGCACAGCCAGCCGCTCGGCCTGAGCGCGCTGACCCTTGCGGTCGAGGGCCCCGATGCGGGCGAGGGCGTCGGCGGCGATGATTGTGCCGTGCAGCGTGCGGAAGTCCTTCGCCGTGAAACTCGCCCCCAACACGTCCTTGAGGTACGCGTTCACCTCCGCGGGCGTGATCTTCACACGCCTCCTCCCCTTGCGGTACGCGAGCAGGAACGCATTCGAGGCTCCCGCCGCGAAGTCCGTGAGCGCCTCCGCGAGGGCCTCGTCGGTGATCTCGATCGAGGCGGTGCGACCGCTCTTGGCGGGGAACGACAGTGCGACGTCGCGGCCGCTGAGGCGCACGTCGCGGCGCCTCAGCGTGGTCAGTCCACGGCTGCCGTGACGCGCGAGGTACCGCTCGGATCCGATGCGCAGGGCCGCGTCGTCGAGCAGTCGGAACGCGATCGCGAGGGCCCTGTCCTTGGTCTGCCCCTCTTCGCGCAGCGCCCTGGTCACCTGCGCCCTCGCGCTCGGGAGCGCGGAGGCCAGATCGAGGGCGCGCACGAACTTCCGGCGGTCGCGGGAGACGCGCCACAGCGGGTGGTAGAGGTACTGCTTGCGGTCGGCCTGGTCGATGCCGACGGCCTGGATGTGCGCGAGCGGATCCGCCGCGATCCACACGTCGCGCCACGCGGGCGGGATGACCAGGTCGTTGATGCGCTCCCGGTCGGCCTCGGGCGCGGGTGCGCCGGTCGGGTCGACGTAGCGGAACCCGGAGCCCGACCGCTGTCGACGGAACCCCGGGTCGACGCCCGGCACCACCCTGATCAGCCGCGCCATCCCTGCTCCTCCCGCCGTCGTCGTTCCGGTCCCCTGAAGCCTGCCTCGGGTGCGACCGGACGAAAAGGGAGTGGCGCGTCACCCGGCCGAGGTGCTATCCGCGGGCGGATCCTTCGCGAAGACGGAGCGCATGTGGTCGCTGGTGAGGAAGTCGGCGATGCCGATCATGATGAGGCTGAACACGATCTGCTCGGTCACCATCCACACCGGGTACAGCCCGGGGATGGCGGCCATGACGAGCGTGATGACCGGGAAGATCTGCGCGAAGAGGCGCAGGCGCTGGTAGGCCCAGCGCCAACCACGACGGGCCCGCCAGGCGAAGTAGAACAGGGTCGCCGTCATCGCCAGCACGATGAGCGTGCGCATCCACACGGCGAACGGCACCCTCTCGCCGTCGACGGCGAGGATCAGCGCGACGACGACGGCGCCGACCCCGAGCACCAGTTCCGCGACCAGCAGCCAGAGGATCCAGGTGAAGGCGCGCACGGTCTTCGGATGCGTGCGTCCGGCCTCGCTGATCGCGACGCCGGCCTGCCGCCCGCCGGCGATCCGATCGAGGCGGAGGAAGAGCGATTCGAGTGCCATGCTCCGGAGCCTAGACCGCGGCCTCGCCCGCGACCTCCTCCGTTCGATGGAGGGGGACGCCGTTCGCCTCCGAAGGCACCACGCGCTCGAGCACGAGAGCCAGAACGCCCACCGCCAGACTTCCGGCCACCATCACGCCGATGAACCAGCCCTGCGCCCCCGCGCCGAGCAGCAGACCGGCCACCAACGGCCCGGTGATCGCTCCACCCTGGAACGCCGCCGAGTTGATCGCGTTGTAGCGGCCCCGGGTGCGGTCGGTGGCGAGGTCGTTGTAGATCGCGGGCACCGTCGGCTGCAGCATCGTCTCCCCGAATGCGAACACCCCCATGAACGCGATCACCCCGATCGCGGCCGCGAGCGAGTCGGGCAGCAGCCCCGCAGCTCCGAGCGCGACCCAGGACAGGGCCCAGATGAGCGCCATCACCTGCATCACCCGCGTGCGACGCTTGCCGGAGATCAGCCGGAGCACCGCGAACTGCAGCAGCACGATCACCGCGGTGTTCACGGCGAAGGAGATGCCGACCACCTGTGTCGACACCTCTGCCACCTGTCGCGCGAACGCCGGGAAGCCGGCCTCCAGCTGTCCGTAGCCGATGAAGACGGAGAGGAAGGTGAGCAGCGTCAGCCACAGCACCGCGGGCCGGCGCACGATCTCGCGGTAGCCACCCGCCGTCTCGTCGGCCGGGTCGTGGTCGGGCTGCGTGCGCACACGTCTCAGCGGCCCGAGGAGCAGCGCGAGTGGGATGAGACTGGTCGCCGCGTCGATGAGGAAGATCGTGGTGAAGGTCGCGGGATCGTCGACGTTCACGAAGAACCCGCCGACGATGCCGCCGACGCCGATGCCCAGGTTCACCAGCGCGAAGTTCACGCCGAAGTACTGCTGGCGGAGCTCACCCTCGACCACCGAGGCGATCAGGGCGTTGAACCCCGGCCAGGAGACGCCGAAGTTCACGCCGATCAGCACCACGGCCACGGTGGCCACGGCAGGATGCGTCGCGTACGCCAGGAGCGTGCACCCCGCGATCATCGCCAGCAGCCCCGTGATCAGCACGCGGCGGGCACCGAAGCGATCGATGAGTGTGCCTCCCGGACCGGTCACGACGAGCCCGGTGATGGCGATCAGGCTCATCAGCGCGCCCGAGAGCCCCAGGTCGAACCCGCGGACCTCGTGCAGGTAGATGATCGTGAACGGCAACGTCATGCCCCGCCCGAGCGTCTGGATGGCGACGGTGGACAGCAGCCAGCGCCCCTCGGTGGGCAGCGCTTTCCAGAAGGAGCTCATTCCGATCACCTCGGTAGTGTTCCAGGGTCTTCCGACATCGGCCGCGCGGCCTGCCGATCCGGCGTCGAACCGATATTCTGCGACCATGCCGCTGTCATACGAGGAGTTCCGATCGTCCCTGCTGAGCGACGAGGGGCTGCAGGCCCTCGGCCTCCCGCTGACCGCCGCCGAGGCCCAGCGCGTGCAGGCCGACGACCAGGCGAGCCGCAGCTGGTACGACTACTGGCTCACCGTCAGCGGCCAGGCCACGCCGCCCGCCGCGACCGTCGCCGCGACGATGCCCCTGGGCGGCCATGACCTCCCCACGTCCGCGCCGACCGCGTACCCCGCGGCGTACGGCGCGACCACCGAGGCGTACGCGACCGGCGCCGCTCCGTTCGCCACCCCGCCGCTCGACCCGAACGCCCCGCCCGCCGACGGCACCGGCCGCAAGAGTCGTGCGGGGCTCTGGATCGCGCTGTCGATCGTCGGCGCCCTGCTGCTCATCGCCGCGATCGTCACGGTCTACGCCGTGGTCACGGCGCGCCACTGGACCAAGGTCGACGTGCCGGAGAAGCCCGAGACCTTCCACAGCGAGGAGTACGAGACCGGCGCCTACCTCGTCGCCGACGACGGGGTGAGCCCGTGCTACGTCGACCAGGACTGGACCGACTGCATCGCCGCGATGGAGGCCCAGTACGCGGGGGCGTGCGCCGGCGTGGAACTGGTGCCGACCGCGGCCGACCTGTGCGCACAGCACCGCGCCGAGATCGACCGGATGATCGCGGAGGATGTCGACGGCACGTACGTCGCCTCCCTGGGCGACTTCGGACACCTCACCCGCACGCCGGAGACCGCGACCCGCCAGGTATCCAACGACGACTACGAGCCCGCCGTGACCCACGAGGCCGTCTGCTACCTCGGCTTCCTCGGGGAGTGCAAGTAGCAGCGACCCCGGTCCACGCGCGCTGACGTCCTCATATGCGGACACCCCGACAGATCTGACGTACCCTCACTCCGTCGGGAGCGGCCCATGCTCCCGGGTCACTGAGGAGCACTGATGCACGCCTTCTATCGCGAAACCCGCCGCGTCGCGGCTTCCGTCCTCGCCGGAGCGCAGCTCTACTTCGCGGTCTGGAACGCGGCGAACCACCACGGCGTCGCCGCCGTGCTGACCACCGGGGCACCACTGATCGCCGCGGCGCTGCTCCTGGCCGCCGTCTTCGTCAGGAAGCGCGGTCCCCTCGACATCCTCGCCTTTTTGGTGTCCGCACTTGCCGCCGCGGTGTGCTGGGGCGCCTCGACGGTCACGCCCGACATCCTGACCTATCTCCCCGCCGTCGCCGCATCGATCGCGTTCGCCACCATCGCCCTGGTGCTCCGCGCGGAGCGGACGGGCCCGCCGGCGAACACCCCGTAGCGTGCCCGCCCTCGCCCGAGAACGACAGAAGCCCGGAGCCGCATTCCTGCGGATTTCCGGGCTTCTGTGAAGTGCTGGGGTACCTGGACTCGAACCAAGAACAACTGAACCAGAATCAGCCGTGTTGCCAATTACACCATACCCCAAGGGCGAAACCGGAGCCTCGCACCGAGAGTCAAGCTTACCCGAGCGGCGACCGATCGCCAAAACCACCGGCGTGTGCCGCCGCTCGGGCGCGTCGCGGCTCAGTCGGCCAGGAACGCGGCCAGGGCGCGCAGTCGCCGCAGCGACTCGTCCTTGCCGAGCAGCTCCATCGACTCGAACAGCGGCGGCGAGACGCGGCGCCCGGTGATGGCGACGCGCGGCGGCCCGTAGGCCACGCGGGGCTTGAGCCCGAGCTCGTCCACGAGCGCCGTCGACAGGGCCTCCTGGACGTTCTCCGGGGTGAAGTCCTGCACGGGCTCGAGCGCGGCGACGCAGGCCTCGAGCACCTCCGCGGCGTTCGCCGGCAGACCCTTGAGGGCGTCCGCGTCGTATGACACCTCGTCGCGGAAGAGGAAACCGAGCATGCCCGGCACCTCACCCAGCAGCTGCACCCGCTCCTGCACGAGCGGCGCGGCGCGGAACGCCAGCACGAGCTGCTCGTGGGTCGGCTCGTCGAACAGCCCAGCGGCGGCGAGGTACGGCACCGAGCGCTCGGCGAAGTCCTTCACGTCGAGCATGCGGATGTGGTCGCCATTGATCGACTCCGCCTTCTTCTGGTCGAAGCGGGCCGGATTCGGGTTCACGTTCTCGATGTCGAACGCGGCGATGAACTCGTCGAGCGAGAACACGTCACGGTCGGGGCCGATCGACCAGCCCAGCAGCGCCAGGTAGTTCAGCAGCCCCTCGTGGATGAAGCCGCGCTCCCGGTGCAGGAAGAGGTCGGCCTGGGGGTCGCGCTTGGAGAGCTTCTTCGTGCCCGTCTCCCCCAGCACCAGCGGCATGTGCGCGAAGCGCGGGACGAACGTCGTCACCCCGGCGTCGATCAGCGCGGCGTAGAGCGACAGCTGACGGGCGGTGGAGGGCATGAGGTCTTCGCCGCGCAGCACGTGGGTGATGCCCATCAGCGCATCATCGACCGGGTTCACGAAGGTGTACAGCGGCACGCCGTTCGGACGCACGACCACGAAGTCGGGGAACGATCCGGCCGGGAAGGTGACCTCGCCGCGGATGAGGTCCACGTACGTGAGGTCCTCGTCCGGCACCCGCAGGCGCAGGGCCGGCTGGCGACCCTCGGCGCGGAACGCCGCCTTCTGCTCGTCCGTGAGGTCGCGGTCGAAATTGTCGTAGCCGAGCTGCTTCGCCCGACCGTTGGCCTCGTTGCGGGCGTCGATCTCCTCCGCCGTCGAGTAGCTCTCGTAGAGCGCGCCCGTCGCGAGCAGCTTGTCGATCACCCCGCGATAGATGTCGTGCCGCTCGGACTGGCGGTACGGCGCGTGGGGGCCGCCCACCTCGACGCCCTCGTCCCAGTCGATCTCGAGCCAGGTGAGCGCGTCGACCAGCTGACGGAAGCTCTCCTCGCTGTCCCGCGCGGCGTCGGTGTCCTCGATGCGGAACACCATCTTCCCGCCGTTGTGGCGCGCGTACGCCCAGTTGTACAGAGCCGTGCGGACCATGCCGACGTGCGGCAGCCCCGTCGGAGAGGGGCAGAAGCGGACGCGGATGTCGGCGCCGCTGGCGGTCGTGGTGAGGGGGTGAGGAGTAGCCATAGCCTTTCGATTCTACGGGTGCGCGGGGCTCAGCCCGCGGCGCTCGCTCAGCCTCCTGGGCAGTCGCAGTCGCCTCCGCTGTGGCACTGGCAGATCGGTGGCGGGTAGTCCGCCGCCGTCACCGACTCCCGAACGTCTAGGTCCCTGAATGGGACGACCTCGTCGTACCTGTCCGCGTCCGGGATGTCTCCGCACACGGCGTCCTCCGCACGGATCTCGGCGGCGGCCTGCGGGAAGACGAAGTCGACGCACGTCGCGGCGCTCGCCTGCTGATACCAGTGCCCGCCGCCGGTCGTCGCGCCGCCACCAACGACGAGAGTGAGGGTCACGGTGTCGTCGGCTTGGTCGAGGGCGACCAGGGTGTATAGACCGGATCCGTCGTCGGCACCCTCACGCGCGTCGTGGACGAAGCCGAGTCCGGCGACGGCCGCTTCCGGGTCGCTGACGATCTGGTCGCGGTACTCCCACAACGAGTCCTGCGCGTCTTCCACGGACTCGGCGAGGCTGTCCCTCACCAGCGTCCCGATGCTCGGTGCACACCCGGTGAGAGCGCCGACGATGACGACGAGCACAGCACCTGCGGCGACTCGTCCGGCCTGGGAGGACATGGCTCGACCGTAGCGCAGCGCACACCGCCTCCGGGTGACCTCAGCGGATGGCGCGCAGGCCAACCGCGGTGTGACGACTCCTCCGCCGTCCGTCACCGCGCAGTGGCCCGCGCGAGCGGCGAGAGCACCACGATCGCGAGGACGAGCACCGAGGCGGCGATGCCGAGGCCCGCGTACTGGAAGTTCGACAGCACGATGCCCGCGAGCACGGAACCGGCGGCGGCCGAGAGGCTCATGAGCGAGTCGCTGCGACCCTGACGGCGCGTGCGCAGCTCGGGTGCGGAGGCTTCGGTCAGGAGGGCGGCGCCCGCCACGGTCGCCGCGCTCCAGCCCAGGCCCAACAGGATGAGCGCGACCATCACGCCCCACGCCTCCGTTCCCGTGAACACCGCGAACGCCAGCGCGCCGCCGAGGAGCACCTGCCCCAGCAGCACCACGCGCAGCCGTCCCCACCGGTCGGCCAGCACACCGAACACGGGTGACAGCGCGTACATGCCGCCCACGTGCAGCGCGATCGTGATCCCCACCAGGGCCGAGACGTCGGCCGGAGTCGCCGCAGCGCCGTGCGCGCCGTGCGCCATGTGCGACAGGTGCACCGGGGTCATCGCCATGACCGACGCCATCACCACGTGCGAACCGGCGATGGCGAAGATGGCGTAGCGCGCGACCCGCGGACGGTCCACCGCCGTCACCCCGGTCGCCGCAGCAGCCTGCGTCGCGAGGCGCTGCGCCGCGAGGAGCGGATCCGGGCGCAGCGCCACGAGGTAGAGCACGAGCGCGGCACACTGCGCCACGAACGAGAACACGTACGACCCGGTCTGCGGCGGCATCCCGATCGCATGGCCGATGACCTCGCCGGGGCCGAGCAGCAGCGGTCCCGCGACGCCGCCGATCGTCGTCGACCACACCACGATGGAGAGGTCGCGGCCGCGGTGCTGCGGGGCGGCGAGGTCGGTCGCGGCGAACCGCGACTGCAAGTTGCCCGCGTTGCCCGCACCGATCAACAGGATGCCGACGAGGAGCAGCGGGAACACCCGGACCGACGCGGCGAGGATCACCACGGCGATGCCGACCAGGGCGAAGAGGTTGCCGAGCGTGAGTGCACGCCGTCGCCCGAGCCGCGCCGCCAGCCGCGCGAGCGGGATCGCACACAGTGCCGCGCCGAGCGTGACGGAGGCGGTCGCCAGCCCGGAGAGCGCGTCGCTGCCGGAGATGTCGGCCGCGAGCAGAGCACCGAGCGAGACGGTCGCCCCGAACGCGATGCCCCCGAGGACCTGCCCGAGCGACAGCACGAGGACGGTGCGCCGCTGCACCGCCGTCTGCTGCGCCGCCGTCAGGGCGCCGGAGGTCATGTCGCGGGAACGGCGTCGCGCGCGGTGTTGCGGAGGATGCCGAGGCCGGAGATCTCCACCTCCACGACGTCGCCCGCCGTGAACGTGCCGACACCCGCCGGGGTCCCCGTCATGATCACGTCACCGGGGAGAAGGGTGAAGACGGCCGAGGCGTACGCGATGATGTCCGCCACCGAGTGGATCATGTCGGTGAGCGGCGCGTGCTGCCGCACCTCGCCGTTGACCCTGGTCTCGATGGTCGCCGTCGACGCGTCGAAGTCGGTCTCGATCACGGGGCCGAGCGGGCAGAAGGTGTCGAAGCCCTTCGCCCGGGACCACTGTCCGTCCTTGCGCTGCAGATCGCGCGCGGTGACGTCGTTGCCGATCGTGTAGCCGAGCACGTAGTCGAGGGCGTTCTCCGCCGTGACGTTCTTGGCGATCTTGCCGATCACGACCACCAGCTCACCCTCGTACTCGGTGCGCTCGGACAGGGCGGTGGGACGCACGATCGCGTCGTCCGGGCCGATGACGGCCGTGTTCGGCTTGAGGAACAGCAGCGGCTCCTCGGGCGCGACCCCACCCATCTCGGCGGCGTGGTCGTGGTAGTTCTTGCCGACGCACACGACCTTGGAGCGCGGGATCACGGGGGCGAGGAGCTTCGCCTCGGCGAGCGGCACCCGGTCGCCGGTGGTCTCGTACCCGGCGAACATCGGGTCCCCGGCCAGCACCACGAGCTCGCGCTCGTCGATGATCCCGTACATGATGGCGTCGTCGTGGCTGAACCGGGCGATCTTCATGCGTCCAGCCTAGCGACGACGAAGACCCCGGACCGGGCGAGCCGGCGCGGGGTCTTCGGAGGTGGGGATCAGGCGTCGAGGCGCACGAGCCAGCCGTGCTTGTCCTCGCGGCGGCCGTACTGGATGTCGGTCAGCTCCTCGCGCAGCGACAGGGCCAGCTCGCCGAGCGGCTGCGGCTCGTCGAAGCCGTCGCCGACCAGCGCACCGATCGGGGTGACGACGGCGGCCGTGCCGCATGCGAAGACCTCGACGATGTCGCCCGAGGCGACGCCCTGACGCCACTCGTCGATCGAGATCGGTCGCTTCTCGACCGTGTAGCCGCGGTCTTCCGCGAGCTGCAGCAGCGAGTCGCGCGTGATGCCCTCGAGGATGCTGTCGGACTCCGGGGTGACGACGCGGCCGTCCTTGAAGACGAACACGACGTTCATGCCGCCGAGCTCTTCGACGTCGCGCTTCTCGTTGAGGAACACGACCTGGTCGCAGCCCTTGGCGGCGGCCTCGGCCTGCGGGAGGAGGCTCGAGGCGTAGTTGCCGCCGGTCTTCGCCTTCCCGGTGCCGCCCTTGCCCGCGCGAGCGTAGTCCTCCGAGAGCCAGATGCGCACCGGCTTCACCCCGCCGCTGAAGTACGCGCCGGCGGGGCTCGCGATCACGTAGTACGCGACCTTCTGCGCCGCGCGCACCCCGAGGAACGCCTCCTTGGCGAACATGAACGGCCGCAGGTACAGGCTCTGGTCGGCGCCCGACGGCACCCACCGACCGTCAACGGTGATCAGCTCGCGCAGCGACTGGATGAAGTACTCGGTGGGCAGCTCCGGAAGCGCCAGGCGGCGCGCGCTCGCCTGCAGGCGGGCGGCGTTGCGGTCGGGACGGAAGGTGTGGATGGACCCGTCGGCGTGACGGTAGGCCTTGATGCCCTCGAAGATCTCCTGCGCATAGTGCAGAACCGAGGCGGCGGGGTCGAGCGGGATCGGGCCGTAGGGCTGCACGCGCGGACGGTGCCAGCCGCCCTTGGCCGACCAGCAGATGTCGACCATGTGGTCGGTGAAGACGACCCCGAACCCGGGGTTCTCCAGCACCTCGGCGAGCCGCGTCGGGCTCGCGGCGTTCAGGTTCTTCGTCACGGCGAACTCCAGGGGAGCCACGCTCGTCTCGGCGTCGATCGTCGTCATGTCGTCATCCAATCCTCGTGGGTGGGCGCATCCTCGCGCCCTGTCAGCCTACGCCCGCCGCTCAGAGGCGGGCAGTGATCGCGGAGCCGATCTCCGCGGTGGTGCGGGCACCGCTGCGCGCGGCGATGTCCGCCTCGACCGCGGCGCTCACACGCGCCGACTCGGCCGCGAAGCCGAGGTGGTCGAGCAGCAGCGCGATCGAGAGGATCGCGGCGGTCGGGTCGGCCTTCTGCTGACCCGCGATGTCCGGAGCCGAGCCGTGCACGGGCTCGAACATCGACGGGAAGGCGCCGTCGGGGTTGATGTTCCCCGAGGCTGCGAGGCCGATGCCGCCCGTGACGGCGCCGGCGAGGTCGGTGAGGATGTCACCGAAGAGATTGTCCGTCACGATCACGTCGAAACGCGAGGGGTCCGTGACCAGGAAGATGGTGGCGGCGTCGACGTGCAGGTAGTCGACGGTCACATCGGGGTGTTCGGCCGCGACCTCGTTCACGATGCGCTGCCAGATCGCCCCGGCGTGCACGAGCACGTTGGTCTTGTGCACGAGGGTGAGCTTCCGGCGCCGACGCTCGGCGAGGTCGAACGCGTAGCGCACGACGCGCTCCACACCGAAGGCGGTGTTGACCGAGGTCTCGTTGGCGACCTCCTGCGGCGTGCCGACGCGGATCGCGCCGCCGTTGCCGACGTAGGGCCCCTCGGTTCCCTCCCGCACCACGACGAAGTCGACCTCCCCCGGGTCGGCGAGCGGACCAGGGGCACCCGGGAAGAGCTTCGACGGGCGGAGGTTCACGTAGTGGTCGAGCGTGAAGCGGAGCTTCAGCAGCAGGCCGCGCTCGATGTTCGCGTTCTTCAGGCGCGGGTCGCCCGGCGTGCCTCCGACCGCGCCGAGCAGGATCGCGTCGTGCGCCGAGATCGCCGCCAGGTCGTCATCGGTGAGCGTGTCGCCGGTCTCGAGGAACCGGCCGGCTCCGAGCGAGAAGCGGGTCTTGTCGAACGTCACGTCGCTGTCTGCGGTGACGGCGTCGAGCACCTTCTCCGCCTCCGCGATGACCTCGGGACCGATGCCGTCACCGGGGATGACGGCCAGCTTCACGACACGCGACATGAGACTCCTTGCGCACTGCACGGGGGTGGACCGGCCGCGGCGCGACCGCGGGTCGTACAGGCCGGTCCCCCCAGCGTAGTGGTCAGTGCGTGGGTGCCTTGCGCAGTGTGACGGCGGCGATCACCGCGGCGATGACCACGAGCCCGGCGCCGATCAGCGAGGTCACCGTCACCCCGGAGCCGAACGCGTCGGCGGCGGCCTGCCACAGCGCGTCTCCGAGCTGCGACGGGAGCTGCTGCGCCGCGGTGTACGCGCCGGCCAGCGTCTCCTGCGCCGCATGCGCGACGTCGGCGGGCAGCCCCTCCGGAAGCACGAGCGCTCCGCGGTAGAACGCCGTGATGAGGCCGCCCAGGATGGCGGTGCCGAGCACGGCGCCGAGCTCGTACGCGGTCTCGGACACGGCGCTGGCCGCGCCGGCCTTCGCGGCCGGAGCGCTGGAGAGGATGAGCTCGTTCGAGATCGTCTCCGCGGCACCGATGCCGATGCCGAGCACCGCGAACGCGAGGATCAGCGGCACGACACCGTGGTCGTGCGTCGTCATCGCCACGATCAGGTAGCCGACCACGGAGAAGACCAGCGCCGCGGGAATCAGCACGTGCGGCGGCACGCGACGCGAGATCGGCACGACCGTGAGGCCGGCCACGATCATCGCCGCCATGCCGGGCACGAGTGCGAGCCCGGCCATCATGGGCGACAGCCCGAGCACGAGCTGCACGTGCTGCGACACGAAGTAGAGGAAGCCCACCAGGGCGACCACGCTGAGCAGGTTCACCAGGATCGCCCCGGAGAAGGAGCCCCGCCGGAACAGCGCCATGTCGAGCATCGGGACGTCGGAGCGGAGCTGACGCCGCACGAACAGCGCGCCCATCGCGAGGCCCAGCACGGCCCATCCCCCCGCGTACAGCGAGGGCCCGTCCACCGCGAACGACTTGATCGCGTAGACGACCGGGATCATCGCGGCCATCGACAGGGCGATGCTCAGCGGGTCGATGCGACCGGGGTGCGGGTCACGGCTCTCGGGCACCAGCAGCGGTGCGCCGATCAGCAGCGGGATCAGCACCGGTACAGCGAGGAGGAACACCGAGCCCCATGCGAAGTGCTCGAGCAGGAACCCGCCGACGATCGGCCCCAGGGCCGCACCGGCGGAGAACGCGGACGCCCAGACCGCGATCGCCATGCGCCGCTGATCGCGGTTCTGGAAGATCGAGCGCAGGAGCGACAGCGTGGAGGGCATGAGCATCGCACCGAAGAAGCCGAGCAGGGCGCGGGCGGCGATGAGGAGACCGGCCGTCGGAGCGAACGCGGCGAGGGCCGAGACCACGGCGAACCCCGTGGCTCCGATGAGCAGCAGCTTCCTCCGCCCGAACCGATCACCGAGCGTGCCCATGGTCACCAGCAGTCCGGCCAGCACGAGCGGGTACACGTCGATGATCCACAGCTGCTCGGCACCGGTGGGTGCGAGCGAGATCGAGATCTCGGGCAGGGCGAAGCTCAGCACCGTGTTGTCGACCGACACCAGCAGCACGGGGAGCATGAGGACGACGAGCGCCGCCCACCCTCTGGCGCCGACGCGCGGGGCTTCCGTCTCTGTCGTCGGGATCGACGCAGTACGGCTCATGGAACACCTCTCAGACTCTCGGCGGCTCCGTTAGTAAACCGTCCGGCTGGTATAGTAACCGAGACCGGCCTCCCGTTTCCGAACAGAGGATGAACGATGCCCCGACCTCCCCTCGCCCGCGAGAAGGTTCTCGACGCCTTCGAGGCGATCCTCATCGACGAGGGCGAGCGCGCGGCCACGCTCGACGCGACAGCCAAGGCCGCGGGCGTCTCCAAAGGCGGGCTGCTGTACCACTTCCACTCCAAGGACGACCTCGAGGCCGGACTCGTGGAGCGGCTCGACCACCTCACCACCCTCGACCTGGAGCGCATGAACGCGGCGGAGGAGGGCCCGGTCGCCTACTACGTCCGCACGTCGGTCATGGAGGACGACGCCCTCGACCGCGCCCTGATCGCCACGACCCGCCTCGCCCAGGGCGGCTCGGCCCGCGCGGCCGACATGCTCCGCGAGACCCGGCGCCGCTGGGCCGACACCATCCGCCCGCACGTGCGCGACACCGCCAGCCTCGACCTGGTGATGCTGGTCAGCGACGGGCTCTACTTCAACAACTCGCTCGACGTGCACGGACCCGAGCGGCTCGTCCCCCGCAGCGATGAGCTCGCCGACCTGATCGCCCTGGTCCTGCGCGCGACCGCCTGACTCGCGAACCGAAGAGGGGCGGGAGCGTCACGCTCCCGCCCCTCTTCCGTGGTGCTGCGGCTCAGACCTCGGTGATCTCGATCTGCCGGAACAGGTCGGCGTCGATCGCGTCGCGCACGTCGTCGAGCAGTTCCTCCGACACGGGCGAGTCCAGCGTCAGCACGCTGAGCGCCTGGTCGCCGGCCGCGCGGCGCGCGATCTGCATGCCGGCGATGTTGATGCCGGCCTCACCGAACTTCTGGCCGTACACGGCCACGATGCCCGGACGGTCGGTGTAGAGCATGACGACGTGGTGCTTCTCGATCGGCAGCTCCAACGCGTGGTCGTTGATGCCGACGAGCTTCTCCGCCTGCTTCGGGCCGGTCAGGGTGCCGGACACCGAGAGCTGCGATCCGTCGGACAGGGCCCCCGTCAGGGTGATGACGTTGCGGTACTCCTCGCTCACGTCGTCCTTGAGCAGACGGACCGCGATCCCCCGCTGCTCGGCGAGGAGCGGAGCGTTCACATACGACACGGTCTCGCTGACGATGTTCGTGAACACGCCCTT
The DNA here is from genome assembly GCF_053643635.1 of Microbacterium sp. NPDC055502. NCBI lineage: Bacteria > Bacillati > Actinomycetota > Actinomycetes > Micrococcales > Microbacteriaceae > Microbacterium > Microbacterium sp. NPDC055502. The sequence goes on along the minus strand of NZ_JBSHKJ010000002.1, from coordinate 400,636 downwards.
GAGCGCCGCGAGCTTGAGCACGCTGACGTCGTAGTCGTTGAGCTCGCCGTGCACCTCGACGTCGAGGCTCGTGAGCGGCGAGGTCGCGAGGGCCGCGAAGATCTGGCCCAGCTTCTCCACGAGCGAGATCCCCGGACGCACATACGGGTCGATCACGCCGCCGGCCACGTTGACCGCGTCGGGCACCAGGTCGCCGCCCAGCGCGAGTCGCACCGAGCGGGCGACCGAGACACCGGCCTTCTCCTGCGCCTCCTCCGTGCTCGCACCGAGGTGCGGCGTGACGACCACGTTCGGCAGGTCGAGCAGCGGACGGGCACTGCCGCCCTCCGCCGGCGGCTCGGACGTGAAGACGTCGAGACCGGCACCGGCGATCTCGCCAGCGACGAGCGCCTCGTGCAGCGCCTCCTCGTCGATCAGCCCGCCGCGCGCGACGTTGACGACGAAGGCGGTCGGCTTCATCGCCGCGAACTGCTCCGCGCCGATCATGCCCGTGGTCTCCGGAGTCTTGGGCATGTGGATCGTCAGGAAGTCGGACTCCGCCACCAGCTCGTCGAGCGACAGGAGCTGCACGCCGAGCTGCTGGGCACGGGCGGACGTGACGTAGGGGTCGTACGCGACGACGCGCATGTCGAACGCCGCGAGGCGGGCGGCGACGAGCGCGCCGATACGTCCGAGCCCCACGATGCCGACCGTCTTCTCGAAGAGCTCGGCGCCCGTGAACGAGCTGCGCTTCCACTGCCCGGCGGCGAGCGAGGCGTGCGCGGCCGGGATGCGCCGAGCGAGGCTGAGGATGTGACCGACCGTGAGCTCGGCGGCCGAGACGATGTTCGACGTCGGAGCGTTCACGACCATGACGCCCGCCGTGGTCGCGGCCTTGATGTCGACGTTGTCGAGGCCCACGCCCGCACGCGCGACGACCTTCAGCTTCGGCGCGTGCGCCAGCGCCTCCTCGTCGATGCGGGTCGCCGAGCGGATGAGCACGGCGTCGGCCTCGGCCAGCGCGGCGAACAGGGCCTCGCGGTCGGTGCCGTCGACGTGGCGGACGTCGAAGTCGGGGCCGAGCGCCTCGATCGTGGCGGGAGAGAGTACTTCGGCGATGAGCACGACGGGCTTCGGCACAGTGGATCCTTCGGGGCAGCGCGACAGGCGGGAGGGGCCGATGCGCCGCACACCGTCGGGGGCGCGATCGCGACAACTCTACCCGAGCCGCCATGCCGCTCCGTGCCGTGTGACGCCGCGCGGTCCGGCTCGACCGGTGGCGTCCGGGTCAGGCGCTGGGGAGCGTGAGGCTGAGCGCGAGCAGACTCATCCAGAAGACGGCGACGATGCCCAGCCCCGCGAGGAACACGAGGGCGAGCTCGCCCACGCGACGGCGACGCCCGATCGCGGAGGCGAAGCCGAACACGATCAGGGGGAAGACGACACCGAACAGCAGCACGGCCCAGCCCGCACCCGTCAGACCGGTCTGCGCCATCGTGATCAGATGCGCGACCGCGTTCCACACCGCGTAGGCGTAGAACAGCCCGGCGAGGACGATGACGGTGCCGGCGAGCCAGCGCGGCGATCCGGACGACACCGCCGATGCGTTCTCCGACGAGCTCATGATCCGACCACCCCCACCGTCACGAACGGCCACGGCACCAGGAGCACGACCCCGGCGAGCAGCAGGGCGACCCGCACCCACGCGGCCCTCCCCCGCGTGAGAACCCACGTCGCGAGGAACCACAGCGCGGGCGCCGCGATCGCGAGCACGAACCAGGGCAGGAACATCGCGTCGGCGACCAGGAACGAGGCGAGCGGTTGCAGCCGCAGCCCACCGACGACCCAGCCGACCGAATAGAGGAGATACACCCCGCCGACCACCCCGACGAGCAGGAGCATCGCATTGCTGAGTCCCGCCGGCGCCTCGTCGTCGGCGGCGACGGACGCCGCGGGCGCCGACGGCGGTGCCGCCTCGGTGGGCGGTGGAGACGCGGGGGGTCGCGTCGTGGGCGCGACCGCGGCGCTCTCCGTGGTCGTGGCGTCGTGAAGAGGCGGCTCGACGGGCGGGGCCGCGTTCTCACGTCGCCGCGGGCGACCGGTGCGATGCGACGCCGTGTCGTCGTCGCCCTCCCAGCTCAGGGCGTCGTCGGAGTCGGAGGTCATGCCTCCAGCGTAGGACACCCCGTCCACTAGGATCTTGCGTGCCCTGGCCGGTGCGGTCGGGCCTTCGGGGGAAGGGATCAACGTGGCCGAGAGCGACGACAGGACCGCCGGCAGGGACAGGAACACCGCCGCGAGCACGGAGCCACCGGCGGGGTGGACGCCGAGCGCCGCGGCGAAGACGACGGCGATGCGCTTCCGCTGGATCGCGGGCGCGCTGTGGGCCCTCGCGATCATCGGCGAGGGCGTCGGGATCTTCTGGCTGCTCCGCCAGCGCGTCTACGTCGGCGAGGACGGCACGCTCGTGCGCGACCCCGACACGGGTCTGCTCGAGGAGCAGGGCGTCACGGCACAGTTCCCGCAGTGGGCGTTCATCGCCCTGCTCGTGCTGCTCGTCGTGATCGCGGCCCTGTCGATCACGGGCTCCGTGCTCTGGAAGAAGGCGAACCGGCTCGATCCCGCGCGGAAGGCGGACAAGACCCGCTTCTTCGTGCAGAACCAGCTCGGCGCGATCATCGCGATCGTCGCCTTCCTCCCGCTCGTGATCCTGATCTTCCTGAACAAGGACATGGACAAGGGGCAGAAGACGACGGCCGGCATCGTCGGCGTCGTCCTGGCCGCACTGGCCGTGTTCGTCGGCGTGGACTTCGCCCCGCCGTCGGTCGAGCAGTACACGGCCGATCAGTCGACCGTGATCCAGCTGCTCGGCAAGGACGAGGTGGTCTGGGTCGACGGCGGCAAGGTCTATCACGTGTGCGACGAGGTGCCGGCGATCCAGACGGGCAGTGAGATCCGCACCGGCACGACGGCGCAGGCGATCGAGGCGGGCAAGATCCGCCTCACGCTGCAGTTCGCCTCGGAGCTGCGCACGTGCGGCCTCGCGGTGCCGGAGAACGCGGACGAGATCACGGAGGCGCTGCGCGCGATCCAGGACGGCGCAGTGGACACGCCGCTGCCCGCGCCGGTGTGGGCGGACCCGGCGGATGCGCCCATCCAGATCGAGGACGCCCCGGCGAACGTGGGCTGACGCTCAGTCGCGCCCGAGCGCCTCGACCAGTCGCTCCTCCGCGGACGCGAGGTGCGCCCGCAGCAGCTCGGCGGCTTCGTCCTCCGCACCCGCGGCGACGGCATCGAGCATCTCCCGATGCTGTGCGGCGATCTCCTCCGCGTTCAGCAGGCGCCGCCCCTGCACCTGCGCCATGCACAACCGGACCTCGTCGAGCACGCTCCGATACATCCGTCCGGTCCGCTCGCTGTGCAGCGCATCGATCAGCGCCGTATGGAAGCGCAGATCGGGGCCCACGGTCGCCGGGTCGGGCCCCGGTCCCATCGCGAGCAGCTCCGCGTTCGCCTCGACCGCGGCGGCGGGCACTCTGCGCGCCCGTGCCAGCTCCCGGAGCGCGGCGCTCTCCAGGCGGGTGCGCGTGCGGTAGACGTCACGCACCGTCGCCTGATCGATACCCACCACGCGTGCGGTGCGATGTGCTGTGCGCACGAGCAGGCCGCTCGCGACCAGCTGTTCGATCGCCGCCTTCGCGCTGGGCCTGGCCACACCGAAGGACTGCGACACCGCGGCCTCGGTGAGCGGCTCGCCCGATCGGATCTCACCGCCGAGGATGCGCGCGCGCAGCTGGGCGGTCACCGCATCGACCACGCCGACGACGCCGAGGCCGCGGTCCGTGAGGGTGGTCATGGCCGTCAGCCTAGCGAAGCATCTGGTCATCGGTACACTTGTCAGACAATCTTGACCCGGAGCAGAGGAGCACCGTGCCGACCACCATCGCCGAACCGCTGGACCACGAGCTGCTCGGGCCGGACACCGAGGTGCATGCCCGGTCGATCGACCGGTTCGCCCGCGCCCACGACGCCTCCCACTATCTGCTCGTCCCCGATGCCGTGCTCTCCCCCGCCGATGCGGCCGGCGTGGCCCGCGCGTTCGGCGCCGTGCGCGCCGCCGGACGCACCCTCACCTTCCGCTCCGGTGGCACGAGTCTCTCCGGACAGGGGGTGAGCGGCGACATCCTCGTCGACACCCGCAGCCACTTCCGCGACATCCGGGTGGAGGACGACGGCGCCGCCGTCCGCGTCGGCCCCGGCGCCACCGTGCGGCAGGTCAACACACGGCTCGCCCGGTACCGCCGCAAGCTCGGGCCCGACCCGGCGAGCGAGATCGCGTGCACGATCGGCGGCGTCGTGGCGAACAACTCCAGCGGCATGGCCTGCGGCATCACCGAGAACTCGTACCAGACGATCACGTCGATGACGCTCGTGCTGCCCAGCGGAACCATCCTCGACACGGGCCGTCCCGACGCGAACGAGGTGCTCCGCGCCGCCGAGCCGGCGATCGCCGACGGCCTGCTCGCCCTGCGCGCGCGGTTGCTCGCCTCCCCCCAGCACGTGGCCTTCCTCCGCCAGCAGTTCTCCATGAAGAACACCATGGGCTACGGCCTCAACGCCCTGCTCGACTTCGACGACCCCGTCCGCATCCTGGAGCACCTCGTGATCGGCTCGGAGGGCACGCTCGCCTTCGTCGCCGAGGCGCGCTTCCGCACGATCGAGGTACGCCCCGCGATCGCGACCGGGCTGCTCGTGTTCGAGACGCTGTCGGCCGCCATGTCCGCACTGCCCGACCTCACCCGTCTCGGTCTCGCCACGATCGAGCTCCTGGATGCGGCGTCGCTGCGCGTGGCCCAGGGGCTGAGCGACGTCCCGGCGGCGATCGCGGAGATCGACGTGCGGGGGCACGCCGCCCTCCTCGTGGAGGTGCACGCGGCCGACACCGACGCACTGACGCTCGCGAGCGCCGCCGCCCAGTCGCACTTCGATGCCCTCCCCCTCGCCGTGCCGCCACGGCTCACGACCGACGCGGCCGAGCGGGCCGCGCTGTGGCACGTGCGCAAGGGCCTCTACACCGCCGTCGCCGGTGCCCGCCCCTCCGGCACGACCGCGCTGCTGGAGGACATCGTGGTACCGGTGCCCCGGCTGCTGGCCACGTGCGAGCGCCTGATCGAGCTGTTCGCGGAGCACGGCTACGAGGGATCCGTCATCTTCGGGCACGCGAAGGACGGCAACGTGCACTTCCTGCTCAACGAGCGCTTCGACGACCCCGACAGCGTGGCCCGCTACCGCCGCTTCACCGACGACCTCGTCGAGCTCGTCCTCTCCCAGCAGGGGTCGCTCAAGGCCGAGCACGGCACCGGTCGCATCATGGCGCCGTTCGTCCGGCGGCAGTATGGCGACGAGCTCACCGACCTGATGTGGGAGCTCAAGCGACTCATCGATCCGGACGGCATCCTCAACCCCGGCGTGGTGCTCTCCGACGACCCCGACTCCTACCTGCACGACCTCAAGCGCGTTCCCACGGTCGAGAGCGAGGTGGACCGCTGCGTGGAGTGCGGGTACTGCGAGCCCACGTGCCCGAGCAAGAGCATCACCCTCACCCCGCGGCAGCGCATCGTGCTGCGCCGCGACATGGCGTGGGCCGAGGAGCAGGGCGACACCGAGCTGCTGCGCGACCTGCGCGCCGACTACGACTACGACGGCGTGCAGACCTGCGCCGTCGACGGCATGTGCGGGGTCGCGTGTCCGGTCGACATCAACACGGGCGACCTCGTGCGGCGGCTGCGGGCCGAGCAGTCGAACGCGGTCGAGGGCGCCGTCTGGGGCACCGCCGCGAAGCACTGGAGCATGGTCACCCGCGCGGGCGGCGTGGCCCTCACGGTCGCGGACGCCCTCCCCGCCCCGCTCGTCCGCGGCGTGACGCAGCTCGGACGCGCCGTGCTCGGCGCCGACACCGTGCCGCTGTACGACGGCGGACTCCCCCGCGGCGGCTCGAAGCCCGATCGACCGGTGTCACCGCCCGACGCGCAGGCCGTGTTCTTCGGCGCGTGCATCGGCACGATGTTCGGCGCGGAGGACGGCGGCCACGGATCCCGTGATGCCCTGCGCCACCTGCTCGACCGGGCGGGGATCGCGGTGGTGATCCCGGAGGAGAACGGCGGGCTCTGCTGCGGCACCCCGTGGAAGTCGAAGGGACACCTCGACGGCTACCGGCTGATGTCCGACCGGGTGCTGGCGTCGCTGTGGGAGGCCAGCCGTCACGGCGAGCTCCCCGTGGTGTGCGACGCCGCGTCGTGCACCGAGGGGCTCGACGTGATGCTCGCCCAGTCCGTCGCGAAGGATCCGCGCTACGCGGGACTGCGCATCGAGGACGCCACGACCTTCGTCGCCCGCGAGGTGCTGCCGCGGTTGAGCGTGCCGGCGAAGCTCCCCTCCATCGCGGTGCACCCCACCTGCTCGACCACGGCGCTCGGGGCGACCGGGGCCCTGACGGAGATCGCTGCCGCCGTGGCCGACGACGTGTTCGTGCCCGAGGGTTGGGGCTGCTGCGCGTTCGCGGGCGACCGCGGCATGCTGCACCCCGAGCTCACCGCGAGTGCGACTGCGCAGGAGTCGGCCGAGGTCGCGGCCGCTGACGGGGAGCGCGGGGGCTTCGACGCGTTCGTGTCCGCCAACCGCACGTGTGAGATCGGCATGACCCGCGCCACCGGGCGCCCCTACCGGCACGTGATCGAGGTGCTGGAGGAGCTCACGCGACCCTGAGCCGCGCGGGGCGATGGAAGCGGACGAGGGCTCCGGTGCGCGACACCGGAGCCCTCGTCGTTCGCATCGTGCGGGGTGGCTGCTCAGACGCCCTGGGCGGACAGCACCGCGACCGGAGCGGGCTGCAGCCCCGGCGGGATGGTGGCGACAGCGCCGGAGCCGTCTCGCGACACCTCCGCCTCCGAGCCGTCGCTCCAGCGCAGCGTGGCGTGGTCGAGCTCCGCGGGGAGCTCGATGCGGCCGGCCGCGGGGTCGAGCGCGTGGACGTGCACGGCACCGGCCGAGGTCGTGTAGCGGCGCGGGGCCCCGGCCTGCTCCCCCATTCGGATCCATGGCCGCGTGCCGTAGACGGCGTCGCCGTTCGCGTCGAGCCACGACCCGAGCTCGCGCATGGCCCGGCGCTGCAGCTCGGGGATCGAGCCGTCTGCCGCGGGGCCGACGTTGATGAGCAGATTGCCGTTCTTGGCCACGACGTCGACCAGCAGGCGGATCAGGGCCGCGCCGGACAGGGAGTGGCGCTCGTCCTCGTCCTGGTTGAAGCCGAACGAGTAGCCGAGTCCGCGCGTGGACTCCCACGGCTCGGGGATGATCTCCGGGATGTCCGTGTACTCGCGCGTGAGGAAGCCGTGGTACGGCACACCCCAGCGGTCGTTCACGACGCCCTCGGGCACCGCATCGAAGTAGCGGCGCAGCAGCGCGGCGACCGCGTACTCCTGGTCGCCCTTGCCGCCGTCCGGCCACTCGATGTCGTTCCACAGCACATCCGGCGCGAAGCGTTCGACGAGCTCCTCCAGCTGGGCGGCCGAGTATCGCGCGAAGTGCTCGTCGTTGCGGCGGAACCGGAACAGGTCGGTGTCGGACTCGATCGCCGGGAAGTCGCTGACGTGCCAGTCGAGCGCCCCGGAGTAGTACACGCCGAACTTCGCGCCCGCGCGACGCGTGGCGTCGTGGAACTCGGCGATCAGGTCGCGCCGGGGCCCACGCGCGACGGCGTTGAAGCCGGTCGTCGCGGTGTCCCACAGACAGAAGCCCTCGTGGTGCTTGGTGGTGGGCACGATGTACCTCGCGCCCGCGCCCACCAGCTCTCCGACGAACGCATCGGCGTCGAACGCGGCGGCGTCCCAGCGGTCGGCGAGGTCCTCGTAGGAGGTGCCCGGGCCGTACAGGCGCTGGTGCCGCTCCCACGTGGGGCTCCCCGCGATGCGCACGGTGTTGCCGTACCACTCCGCGTACTGGTGCCACGCGTAGGCGTCCTCCGTGGGGATGTTGACGCCCTCGCCGTGCTGCACCGCCCACGCCGGCACCGAGTACAGGCCCCAGTGCACGAAGAAGCCGAGCTTCGCGTCGCGGTACCACTCCGGCACACCGTTCGCGGGGTACACCGGTGCCGCGGAGCCGAGGTCGGGCCCGGTGCGCTTCTCGAAGTTCATCATGCGGGGGTCTCCTCTGCGGGGGTGGAGTCGACGGGCGTCTCGGCGTCGCCGCGGCGGACGACCGTCGCGGTCAGGTCGGGCGTGCCGGTGGTGTCGAAGGGGTAGACGCCAGGGCGCAGACGGTGGTGGCCGAGGCGCAGCAGGTCCTGGTCGACGCCGCCGGGCGTGAGCGCGAGCGTCCAGTCGGCGGCGAGCTCGTACAGCTCCGGCTCCAGGTAGCCGATCTTCACCACGACGATGTCGGCCTCGGTGGGCTCGAGGCCCAGCATCCGGAAGTCCGAGAGGTGGTGGAAGGGCTTGCGGCGCTCGGTCACGATGGCGTGCAGGCCGCCGACCGCGATCACGGCCTGGGTGCCCGCGTCGGGGTCGCCGTGCGTGATCGAGAAGACGGTGCCGCGGATCGTGACGGGCCCGTGCGGACCCGGGTCGACGCGGGCCCCCGCCTCGAGCTCGACCTCGGCGCCGACACCCGCTGCGACCGCGCGCGCGACGGCCTCACGGTCGAAGATCGACGCGACGAGGGTCGTCTGGCTCCCGTCGGTGAGCTCCGGTCGCTCCAGCAGGCGCGCGAGCGTCCAGGTCACGTCGCCCGCTCCCCCGGCGGTGGGGTTGTCGCCCGAGTCCGAGATGAGGTACGGCCGGGCGGCTGCGGGCGCAAGCGCGCGGTCCAGCGCCTCGTCGAGCGTGCCGGTCTCGGCCACGAACACGAAGTCCTCGCGCGCGCCCCAGAACCGGCGGGCGAGGCGCTCGGCCTCCCGGGCGATGACCTCACGGTCGTCGCCGGTGACCACGACGTAGGCCTGGCAGCGCGGCTCGTCGGCCCACGCGTACCCGATCCAGACGGACGCGTCGACCACGCCGGGCAGCGCCTCGATCGCGGGCAGCTCGGCGTAGATACCGCGCGCCGGTTCGAGCCGCGTGCTGGTCTTCTCACCGGGCAGCAGCACGGGGACCGGCACCCAGGCGGTGAAGGGCCGTCGCGCGAGCGGGTCGGCGCCGTGCGGCCCGCGCAGCCGGTCGAGCAGGTTCCACACCGCGCGCTCCTTGGTGTTGAGCCAGTCCTCGTGCGGAGCCATCCGGTAGCAGGTCAGCAGGTCGACCGCATCGCGCAGCACCTCCGACACGTTGCCGTGCAGGTCCATCGACGTGGAGACGAGCGTGTCGGACCCCAGTGCCTCACGGACGGCACGGGCCAGGTCGCCCTCGGCGTCGTCCATGCCCACGACGCTCATGGCGCCGTGGATGTCGAAGAAGAAGCCGTCGAAGGGCCCGTGCTCGCGGATGCCGTCGAGGATCGCGTCCTTCATCCGCCGGTACGTCTCGGGGTCCACGGCGCCGCCGGGCAGCGAGCGGCCGTGCGTGAGCGGAACCCACTCGGCGGCCTCGGCCAGCTCGCGCCCATCGTCGAGGAACGGGTAGTAGGCGCGGAGGTCCGCGCCGGTACGGATCGTGAAGGCCTCGTCGCCGGAGATGTGCGGCGAGAACGTGCTGGACTCGATCGAGATGCCGGCGATGCCCACGCGGGGCTTCGGCAGGCCGCCGTCGGCGACGGGCGGCAGCGGGCCCATCCAGATCTCGTGGGCGTCCTGGGGTGCGGTCACGATGCGATACCTCTCATCCGGGGAGTCGATTCAGAGTGGGGGTGCGGGGGCGAGGGCCCGACGGGCGGTCTCGATCGCTCCGAGGGCGACCGCATCGGAGCCCAGTTGCGCCGGGACGATGCGCAGCGGGATGCCCGACACCGGCGAGTCCGTGCGCAGGGTCGCCTGGATCGCGGGTTCCAGCAGGTCCCACGCCGAGGCGACGCCACCGCCCACGATCACGGTCGGCAGGTCGAGCAGGGTCGCGGCGCTCGCACTGGCGAGGGCGACCGCGCGACCGGCGGCGGCGAACACGGCGAGGGCGTCCGCGTCTCCACCCCGAGCGAGGGCGGCGACCGCCCGGGCGTCTGCCGCTTCGCCGCCCGTCCGCTCGCGGTAGCGCAGGGCGATGGAGGTTCCGGAGGCCAGCGTCTCCAGGTGCCCCGTCTGCCCGCAGGTGCACACGAGCTCGCTGTACCCGGGGGTGTGTCCGATCTCGCCCGCCGCACCGTGGGGCCCGTGGTGGAGCGCGCCGTCGATGATGACGGCTCCGCCCACGCCCGTGCCGAGCATCACGCCCAGCACGTCGCGCTCGGTGCGGCTCAGCGCGGCCGCTTCTCCGAGCAGGAACGCGTTGACGTCGTTCTCGACGCTGACCGGCACGCCCAGGCGTCGTCCGAGCTCGTCCGCGAGCGGGAATCCCGCCCAGCCGACGAACGTGGCCGAGGCCGCGCGCACGGTGCCGGTCTCGTGGTCGATGACGCCCGCGGCGCCCACGCCCGCTGCGGCGAGCGGCACCCCGGCCTCGCCGGCGAGTGCCCGGACGAGGCCCGCCGCGGCATCGGCCATGGCCGCTCCGCCCAGGGCGGCAGGGGCCGGCACGCTGCCGCGGGCGACGACGGAGCCGTCCTCCCCCACGACGAGCGCGGCGATCTTGGTGCCGCCGATGTCGATCCCCGCCAGCCCGGTTCGCGGACGCGGTCGACCGTCGATGGGCACAGTGGTGCCCTGTTCCTGACCGATCATGCTCAGCGTCCGCCCAGTCCTGCCATCGCGATGCCCTTGACCAGGTGCTTCTGCAGCACGATCACGAGCACGGTGGTCGGGATCATCGAGATGATCGCCGCCGCCATCTGCAGGTCCCAGCGGGTGCCGGTGAGACCGGCGAAGCTGGCCAGTCCGACCGGGAGCGTGCCGTGCGCGTTGTAGTCGACCGTCACGATCAGCGGCCACAGGTAGCTGTTCCAGAACGACAGGAACGTGAACACCGCGAGCACGGCGACGGCCGACTTCGACAGCGGGAGGATGATCTGCAGGAACGACCGGACGGGACCGGCGCCGTCGACGCGTGCCGCCTCCTCCAGCTCATAGGGGATCCCGCGGAAGAACTGCCGCATGAGGAAGGTCCCGAAGGCGCCGAACGCGAACGGCAGGATGAGCGCCTGGTATGTGTCGACCCAGTTGAACCACTGCATGACCTGGAACATCGGGATCACGAGCACCTCGGCCGGCACCATGAGCGTGGCGAGGAAGAGCACGAACACGGCGTCGCGCCCCTTCCACCGCAGCCGCCCGAACGCGTACCCGGCGGTGGTCGAGACCACCAGCACGACCAGCGTGCCGCCGACCGCCACGATGAACGAGTTCATGATGTACGTCAGGAACGGCCCGTAGGCGAACACGTCGACGAAGTTGCTCCAGCGGATCTCCGAGCCGACGAGCGTCGGCGGCATGGAGAACATCTCGGAGTTGGGCTTGAGGGCCGAGAAGAACGCGTACGCGAGCGGCGCGATGAAGATGAGCGCGGCGATGTAGATGCAGACGTGCGCGAGTACCAGGCGAAGGCGGGCACCCGGAGTCGTGGAGGCTCCGCGAGCCTTCTCGCGCTCACGCTCGCGGTCGCGGCGCGGCGCGGGGCCGGCGGGGCGGACGAGGGTCTCAGTGCTCATAGTGCACCCACTTCTTCTGCGCGGCGAACTGGAGGCCGGTGATCGCGATGATGATGGCGAACAGGATCCAGGCGGCGGCGGCCGCGAGGCCGAGGTCGCCGAACGTGAAGCCCTGCTCCCAGATGTACATCACGAGCGGCTTGGTGGCGTTGCCCGGGCCGCCGCCGGTGAGCATCTGCGGCTGCACGAACACCTGCAGCGAGGTGATCATCGTCATGATGGTGGCGAAGAAGATCGACGGCGAGATCATCGGGATGATGATGCTCCACACGCGGCGGAAGCCCTGCGCGCCATCGATGCTGGCCGCCTCGAGCACGCTCTCGGGGAGCTGCTCGAGAGCCGCCGAGAAGATCAGCATGTTGTAGCCGAGGCCCTGCCAGACGCTCATCACGACGACCATGATCATGGCCCAGGAGGGATCGGCGAGGAAGTTCGGCAGCTCGATCCCGAACCAGCTGACCGAGAGGCCGTTGAAGAGGCCCTGCGGCTGCAGCATCATCTTCCACACCAGCACGTTGGCGACCATCGGCGTCACGACCGGGATGAAGAAGAGCACGCGCAGGGCGCCGCGACCGCGGATCCGCGGTCCGAGTCCGAGAGCGAGCACGAGCGAGAGGGCGACGCTCAGCGGCACGTACAGCAGCGTGTACACCGCCGAGTTCCGCAGCGCCGGCCAGAAGTCGGGGCTGCTGGTGAACAGCTTGACGTAGTTGTCCACCCCGTTGAAGGTCCGCTCGCCGAAGGTCGGCCAGTCGAAGACGCTCATCACGATCGACAGCCCGACGGGCACGATCGTGAACAGGGCGAGGCCCACCAGGGCCGGGCTTGCGAAACCCAGCGCCTGGCGGCCCTCGACCTTGGCGAGCGATCCTCGACGTGTCGTCGTGATCGTCATCTCTTGTCTTTCTCTGTTACTGCTGCGGCGGCCGGAGCCGGGTCACTCGCCGAACTGCGCCTGGGCGTTCGACAGCAGCTCCTCCATCGTCATCTGGCCGTTGTAGACGCTGACGAGGTTGGGCTGGATGTAGCTGTCGAGCTTCTGCCAGCTCTTGGTCATGTACAGCGGCACGGTGTCGGCGAACGCGGCCTCGAACACCGACTGCACCTGGTCGCGGTACTGCTCGTCGATCGACTCGAAGTACAGCGGCTGCGAGGAGGTGCGCGCGGGGTACGAGCGGCCGGACGACGCGATGTAGTCCTGCGCGTCCTCACCCACCAGCGAGCCGAGGACCTTCAGCGCGGCCTCCGGGTTTTTGCAGTTGGCGGCGATGCCGTAGCCCGAGCCGAGGATCGGTCCGGGGTTGCCGTCGACGCCCGCGGGCAGCGGCACCATGCCGGCGGCGAAGCCGGACTCGTTGTTGAGGTAGCTGACCGCGTTCCAGGTGCCGTCGACGGCCATGGCCGCGTTGGCGCCGGTGTACTGGTTCTCGCCCCAGCCCGTGTCGGAGGCCGAGGCGACGGGCGCCGCGACCTTCTGCTCGGTGACCAGCCCGGCGTACCAGGTGGCCGCATCGACGAACGCGTCGTCGTCGATGTGCAGCGTGCCGTCCTCGGAGGCCGGCTGCGTGGCGGAGTACGCGATGGGCATCGACATCCACTGGTAGCCGCCCATGCCCATGCCGAAGCCGTACTTGCCGTCCTTCGTGGCGTCGGCGGCGATCGCGGAGAAGTCGTCGAACGTCCAGCCGATCTCCGGCGTGGCGGCACCGGCGGCGGTCAGCATGTCCTGGTTGTAATAGACGAGCATGGTGGCCACGTCGAACGGCACGCCGTAGACCTTGCCCTCGAAGCTGAGGATGCCGTCGGCGCTCGGGTTGAACTCCGACCAGTCGATCCCGGCCGTCTCGAGGTCCTTCTCGCTCAGCTCGCGGAAGCCGCCCGTGTAACCGCCGAGCTGCGCGCCGCTCATCCCGGTGATGCACGCCATGTTGCCGCTGGCCATGTTGGTCGTCAGCTTCGTGAAGAAGTCGCTCCAGGGCGACGTCTGCAGCTTGATGGTGATGTCGGGGTTCTGCTTCTGCGCGAACTCGATCTGCGCCTCGAGCGCATCGACGTCGGACTCGCTGCCCGCCCACATGTCGACGACGATGGTGTCGCCGTCGGCGGAGCCTCCGGAGCCGCCCGTGCTGGCACAACCGGTCATCGCCACGGCGACGCCCGTGACAGCGGCGACAGCCCCCACACGCAACTTCTTCATTGAATGCCTCCTGAGAAGGGAAAGGTTATTTCGCGGGTCGAATTAACCTAATAGGATTTCGTATGAAGTGAGGCTTTCATAGTTCGGGGAGTGCCGCAAGCTGAACATCCGATGTTTATCGGACGGTGATACGGCGTCACCTCCCCGAAACACGACACTCCCCCGCTACGCTGACGATGCTCCGAGACGAAGGGCTCCCATGACGAACCCCGCCGACACCCCCGTCGACGACCCGCACACGCGGCGCATCCTCGACCTCGTCGCGCGCGGTCAGGCCCGCTCCCGCTCGGAGCTGGCGGCGACGATGGGCGTCGCCGCGTCCACGGTCGGACTCCGCGTGCAGGCGCTGCTCGACGCCGGCGTGCTGCAGGAGGCCGGAGCCGGCACCTCGCGCGGCGGTCGCCGGCCCCGCGTGCTGCAGATCGCCTCCGACGGCCTCGTGCTCTCCGCCGACCTGGGCGGAAAGCACGCCCGCGTGGGACGGCACGACCTGAGCGGCGCACTGCTCGACAGCGAGACGATCGCGATCGACGTCGCCGACGGCCCGGAGGCCACGCTCGCGCGAGTCGCCGAGGTGTTCGACCGCCTCGTGGCGGACACCAGGGTGCACGCGATCGGGGTCAGTCTCCCCGGCCCGGTCGACATCGCCACGGGATCCGTCGACCAGCCCTCGCGCATGCCGGGATGGCCGGGCTTCCGCGTGGGCGAGCACCTCGCCGAGCGCTACGGCGTGCCGGTCGTCGTCGACAACGACGCGAACCTCGCGGCGCTCGGCGAGCATCGGGAGCAGCTCGGTCACGGACAGCACAGCATCACTGTGAAGGCGGGGACCGCGATCGGCAGCGGCATCATCGTCGACGGTCACGTGCACCGCGGCGCGACGGCCGCGGCGGGCGACATCACCCACACCCGCATCGACGGCAGCGGCGACATCCCCTGCTCGTGCGGCAACACCGGATGCCTGGAGACCGTGGCCAGCGGTGCCAGCCTCGTGCGGCAGATGCACGAGCGCGGCAACACCGCCGTCGCCTCGACCGCCGACGTGCTCACGCTCGCGCGCGACGCCGATCCCGTCGCGACCACGCTCGTCCGCACGGCGGGCACGCACCTGGGTCAGGCGCTCTCCGGTGTCGTGAACTTCTTCAACCCGCACGCCGTGTTCCTGACGGGCAGCATGAGCGCCTCGGAGCCGTTCATCGCGGCCGTCCGCAGCCGGGTCTACGAGGCCTGCCACCCCCTGGCCACGCAGCGCCTGCGCATCGAGGCGGCGACCACGGGCGCGGACGCGATCCTGTACGGCGCCGCGCGGCTGGCGCTCGAAGGCGTGGAGATCCCGGTGGCGACGGCCTGAGCCGCCGCCACCGCCCGCTCACTCCGCGCGCAGGCGCAGCTCGATCACCGGCACCAGCACGTCGGGACGACGCACGGGCAGATGCACCGTGAGCGTCCCCTCGGCCTCGCCGGCGGGGGTCATCAGATCCGCCTGCTGCTCGGGGTCGGACACCGAGGTGCGCAGCCACGAGCCGTCGTTCAGCAGGCGCGCGTACGTCACGCGGTCGGCGAGCCCGGGAAGGTGCACGAACCCGAGCGGCCAGCTGAACAGGCTGAGGTAGAGGCGGTCGCCCCGCAGCGTGTACACGCCCTCGCGCGGCGGGGTGAACGGGGCGTGCCCTGCACCGATGACCGCGCGCTCGTGCAGCCGCATCCACTCCCCGATCTCCGCGAGCGTCCCGGCATCCCGCGGCGCGATCGCCCCGCGGCCGTCCGGACCGATGTTGAGCAGCATGTTGCCCCCCATCGAGACCGAGTCGACCAGCATCTGCACCAGCAGCGTCGGCGACTTCTGATCGGTGTTGTCGCGGTGGTATCCCCACGATCCGTTGAGGGTCTGGCAGGCCTCCCACACCAGGGGCTCGCCGTCGCGCAGGAGTGGCGCGGTCGGCTGGTACTGCTCCGGGGTGACGAAGTCGGCGGGGATGCCCAGGCGGTCGTTCACCAGCATCTCCGGCTGCAGCTCGCGGCACAGAGCAAGCAGCGCCTCGGCGTCCCAGTCCTGGGGCCCCTTGCCGGCCCAGCCGTCCTTCTCCTCGGGGTAGGTGAAGTCGAAGAACAGGTAGTCGATGTCGCCGTACGCGGTCAGCAGCTCGCGCACCTGCCCGTGCAGATACGCGCGGTACCGCGACATGTCGCGACCCTCGTTGAGCGCGTGCGCGTTCTCGTCGTCGCGGCGGGGGTGGTTCCAGTCCACCGTGAAGTCCGGGTGGTGCCAGTCGATCACCGAGTGGTACAGCCCCACCTTGAGCCCCTCGGCGCGGAGCGCGTCGACGTACTCGCGCACGAGGTCGCGCCCGACGGCCGACACCGACGTGAAATCCGTGAGTGCGGAATCCCACAGGCAGAAACCGTCGTGGTGCTTGGTCGTGAGCACGACGTAGCCCATCCCGCTCTCCTTGGCCGTCCTGGCCAGGGCGGCCGCATCGAACAGATCGGGGTCGAAGTTGTCGAAGTACGGGCGGTAGTCCTCGTCGGTGAGGCGTTCGTAGTTCTGCACCCACTCGTGCCGCGCCGCGCCGCTGTACAGCCCGAAGTGCACGAACATCCCGAAGCGGGCGTGATCAAACCATTCCTGTCGCATGCCTCCCATCCTGGCATAGACATCCGATGTTTGACGGACGAATGAGGTCCGGAAACGCAGAACGGGCGCCCCCGAGGGGACGCCCGTTCCTTCGACGATCGACTCAGCGCGCGGCGCTGCCGTCCACGTAGTCCTCGTCCTGCTGCTTCCAGGCAAACAGCGACCGCAGCTCCTTGCCGGTGGCCTCGATCGGGTGCTGCTCCTCCTTGGCACGCAGCGCGAGGAACTCCTCGGCGCCGTTGTCCTGGTCCTCGATGAAGCGCTTCGCGAACGCGCCGGACTGGATGTCGGACAGCACGCCCTTCATGCTCTCCTTGACGCGCTCGTCGATCACGCGCGGTCCGGAGACGTAGTCGCCGAACTCAGCCGTGTCGGAGATCGACCAGCGCTGCTTGGCGATGCCGCCCTCCCACATCAGGTCGACGATGAGCTTCAGCTCGTGCAGCACCTCGAAGTAGGCGATCTGCGGCTGGTACCCGGCCTCGACGAGCGTCTCGAAGCCCGCCTGCACCAGGTGGCTCATGCCACCGCAGAGCACGGCCTGCTCACCGAAGAGGTCGGTCTCGGTCTCCTCGGTGAACGTGGTCTTGATGACGCCGGCCCGGGTGCCGCCGATCGCCTTGGCATACGACAGCGCGAGGTCCCAGGCGTGACCCGATGCATCGCGCTCGACGGCGATGATGTCCGGGATGCCGCGACCGGCGACGAACTCGCGGCGCACCGTGTGACCGGGCGCCTTCGGGGCGACCAGGATCACGTCGACACCCTCGGGGGCGTCGATGTAGCCGAAGCGGATGTTGAACCCGTGCGCGAACGCGAGGGTCTTGCCCGCGGTCAGGTTCGGGGCGATCGACTCGCTGTAGATCGTGCGCTGGTGCTGGTCCGGCGCGAGGATCATGATGACGTCGGCCCACTCGGTCGCATCGGCGACGGTCTTGACCGGGAAGCCGGCCTCCTCCGCCTTCGCGGCGGACTTGGAGCCCTCCTTGAGGGCGATCGCGACCTCGACGCCCGAGTCGCGCAGGTTCTGCGCGTGGGCGTGACCCTGCGAGCCGTAGCCGACGATCGCGACCTTCTTGCTCTGGATCAGGGACAGGTCGGCGTCGTCGTCGTAGAAGATCTCGGTGCTCACGGTGTGTTTCTCCTTGATTGTGGTTCGGAAGAGTGGGGAATGGTCAGCCGCGCAGGACGCGCTCGGTGATGCTCTTGCCGCCGCGGCCGATGGCCAGGAGACCGGACTGGGCGATCTCCTTGATGCCGAAGGGCTCCAGCGCACGCAGCAGCGCCTCGACCTTGCCCTTGTCGCCGGTGACCTCGATCACCAGGGCGTCGGAGGCGTAGTCGACGACCGACGCGCGGAACAGATTCACGACCTCGATCACGTTCGACCGGGTGGCGTTGTCGGTGCGCACCTTCACGAGCATGTGCTCGCGCTGCACCGAGGTGGTCGGGTCGAGCTCGACGATCTTGATCACGTTGATCAGCTTGTTCAGCTGCTTGGTGACCTGCTCGAGCGGAAGCTCCTCGACGTCGACGACGACCGTGATGCGGGAGATCCCCGGCACCTCCGTCACGCCGACCGCGAGGGAGTCGATGTTGAAGCCGCGGCGGGCGAAGAGCCCCGCGACGCGGGTCAGCAGGCCGGGGGTGTTCTCCACCAGCAGGCTCAGCACGTGGGTCGACATGGCTCAGTCCTCCTCGTCGAAGGCGGGCGCGTGGTCGCGCGCGTACTGGACATAGCTGTTGCTGACGCCCTGCGGCACCATCGGCCACACCATGGAGTCGGCGCTCACCACGAAGTCGATCACCACGGGGCGGTCGTTCGTGTCGAGAGCGAGCTGGATGGCCGCGTCGACCTCCTCCTCCTTCTCCACACGGATCGCGAGGCAGCCGTACGCCTCTGCGAGCTTGACGAAGTCGGGGATGCGCACCGTGCCGTGGCCGGTGTTCAGGTCGGTGTTGGAGTGACGGCCGTCGTAGAACAGCGTCTGCCACTGCCGCACCATGCCCAGCGAGGAGTTGTTGATGATGGCGACCTTGATCGGGATGTTGTTGATCGCGCAGGTCGCGAGCTCCTGGTTGGTCATCTGGAAGCAGCCGTCGCCGTCGATCGCCCAGACCTGGCGTTCCGGCTCGGCGACCTTGGCCCCCATCGCCGCGGGGACCGAGTAGCCCATGGTGCCGGCTCCCCCGGAGTTGAGCCACGCGTTCGGACGCTCGTACTTGATGAACTGCGCGGCCCACATCTGGTGCTGCCCCACGCCCGAGGCGAAGATGCCCTCCGGTCCGGTGAGCTCGCCGATGCGCTGGATCACGTACTGCGGCGCCAGCAGCCCGTCGGTCGTCGGCGCGTAGCCGAGCGGGAACTCGTTGCGGAGGCCGTCGAGGTACGACCACCACTCCTCGATGTCGGGCTTCGCGCCACCCGTCGCACCGCGGAATGCGGCGTCGAGGTCGGTCAGCACGTCACGCACGTCGCCCACGATCGGCACATCGGCCGTGCGGATCTTCGAGATCTCCGCGGGGTCGATGTCCACGTGCACGACCTTGGCGTGCGGAGCGAACAGCGCCGCCTTGCCCGTCACGCGGTCGTCGAAGCGCGCGCCGAGCGACACGATGAGGTCGGCCTCCTGCAGCGCCAGCACCGCCGGAACGGTGCCGTGCATGCCGGGCATGCCCAGGTGCTGCGCGTGGGAGTCGGGGAAGGCGCCGCGAGCCATCAGCGTGGTCACCACGGGGGCGCCGGTGGACTCCGCGAGCTCCAGCAGCTCGGCGGCCGCACGACCGCGCACGACGCCGCCGCCGACGTACAGCACCGGCTTCTTGGCCTCGGCGAGCAGGGCGGCCGCGGCCTGGATCTGCTTGCCGTGCGCCTTGGTGACCGGGCGGTAGCCGGGCAGGTCGATCTTGGGCGGCCACACGAACGGGGCGACCGCCTGCTGCGCATCCTTCGTGATGTCCACGAGCACAGGACCGGGACGACCGGTGCCGGCGATCTCGTAGGCGGCCGCGATCGCGCCGGGGATGTCCGCCGCGTCCTTCACCAGGAACGAGTGCTTCGTGATCGGCATCGTGATGCCCACGATGTCGGCCTCCTGGAACGCGTCCGTCCCCATCAGGGTCGAGAACACCTGGCCGGTGATCGCCAGCAGCGGCACCGAGTCCATGTAGGCGTCGGCGATCGCGGTGACGAGGTTCGTCGCGCCGGGACCGGAGGTGGCGATGCACACGCCGACCTTGCCCGACGCGGACGCGTACCCCTCGGCCGCATGACCGGCGCCCTGCTCGTGGCGCACCAGGATGTGGCGCAGCTGCGACGCGTCCATGAGCGGGTCGTACACCGGCAGGATCGCGCCACCGGGGAGACCGAAGACGTCGGTGACGCCGAGCAGCTCGAGCGAGCGCACGACGGCCTCGGCACCGGTGATCTCCGGGGCGGATGAACGGGCGGGCGGCCTCGGCACGGCCGAGACGGTGTCAGCAGTCATGACTTTCCTTCTGGTGAACTGTGGAGGACGCCGGATGCCGATGCATCCGGGTCAGCCGGTGGTCGCTCCCTCGGCGGCGGACCGCACGAGGCGCGAGTACTTGGCAAGAACGCCTCGGGTGTAGCGCGGGGGAAGCGGCTCCCAGCCAGAGCGGCGGGAGGCGAGCTCCGCCTCGTCGACGAGTAGGTCGAGAGAGCGAGCTGCGATATCGACCCGTATCAGATCACCATCGCGCACGAAGGCGATGGGACCAGCGTCCACCGCTTCGGGTGCTATGTGGCCGATGCACAGGCCGGTTGTGCCGCCTGAGAATCGTCCGTCCGTCAAGAGTAGTACATCTTTTCCGAGCCCAGCGCCCTTGATGGCCGCGGTGATCGCGAGCATCTCCCGCATGCCCGGTCCGCCCTTGGGGCCCTCGTAACGGATGACGATGACACTGCCCGGCTCGATCGAGCCCTCGGCGACCGCGTCCATCGCCGCACGCTCGCGCTCGAACACACGCGCCGGTCCCTCGAACACGGCCGCGTCGAATCCGGCGGTCTTGACCACGGCACCCTCCGGGGCGAGCGAGCCGTGGAGGATGGTGAGGCCGCCCGTCGCGTGGATGGGGTTGTCGAAGGTGTGGATGACCTCGCCGTCGATCGGCTGCGGGTCGAGGTCGGCGAGGTTCTCGGCGAGCGTCTTGCCCGTCACGGTGAGCGCGTCGCCGTGCAGCAGGCCCTCGTCGAGCATGGCCTTCATGATGACGGGGATGCCGCCGTGACGGTCGACGTCGTTCATCACGTACTTGCCGAACGGCTTCATGTCGGCCACGTGCGGCACGCGGTCGCCGATGCGGTTGAAGTCGTGCAGGCTCAGCTCGACCTCGGCCTCGCGGGCGATCGCGAGCAGGTGGAGCACCACGTTCGTGGAGCCTCCGAGGGCCATCGCGAGCGCGATCGCGTTCTCGAACGCCTCCTTCGTGAGGATGTCGCGGGTCGTGATGCCCTGGCGGAGCAGGTTCACCACGGCCTCGCCGGAGCGGTGCGCGAAGTAGTCGCGACGGCGGTCGGCCGCGGGCGGAGCAGCCGAGCCGGGAAGGCTGAGGCCGAGCGCCTCGGCGACCGACGCCATCGTGTTGGCGGTGTACATTCCGCCGCACGCCCCCTCACCGGGAGCGATCGCGCACTCGATGCGCTTGAGGTCCTCCTCGCTCATGAGACCGGCCCGGCACGCGCCCACCGCCTCGAACGAGTCGATGATCGTGACGTCCTTCTCGGTGCCGTCCGAGAGCTTGACCCACCCCGGCGCGATCGATCCGGCGTAGAGGAACACGCTGGAGAGGTCGAGGCGGGCGCTGGCCATGAGCATGCCGGGGATCGACTTGTCGCAGCCCGCGAGGAGCACGGAGCCGTCGAGGCGCTCGGCCATCATCACGGTCTCGACCGAATCGGCGATGACCTCGCGCGAGACGAGCGAGAAGTGCATGCCCTCGTGGCCCATCGAGATGCCGTCCGACACCGAGATCGTCCCGAACTGCAGCGGGTAGCCGCCGCCGGAGTGCACGCCCTCCTTCGCGCCCTGTGCCAGACGGTCGAGGCTCAGGTTGCACGGCGTGATCTCGTTCCAGCTGGACGCGATGCCGATCTGGGGCTTGTCCCAGTCCTCGTCGCCCATGCCGACGGCACGGAGCATGCCGCGGGAGGTCGTGGCCTCGATGCCGTCGGTGACGACGCGGCTGCGGGGCTTGATGTCGATGGGCGCGCTGGAGGAGGGATCATGCGAGGACATGACGAGAGTCTATTCCTGCGCGAGCACCCGTTCGTCCGCACGCGGGCTCCAGAAGCGCGGCGATCTGTTGTGGGGTGTCCACACGCGCGCAGCGGGAGCCGGAGGGTCAGCGCCCGAGAGCGACCTGCCGCTCGTCGGCGAGCGTCTCCAGCAGGGCGCCCACCTGCTCCGGGGAATCCACCCGCAGGGCCGCGGCGCTCTCCCCCGGGCCGACGCGCACGCCGAGGTCGCCCTCCCCGAGCACGCGCATGGCGTCCTCATCGGTCACGTCGTCGCCCGCGAAGAGGATGCCCGTCGCGTCGAAGCGCTCACGCAGCGCGGCCATCGCCGCATCCTTCCCCTCCGCCCGGGACGAGAACTCCAGCACCCGATGGCCCGCGCGGCGACGCCAGTGCGGGAACCGCTCGGCGACCAGCGCGTCGATCTCCGCGAACACGCGCTCCTCGGTCTCGCGGTCGGCGCGGCGCGTGTGCACCCCCATGCCGAACGTCTTCGGCTCCAGCTCCGCCCCCTCGTAGCGGTCGATGATCGGCTGGGCGGCCGCCCACAGCTCCTCGCGCGCACCGTCCGCCGTGGGAGCACCCGGCGCATCCGCCGCGCCTTCGCCGGGGAACCAGTACTGTGCGCCGTGCGACCCCGCGAGCGCGATCACCGAGTCGTCCGTGTGCTCGGTGATCTCACGCAGGTCGTGCATGCTGCGGCCGGAGACGAAGGCCACGACGGTGTCGCGCATCGCGGCGAGCCGGGCGATCTGGGTGGCGACCGCGGGATGTGCCCTGGCGGCCATCGGGTCGACGACGAGCGGCGAGGCGGTGCCGTCGAAGTCGAGGGCCACCACGAGCCGGGGGGTCGCGGCCAGCGCGGTCAGGTCGGCGTCGGCGGTTCCGGGGGTCCAGGGGCGCGTCACGGGTTCTCCGTTCGAGGTGCGGGTATCGGGCGGGCTCAGCGACCGCGTACCGCGGCGAGGGCCTCGAGGAAGGAGGTCGACCAGGCGTTCACGTCGTTGTCGAGCACGCGGCGCCGCAGCGACCTCATGCGGCGCGCCTGCTCGGCGGGCGACATCTCGACGGCCTCCATGATGGCGTCCTTGAGCCCGGCGATGTCGTGCGGGTTGACCCGGACGGCCTGGCGTAGCTCGTCGGCGGCACCCGTGAACTCGCTCAGCACCAGCACGCCGTGGTTGTCGGTCCGCGTCGCGATGTACTCCTTGGCCACGAGGTTCATGCCGTCGCGGAGCGCGGTCACGAGCATCACGTCGGCCGCGAGGTAGAGCGCCACCATCTCCTCGCGGGGATAGCCCTGGTGCAGGTAGCGGATGGCGGAGTGTCCGACCGTGTCGTGGTCGCCGTTGATGCGGGCGACCGCGAGCTCGATCTCGTCGCGCAGGTGGGCGTAGGCGTCCACGCGCTCGCGGCTCGGGCTGGCGACCTGGATGAGCGTGACGTCCTCGACGGCCAGGCGCCCGTCCTCGAGGAGCTCGCCGTAGGCCTTGATCCGGTGACCGATGCCCTTGGTGTAGTCGAGGCGGTCGACCCCGAGCAGGATCCGTTTGGGGTTGCCGAGACTCGCGCGGATCTCGGCCGCCCTCGCCCGGACGTCCGGTCGCGCGGCGAGCTCCAGGTACGGCGCCGTGTCGATGGAGATCGGGAACGCCTTGGCGAGCGCGGTCCTGGTCTCGCCGCCCTCGGGTACGGCGACGTTGGCTCCCTTGACCTCATAGCGCAGCCGACGCCGCACCGCCGTGAGGAAGTAGGTCGCGTCCTGCGCCCGCTGGAAGCCGATGACGTCCGCCCCGAGCAGGCCGCGCAGCACCTGGTCGCGCCAGGGCAACTGCGCATAGAGGCCGTGCGCGGGGAACGGGATGTGGTGGAAGTAGCCGATGGTCACGTCGGGTCGCAGCTCGCGCACCATCTGCGGTACGAGCTGCAGCTGGTAGTCGTGCACCCAGACGGTGCCGTCCTCCGCCACGGCTGCCGCGGCCGCCTCGGCGAAGCGCCGGTTCACCGTCACGTACGCCTCCCACCACTCGCGGTGGTACTGGGGTGGCGCGATCACGTCGTGGTAGAGCGGCCAGATGGTGTCGTTCGCGAAGCCCTCATAGTAGTCGGCGACCTCCTCCGCGCTCAGAGCGACGGGGATCAGATCGATGCCGTCCGCCTCGAACGGGTCCAACGCGACGTCGGGCTGCCCCGGCCAGCCGACCCAGGCGCCGTGCACACGGCGCATCATGGGCTCGAGGGCGGCCACGAGACCGCCCGGCGAGGTGCGCCATGTCTCTTCGCCGTCGGGGCCCACCACCCGGTCGACGGGTAGGCGGTTGGCGACGACGACGAAGTCAGCAGCGGTCACGGAGAGCTCCTTGGGGGTTTCATCCAGGCTATCGAGGAACCGCGGCGCTCGCCGATCTGCGCTCAGGGCTTGACGGGCGCGCGTCGATGCGTCACGCCGCTGAGGGCCCAGTTCGCGACACCCGCGCCGAACGCGATGGCTGCGGCGACCATGGGCAGCACCAGCGCGGCCTCGGTTCCCGCGCTCTCCGCGAGCTCGCCCGCCACGGCCGCGCCGATGGACTGACCCACGACGACACCGGATCCGAGCATCGTCATGACCGTCGCGGACCGACCGCGTGGGCTGCGTGCCGCACCGAAGCTGTACTGCGTGACCAGGGTGGGGCCGATGCCGATGCCCATCACGGCCAGCGCGATCATCATGGCCGCGGGGCTGTCGACGACCCAGAGGAGCAGCGTGCCCGCGAGCAGGATCGCGGAGAACACGAGCCACCGCGCCCGCAGCGTGAAGCGGGCGGGGAGCCACGCGACGCCCAGGGCGAGCGCCGCCGATCCCACGCCCATCACGCCGTACAGCAGCCCGGCCTGCTCCGGCGCACCGCGGTCGGCCATGAACGACGTGAGCGAGGTGAGCATCGCGCCGAAGAACAGTCCGACGCCCAGGATGCCGAGCACCACGATCAGCAGTCGCGGGCGGAACAGCTCGGACACGGCCGAGGGAGCACGGCCGTCCGCGTCGCGGTCCTGCGACACCTGGCGACCGCTGGGGTGCAGGGCGAAGGCTCCCACGAAGACCAGCGTCAGGACCGCCGCGCCCACCAGCGGGGCCCAGGGCGCGAGAGCGGATGCGAGGATGCCGACCAGGAACGGCCCGAACACGAACACGGTCTCGTCGGCCGCCGACTCGTACGCCATCGTTCCGGACACGGTCCTGGTGCGGCGCTCCTCCGGCATCCGCTCCACGATCAGCGTGACCAGGCGGGAGCGGGACAGCGGGGCCACCTGGGGCGCCGTCGCCCCGATGCCGACCGCGGCGAGCAGGACGAACCCGTCGGCGGCCTCGCCGTACACGACCGCGGTGAACAGCAGCAGCATGGCGGCGTTGCCGACCGCGAGCACGAGAAGCACAGCGCGCTGACCGAACCGATCGGCCGCGGCGCCCAGGAGCGGCCCGAAGCAGGCGGTCCCCAGGCCGACCGCGGCGGAGGTGAGTCCGCCGAGGGCGAGGGAGCCGCGGGCCGAGACCACCACGGTGAGCACGCCGACGACCATCATGGCGAACGGCAGTCGCGCGATGAACGCGATCAGGAAGTAGGGCAGGCCGGCGAGGCGGAAGAGGCTCGGCTCGTGGGCGCGGGCAGGAGGGGTGACGGTGACGTGTGTCATGGCTCTCGCGCGTCGATGACGCGATGTCGGGTGCCGCCGCTGTCCGCCGGAGAGGCCGGCGGCCGGTAGATACACGGTGTGTGCGGCCGCGGGTGACCCGCGACTCCCCCATGATAACGACCCCGCCTGCATGGGCGCCCTGCCAGCACCGCCCTCGCGTTGTCAAGGCAGGGCGAGGGACGGAGGGCGGCGGGTAGCGTAGGGGCATGCGCTACCTCTTCAGCACCGGACTCGTCGCCGCGATCTCGGCAGGGATCTCGCTGCTGCGCGGCACCCGCAACGAACCCATCACCTGGCGCTCGCTCCTGTCGTGGGTGAGCTGGGGCATCACGATGGCACTCGCGGTGGGCGCCGTGGTCGACATGCGTCGCGAGCGCCACGGCGTCCCGGTCGACGCCGACTCCCCGCAGTCCGTCAAGAAGTCGAAGAAGGCGCAGCGGCTGCAGTTCCGGTCGCAGAAGGCCCTCGCCGACGCGCAGGGGCACGCCCAGGACAAGCGGTCCTGACGCGCCCCCACGGCCCGCGGTCGTTCACCGGGTGAGGATGAGCGCCTCGCCCTGCCCGCCGCCGCCGCACAGCCCGACCGCGGCCGTGCCGCCCCCGCGTCGCACGAGCTCGTGAGCCGCGTGCACGACCAGGCGGTTCCCTGACGCTCCGATCGGGTGGCCGATCGCGATCCCGCCCCCGTGCACGTTGACGATGTCGCTGTCGAGACCCAGTTCGGTCTGCGACCGGGCGACGACCGCACCGAACGCCTCGTTGATCTCCACGATGTCCAGATCCGCCGGCGTGATGCCCTGCTTCTCGCACGCGCGCTCGATCGCCCGTGCGGGCTGCGCCTGCAGCGAGTTGTCCGGCCCAGCGGTCTGCCCGCTCGCGCCGACGGTCGCCAGCACGGGCCAGCCCTTCGCCTCCGCGATGCGCCGCGTCGCCACGACGACGGCCGAGGCGCCGTCGGAGATCTGCGAGGAGTTTCCCGCGGTGATGCTGCCGCCCTCCGCGAACGCGGCACGCAGCCCGGCCAGCGACTCCACGGTGGTGTCGGGGCGCACGCCCTCGTCCCTCGTGACGCGCAGCGGCTCACCGCGTCGCTGCGGCACCTCGACCGGCACGATCTCCGCGTCGAGCACGCCGGACTCCTGCGCCGCGGCGGCCCGCTGGTGCGAGAGCGCGGCGACCGCGTCCTGAGCCTCGCGCGTGAGGCCGAAGCGCTCGTTGTGCCGCTCGGTGGACGCCCCCATGCTCTCGCGGTCGTACGCGTCGGTCAGGCCGTCGTAGGCCAGGTGGTCGAGCACCTCGACGGTGCCGTACGCCCAGCCGTCGCGCGACCCCATCAGCAGATGCGGGGCCCTGGTCATGGACTCCATGCCCGCAGCCACCACGACCTCGGCGTCGCCGGTGCGGATCATGCGGGCGGCGTCGATCACGGCCGTCAGCCCGGACAGGCACACCTTGTTCACGGAGTGCGCCGGCACGTCCCAGCCGATCCCCGCGCCGATCGCCGCCTGCCTGGCCGCGTTCTGTCCCGAGCCGGCGGCGAGCACCTGTCCGACGATCACGGCATCCACGTCGCCGGGGTCGACGTGTGCCTGCTCCAGAGCGCCGCGGATCGCGAACGAGCCCAGCTGCGGCGCGGTGAACGCGGCGAGCTGACCCTTGAGCCGGCCCTGCGGGGTGCGCGCGGCGGCGACGATGACCACGTCGTCGTCCGTCACCATGTGGTTGTCAGTCATGGGTGGGGGTCCTTCCGTTCTGCAGTTCCGGGGAGAGGCTGAGGGGCGGTTCCGTGGCGGCGGCGACCTCGTCGATCGTGACACCGGGGGCGAGTTCGACGAGCACCAGGCCGTCGGGCGTCACGTCGATCACGGCCAGGTCGGTGATGATGCGGTCGACCACTCCGCGGCCGGTGAGCGGGAGGGAGCAGTCGTCGACGATCTTCGCCGACCCGTCCTTCGCCACATGCTCCATCAGCACGATGACCCTGCCCGCGCCGTGCACGAGGTCCATGGCGCCGCCCGGACCCTTGACCATCTTGCCCGGGATCATCCAGTTCGCCAGGTCGCCCGCGGCCGACACCTGCATGGCACCGAGGATCGCGGCGTCGATCTTCCCGCCACGGATCATGCCGAAGCTGAGGGCGGAGTCGAAGAAAGCCGCTCCGGGGAGCGTCGTCACGGTCTCCTTGCCCGCGTTGATGAGGTCGGGGTCGACCTCCTCCTCGCGCGGGTAAGGCCCGACCCCCAGGATCCCGTTCTCGGACTGCAGCACCACGGTCACGCCGGGCGGCACGTGGTTGGGCACGAGCGTGGGTAGCCCGATCCCCAGGTTCACGTAGGAGCCGTCCTGCAGCTCGGCGGCGGCGCGGGCGGCCATCTGGTCTCGCGTGAGCGCCATGTCAGGCTCCTTCCGCCGCGACGGTGCGTCGCTCGATGCGCTTGGGGATGTCGGTGCCGACCTCCACGATGCGGTGCACGAACACCCCGGGCAGGTGCACCGTGTCGGGGTCCAGGTCGCCGGGCTCCACGAGCCGCTCCACCTGCGCGATGCAGATGCGTCCGGCCATGGCCGCGAGCGGGTTGAAGTTGCGCGCAGCCTTGGTGAAGACGAGGTTGCCGTGACGGTCGCCCAGGGCGGCGTGCACGAGGGCGAAGTCGGTGGTGATTGCCTCCTCCAGCACGAACTCCCTCGGCTCCCCGCCCACGTCGAAGGTGCGCACGTCCTTCGCCGGCGATGCGACCGCGATGGAGCCGTCCGGGTGGTAGCGGCGCGGCAGGCCGCCCTCCGCAACCTGTGTGCCCACACCCGTCTGTGTGAAGAACGCCGCGATACCCGCACCGCCGGCGCGCAGCTTCTCCGCGAGCGTGCCCTGGGGCGTCAGCTCGAGCTCGAGCTCGCCGCTGAGGAACTGGCGCTCGAACTCCCTGTTCTCCCCCACGTACGACGAGGTCATCTTCCGGATGCTCTGCGCCGCGAGGAGGATGCCGAGCCCCCAGTCGTCGACGCCGCAGTTGTTGCTGACGATGCTCAGGTCGGTCGTGCCCTGGGCGAGGAGAGCCTCGATCAGGGCGATCGGATTGCCGGAGAGGCCGAACCCGCCGACCGCGAGAGAGGCGCCGTCGGGGATGTCCGCGACGGCCGCGGCGGCGGACTCCCAGTGTTTGTCGATCACGTCTGCTCCTTCGGTTTCGTGCTCTCCTCCAGGATCCGCCCGGCGGGTGCGACCACGCCAGCACGGTCTTGTGATGTGGCCCGCAGGCCGACTACCGTCCACAATGTGGAATCGACGTCTCGAAGCGTGCCCGGGGCCCAGGCGATCGCGAGGGCGGCCGGGCTCCTGCGCCTGGTCACCGCGTCCGGGGCGGAGGGCGCGACGCTGCAGGAGCTCGCTCGCGCCTCGGGGCTGTCGCGCTCCACGGCGCATCGGCTGCTCACCGCCCTCCGCGTGGAGGGCCTGGTCGACCGGGACACGGACAGCGCGCGCTGGATGCCGGGGCCGGAGCTGTTCCTGATGGGATCCGTGGCGGCGGCGCGCTACGACGTGACCGGCCTCGCGCGCGACATCGTGCGCTCGCTCGCCGTCACGACCGAGGAGAGCGCGTTCTTCTCGGTGCGCCGTGCCGACGAGACCGTCTGCCTGCTGCGCGAGGAGGGCTCGTTCCCGATCCGCTCCTTCGTCCTGAGCGAGGGGGTGCGCTTCCCCCTCGGTGTCGCGAGCGCCGGCCTGGCGATCCTGTCCTTCCTGCCGGACCACGATGTGGATGCCTATCTCGAACGCCACCCCGACCTGGAGACCCGCTGGGGTCGCGCCCACGGGCGGGCTCCCCTGCGTGCGCGACTGGCGGAGACCAAGGAGCGCGGGTACGCCGTGAACCCCGGTCTCATCGTGGAGGGCAGCTGGGGCCTGGGCGCCGCCGTGTTCGATCGCGCGGGGCGCCCGGAATGGGCGCTGAGCCTGACCGGTGTGGCCTTCCGGTTCGGACCGGATCGCCAGGCCGAGCTGGGCCGCATCCTGCTGGCGCACGCCCATCAGCTCTCGGCGCGGATCGCGAACGCCCGCCGCTGACGCGTATACATACCAAGCGATATATACTGGCTGGTATGAATCGCGTGGATGTCATCCCGTCGCTCGTGCTCTCCGGGTACGCGCTCGGCCGGATCGCCGCTCAGGACGCGGGGAACGACGCCCCGGCGGCACAGTGGCGCGTCCTCAGCCTGCTCACCCAGACGGGGCCCCGTCGCGTGGGCGAGCTGGCCGCGGCGGCGCGCACGACCCAGCCCGGCATGACGCGGCTGATCGGCACCCTCGAACGCGAGGGGCTCGTGCACCGCTCCCCCGATCCCGACGACTCCCGGGCGATCACGGTCGCCATCACGGAGGCCGGGACGGCAGCCGTGGACGAGTGGAGGGCGGAGTTCCGCTCCACCATCGCCCCGCGATTCGCAGACCTCGACGACGACGACTGGGCCGCGCTCACCCGCGCGGCCCGGATCCTCGCCGAGCGCACCACCGCCGACAGAGCAGGAGACCACCAGTGACCCAGACCACCGCCGCATCGACCCCGTCCGTCTGGAGGCAGCCCGCGCAGGTGTGGGCGGTCGCGTTCGCCTGCGTCGTCGCGTTCATGGGCATCGGGCTGGTCGACCCCATCCTGCCCGCCATCGCCGAGTCGCTCGAGGCGTCACCGGTCGAGACCGAGCTGCTGTTCACCAGCTACCTCCTCGTCACCGGCCTCGCGATGCTCGTCACCAGCTGGGTCTCCAGCCGTATCGGCGCCAAAGCGACGCTTCTCGTCGGTCTCGCGCTGATCGTGGTGTTCGCTCTCCTCTGCGCCCTGAGCGGCAGCGTCGACGCGGTGATCGGGTTCCGGGCGGGCTGGGGCCTCGGCAACGCGCTGTTCATCTCCACGGCTCTCGCGACCATCGTCGGGGCAGCCTCGGGCGGCAGCGGCGCGGCGATCGTGCTGTACGAGGCAGCCCTGGGTCTGGGCATCGCCGTGGGTCCGCTGCTCGGCGGCATCCTCGGCGAGCAGAGCTGGCGCGGCCCCTTCTTCGGTGTCGTCGTGCTCATGGCGATCGCGTTCATCGCGGTGTCCCTGCTGCTGCGCGGCCCGAGCGAGAAGCGCACGCCCGTTCCGTTCTCCGCGCCGTTCACAGCACTCCGTCGTCCCGCGCTCGCGATCCTCGCCGTCGCCGCGCTGTTCTACAACATCGGCTTCTTCGTGCTGCTGGCGTTCTCGCCGTTCCCCCTGGGCTTCGGCGCGATGGGCATCGGCTTCACCTTCTTCGGCTGGGGTGTCGCGCTCGCGGTGACCAGCGTGTGGGTCGCACCCGTGCTGATGCGGCGCATGCCCCGCACCCGGATCATCCTGGTCGTGCTGCCCCTGCTGGCGATCGACCTCGTGGTCGCCGGACTCGTCGTCGACAGCGCCGCCGCGCTCGTGGCGTGCATCATCGTGGGCGGCCTGCTGCTCGGCATCATGAACACGGTGCTGACCGAGGCCGTGATGGAGGCCACCGATCTGCCCCGCTCGGTCGCATCGTCCGCCTACTCGGCCGTCCGCTTCCTCGGTGGCGCGATGGCTCCGCCGATCGCGGCACTCCTGTGGCACCTGTTCAGCGCGACCGTTCCGTACCTGTTCGCGGCGGTCGCGGTGCTCCTCGCCGCGCTCACCGTGTTCCTCGGCCGTCGTGCCCTCGCGCACATCGACGACGAGCCCGCTGACCCCGCGGCGGAGGACGCCCAGGCCATCGTCGTCGGCGACGCGGCCTGAGCGCCTCCACTACCGTGGTGCCATGACCGACGCGCCCTCGCTTCCCGAACGCAGCCGCCTGGTGCATCAGCACCTCGTCGAGTCGGGTGTCGATGCGGAGATCCGGGTCCTCCCCGACTCCGCTCGAACCGCGACGGAGGCCGCGGCCGCCATCGGCTGCGAGGTCGCCGCGATCGCCAACAGCCTGGTGTTCCTCGCCGACGGTGACCCGGTGCTCGTGATGACGAGCGGCGGACACCGGGTCGACCTCGGCGTCCTGGCGCGCAGTGTCGGCGCCACGGAGGTCTCGATGGCGCCGGCGTCCGTCGTGCGGGAGGCGACAGGTCAGGCGATCGGCGGCGTGGCACCGGTCGGGCACCCGGCACCGCTGCCGACCTACCTCGACCGCGCACTCACGGCGTTCCCGGAGATCTGGGCTGCCGCAGGGCACCCGCACACGGTGATGCCCCTCACCTTCGCCGAACTGGAGCAGCTCACGCACGGCACCGTGATCGACGTCGCCGGAGCCTGATCCGGGCTCCGTGCATCCAGGGCCGTGCACCCGCGCACCCCGTGCAGCATGATGGGACGATCGAGTCCGGTGCGCGGGGCATCGGCGGACACGGATCTGCGAGGGTGAGACATGTGCGGACGATTCGCGAACGATGCGACCACCGACGAGCTGATCCGCGAGTTCGTCGCCGAGGGCGGCCGTCCCGAGGACTGGTGGAAGTCGTGGCACGGCGCCTACTCGATCGCCCCCACCGAGAACGCACCGATCGTCCGCGACCGCGGTGAGGGCCGCATCCTCGAGCTCGTCCGCTGGGACTGGCAGAGCCCGCCCAACCGCCCCCAGCGCGCGCCGCTCATCAACGCCAGGATGGAGAAGCTGGCGGCCGGGTTCTGGGCACCCGCGTTCTCCGCCGCCCGGTGCATCGTCCCGATGCGCGGCTACTTCGAGTGGACCGGCGAGAAGGGGCGGAAGACCCCGCACTTCCTGCACGCCGACGGCCTGCTCGCCGCCGCGGGACTGACGTGGTCCATGGAGCACGAGGGAGAGCGGGTGCGATGCTTCGTCGTGGTCACCAGGGAGGCCAGGGACGCGAGCGGCGAGGTCCACGACCGCATGCCGGCCTTCCTGACGCCGGACACGTGGGACACCTGGCTCAGCCCGGACAAGCTGACCGGGCAGGCGAAGCTCGACGCGCTGGCGATGCTGGACCATAGCTCGGCGGATGTCGCCGCCACGATCCGTGGGCGCATCGTGGACCGCAAGGTCAGCAACACCCGCACGCTCGACCCGTACGACCCCACCCTCCTCGATCCCGTCGCCTGAGACGCCCCTGTCGCCGGCCGGGGTACCCGGTTCCTCGAATGTGTGAGACCGTAGAGGAACACCACACCAGTGATCATCTTGGTTGCGCCTCTTGGCACAGGTTTCTGTGGCGGAACAGGAAGCAGGTCATGGGTCGTTTCGTGTACGAGAACAGCGTGAAGGTCGAGATCGAGGATCGGGCACTCACACACGTCCAGCTCGTCATGACCGCGAAGCTCCGCCGCGGGGAGCCGTTCGGCTTCACCTGGCGGGAAGACGCCAGCATCGGCGGCGGACGCACCACGGTATGGGTGCACGCGGGCAGCTCGCTCGTCTTCAAGTACAGCGGCAGCCGCCAGCCGGCCGTCAACCGGGCCTGGGTCGACGCACTCGCGTTCACGGCCAACGCCCCCACCGGGCTGTACCTGGTGTCCGAGCCCGCAGAGCAGGCACCGACGGATCGCGAAGCGGTCCTCGCCCCGGCGTGACCGCCCGTAACACGATGCGCAGGCTGGTTCAACCCCTCTTGCCGCCTCGGTGAGCCCTGCCTACCGTGGACCGCATGGGGAACACCGAGACGACCACGACGCACATCGAGATCGATGGGCACGACTTCGCGCTCCCGTCCAGCACCGACGTGGCTGACCTCATGACGCGCATCGAGGCTGCGGCACGTTCCGAGCCGACCTTCGTCGATCTCGCCACCGGCGACAGTCTGACGAGTGTGCTGATCACGGCGCACTCTCGCGTGGCGGTCTACCTGCGGCGGAGCACCACGGATGCGCCTCCTCCCGTCGATCTGCGATCCGCCCTCGACTGGGACCTCTGACGCGTCGCGCGCCTCCTAAGCTGGGAGGATGCTCATCGCCCTCATCCGCCCCCTCGGCACCGCAACCGCCGACGTCGTCGGCACGTCCCTCGAGGATGTGCGCACACAGCTGGCCGCCCACGCGCAGCCTGGGTTCGACCTGGCATCCGCACCGGTGCGGATGCTGAAGGGCGAGGCGAAGATGGAGGCCACGGGAACGTTCCGCCGGGTCGACGGCGTCGAGCAGATCGAGGCGGAGGACATGGCGTCGCTCGAGGCCAAGGTTCCGGAGGGCTGGCAGATGCTGTCCGTCCGGCGCGCCTGACCGCACGCCGTCGACCGGACGAGCACCGTACGAGAGAAGCCCTCGACCGTGGAGCACGGATCGAGGGCTTCTGCGTGGTGCACCCCCAGGGACTTGAACCCTGAACCCACTGATTAAGAGTCAGTTGCTCTGCCGATTGAGCTAGAGGTGCGTGGCCCGGGATAACCCCGACCGAGGAATTACATTACCAGCCGATCAGCCGCCGACGAAATCGTGTGCCGCCCGGGCGCGCCAAGCGCACGCGTACGCCTCGGGACGCGGCCATGGTGGCCGATGGTCACTCAGGGCGGCGCGGTCACCGCCACTATCCTGGGAGCGTGACTCAGCCCCCTGCCGCGACCGACCTGCGCGCCGACCTTGCCCTCGCCCTCCGGCTCGCCGACGCGGCGGACGCCCAATCTCTGCCGCGCTTCGACGCCGCGGATCTGGAGATCTCCACCAAGGCCGACCGGTCGCATGTCACCGACGCCGACCTGGCGACCGAGCGTGCAGTGCGCAGCATCCTCGAGACCGAGCGGCCCGATGACGGCATCTTCGGCGAGGAGTTCGGCGCACAGGGGGCCACGGACCGACAGTGGATCATCGACCCGATCGACGGGACGGCGAATTTCCTGCGCGGCGTGCCGCTGTGGGGCACCATGATCGCTCTGGCGGTCAACGGGGTGCCCCAGGTCGGGGTGGTGAGCATGCCCGCGCTGGGGCGACGCTGGTGGGCGGCCGCCGGCGACGGCGCGTGGACCGCCGTGGACGGCGAGGAACGACGGCTGACGGTCTCCGCCGTGTCCTCCCTGGATGACGCGAGCGTGAGCTTCCAGAGCATCGCTCAGTGGCGGGACGCCGGGCACCTCGACGCCCTCCTCCGACTGTCGGACCGGGTCTGGCGGGACCGCGCCTACGGCGACGTGTACGCCTACATGCTGCTGGCCGAGGGCCGCCTCGACATGGTGGCCGAGTTCGATGTGAAGGAGTATGACATCGCGGCCGCCGTGGCGATCGTGCGCGAAGCCGGCGGCCGGATGACGTCCTTCGAAGGCAGCGAGACGATCTCCGCCCGCTCGACACTCGCCACCAACGGAGTCCTTCACCAGGACCTCATCGCGCTCCTGCACGACGACTGACCGCCACCGCGATCCCGAGGACCCCCATGACCGCCCGCAGCCTTCCCGCCGCCACCGGCGCGCTGCTGGTGCTGCTGCTGGCGGGCTGCAGCGGGGCTCCGCACGCCGAGCCCACCCGCTCTCCTCCTGCCACGGCCGACACCACGGTCGAGACGTCCTCCCCCGCCCCCGTTCCGGCGCCCGAACCCACGGGCGAGGAGCTCACGTGCGAGTCGATGATCTCCGACGGCACGGTCGCCGCGCTGACGTCGGCCGGCTGGAGTGCGCAGGGCAAGGAGTTCCGGGCCGGAGGCGTGGAGTTCACCGAGGGACTGCTCTGCTTCTGGGCCGACTTCTCGGTGCCCTCGGACCACGGTCAGCTGTACGGATGGGCCCGCGTCAGCGCCGCGGACGCGGCGGAGGCGCAGGCCGGGCTGCTCGCCGAGGGGTGGCAGCGCGAGGAGTCGGAAGAGGGCGTGTACGTCACGGAGGACCCGGAGTTCTCGATGGGAACCGATGAGGACGGCTACGGCATGACCTACCTCTTCGGCGACGGCTGGGTGAAGTTCGCCGACACCCGCCAGAGCCTGCTGCTCGTCGACTGGGCGGGCTGAGGGCACCGCGGCCGCTCAGGGGCGACCGCGCCCCATCGAGCTGTCGCGGATGCGCCCGAACCGGTGCGTCGTCGGCGGCGTCCACAGCAGGGTCACGAGCACGCCCGCGACCAGCCCCGTGATCCCGGCACCCCAGTCCCAGCGATCCCCCGCGAGCAGCACCGCGACGCTGACCGCGATGGCGAGCGTCAGCACGATCGTGAGCAACAGGCGCGACAACCCGCTGCCCCGCCGCACGCCCGCCGCGATCGCGAGCACCAGGAGCCCGAACAGGGCGATCGATGCGCCGAGGAGCGAGAACGCCGTCCGTCCCACCGTCCCCTCGTAGCGCGAGAGGAACACCAGCACACCGAACGCCGTGGCGAGCAGGCCGAAGACATAGGCGAGGGCTGCGACCCCATTCGTGAGGACCCGCGCCACGGTGCTGCCGCGGGCAGCCTGAGCGGCGCGCTCGGTTTCGCCGGTGCGGTCGCCGCTCGGGCGAACACGATCGACGACGACGCGGCGATGGACGAACCGGATGATCTCGATCGCGGCGATCATCACCGCGACGATCCCGGTGAGGGCCAGCGCGAGCTCCTCCCCCGGATCGACCAGGGCGAAGAAGCTGCGCGCCGGCGGCAGGCTGAAGATGCCGACGAGCAGCACGAACATGGCGCCCACCACGAGGACCTTGAAGCGATTGAGGGGCCGCGCCAGCACCGCCAGCACCCAGATGCCGACGATCGCGAGGATCACGGTCGCGCCGGTACGCAGCTGCTCCTCGGAGACGCCGAGACCGCGCGCGACAGCGTCGTACCAGGTGAGGCCGCCCGCCACGACGACGCCGGCCGGGATCGCGAAGCTGAGGGATCGCCGCAGGAAGCCGGGGAGGTAGCGCGAGGCGTTCGGCATGAGCGCCAGGAAGAACGCGGGGATCCCGATGGTGAGGCCGTCGGTGATGGACAGCTGGCGCGGGAGGAACGGGAAGGCCAGGATCAGCGCACCGAACACGACGGCGAGGGTCGTCGCATACGCCGTCTTGGTGAGGAACAGCATCGAGACGCGTTCGATGTTCGCGATGACCTGCCGCCCCTCGGCCACGACGTCGGGCAGGTGGGAGAACTGCCCGTCGAGCAGGACGAGGCGCGCGACGGCCTTCGTCGCCGGCGAGCCGGAGTTCATGGCGATCCCGATGTCGGCCGTCTTGATCGCCAGGGCGTCGTTGACCCCGTCTCCGGTCATGGCGACGGTGTGTCCGTGGCTCTGCAGCGCGGTCACCATGCGCTTCTTCTGCTCCGGCGTCACCCGCCCGAACACCTGCTGGCTGTCGAGGAGCCGGGCGAGCTCGGCATCGTCGTCGGGGAGCTCCCGCGCGTCGAACCCCTCCTCCACGTCGAGTCCGACCTCGCGCGCGATCGCCGCCACGGTCCGCGGGTTGTCTCCGGAGATGATGCGGATGGCCACCTCCTGGCGGCGGAAGTACTCCAGCGTCTGCGCGGCGTCAGGACGCACCTGTTCGCGGAAGGTGAGGACGCGGACGGGGGCCAGTCCGGCGGGCAGGCGCTCCTCGGCGATCTCCGACTCGGACAGCGGCTGTTCCGCCCGCGCGAGGACCAGCGTGCGGCGCCCGCTCTCCGCGAGCCTCGTGACCGTGCGGCCGAGCTCGGTGCTGCTCGAGGTGGCCTCGTCGCCGAAGATCATCTCCGGTGCCCCCATCACCCAGGTGCCGTCGACCTCCTCGAACACCGTGGCGCTCCATTTGCGCGCCGAGGAGAACGGGATGTCTCCGCGGACGTGCAGCGGTGCGCGCACCGGGTGGTCGGCGCGCAGGGAACGGGCCGTCGAGTTCGCGTCCGGAGCTGCCGCATACCAGGCCAGCACGGCGGCCACCTCGTCTGCACGGGACGGAGACGCGCCGCCGATCGTGTGCTCGGCGTCGAAGACGATGTCGCCCACCGTGAGCGTGCCGGTCTTGTCGAGGCACACGACGTCGACACGAGCGAGCCCCTCGACCGCCGGCAGCTCGTTCACCAGCACCTGTCGACGCGCGAGCCGCGACGCTCCGACCGCGAACGCGATGCTGGTCATCAAGACGAGGCCGAGCGGAATCATCGCGGTCAACGCGGCGATCGTGTTGACGACCGCCTGCTGCCACGAGCCTGAGCTGAACGCCGTCGCATAGCCGCCGGTCACGATGATCTGCGCGTTCAGCACGAGGAGCCCGACGGGACCGATGATCCAGCCCACCCAGGTGAGGACGCGATCGATCGACGACCGGAGCTCGCTCGCCACCAGCGAGAACCGCCGCGCCTCACCCGTGAACCGGTTCGCGTACGAGTCCGCCCCGACCCGGGTGGTGACGGCGAGCCCTTCGCCGGCGACGACGACCGCCCCCGACAGCGCCTCATCGCCCGGGTGCTTCTCGACCGGGTCCGACTCGCCGGTGAGCATCGACTCGTCGATCTGCAGCCCGCGGGACTGCGTGACCGTGGCGTCGGCCGGGACCTGTTCGCCGGCACGCAGCACGAGCACGTCGTCGAGCACCACATCGCCGGGGACCACCTCCGTCTCGGCTCCGTCCCGTCGGACGAGCGCACGCGGGGCGTTCATCAGGGCGAGGCGATCGAGGGCCGCTTTCGCTCGGAACTCCTGCACGCAGCCGATGATCGCGTTGGAGAACGCGGCGAGACCGAAAAGGGCATCCTGCCACCGCCCGATCGCGAACAGCACGAAGAAGCACGCGAACACGATCCCGTTGAAGATGGTGAACACGTTCGCGCGGACGATGCTCCAGGCGCTCCGGCTCGTATCGGCCGTGAACGCGTTCGTTCGGCCCGTCGAGACGCGTTCCGCCACCTGGGCGCGCGTGAGTCCGTCGGCGGGCGTGGGCGGGGTCATCGTCACGGCCTCAATATAGGCTGCGCCGGCGTCTCCTGCGGCATGCCCTCCTCCGCGTCTGCTCCCTGGGCCGCGCGTGGTCGCATTGTCAACCGTCTGGCCCCCGATCCTCCGGGAGGAGAGGGTGGAGGAAGTCACCCAGAAAGGAACGCGCATGAGCAGCGACAGCCACCGCAACGACATCAGCACCGAATCCTCCCCCGGGCCCGACGAGAACGACAACCTCGGCGCCGAGGACAACAAGGGCGAACCGCCCACGGTGCCACCCACCGGCGACGACGACGTGGAGGCTCACGACGGCACCGACGCCGACTAGCCGGTCTCGGAACGACGAAGCCCCCGTGTTCATGAGGAACACGGGGGCTTCGTCTGTGACAGCGACCTGGTGGAGCTGGGGGGAATCGAACCCCCGTCCAACGCTGAGTCTCCACGCCTTCTCCGGGCGCAGTCTGTGGAAGCGTTCTGCTCGGCTCCGACCTTTGTCACAGACACCTAAGTCGACGAGCCCAGCCTGGGAAGAGTCCCACGTGACGTCCAGACGCCGTCACGCAGCAAGATTCCTAGATGACGCCAGGATCCGTATCGGAATCACATACGGTCTGACGGACTATCGGGCTCGCTTAGGCAGCGAGGGCGAAGTCGTTGCGCTTGGATTCGGCAACTATTGTTTTGCAGAGAGCGTTTACGAGATAACTCTGCATCCTCGGCCCGCTTCTCGTGGATTCACAGGCGCTGTCGAAACCGATCAGCCCCGTGGTCCTTCTCGCGAAGGAGCCGCTGTCACACTGTGGAATTACCAGGCCGGGCGACATGCACCCGAGCATCACAGGTTACAACGTTCGGAGGCCCTTCGCCATTCCGCCCCTGCCCCGACCGGCTCGCGTAGAGTCGGCGCATGAGCGAGGTCATCGTCACCGTCCGTGGTGAGCACGAAGTGCGGGTCCACCCCGAGCGTGCCACCGTCCGTGTCTCCGTCCGTGCCGAGGGGCCGGAGCGCGGCCCCGTGGTCGACGAAGCCCTGCGTCTCTCCGAGCCCGTGCGCGAAGACCTCGCCGAGCGCACGAAGACCGGGTCAGCGCTCGACTGGAGCAGCGCGAACCTCAGCGTCCGGGCGGAGCGCCCGTGGAGCAGCGATGGCTCGCGCCTCGCGCCCGTCTACATGGCCGGCGTCAACTTCACCGCGACGTTCGCGGAGGACGGCGAGCTCTCCCTGTGGGTCACCGAGGTCTCAGCGCGGGAGGGAGTCGAGGTCGGCTGGGTGGACTGGCACCTCACCCCCGAGACCCGCACCCGTGTCGAACGCGAGGTCGCGGCCCGCGCCGTGGAGGCCGCCGTGCTGCGCGCCGAGGCGTACGCGGGTGCCGTCGGCCTCCATCAGGTCTCGCCCGTCGAACTGGCCGACGTCGGACTGATCGCCCCCGGCCACCCCGGCCCCGGTACGCCCCTGATGAAGGCTCGCGGAGCGGTCGCGTTCGCCGCCGACGCCGCACCCTCCATGCAGTACGAGCCGGAGGAGATCGTCATCTCGGCAACCGTCGAGGCGCGTTTCCTCGCCCGCTGAGCGCG
Organism: Microbacterium sp. NPDC055502; assembly: GCF_053643635.1. Taxonomy (NCBI): domain Bacteria; kingdom Bacillati; phylum Actinomycetota; class Actinomycetes; order Micrococcales; family Microbacteriaceae; genus Microbacterium; species Microbacterium sp. NPDC055502. The sequence goes on along the minus strand of NZ_JBSHKJ010000002.1, from coordinate 360,811 downwards.
CAGCTCACCCCTCCGCGACGAACGGCGCCAGCTCGGCCGCCAGACGTTTGGACACCCGCGCGTGCACGGCGCTTCCCTGCTCCTGATGCTCGACGGAGAGCAGCATGCCCGTCTCGTGGATCGCGGCGACGAGGTCGCCCCGGTCGTACGGGACCACCGCACGAATCTCGACCGCGGGCTGGGGCAGCGCCGCCTCGATCGCGGACCGCAGCTCGTCGATGCCCTCCCCCGAGCGCGACGACACGAAGTGCGCGTGCGGCTCCAGGCCGCGCAGCACGAGACGCTCATCCTCGGGGATCAGGTCGGCCTTGTTGAAGACCACGATCTCCGGCAGGTTGCGCACCCCGACGTCGCCCATCACGTCGCGAACCGTCTGCAGCTGGCCGGCCGGGTCGGGGTGCGACCCGTCGACGACGTGCAGCACGACATCGGCGTCGCCCACCTCTTCCAGCGTGGAGCGGAAAGCCTCGACCAGCTGGTGCGGCAGGTTCCGCACGAAGCCCACCGTGTCGGTGAGGGTGTAGACACGGCCGTCCTCGGTCGCCGATCGGCGCACGGTCGCGTCGAGGGTGGCGAAGAGGGCGTTCTCGACGAGCGCGCCGGCGCTCGTCAGGGCGTTCAGGAGGCTGGACTTGCCGGCGTTGGTATAGCCCGCGATCGCGACGGAGGGAATGGTGTTGCGCTTGCGCTCGGCCCGCTTGGCCTCGCGAGCGGGCGCGAAGTCGCGGATCTGCTTGCGCAGCAGCGCCATCTTCGTGCGGATGCGACGACGATCCAGCTCGATCTTCGTCTCACCCGGGCCGCGCGATCCCATCCCCGCGCCGCCTGCGCCGACCTGCCCACCGGCCTGGCGGCTCATGGACTCACCCCATCCGCGCAGCCGCGGAAGGAGGTACTCGAGCTGCGCGAGCTCGACCTGGGCCTTGCCCTCGCGGCTCTTCGCGTGCTGGCTGAAGATGTCGAGGATCACGGTCGTGCGGTCGATCACCTTGACCTTGACGACGTCTTCGAGGGCGCGACGCTGGCTGGGCGCCAGTTCGGTATCCGCGATGACGGTGTCCGCGCCGACCGCGGCCACGATGTCCTTCAGCTCCTGCGCCTTGCCTCGTCCGAGATAGGTCGCGGCGTCAGGGTGGGGCCTCCGCTGCAGCACGCCGTCCAGGACCACGGCACCCGCCGTCTCGGCCAGCGCGGCCAGCTCGCGCAGCGAGTTCTCGGCGTCTTCCTGCGCCCCCTGCGGGTACACGCCCACCAGCACGACGTTCTCGAGCCGTAGCTGTCGGTACTCGACCTCGGTGACGTCTTCCAGTTCGGTCGAGAGTCCGGCCACGCGACGCAGCGCATGGCGATCTTCGAGGTCCCACTGCTGACCGTCGGTCTGCGAGTGCGCGGCCGTGGCCTCGTCCTGCAGGGCCTGGGCGGCGCCGAAGACGCGGACCTCCGATCGCTTCTCCGCGTTCGAAAGCACTCGGTCGACCGTCTGGTCGTCGGTGGAGGGGATCTTCGTCTCCGTCATCCGTTCCTGTCTCTGGTTTCCTCGCGAGCCTTAACCTTAGCCCGCACCGTCCGGTACGCTCACCGTATGGGGTCCGACCACTACTTCACTGCGGCCCCGGCAAGCCCCGAGAACCTGCGCACGATCCGTGTATCCCTGGCAGGGCGCGAGCTGGAGATGACCACCGCCGGTGGGGTCTTCAGCCCGGATCGGCTCGATGCCGGAACCGCGGTCCTTCTCGCCAACACTCCGCCCGTTCCACCCGGCGGCCATCTTCTCGACCTCGGCAGCGGCTGGGGACCCATCGCCCTGTCGATGGCTCTGGCTTCACCGCACGCCACCGTCTGGGCGGTGGACGTGAATGAACGTGCGCTCGACCTCGTGCGTCGCAATGCTTCCGCGCTCGGCCTCACCAATGTCAACGCCGCGCTGCCCGGAGATGTTCCCGACGACGTGACCTTCCGCACCATCCGCTCCAACCCGCCGATCCGCGTGGGGAAGAACGAGCTCCACGGGCTTCTCGAACGGTGGATCCCCCGGCTCGACGAGCGCAGCGATGCCTGGCTCGTGGTGCAGCGCAATCTGGGTGCCGACTCCCTGCAGCGGTGGATCGCCAGCACGTTCCACCCCGGCTTCAGCGTCTTCCGCACCGCGACCGGCAAGGGCTACCGCATCCTGAAGGTGCGCAAGCACGGCACGCCACCGACGGAGCCGATCGCGCTGGTCTGATCCGCGCCTCAGAGCAGGTCGATCTCGCCCTGGAAGACCAGCTGCGCAGGCCCGGAGAGCGCGACGTGCTCGCCGTCCTCCGCCGGGAACATCCGCACGGCCAGTGTGCCACCGGGCACCTCGACCTGCCAGTTGTTCGGCGCCTGCGCACCCGCCCAGTACCGCACGGCGAGGGCCGTCGCCGCGACACCGGTTCCGCAGCTGAGCGTCTCGCCGACACCGCGCTCGGAGACCCGCATGCGCACATGGCCGATGCCGTCGCGGACCAGGGGTTCACCCGGGACGACGAACTCGACGTTGGCGCCCGCAGGAAGGGCGGGTTCGAGCTCGGGTGCACGCGTGAGCTCGAGCAGCGCGAGTTCGGCCTCGGATGCCAGCGCGACAACGACGTGCGGGTTGCCCAGATCGATGCCGAGGCCGGGGCGGGTCACGGTGAGCCCATCCGCACGGACGAGTGGGTCGTCGCCCGACAGGCGCCACGCCCCGAGGTCGACCTGGTAGCCGTTCGCGCTGCGGGTCACGTCGCGCACTCCGGCCCTGGTACCGATCGGCAGCGTCGCGCCCTGCTCGATACTCGCGAGACCGGAACGCACCAGATAGTGCACGAACACGCGGATCCCGTTGCCGCACATCTCCGCGACCGAGCCGTCGGCGTTGCGATAGTCCATGAACCACTCCGCGGCGGGCTCTTCCGCCAGCGCCGCAGCGCCCTCCGGAAGGGACGCAGAGCGGACGACCCGCAGGACCCCGTCTGCGCCGATGCCGAAGTGGCGGTCGCAGAGCACAGCCACCTGCTCCTGTGACAGAGGCAGCTGCCCATCGGGGTCGGCGATGATGATGAAGTCGTTGCCGGTGCCGTGCCCCTTGGTGAATGCGACCATGCTCCCAGTCTAGGGACGGTTCGTTCCCCCCTCGTCGCGGACGACGCGATAGCGCCCGCACAGGAAGCTGCGGTTGCGCGCGACCTCGAGCAACTCCAGATCGAGTCGACGAGGAAGAAGCGGTGCACCTGACCCGAGGGTGACCGGGGCGTATTGCACCCAGACCTCGTCGAGAAGCCCGGCGTCGGCGAACTGCCCGGCGACGTCTCCCCCGCCGACGATCCAGACATCGCGACCTTCCGCCGCCGCCACCGCGCGGGCATGCACTTCGCTCACGGAGTCGCTGGTGAGTTCGACGGCCGCCCCCGTGGGCAGCTCGAGGTCGCGGTGCGTGAGCACCCACGTCGGCTGGGTGTACCCCCACCGTCCCTCCTCGTGCCGCATCACCCATTCGTAGGTGGACGCCCCCATCACGAGGGCGCCGACGTTCTTCTCGAACGACGGGTACGCCATCGGCCCCTCCAGATCGATGTCCTGGCTCAGCAGCCAGTCGAGTGAATGGTCGAGCGTGGCGATGAACCCATCGAGACTGGAGGCGGTGTAGAAGTGAGTGGCCATGCGCGCAGTCTTGCACCGGGCACCGACACTCGTCAGTCGGCGAGAAGCTGCTCCGCGGAGGTCGGCACGTCGTGCCACTCGAGCTGCGGGTAACGCTTGAACCACGACACCTGACGGCGGGCGTACCGGCGGGTGAGGGCCTGCGTCTCCGCGATCGCCTCCGCCTCCGTGAGCCGGCCGTCCAACTGTCCCAGCGCCTGGGCGTAGCCGATCGCGCGGGAAGCCGTGGTGCCGCCCTCCAGGCCACGCCCACGGAGACTCTCGGCCTCCGCCACCAGCCCCTGCGCCCACATGCGGTCGACCCGGTCGTTCAGCCGGCGCACGAGCGGCTCGCGGTCCAGGCGCAGGCCGATGATCCGCGTCTGCGGCATCCACAGCGTCGGCGCATCGGGAAGCGCTGCCCCGTGCGTAGCACTCCCCTGTTCCACCACTTCGAGCGCACGGATGACCCGTCGGCTGTTCCTGGGGTCAACGCGCTCCGCCGTGGTCGGATCGAGGAGCCGCAGTCGCTCGAGCAACGGCGTGATCCCCTCGGCCTCGAACTCGAGCTCCAGCCGCCTCCGCACCGCCGGGTCTCGCGGCGGGAAGTCGAAGTCGAAGATCACGCTGGAGACGTACAGACCCGAGCCGCCGACCAGGATGGCGTCTCCGCCGCGCTCCTGGATGTCGCGCACCGCCGCACGCGCCAGCGGCTGATACCAAGCGGCAGCAGCATCCTGCGTGACCTCTCGCACGTCGAGGAGATGATGGGGAATGCCACGACGGTCGGCGATCGGCAACTTCGCCGTGCCGATGTCCATGCCGCGATACACCTGCATCGCGTCGGCGTTGATGATCTCGGCCGGGTTGCCCTGACGCCGCAGGGCTTCGGCCAGGTCCAGGGCGAGGTCGCTCTTGCCCGTGCCCGTGGCACCGACGATCGCCCAGAGTCGCGGCGCGGTCACACGCCGACGCGCAGCGTCGGAAGCCCGAGCGACACGGCGCTCGACCCGCTCGCACTCGGTGACGGCACCGCGCACGACTCCGCCTGCGAGCGGTCCCAGGCATCTCCGCCCCGTGTCCGGCGGATGTGCAGAGGCGCGCCGGTGGGGTCATCGGCCAGCAGGTGGAACGGCGCGGCGTGCGTGACCGTCACCGTGACGACGTCACCCGGGCGCGGAAGCTCCGACCCCGGCGGGACCTCGAAGTGCACGAGACGGTTGTCCTCGCCTCGGCCCGTCAGGCGGTGGGTCTCGGCGTCCTTCTTGCCCTCCCCGGTGGACACGAGCACCTCGATCTCGCGGCCGACCTGCTTCTGGTTCTCTTCCAGCGAGATGCGCTCCTGCAGTGCGATCAAGCGATCGTAGCGGGCCTGCACCACGGCCTTCGGAACCTGATCCGCCATCGTCGCCGCCGGTGTGCCCTCCCGGATCGAGTACTGGAACGTGAAGGCTCCGGAGAAGCGCGCCTGCTCGACCACCCGCATCGTGTCTTCGAAGTCCTCCTCGGTCTCACCCGGGAACCCGACGATGATGTCGGTCGTGATGGCCGCGTGCGGGATGCGTGCCCGCACCCGATCGAGGATGCCCAGGAAACGCTCGCTGCGGTACGAACGCCGCATGGCCTTGAGGATGCGGTCGCTACCCGACTGGAGCGGCATGTGCAGCTGCGGCATCACGCTCGGTGTCTCGGCCATCGCGTCGATCACGTCGTCGGTGAAGGCGGCCGGATGCGGACTCGTGAATCGGATCCGCTCCAGGCCCTCGATCTGCCCGGCCGCGCGCAGCAGCTTGCCGAAGGCCTGGCGGTCTCCGAACTCCACACCATACGAGTTGACGTTCTGGCCGAGCAGGGTGACCTCGATCGCGCCGTCCTCGACCAGCAGCCGGATCTCGTTGAGGATGTCGCCCGGGCGGCGGTCCTTCTCCTTGCCACGAAGGCTCGGAACGATGCAGAACGTGCAGGTGTTGTTGCAGCCGACCGAGATCGACACCCAACCGCTGTGGGCGGAGTCGCGCTTGGTCGGAAGCGTGGACGGGAACACCTCGAGCGACTCGAGGATCTCCAGCTCCGCGTCTCCGTTGTGGCGGGCGCGCTCGAGGAGGCCGGGCAGGGAGCCCATGTTGTGCGTTCCGAAGACGACATCGACCCACGGCGCCTTGTCGAGCACCGCCTGCTTGTCCATCTGTGCGAGACAGCCACCGACGGCGATCTGCATGCCCGCCTTCCGACGCTTCACCGCGGCGAGGTGTCCGAGAGTGCCGTACAACTTGCCCGCCGCATTGTCGCGCACGGCGCAGGTGTTGATGATGACGACGTCGGCTTCACTGCCCGCGGGCGCAGGGACGTAGCCCGCGCTCTCGAGCGAACCGGACAGCCGCTCGGAGTCGTGCACGTTCATCTGGCACCCGAAGGTACGCACCTCATACGATCGCTGTCGCCCGTCGTCGTCGACGGCCGCCGATGAGGCGCTGATGATCGTCGGTTCACTGCGGGGGATAGTCATGATCTGTCCATTGTACGAGCCCCGTCACCGCGCTCAGGGCGGCGCCCTCAGTCGGAATCCACGAAGCGCACGCCGGACCCGGAACCACCGGACGACGCCTCGCGCAGCGCCGTCTTGGCGGCGGTCATCGCGACCGATCCGGCATAACCACGCCGCGCCAGCTGACCCGTGAGGCGACGAAGCGCCGTGTCGGCGTCGAGTCGGCTGAGAGACCGCGCCTTGGTGCGAGCGAACTCCAGCGCCCGCTCCGCATCGTCGTCAGGGAGTTCCTCCAGCGCCGCATGGATCACCTCTCGCGGGATCCCGCGCTGGGCGAGCGCGCGGGACAGCGCGACACGCCCCTGCCCCTTGCGTTCGGCGCCCGAGGTCACGAGCATCTCGGCGAGCACCGCGTCGTCGAGGTAACCGCGACGGCAGAAATCCTCGATCAGGTCGTCGACGTCGTTCGCCTCCACCCCGTGGCCTCTCAAGACCAGGCGCGCTTCGGAGACGGACAACGAGCGGGTGCGAAGCTTGCGGAGCAGAGATTCTTCGGCCGCGACACGGACCTCCTCCGTGGTGGGACCGTCCTCGTCTCCCCGCTCGGCATCCGCCCCGCCGAGCGTCCCCTCGTCGATCGCGCGCAGCCGAGGGACCGGGGTGCCCGCTGTCGATCGCCCGCGTCGACCGCGTGCGGGATGCCGTTCGCTCGGCGTGCCCGCGTCGGGTTCCTGCGGGAAGTCGGACGGCGCCTGATGCCAGGTCGAGCGCCACGACGCGGCGCCGTCAGTCGATGCCGGCGCGTCCACCCCCGAATGATCGGGCGGGGTAGGCCGTCGTGAGGGCTGCCGAGATGGCGCCCCTCCGAAGAGCGGGATGATGGGGGCGATCCGTTCCGGATCGCCCCCACGCTGCTCGTTCATCAGGCCGGGCGACGCTCAGCGAGCTCGTCCGCAGACGCGGGCGCGGGCTGCGCACCGATGCCGAGCTTCTGCTTGATCTGCGTCTCGATGGCGAGGGCGATGTCGGGGTTGTTGAGAAGGAACGTGCGCGCGTTCTCCTTGCCCTGCCCCAGCTGGTCGCCGTCGTAGGTGTACCACGAGCCAGACTTCTTGACGATCCCGTGCTCCACGCCGAAATCGATCAGGCTGCCCTCGCGAGAGATCCCCACGCCGTAGAGGATGTCAAACTCCGCCTGCTTGAACGGCGGGGCCATCTTGTTCTTGACGATCTTGACCCGCGTACGGTTGCCGACGGCGTCGGTTCCGTCTTTGAGGGTCTCGATCCGTCGGATGTCCATGCGCACGGAGGCGTAGAACTTGAGCGCCTTTCCACCGGCGGTGGTCTCGGGCGATCCGAAGAAGACGCCGATCTTCTCGCGCAGCTGGTTGATGAAGATCATCGTGGTGTTGGTCTGGTTGAGCCCACCCGTCAGCTTGCGCAGCGCCTGCGACATGAGCCGGGCCTGCAAACCCACGTGGGAGTCGCCCATCTCACCCTCGATCTCGGCTCGCGGCACGAGGGCCGCGACCGAGTCGACGACGATGAGATCGATGGCACCGGACCGCACGAGCATGTCGGCGATCTCCAGCGCCTGCTCACCGGTGTCCGGCTGCGACACCAGCAGGGAATCGATGTCGACGCCCAGCTTCGCGGCGTAGTCGGGGTCGAGCGCGTGCTCCGCGTCGATGAACGCCGCGATACCGCCCGCGCGCTGCGCATTGGCGATGGCGTGCAGGGTGAGTGTGGTCTTACCCGAGGACTCCGGGCCGTAGATCTCCACGATGCGGCCACGCGGCAGGCCTCCGACCCCGAGGGCGACGTCGAGGGCGATGGAGCCGGTGGGGATGACTGCAACGGGGGCGCGCTCATCGCTGCCCAGCCGCATGACCGAGCCCTTTCCGAACTGACGGTCGATCTGCGCGAGGGCGGTCTCGAGGGACTTCTCGCGGTCGGCGGGTGATGGCATGGTGTGCTCCTTCTGCGCGTGTGATGCCGCCTGTAGGCTGTCGCGGCTCTTCCGGCTGGAAGGAACTCTCCGACAAGGCGTGTGGCTTCTTCAGCCTGGTCCTCACGCTAGGACGAGCCACCGACATTGCATCGGCCCACCCGAGGTCTGTGATGATCCAGGCATCGAAACCACTTGTGCAGAAGACTACGCCCGGTTCGAACAGATTTTCGACAACAGCGCAACGCGGCGTGTCGGAGTTCCGCACAGCGCGGAGAACGAGAGCAGCAACTCAGCGGCTCCGCGGCTCCAGCCGTCCGACGCCGTGCCGCCGAGACAGCGGAACATCCATCTCCTCGCACAGAGCGAGCCAGATCTCCCGGGGCGGCACGCCGTCCGCCAGCGCTTCGCTCGCGGTACGGCCGTTGACCGCCGTCAGACTGAGGTCGTTCACCAGTGACGGCCCTCGCGCCTGGAACTCCGCGTCGACGGCGCGAAGGAATTCGCTACGTCGCATCGTCACCCGGCCGAGTGGTCAGTGCAGCGAGAGCTCGGGCTCGACCGAGGCGACCAGATCGTCGGGAACGACGTCGGGGAAGACCTGGATGCCCTCGAGGACGGAGATGCGATCCCCGACCTCGCGCATGATGGTGGAGATGGGAACGTCGAGGGCCTCCGCGACCGAGGCGAGGATCTCGCTCGACGCCTCCTTCTGTCCGCGTTCGACCTCGCTGAGGTAGCCGAGCGCGACGGACGCCTTGCTTGCGACCTGCCGGAGGGTGCGCCCCTTCTGCAGGCGGAAGTCCCTCAGCACATCGCCGATTTCCTGTCGTACAAGAATCATCGGAACCTCCTCCCCATGTGTTCGATCGAGGTTCCCCTCGAAGAGACAGCCAGTCTAGCCCTCCTGGCCTGCACAGAATCTACCCTTGCACTCTGTGGTTTGAATGTGAGCACATCGGTATCAACCTTCGGCTGACGGCTCGTATTCCCCGACCGCCTCAGCCAGCATTCGCACCAGCATCGCCACCGACTGCGCGCGTACCGCCGCTCGGTCGCCGTCGAAGACGAACGCCTCCGTGCGAGTGCCCTTCGGAGTGACGACGCCCAGATGGACGGTCCCGACCGGCTGACCGTCCGGCGACTGCGGCCCGGCGATCCCGGTGGTGGAGATACCGACGTCCGCCGACCGTCCGTCGACGGCGACGGCGTGGCGAACCCCCTCGGCCATCTGCCGCGCCACCTCGGGATGGACGGGTCCCTGTGTCGCGAGCAGCTCGGCGTCCACCCCGAGCAGCGAATGCTTGACCGGCGTCGCATACGCGACCACGCCGCCGAGGAGAACGACGGAGGCTCCGGGAACGGCGACCAGCGCCGCGCAGACCGCGCCGCCGGTCAGCGACTCGGCGACCCCGAGCGTCCAGCCGCGCGCGCGCAGGGCGCCCACGACCATCTCAGGGGTGAACGACGTCATGACTGCTGTCGCGAACCGCGTACCTGCGCCACGATGTAGTCGATTCCGCTGACCACCGTGAGGACGAGCACGATCAGCATGAGCACGAAGGTGATGGTCGTCCACGGACCGAGACCGATCCACACGTGAAGCGGCAACAACGCCCAGCCGAGGGCCACGCCCTGGAACGCGGTCTTGATCTTGCCCATCCAGGCGGCAGCGACGACATGCTCGCTCGCGACCACCAGACGATGGATCGTGATCCCCCACTCGCGGACGAGGATCACGATCACGATCCACCAGTTGACCTCGCCCAGAATGGCCAGCCCGATGAAGCCGGCCCCCGTGAGGAGCTTGTCGGCGATCGGATCCCACAGCTTCCCGAAGTCGCTCACAATGTCGTAGCGACGCGCGAGATACCCGTCGACCCAGTCGGTCGAGATGGCCACGATGAAGAGGATGCCGGCGATCCAACGCACCACCGGATCCGGGATTCCATAGGTGCCACCGAGGAGCAGGAGAACGAAGAAGACCACCGCGAGCGGGATCCGCGCCACCGTGATCGCGTTGGGGAGCTGCCGGGAAATGGCCATCAGTCGCGTCCCGTCAGGCCCCAGGCGTCTTCATCGCCTTCCGCCTCCACGACCGGAAGCCCGTCGTACTGCCCCGCGATCGGGTCGCGCTCGGGCGACGGAGGTGCGGCGGCCGGTGCGCCGGCGCTCGGAGCGGACGCGGGCACGTCCTCACCGCGAAGGCGGGCCATGACCTGCGGCAGCTGCTCCGGGGTGGCCAGCACGTCGCGGGCCTTCGACCCCTCCGACGGGCCGACGACCTCACGCGACTCGAGCAGATCCATGAGCCGGCCGGCCTTCGCGAACCCGACGCGGAGCTTGCGCTGCAGCATCGACGTGGATCCGAACTGCGACGAGATGATGAGCTCGGCCGCGGCGAGGAGGAGCTCGAGGTCGTCGCCGATGTCCTCGTCGACCTCTTTCTTCTTGCTCGGCTCCATCGCCTCCTGCACATCGGCGCGGTACTCCGGTCGAGCCTGACGCGTGACGTGCTTGACGACGGCGTCGATCTCCTTCTCGTCCACCCACGCACCCTGCAGGCGGAAGGGCTTCGACGAGCCCATCGGCGAGAAGAGCGCGTCTCCCTGACCGATCAGCTTGTCGGCGCCGGGGCTGTCGAGGATCACGCGGCTGTCGGTGACGCTCGTGACCGCGAACGCGAGCCGGGACGGCACGTTGGCCTTGATGAGACCGGTGACGACGTCGACGCTCGGACGCTGCGTGGCGAGGACGAGGTGGATCCCGGAGGCACGGGCCAGCTGGGTGATGCGGACGATCGAATCCTCGACGTCACGCGGCGCGACCATCATGAGGTCGGCGAGCTCGTCCACCACGACGAGGAGGTACGGATAGGGCTTGAGCACCCGCTCGCTGCCCACCGGCACCTCGACCTCCCCGGCGCGGACCGCCCGGTTGAAGTCGTCGATGTGACGGAAGCCGAACGACGCGAGGTCGTCGTAGCGCATGTCCATCTCCTTCACGACCCACTGCAGCGCCTCAGCCGCCTTCTTGGGGTTCGTGATGATGGGGGTGATGAGGTGCGGAACCCCGGCATAGCTCGTGAGCTCCACGCGCTTCGGGTCGATCAGCACCATGCGCACATCCGCCGGGCGAGCGCGCATCAGCAGACTCGTGATCATCGAGTTCACGAAGCTCGACTTACCCGAGCCGGTGGAGCCGGCCACGAGGAGGTGCGGCATCTTGGCGAGGTTCGCGACGACGAAGTTGCCGCCCACGTCCTTGCCGACGCCGATCGTGAGCGGGTGGGTGCTCTTCTGGGCCGCGGCGGAACGCAGCACGTCGCCGAGGGCGACCGTCTCCCGGTCGGTGTTCGGGATCTCGATGCCGATCGCGCTCTTGCCAGGGATCGGAGAGAGGATGCGGACGTCGTTCGAGGCGACGGCGTAGGCGAAGTTGTTGCTGAGCTGGAGGATCTTCTCGACCTTGACGCCGTGGCCGACCTCGACCTCGTACTGCGTGACCGTTGGGCCGCGGGAGAAGCCGGTGACCTTGGCGTCGACCTTGAACTGGTCGAGGACGCTGGTGATCTGCTCGACGATGCGGTCGTTCGCGTCGGAACGCGCGACCGAGGGCGGCCCCTCAGAGAGCACGCCGGGCGACGGCAGGGTGTACGGAGCGACCGGAGCCTGTAGCCCCCGCTCCCCCGGCCCTTCGGTACCGAAGCCGTCGAGCCCGGGGAGCTCGGGCATCTCGCCCGTGTCGGACTCGTCGTCGAGGAGGGCCGTGGTCTGCTGCTCAGCGAGGGAGTCGGCGATGGACCGGACGTCGGAGAGCACCTCAGTGGCTGCCTCCGAAGGATTGGCGACCGTGATCGCCTGGTCGTACGCGGGCGTCGGCTCGTTCGTGGTGAGCAGTGCCGTGATGTCGTCGGAACCGAGCGTCCCCTCGTCCGGATCCTCCTCGCGGCCCGTCTTGTTCCGGCGCCACCAGGGCAGCACGTCGGGATCGTCGACCTTGTCGGCCTCGTCGATCGCCGCCGCGTCCTTCGTCGGCTTCTCCGGGCGCTCCGCGTCGAACATCCACGCGTAGAGGTCGCCGAGACGCGAACCGATGCGGTTCGGCGGAGTCTTGGTCAGGATCAGGATGCTGAGGACGACCAGCAGCGACAGCAGCACGTAGGCGGGGATGTCGGTGAGGTAGGAGACCGGCTGTCCGAGGAGCCAGCCGAGGAGACCGCCCGATTCGCTCAGAGCCGGCATCCCCTGGTTCGGATGGGGCCGCGGTCCGGCCACATGGAAGATCGCCGACAGCGCCAGCACGAACAGGCCGAAGCCGATCCCGATGCGCCCGTTGTCGTGAACGGAGGAGGGGTGCCGGAAGAGCCAGCCGGCCAGGAGGAGCAACAGCACCGGCATGATGAACGCGACCCGGCCGACGAACAGACCGACCGAATAGGCGCTGATGTTCGCCGCGATCTCGTTGCCGATGAAGAACCACTCGTTGACGGCGCCCAGCACCGCCAGGATCACCAGGAAGAACGGGAAGCCGTCGCGACGGTCGTCCTTCTCGAGCGTCTCCGGCCCGAACGCACGGAAGAGCCCGCCGACCGCGTGCGCCAGGCCGTTCCAGGCGCGGACGGCGACCGGAGGCTTGTCCGCTTCGTCGACGTACTTCTTGGGTGCCGGCGCCGCCTTGGAAGCCGACTGCCGCTTGGGGCGCGACGACGCGGTCGTCGACGCGCGCTCGGTCTTCGTGGTGCTCCTGGCCATGCTCCCACGCTACGTCCAACAGCCGACATCTCCGCGCAATGACGCGGCTTTCCGCGGCTATCCGGGGTCAGGCCTCGATGACGAGGGGCACGATCATCGGACGGCGACGGAGCTTCTGGTTAACCCAGCGGCCGATCGTACGGCGCACGACCTGGGAGAGGGCGTGCGTGTCGCGCACGCCGTTGCCCGAAGCCTCCTTGAGCGCGGCGACGATCTTCGGCGCGACGTCGTCGAAGACCGAGTCGTCCTCCGCCACGCCGCGGGCGTGGATCTCGGGGCCGGAGATGATGCGACCGGTCGCCGCGTCCACCACGACGATGACCGAGATGAACCCCTCCTCGCCCAGGATCCGCCGGTCCTTCAGATCGGCGTCGGTGATCTCGCCCACCGTGGAGCCGTCCACATACACGAACCCGAGATCGAGCTGTCCGCTCACGCGGGCCACGCCGTCCTTGAGGTCGATCACGGTGCCGTTGGAGGCGATGATCGTGTTCTCCTCCGGGATCCCCGTGTCCTGGGCGAGCTTGGCGTTGGCGATCAGGTGGCGGTACTCCCCGTGCACCGGGAGGACGTTCTTCGGCTTGAGGATGTTGTAGCAGTAGAGCAGCTCGCCCGCCGCCGCGTGGCCGGACACGTGCACCCGCGCGTTCGCCTTGTGGACCACGTTCGCGCCGAGCTTCGTGAGGCCGTCGATCACACGGTAGACCGCGTTCTCGTTGCCGGGGATGAGGCTCGAGGCGAGGATGACCGTGTCACCCTCGCTCACCTCGATCGCGTGGTCGAGGTTCGCCATGCGGCTGAGCACCGCCATCGGCTCGCCCTGCGACCCCGTCGACATGTAGACGATCTGCTCGTCGGGCAGGTCGCGGGCCTTCTTGAAGTCGATCAGCACGCCCGCGGGCACCTTGAGGTAGCCGAGCTGCTCGGCGATGGTCATGTTGCGCACCATGCTGCGACCGAGGAAGGCGACGCGCCGTCCGTGCGCGTGCGCGGCGTCGATCACCTGCTGCACGCGGTGCACGTGGCTGGAGAAGCTGGCGACGATGACGCGGCGCGGGGCCTTGCCGATGACCTGGTCGAGGACCGGCCCGATCGAGCGCTCGGTCGGGGTGAACCCGGGGACGTCGGCGTTCGTGGAGTCGACGAGGAAGAGGTCGACGCCCTCCTCCCCCAGCCGCGAGAACGCGCGCAGGTCGGTGATCCGGCCGTCCAGCGGCAGCTGATCCATCTTGAAGTCGCCCGTCGCGAGCACCATGCCCGCCGGCGTGCGGATCGCGACGGCGAGCGCGTCGGGGATGGAGTGGTTGACGGCCACGAACTCGAGGTCGAACGGCCCGACCCTCTCCTTCTGCCCCTCCTTGACGGTGAGGGTGAACGCCTTGATGCGGTGCTCCTTGAGCTTCGCCTCGACGAGCGCGAGCGTCAGGCCGGAGCCGATCAGGGGGATGTCGCTCTTCAGGCGCAGCAGGTACGGCACGGCGCCGATGTGGTCCTCGTGCCCGTGCGTGAGCACCACGCCGACGATGTCGTCGAGACGGTCGCGGATGGGCTCGAAGTCGGGCAGGATCAGGTCGACGCCGGGCTGGTGCTCCTCGGGGAACAGCACGCCGCAATCGACGATCAGGATCTTGCCGTCGTACTCGAACACGGTCATGTTGCGGCCGACCTCGCCGAGGCCGCCGACCGGGATGACCCGCAGCGTTCCTTCGTCGAGAGCGGACGGTTCGGCCAGGGGAATGGACATGCTGTCTCCTCAGTCGGACACTTCGCGCGTCCGTTCGTTCATGGGGACGCGACTCAGCGCGTCGTGCCGTGCACCTTCGGCAGGGCGCCGCCCGCGGCCGCGTTGCGGTCGGGACGGAAGTTCGAGAAGTCCGCACCGGGAACCCCGGCGACCAGATCGAGCTCGTCCTCGATCAGCGCGGCCTCCCACTCCTCCGGGCCCACCAGAGGCAGCCGGACGCGCGGGCTCGAGATGCGACCGAGCCCGTGCAGGATGTACTTCGCCGCGACCGTGCCGGGGACATGCGTCATGACGGCGCGCACCAGAGGCTCGAGGCGCTTGTGCTCGGCGGTGGCGGTGGCGAGGTCGCCCCGGTTCACCGCATCCACGATCGTGCGGTAGGGCGTGGCCGTGATGTTGGCCGTGACCCCGATGAGCCCTGTCGCACCGATCGCGAGATGCGGCAGGACGTTCGCGTCATCGCCCGAGAAGTACATCAGATCGGTCTGGTTGAGCACGCGGCTCACCTCGGAGAAGTCTCCCTTGGCGTCCTTCACGGCGAGGATGTTCGGGTGCTTCGCGAGGCGGAGGATCGTCTCGTACTTGATCGGAACGCCCGTACGACCGGGGATGTCGTACAGGATGACCGGAAGGTCCGTGGCGTCCGCGACGAGGCGGAAGTGCGTCAGGATGCCGGCCTGCGTCGGCTTGTTGTAGTACGGCGTGACGATCATGATGCCGTCGGCACCGGCCTTCTCGCTGGCCTTGTAGAGCTCGATCGCGTGCGCGGTCTCGTTCGATCCACCGCCGGTGATGATCTTGGCGCGGCCGGCGGAGACCGACTTGCCGACCTCGACCAGCTTCAGCTTCTCGGGGTCCGTCAGGGTCGAGGTCTCGCCGGTCGTTCCCGTCACGACGATGCCGTCCGCTCCCGCGGTGATCACGTCATCGATGTGCTTCTCGACGGCGGGCCAGTCGACTTCGCCGTCGGCCGTCATCGGAGTGACGAGCGCGACGAGAACCTGTCCGAAAGGGTTGCCCGAGTGCGTCATGACACCAGCGTATCGGGTCACGTGGCGCGGCCGCGGACCGCGCCGCCTAGGCTCACGCCATGGGATGGATCACGCACGCGTCGCGCCTCGCCTACGAGAACCCCTGGATCCGCGTACGCGAGGACCAGGTCACCGGTCCGAGCGGCCGAGGGATCTACGGCGTCGTCGAGATGCAGCACCCCGCCGTGTTCGTGGTCGCGGTCGACGCCGACGACCGCGTCTGCCTCGTCACTCTTGACCGGTACACCGTGGGGCCGTCGCTCGAGATCCCTGCGGGGGGCACCGACGGCGAAGAACCGCTCGTGGCCGCCCGCCGCGAGTTCCTCGAGGAGACCGGTCACACGGCCGACGACTGGACCGAGCTCGGCACCATGAACGCCCTCAACGGGATCGCCGTCGCGACGGAGCACGTGTTCCTGGCACGCGCGATCCGTCGTGTGGACGAAGCGACCGGCACCCGGGCCGAGGAGGGCATCGAGTCGGTCTCGTGGGTGCCGTTCGCCGACGCCCTCGCGATGACCACGGATGGACGGATCACCGATGGAGAGACCATCGCCGCCCTCGCCCTGGCCGGCATCCGGCTCGGACGCTTCCGCTGAGACCCTCAGACGCGCCCGCGCCGCGCCACGGCGGAGGTCAGCGACTGCGGGAGCACGCGGGCGACCGCGACAACGACCTTGTAGCGGAGCGATGGGATCGACACGGGCTTCCCACGGGCGGCATCGCGAAGACCGGTGCGCACCACCGACGGGGCGTCGAGCCACAGGAGACCCGGAACCCCCTCCTGCCCCACCGCGAGGCCCATGCGCTCGTGGAAGGACGTGTGCGTGAAGCCGGGGCAGAGCGCCGTGACCGTCACGCCGTCGCGCGCGTACTCCGCGTTCGCCCAGCGGCTGAAGCCGATCAGCCACGCCTTGCATGCCGAGTACGTCGACCGGGAGATGAACCCGGCGACCGACGCGACGTTGATGATGCGTCCTCCGCGGCCGCGCATGCTCTGGAGTGCGGCGTGCATGAGGCGCATCGATGCCTCCACGTGGACACGCAGGTGCCGCACCTCGTCGTCGATGTCGTTGTCCGCGAACTGCAACGGCAGTCCGAAGCCGGCGTTGTTCACGAGCAGATCGACGGGATCGGACGTGTCCCGCAGGCGCTCGGCGACGCGCGAGACGCCCTCCTCCTCCGACAGGTCGGCGACGAGCACCTCGACCGCGACGCCATACTCGCTGCGCAGCTCCGCCGCGAGGGCCTCGAGCGCGTCGGCCGAGCGGGCGACCAGGATGAGGTCTCCCCGACGTCGGGCGAGCTGACGCGCGAACTCCGCGCCGAGGCCGGCGCTCGCTCCCGTGATGAGTGCGGTGGGCATCAGCGCTCGTATCCCAGGAAGCGATACCGCACGCCCGTGCGCGAGGTCTGCCACTCCCCCTCGTCCACGAGCCGCCACCCCGTCGTCGGAGGCGCGAACGCGTCGCCGTCGACGTCGAGGTCGATCTCGGTCACCTCGAGCCTGTCGGCGTCGCCGATCACCTGGCGGAAGATCTCCGCCCCTCCGATGATCCACACCCTGTCGCGGCCGCGCACGGCCTCGGCCACGGTCGCGGCACGGAAGGCCCCGTCCGCCGCCCAGTCCTGCTGGCGCGTGACGACGAGGTTGTCGCGCCCGGGGAGCGGCCGGAACCGCTCGGGCAGCGAATCCCAGGTCTTGCGCCCCATGATCACGGGCGCTCCGTGCGTGATCTCCTTGAAGTGCGCGAGATCTTCGGGAACGTGCCACGGCATGCCGCCCTCGGCGCCGATCACCCCGCCGTGGGCCTGCGCCCAGATCAGCCCGACCCAGGTCATACCGCCACCGCCGCCCTGATCGGCGCGTGGTGCTGATAGTCCTCCACCACGAAGTCCTCGTAGCGGTAGTCGAAGATCGATTCCGGGGTGCGGGCGAAGCGCAGCGTCGGATACGGGAAGGGCTCCCTCGTCAGCTGCTCGCGCACCTGGTCGACGTGGTTGTCGTACACGTGGCAGTCGCCGCCCGTCCAGACGAAGTCGCCCGGTTCCAGCCCGACCTGCTGCGCGATCATCATCGTCAGCAGGGCATAGGACGCGATGTTGAAGGGCACGCCGAGGAACATGTCGGCGCTGCGCTGGTACAGCTGGCAGGAGAGCTTGCCGTCGGCCACGTAGAACTGGAACAGGGCGTGACACGGCGCGAGAGCCATGTCCGGGATGGCGGCGGGGTTCCACGCCGACACGATCAGGCGTCGCGAGTCCGGGGTGCGACGGATCTGCTCGATCACCTCGGACAGCTGGTCGATGCTGCCCCCGTCCGGGGTGGGCCACGAACGCCATTGCACGCCGTACACGGGTCCGAGGTCACCCTCCGCGTCCGCCCACTCGTCCCAGATCGTCACGCCGTTCTCCTGCAGCCAGCCGACGTTGGAGTCGCCGCGGAGGAACCAGAGCAGCTCGTAGGCGATCGACTTGAAGTGCACGCGCTTGGTCGTGATCAGCGGGAAGCCCTGGGAGAGGTCGAACCGGATCTGACGGCCGAAGACGCTGGTGGTCCCGGTTCCGGTGCGATCGCTCTTGTGCGTCCCCGTCTCGAGGACGTCGCGGAGCAGGTCTTCGTACGGGGTCGGGACGGGGGCGCTCATGGGAGTCAGGATACCCGGCCCGCTCGCCCCGAGGGCGGATCTGCGCTGTGCCGCCGGGGCGTCATCCGCGGAAACATGCGCGCCCCCATGACTCGCGCGCGCTTAGTCTCGACGCATGTCGCCCGTGCTCGCCCTCGCCGTCGTGACGGTGCTGCTCGGCGCCGCGGTCGTCGCGGGCGCCGTGCTGCGCCACCGCGAGGGCGCTCAGCGCCGCGCCGGAGTCGTCCGGTTCGATCCGTCCGACGCGGGGACTCCACTCGGGCAACGCGCGACACTCGTGCAGTTCAGCACCGAGCTGTGCGCGAAGTGCCCGCAGGTCCGTCGACTCCTGGGCAGCTACGCCGCGGAACAGGACGGACTGCGCCACGTCGAGATCGACCTCACCACGCGTCCCGACCTCGCCAGCCGCTACCGCGTGCTGCAGACCCCGACCACCCTCGTGGTGGACGGCAGCGGCGAGGTCGTCGCCCGTTTCCACGGCGTGCCGCAGCGGCACGCCCTCACTGACGCCGTCGCTGCGGCGTGACCACACCCGGAGGTCCCATGTCCGCTCCCGCCGGCATCGACCCGCGAGGACCACGGTTCGCCGCGACGATCACCAGCGTCCTGCTGCTCATCGCCACGTTCCTGGCGCTGACCGGCGTCTCCACCCACCGGATCGAGCCCGCGGGCGACTGGGCGATCGTCGCCGCCTCACCCCTCGAGCGACTGACCGACCCCGGCTTCCTGGTCGCGCTCGTGATCGCGCTGCTCTTCCTCTGGAGCGTCGTGTCACCGCCGACCACTCCATGGGGTGCGCTGTTCCGCAGGGTCGTCCGCCCGCGCCTCGCGCCACCCTCCGAGCTGGAGGACCCGCGACCTCCACGGTTCGCGCAGGGGGTCGGGCTGGTCGTGGTCGGTGCCGGCCTCGTCCTGCACCTCACGGGAGTCCCCTGGGCGCTGCCGGTCGCCACCGCGGCGGCCTTCGTCGCCGCGTTCCTGAACGCCGCGTTCTCGTTCTGCCTGGGCTGCCAGCTCTACCTGGTCCTCCAGCGCACCGGCCTGCTCGGACGGAACACGAGGCCCGCCTGACCCGGTTCCCCGGCGACCGGCGGCTCGATAGGCTGGCCCGGAGTGCCGCTGCTCACCCCGCAGCGCGAGAACCGGAGGACCCCCATGCCCGTCACCAGTGAAGCCGCCGCCACGTGGACCGGATCGCTCACCGAGGGATCGGGGACGGTCGCGTTCTCGTCGTCGCACCTCGGCACCTTCCCGCTCGACTGGAAGGCCCGCAGCGAAGGCAGCGACACCACCACCACTCCGGAGGAGCTGATCGCCGCAGCCCACGCCTCGTGCTTCAGCATGGCGCTGTCGCACGCACTCGCCGAGAACGGCACACCCCCGGAGCGCGTCAACACCAGTGCCTCCGTCACGTTCAAGCCCGGTGTCGGCATCACCGGCAGCCATCTCAACGTGAACGCCGTGGTGCCCGGCCTGACCCCGGCCGCGTTCCAGGAGATCGCCGAGGGCGCCAAGACCGGCTGCCCGGTGTCGCAGGCGCTGGCCGGGATCGACATCACCCTCGAGGCCACTCTCGCCTGATCGTCCAGGCGGCGGGCATCCGACGACGGGTTCAGGCGCGGAAGAGCCTGATCGCCTCGCGGATGCTCGCCCTCGCGTCCTTGCGTCGACCGGCGGCGTCCTGCACCACGCCGAGACGGTAGCGGGCGCGCCAGTCGCTCGGAGCGGCCGCCGCGGCCTCGGTGTAGCGGGCGATCAGAGGATCCGCGTCCGCCCGGGCCAGGCGGCCGCTGGGCGTGAGCTCGGTCTCCACGGGCGGCATGCCCCCCTCGGCATCGAGGATCCGACCGAGCCGGTCGGCCCCGAACCCGAACAGCATCTCCCTGACCAACGCCCAGGCTCCGAGCGGGGCGAGCACGAGGAGAGTGATGCCCATGCCGATCGACACCGGGGTGCCGACGGAGATGAACATCACCGCCAGCCACACCGCCACCGCCAGGTAGACCAGGAGCGCCGCCGCCATCAGGCCGACGCCGATCCGCGACATCACGAGCGCAGACCGAGGTCGATCATGTTCTCCAGCCCGACGACCACTCCGGTCGCCGACGCGGCATACGGCACGGCGAGCCGGATGCCCGGGGCGTACGCGAGGGCCGAGTCGGTGGTGTCGTGCGTCAAGGTGAGCGACTCGCCAGGGCCCGACAGGATCACCTCCTGCTTCGCGATCACGCCGGGACGGCGGAGGGAATGAATCGGGACGCTTGCGACCTGCTGGCCGCGGGCCCGCTGATCCGCGTGCGGCGCACTGACCGGACCCTGCTCTGCCCGCGCCGCGGCGATCAGCTCGGCCGTGCGGACCGCCGTGCCGCTGGGCGAATCGATCTTCGTCTCGCGGTGCGCCTCGATGATCTCCGCCGATCCGAAGAACGGTGCCGCAGCGGCGGCCAGCGCCGAGCCGAGCACGGATCCCAGCGAGAAGTTCGGGATGAAGACCGCACCCGTCCCCGCCGCGTCGACCAGCGGACGCACCAGAGCGATGCGCTCGGCCGACCAGCCCGACGTCGCCACCAGCACGTTGCTGCCCTGCTCCACCGCGGTGCGCACCACGTCGACGCTGATCTGCGGCGTGGAGGCATCCACCACGAGGTCGGCCCCCTGCAACTCCGACAGATCGCTCGATGAACCGAGGACCCGGGTCACCGCGAAGCCGTCGAGCTCCGCGATCACCGAGCCGATGATCGTCCCGAGCTTTCCGGTTCCGCCGACGAGGGCTACCTTCGTGGTCATGCGTCCAGCCTATGGCCGGGCGAGCGACCGCAGCCGCGGCGCGCTGAGGCGCGGCGTCACACGAGGAGCGCGTCGGGGATCCCGGTGCGCAACTCCACGGGCAGGTGTCCGGTGTCGTTGTGAGTGAGCAGCGTCCACGGACGCCCCTGCTTCTGCGCGATCACGGTGAGACCGCAGTGCGACTGGTTCAACGTCATCCAGCGCCACTCCGGCGCCGCCAGCACCTCGCGCACGAACCACGAGATCACGAAGTTGTGCGTGATGAGCACCTCGTGCACCTCGCCGGTCTTGCGGACCAGGAACTCGTTGACCGCATCGGACATCTGCGCGCGGCCGGCCTCGATCTCCGCCTCCGTGACGGAGCCGAAGAACGGCTCGAACACCGAGGGCGTCTCCTCCGTCATGCCCGTGGGCACGCAGTCGAACAGGAGCGCCGTCGGCTCGGGATCGACCGACGGAAGACGTCCGGCGATCGCCCTCGCCGTCTCGTTCGCCCGCAGGAGCGGCGAGTGCCAGACCGCATCGAGCGGAAGCCCGGACAGGCGGTCGGCGATCAGCTCCGCCTGCCGCTGGCCCCGCGGCGACAGGGGTCCGTCGGCGAGGCCGTGCTCGGCATCCTGATGTTCACCGTGTCTGACCAGATATATGTAGTGCGTCACAACTCGCTCGCTCGCTTCATCGCCAGCTCCCGCCGGACCTCTCCTCCACCCTATGTCACGGGTGGGCCGACGTTCAGTTGCCCGCGCGGGAGAGCTCGGCCACCTGACTCCGTGACAGTGCCACACCCGCACCCTGCATGAGCTCGTCCACCTGCTCGGCCGCGAACGTGTTCACGATCGGCGCGGTCACCGTGCGCTGCGCCAGGAGCCAGGCGATCGAGACCGCGGCCACGGGCACCCCGAGCTCCTCGGCCACCTGGTCGAGTGCACGGAGGATCTTGATGCCGCGCCGGTTGAGGTGGCCGCGCAGCTGTTCCCCGCGCACGCCGCGCGAGGTGAGCGCCTTGTTGCGGTGACGCCCCGACAAGAAGCCGTGCTCGAGAGCGTGCGAGGGCGTGACCGCGAGGTTCTGCGCTCCGGCCACCAGCCGCAGGTCGCCCTCGAACGGCTGACGCCGCACGAGGTTGTACGGCGCGTCGATGACCGTGATGCGGGGGTATCCGGCCGAGGCCAGGATGCGCGCTTCCACGAGTCGCTCCGGGCTCAGTCCGTAGGCACCGACGGCGCCGATCTTGCCGGCCTCCATCAGCCACTCGACCGTCGCGAGCGTGTCTTCCAGGTTGGTCGTCGCATCGAGCGTCGCGTCGAGGTACAGCACATCGATGCGCTCCACGCCCAACCGCGTCAGCGATCCCTCGACGGCGCGGACGAGGTTGACCGAGCCGAGTCCGGGGTTGTCGGCGTGAGCGCCGATGCGGACGCTCAACACGACCCGGTCCCGCTGGTCTCGCGACCGCAGCCACTGTCCGAGGATGTGCTCGCTGCGACCACCGGAGAAGCCGTCGGCCGTGTGGATGGCGTTCCCGCCGATCTCGGCGTAGCGGTCCAGGATGCCGTGGCTGGTCTCCAGGTCGACGTTCCACCCGAACTCGGCGGCGCCGAGCATGAGCGGGAAGGTCTCGAAGCCGGTCTCCCCGAGCGGGAGCCGGATGGCCTCGCCGACGCCGGGGCCGACGATGGGGATGGGGGCGGACGGGTGGTCCTCGTGTTCCTGCGCGGCGCGATCAGCCGCTGTTCCTGCGCCTACGCTGAACAACCGCATACTCTCACCCCCGCATCGATCGGTGCGTGCCGACCTGCCTCGCTGCCTGACTAGCACCCCCCGGTGCGTACTTCGAGGGTATGCGACCGCAGCCGACGTCCCGACCAATCCGGGGAACGGCGCGGAAACTTCCGATAACGTTTTGATCACATCGCCGACGACGAAGCCCGGCCCCCTCCTCGCGGAGAGAGCCGGGCTCCAGACGAACGGGCGGAGTTACTCCGCCGCGGCCTCGTCCGACGGCGCCTGCTCAGCGGCCGGGGCGTCGTCGAGCACGGGCTCCAGCGAGAGCTTGCCGCGGTCGTCGATCTTCGTGATCTTGACGAGGATCTTCTGACCGACCGAGAGGACGTCTTCGACGTTCTCCACGCGCTTGCCACCGGCGAGCTTGCGCACCTCGGTGACGTGCAGCAGGCCGTCCTTGCCGGGCAGCAGCGAGATGAAGGCGCCGAACGTGGCGATCTTCACGACGGTGCCGAGGAACTGCTCGCCGACCTCCGGGTTGGTGGGGTTGGCGATCGCGTTCACCTGGGCACGGGCGGCCTCGGCCGAGGGGCCGTCGGTCGCGCCGATGTAGACGGTGCCGTCCTCCTCGATGGAGATCTGCGCACCGGTCTCATCCTGGATCGCGTTGATCGTCTTACCCTTCGGGCCGATCAGCTCACCGATCTTGTCGACCGGGATCTGCACGCTGATGACGCGCGGCGCGGTGGGCGCCATCTCGTCGGGAGCGTCGATCGCGGCGTTCAGGACGTTGAGGATCGTCAGACGGGCGTCCTTGGCCTGGGTCAGCGCGCCGGCGAGCACCGACGACGGGATGCCGTCGAGCTTCGTGTCGAGCTGGATGGCGGTGACGAACTCGCTCGTACCGGCGACCTTGAAGTCCATGTCGCCGAGCGCGTCCTCCGCCCCCAGGATGTCGGTCAGCGCGGCGTAACGGGTCTCCCCGTTCACCTCGTCGGAGACCAGGCCCATCGCGATGCCGGCGACGGGAGCGCGCAGCGGCACACCCGCGTTCAGCAGCGAGAGGGTCGAGGCGCACACGGAGCCCATCGAGGTCGAGCCGTTGGAGCTCAGCGCCTCGGACACCTGACGGATCGCGTACGGGAACTCCTCGCGGCTCGGCAGCACCGGCACGAGGGCGCGCTCGGCGAGGAAGCCGTGCCCGATCTCGCGACGCTTCGGCGAACCCACGCGGCCGGTCTCACCGGTCGAGTAGGGCGGGAAGTTGTAGTGGTGCATGTAGCGCTTGCTGGTCGTGGGCGACAGCGAGTCGATCTGCTGCTCCATCTTGAGCATGTTCAGCGTGGTGACACCCATGATCTGGGTCTCGCCGCGCTGGAAGATCGCGGAGCCGTGCACGCGCGGGATGACCTGCACCTCGGCGTCGAGCGGGCGGATGTCCGCCAGCCCGCGGCCGTCGATGCGGGTGCCCTCGGTGAGGATGCGCCCGCGGACGATCTTCTTCGTGACCGACTTGTACGCGGCGGAGAACTCCAGCGGGGCCGCGGCCGGGAGCGAGCCCGCCTCGGTGGCCTCGATGAGCTCGGCCTTGACGCGCTCCTTGATGGCGTCGTCGGCGTTCTGGCGCTCGGTCTTGTCGGCGATCTGGTAGACGTCGCTCAGCTCGGCGAACGCGCGCTCGGACACGAAGTCGTAGACCTCATCGCTGTAGGCCGGGAAGACCGGGTAGACGCCCGGCTCCTTCGACGCCGTGGCGGCGAGCTCGGCCTGTGCCTTCACGAGCTGGGCGATGAACGGCTTCGAGGCCTCGAGGCCCTGGGCCACGACGCTCTCGTCGGGCTTGGTGGCGCCCGCCTTGATCAGGTTCCAGCTGCCCTCGGTCGCCTCGGCCTCGACCATCATGATCGCGACGTCTTCGGAGCCGTCGGCCTTGGTGACCACGCGACCGGCAACGATCAGGTCGAACACGGCCTCCGACACCTGCTCGGCCGTCGGGAACGCGACCCACTGGTCGGCGTGCTCGCCGTGGCCGGGGATGAACGCGAGGCGCACACCGGCGACGGGGCCGGAGAACGGCAGGCCCGAGATCTGGGTCGACGCGGACGCGGCGTTGATCGCCAGCGCGTCGTAGAACTCGCCCGGCGCGATCGAGAGGACCGTGATGACGATCTGGACCTCGTTGCGCAGGCCGTCGACGAACGACGGACGCAGCGGACGGTCGATCAGACGGCAGACCAGGATCGCCTCCGTGGAGGGACGACCCTCACGACGGAAGAACGAGCCGGGGATCTTGCCGGCGGCGTAGGACCGCTCCTCGACGTCGACCGTCAGCGGGAAGAAGTCGAAGCCCTCGCGCGGGTGCTTGCCCGCGCTGGTGGCCGAGAGGAGCATGGTCTCGCCGTCGAGGTAGGCGGCGACAGCGCCCTGAGCCTGCTGCGCGAGGCGGCCGGTCTCGAAGCGGATGGTGCGGGTGCCGAAGCGGCCGTTGTCGAGAACGGCCTCGGTGGCGGTGATTTCAGGACCTTCCAAGAGGTCTCTCCTTCTTTGTTTAGCCTCGCGGGCCCGTGTGACGCGCGAGGTGTTCATGAAGGAGCGGATGCGGTGGGGTTCGGGCGCGCGGGGATTCCCCGAGTCTCGCCTGCGCTGGCCACCAGTAGAAAGCCACCCGACGACCACGCCGAGGAACCCACCACAGGGGACCAGCTTCTCCGCCGATCGCTCCATGAGTCGATGTGAAGTTGTACAGTCGACCGCAGTCAACCGGATCCACCCTACCAGCGACGTCCTCGGATCCCGCGTGCTCTCGCCGTCGAAAGTGTCGACACCCGCCGGTCATGGTGTGTTCACCCTCCCGTCGACCGTGCGTCCAGGGCGTCGGCTCTGCTGGGGCCATGCGCATGTCAGTGATCGGATGCGGGTACCTCGGGGCCGTGCACGCCGCGGCCATGGCATCCCTCGGACACGAGGTGATCGGCGTCGACGTCGACGAGGGCCGCGTGGCTGCGCTCTCCCGCGGGCAGGCCCCGTTCTTCGAGCCGCAGTTGGACGACCTCCTCGCGTCGGGTCGGGCGACAGGGCGCCTCCGCTTCGGCACCCGCATCGAGGACGCGGCAGGCGCGACCGTGCACTTCCTCGCCGTCGGCACGCCGCAGCAGCCGCACGGCCCGGCCGCCGACCTGCGCTTCGTGGACGCCGCCGTCGACGCGCTGCTCCCCCATTTGCGCCCCGGCGACGTGGTGGCGGGCAAGTCCACGGTTCCCGTCGGCACCGCCGCGCGTCTCGCCGGACTCGTGCACGACCGCGGAGCGACGCTGGCGTGGAACCCCGAGTTCCTCCGGGAGGGCTGGGCCGTGCACGACACCCTGACCCCCGATCGGATCGTGGTGGGGGCGGACAGCGGGGCAGCCGGCGAGCGCGCCGTCGCGGTCCTGCGCGACGTGTACCGTGCCGCGATCGAGGCGGGAACCCCCTTCCTCGCGACCGACCTCGCCACCGCCGAGCTGGTGAAGGGCGCGGCCAACGCCTTCCTCGCCACCAAGATCTCGTTCATCAATGCCATGGCCGAGATCGCCGAGGCCGCGGACGCCGACATCGCCCTGCTCGCGGAGGCGCTCGGCCACGACACGCGCATCGGGCCGCGCTACCTCGGCTCCGGCATCGGATTCGGCGGCGGCTGCCTGCCCAAGGACATCCGGGCGTTCGCGGCGCGCGCGGAGGAGCTCGGTCGGCGCGAGGCCGTGGGCTTCCTGCACGAGGTGGACGCGATCAACCTCCGCCGCAGAGACCGCGCGGTGCAGCTCGTGGTCGACGCCCTCGCCGGACGGGTGTTCGGCCGCCGGATCGCGGTGCTCGGTGCCGCGTTCAAACCCTTCAGCGACGACGTGCGCGACTCCCCTGCGCTCGATGTCGCCGTGCGCCTGCGCGGCCTCGGCGCCGACGTCGTGGTCACCGACCCCGCGGCGATCGACAACGCCAGGGCCCTGCACCCGCAGCTGGGATACACGAGCGACCGGGACGAGGCCCTCCGCGGGGCCGACGCCGTGGTGGTCGTGACGGAGTGGGACGAGTACCGGCGGGCGCTCTCCCCCGCACATGCGGGGTCGCTCGTGCGCGGACGAGTCGTGGTCGACGGCCGCAACTGCCTCGACGCCGCGGCGTGGTGTGCGGCCGGTTGGACGTACCGCGGCATGGGTCGTCGCTGAGCGCCACCCCCGCGCTCAGCCCACCGGCGCGCCGCGCTCGACGGACGAGCGACCGAGGTAGACGTAGTCGTCGTGCTTGGCGCGGCGGCCGTCACCCGCGGCCCTCCCGTGCAGGCGACGCCACACCCACGGCAGCGCGTACCGCCGCCACCACGCACCGGCTCCGATCGACTCGTGCTCGTGCAGCACGGCGTCGAGCGCGCCGAGGGCCTCGGCGTGGGGCACCCCGAGCACCTCGCCGACGCGATAGGCGAGGAACCGGTGCCCGCGACTGCTGAGGTGCACGAGATCCTCCCCCCAGTGCGGTCGCTCCGCGAGCGCGGGATGCAGGTCGGTGTCGATCAGGATGGCGCCGGTCCGCGCGGCCACCCCGGCGAGCGCGGTCGCGAAAGCTGCGAAGCGTCGCGCGTACAGGGCTGCCGCGCGTCGTCCGGGGAGGAAGGGCGTCACCAGCACGACCTCGGCGCCGCCGGCGCGCAGTCGCACGATCGCGCCCTCGACCTGTGCCGCGAGCGTCGGCACGGGGGCACGGTACTTCACCAGGTCGTTCGCGCCCACGAGGATCGAGACCAGGTCGGGTCGGAGCTCCAGCGCGCGCTCGAGCTGCTCCCCGCACACGTCCTGCACGCGCTTCGACCGGATGGCGAGGTTGGCGTAGTGCAACCCGCCCCGCGCTGCGAGCAGCAGCGCCAGTCGGTCGGCCCAGCCCCGCAGCGCCCCATCCGCGCCCGGGTCGCACAGGCCCTCCGTCAGCGAGTCGCCCAGCGCGACGTATCTGCGCCAGCGCGCCGGCGGCACGGGTGGCGTGGGCTCGGGCCTCACGAGCCGACGGGCTCGCGCCGCCGCGTCCGTCCTGTGCAGCTCCTCGGCCTCCGCGAAGTGCCCGAGGAGCTGATCCCCGACGGCCGCCCAGCTGCGCGCCTGGACGCTCTCGTGACCGGCGCGGCCGAACGCGCGCCGCGTGTGCGCATCGGCCGCGAGCTCGCCCACGCGCCGGCGCAGCTCCCGCAGGTCACCGGGAGGGTAGAGCCAGCCGTCGACTCCGCTGCGTACGAGGTCGAGCGGTCCCCCGCGCCCCGTCGCGACCACGGGGACGCCGCTCGCGTGCGCCTCCTGCAGAGTCTGCCCGAAGGTCTCGCTCTCCCCCGGGTGCACGAACACGTCGAACGACGCCAGGGCCGCGGCGAGCGCGTCGCCGTCGAGGTGGCCCAGGAACAGGGCGTCAGGGAGCAGGTGCTGCAGGCGCCCACGGCTCGGGCCGTCGCCGACCACGACGAGACGCGTACCGGGGATCCCGGCGAGCACGGCCAGGTCTTCCACCTGCTTCTCCGGGGCCAGACGCCCGACATAGCCGATCACGGTCTGCTCACCCCACCGTGCACGCAGAGCGGGGTCGCGGCGCGTCGGATGGAACCGCTCCGCGTCCACGCCTCTCCCCCAGCGGCGGAGGCGGTCGACGCCGAGCTGAGCGAGCTGTCGGGCGGACTCGGCAGACGGAGCCAGCGTCAGGGTGGCCCGCCGGTGGAGCCGGGTGACGTGTGCCTGCGCGATCCCCGCTGTCGCGGCCACGCGGTAGCGCTCGGCGTAGGACACGACATCGGTCTGGTACGCGGCCACCGCGGCGACTCCCTGCCGCTCCGCCGCGAGCACGCCCCGCCACCCGAGGGCGAACGGCGACGCCAGGTGCACCACGTCCGGTCGGAAGTCGGCCCAGCTCGCGATGATCCGCGCGGGAGCGGACGCGCCCACCCGCACGTCGCGGTAGCCGGGAAGGGGCATGCTCGGCACCGCCGTGATCCGCGCGCCGTGGAGCTCGCGCGGCATGCCCTCCGCCGCCGGCGCGATGACCTGCGCCTCGTGTCCACGGCGCTCGAGATGGCGGAGGATCTGCATCACGGATCCGGTCACGCCGTTCATGTGCGGAAGGAAGGACTCGGTGACGATCGCGACTCTCACACCCACAGGATGGCCGCGGCTCGAGCGGCCACCGCCCGGAAACGGCCCGGTGCACCAGATGTTCACCGGATGCTGGACCGGGGGTCACCGGCCAGCTTCCCGTCGGTTGCCGTTCACCCGCGCCGTGCACGCTGGGCGTCGTGCCGACCGATCTGTTCGCCGACGCGCTCGCGAGCCCGTGGAGCCTCGTGGTCATGAGCCTGCTCGTACTGGGTGACGCGTTCGTCGTCGTGATCCCCGGCGAGATCGCGGTGACGGCACTCGGCGCACTGGCCGTCACGACGGGCAGTCCTCCGCTCTGGGCCGTGGTTCTGTGCGCCGCCGCGGCCGCCGCCGTCGGTGACGCCTGCTGCTACCTGATCGGACGGCTCGTCGGGACCCGGCGATGGCGGTGGATGCGCGCGCCGCGCGTGCGGCAGGCGCTGGACGGCGCGAGACGGCGCCTCGACCGCGGCGCGGCCACGGTGCTGTTCACGGCGCGCTTCGTGCCCTTCGCGCGGCTCGCGGTGAACCTCGTCGCCGGAGCCTCGCATGTGCGACCCCTGCGCTACTTCCCCCTGGTGGTCGTCGCGGCGACCGGGTGGGCGGTGTACCAGGCCGCGGTCGGCGCCCTGATCGCCGCGGTGCTCCCCGGCGGGCCGCTGGTCGCGGTGCCGGTGTCGATCGTCGTGGCCGTGGCGCTCGGACTCGCTGTGGACCGGGTCGCCGCGCGACGCCGCGGCCGACTCCCCGCGCGCGACGACGGTGCCCTAGGCTCGGGGGCATGAGCACCGAAGAAGGCGCCTCCTCCTCGGAGGACATGAAGCGCAAGTTCAAGGAAGCGCTCGAGAAGAAGAACGCGCACCACCGGCAGGGCGAGGCCCACCTCGACGGCGACTCCGCCGTCCACGCCGCCAACGCCCCGCAGACGCGACGCGAGTTCCGACGCAAGAGCGGTTGACCGCGGTGATGCGGGAGCCGGTGATCACCGGCTCCCGCATCCCTGTCCCGCCCGTGTCATCCGCCGAGGGCCCGGTTGCGCGCGCGCTCCTCCTTCGCGGACATCTCGGTGACGGCGGCCTCGTGCAGTCCCTGGACGTCGGTGGCCTGCGGGTGCGGCGCCGCGTGGGCGTCCACCCCGTCGAGTCGTGATTCGTCGAACGGCAGCTCGCCGCTCAGGACCCGGCGTACGCGGTCGCGGTCGATCTGCCTGGTCCAGGTGCCGATCAGCAGCGTGGCGACCGCGTTGCCGGTGAAGTTCGTCAGCGCCCGCCCCTCGGACATGAACCGGTCGATGCCGACGATGACGCCGACGCCGTCGACGAGGTCGGGCCGGTACGCCTGCAGCCCGCCGGCCAGCGTCGCCAGGCCCGCTCCCGTGACGCCCGCCGCCCCCTTGCTCGCGATGATCATGAACACCAGCAGGCCGATCTGCTCCCCGATCGACATGGGCTGGCCCATCCCGGTCGCGATGAACAGCGACGCCATCGTGAGATAGATCGCGGTGCCGTCGAGGTTGAACGAGTAGCCGGTGGGCACGGTGATGCCGACGACGGGCTTGGAGACCCCGATGTGCTCCATCTTCGCGATCAGGCGCGGCAGCGCGGACTCCGACGACGACGTGCCGACGATCAGCAGGTACTCCCTGGCCAGGTACTTCATGAGCGACAGGATGTTGACCCTGGTGACCGCCCACAGGAGCGTCCCCAGCACCACGAGGATGAAGACGATGCAGGTGATGTAGAACGCCACCATCAGGATCCCGAGGCTCCAGATCGCGGCCACCCCCGTCTTGCCCACGACGGCCGCGATCGCCCCGAAGGCGCCGATGGGGGCCAGCCACAGGATCATGCCGAGGATCCGGAACACGAGCTTCTGCAGCTGCTTGACCGCCTCCATGATCGGGGCTCCGCGCTCACCCAGCCCCTGCAGCGCGAACCCGGTGAGCAGGGCGATGAAGAGGACCTGCAGCACGCTCTCGCCCGTGAAGGCGGAGAAGAACGTCGCGGGGATGATCCCGAGCAGGAACTCCTGCGTCGTCGTGGCCTCCGTGGTCTCCGTCTGATAGCTGGCGTTCGCCATGTCGAGCCCGGAGCCGGGGTGGATGATGTTCCCCACGATCAGGCCGATCGCGAGCGCGAAGGTCGACATGACCATGAAGTAGAGCAGCGCGAGACCGCCGATCTTCCCGACCGTCGCCGCCTTCGCGATCGAACCGACACCGACCACGATCGTGCAGAAGATGATCGGCGCGATCATCATCTTGATCAGCGCGACGAATCCCGTGCCCAGCGGCTCGAACCCGCGTCCGACCTCCGGCCAGACCAGCCCGACGACCGCGCCGAGCACCACCGCGATGATCACCGAGACGTACAGCCAGGTGTGGCGGTCCCAGGCCTGCTTGCCTCGCCGCCAGTGGAACCGGGGAAGGGAGAATCCCGTCGTGAGCGCCATGCGTCCTCCTCGTGTCGACGTCGTCGTCCGAGCCGGTGGCCTCTGTGCCCCCGACCCCTTCCACGGTCTCCGCGCTCGCACGACGACGCCATTTGTGGTCGTATTGGTCCCTGCCGGACCCGTCGACGATCGGAGGAACGGGATGGCGCACGCCTCCCCAGGCCGCAGCGCCGCGTCGCGGGTATTCGCGGCGCTCGTGGTGACCGCCGTGGTCGTCGGCGCGCTCGTCGCGCTGTTCCTCGTGGTGGAGGCGCAGCGCGCCGTCCGCTCCGAGGCCGAACGGCTCACCGCCGCCACAGCCGCCGCCCTCGCCTCCGCACCGGACGTGGTCGCACTGCTCACCCGCGGCGATACGGCGAGCGCGAGCGCGTCGCTCGAACCGTACGCGCTGGAGGTCATCGACAGGGCGGGGTTGGACTTCGTCACGATCATGACGCCGGAGGGTCTGCGCCTCACCCATCCCGATCCGAC
This sequence comes from Microbacterium sp. NPDC055502, assembly GCF_053643635.1. Classification (NCBI taxonomy): domain Bacteria; kingdom Bacillati; phylum Actinomycetota; class Actinomycetes; order Micrococcales; family Microbacteriaceae; genus Microbacterium; species Microbacterium sp. NPDC055502. The sequence continues at coordinate 328,985 of NZ_JBSHKJ010000002.1, read as the reverse complement.
TCAGATCGGCGCGCCGTACCTCGGGACGGTCCCGTCGACTCCGCGCGTGCTCACCGAGGAGTTCCGCGGCACGCTCGGTCCGTCCGTGCGGACGATCGTCCCTGTTGTCGATGATGACGGCACCCTGGTGGGCTGGGTCGCCACGGGGGTGACGACCGAGACCATCTCCGAGACCCTGGTGCGGCGGTTGCCGCTGTCGCTCGCCATCACGGCGGGACTGGTGCTGCTCGGGGTGGGCGGTGCCCTGCTCGCCCGTCGGGTGACGCGGCGGTTCGCGGGCGACCTGCCGCCCGGGGAGCTGCGCGACGCGGTCTCCTCCTATGAGTCGGTCCGCACCCTCGGCGAAGCGCTGCGGGCGCAGACGCACGAGCACGGCAACCGCATGCACGCGGCGGTGGCGCTGCTCGAACTCGACCGCCGCGACGAGGCGATCGAGATCCTCACGCAGACGTCCCGGCAGAGCCAGTCCCTCGTGGACCAGGTCACGGCGCGGCAGCACGGCGACCCCGCGGTGGGCGCACTGATGCTGGGCAAGGCCGCGCAGGCGCGCGAGCGCGGCATCGACTGGCGGATGGACATCGCCCCGGACACCCCGCGCACCCCGCTGGCGCCCGTCGACGCGGTGGCTGTGCTCGGGAATCTGGTCGACAACGCGATGGATGCCGCGGCGGAATCCGCAGACCGCTGGGTGCGGGTGTCGCTGCGGCGCGGCGATCATGGCGGCATCGTGCTGGAGGTGGCGGACAGCGGCCCGGGGATCCCGGTCGATCAGCGGGAGCGGATCTTCGCCCAGGGGTACACGACGAAGCCCGCGGGGCCGCACGGGCGCGGCATCGGGCTGGCCCTCGTCCGCTCCGTCGTGAGGGAGGCCGGCGGGGACGTGACCGTGGCGGGCCCGCCGACGGCGTTCCGGGTGACCCTGCCGTCGGCATCGTCACGCGGGAGCAGGTCGTGATCCGCGTCCTCCTGGTCGACGACGACCCGCTGACCCTCGAGCTGCATCGCACCTACCTCGCGCGGCTGGACGGCTTCGCGGTGGCCGGTGAGTGCACGGGAGCGCGCGCGGCTCTCACGGCCGTGCGGGAACGACCCGGCGCTGGCGCGTTCGATCTGATGCTGCTCGACGTGACGATGCCGGACGGATCCGGACTGGAGGTGCTGCGCGCGCTCCGCGCGAGCGGTGCGGCGCTGGACGTGATCGCGATCACCGGCGTGCGCGACGCGGAGACGGTGCGGCAGATGGCGGCACTCGGCGTCTTCCACTACCTCGTGAAGCCGTTCGCGTTTGCGGTGTTCCGGGAGCGGCTGGAGCAGTACCGGGCGTATCGTGCCCAGGCGCACGGGACGACGGGCCCGGCGACGCAGGCGGAGATCGACGCGCTGCTGAGTCGGTCGACCGGAGCCATCGTCCTGCCGAAGGGCCTGTCGGCGACCTCGCTGGAGCGCGTGACGGCGGAGCTGCGCGCCCGCGGACCGCTCTCCGCGCGCGAGGCCGCCGAGCGCCTCGGACTGTCACGCGTGGCCGTGCGCCGCTACCTCGAGCACCTGGTCGTCGACGGCGTGGCGGTGCGCGGTGCCCGCTACGGGACGCGCGGTCGACCCGAGACCGAGTACACCTGGCGGCGGGGACCGGCTGGGCGGTGACGCGCGCCCCGTCCCCGTGTCTCCACGGGGACGGGGCGCGGACGTCGGCGCGGGGTCACTCGCCGGCGAGACCGCCGAGCATGTGTCCGAACGATCGACCCTCACCGAGATAGGTCGCCGGGTCGTACGGGTCGACGACCGTGGCGGCTTCGCGGCGGGCGACCGCCTCGGCCAGCTCCCTGGCACCCTTCTCGACGCGCTTGGCGAGCGGGGCCACGTCGTCGCCCGCGCCGCCCCAGTCGCTGGACGCCGCGAACACGCCGGTCGACACGGCCTCCGCATGCAGGTAGGCGAATAGCGGGCGGATCGCGTAGTCGATTGCGAGCGAGTGCCGCGGGGTGCCCGCGTTGGCGCCGATCAGCACGGGCTTCCCGGTCAGCGCGTCCGGGTCGAGCACGTCGATGAACGACTTGAACAGGCCGGAGTAGCTGGTCGAGAAGATGGGCGTCACGGCGATCAGCGCGTCCGCCGAGACGACCGTGTTGATCGCGGTCTCCAGGGCGGGCGGCGCGAAGCCCGTCAGCAGGTTGTTGGTGATGTCGTGCGCGTAGTCACGCAGCTCGATCACGTCGACCGCGGCCTGGATGTCGCGCTCGGCGAGCGCCTTGACGGTCTCGGCGGCGAGCCGGTCGGCCAGCATCCGCGTGGACGAGGGGTTCGACAGGCCGGCCGAGACGACGGCGATGCGACGCGTGGTCATGTCAGGCCTCCTTCCGGCCGAGTCCGAACGCGGCACCCGCGGGTGCCGGGGTGTCCTGGTAGGGCGAGTCGCCCGTGAGGTTGTCGCCCCGGTTGGCGCCGGGTCGCGCCTGACGCGTGGGGCCGTCGCCGAACTCGGCCTTCACGCGCGCCGCGTGCGTCGGGGCGTCGGGCACGCCGGCCGGACGGTCCTTCGCGAGCTCCTTGCGCAGCACCGGCACGACCTCGGAGCCGAGGATGTCGAGCTGCTCGAGCACCGTCTTCAGCGGAAGGCCGGCGTGGTCGATCAGGAAGAGCTGGCGCTGGTAGTCACCGAAGTGCTCACGCATGCCCGCGTACCGGTCGATGACCTGCTGCGGCGAACCGACCGTCAGCGGCGTCATCTCGGTGAAGTCCTCCATGCTCGGGCCGTGGCCGTACACGGGGGCGTTGTCGAAGTAGGGCCGGAACTGGTTCACGGCGTCCTGCGACTTCGCGGCCATGAACACCTGCCCGCCGAGCCCGACGATGGCCTGCTCGCGCGTGCCGTGGCCGTAGTGCTCGAAGCGCTGGCGGTACAGCTCGATCAGGCGCTGGTAGTGCTCCTTCGGCCAGAAGATGTTGTTCGCGAAGAACCCGTCGCCGTAGTAGGCGGCCTGCTCCGCGATCTCCGGGGTGCGGATCGATCCGTGCCAGACGAACGGCGGGATGCCGTCGAGCGGGCGCGGGGTCGACGTGAAGCCCTGCAGCGGGGTGCGGAACTTGCCCTCCCAGTCAACGACGTCCTCGCGCCACAGCTTGTGCAGCAGGGCGTAGTTCTCGATCGCGAGCGGGAGGCCCTGACGGATGTCCTGTCCGAACCACGGGTACACCGGGCCGGTGTTGCCGCGCCCGAGCATCAGGTCCATGCGGCCGTCGGACACGTGCTGCAGCATCGCGTACTCCTCGGCGATGCGCACGGGGTCGTTCGTGGTGATGAGCGTGGTCGACGTCGAGACAATCAGCCGCTCGGTCTGCGCGGCCAGCGCCGCCAGGAACGTGGTGAGGCTGGAGGACCAGAACGGCGGGTTGTGGTGCTCGCCGATCGCGAAGACGTCGAGGCCCACCTCCTCGGCGTGGGTGGCGATGGCCAGCGTGGCCTTGATGCGCTCCTGCTCGCTGGGGGTGACGCCCGTGGTGGGGTCGCGGGTGATGTCGCTGACCGACATGATGCCGAACTGCATCGCCTGCGCGCCTGACTGCTCGCTCATGATTGCTCCGTGTTCTCCGAACCCGATGATCGTGCCACCCGGTTCTATTCATTTGAATGTAATCGTGTCAACGCGTGCACGGCAACTTTATTCCCGCGCCTGTAGCCTCGGAGGATGAGCACCACCGGGGCCGACATCACGGGGCCCGCCACCGGGTCCGTCCCGCGGAAGCGCCGGCGCGTGCCCTTCTGGGACAACGCTCGCTACGCGTGCATCGTCCTCGTCGTGCTCGGCCATGCGATCCAGCGGCTCATCTACGACTCCGACATCGCGTTCGCGTTCTACCTCGCGCTGTACGCGTTCCACATGCCGGCGTTCGCGATCATCTCCGGCTACTTCTCCAAGTCGGGCTCGCCCACCAAGACGCAGATGGCCAGGGTGATCACCGACATCGTCCTGCCCTACGTGATCTTCGAGACGCTGTGGACCCTCACCAAGTGGCTCGTCGAAGGTCAGGCCACCCCGAACTTCACCAAACCGAGCTGGACACTGTGGTTCCTCCTGGCGCTGGCGATCTTCCGCCTCGTCCTCCCCTACCTCGCGCTGCTGCGCTGGCCGCTGCTGTGGACCGTCGTGATCTCGATCGGCGCCGGCTACCTCTCCAACGTCGACAGCACCTTCTCGCTCTCCCGCACGCTGGGCCTCCTCCCCTTCTTCACGCTCGGCTGGTGGCTGCGCGAGCACGACGTCGTCAACCGGCTGCGCCTGCTGGACTTCCGCCCCTGGTGGATCCGCGCGGCGGCGATCGGCGTCTTCGCGGCGACCGGGTGGGCCGCCTGGAACTGGCTTCCGCTGTGGCAGGCCGCCGACCTGCGCGAATGGCTGTTCTACGAGGCCTCCTACTCCGACCTGGTCGGCACGCAGTGGTGGGCCGGCGCGATCCGGGTCGCCCTCATGCTGCTCGCCGTCGTCCTGTGCGCGGCGTTCTTCGCGCTGATCCCCCGCGGCTCGTACTGGTGGACGACCTTCGGCCAGTACACGATGTACGTCTACCTGCTGCACTCGTTCGTGCTCTATCCCTTCAGGGAGAGCGGTGTGCTGCGCGACCTCGAGCCGACCTGGTTCTGGCTGCCGCTCGTGACCGCGCTCTCGGTGGTCCTCGCGCTGCTGCTGGCCACCAAGCCCGTGCGACGGCTGTTCCGCCCGCTCGTGGAGCCGCGCCCGCGCTGGCTGTTCTCCGATCCCGAGCTCGCCGCGCGCGAGGGTCGCAGGAACGACCCGACCGGCTCGCGTCGTCCCCGATGAGCGGCGCCCCCGGAGCCGACGCCCTCTCCGTGAAGGACAGCCTGGTCGCGATCATCGAGGACACGGGCTTCCGCGCACACGGCCTCCACGTGCGCGCGGGCGACGGGACCGCCGAGCACCGCTGGGCGCCGGACGTGCGAGAGGACATCCAGTCGGTCGCGAAGGGCGTGTGCGTGCTCGCCGTGGCTCTCGCCGCCGACGACGGCGCGGTCTCGCTCGACGAGCCCGTGGCGCACCTCCTCCCCGATCACGAGCTCGGGCCGGGCGTCGACCGGGTAACGCTGCGCCACCTCCTGTCGATGTCGAGCGGGATCGACCTGCCCTGGTCGCCCACGCTTCTGACCGACTGGCCCGACCTCGCCGCGGAGTTCCTGCGGCGACCCTCCCGCGGGCGCGTCTTCCAGTACTCCAATGCCAGCACCTACACCGCCATGACGGCCCTCGCCGCGCGCGTCGGCGACGTGGGCCACTACCTCGACGACCGCCTGCTCGAGCCGCTCGGCATCCACGGCGCGCGGTGGACCCGCTGCCCCCACGGCCGCATCGAGGCGGGCGGCGGTCTCGCGCTGCGCACCGAGGAGATGGCGCGCATCGGGCGGCTGATCCGCGACCGCGGCGCGTGGGAGGGGCGGCGGCTCGTGTCGCCGGAGCACATCGACGCCATGCACCGCGACGGCGTCGTCGCCGGCGTGAACCCGGGCTACGACCGCTACGCCCTCGCCGGGTGGGGCGGACCGGGACGGGCCTGGCGGCTGCACGGCGCCTACGGGCAGCTGATGATCTTCCTCGATGACGCTGTGGTGACGATCAGCGCCGACGACCACGCGGGAGCCGACGCGCTGGCCTCGTCCGTCGTCGAGGTGCTGGAGGCCGCGCGGCTCGGGTCCTAGGGCCAGTCAGGCGAAGAGCTCGGCGCCCACGTAGGAGCCGGGCTTCGCGCCGGCCGGCACCGCCCAGATCCCCGACCCGACGTGGCGGATGTACTCGTTCATGCGGTCGGTCGCCAGCCGGCGCTGCAGCGTGATGAACTGCGCGGGGTCGCGCTGATACGACAGGAAGAAGAGCCCGGCGTCGAGCCGTCCGAGCGTGTTGTTGCCGTCCACGTAGTTGTAGCCGCGGCGGAGGATGCGCACGCCGTCGTTCTGCGTCGGGTGCGCGAGCCGCACGTGGCTGTGGGCGTCGATCGCGCCGCCGTGGAAGTCGGGCTCGGTGAACTCGTCGCCGCCGGAGAGCGGGGCGCCCTCGCCCTTGTCGCGGCCGATGATGGTGGCCTGCTCCGAGAGTCGCACCCGGTCCCACGTCTCGATCAGCATCGCGATGCGCCGGGCGACCAGGTACGAGCCGCCCGCGAGCCAGCCCGGATCGTCCGCGGCGGAGACCCACACGTGCTCGTCGAGCGCGGCGGTGTCGTCGGCGAGGATGTTTGCGGTGCCGTCCTTGAAGCCGAACAGGTTGCGCGGCGTGGCCTGCGCCGCCGTGGTGCGGGACGTCTTGCCGAACCCGAGCTGCGACCACCGCAGTCGCGCACGCCCGAACGCGATCCGGCTGAGGTTCCTGATCGCATGCACCGCCACCTGCGGGTCGTCGGCGCACGCCTGCACACAGAGGTCGCCGTGGGACATCTCGGGGTCGAGGTCGTCGCCGAGGAAGGCGGGCAGCCGCTCCAGCCCTGCGGGACGCTGCGCCGCGATGCCGTAGCGGTCGCCGGCTTCGTTCTCGAACAGGCTCGGACCGAACCCGATCGTGATGGTCAGCCCGGCGGACGGCAGACCGAGCGCTTCACCCGTGTCGTCGGGCGGGGCTTCCGGGCTGCCGCCGACGGCACCGCTCGCGCTGACCTCGAGTCCCTGCGTGAGGCGCGAGGCCGCGTAGCTCCAGTCCTGGAGCAGCGAGATCAGGTCGTCGCGGTCGGTGCGCGGCATCATGTCGAAGCTCGCGAAGTGCAGGTGGTCCTGCACGGGCGTGGTGATGCCGGCCTGGTGCACGCCGAAGAAGTCGTAGCTGTTCTGCGCGTCTTCGGCGGCGCGGGCGCGTCCGAGCTCGACGCCGCCGGTCAGTCCCGCCCCCAGGCCGACCGCGAGACCTGCGACCCCGCCGCCCACCGCGAGACCGAGCAGTCCGCGCCTGCTCAGCCCCGCGGGAGCGTCGACGCGTGCGGCCTCCGCCCGGTCCTCCGGTTCGCGGATCGGTTCGCTCTCGGTCATGTCCGGCGCCTCTGCGGTCCCGTCAGTCGAGCACCGTCGCGGTCAGCTGCGACAGCGGCTCGGCCAGGGCGTTGATCAGGTCGGTCAGCTCGCGCTTGTCGTCCGCCGTGAGGGTGGCGTACCCGACGAACCCGTCCGCGAGGGAGCCGTGCGTGGCGAGCGACGACTCGAGCGCGGCGTACCCCGACTCGATCTCGTCGACCAGCGCGGCGCCGTCGTCGCCCTGCGCCGTGGCGAAGTCCTGCACCAGGGAGAACGCCATCTTGGAGCCTTCGACGTTCGCCGCGAAGTCGAACAGGTCGGTGCCGGACCACCAGTCCTCCTCGCCGGAGATCTTGCCAGTCGCGACCTCGTCGAGCAGCGCGATCGCGCCATTGGAGACACCGGCGATGCCCTGGTCTTCCAGGGTCGTTGTGAAGTCGTCGGAGTGCACGTAGTCGTACAGCTCCTGCACGTCGGCGAGCAGCAGGTCGCCGTAGTCGGCACGTTCCTCGGGCGTGGACGGGGCCCAGCCCTGCCACGCGGGCGTCTCCCCGTCGGCGTTGAGAGCGTCCTGCGCCGGCACCCACAGGTCCTTCTCGATGCGGTGGAAGCCGGTCCAGTCGAGCCCGTCGGCCACGGCGTCGACCTCGCGGAAGTCGATGCGCGGATCGAGGTCGCCCAGCGCCTCGGCCACGGGCTCGATGCGCTCGTAGAAGGCGCGGCTCTGCGGGAACAGCGTGCGGGCGGTCGCGTCGTCGCCGGACTGGTAGGCGGCCACGAGCTCTTCCACCGCCGGCACGAGCTGACCGACCTGATCCTTCACGAACGCCGCGTACAGGTCGACCGCCGTCGTCTTCTGCTCGGCGTCCGGCCCGTCGACGGCCACCGGGTCGCCCGTGACGGTGAAGGCGGCCTTGCCCACGCCGTCGCCCACCATGCCCGGCTTGCACAGCGTGAAGTAGTCACCGGGCTGCACCACGACCGTGAGCGTGCGCGACGCCGCCGGCGCGATGTTCTCGACCTCGCCGACGATGCGCAGGCCGTCGTCCGCGAGCAGGTAGAACTCCGACACCTGGTCGGTGTCATTCGAGACGTCGAACGTGAGGGTGCCGCTCTCCGCGGTGGCGGCCGAGACCGCGCAGTCGGAGTCGGTGGACGACACGTCGAAGGCGGCCGTAGCCGCGGTGTCCTCCTTCGCGACGCAGCCGCTCAGGACGAGGACGGCTGCGCCGGTCACGGCCAGCACCCCCAGGGACCGGGACGAGATGGTCATGCTGCTCCTTGCTGTGAGAGAGGGGTCGCCTCGGTGCGAGGGCGCGGCGTCGGTGCCGCGGAGCGACGCCGCGGGCGGAGGCCACGCACGTAGAACGTGCCGACGATGGCGAGGTAGAGGACCCAGGCGGTCACCTGGAGCCAGGTCATGGCCGGCATGAAGCCGATGGTGGCCTGCAGCACGGCGGCGAGAGGGCCGCCGGGGGCGATCGCAGACGACACGTCGAAGGCCCAGCCGAACGGGAAGCCGGCCGCCCCCACGGCGACCGCGCCGGTGGCCGCGTCGATCGGCGCGGCGGCCGTGAACGGACCGGGCAGCGCCCCCGCCTCCTGCAGATCCATGACGGCGTACGCGAGCACGCCGGCGGCGACGATCACGAGGAACCCGCCGGTCCAGGCGAAGAACCGGCGCAGGTCGAGGCGCAGCGCGCCCCGCGAGATCAGCCAGCCGAGGGCCACCGCGGCGAGCAGACCGAGCAGCGCGCCCAGCAGCGCGGAGGGCGCGTCGCCGAACGACTGCACCATCGACCACAGCAGCAGGGTGGTCTCGATACCCTCCCTGGCGACGGAGACGAAGCCGATCGCGACGAGCGCCCAGAGTCCGCCCGCGGTGAGCGCGCGGTCGACGCCGCCCTCGAGGGTCGCCTTCATCGTGCGTCCGGCCCGCTGCATCCAGAAGATCATCCAGGTGACCATCGCGACCGCGAGCAGGGACAGCCCGCCGCCGATCAGCTCCTGGGCGGTGAACGTGAGCTCGTACGCGCCGAAGGTGAGGACCGCACCGATGGCCAGAGCGAGCCCGACCGCGAGACCGACGCCCGCCCAGAGCTTCGGGAGCGCATCACGCCGGTCGAGACGCCGCAGGTAGGCGACGAGGATGCCGACGACGAGCGCGGCTTCGAGCCCCTCGCGGAGGCCGATGAGGAAGGTGGCGAGCACGGACGGTGTCCCTCTGATGACGACTGAGGTAAGGCATCCCTTACCAACGAGACTCTAGCACCGCGACACCCGTTCCCCCGACCGGATGACATCCGCCGGTGCCGGGACACCCGCCCGAGTAACGCGACGCAACACTCGCCCGCGGCCCGAGAACCTCGACATACCCTCGGTCCATGGCTGAACTCTCGCTCCCGATCCTTGACCTCTCCCAGCTCGACCAGGGCCCCGAGGCCGCGGCGCGGTTCCGCGACGAGCTGCGTGCCGCGACCCACGACGTCGGCTTCTTCTACCTCACCGGCACCGGCGTCTCTCCCGAGCTGGAGGCGCGCCTGCACCGCGCCGCACTCGACTTCTTCGCCCTCCCCGAAGAGGACAAGCTCGCGATCGAGAACGTCAACAGCCCCCACTTCCGCGGCTACACCCGGGTCGGCGGCGAGCGGACCCAGGGCAAGGTCGACTGGCGCGAGCAGATCGACATCGGCCCGGAGCGCGAGCCCGTGAGCGACGGCCCCGCCTTCAACCGCCTGATCGGCCCGAACCTGTGGCCAGCGGCCCAGCCCGAGCTCCAGGCCGTGGTCGCGGAGTGGCACGACTCCCTGACAGAGATCGCACGCAAACTCCTGCGCGCCTGGGCTGTCACTCTCGGCGCGGACGAGACCTACTTCGACGAGACGTTCCGCGATCCGTCGACCCTGATCAAGATCGTGCGATACCCGGGCACGGACGAGCCGGAACCACAGCAGGGCGTCGGAGCGCACAAGGACTCCGGTGTGCTGACGCTGTTGTGGGTCGAGCCCGGAAAGGGGGGCCTCCAGGTCGAGCGTGACGGCGAGTGGGTCTCGGCTCCCCCGGTGTCCAGCGCATTCGTCGTCAACATCGGAGAGTTGCTGGAGTATGCCACCGGCGGCTACCTCAAGGCAACGAACCACCGCGTGATCTCACCGCGGGCACCCGAGGAGCGCATCTCGATCCCGTTCTTCTTCAACCCCGCACTCGATCAGCAGCTCCCGCTGCTCGAGCTCCCCGCCGACCTCGCCGCTCAGGCGACCGGGGTCACCGATGACCCGGGAAATCCGATCCACGCGACCTACGGCGAGAACGCGCTTAAGTCCCGGCTTCGTGCGCACCCCGATGTCGCGGCGATCCATCACCCCGACCTCGTGACCGTCTGACGGGCGTCACAGTTCCTGCCCGGCACCGAGGGCCACGATCTCACGCAGTGCCTGAAGGTGCGCGGCGAAGGCATCGCGCCCTGCCTTCGTCGAACGCACCCAGGTGCGCGAGCGCCCCCCGACCGCGCCCTTGCGCGCGACCACGTACCCGGCGGCCTGCAGGTGCGCGATCGCCTTGCTCAGGGGCGAGTCGCCGCACTGCAGCATCTCCCGCAGGGCCGCGAAGTCGAGTTCCATCCCGTCGCCCAGTCCGGCCATGAGGGAGAACCGGATTGGCGAGGCAAAGTTGTCGTCCAGCCGCGTGCGCGGGTGTGGGACAGACGCGGGCTCACGCACGTTCGCCGTGCCCCGCGACGAAGGAGACCGCCACGAAGGACGCGAGCACGCCGGCGCCCGCGCACACGCCGACGAGTCCTGCGTTGCCGAGCGATCCGGATCCCAGGACGATGCCGACGGGCATGCAGGCGGCGATGAAGAAGACAGTGATGTGCGGCCAGCGCCAGGACGCGCCGACTGCGGGTAGACCGAAGTCTGAGGCGGAGGCGGCGATCCACCCCACGAGGCACAGCATCACGAGCAGGGTGATGATGCTCCTCAGCACGTCGTCCGGCGATCCTGCGAGCATCGTCAGCACGGCGAACGCGACGCCTATGAGGACGGTGCCCCATCGAAGCCGGTGCGGCAACGAACGGGGAGCCGGACGGGGACGACCCAGGTCGCCCGCAGCCCGTATGAGCCGCGCGACGCCGTGCCCTCCGACTCCGACGAGCACCGTGACTGCCGGGATGAGCACCACCCCGACAGGAAGTCGCGTATCGAGAGCAGCGAAGCCGAACACCACGAGCGCACCGATGATGATCGCTGCGCCGCCGACCAGCAGCGGCCACCGCGAACGCGTCATCCGCCACTGCATGCCCGTGCGCTGCGCCATCCCCGTGGACAGCTGTCCCCAGACCAGAAGGGTGAACAGCACGATCTGCGACGCCAGCACGTCGTCTCGCCGGAGAACAAGCGCGAAGGCGACGAAATACGCAGCCATGACCACGGCGTTGCCGATCTGCAGCCGGGCGAGAGCACGTCGGTCGACTGCATGTTCGCGGCGGTCCACCACCGCCTCCGCCGCCTCGAGGTACCGCCGGGCCGTCTCCGAGTCCGGGGGCACCAGAGCGTCCTGACCTGCGATCGGTTTCTGCTCCATGGCGACCTCCCCGCTTTCCACTTGGAAAGCTCCAGGACTTTCCTATCGGAAAGTTGCACGGGTGGCAACCAGAGCTACAACACATCTGCACACGACGAAGGCCGCCCCACACCGTGGGGCGGCCTTCTCAAGAATGTTCTGCGCGATTGAACGCTGGGTTCGCTCTGCCTTATCGGCGGAGTCCGAGACGCTCGATCAGCGAACGGTAACGCTCGATGTCGATGTCCTGGAGGTAGCCGAGCAGACGACGGCGCTGACCCACGAGCAGGAACAGACCACGACGCGAGTGGTGGTCGTGCTTGTGCTCCTTGAGGTGCTCGGTGAGGTCCTTGATGCGCTGCGTCAGCATTGCGACCTGCACCTCGGGGGATCCGGTGTCACCGGGGTGCGTCGCGTACTCTTCGATGATCGCCTTCTTGACGTCTGCTTCCAGTGCCATAGATTCGATCCCCTCTCTGCTTGTTGCGCGGCGCCCGACGCCTGATGCGTGAGCTCTCTTTATCCGCGGCCGATCGAACGGCAACCTGACGAGTCTACCAGCCCGGGCGAGCCCCGAGCGACACGGCCGACCAGCGCTCCCGCGCACTCCACTACGCTCGAGGAGTGCGGGAGAGGTGCGTGGCGTGAACGCGGGACGAGGACATTTGATCGACCTGACGCCGCTGCGGATCAGCCCCGCTTTCGCACGCATGTGGATCGGCTCGACGCTCGCGGGCATCGGCGGCCAGCTCACGATCGTCACGGTGATGCTGCACGTGTTCGCGCTCACCGGGAGCACGTTCGCGGTGTCGATGATCGCGGTGGCCGGGCTCCTGCCGATGGTCCTGGCCGGCCTGTACGGCGGCATGCTCGCCGACGCCTTCGATCGCCGTCGCGTCGCCCTCATCGCCGCCACCGTGACCTTCGCCTCCACCGCTCTCCTCGCGGCGCTCACGTGGACCGGTGCCGAGACGATCTGGTGGCTGTACGCGCTGAGCATGATCAACTCGGCCGCCAACTCGGTGGGCATGGCCACGCGCACCGCGATCGTCCCCCGCCTCATCCCCCGCGAACAGCTCGCCGCGGCGTCCGCGCTCAACGGTGTCGCCTTCGGGCTGACGGTCATGGCCGGTCCAGCCCTGGCCGGCCTGCTGGTCGCGCTCACGGGCTACGGCTGGACGTACTCGATCGACGTCGTGCTGATGCTGTCGATGTTCCTCGGCCTGTGGACGCTGCCCTCGGTGCGTCCGGAAGGCGAGATCGTCCGCCCCGGTCTCGCCTCGCTCGTCGACGGCTGGCGCTTCCTCCGCCGCGCGAGCAACATCCGGATGCAGTACGTCGTCGACATCATCGCGATGACGTTCGGCCAGCCCCTCGTCCTCTTCCCCGCGCTGGGCACGCTGCTGCTGGGCGGCGGCGCGGTCACCACCGGCATCCTCACCGCAGCCGTGGCGGTGGGCACCTTCGCCTCGAGCCTGTTCTCGGGCCGGGTCGTGCAGTACCGCTGGCACGGTCGCGGGATCGCACGCGCGGTCGAGGCCTATGGCGCATCGATCCTGCTGTTCGGTGTGGTGCTGCTCGTGGGCGCCTTCTCCTCCCCCGCCGACGAGGACACACCCCACGTCGGACTGATCATCGCCGCCTGCGTGGCCCTCGCGCTGTCCGGCGCCTCCGACAACGTCAGCTCGATCTACCGCAACACGATGATGCAGGCGGCCGTGCCGGACACGATGCGCGGACGCCTGCAGGGGCTGTTCATCGTGGTGGTCGCCGGCGGCCCGCGCATCGGCGCCCTCTACGCCGGCACGCTCGCCACGCTCACGACGCTGTGGTTCCCTCCCCTGCTCGGCGGGATCCTGGTGATCGCGCTCGTCGCGCTGATCGCCGGGCGCAACCGCCGCTTCCGCTCCTATGACGCAGAGAACCCCGAGCCCTGACGGACCCGGGGTTCCTGAAGCCGTGCGGCGATCAGTCCTGCTGCAGCGCTCCCTGCAGGTCGAGGTTGATCGTGACGTCCTTGCCCACGAGCACGCCGCCGGTCTCGAGCGCCGCGTTCCAGGTGAGGCCGAAGTCCTCGCGGTTGATGACCGTCTTCGCCGAGGCGCCCGCCTTGTAGTTGCCCCACGGGTCGCTGCCGAAGCCGCCGAAGTCGAGCTCGAACGTGACCGGCTTCGTGATGCCGCGGATCGTGAGGTCGCCGTCGACCAGCAGGTCGCCGCCCTCGACGCGCGCACCGGTCGACACGAACTCCATCGTGGGGTAGTTCTCGGTGTCGAAGAAGTCCGCCGAGCGGAGGTGCTGGTCGCGGCCCTCGTCCTTCGTGTCCACCGACGTCACGTCGACGCTCGCCTCGACCTTGGCCTCGAGCGGGTTCTCCGGAGCCACGAGCGTCGCGCTCTTCACGCCGAACGTGCCGCGCACCTTCGAGATCATCATGTGACGGACGCTGAAGGTGACCTCGCTGTGCGCGGGGTCGAGGACCCAGGTGCCGGGGCGGTAGCCGGGGATGTCGATGCTGGTCATGGGTTTCTCCTCGGAGACATCGGCCGCGCGGAGGCGGCGTACGGACAGGGCCGCGATCGCGGCGTCCTCCAGCCCAACCTACATTCACGCGAATGTATTCCCGTGCATGCACACGCATTCCGGAAAGACAGAACGCCCCTCCTGGCGAGAGGAGAGGCGCTCGAGATGTCGCGTCGGGATCAGCCCACGGCGACGAGGTCGATGATGAAGATCAGCGTCTTGCCGGACAGGAAGTGTCCGCCGCCGACCGGACCGTAGGCCAGGTGCGGCGGGATGATCAGCTCGCGGCGTCCGCCGACCTTCATGCCGGGAATGCCGTCCTGCCAGCCCTGGATCAGGCCGCGAAGCGGGAACTGGATGGTCTCGCCACGGCCCCACGAGGAGTCGAACTCCTCGCCGGACTCGAACTCCACACCGGCGTAGTGGACGGTCACCGTGTCACCGGGCTTGGCCTCGGCACCATCACCCTCGATGATGTCGCGGATGACCAGCTCTGCGGGGGCAGGAGCGGTCGGGGCGTCGAACTCGGGCTTCGTGCGATCAGTCATGGCTCCATCCAAGCGGACCCGCGCGCGCCCGGTCAACGCGACGGGACCTGCTCACAGCGAACACCTCGACCGGGCGGGTGGCCTCGCGCCCTGCCCCTTGACACGTCCGAGGGGCCGGGTGCACCCTGGTGGCAGATCAACTCAGCGCCCGGGAGACATGCAGGCATCGCCGCAGCACCGGGCGCTGAGTCTTGCTCAGGGCGGATCAGTAGGCCAGCAGCGCGGCCCTCGTCGCGCGCGTGCGGATCAGCAGCGCCCGCTCGTCCTCGACCGCCAGCGGGTCGCGGCCGGTGATCGCCCGCTGCCGCACCGCCGCCAGCGCCGTCGCGTCCTTGATGAACTCGCGCATGAGCGGACGACGGTCGCCGCGCAGCTGCGCCGCCCACGTCAATCCCGCCTTGCGACCGGACGGCGTCGCCAGCATCGTGACCTCCTCCGGCGTGAACCAGCCCGCAGCGGCGTACTCGGCGAGCCGGGCTCGCGTGAGCCGCGCCTCCTCCCGCCGCAGCGCGATGATGCCCAGGATGAAGCCGATGAACAGCGGGACCTGCAGCGTGAAGTAGAGGCCGAAGAAGTCCGCGAAGGTCGCCGAGCCGTTCCACAGCGCGTGCAGGAAGACCGCGCCGAACCACCCGAGCAGTCCCGCGCCGAGGGCCGCCCCGGCGGAGGCGTGCCGGCGCGCGACGAGGCCGATCGCGAACCCCGTCAGCGACGTGAACATGGCGTGCGCGAAGGGCGACAGCAGCGCGCGCACCACGAACGTGGCGCCGAGCTGCTCGCCGCCACCCTCGATCAGGCTGACCGCGAAGTACTGGATGTTCTCGGTGAACGCGAACCCGGCCCCCACCAGCGCGCCGTACACCACGCCGTCGACCGGACCGTCAAACGAGCGGCGGGCGAGCAGGAAGACCAGGAACACCCCGAGGCCCTTCCAGAACTCCTCCACGATCGGCGCCTGTACGACCGCCGCCACCGCCTCCGGCACCGGGCCGAGCAGGATCGTCATCCCGACGTCGACCAGGAGAGTGAGGCCGACCGCCGCCACCGCGCCCCACGCGATCGCGAAGATCACGAGACGCTTCGGCTCCGGCTCCCATCGGTCGATCATCCGCACCCCGAGGAACACGATCGCCAGGGGGATCAGCGCGAGAACGAGCCCCACGGCCGACGCCGTCGGCCCCAGCGCCCAGCCGAAGTAGCCGATCAGCGCCAGGAGCAGGAACCCGAGGAAGGCGAACAGCCACAGCGAGACCGTCCTGCCCTTCTTCGTGGTCACCGGCAGGGCGGGCAGCGACTCCGCCGGCGACGGCGCGACGGGCGCCGGCGGGGTGTACGGCGTCGGCTGCGCCAGTGCGGACGCGTAGCCGGGCTGCTGCCCGTAGGTCGCCGGCAGATAGGGCGACTGCGCATACTGTGCCGCGGAGTACGCCGACGGTGCGGGCTGCTGGGCGGGCGGCGGCGTGTATCGCCCGGGCTGCTGGGGGTCGGCCGGTCCTCCGAAAGTCATAGCCAAAGCTTATGGGGCACAAGCAATACCGCCCGGGTCTGGTCGAGTCCTCCATCCGCCCCGCCGCAGCCACCCGGTAGCGTAGAACCATGCGGTTCGCTCATCTGCGCCGTCCCGACTCCCCCCGCGCGGTCCTCGCCGTGGTGGACGACACGGACGCCATCCTCGTCTCCGATCTCCTGTCCGACGCTCCTGCCACACTGCAGCAGCTGATCGAGCGGGGTGACGTCGCCCTCGACGAGCTGCGCACCGCCCTGGCCGACGGCACCGCTCCGCGTCACCCGCTGGGCGACTGGAGCTTCGACTCCGCCGTGCTCGCCCCGCCCGCCGTGCTCGCGGTCGGCCTCAACTACGCCGCGCACTCCAGCGAGCTCGGACTCAAGACCGACGCTGCGCCCACGGTGTTCACGCTGTGGCCCAACTCCCTCACCGGGCACGATCACGTCACCTCCTGGCCGCGCAGCCTCAGCGAAGCCGTCGACTACGAGGCGGAGCTCGGCGTGCTGATCGGCACCCCCGCGAAAGACGTGAGCGAAGCCGACGCGCTGTCGCACGTGTGGGGATACACCGTGGTGAACGACATCACCGCGCGGAACATCCAGTTCTCCGAGGCGCAGTGGTCGCGCTGCAAGTCGTTCGACGGCTTCACGCCCACCGGTCCCTTCGCGGTCACGGCCGACGAGGTGCCCGATCCGCAGGACCTCCACATCTGGACGGTCGTCGACGGGCACACGGTGCAGGACGCGAGCACCGACCAGATGGTGCGCTCGGTCGCGAAGCTGATCGCGCATCTGTCGCAGTCGCTCACGCTGCTGCCCGGGACGCTCATCTCCACCGGCAGCCCCGGCGGTGCGGGCTACTCGCGCGACCCGCAGATCTTCCTCCGCGACCACTCGACGGTCACGGTCGGCATCGACGGGATCGGCGAGCTCACCACGCACTGCCGCATCCTCGGCTGACACCGGACACGCGGAAGGGGACGGGAGCCGCGGCTCCCGTCCCCTTCTGCGTGTTCGGCGTGCAGCGGGTCAGATCTGGATGAGGTCGTCGGGCGTGACGATCGGGATGGCCGCCGTCACGGCCTCGAGGCCCGACAGGCGCGCGGGCGAGAGCTGCTTGGTCACCTCGTCGCGCGACATGAGGCCCGCCTCGACCACCAGATCGGCGACGTTGCGGTTGGTGAGCAGTGCGGTCTTCGCGAGCGCGGCCGCGGCGGCGTAGCCGATGAAGGGGGTGAGCGCCGTGATCACGCCGACCGACGCGCCCACCATCGCCCCGAGGCGGTCGCGGTTGGCGGTGATGCCCTCGACACAGTTCACCCGCAGGGTCCACATGGCCTGACGCATCCAGGTGATGGACTGGAAGATCGAGTGCGCGATGACCGGCTCGAACGCGTTGAGCTGCAGCTGTCCGCCCTCGACCGCCATGGTCACCGTGGTGTCCGCGCCGACGACGGCGAACGCGACCTGGTTCACGACCTCGGGGATCACCGGGTTCACCTTGCCCGGCATGATGCTCGAGCCGGCCTGGCGGGCGGGGAGGTTGATCTCGCCGAGGCCCGCCTGCGGACCCGACGAGAGCAGGCGCAGGTCGTTGCAGATCTTCGAGAGCTTGATGGCGTTGCGCTTGAGCGACGACGAGAACGACATGAAGGCGCCGGTGTCGCTCGTGGACTCCACGAGGTCGGTCGCCGTCTCCAGGTCGAGCCCGGTGATCTCGCGCAGGTGCTTGAGCACGGCCGGCGCGTAGTCGACGTGCGTGGTGATGCCGGTACCGATCGCCGTGGCGCCCATGTTGATCTCGAACATGAGCGAGGCGTTCTCGGTGAGACGGCTGTGGTCCTCCCCCAGCGTCGTGGCGAAGCCGTGGAACTCCTGGCCGAGCGTCATCGGCACCGCGTCCTGCAGCTGGGTGCGCCCGACCTTGAGGATGTCGTGGAACTCGCTCGCCTTGCCCAGGAACGCGATGCGCAGGGCGTCGAGCTCGTCGAGCAGCGACCGCAGCGTGAGCGACAGCCCGATCTTGACCGCCGTCGGGTACACGTCGTTGGTGGACTGGCTGCGGTTGGTGTGGTCGATCGGCGAGAGGAACGCGTAGTCGCCCTTCTCGCGTCCGGCCATCTCGAGCGCGATGTTGGTGATGACCTCGTTCGCGTTCATGTTGGTCGAGGTGCCGGCACCGCCCTGGATGACGCCGACCGTGAACTGCTCGTGGAACTCGCCGTCGATCACCCGCTGCGCCGCGCGGTCGATCAGGTCGGCACGCTCGGCATCGAGCACGCCGATCTCCTTGTTCGCCCGCGCACTGGCCTGCTTGACCATCGCCAGAGCGATCACCAGGTCGGGGTACACGGAGATCGGCCGCTTGGAGATCGGGAAGTTCGCGTCGGCGCGGGCCGTGTGGATCCCCCAGTAGGCGTCGACGGGGATCTCCATGCTCCCCAGCGAATCGGTCTCGGTACGTGTAAGTGCAGGCGCGGCAGAAGCCATGTCACATCCTCGTGGGTCGTGGCGAATGGAAAAGTGGGGGATGCGACCAGTCTACGCCGGTCGGCGCGGCGGTTTCCGGGAGAACGCGTCGAGCCGCTGCTCCGGCGTGAGGGCGGCCATCCGCTCCAGCCACTCGGAGGAGAAGAAGTCGCCCGTGGGAGCGTCGACCACCGGGACGACGGTGTGGGTGATCGTGTCGGGATACACATGCACGAGCTGGAACGACTGCGCCGCGTCCATGCCGTTCACGTCGGGTGCCGGCCGGGCGACGTTCATCGTGTAGCAGGTCGCCGAGGCCACGCTCACCGGGACGCCGGCGAACACCCCGTGCGAGGAGTAGTGCAGGTGTCCCGCGAGGATCCCGCGCACGTCGGTGCCGCGGATCACCTCCGCGAGCTCGTCCTGGTGGCGCAGCTCGAGGATGTCGAACAGCGGCAGGTGGCTCGGCAGCGGCGGGTGGTGCATCGCCAGCAGCGTGCCGTGCGGCGCCGGCTCCGCGAGCAGTCCGGCCAGCCACTCGAGCTGACCGGGGTCGAGGTCTCCGTGGTGCCATCCGGGGACACTCGTGTCGAGCGCGATGAGCCGCAGTCCGTCCAGCTCCCACACGCCCGTCACCGGCTCCTCCGTCGGCTCCCGGTCGAGAAGCTCACGGCGCAGCGCGGGGCGTTCGTCGTGGTTGCCCGCGACCCACACGATCGGTGTGCCCCGGTCCGCGGCGACCGGCTCGAGCGCGGCCCGCAGTCGCCGGTACGCGTCCGGCTCACCGAGGTCTGCGAGGTCGCCCGTGACCACGATGGCCGCGGGCGCCGGGTGCACGGCGCGGATCGCCGCGAGGGTGCGGTCGAACGAGGCCTGCACGTCGTAGCTCCCGCCGAGCAGCGCCCCTCCCGCGAGGAAGTGCGGGTCGCTCACGTGGATCAGGACGTGGGAGGCCGGATCGTGCCTGCCGAAGACGTACGGGGTTCCGGGTGCCGCGGACATGACCTCAGCCTAGGGTCACGCCCGGACGCCGGGTCCGGACGCGCCAGGGCCGCGGGGTCTCAGTGCCCGAGGACGAGGAGGAGGATGCCGCCGATGACCGCCGCACCGCACAGCACGAAGCACACGTAGGCACCCACGAGGGCGAGAGTCTTCTGTCCCTCGGTGAGCGGGCTCTTCTTCGCCGCCTTGGCCGCCTGCTTTGCCGCGCGCTTGAGTTCCTTCTCGGAGATCACGGTGATCGCGTCGGTGAACTCGGCGGGGCTCACGACGGGTGCCCGGCCGCTGCGGACCAGGAGCCGCAGTCCCAGCGCGTAGAAGGTGACGATGGCCGCGGCGCCGATGAGGGCGGCGGCGAACACCTGGAAGAACGCGAGCCAGTCGATCGTGACGCTCATGCCGAGTCCCCGTTCCGCGTGATCGTGGCCTCGTCGGCGGCCGACTCCGGCGCCGGGGCCGGGGGCGGGGCGACGGGTGCAGCGCCGGTCTTCGCCGCCTTGGCACCGGCCTTGGCCTCCGCCTTCTTCTTGGCCTTGTTCTTCGCCTCGGCCTTCGCGCGGTCCTTGGCCTCGGCACGCGCCTTGGCCTCGGCCTTCGCGCGCTCGATGCGCTGCTGACGGCGCGTGGGCGGGGGCGTGTCCGGCAGCTCGATCGCGAGACCCGACTCCGCCACATCGCTCATCGCGTTCGCGTGCGTGACCGCGTTGCGCCGCGACCGCAGGAACAGGCCCAGGATGATCGCGAGCGCAAGGACCGCATCGATCGCGACGCCCCATGGGCCGAGCCACACGACCAGCAGGGCCGCGAGGGCGCCGACACCGCCGGCGGCCGGCAGCGTCAGCAGCCAGCCGACGCCGATGCGTCCGGCCGTCCGCCACCGCACGGTCGAGCCGCGGCGACCGAGCCCCGAGCCGATGACCGAGCCGGACGCCACCTGGGTCGTGGAGAGCGCGAAGCCCAGCGCGCTGGACGCGAGGATCGTGGCCGCGGTCGAGCTCTCGGCGGAGAAGCCCTGCGCCGGCTTGACATCGGTCAGCCCCTTGCCGAGCGTGCGGATGATGCGCCACCCGCCGAGGTACGTGCCGAGCGCGATCGTGAAGGCGCACGCGACGATCACCCACAGCTCGGGCTCGTGGTGGGCTCCCGACTGCCAGCCGATCGTGATCATGGCCAGGGTGATGACACCCATGGTCTTCTGCGCGTCGTTCGTGCCGTGCGCCAGCGCGACCAGCGAGGACGTGAAGATCTGACCCCAGCGGAAGCCGTCGCGTCCGTCCGGCTTGCCGTCGTAGCGGCGCGTGACCGAGTACGCGATCTTGGTGGCTGCGAACGCGATGATGCCCGCCGTGATGGGGGCGATCAGCGCGGGGAGCACGATCTTCGACAGCACTGCGCCGAAGTCGATGCCGCCGAGGCCCGCGCCGACGAGCGTGGCGCCGATGAGGCCGCCGAACAGCGCGTGCGAGGAGCTCGACGGCAGGCCGAGCAGCCAGGTGAGCATGTTCCACGTGATCGCACCGATGAGGCCGGCGAAGATGAGCGACAGGAACAGTTGCGCCCCCGCCTCGAGGATCGCATCCTCGCGGATGATGCCGCCCGAGATGGTCTTCGACACCTCCGTGGACAGGAAGGCACCGACGAGGTTGAGCACGGCGGCCAGCAGCACCGCGGTCTTGGGCTTCAGGGCACCGGTCGCGATGGGGGTGGCCATCGCGTTGGCGGTGTCGTGAAAGCCGTTCGTGAAGTCGAAGAAGAGTGCCAGCGCGATGACGAGCACAACAATGAGGGCTGCGGTTTCCACCGTTCGCTTTCGGTCTTGAGGAAAGGGAATGTCGACGGGATCGACGTGACGAACGAAGAGTTCACCGTGGGTTTGACTTCCGTTTACCGGCCCCGGTAAATCCTCCCACCGTCCCCCGTGCCGGTCAACTCGACCTGGGATAGCGTGGAGCGGTGACTGACGCCCCGATCGCCGCCCGCCGTCCGACGTTCCGCACGCACCACGGGGACACCGTGGAAGACCCCTACGAATGGCTGCGCGAGAAGGACTCCCCCGAGGTCATCGCTCATCTCGAGGCCGAGAACGCCCACACCGAGGCCGAGACCGCCCACCTGGCCGGACTGCGCGAGACCCTGTTCCAGGAGATCAAGGGCCGCGTGCAGGAGACGGATCTGTCGGTGCCGACCCGCCGCGGCGACTGGTGGTACTACAGCCGCACCGAGGAGGGCGCGCAGTACGCGATCCACTGCCGCGCGGCCGCGGAACCCGACGACTGGACTCCCCCGCGCCTGGAGCCCGGCGTCCCGGTGCCCGGCGAGGTCGTGCTGCTGGACGGCAACGCCGAGGCGGAGGGCCACGAGTTCTTCTCGCTCGGAGCCTTCGACACCACGGATGACGCGACGAAGCTCCTGTGGTCCACCGACTTCGAGGGCGACGAGCTCTACACCGTGCGCGTACGCGATCTCGCGACGGGCACCACGCTCGACGACGAGATCCCGAACACCGGCAGCGCCTTCTTCACCCCCGACGGCACGGGGGTGCTCTACACCACGCGCGACGAGGCCTGGCGCCCGGACACCCTGTGGCTGCACCGCCTCGGCACCCCCGTCGCGGACGACGTGCGGCTGTTCCACGAACCCGACGAGAAGTTCTGGCTCGGCGCCGGGATCACCCGCAGCCGCCGGTACCTCGTGATCGCGGTCGGGTCGAGCATCACGAGCGAGGAGCGCCTGGTCGACCTGTCCGGCGACATCACCGCGGAGCCGCAGCTGGTGTGGCCGCGTCGCGAGGGTGTGGAGTACTCGCTGGAGCACGCCGTGGTCGACGGCGAGGACCGACTGCTGATCCTGCACAACGACGGCGCCCTGGACTTCGAGCTCGTGTCGGTGACCGTCGCGGACCCGCAGGGCGAGCGACGCGTGATCCTCCCCCACGAGCCGGGACGGCGACTCCTCGGGGTCGATGCGTTCCGGGACTTCGCCACCGTGGAGTACCGCAGCGAGGGGCTCGAACGGGTCGGCCTGCTCGACTACGCGACCGATGCGGTCGAGGAGCTCCGCTTCGACGAGCCGCTCTACTCCGCCGGCGTGAGCGGCAACCCCGAGTGGCACGCCCCCTTCCTCCGGCTCGGCTACACCTCCTTCGTGACGCCAGGCACGGTGTACGAGCTCGACCTCGCCACGCGCGAGCTCGTGCTGCGCAAGCAGGTGGCCGTCCTGGGCGGCTATGAGCCCTCCGCCTACGGCCAGCGCCGCGAGTGGGCGACCGCGGAAGACGGCACCCGCGTGCCGATCTCGCTCGTCTGGAAGCGGTCGTTCGGGGAGCCGGGTGCCGAGGCGCGCCCCGTGCACCTGTACGGCTACGGCTCGTACGAGCACTCGATCGACCCGGGGTTCTCCGTGGCGCGGCTGTCGGAGCTCGACCGCGGCGTGGTCTTCGCGGTCGCCCACGTGCGCGGCGGCGGCGAGATGGGACGGCAGTGGTACGAGGAGGGGAAGCTGCTGCACAAGCGCAACACCTTCACGGACTTCGTCGCGTGCGCACGGCACCTGGTCGCGGAGGGCACGACGACGCCCGCGCAGCTGGTCGCCGAGGGCGGCAGTGCGGGCGGCCTGCTGATGGGCGCGGTCGCGAACCTGGCCCCCGAGCTGTTCGCCGGAGTGCTCGCCGGGGTGCCGTTCGTCGACGCCCTGACCACGATCCTCGACCCGTCGCTTCCCCTCACCGTGATCGAGTGGGACGAGTGGGGCGACCCGCTGCACGACGCAGAGGTGTACGCCTACATGAAGTCGTACACGCCGTACGAGAACGTGCGCGAGGGTGTGCACTACCCGCGGATCCTCGCCGTGACATCACTCAACGACACGCGAGTGCTGTACGTCGAGCCGGCCAAGTGGGTGGCCCGGCTCCGCGAGGCCGGGGCGACCGACGTGCTCCTCAAGTGCGAGATGGTCGCCGGGCACGGGGGCGTGAGCGGGCGCTACAACTCCTGGCGTGAGCGCGCGTTCGAGCTCGCCTGGCTGCTCGACACGCTCGGCCTCGCCGACGCCTGAGCCGCGGCGGGTCAGCCGAACAGCGCGGCGGCCTCGTCGTAGCGGTAGCGCGGCACCGTGTTCAGCTCGCCCAGCGCATCCGCGAAGGGCACGCGCACGATGTCGGTGCCCTGCATCGCCACCATCTGGCCCCAGGCGCCGTCGACGATCGCGTCGGCGGCGTGCAGGCCCAGGCGCGTGGCCAGCACGCGGTCGAACGCCGAGGGCGAGCCGCCGCGCTGGATGTGCCCCAGGATCGTGGCGCGGGTCTCGATGCCGGTGATCCGCTCGATCTCCGGGGCCAGCAGGTCGCCGATCCCGCCGAGGCGCGGGCGGTTGAAGGCGTCGAGGCCCTTGTCGCTGTAGGCCTCCTCCATGCCCGTGAGCGTGAAGCCCTCCGACACCACGACCAGCGGAGCGCGGCCGCGGTCGTGTGCCCGCGTGACCAGCTCGGTGATCTCGTCGATGGACATGGGGACCTCGGGGATGCAGATCACGTGGGCACCGGCGGCCATGCCGGCGTGCAGCGCGATCCAGCCGACGTGACGGCCCATGACCTCGGCGACCATGCACCGCTGGTGAGAGTCGCCGGTCGTCCGCAGACGGTCCATGGCGTCGGTCGCGATGTTCACCGCGGTGTCGAAACCGAACGAGTAGTCGGTGGCGCGCAGGTCGTTGTCGATCGTCTTCGGGACGCCGAGCACCTTGATGCCGTCCTTCGCGAGCCGGTCGGCCGCGGCCAGGGTGCCCTCGCCGCCGATCGCCACGATGCCGTCGATCTTGTGACCGTAGAGCGTCTTGGCGATGTTCTCGGCGCCGCCGCGCTCACCCTCGTACGGGTTGGTGCGGCTCGTGCCGAGGATCGTGCCGCCCACCTTCGACAGACCCTTCACCTCGTGCCGGGTGAGGGGCATGAAGTCGCCCTCGACGACCCCGCGCCAGCCGTCGCGGATGCCGACGAACTCCAGGTCGTAGGTGGTGGTGCCCTTGAGCACGATGCCGCGGATGACCGCGTTGAGTCCGGGGCAGTCGCCGCCGCTCGTCAGGATGCCGATCTTCATGCTGCTGCCTTCGGAGGTTCGAGTGTCGGGAGGGGGAAAGGCGACGGTGCCTGGGATCGACCCTAGCGGCACGCCGCCCTCCGCCGCCATTCGGACGCGTCGAAAAACCAGGATCTTGACGCGTCCGACCCGCGGAATCCGCGAACTTTGAGATCGAAGCCCGATCCGAGGCGAATCCGGCGTTAAGAACTCGCGTTCTTAGCGGAGGCTCAGCTCCCGCCGAGGGCCTCGCGCAGCAGGTGCATGAGGGCCGCCAGCTGCACCGACTCGCTCGCCGCCTCCTCGGTCGCCTCGCCGTCCAGCGCCCTGGCCGCGAGGCCCTGCTTCTGGTCGATGAGCTCCGCGATCTTGGTGTCGATCGTGTGCGCGGCGATGATGCGCCACGCCGTCACCGGCTCGTCCTGCCCGATGCGGTGCACGCGGTCGATGGCCTGCGTCTGCTCGGCCGCCGTCCACGAGAGCTCGGCGAGCACGACGTTCGACGCGGCCTGGAGGTTGAGCCCCACACCGGCGGCCGTCAGCGAGCACACCGCGATGCCCACGTCCGGGTCGCCGTTGAAGTCGTCGATCGCCTGCTGACGCACGGTCGTGGTCTGATCGCCGCGGATCGACACCGCGCGGATGCCCGCGGCGGCGAAGTGCGCCTCCGCCTGGTCCATGACGTCGATGTGCTTCGCGAAGAACACGACCTTGCCGACCGACCGCTGCAGCTGCGCCGCGTAGTCGGCCGCGAGCGGCGCCTTGGCCTGACCGATGCGGCGCACCATCGTGAAGACGTTGTCGCCTCCGGTGCCCGCGGCCTTCGACTCCTCGAGCTCGTTCTGAGCGACCAGGCGCACGATGTCGTCGTCGATCTCGCCGGGAAGGAGCCCGCGATCGCCCCGCGCCTCGATGATGCGGCGGTAGCGCGCGGCCAGCCGCTCCCCCAGCTCGCGCTCGGCCTGACGGATGCTGCGCCCGAACTCGTCGTCGAGCTGCACCGGCAGATCTGCGACGAGCTTGTCCGGGAGGTCGGCCGCGACGTCCTTCTTCTTGCGGCGCACGATACCCATCGAGATCACCGCGTCCCGCGCTTCGGGATAGAACGCCTTGTCGGCGGGCGTGAACCCGGTCGCGTCGAGCTTCTCCATGAGCGCCGGTCCCGGCTTCTCGCCGTTCGTCCACCCGAGGAAGCGCCAGATGGCGTCGAAGTCCTCGACGTCGTTGATCAGCGGGGTACCCGTGAGCGCGAGCATCAGCGGGTCGTGTCCCGGCGTGCGCTCACGCACCTGCGCGGCCAGCGACAGCACGTTCTGGGAGCGCTGCGACGACAGGTTCTTGATGAAGTGCGCCTCGTCGACGACCATGCCCCGCAGACCGATGGTCGCGAGCCACGACAGGTGACGATCGAGGATCTCGTAGTTGACGATGAACACGTCGGCGAACGCGTCGATGTCGTCGCCGTCGCCCTGGATGACGGTCGCGCGGCGCTGCGGCGTCCACCGCTCCACCTCGCGCGCCCAGTTCATCTTCACCACGTTCGGCACCACGGCGAGCAGCGGGTAGGCGCCTGCGACGGATGCCGCCAGCACCGACTGCGCGGTCTTGCCCAGACCCGGCTCATCCGCGAGCAGGAAGCTGCGGTGCCCCGCGCGCACCGCCTCGAGGAAGCGCGACTGGTGCACCATCACGTCGAGGCCCTTGGGCGACACGTGGTCGAACTCGGGCGCGGGCGGAAGCTCCATCGAGGCTGCCGCACCGCCGGCGCCGGTCTCGAACGCCTTGTACAGCGGCCCCATCAGCTCCCAGCCGTCGAGGCGGCGCCGGGGCGTGCTGGCCGGGCGCGGCGTGAGGTCGGGCGCGAGGAAGGGGTTGGCGAGCTGTCGCGACTCCACGGACGGCGGCGTCACCTGACGTTCGGCGATCGCGGCCGGCACCACGGGGGCCTGCACGGGCGCCTGGTCCGCGATGATGAGCTCCTCGGGCGGCAGCTCGGCGCCCGACTCCAGCAGCCAGTCGCGGCGCATGCGCTTGGCGACGGGCGACGTGGCCTGGTCGGCCTCCAGCAGCTGGATGAGCGAGGTGTCGCGCGCGGCCGTCTTGGCGAGGATCGTGGCGACGCCGTCCAGACGCTTGAGCAGCTCGGTGCGCGCGGCGTCGGTGATCTCGGTGTCGGCCTTGACCCGCGCGCGCTCCTCACGCACCAGGAACGCGATGACCTGGAACTTCGTGCGGTTCGTCGGGCCCAGCTTGCCGCGCTGGGACTTCGCCTCGATCTCGCGCACCTTGCGCGCGAGGATCGGGATGAGGGGTGCCTCGTCGTCGCGACGGGACGTCTTCTTGCGCCGCGTGGCGGCGGTTGCCGTGGTCGGCATGCTCCTCCTGAGCCTGAAGGGCCCGGCGCCCCCAGGGAGCCGATGGCCGTTCTCGTCGTCCGCGTGTGGCGTGAGCCAGGACCGTGCGGACCGTGGATCGTCTCCCTCCGGCGCTCACGGCGGTGCGCGGGTCGGCGGGAGCCTGCTCCCATTCTATGTCATCGGGCCGACCGCCCGCGGAACCGCGCGCCGGAATCGCGGTGCAGCGGTCAGGACTCCACGCCGAGGATCGCCGCAGCCTGCGCCACATCGGCCGCCATCTGCGACATGAGCTTCTCGATGCCCTCGAACGCCACCATGCCGCGCAGCCGCTCCACGAACTCCACCGTCACGTCGTGCCCGTAGAGGTCGAGCCCCGTCTCCCCCAGCACGTGCGCCTCGACCTGGCGGACCAGCACGTCGTCGAACGTGGGGTTCGTGCCGACGGAGATCGCGGACGGATGCCGGATGCCGGTGTCGTGGTCGACCAGCCAGCCGGCGTAGATGCCGTCCGCGGGGACGAACGCATCGACGATGGTCGAGAGGTTGGCGGTGGGGAACCCCAGCTCGCGGCCGCGCTTGAGGCCGTGCACGACCTCGCCGCGCACATCGGGAGAGCGCCCCAGCACCCGCGCGGCGCCCGCGACGTCGCCGTCCACGAGCAGCTCGCGGATCCAGCTCGACGACACGCGCCGCGACGACCCCTCGAGGTACACGTCCTCGACCACCTCGACCGTGAAGCCGTAGCGGGGGCCCAGCTCGCGCAGCAGCTCGGGTGTGCCTGCCCCGCGATGCCCGAACCGGAAGTCCGCGCCGACGAACACGGTCGACACCTGCAGCGCGCCCACCAGGATGTCCACCACGAAGTCCTCCGCCGAGCGGGCGGCGAGCTCCTCGTCGAAGGTCAGCATCAGGGTCGCGTCGAGGCCCAGCTCGCCGAGCAGCTCGAGCTTGCGCTCCACCGTGACGACGTTCTCGGGGCACCGGTCGGGGCGCAGGACCGCGAGCGGATTGCGGTCGAAGGTGACGGCGACCGCCCGGCTCCCCGTGGCGGCCGCGGTGTCCTTCAGCCGCTGGATCACGGCGCGGTGCCCTCGATGCACCCCGTCGAACTTGCCGATGGCGACCGCGCTGGGTCCGAAGCCGTCCGGCACCTCCTCCGGACTGCGGAACACGATCACGCGAGGGCCTCCACCGGGCGCTCCACCGCGACGGGGCGGTGCGTGCGCAGCCACCAGATGCCGAAGACGGGAAGCACCAGCGGCACGAAGAGGTAGCCGCGGCCGAACAGCGACCACACGGTCTCGTGCTGGAACAGCGCCGGAAGCAGGATGCTCAGCACCCCGACGACGAGAACGCCGGTGAGCTCGAACACGATCGCGACCCACGCCACGGTGTACCACCCGCGACGCCGGGCGAAGATCAGCGCCAGTGTCGCGAGGATGTAGACGAGCGCGGCGACGGCGGACAGCGTGTACGCGAGCGGCGCCTCATCGAACCGGCGCACGATCTGCACGAAGCTGCGCCCCGTGGCAGCCAGCGCCATGACGGCGTAGACGATCACGAGGACACGACCGATTCCGGTCATCCGGGTGGAGGGGGCGGTGGAGCTCATAGCGCATTCCATCCTAGAGCCGCGGCGGGACGCCGGACTCCGCCGCGCTCCCGCCGTCAGGCGACCTGGACGGTCCAGATGGCCTGCATGCGCCACAGCATGACCGCGGTCGCGAGCGCCGCGACGCCCAGCACGACCGTGCTCCAGCGGCTGCGCTCCATCAGGGCCCACAGCACGGCGCCGATCGGCAGCAGCACGGCGGAGACCAGATACACCCAGTACTCGAGGAGATCGCCCGTGGGCGGGTTCCCCGCGAGCGGGGCGACGATCGCGACGACGACCTGCCCGATCAGCAGCAGCTCGACGAGTGCGAGCGCGCCGACCGAGAAGTCGCTCGGCCGGCGCCCCGCCAGACCGGCCACCAGGCAGAAGACGCCGGCGGCGACCGCCACCGCGATCTGCACGATCGTGAACCACAGGATCATCGGACGGCCTCCGGCATGTTCATGGCGCTCTTGACGTCGGCGCCGCGTCTCTCGACGATGCCGACCAGCACGTCGTCCTGATCGATCGCCGCGACGAGGGCGCCGGAGAGCCGATCGGCCTGGCCCACCAGGCGTTTCCCGTGCCGCAGGTCCCTCGCCTCATCCGCCGAGACCGCGAGCACCGGGAGGATGCGGGACGCCGCCTGCGCCGGGGTCAGCGTCGGCGCGCCCTCCAGCTCGTCGACGCCCACCGCGTCCGCCGCGTCGAAGGGGCCGACCCTGGTCCGCCGCAGGGCCGTCAGATGGCCTCCGACCCCGAGCGCGGCACCGAGGTCGCGGGCCAGGGAGCGGATGTAGGTGCCGGACGAGCAGTCCACGATCACGTCCAGGTCGATGTGGTCCTCGCCGCGACGGCTGGCGAGCACGTCGAACCGGCTGACGGAGACCTCGCGGGCCGCGAGCACGACCTCCTCCCCCGCGCGCACCCGGTCGTAGGCGCGACGTCCGTCGACCTTGATGGCCGACACCGCGCTGGGCACCTGGGAGATCTCCCCCGTCAGCGCGGCGACGCCGGCAGCGATCGCGTCGTCGGTGACGGTCGACCACGCCGCAGACTCGGCGACCGTGAGCGTGTCACCCTCGGCGTCGTCCGTGGTCGTGGTGGCGCCGAGCCGGATCGTGGCCAGGTAGGTCTTGTCGGCACCCACGACGTAGGTGAGCAGCCGCGTCGCACCCTCGATGCCGATCACCAGCAGCCCGGTCGCCATCGGGTCGAGCGTGCCGGCGTGACCCACCTTGCGGGTGCCAAAGGCCCGCCGCGTGCGGGCGACCACGTCGTGACTGGTGAGCCCGCCGGGCTTGTCGACGAGGAGGATGCCGGAGGGGACCATCCCTCCAGCCTACCGACGCGTGGTGCGCCGTCCGTGCGTCAGCCGCGCACCTCGTACGACGGCTCCGTCCCTCGGCCCGGTCCTCCCGATCCCGCTCGCCTAGGCTGGCGGGGTGCCCGTTCCGCCGTCTTCCCCCACGACGATGCCGAACCTGACGTCATGGTATCGATCGGCCGCCCGCGACCTGCCGTGGCGGCGCCGCGAGTTCCACGACGGCTTCGGCGCCTGGGGCGTGCTGGTCAGCGAGTTCATGCTGCAGCAGACCCCCGCCACCCGGGTCATCCCGCATCTGGACGCCTGGCTGACGCGGTGGCCGACCCCCGCGGCGATGGCCGAGGCGACGACCGCCGAGGTCGTGCAGCAGTGGGCCAACCTCGGCTACCCGCGCCGTGCCCTGTGGCTCCACCGCGCCGCGATCGAGGTCGTCGAGCGGCACGGAGGTGTCGTGCCGCGTGACGTCGACGCGCTCCTGGCCCTCTCCGGCATCGGCGACTACACGGCACGAGCGGTCGCGGTGTTCTCGTACGGTGATCGGCACCCGGTCGTCGATACCAACACCCGACGCGTGCTGGCCAGGGCGGTCGAGGGGCGCGCACACCCGGCGCCGCCGTCCCGGCGCGACCTCGCCCTCATGGACGCGCTGCTGCCGGACGACGACGTGGAGGCCGCGCTCTTCAACGCGGCGACCATGGAGCTGGGCGCCACGATCTGCACGGCTCGGGCACCGCGCTGCGAGGTGTGCCCGATCGCCGAGCAGTGCGCCTGGCTGGCGGCCGGCCGACCGGACACCGGCGACGCTCGACGCCGCCAGGCCGCCTACGAGGGATCGGACCGTCAGGCCCGCGGCACGGTGCTGCGCCTCCTCCGCGACGCCGCCCCCGACGCCGTCCCCCTGGCCGCGGTGATCCCGGAGTGGCCCGACGCCCGGCAGCGCGACCGGGCGATCGACTCCCTCATCGCGGACGGCCTCGCCGAGACCGACGGCGAAGGGCTCACGCTCCCCCGGTGACCCCGGATCAGAGGTGACGCTCGGTGCGGTGGGCGAGAGCCGTGAGCTCGACACGGTTGCGCACCTCCAGCTTCGCGAACACGCGCCCGAGGTGCACCTCCACGGTCCGCACCGACACGCTCAGCTCTCGACCGATCTCGCGGTTGCCCGCGCCACGAACGGCCAGCATCGCGACGTCGAGCTCACGCGCGGTGAGCCGCCGCCTCCACACGCTGCGGCACACCGAGAGCCGCTCCGGCGCGGGGACGAGCTGCGCCGCCGTGGTGTCGAGCCGATCGATCCTGTCCCTGGCCGCCCGCGCCCACGCGTCCGCACCCGCCGCCTCGAACAGCCGCTCCGCCCGCTGCAGGTGCATCCGTGCGGCGAGATGGTCGTCACGCACCGCGTGCTGCAGACCCAGCACGAGCTCGACGCGCGCCCGCGCGAACGGGGAGCGCAGCGTGCGCGCCGTCTCCCGCACGTCGTCTCGCTCCGACGGCCAGCTCCCCGCCGACGCCGCCAGGAGGCGCACCCGGAGGTCGCGTGCCGCCGCGAGGTCCGGAGGTGTGACGGGCCCGGATGCCGCGCGCTGCACCTGCGCCGCGACAGCCACCTCCTCGAGCCCGGGAACACCGAGCACCGGCTCCGGAGCCCCGCCGTCGCGCCAGAGCTCCACCGCCGCCCCCGCCGCGTCCACCGCGCCCGCCAGGAAGGCCTCGATCCCGCTGTCGACCAACCCGTCGACGCCTCCCCCTACCGGAAGCACGGCCGTGAGGGCGTGGGCGACCGGTCCGATCTCCCCCCGCACGGCGAGATCGAGCCGCCGCGCGAGGACGACCCCCAGTCCCGCGAACGGAAGCGCGACCGGGAGCTCGACCGCGGCGCGGAGCAGCCGCTCCCGCGCCGCGCCGATGTCACCACGCCACACCAGCAGCAGCGTCTCGGCCACCGCCCGATAGGCGCGCACGAGCGGACTGCGCTCGAGCCCCGGCACCAGATGGTCCGGTGCGAGATCGGCCAGGGGCGAGTCGTCGCGCAGCAGGCGCAGCCCCTGCTCGATGTCACCGCGAGCCGCGAGTCGGAGCGCCCGGAGCAGGGTTCCGCACAGCGGCCCCTCACCCTCTCCGACGCCGACCTCGCTGTCCCCCGCGAGAAGCCAGCACAGGGCGACGACGGGCTCCCGCAGCTCGGTCTCGGCCCCGACGACCGCGGCTCCCTCGCGCACCGCGTCGAGCCACAGGCGCATCGGGGCCCGGTCTCCTCGTTCCGAGCACAGCAGCGCCGCGAGCCCGGCCGCTCTCGTCCAGTCGCGCCACGCAGCCCGACCCTTCGCGCTGCGCGGTCGGAACAGCGCCGGATCGACATCCGGCACCGCGCCCAGCACGAACGTCTGCGCCACCAGCAGTCCCCCGAGCGCCCGTCCCCGGAGCCGCGCCGACGCGCGGGGATACAGGCTGCCGAGATCGTGCACGGCATCCCCGACGAGACCCGCGCCGACAGCCGCGAGACCGGCGAACAGCATCGCCCCGTCCCGCCGGCGGCCCGACACGTGCGCCGCGGCCTCCCGGGCGAGAGCCAGCGCGCGCTCCTCCCGTCCGGCGCCGAGCAGTCTCCGCGCCGCACCGACCAGCGTCCGTGCGGCCGCGGGGTCGCCGGTCAACGACGCGCGCGCCCGATGCCACGCCGCTGCGTCCTCATCGCCGAGGGCCGCGTGCAGTCCCGCCAGCCGGGTGTGCACCTCCGCCGTCCGCGCCGAGGTCGACAGCGCCTGAATCCACACCGAGAGGCGCGGGTCGGACAGTCGCACCCGGCCCGCATGGATCACGAGCAGTGCGCCGACCGGGGAGGCCGCCAGCTCCCGCGCCGACCGGCCGTCGAACGCGACCAGGGTGCCGAGGTCGTCGCCGCTGCGCAGTGTCTGCGCGAGCAGCAGCGTGCGGTCACGCTCCGAGAGCTCGAGCTCCGCGAAGGCACGCTCGACCGCGGGCGTCAGGGGCAGGGGTGACGGCAGTGCGCGCCGCCCCAGCCGCTGGTCCGGCGTCAGCCGCTCCGCGACCTCGACGACGCTCGGCGGATCGGCGGCGAGACGCGCGGCCAGTCGCGCCACCACGTGCGGCGCGCAGACCAGTTCGCGCGCGAGAAGATCGCGGAGCAGCAGCTCCACGATCGCGGGCGCGACGACACCGTCGTCGCTCGATACCGTCGCTGGAATGCCGATCCCCCAGGTCCATCGGATGTCATCCCCGCGGACCCGAGGGTATCAAACGGATCAGTCCTCGTCGTCGACCGAGCGGTACGGGTCGGCGTCGCCGGCCGGGGAGGCAGAGGAGGCGAGCTTCGCGACCTCGGCGTCCCGCTCCTGCGCCTCACGCAGCAGCGCCGTGATGTGATCGGCGTTCTCCGGGAGCGCGTCCGGGATGAACTCGAGCGTCGGCACGAGACGCGTGCTCAGCTGTCGGCCGACCTCGCTGCGCAGCATGCCCGTCGCCGAGGTCAGGGCGGCACCGCTCGCGATGCGCTCCTCCTCCGAGCCGAGGACCGTGTAGAACACCGAGGCGTGCTGCAGGTCTCCGCTCACGCGGACATCGGTGATGGTCACGAACCCGAGCCGCGGGTCGCGCAGACCCTTCTCGAGACGCTCGGCGAGGATCACACGGATGCGGTCCGCGAGTCGTGCCTGTCGTTCGCCTGCCATAGCTCTTTCCCTTCAGAGGCCTTCGGGCGGGGACGCCTCAGCATCCCCGCCCGAAGGTATCGAACCCGATCAGCCGCGAGGCTTCTCGACCATCTCGGTGGTCTCGATCTCGTCGCCGATCTGGATGTCGTTGTACTTGCCGAGGCCGATACCGGCTTCGTAGTCGGTGCGCACCTCGGTGACGTCGTCCTTGAACCGGCGCAGCGACTCGATGGCCAGGCCATCGGCGATGACGACGCCGTCGCGGATGACGCGGGCCTTCGCGTTGCGCGTGATCGTTCCCGACCGCACGATGACACCGGCGATGTTGCCGAACTTCGAGGAGCGGAACACCTCGCGGATCTCGGCGACACCCGACTGGACCTCTTCGTACTCCGGCTTGAGCATGCCCTTGAGCGAGCTCTCGATCTCGTCGATCGCGTTGTAGATGACGGAGTAGAAGCGGATGTCCACGCCCTCACGGGAGGCGCGCTCGCGCGCCTTCGTGTCGGGGCGGACGTTGAAGCCCACGATGATCGCGTTGTCGATCGTCGCCAGGTTCACGTCGGACTCGGTGATCGCACCGACACCGCGGTGGATGATGCGCAGCTGGACCGAGTCGTCGACCTCAATCTTGAGGAGCGACTCCTCCAGCGCCTCGACGGCACCGGAGACGTCACCCTTGATGATGAGGTTGAGCGACTCGACCTTGCCCTCTTCCAGAGCACGGGTGAAGTCCTCGAGCGAGATGCGCTTGCGGGCCTTGGCCAGCTGGGCGTTGCGCTCGACCGCTTCACGCTTCTCGGCGATCTGACGGGCCATGCGGTCTTCCTCGGTGACGATGAAGACGTCGCCGGCGCGGGGCACGGAGTTGAGTCCCTGCACCTGGACCGGGCGAGACGGCGCGGCCGCCTCGACGGTCTCGCCGTTCTCGTCGATCATCGCGCGCACGCGGCCGTAGGCGGTACCCGCCACGATCGCGTCACCGACCCGCAGGGTTCCGGACTGGATCAGCACCGTCGCGACCGAACCGCGGCCCTTGTCGAGCTTCGCCTCGATGGCGACACCGCGAGCGGCCTTGTTCGGGTTGGCGGTGAGGTCGAGACCGGCGTCCGCGGTGAGCAGCACGGCGTCCAGGAGGTCCTGGATGCCGGTGTTCGCGCGAGCCGACACGTCGACGAACATCACGTCGCCGCCGTACTCCTCGGCCACCAGACCGTATTCGGTCAGCTGCTGACGCACCTTGGCCGGGTTGGCCTCGGGCTTGTCGACCTTGTTGACCGCGACCACGATCGGCACGTTCGCCGCCTGGGCGTGGTTCAGGGCCTCCACCGTCTGCGGCATGATGCCGTCGTCGGCCGCGACCACGAGGATCGCGAGGTCGGTCACCTGGGCACCACGGGCACGCATGGCGGTGAACGCCTCGTGACCCGGGGTGTCGATGAAGGTGATGGCCCGCTCGATGCCCTCGTGCTCGGTCCAGACCTGGTACGCACCGATGTGCTGGGTGATGCCGCCGGCCTCGCCCTCGATGACGTTCGTCTGACGGATCGCGTCGAGAAGGCGCGTCTTACCGTGGTCGACGTGACCCATGACGGTGACGACCGGGGGACGGATCTCGAGGTCGTCCTCGCTCTCCTCCGCCAGCTCCTTCTCGAGGTCGAGACCGAAGCCCTCGAGGAGCTCCTTGTCCTCGTCTTCGGGCGAGACCATCTGGACCTTGTAGCCCAGCTCCTCACCCAGGACCTCGAACGTGGCCTCGTCCAGCGACTCGGTGGCCGTGGCCATCTCGCCGAGGTTGAAGAGGATCGTCACGAGCGTGCCCGGCTGCACGGTGTAGCCGGTCAGTGCCTCGATCTTGTCGGCGAAGTCCGCGATGGACGCACCGCGGCGCATGCGGATCGTCTCGCCGTTGCCGCGCGTGACGTTGACGCCGCCGACGACCGGGGCGCTCCGCATCTCGAACTCTTGCCGCTTCGCCCGCCGCGACTTGCGCTGCTTGCTCTTGCCGCCGCCCTTACCGAAGGCACCGGCCGTGCCGCCACCGGGGCCACGACCGCGACCGCCGCCGCCACCGGGACGACCGGCGAAGCCACCACCGGGACGGGGGCCCGCACCGGGACCGCCACCGGCGCCACCCGGACGACCGGGACCGCCCGTGCGCTGCTGGAACGGAGCACCGGGACGACCGCCCTGGCCGCCACGAGGCGCACCCGGACGGGGCGAACCCGGACGGGGCGCTCCGGGACGAGGAGCCCCGGGACGCGGCGCCTGCGGACGCGGGATGTTGCCGGGGGTCGGCCGCTGTCCCATGCCCTGCGCCGAGGCGAAGGGGTTGTTGCCGGGACGGGGACCGGCGGGGCGCTGCCCCATGCCCTGCGCCGACGAGAAGGGGTTGTTGCCGGGGCGCGGCGCACCGGGCTTCGGGGCGTTGCCGTCACCCGACGACGGGGCGGCCGGCGCCGGAGCGGACGGCTTGGCCGGAGCCGCGGGAGCCGGAGCCTTCTCCGCCGGAGCCTGTGCGGCGGCGGGAGCCTCGGCGGGTGCCGGAGCGGCCGGAGCCGCGGGTCCGGGCTTGGGTCCCGGCTTCGGGCCGGGGGTCGGTGCCGAGCTCTTCGCCGCGGGCTTGGGCCCGGGCTTGGCCGCCGCGGGCTCGCCGGACGCCTTGAGCGACGGGTCGGCCTCGATCGCGGCGCGCAGCTTGCGCGCCACCGGGGGCTCGACCGTCGACGACGGGCTCTTCACGAACTCGCCGAGCTCCTTGAGCTTCGCGAGGGCGACCTTGCTGTCGACGCCGAGTTCAGCGGCGATCTCATGTACGCGTGGTTTACCAGCCACAATTCTCCTGTCTGGGTCGGTCTGCCCAGACAGGGCAGACCACTAGTCGCGGACGGGTCTCATTTCGAGCCGTTCACTTTGTTTCCATAGCCGTTCAGCCTTTGGTTCTCAGCGGATGCTGTTCGATGGTCTGCGTGTCCAGAGTGGCGGACACACGGAGTGCACGTCCGAAAGCACGGCGCCGCAGGGCGGCATCCATGCATTCCTGTGTCGGATGCACCCACGCGCCTCGTCCCGGCAGGACAGCACGCTCATCGAGGACGAGGGTGTTGTTCTGGCTCACCACCCTGAGCAGGGCGGAGCGGGGAGCACGCGTGCGACAACCGACGCACATTCGTACGGGATCCATCTTACACCTGCGTTCCGTCCGCGTTCGCCCGCCCCGGGGCGTGGCGGGCCGCGGAGTCCGATCAGTCGAGGACGCTGTCCGGCTGGATGTCGATCTTCGCGCCGGTCAGCTTGGCGGCGAGGCGGGCGTTCTGCCCCTCCTTGCCGATCGCGAGGGACAACTGGTAGTCCGGCACGAGCGCCCTGACCGCCTTGGTGGAGGCGTCGAGCACGAACGAGCTCGTGACCTTCGCCGGTGACAGCGCATGGGCGACGAAGGTCGCGAGGTCGGGGTCGTGGTCGACGATGTCGATCTTCTCGCCGGACAGCTCCTCCGTGACGGCGCGTACGCGCCGCCCGAGCTCGCCGATGCACGCGCCCTTCGCGTTGATCGACGGGTCGTTCGCGCGCACGGCGATCTTCGTACGGTGACCGGCCTCCCGCGCGAGCGAGACGATCTCGACCAGTCCGGCTGCGATCTCCGGCACCTCGAGCGCGAACAGCTTGCGGACGAGGCCCGGGTGGGTGCGCGACACGGTGATCTGCGGCCCCTTGAGCCCCTTGGCGACGCTCGTGACGTACACGCGCAGACGCGAGCCGTGCGTGTACTCCTCGCCGGGCACCTGCTCCTCCGGCGGGAGGATCGCCTCGACCGAGCCGAGGTCGACGTGGATCATCCGCGGGTTGGGCCCCTGCTGGATGACGCCGGCGACGATGTCGCCCTCACGCCCCTTGAACTCGCCCAGCACGGCGTCGTCGGCGATGTCCCGGAGGCGCTGGCTGATGACCTGCTTGGCGGCGAAGGCGGCGATGCGCCCGAAGTCGTCGGGGGTCGCGTCCTCCTCGCCGATGACCGCGCCCTCCTCGTCACGGACGACCTGCAGCACGGCGACGTGCCCTGTCGTACGGTCGAGCTCGACGCGGACGCCCTCGGGCGCCGCCCCCTCGGGCGACACGTGCTTGGAGTACGCGGTCAGGATCGCCTGCTCGATGATCGCGACGAGCTCGTCGAACGGGATCGCCTTCTCCTTCTCGATCCCTCGCAGCAGACTCAGTTCGATGTCCATGACGGCCTCCCTATTCAGCTCTCGTCGCGCCTGATCGCACGCGCGACATCCGTACAACGATACCGTGCGTCGGAGACCCCGGCCACGCGGCAGGGGCGGGGGCGGGTCAGGCGGTCGGGGCGGACGGCAGCGCGTTGATCGCCCCGATGAGGCGGAACAGGTTGCCGACCTGGCGCTGATCCAGGTGCAGCATCAGACGCGGCAGGTCGAGGCGATCGTCGTCGGCCGCCTCGGGCGGCAGCGGCGGCGTCCGCTCGATGCGACCGTCCGACAGCATCGAGCCGAACGCCTCGTTCAGTTCCGCCACCTCGGCCTCGGTCGGTTCCGCGCGCAGCCGCAGCACCAGCGCGTCACCCACCCAGCGCAGCGAGTCGTAGTTGCGCCAGAAGCCCGTGATCTCCGCCCTCGCCGCCTCCACCGAATCGGTGATCACGACCCGATCGAAGTCGCCCTCCGAGATCACACCCATCGGCGCGAGGTGCTCGTCGACGAAGCGACGCATCCCCTCCCAGAACGACCCGCCCTTCTCGTCGAGCAGGACGATGGGCGTCGGCTCCGCCTTACCCGTCTGCTGGAGCGTGAGGAGCTCGAACATCTCGTCCAGCGTCCCGAACCCGCCGGGAAGGCAGAGGAACCCGCTCGACTCCTTGATCAGCATCAGCTTGCGCGTGAAGAAGTACTTCATCGCGACCACCTGGTCCTGACCTGCGACGACCGCGTTGGCCTTCTCCTCGAAGGGCAGCCGGATGGAGACACCGAGCGACAGCGCGGGGCCCGCTCCCTCCGCCGCGGCTTGCATGATCCCGGGGCCGGCGCCCGTGACCACCATCCAGCCATCGCGGGCGAGCGCGGCGGCCACGTCCCGCGCCTGCACGTACAGCGGGTCGTCCTGGCGCGTGCGGGCGGAGCCGAACACCGTCACCTTCGGTACACCGCGGAACGGTGCGAACAGACGGAAGGCGTCGCGCATCTCGGCCAGCGCCGCCGAGGCGATCTTGAGGTCGAGGCGATCCGTGCCGTCCTCCCCCAGCTGCAGCGCGGTCCGGAGCATCCGCATCACCAGGCGCCGATCCGCGTGCACGCCCGCCTCGTCCAGCACGGCGTTGATCTCGGACGTGAGCGCGGGAGGAAGGGACTGTTCGGCCATGTCACCAGCGTGTCATGCTCGCACGCGATCGGGCCCCGCAACGCCGTCCGCGCGGCGGAGCACCACGCGCGGCGTCAGCACGCTCGTCCGCCCCTGTCAACGCCCCTGCGGCGGCGACCGGGCGGGGGCATCCTGGCTCCATGACCGAGATCACCGGACCTGAAGCCCTCGCCCGCGTCTCCGAGCTCGTGGAGGACATCGACATCACGATGCTCACCACCGTCGACGAGGACGGCCACCTCGTGAGCCGCCCGATGTCCACCCGGCAGATGGACGATGCGGGAGACATCTGGTTCTTCACCGCGGAGGACACCGAGAAGGTCGATGAGGCACGCCGCAACCACGACGTGGGGCTCGCGTACTGCGACTCCAAGGGCATGCGCTACGTCTCCGTCGCCGGAACCGCGGAGGTCGTGCACGACCGCGCCAAGATGGAAGAGCTCTACTCGCCGTCACTCGACATCTGGTTCGCCGACGGCCTGGAGACGCCGGGCATCGCCCTCCTGCGGGTCACCCCGCGGGTCACCGAGTTCTGGGAACCCGCCAAGGGGAAGATCGCGATGGCCGCCGGGGCGCTGAAAGCCCTCGTGACCCACGACACCCCGGACGACACCATGGATCACGGCCGCATCACCTGCTGAGCCGCGCGGTCACCGAGGTCAGCGCGACGTGAGTCGCGCGACCGCCTCCTCGATGGACAGCGCGTCACGCTCGCCGCTGCGCCGATCCCACAGCTCGACCTGTCCTTCGGCGGCACCGCGACCCACGATCAGGATGCGCGGCACACCGACGAGCTCGGCGTCGCCGAACTTGACGCCGGGCGAGACCTTCGGACGGTCGTCGTACAGGACATCGAGTCCCGCGCTCTCCAGCCGCTGCGAGATCTCCTCCGCGACGTCGAAGGCCACCTGGTCGCGGCCCGCCGCCACCACCTGGACGTCGAACGGGGAGACGGACGCGGGCCAGATCAGTCCCTTGTCGTCGTTGTTCAGCTCGGCGATGATCGCGAGGATGCGCGTGACACCGATGCCGTACGAGCCCATCGTCACCGTCACGAGCTTGCCGTTCTCGTTCAACACCTTCAGTCCCAGCGCCTCGGCGTACTTGCGACCGAGCTGGAAGACGTGGCCGATCTCCATGCCGCGCGCGAGCTCGACCGGACCGGAGCCGTCGGGCGCGGGGTCACCCGCGCGCACGTTCGCGATCTCGACGATGCCGTCGGCGGCGAAGTCGCGGCCCATCACGACGGAGTGGGCGTGCTTCTGGTCGATGTTCGCCCCGGTGATCCAGCTGGTGCCCTCGCTCACCCGCGGGTCGACGAGGTACCGGATGCCGGTGGCGGACTCCTCCCCCAGCACCGCGCCCGTGGGTGACCACGGACCGATGTAGCCCTTGACGAGCAGAGGGTTGTTCTCGAAGTCGTCCGCGGTCGCGGTCTCGACCTCGGCGGGAGCGAAGGCGACCTCGGCGCGCTTCTCGTCCACCTCGCGGTCGCCGGGGATGCCCACGATGACGAGTTCGCGGGTGCCGTCGAGGTGCTTCAGCGCGAGCACGACGTTCTTGAGCGTGTCCGCCGCCGTGTACTCGCCCTCCAGCTCACGGTTGCAGTGCGAGACGAGCGTCTCGATGGTGGGGGTGTCGGGCGAGTCGAAGATCACCGGGGTCGCGTCGGCGTCGAACGGCACGGGCGCAGGCACCTCGGTCGTGAACGCTTCCACGTTCGCCGCGTAACCACCGGCGCTGCGCACGAACGTGTCCTCGCCGACGGGGGTGGGGTGGAGGAACTCCTCACTGCGCGAGCCGCCCATCGCGCCCGCATCCGCCTGCACGATCACGTACTCGAGTCCCAGGCGCTGGAAGATCCGCTCGTAGGCGTCGCGCTGAGACTGGTAGCTCACGTCCAACCCCTCGTCCGAGGCGTCGAACGAGTAGGCGTCCTTCATCGTGAACTCGCGGCCGCGGAGAAGGCCGGCGCGGGGCCGCGCCTCGTCGCGGTACTTGTCCTGGATCTGGTAGATCGTCAGCGGCAGATCCTTGTACGACGAGTACAGGTCCTTCACGAGCAGGGTGAAGGCCTCCTCGTGCGTCGGGGCGAGCAGGTAGTCGCCCCCCTTGCGGTCCTGGAGGCGGAACAGCAGATCGCCGTATTCCTCCCAGCGACCCGTCGCCTCGTAAGCCTCCCGCGGCATCAGCGCCGGGAAGTGCACCTCCTGGGCACCCGCGGCGGCCATCTCCTCGCGGATGACCGTCTCGATCTTGGCCTTCACCCGCAGCCCGAGCGGCAGCCACGCGAAGATGCCCGCGGCCTGCGGTCGGATGTACCCGGCGCGGATCAGCAGCTTGTGACTGGCGACCTCTGCACCGGCAGGGTCTTCACGGAGTGTACGGAGGAAGAAGTTCGAGAGACGAGTGACCACGGCTCAAGTGTAGTGAGCCGTGGTCCCCCGTCCCGCCGCGTCAGTTCAGGGCGGGCAGGCCCTGCGGGACGACGCCGCCCGCGTACAGGCTCTCGGCCAGCTCCTGGAGCGCCGTGAGCGCGACCCGCTGCGGCAGCGGACCGTACGAGATGCGGGCGACGCCGAGCTTCTCGTACTCCGAGGCGGCGAGCGCACCGGGGATGCCGATGACGCTCACCTTGCGCTCGCCGATGCCCTCGACGAGCTGCCGCGTCACGTTCGCGTCGAGGATCCCGGGCACGAACACGGCCGTCGCTCCCGCGTCGAGGAAAGCGCGGCCGCGCTGGATCGCATCGGCGACGCTCTCCTGGACGGGACGGTGCCCCGCGCGCACGAACGCGTCGGTGCGGGCGTTGAGCGCGAACGGCACGCCCTCCGCCTCGGCCGCCTTCACGATCGCCTCGACCGCGGCCACCGACTCGTCGAGCGGCTTCAGCCGGTCTTCGACGTTCGCCCCGACGACACCGGCGGCGATCGCGAGCCGCGTGGTCTCCCCCGCGTCGCCGTAGCCGTCGTCGAGGTCGGTGGTGACCGGGACCTGCACGGCGGCGGCGATGCGTCCCACCATGTCGATCATCAGCTCGCGCGGGGTGGAGCCGTCGTCGTAGCCGAAGGTCGCGGCGATGCCGTGTCCGGCGGTCGCGATCGCCTTCGTCTCGGGCAGAGCGGCGACCGCGCGCGCCGACACGACGTCCCACACGTTCACCACGCGGAGGATCTCCGGCGCGTCATAGAGTCCGACAAGGGTCTGAGCCTTCGCAGCAGTGGTCATGTCCCCACGCTAACGCCCGGCACGGACGCGAGGGCCGCAGTGGTGGGGATGATGTCTCGGCCCGGTCGCGGGGCGCCGACGGAAGCTGAGAGTCGGCATCCCCCTATGCCGACCCTCTGTCCCCTGCGCCTTCAGGCGGTGAGCACCACCTTCAGCGCCTTCGTCTCCGCGGCCCGCGCGAACGTGTCGTACGCCTGTTCGATGGCGTCCAGCGCGAAGCGGTGACTGACGAACACCGCCGGGTCGATCCGACCCTCGGCGACGAGCCGGGTGAGCATGCGCGCCGTGTCGGCGTTCACCAGGCCCGTCGTGATGGTGAGGTTCTGGATCCACAGGCGATCGATCGGGAAGTCGACGGGTGCGCCGTGGACTCCGACGTTGGCGACGTGCCCGCCGGGGCGCACGATGTCCAGCGCCATGCCCCAGGTCGCCGGAACACCCACGGCTTCGATCGCGACGTCGACGCCGAGCCCGTCGGTCAGGGCGAGCACCTGATCGCGCCAGTCCCTCGGCGCCGGCGACCACGCCGTGCGTGGCCCCGAAGAGTCTGGACTGCTCGACACGGTTCGCGTCGAGGTCGATCGCGATGATCTTGCTCGGCCCGTAGAGCTGCGCGGTCATGATCGCCGCGAGGCCCACCGGCCCGGTGCCGACGACGGCGACCACGTCGCCCGCCTTCACGCCGCCGTACTGCACCCCGATCTCGTGACCCGTGGGAAGGATGTCGCTGAGCACGACCGCCGTCTCGGCGGAGACGCCATCCGGAAGCCGGTGCAGCGAGGTCTCGGCGAACGGGATCCGCACCAGCTCCGCCTGCGTGCCGTCGATCAGGTGCCCGAGGATCCAGCCGATCCCCGACGCCCCCTCCTCGGCTCGGCAGTGCGATGCCAGCCCGGCGGTGCAGAAGTCGCACTTCCCGCACGAGGTGATGCACGATGATCACGCGGTCCCCCACGGCGAGATCGGTCACGGCTCCTCCGACCTCGGTGATCACCCCGACACCCTCGTGACCGAGGATGCGCCCCTCGGTCACGGCCGGGACATCGCCCTTGAGGATGTGCAGGTCGGTGCCGCAGATGGTCGTGGCCTCGATGCGGACGATCGCGTCGGTCGGCGCCAGGATGGTCGGATCCGGAACCTCCTCCCATCGCTTCTCTCCGGCTCCGTGGTAGACGAGTGCTTTCATGGCTGTCCCTTCCGGCGTCACCCTGACGTCGTCGGTGAAATGTTACGCGCCACCACCGACAGAACGCCTCCGGAGATCGGGTCTTCTCGGCCTAGGGTGGGAGCCATGCCTCAGCGCCGGTCCCATGTCGCTCCCTCCGCCGCCCAGACCG
Source organism: Microbacterium sp. NPDC055502 (assembly GCF_053643635.1). Classification (NCBI taxonomy): domain Bacteria; kingdom Bacillati; phylum Actinomycetota; class Actinomycetes; order Micrococcales; family Microbacteriaceae; genus Microbacterium; species Microbacterium sp. NPDC055502. Next base: position 285,415 of record NZ_JBSHKJ010000002.1, on the reverse strand, counting down.
AGCTCGCCGCCGCGCTCGCCGACCTCCGCGAAGCGCTCGACGCCCCCACCTCGTTCCCGCCCGACGTGCTCGCCGAGGCCGAGCGCGCCAGCGGATCCACACCCGAGCTCGACCTGCGCGACATCCCCTTCGCGACGCTCGACCCGGCGGGCTCGCGCGACCTCGATCAGGCCTTCCACCTGGAGAAGACCTCGTCGGGGTACACCGTGCGCTACGCGATCGCGGACGTCCCCGGTTTCGTCGAGCCCGGCGGGGCGGTCGATGCGGAAGCGCGTCGGCGCGGACAGACCCTGTACGCGGCGGACGGCACGATCCCGCTGCACCCTCCCGTGCTCAGCGAGGACCGCGCCTCCCTCCTCGCCGACGCCGACCGCCCCGCGCTGGTGTGGACCTTCGCGCTGGACGAGACCGGGGAAGTCGGCGATTTCCGCCTCGAACGGGCGCTCATCCGCTCCCGCGCCCAGCTCGACTACGCGACGACGCAGGCGGCCCTCGATCGCGGCGAGGGTGGACCCGCGGCGCTCCTCCCGGAGATCGGCGCCCTCCGGCTCGAGCTGGAACGGAAGCGCGGCGGGGCCAGCCTCAACCTTCCCGATGAGGAGGTCGTGCGCGCGGAGGACGGCAGCTACGCGATCGTGCGACGCCGTCCCCTCCCGATCGAGGAGGCGAACGCGCAGCTGTCGCTCATGACGGGGATGGCGGCAGCGCAGCTGATGCTGGGCGCCGGCGTCGGCATCCTGCGCACCATGCCGGAACCCGACGATGCCGCCTTCGAGACCTTCCGCCTGCAGACGGTCGCCCTCGGTCGCCCGTGGACGGACGGGACCTATGGCGAGTTCCTGCGCGGGCTGGACCGGAACGACCCCCTGACGCTGCCCGTGCTCGAAGCCGCGTCGTCGCTGTTCCGCGGTGCGGGCTATCTGGTGTTCGACGGCACGGCTCCGGACGACGCCGTCCAGGCCGCCATCGCCGCGCCCTACGCCCACGCGACCGCGCCCCTGCGGCGACTCGTCGACCGGTGGTCGCTGGCGATCTGCCTGGCCGTCTCGAGCGGCGCACCCGTACCGGCGTGGGCGCGTGACTCGCTCGCCGAGGTGCCGGCCCTGATGCAGGAGTCCGGTCAGCGCGCCTCCCGGCTGGCGTCGGCGACCGTCAATGCCGTGGAGGCGGCGCTGCTGACTCCGCTGGTCGGCGCCGAGCTCGAGGCCACCGTCGTCGAGGATCGCGGCGAGCGCGTGACGATCCAGATCGCCGAACCAGCGGTCACGGCGAGTGCCCCCGCTCCCGTCGGCGCGAAGCCGGGCGATCGCATCCGCGTGCGCGTGGTGCGCGCGGACATCGCAAAGGGCGAGGTGGAGTTCGAGGACGTCGCCGGCGAGCTCAGGCCGCGGGAGTCGCGGTCGTCGTCATGAGGAGAAGCTGAGGATCCGCCAGGTCCAACGCCACCCGGATCGCGCCGAACTCGGCGAGCGAGTGCGCGTGCGTGCCCCCGCACAGGATCACGGCCTCGCCCTCCGGCAGTTCGCAGTGCCAGCGGCGACGGTCCACGATCGTCGGCCCCTCGGTCTCGACGCGGCTCGCGGCCGCGGACGTGATCCACTCCTCGAGTTGTGCGTTGATCCGCTGCTCCCGGTCGGCGAGGGTCGACGCGAAGGTCTCGGTGTCGAAGCCCGCGCGGCGCAGGCTCTTGCCGAGGCGGTACTCGTCGACGGCGCCATCCGCGTGGATGCGGCTCGTCTGGTTGGCGCGCCCCTCGAAGTCCGGGGTGCCGAGGGCGTCGAGACCCGGGTCTTTGCGCCACAGGTCGGCGACGGCCAGGTCGAGGGCGAGGGACGCGAGGTGGCAGGCGGTGTGCCCGCGGCTCAGGCCGGCGCGGCGGTCCGCGTCGACGTCCAACCGCACGGCGGCGCCCGGTACCAGGGCCGCCGGGGCGTCACCGGTGAGGCGGTGGCCGACCAGCCAGGTCCATCCTTCTCCCCCGCGCTTGACGGGGATGTCGGCCCCCACCGCGAACGTGCCGTCGTCGGACACGGCCGCCATGACGGCCTCCGCCACGGCCACGGAGGTGCCGTCGACCGTGAGGGTGCCGGCATCACCCGGCTGGTCGGGCCAGGTGTGGTCGACGGGGTGGAACGGGGTCTCGTCCACCACGACCACCACGCCCTCCGGCGTCCTCTCGACGTGGGTGACGACGCCCTCTCCACTCGTGGAGCCGGTGGCGAAGGTCACGACGGTGGGCGAGGGCATGCTTCTCCTGTGCGGTACGACGGGGACGACGGTCGGATGAGGACGACGGTCAGGCCGTGACGACCTGCGCGGTGCCGAGCGGTGCGTCCGGCCCCATCTCGGCGGCGATGCGGTTCGCCTCCTCGATCAGTGTGGCGACGATGTCCTCTTCGGGCACGGTCTTGATGACCTCGCCCTTCACGAAGATCTGCCCCTTGCCGTTGCCGGAGGCGACGCCCAGGTCGGCCTCGCGGGCCTCACCGGGCCCGTTCACGACGCAGCCCATGACGGCGACACGCAGCGGCACCGTCATGTCCTTGAGGCCCTCGGTCACGTCTTCCGCGAGCGTGTACACGTCGACCTGCGCGCGACCGCACGACGGGCACGACACGATCTCGAGCTTGCGCTCCCGCAGGTTCAGCGACTGCAGGATCTGGTGGCCGACCTTCACCTCTTCGGCGGGCGGCGCCGACAGCGACACGCGGATCGTGTCGCCGATGCCCTCGCCGAGCAGGATGCCGAAGGCCGTCGCGCTCTTGATCGTGCCCTGGAACGCCGGCCCGGCCTCGGTCACGCCGAGGTGCAGGGGCCAGTCGCCCCGCTCGGCCAGGAGGCGGTACGCCTTGACCATGACGACGGGGTCGTTGTGCTTGACGGAGATCTTGAAGTCGTGGAAGTCGTGCTCCTCGAACAGGGACGCCTCCCAGACCGCGCTCTCCACGAGCGCCTCGGGCGTGGCCTTGCCGTACTTCTCCAGCAGGCGGCGGTCGAGGGACCCGGCGTTCACGCCGATCCGCAGCGAGACACCCGCGTCCTGCGCCGCCTTCGCGATCGCGCCCACCTGATCGTCGAACTTCCGGATGTTGCCCGGGTTCACCCGCACGGCCGCGCAGCCCGCATCGATCGCCTGGAACACGTACTTCGGCTGGAAGTGGATGTCGGCGATCACCGGGATCTGGCTCTTCTTCGCGATGATGTGCAGCACGTCGGCGTCGTCCTGGGACGGCACGGCGACGCGCACGATCTCGCACCCGGAGGCGGTGAGCTCGGCGATCTGCTGCAGGGTCCCGTTGATGTCGGTCGTCTTGGTGGTCGTCATCGACTGCACGCTGACGGGGGCGTCGCCGCCCACGAGCACCTTGCCGACCTTGATCTGGCGGGACTTGCGGCGCGGGGCGAGGACTTCGGGGATGCGAGGCATCCCAAGGTTCACAGCTGGCACCCCCTCAGCCTACGCCGCCCGGATGCGCGCGGGCTGGATGCGCGGCCCGTCATCCGCCCGGGTCGCGGGTGCCGCGTGTGGTAGTTTCGCCCCATGCTCGCGAACCTCACCTGGTGGCCCGCCTCCTAGGCGGTGTTCGCGTTCCCACGAATCCAGACCGCCTCCGGGGCGGTCTTTTCGTTGCGCCGAGCCGGAGCCCTGCACAGGAGACATCGATGACCCTCTCACGACTCGCCGAGCTCAGCGCCGATCCGGCCGCATCCTTCGTGCTCATCGCGCGCGACGGCGCCGACTCCGTCGAGCTGCTCACGGGCGAGGTCGTCGACGTCGACCTGCTCGCCGACATCCCGCTCACCGCGGACGGCGTGCCGCGTGAGGTGTTCGTACTGGTGCCCTACCGCCAGGTGCGCGAGCGCGGCTTCGTCGCGCAGGACGACGGCGCTCCCCTGCGCTGCATCGTGGTGGACGAGCACCTGCACCTGCCGACGCCTGCGGTGCTCGATGCGCTGCCGACCTCGTCGGTCCCCCTGCGCGACGGCGGCTTCGACATCGCGGACGAGGAGTACGCGGCCATCGTCGAGACGGTCATCTCCGACGAGATCGGACGCGGCGAGGGCGCGAACTTCGTGATCCGCCGCGACTACACCGCCAGCATCGACACCGACGACCGCACGGCCGCCCTCACGTGGTTCCGTGCCCTGCTCGCGCATGAGCGCGGGGCGTACTGGACGTTCGCGGTGGTCACCCCGGGGCGGATCGCGGTCGGCGCGAGCCCGGAGGCGCACGTCGTCGCGCGTGAGGGCGTCGTCACCATGAACCCCATCTCCGGCACCTTCCGGCATCCGGCCGGGGGCTCGACCAAGGAGACCCTCGCCGACTTCCTCGCCTCCACCAAGGAGACCGAGGAGCTGTTCATGGTGGTGGACGAGGAGCTCAAGATGATGAGCGCCGTCTGCGCCGACGGCGGGCGCATCACCGGCCCGCACCTCAAGGAGATGTCCCGCCTCACCCACACGGAGTACATGCTCCGCGGACGCAGCGGCATGGATCCGCGCGACATCCTCCGCGAGACGATGTTCGCTCCCACGGTCACGGGCTCACCGATGCAGAACGCGTGCGCGGTGATCCGTCGCCACGAGAAGAAGCCCCGCGGCTACTACTCGGGCGTCGCAGCGCTGTTCACCCCGAACGCCGACGGCGGGCACGACCTCGACGCCCCGATCCTCATCCGGACCGTGTATCTCGCCGACGGCGAGCTCAGCGTCCCCGTCGGCGCGACCCTCGTGCGCCACTCCGACCCGCACGGCGAGGTGTCCGAGACCCACGGCAAGGCGGCGGGCGTGCTCGGCGCCATCGGGGCGATCGACCGCGACCGCGCGGCCGAGGCTCGCAGCGACGCCGATGCCCCCGGTGCACGCCGCTCCCTCGCCGACGACCCGGAGATCGCCGCGCTGCTGTCCTCCCGCAACGCCCGCCTCGCCGAGTTCTGGCTGAACCCGCAGGGCGAGGAGTTCACCGGCCCGTTCACGGGGCGCTCCGCCCTCGTGGTCGATGCCGAGGATCGCTTCACCACGATGCTCGCCCACCAGCTGCGTCACCTCGGCCTGGACGTGACGATCTCCGCCTGGGATGCCGTGACCGACGACGCAGTGGCCGCGGCCGACCTCGTCGTCGCAGGCCCCGGCCCCGGCGACCCCCGCGACACCGGCAGCGCGCGGATCGCCCGGATGCGCGCGGTCGTGGAGCGACGGCTCGACGCCGAGGCCCCCCTGCTCGCCGTGTGCCTGAGCCACCAGATCCTCGCGGACCGTCAGGGCGCAGCGCTGGTCCCGCTGGCCGCCCCGCATCAGGGACTGCAGAAGTCGGTGCCTGTGTTCGGCGAGGACGCCTCGATCGGGTTCTACAACACCTTCACCGCGCGTGTGACACCCGGTGCCACGAGGATCGGGGATGCGGAGGTCTCCGCCGACCCGGGCTCCGGCGACGTGTTCGCACTCCGCGGCCCGCGCTTCGCGTCCGTGCAGGGACACCTGGAGTCGATCCTGTCGCGCGACGGCATCCGCACGCTCGAACGCCTGGTGTCGTACGCCCTCGCGTGACCGGCGCCGGCGCCGGGCCGGTCAGCCGAGCAGCTTGACGGGGTTGAACAGGTCGGCGACGAGGAGCAGCGCGCCCATCCCGATCAGCAGGACGGCCACCACCACCGTCAGCGGCACCAGCCGGGTGGCGTCCACGGGTGCGGGCGGCGGGCGCCGGAAGAGCTTCGCCCATGCCCGCTTGATCCCCTCCCACAGCGCGACCACGATGTGACCGCCGTCGAGCGGTAGCAGCGGGATCAGGTTGAACACGAACAGCGCCACGTTGAGCGACCCCAACAGCCCCAGGAGGACGGCGAACCGGTTGAGGATCGGGGCATCGGTCGCCGCGACCTCGCCGGCCAGGCGCCCGACGCCGACGACGCTCAACGGGCCGTTCGGGTCGCGTTCACCCCCGGTGACCAGGGACACACCCACATCCCACAGCCGCACGGGCAGTGTGATGATGAGCGACGCCACCCTCGCGACGTTCTCGGCGGCCATCTCCGGTCCGGCGCTCAGCGGCTGTTGCACGAAGCCCATCTGCGAGATCATCCCCGCGTACCCGACCTCGCGCACGACCGGGTCGCCCTGATCGTCGAGCACGGGCCGCCCGCTCGCGTCGGTGATGGTGCGCTCCGCCGCGATGGGCGTGAGGCTCAGCGTCTGCTCGGCCCCGTCGCGCCGCACCACCAGCTCGAGCGTCTCGCCGGGCGAGGCCTGGACGATCGTCGTCGCCTGCTCGAAGGTCGACACGGGCTGACCGTCGATCGACACCAGCACGTCACCGGGTCGCACCCCCGCCTCCGCCGCGGGGGACTCCGGGTCGTCCGGGGCGCACTCGGTGGCGGTCGACGACGCGGGCACCACGCACTCGTTCACCGCGGAGATGGTCGTCGTCCCCTGCTGCACGCCGATGCCGCACACGAGCACCGTGAAGATCACCACGGCCAGGACCAGGTTCATCAGCGGACCGCCGAGCATCACGATCACGCGCTTCCACACCGGCAGCTTGTAGAAGACCCGGTCCTCCGCGCCCTCGGCGATCGTCTCGTCGTTGGCCGAGCGGGCGTCCTGGATGAGCGTGCGGAACACCCCGGATGCCGGACGCTCCCCCTTCGACGACGGATACATGCCGGACATCGAGATGAACCCGCCGAGCGGGAGCAGCTTGAAGCCGTACTCGGTCTCGCCGATCCGCTTCGACCACAGCCGCGGGCCGAAGCCGATCATGTACTGGCCGACGCGCACGCCGAAGAGCTTCGCGGGGACGAGATGGCCGACCTCGTGCAGACCGATCGAGAGGCCGAGGCCGATCAGCATGAACAGGATGCCGCCCACATAGAGCAGGATTTCCACCCGCCCACGGTACTGCCCGCAGCTAGGAATCCGCCCCGCCCGCGCCGCTTGGCTAGGCTGGGATGGTGACCACCCGGCAGCTGCGACTCCTGCGCGCCGCCGCCGTGTCCGCCACCGCGACCCTCATCGCCGCGGTGTCCCACACCATCGGAGGCGGCGCGGCACCCCACCCGCTGCTGATCCTCGCGGTCACGGTGCTGTTCCTGGCACCGACCGCCGCCCTCCTCGGGCTCCGTCGGTCGCGCTGGCGCGTCGCGGTCGCCGTGCTCGTGTCTCAAGCCGTGTTCCACCTGGTGTTCCAGCTGCTCGGCTCCCCCACCGCGGACGTCGAGGGCGCGATCGGCCCGCACGTCCATCACTTCGACCTGGCAGCGTTGAGCGGCACCGTCTCCGTCGCGCCCGTCGACGCGACGATGCTCCTCACGCACGCCGGCGCCGCCGTGCTGACCACTCTGCTGGTGTGGCACGCCGAACGCCTCCTGCGGGCCGTCGCCGGCTGGTTCCGCGCTCTCGTGCGTCGCGCGTCGCCGACGGGCTTCTCCGGCCATCGCCGCCCGACCCCGCTGCGTCCGCTGCGCTTCGCTCCCCTCGACCGTGCCGTGGCCGCCGCCGTCTCCCGGCGCGGCCCCCCGGTGTGCGCACGCGGCTGACCCGCCGCCCGAGAATCACGGCCGAACCCTCGGCCACCCTTTGCGCGCCCTCCGGCGCGCCCGCACACCTTTTCTGGAGAATCATGTCCCGTACCACCACGTCCCCTCGTCGTCCGCGCTCCCGCCGGGCCCTCGTCGCCACGACCGGCGCGCTCGGCGGGATCGCCCTCGCCCTCGCGGTTCCGCTCATGGCGGGAGCCCACGTGTCCGTCAGCCCGGATGAGCTCGCCGCCGGCGACCACGGCGTGCTCACGTTCTCGTTCGCCCACGGCTGCGGCACCTCGCCGACCACGGCACTGCGCATCACCATGCCGGACGGCCTCACCTCCGTCGCCCCGACCCTGGACGGCGACTGGACCATCCAGGTCGAGCGCGGTGACGACGGCCTCGTGAGCGCCGTCACGTACACCGCGCTCACACCGGTGCCGACCGACCTCCGCGGCGCGGTCAGCATGTCGGTCGGGCTCGACGAGAAGACGCCCGAGACGCTCGCCTTCCCGGTGGTGCAGCAGTGCGTCGACGGTGCGACCGAGTGGACGCAGCTCGCCGAGGAGGGTGAGGACCCGCACGCGCTCGATGCCCCCGCTCCCGTCGTCACGGTCACGGATGCGGAGGCGTCGATGCATGGCGCCCACGGCGACGGGGAGGCGGACACCGCGGACGCCGACGCGACCGCCACGGCCGCCGACCCGCTCGGCATCGCCCTCGGGACGGGCGGGCTCCTCGCCGGGGCGGCTGCTCTCGTGGTCGCCGTGCTGGCCTACCGCCGCCGGGCCTGAGCCCCGGCCCGCCGCGCATCCGACCCCGGCGCGCGGCGGGCCGTCCGCCCGGCATCCGTGCGGCGCCGTGAGATCATGGATCCGACATGTCGATTGAACAACAACCGAGCCTGCCCCCTGTGCTCCGCCCCGCGAACCCGCCCCGGCGCGAGCTTTCCGAACTGGCCTCCCGATTCGCCGCCACCGTGCGCGGCGACGCCACCGGAGTGTCCCTGAGCGGCATCACTCTCGCCACCGCGGATCTTCGCCCCGGTGAGGCCTTCGTCGCGATCCAGGGCGTGAACCGCCACGGAGCCGACTTCGCGGCGACCGCTGCCGAGAAGGGCGCGGTCGCGGTCATCACCGACGAGCGCGGCGCGGAGATCGCCGCGGACGCCGGCCTGCCCGTCCTCGTGGTGGACGATCCGCGCGCCGTGCTGGGCGACCTGAGCGCCTGGGTCTACGGCACCGGGGCGGACGACCCCCTGCCGCTGCTCTTCGCGACGACGGGCACCAACGGCAAGACGAGCGTCTCCCACCTCCTGGAGGGCATCCTCGAGCAGATGGGCGTCGTCACGGGGCTGTCGTCGACGGCCGAGCGCCACATCGCGGGCGAGGTCATCGTGTCGCGGCTCACCACGCCGGAGGCGTCGGAGATGCACGCGCTCCTGGCGCTGATGCGCGAGCGGCACGTGGAAGCGGTCGCGGTCGAGGTGAGCGCGCAGGCGCTGTCCCGCCACCGCGTCGACGGGATCCGGTTCGATGTCGCCGGCTTCACGAACCTCAGCCACGACCACCTCGACGACTACGCCGACATGGAGGAGTACTTCGAGGCGAAGCTGCCGCTGTTCCGTCCCGATCGCGCGGTCCGCGGCGTGATCTGCCTCGACTCCCCCTCCGGCGCGCTGGTCGTCGATCGCGCGGAGATCCCCGTCGTCACCGTCGGCACGCCGTCGATCGCCGCCGATCCCGATGCCGCGGCCCGCGCGGACTGGGTGGTCGTGATCGACGAGGAGCGCGCCGCCGGCACCACCTTCACGATGAGAGGCCCTGCCGGAACCCTCACCACCACGGTGCCGGTGATCGGTCCGCACATGGCCGCCAATGCCGCGCTCGCGATCGTCATGCTGCTGGAGGGCGGGTACGCGTGGGAGCGGATCACCGACGCGCTCGGCCGCGACGGCGGCATCCACGCCTACCTCCCCGGCCGTACGCAGCTCGTCTCCGGCGACCGCGGACCGGCGGTGTTCGTGGACTTCGGGCACTCGCCGGACGCCTTCGAGAAGACCCTCGCCGCCGTGCGCCGGGTCACCCCCGGAAAGGTGCTGATGCTGTTCGGCGCGGATGGCGACCGCGACGCCAGCAAGCGCTTCGACATGGCGCGCACGGCCGTGGAGGGCAGCGACATCCTCGTCGTGACCGATCACCACCCGCGCTTCGAAGACCCGGCGTCCATCCGGGCGACCCTCGTGGAGGGCGCGCGCCGGGCACGACCCGACGCGGAGATCCACGAGTACTCCCCACCGGAGGCGGCGATCGTCGCGGCGGTCGGCCTGGTGGGCGACGGCGACGCGATCCTGTGGGCGGGTCCCGGGCATCAGGACTACCGGGACATCCGCGGCGTGCGCACCCCGTACTCGGCGCGTGAGCTGTCCCGCCGCGCGCTGAAGGCCGCCGGATGGCCGGTCCCGGAACCGCGCTGGCCCGTGCCCTACCCGGACGAGGACTGACCGCCGCCCGGTGCAGCGCCGCGCTGCATCGGGCGCCCTCGGCGGCCGCGCCGTCAGCTCGCGGCGATGAGCCGATCGGCCGTGCGCCGTGCCCAGTCCTCGGCCTCTGCGAGCGTCTCGACCGTGAGGGTGCTCGGCGCCTCGTGCTGGTCGACGACCGCGGAGATCGTGTCGACGATGCCGAGGAACGACAGGCGTCCCTCGTGGAACGCGTCGACGGCCTGCTCGTTGGCGGCGTTGTACACGGCCGGGAAGGTGCCGCCCGCGCGTCCGACCGCCTTGGCGAGTGCGACGGCCGGGAAGGCCTCGCCGTCGAGCGGCTCGAAGGTCCACGAGCTCGCGGTCGTCCAGTCCAGCGGTCGACCCACGCCGCCGATGCGGTGCGGCCAGTCCAGGCCGAGGGAGATCGGCAGACGCATGTCCGGCGGGGACGCCTGTGCGATGGTGGACCCGTCGATGAACTCGACCATGGAGTGCACGATCGACTGCGGGTGCACGACCACCTCGATGTCGTCGTAGGCCACGTCGAACAGCAGGTGCGCCTCGATCACCTCGAGCCCCTTGTTGACGAGGGTGGCGGAGTTCGTCGTGACCGTCCTGCCCATGTTCCAGGTGGGGTGCGCGAGCGCCTGCCCCGGTGTGACCTCGGTGAGCTCACTGCGCGTGCGTCCGCGGAACGGTCCGCCCGACGCGGTCACCACCAGGCGTCGCACCTCGTCATGCGTCCCGGAGCGGAGCGCCTGTGCGAGGGCGGAGTGCTCGGAGTCGACGGGGACGATCTGCTCGGGGGCGGCCGCCGCCAGCACCAGATCTCCCCCGACGATCAGCGACTCCTTGTTCGCGAGGGCGAGCGTGCGGCCCGCCTGCAGCGCGGCGAGCGTGGAGCCGAGTCCGATCGAGCCGGTGATGGCGTTGAGCACCACATCGGCCTCGACGTCCCGCACGAGCTGTTCCGCTTCGACGGCTCCGAGGGCCGTGTCCTCCACCTGGAACTGCTCCGCCTGCTCTGTCAGCAGCTCGCGGTTGGAGCCCGCGGCGAGCCCGACGAGCTCGAACCGGCGCGGGTTGGCGCGGATCACGTCCAGCGCCTGGGTGCCGATGGAACCGGTGGAGCCGAGGACGATGACGCGACGCATGACGCCAGCCTAGGACACGGCCGCCGTCGCGCCCGCGCTACTGCTGCGCCTGCACCGGGGTCGTGGCGAGGATGTCGACGACGAACACGAGGCTCTCGTTCTGCAGTTCGTTCCCCTCGCTCGCACCGTAGCCGTCGGACGGGGGCATCACGACGAGCACCTGCGAGCCGACCTTCTGACCTTCGAGCGCCTTCTGGAATCCGGTGACCACTCCCGTGGTCTGGAACTGCGCCGGCGCCGCGTCGCGACTCCAGCTCGAGTCGAACTCCTTGCCGTCGGACCACTTGACCCCGAGGTACTGCACGACGACCAGGTCGCCCGAGGCGACCGTCGCTCCGTCACCCTGCTTGAGCACGGCGACCTGGGTCTCGGCCGGCGCATCGCCGTCCGGGATCGTGATGCTGGGCTTGCCGTCGTCGTCCAGCTTCACCTCGGGCATGCCGGGGGTCGGGTCGACCGGCGTGCCGGTGGCGACCTCGGGCAGTTGCTCGACGGCCTCTGCGTACACGACCTTATTCGTCCCGCCCTCGCCGAAGACCTCGCCTGGAAGGGCGAGGACGACCTGCGTTCCGATCGGCTGGCACTCGAGAGCGGCGATGAAGAGAGATGCACTGTTCTGGTCGAGAAGGACGGGAGCCTCACCACCCTCGCTTCGTGCCGAGGAATCGACGACTTCACCTGTCGACGCTTCCACGATCTGGTACTTCACCCCGACGAGGTCATTCGCGACGACTTCGTCACCTGTGCCCTCAGCGATCACCGTTCGCTCCACATCGGCGAAGGCCGCATCAGCTGGCACTTTGACGACGGCATCGAGTCCCTCGCCCTGAACGTCAATGGAATCCGAGGTCTTGCCCGGCTGCGCGTCGAGCAGACACCCACTCGAAGCGGACGGGTCGGGGGTGCCCGAGCTCTCCGGCGAACCGCTGCCGGAGCAGCCGGCGAGCAGGAGGGTCGCCGCGGCGACGGTGGACAGGACGATGAGCGGACGCTTGCGCACAGTGAGACCTCGGGATCGCGGGCGGGACACTCCATCCTGCCCCATCGCCCTTTGCCCTCCCTGGGAGGTACGGCGCGAGTCTTCATTCCCACGTCGGCATGGGGCCGGGAGTATCCTGCTCTGATGACCTCTGAGCAGTCCGTCGAGCCCGAACCCGCCTCAGAGGACACGCCGAAGCCGCGCCATGCGGGCTTCACGTACGCGCTCGGTCGCAGCCTGATCGCCCCGCTCGCGCGGCTGATCTACCGTCCCCGCATCGAGGGCCGCGAGAACGTCCCCACCACCGGTCCGGTGATCTTCGCGAGCAACCACCTGTCGTTCATCGACTCGATCGCCATCCCGGTCGCGGCACCGCGACCCGTGCACTTCCTTGCGAAGTCGAGCTACTTCGAGGGGACCGGATTCAGCGGCCGCCTCACCAAGACCTTCTTCGAGGCGATCGGCGCGATCCCCGTCCGGCGCGGCGCTGGTCAGGCAGCACTCGACGCGCTCGATCTGCAGCGGCAGCTGCTCGAGGAGGGCCTCGCGGTCGCGCTGTACCCCGAGGGGACCCGTTCCACCGACGGTCGCCTGTACAAGGGCCGGACGGGCGTGGCGTTCCTGGCCCTGCAGACGGGCGCACCGGTGGTCCCGGTGGGACTCATCGGCACCGACAAGGTGATGCCGGTGGGCGCGAAGATGCCGACGCTCTCCGAACGCGTGACGGTGCGGTTCGGCGAGCCGCTCGACCTGTCCCCCCACGGACCCGCTACCAGCGGACGCGCACGGCGGCTCGCGACCGACGAGATCATGGCCGCGATCCATGCCCTGTCCGGTCAGGAACTGGCGGGCACCTACAACGAGGCTCCGGCCCAGGGCACCATCGAGAAGATCAAGCAGGCGCTCCCGCACGAGCGCCGCTGAGTAGCGCTGAGCGTGAACCCCGGACCCTCCCGGTAGCGGCGACCACGTGTCCCCTCCCGGGCGAGGAGTCCAACAGCGGTTGCCCCTCCGCCGCGGGGGTCACGCGCTCGCGGTGACCGTGGCCTCGTGCCGCACCGGGAAGTTGACCGAGTTCGCGATGAAGCACCACTCGTTCGCCTGGGCGTGCGCCCGCTCTGCCGCCTCGATCATGGACGGATCGGCGACCACGACCTCCGGGGAGAGCGTCACCTCGACGAATGATCCCCCTCCTGCCCCGTTCTCGCGCATCAGCCCGCGCGCGCTGTCGCGGTAGGAGACGACCACGACGCCGGCGGTGACGCAGGCGTGCAGATACGACAGCAGGTGGCACTCGGAGAGCGAGGCCAGCAGGAGGTCTTCGGGGTTCCAGCGGGAGGGGTCTCCGCGGAACGGCTTGTCGGACGAGGCCAGCAGCGCGGGCTTGCCCTCGATCTCGATGGTGACGTCGCGGCGATAGTCGCGGTATCCGCTCGTTCCGGTGCCGGAGTTGCCCGTCCACGTAGTTGTGAGAGCGTAGCGGTGTTCACCGAGCGGACGCGACGTGGTGTGCTCTGCCATGCGCTCAGTCTGCCAGGTGCCGCCGACGTCGCGACCCTCCGCGGGGACCCCGAGGCCGCGGGACCACCGGCACTAGGCTGGTGGAGTGCTGGAGACACTCACCGTTCAGGATTCCGTCGAGCTCGCCGTCGTCGAACGGAGCGGATTCATCGAGTCACGTCACGCCGGCGCCGCGGTGGTGCTCTCGCCCGACGGCGAGGTGATCGCGCGACACGGCAACGCCGACGCACTCATCCTCCCGCGGTCGAGTCTCAAGCCGCTGCAGGCGGTGGCGTGCATCACCGCCGGCGCACCGCTGGAGGGCGAACAGCTCGCCCTCGCCACGGCGAGTCACACGGGCACGGACCGGCACGCCGCAGTGGTGCGCGACATCCTCACCGCCGGGGGCCTGACGGAAGACGACCTCGCGTGCCCTCCGGCCTGGCCGGGCGACTCCGCGACCCGCGACGAGCTGGTGCGCGAACACGGCCAGGAGGCGCGCGTCCGCATGAACTGCTCGGGCAAGCACGCCGCGATGCTGCGGGCCTGCGTGGCCACCGGCTGGCCGACCGCGGGATACCTCGACCCCGCGCATCCGCTGCAGGCTCACATCCGGGAGGTCGTCGAGCGCCTCACCGGGGAGAAGATCGCGCACACCTCCATCGACGGCTGCGGCGCTCCGGTGCATGCGCTCACCCTCACCGGGCTCGCGCGCGCGATCCACCGCATCGGCACCGCGTCCGACCGTTCGCCGTTCGCGCTGCACCGCGTGGCCGGATCGCTCGTCCGCGCGGTGCGCGAGAACCCCTGGACCGTCGAAGGGCCCGGCCGCCCCGACACCATCGCGACCGAGCGTCTCGGCGTCTTCACCAAGGGCGGCGCGGAGGGCGTCATGGTGATGGTGGCGCCGGACGGGACGACCGCGGCCCTGAAGATGCTCGACGGCGCCGGGCGCGCGTCCACCATCGTCGCCGCCACCCTCCTGGCTCGCGCGGGCTCTCTGAGCGACACCGACGTGGCCGGTCTCGCGGAGGCCCTCCCGCTCGACGTGCTCGGGGGCGGTGCCCGCGTGGGAACGGTCCGCCCCGGCGCCGGCCTCTGACGCACCAGCCTCACCGCGACCCGAGCCCCGGCACGACGACCCGCCGCGGCGCGCGGTCCCCCACCACCGACCACGCGCGCCCCTGATGCAGCCGGGCGAACGGCGGGAGGTCGCGCACACCGACTAGCTGGCGCAGATCGGACGGACGCTCCGCGCGGACCAGGACCTCGCCCTCGGCGCGGATCTGCTGCCACAGGGCCCACTGCCGCTGCCAGCCCTCCGCGTCGGCCATCAGGATGCACGGGCTCGCGGTCGTCGGCACGTCGCTCCCGGCCGTCCGCACGTCCCACTCCGGGCGCGCCGCGCGGAGCGCGCCCACCGCGTCCGACGCGCCCGCCGTGACCAGCGCCACGACCGGCCTCGCCGGTGCCCAGATCTCCGTCGAGGAGGCAGCGGACTGCCTCGGCCGCTCGTCCGCCCAGGCGAACTGCACCTCCCGCCCGTCGAGCACCGCGCGTCCCGGCGGTCGGTCCCGCACGAACCCCGACGTCTCGCCACCCGCTGCGAGGTGCTCGACGCGCGACGCCGCGCGTAGAAGCGCTCGACGGGGCAGCGCGTCGAGCACACGGCCCAAGGGACCCGATGCCCGTGCGGCCGTGAGGATCCAGGTCGTCGAAGGTGACAGGCGCAGCGACTGCTCCCACCGCTGCGCGAACTCCTGTGCGTACTCGACAGGGAGCTCGGCGTGCAGCGCGTCGATGTCGTCGCACAGCACGAGCTCGGGGATCTCCGTGTCACCCCTGACCCATGCCGCGAGCAGGTCCACCGCGCTTTCCGCATCGGAGGGGAACAGCAGGGCATCATGGCGCTGGGCCGCCACCGCGCGCACGAGCGCCGTGCGTCCGCTGCCCGGAGCGCCGAGCACGGCGAGCCCGCGCTCACGCCCCGGACGCAGAAGCTCCCGAGGCTGCCGCTGTCGTTGCGGGTCGTCGGCGAGACCGAGCACCACCGCGTGTCCCCCGGCGTCGTCGCTGCCGTCGTGATCCGCGCCACGAAGGTCTGCGAGATCGATGCGTCGCGGCAACGGCGGGAGCCAAGGGCTGACAGCCGGAGCCGCCTGGCTCCAGCGCGTCGCTGCACGCCGCAGGTCTCCGGGACCGGTCAGCGCGACGCGCACGAGCTGCGGCTCCGCATCCTGCGGTCGACGCACGAGCGCACAGCCGCGCCCCTCCGCCCCCCCATCGAGCAGCGCCGCGCCGTCCGTCCCGATCACGGCCCTGCTGTCCGCGGGATCTGCGACCCGCAGGCTGATCCGCAGCGGGCAGTTCGCCGCCAGGGCGTCACGGATCACGCCGCCCGCACGCTGCGTCCCGAGGACCAGGTGCATCCCCAGGGCGCGGCCGCGCGCAGCGATGTCGATGAACACGTCGCCGAGGTCGGCGTGCTCGAGGAGCAGGGCGGCGAACTCGTCGACCACGATCACCAGGCGTGGCAGGTGGACCTCTGACACGTCTCGAACGCCGGCCGCGGCGAGGGCGGCCTCCCGTCGTCGCATCTCCGCCCGCAGGCTCGAGACACCCCGGCGCGCACCCTCGTCGTCGAGGTCCGTGATCACCGCCGACACCTGGCGGAGAGCGCGAAGCGGCTCGAACGCCGTCCCACCCTTGAAGTCGGCCAGCACGAACGTCACCCGATCCGGTCCGTACGCGGCACACATCGCCGCAACCCAGGTCACGAGCAGTTCGCTCTTTCCCGCCCCGGTCATGCCGGTGACGATCGCGTGCGGTCCGTGCTCCACCAGATCGACCGCGATGTCGGTACCCCGGCCGTCACGGCCCACCACGACCGCGAGACCATCACCTGCCTCTGAGACGATCACGTCGGCCAGCGGCACGCTGAGCGGGAGCTCCGCATGCGTGTCCGACGGCTCGCCCGTTGCCGAGGCGACCAGTTCTGCCTGCGGTCGCGACAGGCACTCGACCGCGACCTCGGTCACGCCCTCCGGCGTGCGCAGCGATGCGGCACCCGGCTCGACCACGTCGAGCACGGTCGTGATCCCCGACGGCACCTCGGCGTCGGGAGCCGCCGTCCAGATCACCGCATCTGCCGCGACGGGCGCTCCGAGCGTGCCCCACCCCACCCGGAAGGCCCCCCGGCGCGCCCGCACCGCGTGAGCCGCCGTGGTCAGGCCGGACGACGCCAGCTCCTCGCCGACGAGCGCCAGTTGCGCCGGCCCGAAGCGGAGGCAGAGCTGCGCGACCAGAGCTCGTGCCGCCGCGGCTGCGACCGGGGCCTGGCCACGGACGCAGACGCCGCCGCCGAGCCGCACCACGACCGGTGCGTCATCGAGCTCGGCGCATCGCGCGCGGAACGCCTCTGCTCGATCGCCCTCCCCACCCGTCGTGCGCACGGCGCTGACACGCACACCGCGACCCACGGTCAGCTGGGTGTCGGCAGCGATCGGATCCGTCCCACGAAGCGGCGGTTCTGCGACGCACGCGGCGACGTCCGGGTGGCGCGACTCGAGCTGGGCCCGCTCCTCGGCGTGACGACGGGCGAGCGCATCCTCGACCGCGCGCCACTCGGCCTCCACCCTGTCCGCCTCACGCCGTCGATCGTGCCGTCGCGTCCTCGCGGCGTCGGCCACCGAAGCGAGCATCATGAGGGGACCGAGTGCGGCGAACCACAGCGACTGCACCGACCCTGTGGTGAGCCACAGCGCCACCCCCATCCCAACCGGGACGATTCCCGCGAGATAAGGCAGCGAGGTACGGCGCGGCGGCGCGGGCGCGGAAGGGATGACGAGGGGAGACGGGTCCATCTCCCCAGTGCACCGCTCCGTGACAGCAGAGAGCCTGCTGTCCACAGCGTCGGAGCGACTACTCCGCGGTGTCCCCCTCTGGGGAGGAGGACTGGGGGTCGCTCACCTGCAACACGATGAGCGTCACGTTGTCGCGACCACCGTTGTCGAGAGCCGCAGCGAGCATGGCGTCCACGCACGCGGCCGGATCGGAGTTCTCCCGCAGGAAATGCTGGATGCCGTAGTCGGTCAGCTCCTTGGTGAGTCCGTCGGAGCAGATCACGAACCGGTCGCCCGGACGCAGGTCGATGGTGACATAGTCCGGAGCGGTGAGCTCGCTGGCGCCCACCGCGCGCGTGATGACGTTGCTGTAGGGGTGGCCCTCGGCCTCCTCCGGGCTGAGCTTCCCCGCTGCGATCAGCTCCTGCACCACCGAGTGGTCCGTGGTCACCTGCACGAGCCGGTCATCGCGCAGGAGATAGACCCGCGAGTCGCCGATGTTCAGCGCGACCCACTGCGCCTGGTCTCCGCCGTCGTCCAGGTAGACGCCCGTGAGCGTGGTCCCGGTTCCCTCGTCGGTGGTCTCCGGGTGCTCCGCGATGTCGTCGACGGCGCGGGCGAGAGCCTCTTCGATCGTGCGATGCGAGATGTCGCCCGCGACGACCGCGGCCTGCAGGCGGGACACGGTGCTTTGGCTTGCGATCTCGCCTCCCGCGTGCCCGCCCATTCCGTCGGCGACGATGAAGAGGGGGAACTCCGCGAGGAACGCGTCCTGGTTGGTCTCACGGCGGCGGCCCTGATCCGTGACACCCGACCACGAGAGCAGCAGCGGGCGTCCCGCAACCGTGACGGTGTGCGTCTTCGTCTCAGCCACGTGCTGCCTCCGATGGACCTGCGGCGGAAAGGGCGGTCGCAGGATACTCACACATCGTAGTGGAACACGATCCCCTCGCTCGCACCGGGGCCCTTCGAGGGGCAGAGCGGAACGGAGACGCCGATCGGGCGCTGCGACAAGACCATGACCTCCACGTTAGCGGGCGCATCGCCCGCGAGAACACCGTTCACACCACGAAACCCCCGGCGGTGGGCCGGGGGTTTCGCGACGACGGTCACGCAGGGGGCTGCGTGGGATCGTTCGGGGTAGTGGGAGGAGCCGGCGGTGCGGCCGGCGGGGCCGCGGGCGGAGCCGGCGGCGTGGTCGGCGGAGCCGCGGGCGGAGCGGGCGGCGTGGTCGGCGGCACAGGCGCGCTCGTCGAGGGAGCGGCGGAGGGCGCGGCCGGCGGGGCGTAGCCGGGAGCCGGCGGAGCCGTGAACCCGGGCTGCGGCGGCGCATAGCCCTGGGGCTGCTGCGGGTAGCCCTGGGGCCGCTGACCGTAGCCCTGCGGGGCACCGTACCCCTGCGGCGCCGCGGTCGCGGAGGGCTGGACCGGGATGCCGTCCCACACCGTGCGATCGCCGAGGAAGCCGTTCCCGGCCCACGAGGCGGGCTGGATGTTGGGGTTCCACCGCGACTTGTCGAAGGCGTTGATACCCAGCCACACCGGCGGGAGGAAGAAGTACAGGATGACCCAGACCGCATCCTTCTGCAGCTTCAGTCCGACCCGCCACGCGGCGATGAGGTCGAGGACACGGCCGGCGATGCCGACGAGCGGGAGGATGAGGAACCAGCCCAGGACCGGGATGATCGCCCCGACCACGCCGGCGCCGATGAGGTACAGCACGAGCCACGGGCTGAGGTCGCCGAGCTTGTAGAAGATCATCGAGTTGTAGACCGGGACCCAGGCGCGCCACTTGCCCTGGACACCGGCCTTCTCGAAGACCTTCATGTAGAACCAGGCGTAGATCGCGTACACGATGAGCGGCAGGATCGTGTACAGCAGCGTCAGCGCGACGAGTGCGCCGCCTGAGATGCCGTAATCGTAGTAGTCGTCCAAGGTTCCCCTCCAGAAGGCTGATATTCCCGGGTGATGCGCTGCTTACACTAGCGCGTCACCGCCGCCGCGCGCAGGACCCTCGCTGACGTCCCGCGCCGCGAACCGGTCTCACTCCGCGACGACGAGTTCCAGCTCGCCGGGATGGTCGGTCTCGCGCAGCACGATGCCCCGCCCCTCCGCCCACCGCAGCAGTGCCCGGCGGGAGCCGATGCGCGGTCGGTCCTCCGCGAGTGCACGCACCAGGAGGCCCTTCGACTTCTTGTTGAAGTGGTTCAGCGCTCTGCCCTGCTCGGTGACCACGCGCACATACGCCGAGGGCACCGATGCCGGCACGGGTCCGAGACCCACGTACGCCTCGCTGCGCAGGTCGAGGACGAACGACGGCGCCTCGTCCGCGATCGCCGAGGTCGTGGCTTCCGCCCAGTGACGCCGGAGCGGCGGCACCCCGGGGAGCGACGTTCCCGCGGCGAGGCGGTAGGTCGGGATCGGGTCGAGCGCGCCGACCGGACCGAACGGCGCGCTCTGGATCCACACGTGGGCGTCCGCCCACCGCCGTGACGCCGGGGAGAGCGAGGCCGCGTCGAGGGCGTCGAACAGCACGCCGGTGTAGCGGTCGATCGCCGGCATGGTCGGCGCGCTGCGGAGAGCGCGGTTGTGCGCGATGTCGTCGAGCTGCCGCTCGCTCAGTTTGAGAACACGGCGGGCGGCCTCCTCGTCGGCCGCGAGCTCGACCAGGGCGTCGAGCACGGCCGCGCGATGCTCAGCGAGAGGCGGCAGCGGCAGGACACCGAGGTCGAGCGGCGCGCCCGTGCCTCCGGGACGCTTGGTCTCGGACGGCGGAAGCAGGATCTTCATGGCACCTCGTAACGCAGACGCGTCCGCCTCGACACCCGAGGGTGCCGAGGCGGACGCGATGTTCAGGACTGTCAGGCGATGAGAGCCGCGTTGCCCGCCACGATGGTCAGAACGTCGCCCTCCATGGAGAGGAAGCCGTCCTGCGCGTTGGCGAGCACCTTGGCGCCGTCGGTCTGGGTGATCCGGACCTGGCCCTCGGCGAGGATGGCCAGCACCGGCTCGTGACCGGACATGAAGCCGATCTCGCCCTCGACGGTCTTGGCGACCACGAGGCTCGCCTCACCCGTCCAGACCTCCGCGTCGGCGGAGACGAGGCTGACGTTGAGCGCCATGATCAGGCGTTCTCCTTCTGGATCTGCGCCCAGCGCTCCTCCACGTCGGAGATGCCACCGACGTTGAAGAAGGCCTGCTCGGCGACGTGGTCGAAGTCACCGCGGGTGATCGCGTCGAACGACTCGATGGTCTCCTTGAGCGGAACTGTCGAACCCTCGACACCCGTGAACTTCTTCGCCATGTAGGTGTTCTGCGAGAGGAACTGCTGGATGCGACGTGCGCGCGACACGACGATCTTGTCTTCCTCGGAGAGCTCGTCGACACCGAGGATCGCGATGATCTCCTGCAGCTCCTTGTTCTTCTGGAGGATCTGCTTGACCGTGGTCGCCACGCGGTAGTGGTCCTCGCCCAGGTAGCGGGGGTCCATGATGCGCGACGTCGAGGTCAGCGGGTCGATGGCCGGGTACAGACCCTTCGACGCGATCTCACGGGAGAGCTCGGTCGTCGCGTCGAGGTGCGCGAAGGTCGTGGCCGGAGCCGGGTCGGTGTAGTCGTCGGCCGGCACGTAGATCGCCTGCAGCGAGGTGATCGAGTGACCACGCGTCGAGGTGATGCGCTCCTGCAGGAGGCCCATCTCGTCGGCGAGGTTCGGCTGGTACCCCACGGCGGAGGGCATGCGGCCCAGCAGCGTGGAGACCTCGGAACCGGCCTGCGTGAAGCGGAAGATGTTGTCGATGAAGAGCAGCACGTCCTGCTTCTGCACGTCACGGAAGTACTCCGCCATCGTCAGAGCCGAGAGCGCGACGCGCAGACGCGTCCCCGGCGGCTCGTCCATCTGGCCGAACACGAGCGCGGTCTTGTCGAAGACGCCCGCCTCCTCCATCTCGTGGATGAGGTCGTTGCCCTCACGGGTGCGCTCACCGACACCGGCGAACACCGACACACCACCGTGGTCCTGCGCGACGCGCTGGATCATCTCCTGGATGAGGACGGTCTTGCCGACGCCGGCGCCACCGAACAGACCGATCTTTCCGCCCTGCACGTACGGGGTGAGGAGGTCGATCGACTTGATGCCCGTCTCGAACATCGTGGTCTTCGACTCGAGCTGGTCGAAGTTCGGGGCCTTGCGGTGGATGGGCCAGCGCTCCGTGACCTCGATGGTCTCACCGGGCTCGCCGTTGAGGACCTCGCCGATCACGTTGAAGACCTTGCCCTTGGTGATGTCACCGACGGGGACCGAGATGGCCTCACCGGTGTCACGCACCTCCTGACCGCGGACGATGCCGTCGGTCGGCTTGAGGGCGATGGCGCGCACCAGGTCGTCGCCGAGGTGCTGTGCGACCTCGAGCGTGATCTCGGTCGACTCCTCGCCGATCACGATGGTGGTCTTCAGCGCGTTGTAGATGTCGGGGATCGAGTCGTGCGGGAACTCGATGTCGACAACCGGACCGTTGACGCGCGCGACGCGCCCGACGACCGCGGTCGCCGGCTGGTCAGCCGTGGCGGTGGTGGTCATTTCTTCGTCTCTTTCCTGATGGTCTATTTGCTCGACGAGAGGGCGTCGGCGCCGCCGACGATCTCCGCGATCTGCTGCGTGATCTCCGCCTGACGCGCGTTGTTGCGCAGACGGGTGTAGTCGGTGATGAGCTTGTCGGCGTTGTCGCTGGCCGACTTCATCGCCTTCTGCGTGGCCGCCTGCTTGGCGGCGGACGACTGCAGGAGGGCGTTGAAGACGCGGCTCTGGATGTACACCGGCAGGATCGCGTCGAGCACCGTCTCGGCATCCGGCTCGAACTCGTACAGCGGGTAGACCGTGCTGCCCGCCTCCGAGTCGTCGGCCTCCGCGATCTCCAGCGGCAGCAGGCGCACGGACTCCGGCGACTGCGTCATCATGCTGACGAAGCGGTTGTAGACGAGGGTGATCTCGTCGACGCCGCCGTCCTCGCCACCGCGGTTGAAGGCCTCGAGAAGCGTCTGCGAGATCTCCTCCGCGGTGTGGAAGGACGGGGTGTCGGTGTCGCCGGTCCACTCCGCGGCCGCCTCGATGCGACGGAACTGGAAGTAGCCCACCGCCTTGCGTCCGATGAGGTAGAACACCGGCTCCTTGCCCTGCTCGCGCAGCAGCTCCGCCACCTCGAGACCCTCACGGAGGATCTGCGAGTTGAAGGCACCGGCGAGACCGCGATCGGACGAGAAGATCACGACCGCGGAGCGGCGGATCGTCTCGGGCTCACGCGTGAGCGGGTGGTCGACGTTCGAGTGCGTCGCGACGGCGGACACGGCCCTCGTCACGGCTCGCGCGAAGGGGGTGGACGCCTTGACGCGTGCCATCGCCTTCTGGATGCGCGAAGCCGCGATGAGTTCCATCGCCTTCGTGATCTTCTTGGTCGTCTGAGCAGAAGAGATCTTCTGCTTGTAGACCCTGAGTTGAGCGCCCATGAATCAGTACCTCACGCGATTACGCGCGACGACCCTTGACGATCTTCTCCTGGTTGACGTCGTCGGCCTCGGCCGCAGCGTGCTCCTCGTGGCCGGGGGCGCCGATGGCGTGGCCCTTGCCGCCCTGGAACTCCAGGAGGAAGTTGTCGGTCTGCTTGTCGAGCTCGGCGACCGTGTCGTCGTCCAGCACGTTCGTCTCGCGCAGCGTGTCGAGCACCTTGGTGTTGCGGCGCAGGTAGTCGAGCAGCTCGCGCTCGAAGCGCAGCACGTCTTCGACCTCGATCTTGTCGAGCTTGCCGTTCGTGCCGGCCCAGATCGAGACGACCTGCTCCTCCACGGGGTACGGCGAGTACTGCGGCTGCTTGAGCAGCTCGGTCAGGCGGGCACCGCGCTCGAGCTGACGACGCGACGCCTGGTCGAGGTCGGACGCGAACATCGCGAACGCCTCGAGGGACCGGTACTGCGACAGCTCCAGCTTCAGCGTTCCGGAGACCTTCTTGATCGACTTGACCTGGGCGTCACCACCGACTCGCGAGACCGAGATACCCACGTCGACCGCCGGACGCTGGTTGGCGTTGAAGAGGTCGGACTGGAGGAAGATCTGGCCGTCGGTGATCGAGATCACGTTGGTCGGGATGTACGCCGAGACGTCGTTGGCCTTCGTCTCGATGATCGGAAGACCCGTCATCGAACCGGCGCCCAGCTCGTCGGACAGCTTCGCGCACCGCTCGAGCAGGCGCGAGTGCAGGTAGAACACGTCGCCGGGGTACGCCTCGCGGCCCGGCGGACGGCGGAGCAGCAGCGACACGGCGCGGTAGGCCTCGGCCTGCTTCGACAGGTCGTCGAAGATGATCAGGACGTGCTTGCCGCCGTACATCCAGTGCTGGCCGATGGCCGAGCCGGTGTACGGAGCCAGGTACTTGAAGCCGGCGGGGTCGGACGCGGGAGCGGCCACGATCGTGGTGTACTCCAGGGCGCCGGCCTCCTCGAGCGCGCCCTTCACCGAGGCGATCGTCGAGCCCTTCTGGCCGATCGCGACGTAGATGCAGCGCACCTGCTTGGTGACGTCGCCGGACTCCCAGTTGGCCTTCTGGTTGATGATCGTGTCGAGCGCGATCGCCGTCTTGCCGGTCTGGCGGTCGCCGATGATGAGCTGACGCTGACCACGGCCGACCGGGATCATGGCGTCGATCGCCTTGATGCCCGTCTGCATCGGCTCGTGCACCGACTTGCGCTGCATGACGCCGGGGGCCTGGAGCTCGAGCTCGCGGACACCCTCGGTCGCGATCGCGCCGAGACCGTCGATCGGGTTGCCGAGCGGGTCGACCACGCGGCCGAGGTAGCCGTCGCCGACCGGGACCGAGAGGACCTCACCCGTGCGGGTGACCTCCTGGCCGGCCTCGATGCCGGTGAAGTCGCCGAGGACGACCACGCCGATCTCGTGCTCGTCGAGGTTCAGGGCCAGGCCCTTGGTGCCGTCCGCGAACGTGACGAGCTCGTTCGCCATCACGCCGGGCAGACCCTCGACGTGCGCGATGCCGTCGGCGGCGTCGATGACGGTGCCGACCTCGGTCGCAGCGGCGCCGGTGGGCTCGTATGCGGCGGCGAAGTCCTTCAGCGCGTCACGGATGACGTCGGGGCTGATCGATAGTTCTGCCATTGTCTTCCCTTTGTATCTGGGTGCGCGGTTCCCCGCGCGAAGTCGTGTTAGCCCGCGAGCTTCTGGCGAAGGTCGGCGAGTCGTGCGGAGATGCTGCCGTCGATGACGTCATCGGCGATCTGCACGCGCAGACCCCCGACGACGGCGGGATCGATGACGACGTTGAGCGAGACCTCGCCGTCGTAGCGACGCGAGAGGGCGTCGCTCAGACGGGTGCGCTGCGCATCGCTGAGCGGGGTCGCGGTGTACACCGTGGCCACGACGAGACCGCGCTGGGCGGACACGAAGCGGATGGCCCTGCTCAGGAGCTGGCGGACACGCCGCTCGCGCGGACGACGCACGAGGGACGAGACGATCAGCGTGGTGGCCGCGCCGGCGGAGGATCCGTCGAGGAGGCGCTCGACGAGCTCCCCCTTCGCGTCCTCTCCCCCGAGGCGGCTACCCAGAGCGAGTTCGAGCTCCGGGTTCGCGGCGACGAGCCGGGCGAAGGCGAAGAGCTCACCCTCGATGTCGACTCCGGGCTCGGCGATCGCGGCGGACCGGATCGCGAGTTCCTCGATGCCGTCGACGAGCTCGTCGGCGCTCGACCAGCGCTGCGCCACGGCTGCGCTCAGAACGCTCTGAGACGCCGCCGAGAGCCCGCCGAACACCGCGGAGACGACGTTCTTCCGCGACTCCACGGACGCCGACGGGTCGGCCAGCGCGCCGCTCAGCTGAGACGAATCGCCCACGGTGCGCGCGGCGACGAACAGCTCCCGCGCGGTGTCGAGGGTGACGTCCTTCGCTGCGGCAAGCGCCTGAGTGGATGCCGCGAGTGCCTGAGCGGTCGCGCTGCCCATTACTGAGCCGCCTTCTCGGATGCTTCGAGATCGGCGAGGAAGCGGTCGACCACGGCGGCCGCGCGAGCGTCGTCGGACAGCGTCTCGCCGACCACGCCACCGGCGAGGTCGAGTGCGAGCGAGCCGACCTCGCTGCGCAGGGAGACGAGAGCCGTCTGGCGCTCGGCCTCGATCTGCGAGTGCGCGGTGGCGGTCAGACGCGCAGCCTCGCTGGCTGCGGTCTCCTTCGCCTCGGCGATGATCTTCTTGCCGTCCTCACGGGCGGCCTCGCGGATCTCCCCGGCCTCGGTGCGCGCCTCGGCGAGCTGGCGGGTGTACTCCTCGAGGGCGGCCTCCGCCTGCTTCTGCGCCTCATCGGCCTTGGCGATGTTGCCCTCGATGGCGGCGGACCGCTCGTCGAGCATCTTCGTCAGACGGGGAAGGGCGACCTTCCACACGACGACGAGGATGATGAGGAACCAGAGGCCCGACCAGATGATGTCGTACCCCGCGGGGAGCAGCGGATTGGGGGACTCCCCCTCCGCTGCCGCGAGGTTCGTGACAAGAGCGTTCAGCATCCTGTCTCCTTCAGAAGTCGGTGGGGATTACGGGAAGGGGATGAATCCGACGGCGATGCCGACGAACGCAAGCGCCTCGGTGAAGGCGATACCGATCCACATGAGGACCTGCAGGCGACCGGCCAGCTCGGGCTGACGGGCGACGCCCTCGATGGTCTTGCCGACGACGATGCCCACACCGATGGCCGGACCGATGGCTGCGAGGCCGTAGCCGACCGCCGCGAGGTGGCCGTTGATTTCAGCGAGAACCGTAGTTGCGTCCACGGGTTTTTCCTTTCGTTGGGTGGGAGGGCTGTTGCCCGCCCGCTCAGTGCTCTTCTGCGACCGCGAGCTGGATGTAGACCGCGGTGAGGACGGTGAAGACGTAGGCCTGCAGGACGGCCACCAGGATCTCGAAGAGAGTGAAGGCGCCGCCGAAGGCGAGGGTTCCGATACCGAGGACGGCCCAGCCGCCACCCGCGGTGAAGAAGAAGAACTGGGTGGCCGCGAAGCACAGCACCAGGATCATGTGGCCGACGACCAGGTTCATCAGCAGTCGCAGGGTGAGGGTCACCGGGCGGATGATGAACGTCGAGATGAGCTCGATCGGCGTGACGATGAAGTAGACCGGCCACGGCACACCCGACGGGAAGAGCGCGTTCTTGAAGAAGTTCTTCGGGCTCTTCTTGATGCCGGCGTAGATGAAGGTGACGTAGCTGACCACGGCGAGGGTGAGCGGGACGGCGATGATCGCGGTGCCCGGCATGTTCAACCCCGGGATGATGCCCGTGACGTTCATGAACAGCACCATGAAGAAGATCGTGGTGAGGATCGGCAGGAACCGGTCGCCGTCCTTGCGGCCGAGGAGGTCGTGCGCGATGCCGCCGCGGACGAAGCCGAGGCCCATCTCGACCAGGCTCTGGAACCGCCCCGGCACGACCTTCATACGGCGCGTGCCCAGCCAGAGGATCAGGACCACGGCGATCACCGAGAGGAGCTGGATCAACTGGATGCGGGTCACCGGCAGAGGCCCGACCTGGAAGAGGATCGGCGGGAAGAACTCGTCGATCGAAGGGCCGTGGAACTCGCCATCGGAAGACGCGAGTCGGGGGGTCAGGGTCGCAGCAAGATTAAACAGCGCGGGCTCCAGCTTCGGGGCACCGGTCAGAACCGGGGCGACGATGGTCGGTGTGCTTCAAGCGCAAGCGCTCGCGGGCGAGCGGCGGGCACTCCCCAACACTATCAGAATCCAAGGGTGCCCTAAGACCGCGGAGCGTCGTCCGCCGGGCCGGTGGAGCCGCCGTTCGCGGCGCCGGGCGCGCGGTCCTCCGGCACCTCGGTCGGCAGCGTGGTGTCGCTCACGTTCGGCAGGCGCATCTGGGTGAGCACCACCACGTCGATCACCAGCGACATCACCACCCCCGCGACGATCGAGAGGAAGAACACCATCGGGTCGAGCCACGGCTGCCCCGACAGCAGGATCATCACCAGCACGAACACGCCGAGCTTGAGCAGCCAGCCGCCCAGGACGATCGCGAAGAACAGCTGCACGTACAGCGGGTCGCCGTACCACCGGTTCGCGATCAGGATGCTGATACCCGTGATCGCGAGGAACAGCGCCGCCAGCAGCACGCCGAGCAGGCCGCTGACCAGCCCCTCCCCCTGGGCGACGGCGAAGCCGATGCCGCCGGCGAGCAGCGCCAGCACGACGGTCGCCACCGCCGACCAGACGAGGGTGCGACGCAGGATCGGCGTGCTGGAAACGGGACTCGGGCTCATCGGGGCTCCACGGGGGTCGGGTCGGGTTCAGCGGCCGCCGGCGCCTTGCGGCGGCGGGTGGGACTCAGGGTGATGACGAGGCAGGCGGCGATGCCGACCACGCCGAAGCCGACACCGGGAAGGTACTGGCCGGGCCAGTCCTCTCGCGCACCGACGTACATGAGGAGGACGGCGAGGGAGATCACAGCCGTCCACGCGTAGAAGATGAGGACGGCGTCGCGGTCGCGGTGGCCGAGGTCGAGCATCCGGTGGTGCAGGTGCTTGCGGTCGGGCGAGAACGGCGACCGGCCCGCGCTCATCCGCCGCAGCACCGCGAGCCCGAAGTCGAGCAGCGGCAGCAGCACGACCAGCAGCGGCAGCAGGATCGGCAGGAACGCGCCGACGAGCTGCGACCGGCCGAGGCGATCCGGCTCCAGCGCCGACGGATCCATCTGCCCGGTGATCGCGATCGCGGACGTCGCCATGAGCAGGCCGAGCACCAGCGCACCGGAGTCGCCCATGAAGAGCTTCGCCGGGCTCCAATTCAGCGGGAGGAAGCCCAGGCACGCCCCGATCAGCACCGCCGCGAGGAACGTGGAGAGGTTGAAGTAGCTGGAGGCGCCGGAGTCGCGCGTGAAGATGTAGGAGTACGCGAAGAACACGCCGTTCGAGATCAGGCACACGCCGGCGACCAGGCCGTCCAGCCCGTCGATGAAGTTGACCGCGTTCATCACGATCACGATCGCGAACATCGTGATGGTGATGCTCAGCCAGCTCGACACCACGATCAGGTCGCCGAAGGGCAGCGACAGGATCTGCAGTCCCCCGCCCACGGTGATGATGCCTGCGGCCAGGAACTGCGCACCGAGCTTGATCATCCAGTCGAGGTCCCACAGGTCGTCGACGACGCCGATCACCGCGATCAGCAGCGAGGCCGCGAGGATCGCCCACATGGTCTGCGGAGGCGTCCAGATGCTCTGGAAGAACGGGTTGGCGGCCGACACCGCGAACGCCGCGACGATGCCGAGGAAGATGGCCACGCCGCCCAGCCGCGGGGTGGGCGTGGTGTGCACGTCGCGCTCGCGGATGCCCGGGTACAGCTTGAAGCGGAGGCTCAGCCGCCACACCGCCCACGTCAGCACGAAGGTGATGGCGGCGGTGACGATGATCGTGAAGAGGTACTGCTTCACGAATCCCCGTCCTGCTCCTGCTGCTGCTCCGGCTCGAGCAGCTCGCCCAGGACCTCGTGCAGCTGCTCGCGCGTGACGACGCCGTGCCGCAGGATCCGCACGACCCCCTCGCCGTCGTCGGCGCCGCGACGCACGAGCGAGGTCGCGTCGACGATGGTCGAGGCGATGCCGTTCGCGCTCATGCCGTCGGCGAGGTACACCGCCACGCTGTCGCCGAGCATCTTCTCGGCGTCGAGCGCGGAGATCGCCGCGTCCCGTCCCGTGAGGTTCGCACTGGACACGGCGAGCGGCCCGGTCTCGGCCAGCAGCTCCAGGACCACCCGGCCCTCCGGCATGCGCACGGCGACGGTCCCCTGGGTCTCCCCCAGGTCCCACACCAGCGACGGCTGCGCGGGGAGCACGATGGTCAGCCCGCCGGGCCAGAACGCGTCGACGAGGCGCTGCACCGGCTCCGGAACCGACTCGGCCAGGGCCGTCAGGGTCTCCTTGCTGCCGATCAGCACGGGCGGCGGCTGATCGCGCCCTCGACCCTTCGCGTCGAGCAGACGCTGCACCGCCGTCGGCGAGAACGCGTCGGCGGCGACGCCGTACACGGTGTCGGTGGGGATGACGATGAGGTCGCCGCGGCCGATCGCCTGGCGCGCGTTGCGCATTCCGGCGAGCAGCTGCGCCTCGTCGCGGCAGTCGAAGATGGGGGACATGACGGTTCGATTCTATGCGGGACGGACGTCGGAGATGCTCGGAGACCCCTGATCAGGGCCGGATCGCGGTGGTCGCACGGTCGCGCAGCGTCAGATCGCGGTGCGTGGCCGCGGCGCGCCAGCCGTCCGCCGTGAGCAGCTCGCGGATCTCCGCGCCCTGCAGCTCCCCGTGCTCGATCACCAGCACGCCCCCCGGGCGGAGCAGACGCAGCGCCCGGTCGCTCAGCACGCGGACGACGTCGAGCCCGTCCGCGCCGCCGTACAGCGCGAGCGCCGGATCGAACAGGCGCACCTCGGGGTCGCGCGGCACCGCGGCATCGGGGACGTACGGCGGATTCGAGATGACCACGCTGGCGGTGCCGTCGAGCTCGGGGAACGCCTCGGCCAGGTCGGACAGCACGAGCGTGAGGTTGCCGGTGCCGGCGACGTTGCGTGCCGCCCAGGCGTGGGCCTCCTCCGACAGCTCCGCGGCGAAGATCCGCGCGTGCGGCACCTCGGTCGCCATCGCCAGGGCGATCGCGCCGCTGCCCGTGCCCAGGTCGACGCCCACCGGGGCGGCCTCGCCCGAGTTCAGCAGGGCGTCGATCGCGAACTGGGCGACGGTCTCGGTCTCCGGCCGCGGGATGAACACCCCGGGGCCCACCGACAGCTCCAGGTGCCGGAACGGCGCGACACCCGTGAGGTGCTGCAGCGGCTCCCGCCCGGCGCGACGGGACACCAGGCGGGTCAGCGCGGCCTGCTGCTCCTCGTCGATGCGGTCGCCCCGCACGATCGCCGCCTGCACCTCGCCCCGCCGCCGGTCGAGCACGTGCGCGGCCAGGAGCTCCGCGTCCACGAGCGGGTCGGGGACACCGGCATCGGCGAGGCTCTGCGCGGCGGCGCGCACGACGGCAGCGAGCGAGGAGTCGGGCATGCCTCCAGCGTAGAGCGCCCGCACCCGTCACATTGCCCTCCCCGACAGGCCGCTCCCGTAGTCTGGGAACCGCAGCGACCCGTGAAGGAAGGCCTCACCCATGCCCGGCATCCACTCCGACATCACCACCGCTTTCGGCAACACCCCGCTCGTGCGCCTGAACCGGGTGACCGAGGGACTCGGGGCCACCGTGCTCGCGAAGCTCGAGTTCTACAACCCGGCCTCCAGCGTCAAGGACCGCATCGGCATCGCCATGATCAACGCGGCCGAGGCGTCGGGACAGCTGAAGCCGGGCGGCACGATCGTCGAGTCCACCAGCGGCAACACCGGCATCGCCCTCGCCATGGTCGGCGCGGCCCGCGGCTACCGCGTGATCCTCACGATGCCCGCGTCGATGTCGAAGGAGCGCCGGGTGCTGCTCAAGGCGTTCGGCGCCGAGATCGTGCTCACCGACCCCACGAAGGGCATGAAGGGGGCGATCGAAGAGGTCAAGCGCATCGTCGACGAGACCCCCGGCGCGATCTGGATCCGCCAGTTCGAGAACCCCGCCAACCCGCAGATCCACCGCGAGACCACGGCGCAGGAGATCCTCCGCGACACCGACGGCGCGGTCGACATCTTCATCGCCGGCGTCGGCACGGGAGGCACGGTGACCGGCACCGGGCAGGCGCTCAAGGCGGCGAAGCCCGGCGTGCAGGTCATCGCCGTCGAGCCCAAGGACTCCCCCGTGCTGACCGAGGGGCACCCCGGCCCCCACAAGATCCAGGGCATCGGCCCGAACTTCGTCCCCGACGTGCTCGACCGCGAGGTGCTGGACGAGATCATCACGGCGGAGTTCGACGAGTCGCTGCGGGTCGCGCGCGAGCTCGCGGCGAAGGAGGGCCTGCTGGTCGGCATGTCGTCCGGTGCCGCGGTCGCGGCCGCGCTGACGGTCGCCGCGCGACCAGAGAACGCCGGCAAGACGATCGTCGTGATCATCCCCGACACCGGTGAGCGCTACCTCTCCACCGCGCTGTTCGAGGACCTGCGCGAAGACTGAGACCGCCGATGGGACTGATCGCGCGAATGCGCGAGGACATCGCCGCCGCACGCCTCCGCGACCCCGCCGCGCGCACGTCGCTCGAAGTGGCCCTGCTCTACCCGGGCCTGCACGCCATCTGGGCGCACCGGGTCTCGCACGCGCTGTGGCGTCGACGGCTGCGACTGCTCGCCCGCGCGGGGTCGCAGCTGTCGCGCTGGCTCACCGGCGTGGAGATCCACCCCGGCGCGCGCATCGGCAGGCGCTTCTTCATCGACCACGGCATGGGCATCGTGATCGGCGAGACCGCGGAGATCGGCGACGACGTGCTGATGTACCACGGGGTCACCCTGGGCGGACGCACCCGCGACGTCGGCAAGCGGCACCCGACGCTCGGCGACGGCGTCGCGGTCGGAGCCGGCGCGAAGATCCTCGGCCCGGTGACCGTCGGCGACCGCTGCGTCATCGGCGCGAACGCGGTCGTCACGAAGGACGCCCCCGCGGACAGCGTGCTGGTGGGTGTGCCGGCGAAGCCGCGTCAGCGCACCGCTGGCGAGGACACCAGGGCCCTGCTGACCGCCCCCGACTACTCCATCTGACGCCCGGCACGAGGCGCACGCCTCGCGCCGCGCGCCTCGAGTCGGCGCCGCAGGAACAGCCACGGGAGCAGCACGCTGCCGACGGCCGTGACCAGCCACACGATCACCGACCCCAGCAGCCAGCCGGTCAGGTCGGTGATGCGCAGACCGCCGATCGGGAGCAGCACGACGACCAGGAGCGCGATGAAGGTCGATACGATCCCGATGCCGCCCATCAGCACCGGCGCGTAGCGATCCGCGAGCCTGCTGACCCACGGTGACAGCACCGTCTGCAGCACCGCGAACACGAGGATGCACACCACGAAGCCCCACCACTGGCTCCACTGGATCTGGAAACCGTCGAGCAGCACGTCGGCCGCGAGCAGACCGAGGCCCGCCGACACCAGATACAGGAGAGCGCGGAACAGGAGGGTGATCACGGGGCCGAGCATAGCGGCACCGAGAGGCCGCACTCAGGAATCGGATCCCACCGCGGCGAGCCGCGCCTCCTCATCGGCCGCGATCGCGCTCTCGATGATCGGGTCGAGCGCGCCGTCCATCACCTGGTCGAGGTTGTATGCCTTGAAGCCGGTGCGGTGGTCGGCGATCCGGTTCTCCGGGAAGTTGTACGTGCGGATCCGCTCGGAGCGGTCCATGCCGCGGATCTGCGACTTGCGCGCATCCGAGGCCGCCGCGTCGAGCTCCTCCTGCTGCTTCGCCAGCAGCCGCGCACGGAGCACCCGCATCGCGGCCTCGCGGTTCTGCAGCTGCGACTTCTCGTTCTGCATCGACACGACGATGCCGGTCGGCACATGGGTGATGCGCACGGCCGAGTCGGTCGTGTTGACGGACTGCCCCCCGGGGCCCGAAGAGCGGAACACGTCGATCTTCAGGTCGTTCTGGTCGATATGGATCTCCTCCGGCTCATCGACCTCCGGGAACACCAGCACCCCGGTGGTGGAGGTGTGGATGCGGCCCTGGGACTCCGTCGCCGGTACCCGCTGCACGCGGTGCACGCCGCCCTCGTACTTGAGGTGCGCCCACACGCCCTGGGCCGGATCGGACGAGGAGCCCTTGATCGCGACCTGCACATCCTTGTAGCCGCCGAGGTCGGACTCGTTGCGCTCCAGCAGCTCGGTCTTCCAGCCCTTCGACGCGGCGTACTGGATGTACATGCGCAGCAGGTCGGCGGCGAACAGTGCCGACTCAGCGCCGCCCTCCCCCGCCTTGATCTCCATGATCACGTCGCGGGCGTCGTCGGGGTCGCGCGGGATGAGCAGTCGGCGCAGGCGTTCCTGCGCGGCCTGCACGCCCTCCTCCAGCGCGGGGACCTCGGCGGCGAACGCCTCGTCCTCGCGCGCCAGCTCCCTCGCCGCCTCCAGGTCGTCGACCGCCGCCGTCCACGCCTCGTGCGCCGCGACGATGCGCGACAGCTCGGCGTAGCGGCGGTTGACGCGCTTGGCGCGGGCGGCGTCGGCGTGCACCGCCGGGTCGGAGAGCTCCTCCTGCACCCGGCGATGCTCGTCGATCAGAGTCTGGACGGACTCGAACACGTCGCGTCTCAGCGGATGTTGTTGTCGTGCCCGTGCGCGCCCGAGGGCAGCGTCGGGATCGACTTCTGCATCTGGACCAGGAACTCCACGTTGGAGTGGGTCTCCTTGAGCTTGCCGAGCACGACCTCGAGAGCCTGCTGCTGGTCGAGGCCGGCGAGGGCGCGACGCAGCTTCCAGGTGATCTTGACCTCGTCGGCCGAGAGCAGCATCTCCTCGCGGCGGGTGCTCGACGCGTTCACGTCGACCGCCGGGAAGATGCGCTTGTCGGCGAGAGCACGCGACAGCCGCAGCTCGCTGTTGCCGGTGCCCTTGAACTCCTCGAAGATGACCTCGTCCATCTTGGAGCCGGTCTCGACGAGCGCGGTGGCGAGGATCGTGAGGGATCCGCCGTTCTCGATGTTGCGCGCGGCGCCGAAGAAGCGCTTCGGCGGGTACAGCGCCGACGCGTCGACCCCACCCGTGAGCACGCGACCCGACGCGGGGGCGGCCAGGTTGTAGGCACGGCCGAGGCGCGTGATGGAGTCGAGCAGCACGACCACGTCGCGGCCCAGCTCGACCAGGCGCTTGGCGCGCTCGATCGCGAGCTCGGCGACCGTGGTGTGGTCTTCCGCGGGGCGGTCGAAGGTCGAGGCGATGACCTCGCCCTTCACGGTGCGCTCCATGTCGGTGACCTCTTCGGGGCGCTCGTCGACGAGCACGACCATCAGGTGCACCTCGGGGTTGTTCTGCGCGATCGCGTTGGCGATCTGCTGCAGGACGATCGTCTTGCCGGCCTTGGGCGGCGCGACGATCAGGCCGCGCTGGCCCTTGCCGATCGGCGCGACGAGGTCGATGATGCGCTGCGTCAGCTTCTCGGGCGCGGTCTCCAGGCGCAGGCGCTCCTGCGGGTAGAGCGGCGTGAGCTTGCCGAACTCCACGCGGGTCGCGGCGTCGTCGACCGAGAGGCCGTTGATCGAGTCGACCTTCACGAGCGCGTTGTACTTCTGGCGCCCCTGCTGCTCGCCCTCGCGCGGCTGCTTGATGGAGCCGACGACGGCGTCACCCTTGCGCAGGTTGTACTTCTTGACCTGGCCGAGCGAGACGTAGACGTCGCTCGGGCCGGCGAGGTAGCCGGTGGTGCGCACGAACGCGTAGTTGTCGAGCACGTCGAGGATGCCCGCGATCGGGATCAGGACGTCGTCCTCGCCGATCTCGGTCTCGAACTCGTCGACCGGCGTGCCCCCGCGGCGCTTGTTGCGCTGGCGGTTGCGGCCGTTGCCGTTCGCCTGGTCGTCGTCCGACGCGGCGGGCTGCTGCTCCTGGCCGCCGCCGCCGCCCTGACCGCGGCCACGGTTGCGGTTGCGGCTCCGGCTGCGCCCACGGCCGCCCTGCTCCTCGCCGCCGTCGGCATCGGAGGAGGAGTCCTTCGACGGCGCATCCTGGCCGGCGTCGTCGCCGCCCTCGGCCGCCTCCGCACGGCGGTTGCCGCGACCGTTGTTCTTGGGGCGCTCGGCGCGGGTGTCGTCGCCCTTGGCGTCGTCAGCCTGCGGAGCGGTCTCCGCGGCGCCGCTCGGGGCGTCGGCGGATGCCGGTGCGGCGGCGCCCTCGCCCTGCTCGGCGGCGGGCGCCTCGGCCTCGGTCTTCTTGGTGCGACGACCGCGACCCGTCTTGGGCGCCTCGGCGGGCGCCTCGGCGGCAGCCGGAGCCTCGCTCGCCGCGGGAGCCTCCGTCGCCTCGGCGGCCGGGGCATCGGCATCGGTCTTCTTCGCCCGCGAGCGGCGCGGGGCCTTCGCCTTGGGCGCTGCCTCGCCGGACTCGGCCTCGGCGGGTGCCGCGGCCGACTCCTCGGCGGACTTCTCGGCCTTCGCGGCGGCGGTCGCCGTGGTCGCCCGGCGCGGAGCGCGCTTGCGCACCGGCGCGGACTCCGCGGTCTGGACGGCGTCGGCCACCGGAGCAGCCTGATCGTTCTGGGTCTCGGAGAGGTTCTCCACGAGTACTCCCTTATAGGTCATGGGATATGAGCGTGAACGCGCACAACGGGTGCTGCGCACGATCGCACGGGCTGACGCTCGGCGTCAGCCAGCCTCGGCACTTGTGCCTCAAGGGTTTGCGTGCGGGTCTTGCAAGAGTTGCAATGGGGCCAGATTCACGACGTTACGTGGAGCCCTCCGCTCGATCCCCCACTGTACCACCACGAACGTCGACGGCGAGCAGTAGCGCCTCCCACGGGGTGTCGGTCACACGATCGGCGAGTTCCACCGCGTCCTGACGGCTGCCCGGGCCGTCGGCGAGCACGAGCACGCTGGGGCCCGCACCCGACACGACCGCGGCGAACCCGGCCGCGCGCAGCGCCTGCACGAGCCGCTGCGTCTCGGGCATCGCCTCGGCGCGGTAGTCCTGGTGCAGCCGGTCGGCCGTCGCATCGAGCAGCAGCTCAGGGCTCTGCATGAGCGCCGCGACCAGCAGGGCGGAGCGCGACAGGTTGAACACCGCATCGGCCGTCGACACGTGCGGCGGCTGCAGCGACCGCGCCTGCGACGTCGACATCGTGTAGGCGGGGACGAGCACGAGCGGCGAGACGCCCCGGTGCACGAGCAGCTTCTTGTGCTGCGGACCGTGCTCGCCCATCCACGCGATCGTGAGCCCGCCGAACAGCGCGGGGGCGACGTTGTCGGGGTGACCCTCGATCTCGGTCGCCAGACGGAGCAGGTCGGTGTCGGACAGATCCACGTCGCCCGCCAGCAGACCCTTCGCGGCCAGGACGCCCGCGGCGACAGCGGCACCCGACGACCCGAGTCCGCGGCCATGCGGCACGCCGTTCTCCGCGACGATGCGCAGCCCGGGGACCGGGCGCCCGACGTCCTGGAACACGTAGGCGACCGTGCGGACGATCAGGTTCGACGCATCGCGCGGGATGTCGTCCGCGCCCGACCCCGTGACCTCGATCTCCAGCTGTCCGGCCGGCAGGGCGGTGACCTCGAGGTGGTCGTACACGCTGAGCGCCAGGCCGAGCGTGTCGAAGCCGGGGCCCAGGTTGGCACTGGTCGCTGGCACCGTGACCTCGACCGTGCGGCCGAGGATCGAACGCTGCTCCTCCGGCGCCGGGGCGGCCACGGTGCTCACTCGCCTTCCACCCGCAGCACGGACACGACGCGGGCGACGACGTCGCTGCCCGCGAGGACCGCGACCGTGTCGCTCAGTGCCTGCTCCGTCGCGCGGTGCGTGCCGATGATGAGGCGGGCGGTCGGCTCGTCCTCACCCTCGACGGTCTGCACGACCGTCGCGACCGAGACGCCGCCGTCGCTGAGGATGCCCGCGACCGTCGCGAGCACGCCCGGCGCATCGGAGACCTCGAGCGTGATCTGGTAGCGGGTGGTGACGTGACCGATCGGCACGATGGGGAGGTTCGCCCTGGTCGACTCCCCCACCCCGACGCCGCCGGCGATGTGGCGCCGCGCGGCCGAGACCACGTCGCCCAGCACGGCAGAGGCCGTCTGCACGCCGCCGGCGCCCGCGCCGTAGAACATGAGCGAGCCGGCGGCCTCCGCCTCGACGAACACGGCGTTGTTCGCGCCGTGCACGGAGGCCAGCGGGTGGGTCGCGGGGACCAGCGCCGGATACACGCGCACCGAGATCGACTCGGCACCGTTCGCCTCGATGCGCTCGCACACCGCGAGCAGCTTGATCACGAAGCCCGCCGCGCGCGCCTCCTCGATCATCGACGCCGTGATCGAGGTGATGCCCTCGCGGTGCACCGCGTCGAGCGGGACGGCGGTGTGGAAGGCGAGGCTCGCGAGGATCGCGGCCTTCTGCGCCGCGTCGTAGCCCTCGACGTCGGCGGTGGGGTCGGCTTCGGCGTATCCCAGGCGCTGCGCATCGGCGAGCACGTCGGCGAAGTCGGCCCCCTCGGTGTCCATCCGGTCGAGGATGTAGTTCGTGGTGCCGTTCACGATGCCCATGATCCGCACCACGCGGTCGCCCGCGAGCGAGTCGCGCAGCGGCCGGATGATCGGGATGGCACCGGCCGCGGCGGCCTCGTAGTACACCGAGGCGCCCACGCGGTCGGCCGCCTCGAACAGCTCGGGCCCGTGCGTCGCCAGCAGCGCCTTGTTCGCGGTGACGACGTCGGCACCGGAGCCGATCGC
This sequence comes from Microbacterium sp. NPDC055502, assembly GCF_053643635.1. Lineage (NCBI taxonomy): Bacteria > Bacillati > Actinomycetota > Actinomycetes > Micrococcales > Microbacteriaceae > Microbacterium > Microbacterium sp. NPDC055502. Next base: position 247,567 of record NZ_JBSHKJ010000002.1, on the reverse strand, counting down.
CTGCAGGATGTTGGAGCGCGCCGGCTCGATCCCGCCGATCAGCTCGATCACGATGTCGGCGCCGAGGATGAGCGACTCGGCGTCGGTCGTGAACAGCTCCTTCGGCAGCTCCACGTCGCGCGGGGCGTCCACATCGCGCACCGCGATGCCCGCGAGCTCGAGGGCGGCTCCCGCGCGATCGGCGAGCTCGTCGCCGTGACGCAGCAGCAGCGCCGCCACCTGGGAGCCGACCGCTCCGGCGCCCAGCAGCGCCACGCGAAGTCGTCGGTAGTCAGTCATGCGTGCTCCTTCAGGGGGTGGGTCATCGGTCTCCCTCGGGGGCGTCGGCCCCGTCGATGCCCGCATCGCGGGCCAGCAGGTCGTCGACGGTCTCGCCGCGGACGATCACCCGCGAACGGCCGTCGCGCACCGCCACGATCGGCGGTCGCGGGACGTGGTTGTAGTTGCTCGACAGCGAGGCGCAGTAGGCGCCCGTCGCCGGAACGGCCAGCAGGTCGCCCGGTGCGAGGTCGGCGGGAAGGTACTCGTGGTCGACCACGATGTCGCCCGACTCGCAGTGCTTGCCGACGACGCGGCTCAGCTGCGGCTCGCCCTCCCCCGTGCGCGACGCCAGCCGCGCCGAGTAGCTGGCGCCGTACAGGGCGGTGCGGGCGTTGTCGCTCATCCCGCCGTCCACGCTGACGTAGCGGCGGGTCGCCCCGGAGGCGATCGTCACGTCCTTCGTGGTGCCGACCTCGTACAGGGTCACTCCGGCCGTGCCGATGATGGCCCTGCCCGGCTCGAACGACAGCGCGGGCACGGGGATGCCCCTGGCCGCGCAGCCCTCGGCGACCGCGGCCACGATGGCGGCAGCGAGCTCATCGATCGGCGTGGGGTCGTCGACCCGGGTGTACGCGATGCCGAAGCCGCCGCCGAGGTTGAGCTGCGGGACGGGTCCGTGCTCCAGGAGCGCCGCATGCAGCTCGAGCACGCGCGACGCCGACTCGCGGAACCCGGCGACGCCGAAGATCTGCGAACCGATGTGACAGTGCAGACCGGCGAACTCCAGCCCGGGGATCTCGCGGATGCGGGCGACGGCGACCTCCGCCTCGGCGAGGGGGAAGCCGAACTTCTGGTCTTCGTGGGCGGTGGCGAGGAAGTCGTGGGTCTCGGCGTGCACGCCGCTGATGACGCGCACCATGACCCGCTGCACCGCATCGGTGCGGGCCGTGATCGCAGCCAGCCGCTCGATCTCGATCGCGCTGTCGACCACGATCGTGCCGACGCCCACCTGCACCGCGCGCTCCAGCTCGGCGACCGACTTGTTGTTGCCGTGGAAGCCGAGCGACGCGGGCGCGACACCGGCGGCCAGGGCCACCGCGAGCTCGCCGCCCGTGCACACGTCGACGCGGAGCCCCTCGTCGACGACCCACCGGGCGACGGTCGTGCTCAGGAACGCCTTGCCCGCGTAGTACACCTGCGCCGTGGTGCCGTGCTCCGCCGCGGCCCGGTCGAACGCCACCCGGAAGGCGCGCGCCCTGGTGCGGACCTCGTCCTCGTCGAGCACCAGGACCGGGGTGCCGTAGGTGCGGGCGAGCTCGGTGGCGCGCACACCGGCGAGCACGAGGGCTCCGTCGTCGTCACGGCGGGCCGACGCCGGCCACACACCGCTCGCGAGATCGTTCGGGTCATCGGGGACGAGGAGCCATTCCGGGGCGAGCGAGTCGGCAGGAGCAAGCACGGAGCACCAATCGTGGGTCGGGTCTCGGGCGGAGGGCGCACATCGAGTTGCCCCCGATTCTAGGGCAACGCCCCGATCCGCCTGCGCACGGTGACAGCCCGCGTCAAGCCCCTGGGGACCCCGTCGCGGCTCTCTTAGGGTGGGGGCGTGGCAGACACCGACGCAACAGACGCTCACACCCGATCCGACGGGCCGTCGCGGCCCGGACTCGTCGCGCGCATCACAGGACCCGTCATCGCCTGGGCCCTCGCGCGTCGCCCCGTCCGCGCGGCCCTGCTGTACTCCGAGCGCCGCGGCCCGATGCTGGCCGACAGCGTCACCTACCGTGCACTGTTCAGCGTGTTCGCTGGCGTGCTGCTCGGATTCTCGATCGCGGCGCTGTGGCTCGCGGGCAACCCCGACGCGTGGCGCGCGATCATCGACGCGGTGCAGGCCGCCGTGCCGGGACTGATCGGCGACGACGGCGTGATCGATGCGAAGGACCTCCGCGCCCCGGCGTCGCTCTCCGTCGCCGGGCTGGTCTCCCTGGTCGCGCTGATCGGCGCGGCGCTCGGGGCCATCGGCTCGCTGCGCACCGCCATCCGCGTGATCGCCGGGACCGTGCAGTCCGACATCCTGTGGATCTGGGTGATCGTGCGCAACCTGCTCCTCGGACTCGGCATCGGCGTGGCATTCGTGCTCGCGGCCGCGCTGACGTTCATCGGGCAGCTCGGCGCCACGTGGGTCGCGGACGTCCTCGGTCTGCCGTCGGACTCCCCCGCGGTCGCCGTGACGGTGCGGCTGCTGTCGCTCGTGGTGGTGTTCGCGCTCGACGCCGCGCTCATCGTCGGCGCGTTCCTCCTGCTGTCCGGGGTGCGCCCCGCGGCGCGGTCGCTGTGGGCGGGGGCGCTGCTCGGGGCATTCGGTCTCATCGTGCTGCAGGAGCTGTCCGGCCTGTTCGTGGGCGGTGCCACGAGCAACCCGCTGCTGGCGTCGTTCGCCTCGCTGCTGGCCCTGCTGATCTGGCTCAACCTGTCGACGCAGGTGATCCTGGTGGCCTGCGCGTACATCGTCACCGCCGAGGAGGAGCGCAAGGACCGGCTGCACGAGCGGTTCGGCGCTCGGACGTTCGTGCAACGCCGGCTGCAGCGCGCCGAGGTGGACGTGCAGGTGGCGACCGCGGAGCTGCGCGAGGCCCAGCGCGCCGCCGCAGAGGAGGCCGGGACCGGCGCCGCACACGAGGACCGCTGACCGCGCGACCCTCGTTGTGACCAGAACTGCTAGTTTGGTCACAACGAGAGGACACGCATGACTCCCACGCGGACGCGCATCACCCTCCCCGGCGCCGAGGTCTCGCTGTGCGAATGGACCCCGACGCACGAATCCGGCTCGCCCCTCCTGCTGCTGCACGGCGGCGGAGCCGACAGCGCCGAGCTCTCCTGGGGCGGCATCGGCCCGCAGCTCGCCGCCGCCGGGCACCGGGTCCTCGCGCCGGACCACCCCGGCTTCGGGCGCAGTCCCCGTCCGGAGTGGAGGCTCACGCAGGAGCGGCTGGTGCAGTACGTGGGCGAGCTCGTCGACGCGCTGCGCCTGAGCGACTACGCCGTCGCCGGGCTCTCCCTCGGCGGTGGTCTGACCGTCGGGCACCTCCTCGACCGCCCCGGGCAAGCACGCGCGGCCGCCCTGCTCGGCGGCTACGGGCTGATGCCGCGGCTGGCCGACGGTCCGCTCGGCGCCCTCACCCACTTCTCCACCTTCCTGCTGCTGCGCTCCGGCCTGCTCTCCGCGATGACGCGCTCGTACGCGCGCAACGCCACCGCGATGGAGAAGGGTCTCGCCGACCTGGTGCGCAGCCCCGAGGCGCGCACGCCCGAGCTCGTCGATGCCGTGCTCGCCGAGGCCGCCACCGGCACCGGGCTCGCGACGTTCGGCGAGTGGCAGCGCGACCAGGTGCGGTGGAACCGACTGCGCACGGTGTACACCGACCGGCTGCCGTCCGTGCACACGCCGACGCTGCTGGTGCACGGCGACCGCGACTCCGGTGTGCCCCTCGACCGCATCCGCACCGCCGCGCGCCTGCTGCCCGACGCCCGTCTGGTCGTGGTCCCCGGCGCCGGTCACTGGGTGCAGCGCGATCGTCCCGACGTCGTCACCGCGGCGCTGCTCGAACACCTCGACGGGCGGGCGGATGCCTAGACCGCTCATCCCCCACCGCCGCGACCGCATCCTCGACGCGGCCGAGCGGCTCGTGCTCGCCCGCGGCTTCGACGCCATGAGCATCGCCGCGGTCGCGGAGGACGCGGGGATCGCGAAGGGTGCCGTGTACCGGGAGTTCACGTCGAAGCGCGACGTGCGCGACGCCCTGCTGCAGCGCGGCAACGCCCGCATCGCCGCGCGCGTGGAGCAGGAGCTCGGCGCGCACCCCTCGCTCGCCGCCGCATATCGTGCGACCGCCCGCGCGCTGCTCGACGACGAGCTGATGACCGCGGCGTTCCTCGACGACACCGGCGTGCTCGGGGCGCACGTCGCGGAGGAGCAGGACGGACGGTACCGGGAACGACACGAGCGCGTGATCGCGTGGGTGCACGACCTGCAGCGACGCGGGCTCGTCGTCGCCGACGTGGCGCCGGAGTCGCTCGCCCTCGCCCTGTCGAGCGCCACGCTCGGCCTGCTGTCGGCCGCGCGGCTGCTCGGCCCCCTCAATCGCGATCGACTGGAGAGCACGATCGACACCATCGGCCGCATGGCGGCCACGTTCGAGAGGCAGTGACGTGCACCACGAGACTTCCGGCCCGACCGGCACACGACCCCTACTCCTGCTGCACGGTGGCGGGGTCGCCGGGTGGATGTGGGACCCGGTGCGCGCCCGGCTCGGCGCGGACCACCGGGTGATCGTGCCCGACCTGCCCGGCCACGGCGCGAGTGCGACCGAGCCGTACGAGTCGCACGCCGCGACCGTCGACGCACTCGCCCGGCTCCTGGAGCACGAGTCCGCCCCCGCGACCGTGGTCGGGTTCTCGCTCGGCGCGCAGTTGACCGTGCTGCTCGCGGCGCAGCGCCCCGACCTGGTCTCCGACGCGGTGGTGGTCAGCGCCCAGGCGGAACCGGCGCGCGCGATCGGCCCGACCCTCGCGCTCCTGCGGACGACCGCCGGGCTGGCGAAGAACGAGCGCTTCGCCCGGCTGCAGGCGCGGGAGCTGTTCGTGCCCGACGACCTGCTCCCCGCCTACCTGCGCACCTCGGCCGGCATCTCGCGCGAGACCCTGGTGACCGCGGTGGCGGAGAACCTGCGCTTCGCGCCGCCGCCCGCGTGGTCGCAGTTCCCCGGCTCGGCGCTCGTCCTCGTCGGACAGAACGAGAAGAAGCTCATGCACCGTTCCGCCGCGGCACTGCACCGTGCGCTCCCCAGCAGCACGCTGGTCACGGTCGACGGCTGTGGCCACGGCATCCCGCTGCAGCGGCCGCAGTGGCTCGCCGAGCTCCTGCGGGCCCGGATGGACGGACCGCGCGCCGAGGCCGGGTAGCCGGTCAGCGCGGGCAGGTGCCCTTCTCCTGCAGCGCCTCGTCGGTGACGATCGCTCCGTCGACATCCACGTCGATCACGGCGGCATCACCGGAGATCTGCAGCCCGGTGAGGGTGAGCCCGGCCGGCAGCTGATCCGCGATGCAGACGCGACGCGGCTCCGTGAGGCCCTCGCCCAGTCCGCCCAGGGACGAGCCGACGCGGGACAGGTCGATGTCGATCCCGCCGACGCTCGCCGCCACGGGGGTCAGCTCCAGATCGCCGTCGACCGCGCCCGGGGTGAGCGTGATCGACACCGGCACCGCGGTGCCCAGCACGTCGAAGGAGCCGCCCAGCGTGGCATTCGGCTCGTCCAGCTCGACGGAATCCACCGGGAGGTCGGTCGTGGCCAGCAGCGCCGTGAACTGCTCCTGGTCGATGCGGATCGTGCCGTCGGCGCCGCCGAGGTCGCCGCCGCGCAGGGGCACGCCGGTCGCGGTCACGTCGGCCGCGCCGGTGATGCCCTCCAGGGTCACCGCGTCGGTGGACAGGTGCAACGTGTCGAGGCGTCCGCCGATGAGCTGCGGCAGGAGCAGACCCGTGGTCTCCACGTCGAGCTGCTGATCCGCCGGGAGGTCGAGCTGCTCGATCACGATCGACCGCACCACGCCGGGAAGCACGGCGCGGGCGATGAGCTCCGCCGCCACGACGAGCACCGCGAGCACCATGACCACGATCAGCACGACCCACGGCCACCGCGGCCGTCGCCTGGCCTTCTCCGGCTGCGGCGCCGCCGCGTCGGGGATCACCAGCGTCGGGTGCTCCCGCGACGGCTCGGGGTACGGCAGCGTGTGGTTGTCGTCGCTCATGGTGTCATCCTGCCGCACGGGCGGCCGGTCACATGCGCTCGGGAGCCGAGACGCCCAGCAGCCCGAGGCCGTTGCGGAACACCTGACCGGCGGCGTCGTTCAGCCACAGGCGGGTGCGGTGCACGCTCTCGACCGGGTCGTCGCTGAGCGGGATCACGCGGCAGTTGTCGTACCAGCGGTGGTACAGGCCCGCGAGCTCCTCCAGGTAGCGGGCCACGCGGTGGGGTTCGCGCACCTGAGCGGCGAACGCCACGATGCGCGGGAACTCCTGCAGCGCGCCCAGCAGGGCGGCCTCGCTCTCGTGCGTCAGCGTCTCCGGCGCGAACTCGGAGCGGTCGACACCGGAGTCGGCGGCGTTGCGGGCCACGTTGTGCGTGCGCGCGTGGGCGTACTGCACGTAGAACACCGGGTTGTCGTTGGTGCGCTTCTGCAGCAGCTCGGGGTCGAGGTCGAGCGGCGAGTCGGCGGGCGAGCGCTCCAGCGAGTAGCGCAGCGCGTCGGTGCCGAGCCAGTCGAGCAGGTCGTCCATCTCGATGATGTTGCCCGCGCGCTTGCTCAGGCGGGCGCCGTTGATCGACACCATCTGGCCGATCAGCACCTCGACGTTCTTCTCCGGGTCCTCCCCCGCGGCACCGGCGACCGCCTTGAGGCGGTGCACGTAGCCGTGGTGGTCGGCGCCGAGGAGGTAGATCTTGTCGCGGAAGCCGCGGTCGCCCTTGTCGAGGTAGTACGCGGCATCGGCGGCGAAGTACGTGTACTCGCCGTTCGAGCGGCGGATCACGCGGTCCTTGTCGTCGCCGAAGTCGGTCGTGCGCACCCACACCGCGCCGTCCTGGTCGAACACGTGCCCCTGCTCGCGGAGGCGGTCGACGGCACGGTCGATCAGGCTCAGGCCCGACGCGTCCTTCGCGTGCAGCGTGCGCTCGGAGAACCACACGTCGAACGGCACGTTGAAGCGGTCGAGCGAGTGCGTGATCTCGGCGAGCTGGTACTCGTACGCGAGCTCGCGGGCGACGTCGAGCTGCTCGGCCTCGGGGAGGTCGAGCAGGTCGGGGCGGGCCTCGAGCACGCGGCCGGCGAGCGTGGTGATGTACTCGCCGGGGTAGCCGCCCTCGGGGGTCGGCTCGCCCTTCGCGGCGGCGAGCACCGAGCCCGCGAAGCGGTCCATCTGCACGCCGGCGTCGTTGATGTAGTACTCGCGCACCGCGTGGGCGCCGCTCGCCAGCAGCAGGCGCACGATCGCGTCGCCCAGGGCGGCCCAGCGCGTGTGCGCGATGTGCAGCGGACCCGTGGGGTTGGCCGAGACGAACTCGACGTTGACGCTCACGCCCTCCTGCGAGGAGTTGGTGCCGTACGCGGGACCGGCGTCGACGATGACCTTCGCGAGCGCGCCGGCCGCGGCCGCGTCGAGACGGATGTTGAGGAACCCGGGACCGGCGACCTCGGCGCTCGCGACCCCGTCGACGCGGACGAGTCCGTCGGCGATCTCCTGCGCCAGCTCGCGCGGGTTGGTGCCGAGCGGCTTCGCCAGGCGCATCGCGATGTTGGAGGCCCAGTCGCCGTGGTCGCGGTTGCGCGGACGCTCCAGCACCACGTCGGCGGCGGTGACCCCGAGCGGCTCGCCGGGACGTCGAGCCTCGGCGATCGGTGCGAGGACGGCGAGGATGGCGGAGGCGAGCGTTTCGGGGTTCATAGACTCCCCAGTTTACGGGCGCGGACGGGCGATCTCCGCCCCCGTGCGTCGCGCCGAATTTGCGTTCGGCCGACCGTGATCTACTCTCATGCCATGAAGGCCCCCGCCACCCGCCGCCGACTGCGTGCCGCCGGGGTCGCCACCGCACTGGTGCTCGCCGTCACGGCGGGCGTTCTGGGTGTGTGGCGGCCGTGGACTCCCGCTCCCTCCGCCGCGCCCGTCGCCGCCGGTGACGACACCGCCACCGCGGCCATCGCTCCGGCTCCCCTCACGCTCCCCGACGACCCCACCGTGCTGGTCTTCGGCGACTCGTGGACCTACGGCTCGGCGGCCACGGATCCCACGCTCGGGTACGCGTACGTGCTCGCCGACCTGGTCCACGGGCACACGGTCGTCAACGGCGTGCGCGGCAGCGGCTACCTCAAGCCGGGGCTCGACGGCCCCACGTTCGGGGAGCGGATCGCCGCCCTCGACCCCGCGATCGACCCCGACCTGGTGATCGTGCAGGGCTCCATCAACGACCGCGCCCAGGGCGAGGTGGGCTACCGCGACGCCGTGACCGCCGCCTGGGACGCGCTCACCGCGCTGTACCCGGAGGCCGCGATCGTCGTACTCGGCCCCGCCCCGCACGAGCTCCCCGTCGGCACGCAGACCGCCCGCATCGACCACGACCTGTCCGAGCTCGCGGCCGCCCGCGGCTGGTGGTACATCTCCCCCGTGCAGCAGCACTGGATCACCGAGCAGAACTACCTCTCCGTGATCGATGTGGAGGTCGGACGCAAGCATCCGTCGACCGCGGGCCACCGCTACCTCGCCGAGAAGCTGGCCGCCGCGCTCGACGAGCTGCGGGCCGCCCCGGTCACCGAAGCAGGCGGGTCGGAGACCACCCCGGACGAGTGATAAGGTCGATCGGTACGCCTCCGTAGCTCAGTGGATAGAGCGCCGGTTTCCGGTACCGTAGGTCGCAGGTTCGACTCCTGTCGGGGGCACATCAGCAGAAGGCCGCTCTTCGGAGCGGCCTTCGTCGTTGAGCGGCCCAGAGCTCGCCGACCTGCGTCGCGCGGACGCCGGCGATTGCCGTGCCGGCGGTTCGAGAGCACGATGTCTGACATGGGACTAGCGGACTACCCGGTGAGGGCTTCCATCGGCGTCACCGATATCGGACGAGCGGCCGCCTTCTATGAAGGGGTGCTGGGCCTCGCCGCCGAGCGGAGCGGACCGAGCGCCGGCATCGCGGAGGGCGCTCGGTTCTACGCCTGCGGCGACGGGACCATGCTCAACGTGTTCGAGACGCCGACCGCGGGCTCGACGCGCTCGACAGTCGCCACGTGGTACGTCGACGACCTCGATGCGGTCGTGGCGGAGCTGACGGCTGCGGGAGCCGAGTTCGTCCGCTACGACGGTTTCGGCCAGAACGCGGACGGCATCGGCCCTCGGGCGGGCGGTGGGCGGATCGCCTGGGTCGAGGACCCGGACGGGAACACGCTCGCCATCGAATCCGACAGCTGAGGCCTTCCGGCGACACCTCCGGCGAGACGTCTCGGGGCAGCACGGATGACAGACGGTAGCCTGGACGGGTGCCCTCCCTCGTCTCCGCCGGTTCGACGCGCGCCCCGCAGCGCCTGTCGTCGGCGACGCCGATGACGGAGTGGATGCGCGTCGTGCTGCACCCGGGGACGAACGGGTGGACGAGCGTGTGGGGCACCCTCTCGCACGGTGAGATCGCGGGCTGCCCGCCGCCACGGGGCTAGCCGCGCCGGATGGCGCGGCCTGTTCGCATCGACCGCCCATCTCTCCCGTGAGGTACCCCTGTGTCTTCGTCGTCCCCTGCCCGTTTCCGTCTCGCGCCGCATGAGCTGTGGCGCGGTATCCGCTCCACCGCCCGCAGCGAGGTGCTCGGTGGTGCGCTGCTGCTCGCGGCGACCGTCGCGGCCCTGATCCTCGCCAACTCCCCCGCCGCGCCCTGGTACGAGGCCGTGCGCGACGTGCGCTTCGGCATCCCCGAGCTCCACCTGGAGCTGAGCGTCGGCGCGTGGGCCGCCGACGGGCTGCTCGCCGTGTTCTTCTTCGTCGTCGGGCTGGAACTCAAGGAGGAGTTCGTCGCCGGGCGACTCCGTGACCCGCGCCGCGCCGCGCTTCCCATCGCGGCAGCCGTCGGCGGGGTGGTCGTGCCCGCGCTGCTGTTCCTCGCGGTCAACGCCGCGGCCGGCCCCGAGGTGCTGCGCGGCTGGGCGATCCCCACCGCGACCGACATCGCGTTCGCGGTGGCCGTGCTCGCCGTCGTCGGCCGGTTCCTCCCCCCGGCGCTGCGCGTGTTCCTGCTGACCCTCGCCATCATCGACGACCTCATCGCCATCACGATCATCGCGACGTTCTACACCGAGACGATCCAGGCGCCGTGGCTCATCCTCGCGCTGCTGCCGCTCGCCGGGTTCGCGCTCGCGGTGCAGAACGGCGTGCGCTCCTGGTGGCTGCTACTCCCCCTCGCGGTGGCCGTGTGGGTGTGCGTGCACGCGTCGGGGGTGCACGCCACGGTCGCCGGTGTGCTGCTCGGGTTCCTCGTGCCCGTGCGAGCCACCGCACGCACGCGCGTGCAGACCGGTACCGATGCGGACGGCGCCCCGGTGTACGACGGGCTGGCGGCGCACTTCGCCGACCGCTGGGGTGTCGTGGCCACGCTGTTCGCCGTGCCGGTGTTCGCGTTCTTCGCCGCGGGAGTCGACATCGATGGAATCGACGGCCTCGTCTCCGCGCTGACCGACCCGATCACGGTCGGCATCGTCGTGGGACTCGTCGTCGGCAAGCCGGTGGGCATCTTGCTGACGACCTTCCTCCTCAGCCGCGTTCGGGCGCTGCGTCTCGACGAGACGTTGCGCTGGCCCGACCTGGCCGGCATGTCGCTGCTCGCCGGGATCGGCTTCACCGTGTCTCTCCTGGTCGGCGAGCTGGCTTACGGCAGCAGCAGCGTCGCCGACGATCACGTGAAGATCGGGGTGCTGGTCGGGTCCCTCGTCGCGGCAGTGCTCGGCGGTGTGGTCCTGGCGCTGCGCGGTCGGCGGGCCCGGAGCGCTGCGCGGGACCGGGCGGAGGCATGACGGCCTCGCGGCGAGCGGAGGTATGACGGCCTAGCGGCGCGCGGAGGCGCGTCCGGGGCGTTTCGGCTGCTTCCGCTGACGCTCCTCCGCGCGCCGGAGCACCCGCGCCTCGGACGCGGCGCGGGCCTTCGGGCCCGACAGGATCCGCACCAGGACGTAGGCGACGGCGAGCGAGATCAGCGCTTGCAGCATGCGCGGGATCACGTCCGGATACGACGCGTTGAACGAGATGCCGTAGGAGTACACGAGGCCGATTCCCGCGAGCGCCCACGGGTTGTCCCGGCGGGTGAGGAAGCCCATGACGAGCGTCAGCACCACGGCGAACACGACGATCCCTATCCAGCCCTCGAAGATGTAGACGTTGCCGAGCATGGTGGCCGACTGCGAGCTGGTCGGCGCACCGCCGAGCGCGATGCTCATCTGCGAGCCCGTGTCCAGTGGTGGGCGATCCGGGTCGAGGAACCCAGGAATCAGACCAATGCGGAACAGCGTCGGGATGTCGAGGACCTCAAGACCTGCCGGCCTGGGGACGAATCGGGCGATGAGAGCCATCTGCGTGTCCAGTTGAAGGCGCTCCAGAGGCGCATCCGCACTCACCGCGCCCGGGCCCGAGACGGATGCTCGGCGCAGGGAGTCGCGGAAGTCGTAGATCGGCGGCCAGAGGATCGGGATGGCTGCGAGCACGATCACGAGCGTCCGCAGGCGGATCAGCTTGGCGAACAGGGCCAGGATCACCACCGTGAGGATCAGCGCTGCGGACTGCCCGAGGATGGCGCGCATGAGCCCCTCCCACAGGAACACCACCGCGGCGATCGCACACACCCAGAGCGCGGTCGCGCGCGTCACCTGCCCCTGCCGGAAGAGCCAGAGGACGAGAGACACTCCGAACAGCACCCAGAGCGTGAAGGGCGCTGCGATCGAGACGATCGGCGATTCGGAGGCGACACCGATCTGCACCGCATACGAGCCGCGTCCCCCGAGCGTGGAGATCACGGTGGCGGCCACGCCCACGGCGAATACGGTGAACGCCGCGCGAGCGGTGATCGGCTTCGCGGTGGCTTCCGGCATCTTCAGCGGTTGCACCATCAGCTCGATGAACAGGGCGACGGCGATCGTGACGGCACAGATCGCGAGGATCAGCCCGAACGGCTGTGTCCCCTTCAGGGCAGCAGGAATGACCACCATCGCCGCCAGCTGGATACCCAGCAGGATCGTGACGGGGAAGCGCTCGACCCGCATACGGCTCGGGTCGCCGACGATGGGCTTCAGCGTGGGGGGCTGCAGAGGCACAAGGGCAACCATACGGGGTTGCGGAACGTCCGAGAGGGCGACGGGCTCGCCGTCCGAGCCGTGAGCCAGGGCGTTCCGCGGGAAGCGACGCCGGAGTAGGGTGCGGGGCATGACGCTGATCGAGGACCTGCGCACGAGCGAGGAACGACTCTCCCGGGGCGACCTCGCGTACTACCGGGACATCTGCCGCGACGACGCCCTGTTCGTGATGCCGGGCATGGTCGCGACACGGGAGGAGGCGATCGCCGGACTCGAGCACGCCGACCCGTGGGACTCGTTCGACCTGAGCGCGGTGCAGGTGCGCGAGCTTGGCACCGACGCCGCCGCCATCGCGTATCGCTTCGAGGGACGCCGCGGCGCACAGACCTACACGGCGGACATGGTGTCGACGTACGTGCGCGAGGGCGGACGGTGGCTGCTCGCCGTGCACCAGCAGACCCCGGCCTGAGCGCACGGGCGTCGGGCCGGGGTCTGCGGGCGGTCAGCGGTCGAGGATCTCGCGGGTCGTGACCTCGGGGCGCAGGTCGAGTCGGCGCAGCAGCTGCGCGTTGAGGGCGACCACGATCGTCGACAGCGACATGAGCACCGCGCCGACCGACATCGGCAGCACGAAGCCGATCGGGGCGAGCACCCCGGCGGCCAGCGGCACCGACAGCAGGTTGTAGCCGGCGGCCCACCACAGGTTCTGCTTCATCTTGCGATACGACGCCCGCGACAGCTCGATCACCGACAGCACCGACCGCGGATCGTCGCCCGCCAGGATCACCCCGGCCGATGCGATCGCGACGTCGGTGCCCGCGCCGATCGCGAGCCCCACGTCGGCCTGCGCCAGGGCGGGGGCATCGTTCACGCCGTCGCCCACCATCGCCACCCGGCGACCCTCGCGCTGCAACTCCTGCACCTTCGCGGCCTTGTCCTCGGGTCGCACCCCGGCGAACACCCGGTCGATGCCGAGGTCGGAAGCGACGGTCTGCGCCACCGCCTCCGCGTCGCCCGTGATCATCACGACCTGCACCCCGCGGGCGTGCAGCGCGTCGACCGCCTCCCGCGACTCCGGCCGCACCTCGTCGGCGAGCGCCAGCGCACCGATCACACGGCCGTCGCGCAGCACGTGCAGGATGATCGCGCCGTGCGCGCGCCACCCCTCGGCCGCCGGCAGCTCCTCCGCGCCTTCCTCGGTCAGCAGGTGCGGGCCGCCGACGCGCACCGTGGCACCGTCGACCGTCGCTGTGACGCCCACCGCGGGCGACGACGAGAAGTCGCGGCTCGCCGGCACCGTCAGCCCACGGTCGCGCGCGGCCCGCACGATCGCCTTCGCCAGCGGGTGCTCGCTGTCCGCCTCGGCCGCAGCAGCCAGGGCGAGCACCGCATCGGCGTCGTCCCCGCCGACCGTCGACACCTCCGACACCACCGGCTCGCCCTTCGTGAGCGTGCCCGTCTTGTCGAAAAGGACCGTGTCGACCGTGCGCATGCTCTCCAGGGCCAGGCGGTCCTTCACCAGCACGCCGCCGCGGGCCGCGCGCTCGGTGGCGATCGACACCACCAGCGGGATCGCGAGCCCCAGCGCGTGCGGGCAGGCGATCACGAGCACCGTGATGGTGCGGACGACCGCGTCGTCGGGCAGACCGACCAGCGTCCACACGACCGCGGTGATCGCCGCCGCTCCGAGCGCGAACCAGAACAGCCAGCCCGCGGCCGTGTCGGCGAGGCGCTGCGCCCGCGAGGACGAGTTCTGCGCTTCCGTCACGAGCCGCTGGATCCCCGCGAGGGTCGTGTCGTCTCCGGTCGCGGTGATCTCGACGCGCAGCCCCGAGTCGGTCGCCACGGTGCCCGCCGTGACCGGGTCGCCCGCACCGCGCGACACCGTCCGCGACTCCCCCGTCACCATCGACTCGTCCATCGAGGCACGACCGTCGACGATGCGACCATCGGCGGGGATGCTGCCGCCCGGCCGCACCACCACCACGTCGCCCACCCGCAGGTCGGCCGGAGACACCCGCACCACCTGGTCGCCCTCCACGCGCTCGGCCTCGTCCGGCAGCAGGGCCGCCAGCGAGTCGAGCGCGGACGTCGTCTGCGCGAGCGACCGCATCTCGATCCAATGCCCGAGCAGCATGATCACGATCAGCAGCGCGAGCTCCCACCAGAAGTCGAGCTCGTGGTGCAGCAGCCCCAGGCTCGCACCCCACGACGCCACGAAGGCCACCGTGATCGCGAGCGCGATCAGCAGCATCATCCCGGGCTTGCGCGCCCGCAGCTCGCTGACGGCGCCCACCAGGAACGGCCGCCCGCCCCACACGTACATGACGGTGCCGAGCACGGGAGACACCCACGCCAGACCCGGGACATCCGGCAGCGAGTAGCCGAGGATCATCGCGAACATGCCGGACAGCGCAACCGTCGGAACCGCCAGCACGAGCATGATCCAGAACAGCCGCCGGAACTGCCCGACGTGGTCCCCGTGACCGCCGTGACCGCCGTGGCCCGCGTGCGCGTCGTGACCGGCGTGGGCCTCGTGACCCGCGTGCGCATCCTGACCGCCGTGGGCCTCGTGACCCGCATGGGCCTCGTGCGCGTCGTGACCCGCGTGCGCGTCATGACCGCCGTGGTCCGCGTGACCGGCGTGGGCCTCGTGAGCCGCGTGCGCGTCGTGACGTGCGTGCTCATCGTGCGCGTCGTGACGGGCGTCCGCGGGGGCGGGGCCGTGGTGCGGGGTGCTCATGGTGTTCCCTCCAACGTCGATGATGCCGTGCGGGGCCGCCGTCGGGCAGCCCCGCACGGTGCGGCCGCTCAGGCGGCCGCGATGTACTTCGCGGGGTCGGCGTCGAACGCCGGACCGCAGCCCGCGCAGCAGAAGTGGTAGCGGGTGCCCTCGTAGTCGCGGAACAGCCCTGCGGCCTCGGCCTGCGCGATGACCACGGGACTGCCGGCCATCACCGGGCACGTGGTCATGCCCTCGGCGTTCGACGCCAGCAGGTCGGGGCGTCCCTCGGCGGCGACACCGCCGGCGGCCGGGACGCTGCAGCAGGATCCTGCGGGGGAATCGGACATGTCGGTACTCCTCTTTCTCGGGGTCACTGGGCGTCCACCGCCGTGCTGCGGAACGACCGCAGGCGGAGGCTGTTGCCGACCACGAAGACGCTGGAGAACGCCATCGCCGCGCCGGCGAGCATGGGGTTGAGCAGGCCGAGCGCCGCGAGCGGGATGGCCGCGACGTTGTAGGCGAACGCCCAGAACAGGTTGCCCTTGATGGTGCCGAGCGTGCGGCGGGAGAGACGGATCGCGTCGGCCGCGCTGCGCAGGTCGCCGCGCACGAGGGTGATGTCGCTCGCCTCGATCGCCGCATCGGTCCCTGTTCCCATCGCGAGCCCCAGGTCGGCCTGTGCGAGGGCCGCGGCGTCGTTCACGCCGTCGCCCACCATCGCGACCACCCGGCCCTCGTCCTGCAGCCGGCGCACCACCGCGACCTTATCGGCCGGAAGCACCTCGGCGATCACCTCGTCGATGCCGACCTCAGCGGCGATCTGCTCCGCGACCGCGCGGTTGTCGCCCGTGAGCAGGACGGGGGTGAGCCCGAGCCCGACGAGCTGGGCCACGGCCTGTGCGCTCGTCGCCTTGACCGTATCGGCCACCACGAGCACGCCACGCGCCGCGCCGTCCCAGCCGACAGCGATCGCGGTCTTGCCCTGGCGCTCCGCCTCCGCCTTCGCCTCGGCGAGCGCGGACGGCAGATGCTGCGACCAGTCCGCGAGCAGGGACGCTCGACCCACTATCACGGCGTGACCGTCGACCACGCCCTGCACGCCGCGGCCCTCGATGTTCGTGAAGTCCTCCGGCGCGGGCAGCGCGCCCAGCTCCCTCGTCGCCGCGGTGGCGACGGCCTGGGCGATCGGGTGCTCCGAGGCGTCCTCCAGCGCTCCCGCGAGGCGCAGCAGCTCGGCGCGCTCCACGCCCTCCGCGGTGTGCACGGCCGTGAGAGTCATGCGCCCCGTGGTGACGGTGCCGGTCTTGTCGAGTACGACCGTGTCGACCCGGCGCGTGGACTCCAGGATCTCGGGGCCCTTGATCAGGATGCCGAGCTGAGCGCCGCGACCCGTGCCCACGAGCAGCGCGGTGGGCGTGGCGAGTCCGAGCGCGCACGGGCAGGCGATGATGAGCACGGCGACGGCCGCGGTGAAGGCCGCGGCGGCCGGGAACCCCAGGCCGAGCCACACGCCCAGCGTGCCGAGAGCCACCACGATCACGATCGGCACGAAGATGCCGGACACCCGGTCGGCGAGGCGCTGCACCTCGGCCTTCCCCGTCTGCGCCTGCTCCACGAGCCGGGCCATCTGGGCCAGCTGCGTGTCGGAGCCGACGCGGGTCGCGAGCACCACGAGACGCCCGCCCGCGTTCACGGTCGCGCCGGTCACGGCGTCGCCCTCGCGCACCTCCACCGGGACGGACTCGCCCGTGAGCAGGGAGGCGTCGATGGCGGAGGTTCCCGAGACGACGACGCCGTCCGTGGCGATCTTCTCCCCCGGACGGACGACGAACTCGTCGCCCACCGCCAGCTCGGTCGTGGGGATCCGGGTCTCCACGCCGCCGCGCAGCACCGCGACCTCCTTTGCGCCGAGCTCGAGCAGCGCGCGCAGCGCCGCCCCCGCCTGCCGCTTGGAACGCTTCTCGAAGTAGCGTCCGGCGAGGATGAACGTCGTCACCCCGGCGCCCACCTCCAGGTAGATGTTGCCCGCCCCGTCGCTCGGTGCCACGGTCAGCTCGAACGGGTGCGTCATGCCCGGCATCCCGGCCGTGCCGAAGAAGAGGGCGTAGAGCGACCAGAGCAGCGCCGCGAGCGTGCCCATCGAGATGAGCGTGTCCATGGTCGCCGCCCCGTGGCGCAGGTTGGTCCACGCGGCGCGGTGGAACGGCCACGCCGCCCACACGATCACCGGTCCGGCGAGCGCGAGCGACAGCCACTGCCAGTACGTGAACTGGAGCGCCGGGATCATCGCCATCGCGATCACCGGGACGGTGAGCACGATCGACACGATCAGCCGCTGGCGCAGTGCGGCCAGCCCGTCGTCGGCCTGCTCCGGCGTCGCGTCCTCGGCGGTCGGGGCCGGAGGCGCGGGGACAGCGGCGGTGTAGCCCGTCTTCTCGACCTCGGCGATGAGCACCGCCGTGTCGAGGCCGGCCGGCGCGGTGACCGTGGCCTTCTCGGTCGCGTAGTTGACGCTCGCGGTCACGCCGTCGATGCGGTTGAGCTTCTTCTCGATCCGCATCGCGCACGACGCGCAGGTCATGCCCCCGATCTCCAGCTCGACGCTGGTCTCGTCGGGCACGGATCGCGTATCGGTCATGACCGCACCGCCTCGTAGCCCGCCTCGTCGACGGCGGCCAGCACCGCGGCGTCATAGACCGGGGCGGAGCTGTGGACCACGAGGCGTCCGGTCTGCGCGCTGACGTCGACGCCGTCGACCCCGGGGATGCGGGAGACCTCGCCGCGGACGGCCATCTCGCAGTGCCCGCACGTCATCCCGGTCACCTGGTACTCGCTCGTGTTCATCGTCGTTCCTCTCCGCTGTCAGGATACCCCCCTGGGGTACTCCCTGGCGACAACCCTATACCCATCACGGGTATTCCCGACACCGCCGAACGCCCCGCTCGGACCACGCTCGCCCCGGCGGGGTGAGCGTCCGCCCCCGGCGCCCGGCCCGCCTGGCACCCTGAACAGATGGACGACACGACGCTCCCCTCCTGGAGGGACACCCCCACCCGACGCGCCATCGAGGCGTTCGTGACGGGCGTGGCGACCGGACCGGATGCGGTGCCCGCGGAGGAGCGCGTCGCCGTGTTCGACAACGACGGAACGCTGTGGACCGAGAAGCCGATGCCCACGCAGCTCCACTACGTGGTGGAGCGTTGGCGGGAGGTGGCCCTGGCGGATCCCTCCCTGGCCGACACGCAGCCCTACCGCGCGGCCGTCACGGGCGACCTGGCGTGGCTCGGCGCGGCCGTCGAGAAGCACTACGCCGGGGACGACTCCGACCTCGGCACCATCATCGCCGCCCTCGTCGGCCTCACCGACGGACTCGACGTCGAGCAGTACGCCGCCGCCGTGTCGGCGTTCTTCCGCACCGCGCGCCACCCCGTGCTCCACCGCCCCTACACCGAGCTCGTGTACCAGCCGATGGTCGAGCTGCTGCGCTACCTCGAACGGCACGGCTTCACGTGCTACATCGTCTCGGGCGGCGAGCGCGACTTCCTGCGCCCCCTGACGCAGTCCATCTACGGCATCCCGCCCGAACGCGTCGTGGGTTCGGCGCTGGGGCTCACGTACGACGAGGCGACCGGATCGGTGCGCTACTCCCCCGCGCTCGCGTTCTTCGACGACGGACCCGAGAAGCCGGTGCGCATCTGGAGCCGCATCGGCCGGCGCCCGCTCCTCGCCGCGGGCAACTCCAACGGCGACATGCCGATGCTCGACCACGCACGGCGCGGCCCCCGCCGGGGTCTCGCGCTGCTGATCCACCACGACGACCACGACCGCGACGACGCCCCGTACGACGCGGGCGCCGACAAGGCCCTCGCCGCCGCACGCGAGCGCGGGTACACGGTCGTGAGCGTGCGCGACGACTGGGCGAGCGTGTTCCCCGCGCCCTCCTGACCGCTCAGCCCGCGGCACTCACAGGGCGCAGCGGAAGCCGATGTGGGTCATGGCGGTGTCCTCCGCCTGTGCCGACCGCGCGGCCGGGCGATACCGCAGGCAGTACTCGGGGGCGCACAGGTGCGAGCCGCCCTTGAGCACGCGCCGCGGGATGGGCGAGCCCGGCTCGGCCGACAGCAGGCTCTCCCGGCGACCGGGATCCACCGCGACCGTGCCGGGCGGCACGTGCCGGTGGGTCCAGTAGTCCGCCGTCCACTCCCACACGTTGCCGATCATGTCGAACAGGCCGTAGCCGTTGGCGGCGAAGCTGCGCACGGGTGCCGTGCCCACCCAGCCGTCCGCCCCGTCGTTGCGGTAGGGGAAGGCACCCTGCCAGGTGTCGGCCATCAGCACGCCGTCCGGCTTCGTCTCGTCGCCCCAGGCGAAGCGCGCGCCGACCAGTCCGCCGCGCGCCGCCCACTCCCACTCGGCCTCGGTGGGCAGCCGCTTGCCCGCCCACGCGGCGAACGCGACCGCGTCCGGATAGGCGATGTGCACCACCGGGTGGTCGAGACGGTCGTCGATCGACGAGTCCGGCCCGAACGGACGCCGCCAGAACGCACCAGGCTCCCACCGCCACCACTGCCGCCAGTCGCGCAGGTCGACCGGGCCCGACGTCGGTGTGAACACCATGGCGCCGGGAACGAGGTCGTCGGGGTGCACGCCGGGATAGTCGGCCGGATCCATCGGCTGCTCGGCGACCGTCACATAACCGGTCTCGTCGACGAACGCCGCATAGTCGCGGTTGGTCACCGGGTGCTCGTCGAGACGGAACGACGCCACCTCGCGCTCGTGAACCGGGCCCTCCTCGGGGTAGAACTCGTCGGACCCCATGCGCAGCGTGCCACCGGGAACCTCGATCATCGCCACCATGCCTTCATCGTAGGGGCCGTCAGCGGGGCCGGGCCGTGCCGGGCGACTCCGGCGGCCGCTACTCGCGGGAGAGCATCGCGGCCGCCTCCAGCTCCAGGTCGAGGTACTGCTCGGCGCTCACGTCGATCCCCACGCCCAGCAGCTTGCCGCCCGTGAACGGGAAGTCACTGCCGTACTGGCGGCTCACCGGGTCGGCGCTGTCCCAGCCGACGCAGAGGCCGTCCCCGCACAGGGTGAACTTGCCCACCTGCGCCCGCATCGGCCCGGACGCCACCGCCCGGTCGTCGACGTACAGCGTCGCGGTGCCCACGGACTCCCCGTGCTCACCCGCCCCCTCCCGCACGAACTCCACGCCGAGCGTGTGCGGGCCCGGCGCGAGCGGCTCCGACGTGAAGGTCTGCTCGGGCGGGATGCCCAGGAAGTTGTACACGTAGGTGAGCCGGCCGTCCTTCACGAACAGCGAGTGCCCGCCGAACCGGGAGCCGTGCGCGAACAGCACGCCCTGCGCCCCGTCCTCGAGCACCGCGTCGGCGATGATCTTGAACGACCGGCCGCGCACGTTCACCGCGACGCTCTCGGGCACCGCGGCCGTGCCCGGGTAGTAGACGTACCGCTCGCGGGGCCGTTCGGCCTGCGGGCGCTGCACGGTCAGCAGTTCCCTGGCGGACCGGTCGTCCAGCGGCAGCGCGAAGTTCGCCTCGGCCTCCGCGAACCACGCGTCGATAAGCTCGCGGAGCTTCTCCGGATGCGTGGCGGCGAGGTCGTGCGCCTCCGCGCGATCTTCGGCCACGTGGAACAGCTCCCACGCGTCGTCCTCGAAGTGCCCCGTGCCCGTGAGCGGTGCGTGCACGGCGGCGGCCTTCCACCCGTCCTTCCAGATGCCGCGCGTGCCGAGCATCGCGTAGTACTGGACGTGCTTCTCGCTCGGGCCGTCGGGAGCCGCGTCGAAGCTGTACCTCATCGAGACGCCGTCGAGCGGACGCTGCGTCACCCCGCGGTACGTCTCCGGCATCTCGACGCCGATCACGTCGAGCACGGTCGCCACGATGTCGACCGAGTGGTGGTACTGGTGGCGCAGCTCTCCCTTCGCCGCGATGCCCTTCGGCCAGTGGATCACCATGGGGTCGCACGTGCCGCCCGAGTACTGGGAGTAGCGCTTGAACATCGGGAAGGGCGTCGAGAACGCCGCGGCCCACCCGGTCGGATAGTGGTTGTAGGTGTCCGCGGAGCCGAGGTGGTCGATCATCGCCAGGTTCTCGGCGAGGTCGTCGGGGAAGCCGTTGAAGAACTTGTTCTCGTTGACCGAGCCGTCGGGCGAGCCCTCCCCCGATGCGCCGTTGTCGGCACAGTAGAACACGAGGGTGTTGTCGAGCTGTCCGGTCTCCTCCAGATAGTCGATGATGCGGCCGACCTGCGCATCGGTGTACTCGCTGAACCCGGCGAACACCTCGGCCATGCGGGAGAACAGGCGCCGTTCGTCGTCGTTCAGCTCCGACCACGGCCGTACGTGATCGGCCGGGTTCGCGACGTCGTCCGGCATCGGGTTGAACGGGGTGAGCGCGGTGCCCTCGGGCAGCACGCCCCTGTCGATCATGCGCGCGAGCACCCACTCCCGGTACGCGTCGTAGCCGTCATCGAACATCCCCCTGTACTTGTCGATGTACTCCTGCGGCGCGTGATGCGGGGCGTGGTTCGCACCGGGACAGAACCAGAGGTACCAGGGCTTCGACGGGTTCGACGCCTGCTGGTTGCGGATCATCGTGAGCGCCTGGTCGGCGAGGTCCTTCGACAGGTGGTACCCCTCCTCCGGCGTCGCGGGGGCGTCGATGAAGTGGTTGTCCTCGACGAGATCCGGGTACCAGTTGTTCGTCTCGCCGCCGAGGAAGCCGTAGAACCGGTCGAAGCCGAGCTGCAGCGGCCACATCGAGCGGTTGCCACCCGGGGCGATGTCCTCCTCCGGCACGTTGTGGTTCTTGCCGACCCAGAACGTGGAGTAGCCGTTGTCCTGCAGCACCTGCCCGATCGTCGCGCACTCGGCGGGCAGCCGTCCCGCGAAGCCCGGGAACCCCGTGGTGCCCTCCATGATCACCCCGGCGCGATTGACGTGATGGTTGCGGCCGGTGAGCATGGTCGACCGCGTCGGCGAGCACAGCGCCGTGGTGTGCCACTGCGTGTAGGTGAGTCCGTTCTGCGCGAGCCGGTCCATGGTCGGCATGCTGATGCGTCCGCCGTACGGCGACCACGACGCGAGGCCCGTGTCGTCGTACAGCACCACCAGCACGTTCGGCGCGCCGTCCGGTGCGGTCCGCAGCTCGTACGGCGACCAGTCCGGCGTCGAGTCCCGCACGTCGAGCCGGATCTCTCCGGTGAAGTCCGCGTTGAAGTCCGACATGTCCACTCCTTCTCTCATGGGTGTTCCTCCGGTACCGCCGGCACGACGGGCGGGCGTCGCAGCAGCTCCACCAGCACGACGAGCACCAGTACGCCCGCCGCGACGCCCACCACGGCACCGAACGACACCGGCCGCAGGACGATCAGCAGGAGGAGCGCGACGACGAGCCCCGCGACCAGGATCGGCCCGCGGTACCGGTCGACCGCCACACCGAACCGCCCCGTGGAGACACCGTGACGCTCCGCGGCGCCCCGGAGCGCGGCGACACCGCTCTCCACGGCCGTCCGCGTGCGCACCGCGGCGCGGGACGACCCGGCGACCCAGGCCCACAGCGCGACCAGCACCGCCGACAGGGCGAGCGCCGCGACCGTCGAGGACAGCAGCGCCGTCACCTCATCGAACAGCGACGCCGCCGCCGCAGCGGTCATGATCGACGGGCTCACCGCGCCCAGGAAGAACGAGCGGCCGATGCCCAGGCCGGCAGCCAGCAACAGGAAGGCCGCGGCGAGCGCGACACTCGTCCACAGCAGCGCCCGTGGTCGGTCGCGGGCCAGCAGCACCCCCAGCACCACGAGCCCCGCCAACACCCACGGCAACCAGAAACCCGCCGCGACCGCGACCTGGTACAGCGCCCGGACGAGCACGAGGGCATCGGCCTGGGCGATCGGGATGGAGCGGTCGATCACCGGGATCAGGTCTGCCACGCCGACACCGCGCTCCGCCAGTGCATCTTTCACGCGCTCGATCACCACACCGAGGTCGAGCGACAGCACCCCGTCGTCGGCCAGCTGCAGCGCGGTCCCCGGCTCGTCCTGCAGCACGGCGACCGCACGCTCGTGCGCGACCCGCAGCGACTGCGCCCAGATGTCGGCGAACTGCGCGGACGACACGACGTCGTGCACCACGCCGTCGATCAGGGACGACAGCCCCGACGCCGCCGGAGCCTGGAGGAGCGTGAGCGCGGACTCGGCGCGGGGCGGCAGGTCGAGCGAGCGCAGCCCGTCGAACAGCTCGCCGACGACGGCGTCGAGGTCGACCTGCTCGTCGATCGCGGCGCTCACCTGGTCGGCGACGAAGTCCTGCACGTCGGGGTCGTCTGCGAGCGGCCCGAACGTGGCGACGAAGCGGTCCGCGTCCACGAGCTGGAGGCGGGCCCAGGTTCCGAGCACGGCGACGGGCGCGAGCAGCACCGCCACCGCGAGCACGACCCCGGCGAGGATGCTGCGCGCGGCGGGCCGACGGCGCGGCGTGCGCAGGGCCTCGTTCTCGCGCTCGAGCAGCTCGACCCGCGCCCGCAGCTCGTCGAGCTCGCCCATCGGTCCTCCTCGATCGTCGTCGTGGTGCACCGGCGGCTAGGTGCCGAGCAGCCGCTGCTTCGCCGCCGCGAACTCCTCCGCCGACAGCACGCCGGCCTGCTGCATCGCCGCGAGCTGCTGCAACTTCGCGATCAGGTCGTCGCCGGCGGGAGCCGTCGGTGGCGCGGGTGGCGTGGCGGGGGCCGTGGCGTCGCGCACGGTCGCCTCGACCTGCGCCTGCTGCTGCGCGGCCTCGTACTGCTGCTGCTCGTACTCCTCCTGCGCCCGGCGGGCCTGGTGCCGCTGCGCCGCCCCGGTGACGGCCGTCGCCGTACCAGCGACCACGGCCGTGCGCGCGGCGAGGCCCAGCAGTCCCGGCCGTCCGAATCTCCGCAGAGGCATGTCAGTCCCCCTCCTGGTCGAGGATGTCGATGAGCGCATTCACCACGGGTGCGGGGACGCGCTCCGTGCGCAGCACCCGTCCACCCGCGGCCGCGAGGTCGTGCGCGAGCACGCGGGCGAACGCGAGTTCCAGGACCACGACCGCCGCCGAACGACCCGGATCGAGCTCGCCGGCCAACAGCTCCACGTCTTCCTCCCCCGCGAGACCGGAGACGATGGGGGCGAACCCGGCGAGCCCGAGCTGCTCGGCGTCGTCCTCCAGCTCCAGGATCTCGATGTCCCCGTCGGTCGTCTTGCCGACGAGCACGATGTCCAGGATCCGGACGACGCCGCTCTCGGCGACGTCGGCGAGAGCACGGAAGGTGCCGGGGTCGGGTCGATCGCCCTCGAACCCCACCAGATAGAGCTCGACCGGGCCGAACCGGAAATCGTTCATGGCACCGCCTTCCTCGCGCGGATCAACGGCGTCATGCTCGCACCATCGTCGCGTGGCCCTCACGAGGGGATCACCCGGGCTGGGTGAGCTGCGACGACGGCGACTCGCCCGGATCGGGTGACCACCGCCACGCCCGGCACCGTGGTCGCTGCCACGATCACCTCACCTGCTCATCGACGAAAGGGGTCCGACGTGTCGTTCTGGGAAAGCTTCTGGGACATCATCTGGTGGTTCTTCTGGGTGTTCGTATTCGTCTCCTACCTCATGGTGCTGTTCAACATCGTCGCCGACCTGTTCCGCGACCACGCGCTGAACGGCTGGTGGAAGGCCGTGTGGATCATCTTCCTGATCTTCGTGCCCTTCCTCACCGCGCTCATCTACCTGATCGCGCGCGGGCGGGGAATGGCCGAACGTGCGGCCGCCTCCTACCGACAGCAGCAGGACGCCGCCGATACGTACATCCGCAGCGTCGCCGGGACCAGCGCGACCGACGAGATCGAGAAGGCCTCGAAACTGCTCGCGGCCGGCACCATCACCGACGCCGAGTTCGCCGCGATCAAGGCGCGCGCCCTCGCCTGACCCGGGTGGACGGGGGCCGTCGAACGCGGCGCCCCCGTTCACACCGTCGAGCGCACGGCCTCCCGGCGCGACGACACCCCGAGCTTGCGGTAGATCGCCCGCTGATGCGTCTTGACCGTGTTGACGGACACCGACAGCTCCCGTGCGATCTCGGGCAGCGTCCGTGCGGTCTGCAACTGCTGGAACACCTCGCGCTCCCGCTCGGACAGCCGATCCGCGAGCGAGCCCGCCGCGTCCATCGCGAGGCAGCGGCCGATGAAGTCCTCGAACTGCGTGCCGAAGTGCACGTGCTCGTGCAGCAGCCGCCGCACGGCCACCTCGCGCGGCCCGAACAGCACGCGGATCCCCTCGCCGGACGCGACAGCGACGGCCGCCTCGCACAGCTCGTGCGCCTCCTCGTGCCGCCCCGCGTGCCGCCGCATCACGGCGGCCGTGATCAGGGTCGACGCCTTGACGTACGACACCTCGGCGTACCCCCGCAGCGAGCGCAGCGACTCCAGCGCCGCGGGGTACTCCTCCGCGCGACGAAGCACGCCGGCGAGCGCGACGTTCACCAGCGGAAGGTCGGGACGCTGCACCGAGCGTGCCGCGATCCGGCGGGCGCGCTCGCCACTGCCTACGGCCTCGTCGAGCAGCGCCACGGCCGATTCCCGCAGCGCCGCCCAGCTGAACCCGCGGATCACCTCCAGCGGGATCTCCTGCACCGCGATCGCCGCGCGACGGCACGCGGCCACGTCGCCGGTCTCGGCCGCCGCGTAGGCGATCATCATCCTCGACAGCCCGGCGACCACCCGATCGGCTTCTCCGCCGTCGAGGACCGCGGAGAACGACTCCGTCGCGTCCGCGCTGTCGCCCGACCAGTAGGCGACGAACCCGGCCGCGGCAGCCTCGGTCCCTCCCCGATGCCGTTCGTCGGAGACGTGCGGGGCGATGCGGGCGAGCGTGTCGCGAGCGTCGACCACGCGACCGGCCCAGACCTGTCCGAACGCGAGTTGGGCGAGCGACCAACGCACGCGCTCGGGGTCGGCCGAGCGCTCGGCCTCCCGCGCCGCGGCGGCGAAGTACTCGACCGGCAGTGCGGGGTCGCCGCGATGACGGATCTCGCTCCAGCCCAGCAGGTAGTCGAGCGCGGTGCGGTCTGCGACCTCCACCGCCGTGGCGTCGTGCAGCAGCGCGTGCACCTGCGCGCTGGCCTCCACCACGTCGGCGCTGTCGTCCGCGAGCAGCAGCCGCGCGACCGGCAGGACCGTCGACGTCGGCACCCCGTCGCGGTCCCGCAGCGCGTGCGCCCGCTGGAACAGCTCGCGTGCCACGTGGCGCTCGCCGAGCGCATCGCACGCGCACGCCTGCACGAGGAGGAGATCGGGGTCGTCGGGGTCGTGCCGCCGTAGCTCCGTCACCGCGTGCTCGACCTCGGCGGCGCTCCCGCCCACGACGAGCCCGAGCCAGTGTCGATCCAGGATGGTGCGCGCGACGTCGGGCTCACCGCCCCGCAGGGCGTGCCCGATCGCGGCGACCGGATCGGACTCGGCCAGTGTCGCGGCCGCTCGACGGTGCACGTCGGCGAGCCGGTCGCGATCGGCCGCCGCGATCTCACCACAGCGGCGGGCGAACGTGCGGTGCCAGCGATAGACCGGGCCGTGCGGTCCGTCGAACCGGTCGAGGAACAGCCCCAGTCGCACGCATGCCTCTAGCAGCTCCGCGGCGTCCTCGCGCTGCGTCACCTGCGCGGAGAGCTCGGGCGTGAGCTCGGCGCACGCGGTGGCGTCGAGCACGAAACGGGCGACCTCCGGCGGCAGGGCACCCAGCACGTGCTCGCGCACGTACTCGCCGAGGAAGCTCGACGCGCTCGGGGCGCTCCGCTCCGGGCGGGCACCACCGATCATCATGAGCCGGACGGCGATCGGCCACCCGCCCGTCTCCTCCACGATCGCGTCCGCGCCGAGGCCCTCTCGCGCGGCGGGAGCGAGCCGCGCCACCTCCTCGCGCGTGAAGCTCAGAAGGTCGGCCCCGAGGAACCCCTCCGGGGCGGTCACGCGCTGGCGGCTCAGGGTCAGCTCGAGCAGCGTCGTCCCCACCAGCACCAGCCGCAGACCGTCCGGCGGCTGCTCCGCGAGCATGCCGAGAAGGCCGTGGCGCCACCGCTCCCCCGCCCGGTGCGCGTCGTCCACCACCAGGTGCACCCGCGCGTCGCGGTCGCCGAAGACCCGGCAGATCTCCTCGTACGCACGCTCCGGGTTCGTCGCAGCGATGGGCAGCTGTCTCGCGCCGTCCTCACCGCTCGTGGCCGCCCGCAGCGCCTCCACCACGCCGCGCGTCAGCCGGCCGGGATCCACGTCGAACGGACTCAGCGCGAGCCACGCCACACGGTCGACGGTCGTCGCCCACTGCGCCACGGCGGTGGTCTTGCCGAAACCGCAGGGGGCGCTCACGACGGTGACCGGCGCGCCCGAGACGGCCGCGTGCAGCGCCTCGGTGAGCCGGTCGCGCCGGAGCACGCCGGGCTGCGGGGCCGGCGGTCGGAACCGCATGGTCGGCCCTGGATTCGTCTGACGCACGGGGGACGACATGGCAGTCACCCTAGTGACGGCCGCGAGAGCCCACGGGGACGGCGCGGATTCTCACCCGGATGAGAACGATCGGCCACGGTGCGCGCCGCCACGCGGGGCTACGCTGACCGCGTGACCACCTCTCCCGACCACGGGATGGACAGATCCCTGTCGCCCTCCCTGCGCGTCCTGCTGGCCCTGGCCGCCGGCGCCATCGCGCTCGCGGGCCTCTCCGTCGCGCGGGACGTGTTCAGCCCCCTCGCCCTCGCCGTCGTCATCGTCGTGGTGTGCGATCCCGTGCGCCGTCCCTTCGGGCGGCGCGGCTGGCCGGCGTGGACGGGATCCACCGCCGTGATCGTGGTGTCGATCGCGATCCTCGTGGCGATGGGCGCCCTGCTGTGGCTCGCCGGGATCCAGTTCGCCGGGCTGATCGGCGACCTCGCGACGGACGGCAGCCTCCGTCGCACGGCCGACGACCTGGTCGCACTGCTGCAGTCGCTCGGGCTCGAGGACGCCGCGACCGACACCGCGGCCTCCGTCCTCGACCCCGAGACGCTCCTCGCCGCCGCGAGCCGGGTGGGCGGCACCGTGGTCGGCGTCGCGACCGCACTGTTCTTCGTGTGCGCGTACATCGTGTTCCTCGCGGTCGACGCGGCCCGATACCAGCGGGCGGGCGAGGTGTTCGGGACGACGCGTCGGGCGTCGATCGAGCGCATCACCCGACTGAACCGCGGCGTGCGCCGCTACTTCGTCGTCAACGCGATCTTCGGCGCGATCGTCGCCGTGATCGACGGGCTCGCCCTGTGGTGGATGGGCGTGCCAGCGCCGCTCGTCTGGGCGACCCTCGCGTTCGTGACGAACTTCGTGCCGAACATCGGGTTCGTGCTCGGCCTCATCCCGCCCGCGGTGCTGGCGCTCGTGGTGGGCGGCTGGCCCCTCCTTCTCGCCGTCGTCGCGGTGTACTGCGTCGTCAACGTCGTGCTGCAGGTTCTCGTGCAGCCGAAGTTCGTGAGCGACGCGGTCGACCTGAGCCTGACGCTGAGCTTCTTCTCGGTGGTGTTCTGGACGTTCGTGATCGGTCCGCTCGGGGCGATCCTCGCCGTGCCGCTCACGCTGGTCGTACGCACCCTGGTGCTGGAGGTCGACCCCGGCAGCACCTGGCTGCGCTGGCTGTCCGGCGACCGCACGGCCGCTCCGCCCCCGACCGTTCCCGCACGACCGGAGCCCGACCCCGCCGCAGAGCCCGACCGGAAATCACCAGGGGGAGCTTGACCGATCCCGCTGGCGAGGGCACACGCCGCGGTGGAAGGGTGGACGCGCGGCGCTCGGTGCCGCGGCGAGAGGAGGCGGGGATGCAACGACCGCTCGCCGGTCTGACGGCGCGCAACGCCCTCACGGAGGTGACGGCGGGCGTCACCCTGCTCGCGATCGCCATCCCGTTGAACATCGGATACGCCCAGATCGCCGGGCTGCCCGCGACCGCCGGGCTTTACGCGCTGATCGTCCCCACCGTGCTGTACGCGCTGGTCGTGTCGTCGCGGCAGCTCGTCGCCTCTCCCGACGCGGCGGCGGCCGCGCTCGTCGCCTCGTCCGTCGGCGGGCTGGCCGTGGCCGGGAGCGCCGACTACGCCACGCTCGCACTCGCGCAGGCCGTGCTGTCCGGGCTGATGTTCGTGCTCCTGGCGGTGTTCCGGCTCGGCTTCCTCGCCGACTTCCTGTCGAAGCCGATCCTGGTCGGCTTCGTGGGGGGTCTCGCGCTGGACATCATGGTGAGCCAGATCGCGAAGATGCTCGGCGTGAAGATCGACTCCGGTGCCGAGTTCCCCGAGAAGGCAGTTGCGCTGATCGGCGGACTGCCCACGCTCAACGGCTGGTCCCTGCTGATCGCCGCCGGCTCGGTCGCGGTCCTCCTGATCGGGAAGGCCTTCCTGCGCGCGGTCCCGTGGGCACTCGTCGTCCTGACCCTGACGACCGTGCTCGTGCTGCTGGCTGGGCTCGACGACCGCGGGGTCGACGTGCTGGGCGCCGTCCCCGCCGGTCCCCCCGCGCTGACGTGGCCGGTGCTGGACTGGGGCACGTGGCTGGCGCTCGTGCCGTCCGCGATCGCGCTCACCCTGGTCACCACGGCCGAGGGCCTGCTGGTGTCGCGGTCGTACGCGGAGAAGCACGGGTACCCGTTTCGGGCCAACCGCGACCTGCTCGCGTTCGGCGTCGCGAACGTCGCGGCCGGCGCGCAGGGCAGCTTCGCCGTGGGCTCGTCCACGTCGCGCACGGCCGCGATGGACCAGGCGGGCTCGCGCACGCAGCTGCCCTCGGTCGTGCTCGCCGTCGGCACCCTCCTCCTGCTGCTGTTCGGGACGGCGCTGCTGGAGGACATCCCCTCGCCGGCGATCGGGGCGATCGTGGGCGTCGCCATCATCCCGCTGCTGGGCGTGCGGGAGTTCATCGACCTGTGGCGCAAGGACCGGTTCGAGTTCCTGATCGGCGCGGTCTGCTTCCTCGTCACGCTCCTGATCGGTTCGATCCCCGGGATCCTCGTCGCGTTCGTGCTGGCCCTCATCAACCTCGCCAAGCGCGCGGCCTCCCCCGCGATCGACGTGCTGGAGGCCTCGGGCGATCCGGCGGAGTCGCTGCTGGAGGACGCGCCGTCCGGAGCGACGACGGCACCGGGCATCATCGTGGTGCGCCTGGCCGCGCCGCTCTTCTTCGCCAACGGCACGGTGTTCACGTCCGCGGTGAAGGAGGCGATCCGGGCCGCGGGCGACGGCGCGGTGCAGCACCTCGTCGTCGACATGGAGGCCGTGACCGACGTCGACGTCACGGGCGCCGACTCGTTCGCCGCTCTGAAACGCTGGCTCGCCGACCGCTCGATCTCGCTGTCGTTCAGCCGCGTGCGCGCGAACACCTGGCGGCGGCTGTCCGAGCTGGAACTGCTCGACGGCGAGCCGCTGCACGCCACCAACCGCGCGGCGATCGCCGCCCTCACCGCGTCGGTCCCCGAGCCGGCGCCCGACGAGAGGTAGACCCATGGGAGCCGCCATCGGAAGTGTCCTCCCCCTCGCGCTCGGCATCGCGATCAGCCCGATCCCCATCATCGCGGCGATCCTGATGCTGCTGTCGCCGAAGGCCCGCGTCACGAGCGTCGGCTTCCTCCTGGGCTGGATCGCGGGCATCGTGGTCGCCGTGAGCGTGTTCACGCTGCTATCCGCCGTGCTCCCCGAGCAGGACCCCGACGCCTCGCGACCCATCCGCGGCACGGTGCAGCTGCTGCTCGGCGTCGGCCTGCTGCTGCTCGCGGTGGGACAGTGGCGCCGTCGCCCCGGCGCCGGTCGCACCGCCAGCATGCCGGCGTGGATGAAGGCGATCGACACGATGCGGTTCCCGATGGCACTCGGGCTCGGATTCCTGCTCTCCGCCGTGAACCCGAAGAACCTGCTGATGGCGGCGGGAGCGGGGGTGGACATCGGCGCGGCCGGCCTGGACGGCGGGGCCCTGGTCGTGGTGATCGGCGTGTTCACGCTGATCGCCGCGTCGACGGTCCTCGTACCGGTGGTGGGGTACCTGGTCGCGGCCGAGCGGCTGCGGGGCCCGCTCGACGCCCTGCGCGGCTGGCTCGCGCAGGAGAACGCGGTCATCATGGCCGTGCTCCTCCTCGTCATCGGCGTGTCGATGATCGGCAAGGGCATCGCCGCGTTCTGAGTCGCCGCAGCCGGCGCGCGGGAACGGGAACGACGCGGGACCGCGGTGACCACCTCGCGACGAGTTGGGGATCACCCGATGCCGAGCGCGTGGGCGGCCGCCGTCACCCCCTCGCGGTCGGACACGCCGAGCTTGCGGTAGATGTTGCGCACGTGCGTCTTGACCGTGTTTGGGGAGATGTACTCCTGCGCGGCGATCTCCCGCAGCGTGGCGTTGCGGCACAGGGCGGCCAGCACGATGCGCTCGCGGTGCGTCAGCTCCTCCTCCGCCAGGACGCCGGCGGCGGTGAACCGCTCGCGCACGCGGTCGGCGAACCGGGTGCGCGAACCGGGGGTCGCCCGCGCCGCCAGCAGCTGCGTCACGACCGTCCCGGCCTCCGCGACCCGGCGGACGTGGTCCTCCGGCTCGGCGAGCGCCAGCGCGGTGGCGAGGGCGAACTGAGCCCGATCCGGCTCGGCGTCCTCCACGTCGAGGTGCGACTCCACCAGCCAGGCGTCGATCATCGACGCCGGCAGCAGGCAGCGTGCGGCCCCCTCCAGCACCGGGACGAGGGCTCCGCGCGCGACACCGGGCCGTCGGTCGTGCATCGCGGCGAGCGCACGGAGGACCAGCACGTCCCCGGTCTCGCCGAGCGCCGCCTCCACCTCGTCGATGAAGCGGTCGCGGATCGTGGGCTCGTTCAGACGGTGGAACGCGTGCACCACGAACGGCGCCATCATGGCGTACCAGTGCACCGGCAACGGGAGGTCCTCCCGCGGCGCGAGGAAGTCGAACAGCGCCATGGCCGCGGCGTGGGCGTCGTCGACCGCGTCCGCGGCGAGCAGTGCCTGCAACCCGTGCAGCCCCCGCGCGATCGCGGTCTCCCCTCCCGCGTCGAGGACCCGCGCCGACGGCAGCAGCGCCGGACTCGCGTCAAGCAGGTTCATGGCCTCGTACGGCACCCACGATCGCCACACCCGGGCGACCTCGACGAACGCGTTGTCCGGTGCGCCGAGCTCGTGCCACCGCTCGTCCAGGGCCGCACTCGCGTCCATCACCTCGCGCAGCCGCCCGCGGAACAGGGCTGCCGTGAGGAGCGCGGTCTCCGCCTGCAGCTCCGCCGATACGGCACCGATCGCCCGCGCCAGGTCGGCCGCCCGTCTGGCCGACACCTCGGACTGCTCCAGCCGACCGGTGAAGAGCTGGGCCATCGCGAGCTGCAGCGTCGCGTAGGCGTCGATCCGCTCCTCGCCCGTCGGCGTGCGGAGCTCCGAGCCCACCGCGGCGAGCGCGTCCTCGATCCCCCCTCGGCGCAGTGCCGTGTGCAGCGCGAGCCCCCGCCTCCACGCCCGGTGCACGTCCGACTCGTCCGTCTCCGGCGTCGACGACAGCGCCGCGACCGCCGCGGACGCGTTCCCGCGGGTGAGCTCAGCCGCCGCGATCAGCATCCGCACCCCCGGCTCCGCGCGGCGCTGCGCGGTCAGCTCCCCGGTCGCCGCGACGACCTCGTCGGGGTGGCCGTCGAGCACGAGCTGCATGCCGCTGCGACGGAGGACCGCCGAGACGCAGAACTCCTCTCCGCTGCGCACGGCGTGGACCAGTGCGGGAAGGGCCTCCCCCTGCCCGTCGAACCACGCCGACGCGATGCCCTCGAGCCGGGCGGGCTCGCTGCTGCCCCTGGCGCGCAGGCGCCCGAGCAGGAAAGCGCGCAGCAGCGGGTGGTAGTGGTACCGCGGGGGGTCCGCGCCGTCCGGGCCGGCGAGCACGTTGAGCCGCAGCAACCGCTCGATCAGAGCGCCCGCGCGTGCGCTGCCGCAGAGGACGGTCGCGAGTGCGGTCGTGAACGACTCGGGGACGGCCGTCGTCTCCAGGAAGCCGCGCAGCTCGTCACTGAGGTCTCCGAAGACCTCCTCCACGAAGTAGTCGACCACGTCGGGGTCGTCTCCCCGGAGCGGGTAGGCCCCGACCGGGCCCCCGCCGGGGGCGTTGAGCATCATGAGCTGCAGCGCCGCGGCCCACCCCGCGGTGCGGGTCAGCAGCGCGGCGATCTCGCTCGGGTTCAGGTGCAGGTCGCGGAGCGCGAAGAACGCCTGGATCTCGTGTGGACGGAACGCCAGGGCAGCACCGTCGAGTTCGAGGGCGATGCCGCTGAGCCGACGACGGGCCAGCGGGATCATGCGCGTGCCGCGACCGGACAGCACGACGTGCACGTCGCCAGGGACCGTCTGCACGAACACCGACATCAGGTGGGCGGACTCGTCGTCCTGAAGGTGGTGCACGTCGTCGACGATGATCACGATCCGTCTGCGGGCCGCGTCGAGCGCCCTGGCGAGTCCGCGCATGGTGGCCGCCCCGTGACCGCGGGGCACGCGGGCGAAGCCGCGCTGCAGTGCGGGATCGGGGATCCGTTCGAGACCCGCGATCAGGGTGTCGACGCCGTCGCCGCGCTCCATCGCGACCCACACGACCTCGACGTCGGCGTGCTCGCGCAGCTCACGCGACCACTGCGCGAGCAGCCGCGTCTTGCCGGCGCCGGCCGGCGCGCCCACGAGCGTGAGCGACCACGGCTCCTCCATCGCGGCGCTGAGCCGGGTCAGCAGTCGTTCCCTCCGTACCTCGCCCTTCATCGATGTGGGGATGGGACTGGTCGTCCCACCTCCGTGTCGAGCATCTTCCGTCATCGGTCCCCCCGATCCTGAAGCGGCTCTCCCCCTCGGCGGCAGTATATTCCCCGATGAGAGCGGTTCCGCAAGGGCATGCCCCTGCTCACGGCGGGGCCGACGCCCCGACCCGCCGACGCCCGCGATGAGGGACCGCGGCCCCGCCAGATCAGCGCCGCGCCGTGTCGGCCCGCCGCGGCCTCTCCCTTGCGCGGGTCAGCGGTCGTCGCGGGCGTCGTCCGGGTGCACGTCGCCCTGCACGCCGCCGGCGGTGCCCACCCCGATGTCGACGGTCGCGTGCACCCGTCCCTGCCGTTCCAGTCCCGCGAACCAGGGCACCCGCCCGGCGACCTCCGCCGCCCCGTCAGGCAGGGCCGCGACGTGCATCGTCACCCCCCGCTGCGCGAGCTCGCGATCCAGTTCCTCCAGCGCGTCGAGCACGGTGATGGACACCGCCGTCTGCTGCTGCAGCCCGAGCACCACCGCGGTCACCGGGGGCTGCAGACCCGCGACGGTGTCGAGCACGAGCCGTTCGTTCGCGAGGGCGTTCGCGGTGTACAGTCCCCGCTCCAGCTCGATCGCGACCACGGGACCCACGCGCGTCGTCACGCGCACCCGCGGCACGTTCAGCTCGCGCAGCACCAGGATCAGCGTCACGACCACCCCGATCGCGACGGCCGGGAGCAGCCCGGCCGTCAGTCCGATCACCGCGACCGCGGTCGCGATCCAGAAGTCCGTGCGGCTGATCCGGAACCAGCGCACGAGCTGCGGCACGTCGACCAGTCCGACGACCGCGATGAACACCAGCGCGGCGAGGGTGGCCTCCGGCAGCAGGCTCAGGACCGGGCCGAGGAACAGCGCCACGAGCACCGCGAGAACCACGGTGACGAGCGTCGCGAGTTGGGTGCGCGCCCCGGCGCCCTGGTTCACCGCGCTCTGGGAGAAGCCCCCGGCGGCCGGCATCGCGGCGAAGAACGAGCCGACCGTGTTGGCCGCGCCCGTGGCGAGCAGCTCCTGGTCGCTGTCGATCGGAGGCTCGGCGGGCCGTCGCAGGCTGCGGGCGACCGCCGCCGACTCGAGGAACGCCATCACGGCGATCGCGAGGGCACCGGGAACGAGGACGGGAGCCTGTGCGAAGTCGGGCACCCCGGGCACGGGAAGGCCGCTGGGGACCGGTTCGATCAGATCGACGCCGAGCCGGTCGATGTGGCCCAGGCCCACCAGGAGGATGCCTCCGAGCACGACCACCAGGGCGCCGGGGACCCGGGGGAGGAAGCGGCGGCACAGCAGCAGCACCGCGATCGATCCGGCCGACAGCAGCACGGTCGCCGGGTTCACACTCGCCGCCGCCTCGCCCACGGCGACGAGCGACCGCAGGAAGCCGTGTCCGGAGAAGTCGAACGTCTCTCCCAGGAGTTTCGGCAGCTGCCCGACGGCCACGGTCGCACCGACCCCGATCTTGAGCCCCAGCACGGTCGCCCCGCTGATGTTCTCCACCAGGCTCCCGAGGCGGCACAGCCGCGCCAGCAGCAGGATCGCGCCCACGAGGAGCGTGAGCATCATGAGCGAGCCGAGGGCGTGGTCCGACCCCGCGGCGACCCCGGCCGAGACCAGGGTCGTGGCGGTCAGCGTGGCGATGGTCGACGTGGTCGACACGCTCATGGCGCGACTGCCGCCCAGTGCCGCGTACACCAGCATCGGCACGATGCACGTGTAGAGGCCCACCTGCACGGGGAGGTTGGCGATCGTCGCATAGGCCATCGCCTGCGGCACGACCACGGCTCCCGCGGCGAGACCGGCGACGATGTCGCCCGTCACCCATCCGCGTCGATACCCGTCGAGAGTGCTGAGCAGCCAGGGCGGCCTGCGCCTCGCGCCCATCCGTTCTCCCTCCACCGTGAGGGAAGCGTACTGCGGTGGACCGACGCGCCGCGCGCTTCCGGCCGGGCCGCCCCGCCGATCACCCGGGTGAACTCGCGCGCCACCCGGTGCGGCAGCGCTCCCACCGCGAGTATCGTCCCACCGTGCCGCCGAAGTCCGACGGCACCGACGTGCTCGATCTCGCGATCGTCTGGGGCCCTCTCGAAGGGCACGGTCGTGGGGGCGCGAACCCCGCCGCGCGCCCTCACGGTCCGTGGACCATCCGCACGCTCCACGGTCGGCCGACGTGGCAGCGGACCCGGGTCTGAATGCCGATGTCGGTGGCCGGGAGGAGGATGCGCGCATGCAGATCACACTCACGCAGCCGGCCGGCCTCGTGGCCAGCCCGGCCTTCAGCCATGTCGCGGTCGTGCCTCCCGGGGCGACGACCATCTACGTCGGGGGCCAGAACGGCGTCGACGAGTCCGGTGCCGTCGTCTCGACCGACGTCGGCGAGCAGTCCGTGCGCGCGGTGCAGAACGCGCGGGTGGCGCTCGAGTCGGCGGGCGCGTCGCTCGACGACGTCCTCAGCTGGACGATCCTGATCCATCAGGATGCCGATCTCCGCGCCGCGTACGGTGCCGTGGCACCCACGCTGGCGCGCGAGGGGGCGCCGCCGCTCGTGACCGCCGCCCTCGTGGCAGGGCTCGGCGTCCCCGGCGCCCTGATCGAGGTGAGCGCGGTCGCCGCGGTCATCCGCGACTGAGGTCAGAGGCGGCCGCGCACGGGGGTACGCTCCGCCGTGTCCGGGGTGTCCGGCGGCGTCATCTCCGCCCGCACGCCGAGCAGCCGCACCTCCCGCGCGGGGTCGAGGGTGGCGCCGAGCCGCAGGGCCTCCGCCACCACCTCGTCGCGGCGGGTGGCGGGGGCGGGCAGCTTGTGGCCGAAGGTCCTCGTGTCGAACGGGGCGTAGCGCACCTTGAGCTGCACGCGAACCACCGCCCGTCCCTCCTCCGCGCAATCGTCGAACGCCTGTCCGGCGAGCTCCCGGAGCGCCGCCTCCACCTGCTCGGGCGTCGTGAGGTTCTGCTGGTACGTGGTCTCCCGGCTGTGGCTGCGGGCGACCCAGGGGGTGTCGTCGACCGCGGTGGGCCCGAGCCCGGAGCCGAGGCCGTGGTACCACACGCCCATCCGCGGCCCGAATTCGGCGATCAGCTCCTGCTCGTCCGCGTCGGCCAGCTCGCGCACGGTCGTGATGCCGTGCCCGGCCAGACGCTTCTGCACCTTGGGGCCGATCCCCCACAGCTCTCTCGTCCCGCGCTCGCCCATCACCTCGAACCAGTTGTCGGACGTGAGGCGGAACAGCCCCCGCGGCTTTCCGAACTCGGTCGCGATCTTGGCGCGCACCTTGTTGTCCCCGATGCCGACCGAGCAGTGCAGTGCGGTCGCCTCCCGCACCGCCGCCTGCGCCGCCCGCGCGACCCCTTCCGGGTCGTCGGTAGAGACACCGAGGAAGCACTCGTCCCAACCGAGCACCTCCACCACCACGCCCGGCAGCTCCCGCAGCGCCGACATCACCGCATCCGACGCCCGCTCGTACTCCTCGTGGTCGACCGGCAGGAACACCGCGTCCTCCGGCGCCTTGCGCGCGGCGATCTTCAACGGCATGCCCGAGCCGATCCCGTAGGCCCTCGCCTCATAGGAGGCGGTGGAGACGACCGCGCGTTCGGTGGGGTCGCCGCGCCCGCCGACGATCACGGGTCGACCGGCGAGCTCGGGGCGGCGCAGCACCTCGACGGCGGCGATGAACTGGTCCATGTCCACGTGCAGCACCCACTCGGCCATGCACCGAGTGTGGCGGCTGCGCGCGGGAAAGTCACCCCTCGCGCCGGGCTCAGCCCAGGGCGAGCCCGACCGCGGTCGCGAGCACGGCGAGTAGCGGCAGGGTTCCCTGCATCGCCGCGGCGCGTGCCTTCGAGCGATCGGAGAGCACCAGCACGAGGGCCGCGGCCAGCATCATCCCGGTGCCGGCCAGCACGAGCGTCACGCCCACCGTGACGGCGCCGACGATCACGAGCCCGATGCCGAGCAGCGTCGTGAGCGCCAGGAACAGGTTGTAGAAGCCCTGGTTGAACGCGAGCTGCTTCATGGTCACGGCGTCGGCCTCGCTCGCGACGCCGAAGATCTTGCGGGTCTCCGGCTCGGTCCAGCGCAGGGATTCGAGCGCGAAGATGAAGACGTGGAAGGCCGCAGCGGCCGCGGCGAGGACGAGTCCGACGATGAGCACACCCGATTGTCCCGTCACGGGGCGCGGCGGGGCAAGCCGCTCACACGAGGAAGACCGGCAGCAGCCCGGGGTTGTGGGCATGGACGAGGACCGCGAACACGACGGCGTCGAACAGCAGGTGGACGGTCACCACGTAGGCGAGAGAGTGCGTGCGGAGGAAGATGAAGCCCTGCAGCAGCGCGAACGGGATGGTCAGCAGCGGCCCCCACTCGCGATAGCCGAGCTCCCACAGGAACGACACGAACACGATCGACTGGAGCACGTTCGCCAGGGCGTCAGGGAAGTGCCGCCGCAGCAGGGCGAAGACGGTGCAGATGAAGAACAGCTCGTCCCAGATGCCGACCGCGCCGACGCCGACGAACAGGCGGGCGATGAGGTCGGGCGTGTCGACCACCGGCCAGTTCTGGTAGACGCCGCTGGTGATGAAGTAGTACGGCAGGATCAGCCAGCCCAGCACGAGCACGGCCACCAGCCAGCCCCACTGGAGCCGCCCCCAGCGCCGACCCGTGCGCCACGGGAACGAGATCGCCCGGTCGCCGTACACGAAGCGGGAGATCAGGTACGGCACGGCGACCGCGCCGCCCAGCGCGAGGGTGAAGCGCAGCATCGCGAGGTTGTCCAGCTCCGCGGCGAGCGGGATGACGCTCACGATCAGCATGCCGACCGCGATGAGCGACAGGTCGCGCGCGAGCGACGGGGTCCGTCGCCGCCCGTCCTCCGGCACCGCGCCAGCCTCCGTCGCGTCCGTCCGTCGGACGTTCCCCGAGCGCTCCGCGAACCACGCCGCAGCGACCCCGACCGCGAGCAGCAGCCACCCGAGCCAGGGCAGTTCCAGCACGAAGAACGCCGGAGCCGCGGCGCACACGAGCGCGGCCGCCACCACGCCGCCCGCACGGAGGGAGGTGGCCGTCGCGGGCAGGGTCACGCGCGCGCCCGCCGACGGTACACGAGGTCGCGGATGTCGCGTCCCTTCGCGATGCCCTTCCGCTCGAAGGCCGTCATCACGCGCCCGTCGAAGCGCTCCGCCCACTCACCGTCGAACGCGCGCTCGAAGAGCGGATCCTCGTCGAGCACCTCGCGCATCTGGAGCGCATAGTCCTCCCAGTCGGTCGCGAGCCGCAGCAGACCGCCGTCGCGCAGCGCCCTGGCCGCGGTCGCGCCGAAGCCCGCACGGACGAGGCGGCGCTTGGTGTGCCGCTTCTTGTGCCAGGGGTCGGGGAAGAAGATCCACACCTCGCGCGCGGCACCCTCGGGCAGGTACGACGACAGCACCTCCGGCGCGTTGGCCTCGACCACGCGGAGATTGCGCGCGCCCTCCCGGTCGGCATCGAGCATGGTGCGCGCGAGTCCCGCCCGGAACACCTCGACCGCCAGGAAGTCGTCGTCCGGGCGGGAGGTCGCGGCGGCGACGATCGCGTGGCCCTGGCCCGAGCCGATCTCGACGTACAGGTCGGCGTGCCTGCCGTACTCGGCCGCGGGGTCGAGCCGTGCTTCCGGGTGCACCGAGGTCCAGGCCACGTCGCGCGGCACGTCCAGCAGGTACTGCGGGCCGAGCTCGGCGAAGGCGCGCTCCTGCGCGTCGGACATCCGGCCGCTGCGGCGCACGAAAGACACCGGTTCGTCGCGGAACGTGCGGGGTTCGGGCATGGTTCCAGGGTAGCCGTCGGCGCTCCGCCGCCCGGACCGGAGCGCTAGCCCGCCGGCTCCGTGACGAAGTCGATCAACTCCTCCACACGGCCGAGCAGCGCGGGTTCGAGGTCGCGATACGTGGTGACCTTGGACAGGATGTGCTGCCAGGCACGCGTGGTGTCGGCCTGGGTCTCGTGCGGCCATCCGAACGCCCGGCAGATGCCCGTCTTCCAGTCCACGCCGCGCGGGATCTCGGGCCACGCCGCGATGCCCAGCGCCCGCGGGGTGACGCACTGCCACACGTCGACGAACGGGTGGCCGACGATGCGCACGTGCCGACCGTGGGGTCCGCGGGCCACGGCCTCGGCGATGCGCGACTCCTTCGATCCCGGCACGAGGTGGTCCACCAGCACGCCGTAGCGCCGCTCGCGGCTGGGCGGCTCGGCGGCGAGGAGCTCGTCGAGCAGGTCGACGCCCTGCAGATACTCCACCACGACGCCCTCCACCCGCAGGTCGGCGCCCCACACCTTCTCGACCAGCTCGGCATCGTGGCGTCCCTCGACGAGGATGCGGCTGGGAAGCGCGGTCCTGGCGCGCTGGTCGGCGACCGCGAACGAGCCGGAGGCCGTGCGTCGCGGTCCCTGCTCCTTCGCGGCGGGGACGGTCAGCCGCACGGGCGCGCCGTCGATCAGGAAGCCGCCGCCGAGCGGGAAGAGTCGCTTGCGCCCCTTCCAGTCCTCGAGCTCGACGGTGCCGCCCTGCACGCGCGTCACCGCGCCGCAGTAGCCGTCCGCGGCGACCTCGACCACGAGGTCGATCTCGGCCGGGACGATCGGCACCTGCTTCGCTCCGCGTTCGCGCCAGCCCGACGCCAGCACATCCGATCCGTACCTGTCGTCCATGCCCTCCAGCGTATGTGTCTCCGCTGACGGCGAACGGCGATGCGCCCCGCGGCGCTGTCGCGTGTCGTACCCAGTGCATAGACTCGTGACATGGGGCTCGGCTGCCGGTCGGAGGGAACACGATGACGAAACGGTGGCTTGCGCTGGCCGCGCTTCTGCTGGCCGCGATGATCGGGACGTTCAGCACGTCCGCCGCCTCCGCCACCGATCCGCTCACGCTCGACGCCGGGTACGTCACCGATCAGGCCGGGGTCCTGAGCCCGTCCGAGAAGAGCACGGTCGAGACCCGCTTGCAGGAGCTCTCGGCCAACTCCTCGGCCGACCTCTTCGTCGTCCTCGTCGACGACTTCACCAACCCCTCCGACAGCGCGGACTGGGCCGACGCGGTGGCGTCGGCGAACAACCTCGGCCCGTCGCAGTACCTGCTCGCGATCGCGGTCGACGGCCGCAGCCTCTACATCTCCGCCGACTCCTCCGGTCCGCTGAGCAACAGCCAGCTCGACGGCATCGAGAACGACATCGCACCGCTCGCGGGAGCCGGGGACTGGGCGGGCGCGATCACCCTCGCGGCCGACCGGATCCAGGGCGACGGCGGCGCGGGTGCCCTGCGGGTGACGCTCATCGTGGTCGCGGTCGTCGTCGTGCTGCTGCTGATCTGGCTCGTGGTCTCGCTCGTCCGCCGTGCGCGGCGCAACGCCGCCATCCGCGAGCGCGGCGCGATGCCCGAGACCCCCGACCCCGCCGACCCGTTCTCCACGCTCACCGACGCGCAGGTCGAGCAGCAGGCCGGTGCCGCGCTCGTGCAGGCCGACGACGCCATCACGTCCAGCCGCGAGGAGCTCGGCTTCGCGGTGGCGCAGTTCGGCGACGGGGCGACGGCCGAGTTCACGCGCGCGGTCGACGAGGCCAAGGCGAAGATCGCGGAGGCGTTCGACCTGCGGCAGAAGCTCGACGACGAGATCGAGGACTCCGTCCATGACCGCCGGGCGTGGCACATCCGCATCATCCAGCTCGCCGACGAGATCGACCGCGTGCTCGACGAGAACACCGAGGCGTTCGACGCACTGCGCCAGCTGGAGCAGAACGCGCCGCAGGAGCTCGAGCGCGTGCGCGGAGAGCGCGCCGCACTGACCCCGCTGCTGCCGACCGCCGCCTCGTCGCTCGCCGCGCTCTCGGCCGCGTACGATCCGGCCGCGTTCGCCACGGTGGCCGACAACCCGACGCAGGCGCAGGAGCGTGCAGCCCTCGCCGACCGCTCGATCCAGGCTGCCGAGCAGGCGATCGCCGCCGGGCGATCGGGCGAGGCGGCGTTCGCGATCCGCACCGCGGAGCAGTCCGTGGCGCAGGCCGGCCAACTGGTGCGGGCGATCGTGGCGCTCGGCACGGAGCTGTCCGCCACGCAGCGGGCCGCCACCGCCCTGGTCGCGGAGCTGCAGTCCGACCTCGCCGCCGCCGCGCAGCTGCCCGACCCGTCCGGCGCGATCGCCGCCGCGGCCTCCGCCACCGCCCAGCAGCTGCAGGTCGCGCAGGCCGATCTGACCGGCACGGCGAAGAATCCGCAGCGCGCACTCGACGCGCTCACGGCCGCGAACACGCAGATCGACGCCGCGCTCGCGCAGGGGCGCGAGGCCGTCGACCGCGCGCGCCGTGCGCAACAGCTGCTCGAGCCCACGCTGGCCCAGGCGAACTCCGAGATCCGCGCGACGAGGGAGTTCATCGAGACCCGCCGCGGCACGGTCGGCTCCGCCGCGCGGACGCGCCTCGCGAGCGCCGAGGCCGCACTCACGCAGGCGCTGAGCCTGCGCACGACCGACGTCGAGCGGGCACTCGCCGAGGCGACCAGGGCGCTCGACCTCGCCAGACAGGCGACCGCGGCGGCCGAGTCCGACGTGCGCTCGTACGGCCCGACCGTGGCCGCCGACGACAGCTGGGGCGGGCTCTTCGGCGGCTCGACCGGCTCGGGCGGCTCCGGCATCGGCGGCGACATCCTCGGCGGGATCATCGGCGGACTGCTGGCGGGCGGCGGGGGCGGGTCCTCGCGTCGCAGCAGCAGCGGCTGGCGCTCCTCCGGCGGCGGCGGTTTCCGCAGCTCCGGCTTCGGAGGCGGAGGCAGCCGCGGACGCTCCGGGGGGCGACGCTTCTGATCCCCCGCACAGACACGTACGACACGCTCTTTACGACGACCCTCTGAAAGGAACCACGCATGACCGCCAAGCAGTCCATCTTCGGACGGATCTCCACCCTCGTCCGCGCGAACATCAACGCCCTCCTGGATTCTGCGGAAGACCCGCAGAAGATGCTCGACCAGCTCGTCCGCGACTACACCAACAGCATCGCCGACGCCGAGTCCGCCATCGCGGAGACCATCGGCAACCTGCGTCTGCTCGAGCGCGATCACGAGGAAGACGTGCAGGCCGCCACCGAGTGGGGCAACAAGGCCCTCGCCGCGAGCCGCAAGGCCGATGAGATGCGCGGTGCCGGCAACACCGCCGACGCCGACAAGTTCGACAACCTCGCCAAGATCGCCCTGCAGCGCCAGATCAGCGCCGAGCGTGAGGCGACCGGCGCCGAGCCGCAGATCGCCGCGCAGACGGAGATCGTCGACAAGCTCAAGACCGGCCTCAACGGCATGAAGGACAAGCTCAACGAACTCAAGAACAAGCGCAGCGAGCTGCTCGCCCGCGCCAAGGTCGCCGAGGCGCAGACCAAGGTGCAGGACGCGGTGAGCTCGATCAACGTGCTCGACCCGACCAGCGAGCTGGGCCGCTTCGAGGACAAGGTCCGCCGCCAGGAGGCCATCGCGCAGGGCAAGGCCGAGCTGGCCGCGTCGAGCCTCGATGCGCAGTTCGAGAGCCTGGAGGACCTCGGCGAGCTGACCGAGGTCGAGGCGCGCCTGGCCGAGCTCAAGGCCGGGGGCGCTGCTCCCCGTCAGGCACTCGAAGGTTCCTGATCCCTCGCTGATGCCCCGGGCCGCGTGCCCGGGGCATCAGCACTTCCGCTGTCGAGAGGTCTTCCCATGGTCCGCTTCCTCGTCGTGCCGCAGTGGCAGGGTTCGCCCGCCGCGCGGGCGATGCTCCTGGTCGACGGGGCGTCGGCGATCGCCGGCGATCTCCCGCGCGCGGCGACCACCGTGCTGGAGGTGCCCGTCGAGGCAGGCGAGTCCCTCGGGACGGGGGTGCGACGCCTCAGCGCCCTGCAGCGGACGCGCGAGCTGGTGCGCGAGCACCTCACGGCCGACACGGTGCTGATCGGCGGCGACTGCAGCATCACGGTCGCGGCACTCGACGCGCTCCCCGGGGGGACGGACGATGTGGCGGTCGTGTGGTGCGACGCGCATGCCGACCTGCACACGCCGGAGACCTCCCCGTCCGGTGCCTTCTCGGGCATGGCGCTGCGCGCGGTGCTCGGCGAGGGCGAGGAGCAGCTCGCGCTGTCCCCCGGTGTGCCGCGGGAGCGCGTGGTGACCGTCGGTGTCCGAAACATCGACGACGCCGAGGTCGATCCGCTCGCCGCGCTCACCGGTCTGTCGGTCGCCGATCTCGACGATCCGGACGCACTGGCCGCCGCGGTGCAGGCCACGGGCGCCCGCCGCGTGTGGGTGCACATCGACGTCGACGTGCTCGACCCCGCCGCCTTCGCCGGAGTGTCCTCCGCGGTGCCGTTCGGGGTGTCTCCCGCCGCCCTGAGCGCCGCCATCCGCCGCCTGCGGGAGAGCATCCCGCTGGCCGGGGCGACGATCGCCGGCTTCGCGCCGCGGTCCCCGGCCGACGCGGTCGACGATCTGGGCGCGCTGCTGCGCCTGGTCGGAGCGGTCGCGTGACGCCGCCGGAGGGCTGGCAGGACGAGGCCGCCGAACGGCTGCGCCGCGGGCGGCGTGCGGATCGTCGCATCCCCGCGTTCCTGCTGCGCTCCCCCATCAGCCGCCTGGGCTACGCCTGGGGCACAGCCGTCGGCTGGCTCTGGGGCTCCCTGTGGAGCACGGGGCGGGTCGAGCGACGCAACGGCCTGTGGATCTTCCGCGGCATGCCCTCGTGGACGTTCAACCGTGGCGGTGTGTGCGTCGGTGGCTGCTTCCTCACCGGTGACGAACCGCCGAGCGACGCGGTCCTGCGACACGAGGCGGTGCACAAGGAGCAGTGGCTGCGCTACGGGTTCCTGATGCCGGTGCTGTACCTGTTCGCGGGGCGCGACCCGCTGCGCAACCGCTTCGAGATCGAGGCGGGGCTGGAAGACGGCAACTATGTCCGTCGTCCGCGCTGAGTCAGCGCGCGATCGGCAGGAGGCCGAAGCGCTCCGGTGCGTGGATCAGACCGGGGGCGATGCCGAGGGCGCCGGTGAGGTGCTCGACGATGTCGGCCGTGCCGAGGTAGCCGCCCAGCAGCGTGACGTGGGTCTCCACCTCGTCGTCGCACATCATCTCGTCGGCCCAGGCGCAGGTGGCACGGGCGAGCGCCTGTCCCGCCGTGCAGGCGCGACCGCTGCCCGGGGCTCCAGAGCGCTGTCCGCGCGCGAGCCAGGTGACCGTCATGCGACCGGGTGCCTCGATCACGCCGATGTCGGACACCTC
This sequence comes from Microbacterium sp. NPDC055502, assembly GCF_053643635.1. Classification (NCBI taxonomy): domain Bacteria; kingdom Bacillati; phylum Actinomycetota; class Actinomycetes; order Micrococcales; family Microbacteriaceae; genus Microbacterium; species Microbacterium sp. NPDC055502. Next base: position 202,622 of record NZ_JBSHKJ010000002.1, on the reverse strand, counting down.
GGGCACCTCGATGAAGATGCGACCGGAGGCGCACAGGGGCAGCGTGGCCAGGAAGGCCTCGAGCTCCGCGAGGGAGTGCTCATCGGCCGTCACCAGGTGGTGGGCGCGGCGACGCGCGGCACGACGTGCAGCGCGGGCTCCGCGGATCTCGAGCGAGGTGGTCATGATGGCTCCATGCTACACCAAGTGAAGGCTTGCCTAACCTTCCTCCGCGACCTCAGTCGATGGGCTCGACCAGGGCGGCACGCAGGGCGTCGAGCTCGCCCTCGGTCATGCCGTTGGCGCGCAGGTATCCCGCCGCCGAGCCCCAGCGCTCATCGACCTGCGCGAGCAGCCGTCGCATGACGTCGGCGGGCGACTGCGTGGCGAGGGCCACCGCGTGCACCGCCTCCGGGTGCTGTGAGCGCAGATACTCCGCGATGCGCCGCGAGCGCTCCGGCGGCAGCTGAGACTCGGTGAGCGCGTAATCCGCGATCACCGCCTCCCGATCGGCGCCGACGGCCGACAGGGCGAGCGCGACGGTCACCCCGGTGCGGTCCTTGCCCACCGTGCAGTGCACCAGGGTCGGGTCGCCGGCGGCGATGATGCGGACGGCCTCCACCAGCCGGTCGCCGCTCTCCTCCAGCAGGTGAAGGTACAGGTCGTCGAGGCTCACGTCCGACTCGAAGAAGGAGCGGACCGACCCGAGGAAGAGCGGCAGGTGCGTCGTCTCCGGCCCGTCGATCTCGCTCGGCTCCGCGGCGACCTCCTCCCCGTCGCGCAGATCCACGATGCGCGCCACGGCGTCCCGCAGGACAGCCGCCCCGGCGGGCGTCGCGGTGGAGAGCTGACCGGACCGCAGCAGCACACCCGAGCGGATGCGCCCGCCTTCCGCCGGCATCCCGCCCACGTCTCGGACGTTCGAGACGCCCTCGACGTCGAGAACGGTCATGACGCGGCCGGTGCGGTGCGCGGCGGCACCGGGTAGCGACCGGCGATGACGATGCGGTTGAACGCGTTGATCGATACGCAGGCCCAGCTCAGCGCGGCGTACTCCTTCTCGGTGAAGACGCTGCCGACCAGGTCGTACACCTCATCGGAGATACCGTCCTCCGCGATGAACGTGAACGCCTCGGCGAGCTCGAGCGCCGCCCGCTCCCGGTCGCTGAAGACGCCGCTCTCGCGCCACACGGGGATCTGCGTGAGCGTGTCGGCGTCGATCCCGGCGGCGGCCGCGCGATCGACATGGATGCGCGTGCAATAGCTGCACCCGTTCAACTGCGAGCAGTGGATCATGACGAGCTCCTTGAGCCGGTCATCGATCCCGTTCGCCGCACAGATGGAGCCGACCGTCTTGGAGAACGCGTCGAGGGCCTGATACGCAGCCGGCTCGGTCTTGGAGAGATGCACGCGCTGTTCGGTCATGCCTCCATGATATGGCGCGGTCGAGGCGCAGCGACCGGCGAGCGCGCACACCCGGAAATGCAGAAGACCAAGCTACTCGCCATGATGCTCATCGAAACAAGAAGTAATCGACCGTAGCTTCTTGTCACAATGCTCTCGCATTTCCGCGTCGGCGTGGCAGGGGCGCAGAATAGCCCCGTGGCGATCGACACCAGCGAGTTCACCTATCTTCCCGCACAGGCCGAAGCGCTCGGCGTCCCCCTCCCGGAGGTGCAGCGCCTGACACTCCCGCTCGCGGACGGCCGCGCCCTCAGCGCCCTCCGGTTCGGCACGGGCGAGCCCCGGATCACGCTCCTGCACGGGGCCGGGCTCAACGCGCACACGTGGGACACGACCGCGCTGGCCCTGCAGCAGCCGGTGCTCGCGATCGACCTCGCCGGTCACGGCGACTCCTCGTGGCGCGACGACGCCGACTACACCCCCCGCGTGCTCGCCGCCGACGTGGCCGCCGCGCTCGACGCCTGGACGACCCAGCCGCAGGTGGTCGTCGGCCAGTCCCTCGGCGGGCTCACCGGCGCCGCCCTCGCCGCGGCCCGCCCCGACCTCGTGGCCGAACTCGTGGTCGTCGACATCACGCCGGGAGTGGACGTGACCGCCGGCCCCGCGGCGCTGCGGGCGTTCTACGAGGGCCCGACCGACTTCGCCACCCGCGACGAGCTGGTCGACAAGGCCATGGCGCTCGGCTTCGGCGGCACCCGCCCCGAGACCGAGCGCGGCGTCTTCCTCAACACGCGTGTGCGCGACGACGGCCGGATCGAGTGGAAGCACCACTTCGCCCACCTCGCGGCGCAGGCGCTGTCGGCGCACGACCCCGGCACCCCGGCCGCCCCGTCCGTCCTGCACGAGACCGGCTGGGACGACCTCGCCGGCGTGCGCTCCCCGCTGACGCTGGTCCGGGCGGAGCGGGGCTTCGTGAGCGCCGAGGACGCCGCCGAGCTGCAGCGCCGCCTCCCCGCCGCCCGCGTGGTGGTGCTCGACGCCACCCACAACGTGCAGGAGACCGCGCCCGCCGAGCTGGCTGCGCTCCTGACCTCGCGCACCACGTCGGCGACCGGCGGAATATGACGTTCCGTTCCGTCGCCCACCCCCGCACCTCCCCGCAACCCTAGGCTCGTCCCACCGGCACACAGCACCTGCCGCACCGAGAGGAAACACCCATGTTCTTTCGTCACCGACGCCTCGCGCTGATCTCCGCACTCGCGGCCACCGCCGTCGTGCTCAGCGCCTGCTCCGGCTCCGCAGAGCCCGGACCCTCCACCGGGACCGGCGAGCCCGATTCGAACGCGACGCTGCACGTGGGGCTCGTGCTCGAGCCCACCAACCTCGACATCCGCCACACGAGCGGCGCCGCCCTCGAGCAGATCCTCATCGACAACATCTACGAGGGCCTCGTCAGCCGCACGCAGGAGAACGAGATCGAGGGGCGTCTGGCCTCGGACTACGAGGTGTCGGACGACGGGCTGACCTACACGTTCACGCTGAACGACGGGGTCGTCTTCCACGACGGCACTCCCCTGACCTCCGCCGACGTCGTCTCGTCGTACGAGACCGTGCGCACCGACGCCACCGTGCAGGGCAACGCCGAGTTCGCGTCGGTCGCCTCGATCACCGCCCCCGACCCGACCACCGTGCAGATCGTGCTGTCCGCGCCGAACCAGAACTTCCTGTTCGCACTCACGGGCCCGGCCGGACTCGTGTTCAAGACCGGCGACACGACCGATCTGAAGACCGCGGAGAACGGCACCGGCCCGTTCACGCTCTCGCGCTGGAACAAGGGCAGCACCATCACGTTCGCGCGCAACGACGAGTACTGGGGCGACCCGGTGAGCGTCGCCGAGGTCGAGTTCCAGTACATCCCCGACTTCACCGCCGGCGTGAACGCGGCGCTCGCCGGCGACGTCGACGTGCTCACCGCCGTCGACCCGAACCTCGCATCGCAGCTGGAGGACTCCGGCGACTTCACCCTCACGAAGGGCCGCACGACCGACAAGGCCACGCTCGCGTTCAACAACAAGAAGGCGCCGCTCGACGACGTGCGCGTGCGTGAGGCGCTGCGCCTGGCGATCGACCACGACGCGCTGATCGAGGCCGTCGGAGCCGGCACCCCGCTGTACGGGCCGATCCCCGAGCTCGACCCGGGCTACGAGGACCTCTCCGACGTGATCTCCTACGACCCGGAGCGCGCGAAGGAGCTGCTGGCCGAGGCGGGGCAGGAGGACCTCGACCTCACGCTCACGATCCCCTCGTTCTACGGCACGACCGTCCCGAAGGTGCTCATCTCCGACTTCGACAAGGTCGGCGTGAACCTCGAGGTCGACTCGGTGGAGTTCCCGACCTGGCTCGAAGACGTCTACACCAACAAGGACTACGACCTCAGCTTCGTGCTGCACGTCGAGCCGCGCGACTTCGGCAACTTCGCCAACCCGGACTACTACTTCGGCTACGACAACGCCGAGGTGCAGGACCTGTACGCCCAGGCGCTGGCCGAGGTCGACCCCGACGCCTCGGCGAAGCTGCTCGCCCAGGCCGCCCGCATCGTGTCGGAGGACCACGCGGCCGACTGGCTGTACAACGGCGAGACCATCACCGCGGTCAGCCCGATCGTCTCGGGCTTCCCGGAGGACTCGATCAACTCGCGCATCAACCTGGCGGACGTCACCGTCAGCAGCGCCGACTGAGCGCCCGGTTCCGACCCCGTGCTGCGCTACGCGCTCGTCCGAGGGGCCCTGCTCATCGCAGGGCTCCTCGTGTCGAGCGCGCTCATCTTCCTGACCCTCCGGGTGTTCCCCGGTGACGTCGCCCAGCTCATCGCCGGGACCCAGGCCTCGCCCTCCGAGGTCGAAGCCCTCCGGGAGTCGCTCGGCCTGAACCGTCCCCTGCTCGCGCAGTACACCGACTGGATCGGCGGCATCTTCCGCGGCGACCTCGGCACCTCCCTCCTCTCCGGCGCGTCCGTCGGCGAGGAGCTGCTGCTCAAGGCGCAGGTCACGGTGCCGCTCGGCCTGCTGTCGCTGCTGATCGCGGTGCTCATCGCCGTGCCGTTCGGGATCCTCGCGGCCCTTCTGCGCGGCCGGCGCGGCGGGACGGCGCTCAGCGTCGGTGCGCAGGCGCTCGCGGCCGTTCCGGTGGTCTGGGCGGGCATGATGCTGATCGTGGTGTTCTCCGTGTGGCTCGGCTGGCTCCCGCCGCAGGGCTTTCCGCGCACCGGCTGGTCGACCCCGGGCCGGGCCATCGAGGCGCTGCTGCTTCCCGCGCTGACCATCGGGATCGTGGAGGGCGCGATGCTCATGCGGTTCGTGCGCAGCGCCACGCTCCAGGCCGCCGGTCAGGATTTCGTGCGCACGGCCGCGGCCAAAGGGCTCACCCGCACGCGCGCCCTGATCCAGCACGGTATCCCGGCGGTCGGGCTGTCGATCGTGACGGTGCTCGGGCTCCAGGTCGCCGGGATCATCGTCGGCTCCGTCGTGATCGAGCAGCTGTTCACCCTGCCCGGCATCGGCCGGATGCTGGTGGCCGACGTGGGCACGCGCGACCTGATCAAGGTGCAGAGCGAGCTGCTCGTGCTCACCGGGTTCGTCCTGGTCGTGGGCTTCGTGGTCGACCTGCTGCATCGCGCGATCGACCCGAGACAGCGGGAGGCCGCATGACCCCCCGCTGGCTGCACCGGCTGTGGCAGACCGCGACCGGACGCTTCGGCCTGATCGTGGTCGCCGTCATCGCGCTCGCGGCCCTCGTATCGCTGTTCTGGACGCCGTTCGACCCGCGCGCCTCCGACATCGGCGACCGTTGGCTGCCGCCGGGCCTCCCCCACCTGCTGGGCACCGACGACACCGGGCGCGACATCCTCAGTCTGCTGATGGCCGGTGCCCGCACGACCGTGTTCGTCAGTGTCGGCGCCGGCCTCATCGCCACGCTCGTCGGCATCGCGCTCGCGGCCCTCGGAGCGCTCACCACGCGGCTCGTGCGCGAGACCGTGGCCGTGCTCGTCGACATCCTGATCGCGTTCCCGGTGCTGCTCATCGCCATGATGATCTCGTCGGTCTGGGGCGGGTCGTTGTGGGTCGTCATCTGGGCGGTCGGCATCGGGTTCGGCGTGAACATCGCCCGGGTCACGCGCCCCGAGCTGCGCCGCGTGCAGCAGAGCGACTTCATCCTCGCCGCCCGCGCCTCGGGGCTGACACCGGCGCAGACGCTCGTGCGCCACCTGCTGCCGAACGTGGCCCCGGTGTTCATCGTGCAGCTGTCGTGGTCGATGGCGGTGGCCGTGCTCGCCGAGGCCGGCCTGTCCTACCTCGGCTTCGGCGCCTCGGTGGTCGAGCCGAGCTGGGGTCTGCTGCTCGCCGATCTGCAGCGCTACATCGGCGTGCACCCGCTCACGGTCATCTGGCCGGGACTGACCATCACCCTCACGGTGCTGGCGCTCAACCTGCTGGGCGACGGACTGCGCGAGGCGACCGACCCGACCCTGCGGCACCGCGCCGCCGAGACGCACACCCCGGCGGTGGTCGCGTGAGCCTGGTGGTGGAGGACCTGGTCGTCGAACTCGACGGGCGACGCCTGGTCGACGGCGTGTCGTTCGAGGTGCCCGATGGCGCCAGGGTCGGGCTGATCGGCGAATCCGGCTCCGGAAAGTCGCTCACGGCGCTTGCAGTGCTCGGGCTGCTCCCGGACGGGGCGACCGCGCACGGCAGCATCCGCTGGGACGGCACCGAGCTGATCGGCCTTCCCGACCGGGAGCTCGCGCGGCTGCGCGGCGACGACATCGGCATCGTGTTCCAGGAGCCGCGTACGGCCCTGAACCCGATCCGCACCGTGGGGCGGCAGATCGCCGAGTCGATCCGCATCCACCAGGGTCTCGGGAAGCGCGAGGCCAGGGAGCGCGCGATCGCCCAGGCCGCACGCGTGCGGCTCCCCGACCCCGAGACCATCGTCGACCGCTACCCGCACCAGCTCTCGGGCGGGCAGCGGCAGCGGGTGGCGATCGCGATGGCCCTCGCCTGCCGCCCTCGGCTGCTCATCGCCGACGAACCCACCACGGCGCTCGACGTGACGATCCAGGCGGAGATCCTGTCCCTGCTGCTGGGGCTCGTGGAAGATGAGGGCATGTCGCTCGTGTTCATCACGCACGACCTCGCGGTGCTGGCCCAGGTGGCGACCGCGGGCGTGGTGCTCGAACACGGCAGGGTCGTCGAGGCCGCACCCGTGTCGACCCTGCTCAGCACCCCCGCCTCCCCCGTGACGCAGGGGCTGCTGCGCGATGCGACCGCCACCCTGTGGCGGCCGGAAGGCGGTGCGGCATGAGCCTGATCGAGGCGCGCGGCCTGCGGCGGGACTTCGTGGTACCGAAGCGCACGACCTTCGAGCGCGCGCGGCGGCAGACCGCGCTGGAGCCCACCGACCTCGACGTGGTCGAGGGGTCGTCGGTCGGCATCATCGGCGAGTCGGGGTCGGGCAAGTCCACCCTGGTGCGGCTGCTCCTCGGCCTCGACCGCCCGACCGCCGGAACGGTCGCGGTGGACGGTCGTGCGGTCGACGCCGCGGCTTCCGCCCGGGCGCTGCACTGGCTGCGACGGCAGACCGGGCTCGTGTTCCAGGACCCGTACGCGTCGCTCGACCCCCGCATGACCGCGGGCCAGATCGTGCGGGAGCCCCTGTGGGCCCTGGGCATCGAGGGCGACCACCGGGCACGCGTACGGGAAGTGCTCGCCCAGGTCGGGCTCGAGCCGGACATGGGCGACCGCTACCCGCACGAGTTCTCCGGCGGGCAGCGGCAGCGCATCGCCCTCGCCCGCGCGATCGTGCATCGACCGCGCATCCTCGTGGGCGACGAGCCGCTGTCCGCCCTCGACGTCACGGTGCGCGCGCAGATCCTCGACCTGCTGCGCGAGCTCAAGGCGACCTCCGAGCTGACGCTGCTGCTCGTCTCGCACGACATCGGCGTGGTGCAGAACCTGTGCGACACGGTCGTGGTGATGAAGGACGGCCGCATCGTCGAGCGCGGTGCGACGGCGGACGTGCTGCTGCACCCCGCGCACGACTACACGCGGGCGCTGCTGGCGGCGATCCCGGTCATCCCCGGGCCTGCGGAGGGCTGAGGCTCAGCGGGAGCGGCCGAACAGCGCGCCGCGACGCGGACGGGACGGGCGCAGCGCCCGGCGCAGATACACGGTGCCGAGGTCGCGGCCGAACTTGTGTCCGACGCGTCCCATCCGCCCCGCCTCGACGAATCCGAGCTTCTCGTGCAACCGGATCGACGCCTCGGCCCCGCGGTCGCTGATCACCGCGACCATCTCGCGGATGCCGCGCTGCTCGCACGCCTCGATGAGCGCCTGCAGGAGCGCCGACCCCAGCCCCTTCCCGCCCGCCCCCGGGCCGAGGTAGATCGAGTCCTCGACCGTGTAGCGGTACGCGTTCTTGCCCGCCCACGGCTGCGCCACCGCGTAGCCCAGCACGGCCCCCGATGGCGACACCGCCACCAGGAACGGGAGCCCGAGACGGTCGAGCAGCGCATACTTCTCCCGCCAGGACGGGATCGTGCTGCGGCGCTCGTCGAGCGTGACCGCCGAGTTGCTCACGAAGTGGTTGTAGATCTCGCGCACGTGAGGGAGGTCGGCGGGACGCGCGGGCCGGATGGCGTACGCGAAGACCTCGGGAGCCGGTGCCGGTCGCAGATGGCGCGGCAGCACCCGGCGACGGTCCCCCGGCTCGAACTGCATGCGCTCAGCTTAGGGAGGCCTCCGCCTCGCCCTCCACCCGCCAGTCCACCGGGTCGCCGCCCGCCTCCGCCAGCAGCGCGTTGGCGCGGGAGAAGGGCCGCGAACCGAAGAAGCCGCGGCTCGCCGAGAGCGGCGACGGGTGCGCGGATTCGATCACCGGCGTGTCGCCGAGCAGCGGACGGAGGTTCGCGGCGTCCCTGCCCCACAGCACGGCGACGAGCGGCTGGTCCCGGGCGACGAGCGCACGGATCGCGAGCTCTGTCACCTCCTCCCAGCCCCAGCGGCGGTGCGAGCCCGCCGCGCCCGGCTGCACGGTGAGCACCCGGTTGAGCAGCAGCACGCCCTGGTCGCTCCACGCCGTGAGGTCGCCGTGCGGCGCGGGCGGGAGACCGAGGTCGCTCTCGCGCTCCTTGTAGATGTTCGTCAGACTCCGCGGCAGCGGTCGCACGTGGCGGTCCACCGCGAACGACAGCCCGATCGGATGCCCCGGCGTGGGGTACGGGTCCTGCCCCGTGATGAGCACCCGCACCTCCGACAGCGGCCGCTGGAACGCCCGCAGCACGTTCTCGCCCGCGGGAAGGTAGCCGCGACCGGCCGCCTGTTCCGCACGGAGCCGCTCGCCGAGCGCGGTGATCCGCTCCTGCGCGGGACCCAGAGCCTCCGCCCAGCCCGGATCGATCAGTCCGTCGCGCGCGAGCTCGGCGAGGCCGCGGCCCGCCATCACTCCGCGGTCCGCACGCGCAGCGGACCCCGCGCGAGCAGGTGCTGGGCGGACTGCGCCACCGGGCGCATCGTGATCAGGTCGAGATTGACGTGTGCGGGAGCCCCCAGCGCGTAGGCGATCACATCGGCGACGTCGTCGGCCAGGAGCGGCGCCTCGACCCCGGCGTACACCGCCTCCGCCGCGACCGCGTCGCCACCGAGACGGTTGAGCGTGAACTCCTCCGTGTGCACCATCCCCGGTGCGACCTCCACGACCCGGATGGGCTCGCCGTTGAGCTCCTGGCGCAGGGCCCGCACCAGCATGCCCTCGGCCGCCTTCGCCGCGTTGTACCCCGCCCCGCCCGGATACGCCGTCTGCGCGGCGGTCGAGGTCACGAACACCGTGTCGGCGTGCCCGTCCACCTCGGCCGTCGCGCGCAGGAGGGGCAGGAGCCCCGCGACCAGGCGCTGCGTGGCCAGCACGTTCGCGTCGAACATCCACTGCCAGTCGTCGATCGCGGCATCCTCCACGCGGTCCGTCCCGCGCGCGCCCCCGGCGACCTGCACCAGCGCGTGCAGCGGACCCGAACGCTCGAGCTCTCCGACCAGGGCCGACACGGCGGCACCGTCGGTCAGGTCGCACGCGATCACCGAGGCCCCGGTCTCCGCGGCCAGGGCCCGCAAGCGGTCCTCCCGGCGGGCGACGCCGACCACGTCCCATCCCCGCCCCCGCAGCGCGCGCACCGTCGCCGCGCCGATCCCGGAACTCGCCCCTGTCACCACTGCACGTCTGTTCGCCATGCCCTCCACCGTACGATGTCCTCACCCGATTCCCGAGCGACGATCGCCGTGGTGCCGCGAACGTCAGAACAGCGTGGCGGTGCGCGTGTGCACGGTGCCGTCGCTGGGGCTCCCGGTCGAGGTGACCGTCACGGGGATACCCGAGTTCAGCGGCGTCGGACCGAGGATGCCGAACGTGACGTGGGTGACCCCCTGCCCCGCGACGCTGCCCACGTACGCCAGCGTGTACGTCACGGTGCCGTCGCCGTTGTCGGTCACGCCCCCCGCGGTCCAGGTCGGGTCGGTCGCCGGGAGCGCGGGAACGGACGGGCTCGACCCGCCGGCGTTCGCGATGACGACCGGTTGCAGCGCGCCGACGTCGGCTCGATTCATGGTGACGGTGACCGTGCCGCTGGTGATGTCCGCCACCGGGATCGTGGCCGCCTGCGTGTCGTCGTTGCGCAGCTGGATCGATGCGCCGTAGTACTGCGGGTCCACCCAGGTGCCGCCCTGCATGGTCTCGATCACGAATCGGCCCAGCCCTTCGGCCGACGCCGCCGCGGCCGGCGCGGCGGTCACGAGCGCGATCACCGGCACGGACCAGACCGCGCCCGCCAGCACGGTCCGGCGGGGCAGGCCCCGGGGTTCGTCATCGTGAGCGCCCGCACCGAGATCGTCGACAGTCATGGGGTCTCCTGTCCGCGGGCCCGTCGGCCGCGCCTGGCACGTACGGTAACCGGCACGGCGGCCGAGCGGAAGACCTGCGTCGTCCGCTCGAGGTGAGGAGCGCTGTGTTACGTCACATTTCCCGGCCGCTGTTGACAGCGGGGGAAGTTCCGTACTCTCGCTGCAAGGGCACCAGCCATCCGACTTCCGACCGTTCCAGGGGGAATACATGTCCGCACCCGAGACCTGGCGTTTCGAGACCAAGCAGATCCACTCGGGCGCCGCACCCGACCCGGTCACGAAGGCGCGTGCGACGCCGATCTACCAGACCACGTCGTACGTGTTCGACAACGCCGACCACGCCGCGAACCTGTTCGCGCTGGCCGAGTTCGGCAACATCTACACCCGCATCCAGAACCCGACCCAGGATGTGCTCGAGCAGCGCCTCGCGGCCCTCGAAGGGGGCACCGGCGCCCTCGTCCTGTCCAGCGGCCAGGCCGCCTCGACCTTCGCGATCCTCAACATCGCCCAGGCCGGCGACCACTTCGTCGCCTCCAGCTCGATCTACGGCGGCACCTATAACCTCTTCAAGTACACGCTCGCCAAGCTCGGCATCGAGGTCACGTTCGTCGAGAACCAGGACGACCCCGAGGAGTGGCGCCGCGCCGTCCGCCCGAACACCAAGCTGTTCTTCGCCGAGACCATCGGCAACCCGCAGATCAACGTGCTCGACATCCGCACGGTCGCCGACATCGCGCACGAGAACGGCGTCCCGCTGATCGTCGACAACACGATCGCGACGCCCTACCTCATCCGCCCGTTCGAGCACGGCGCCGACATCGTCGTCCACTCGATCACCAAGTTCCTCGGCGGCCACGGCACGACCATCGGCGGCGTCGTGATCGACGGCGGCCGTTTCGCGTGGTCGGAGAACGTCGAGAAGTTCCCCGGCCTCACCGAGCCCGACCCCTCGTACCACGGCGCCAGCTACACGGCCGCGGTCGGCGACGCGCTCGCCTACATCATCAAAGCCCGCGTGCAGCTGCTGCGCGACCTCGGCTCCTCCATCTCGCCGCAGAGCGCCTGGAACCTCATCCAGGGCGTGGAGACCCTGTCGCTGCGCATCGAGCGCCACGTGCAGAACGCCCAGGAGATCGCCGAGTGGCTGGACGGCCGCGACGACGTCGCGTCGGTCAACTACTCGGGTCTGCCCTCCTCGCCGTGGTACGCCAAGGCGAACGAGTACGCGCCGAAGGGCGTCGGCGCGGTGCTGTCGTTCGAGCTCAAGGGCGGCGTGGAGGCCGGTCGCGAGTTCGTCAACAGCCTGTCGCTGTTCAGCCACCTCGCCAACATCGGCGACGTGCGCTCGCTCGTCATCCACCCCGCCTCCACGACGCACGCGCAGCTCACGCCCGAGCAGCAGCTCACGGCGGGTGTCACGCCGGGCCTCGTGCGTCTGTCGGTGGGGCTCGAGAACATCGACGACCTGAAGGCCGACCTCGACCAGGCCCTCGCCGCCGCGCGCGCCGTCTCGGAGGCCGCCCGCGCCTGAGCGGACCGTCTCGCACGGATGCCCCGGACCACGCGGTCCGGGGCATCCGTCGTCCCCGCCGCGTAACCTGCCGCCGGAGCGTCGCCCGCCAGGCGAGAATGGGGGGATGGACTGGCAGACGACCTCCGAGGACACGGTGCCGTCGGCACCCGTGACGGAGGCCGACGTCCGTCTGCTCCGTGCCCGACCGCCCGCGACCGGCGCATGGCGCGACGGAGACCCCGTGGGCGGGCGCCGCTTCGCCGCCTTCGGGTCGTTCCGCACCGAGAGCGGGGCCGAGCTCCCCGGCATCCGGCTGGCGTACGAGACCTGGGGCGAGCTGAACGCCGCACGGGACAACGCCGTGCTCGTGCTCCACGCCCTCACCGGCGACAGCCACGTGCGCGGCGAGGCAGGAGCCGGACACCCCACGGTCGGCTGGTGGGAGGACATCGTCGGGCCGGGCGCGGCGCTCGACACCGACCGGTGGTTCGTGATCGCGCCGAACATGCTCGGCGGCTGCCAGGGCTCGACCGGACCGGCGAGCATCGCCCCCGACGGCTACGAGTGGGCGTCGCGCTTCCCCTACCTCACGATCCGCGATCAGGTGGCCGCGCAGGTGCGCCTGGCCGACGCGCTCGGCATCGACACCTGGGCGGCGGTGATCGGCGGCTCGATGGGCGGCATGCACGCGCTGGAGTGGGCGGTCACCCATCCCGCCCGCGTCGAGCGGCTCGCCGTGCTGTCCTCGCCACCGGTGACGACGGCCGACCAGATCGCCCTGAACACGGTGCAGCTCGAGACCATCCGCATGGATCCGCGCTTCCAGGGCGGCGAGTACTACGACCTCTCCGACGGCGACGGCCCCCACCGCGGCCTCGCCCTCGCCCGGCGCATGGCCCTGCTGAACTACCGCAGCCCGATCGAGCTCAACCAGCGGTTCCAGCGGTCGTGGCAGTCCGACGTGTCACCGCTCGGGCACGGCGGACGCTTCGCGGTGGAGTCGTACCTCGACTTCCACGGCAACAAGTTCACGCGCCGGTTCGACGCCAACAGCTACATCACCCTGGTCGAGGCCATGAACTCTCACGACGTGGGGCGCGGTCGCGGTGGTGTGGAGGAGGCGCTGCGCGCGGTGACGGCCACGACCCTCGTGCTCGGCATCGACAGCGACCGGCTGTTCCCCGTCGACGGCCAGCAGCGTATCGCCCGCAGCATCCCCACCGTGCTCGACGACGACGCGGTGGTGCTGGCGAGCGACTTCGGCCACGACGGCTTCCTGATCGAGACCGACGCGGTCGGCACGCAGCTGCGACGCCTCCTCGACGCCTGAGCTCACGCCGGGGCGAAGCTCCACGGACGTGCCGCGGCGTGCAGCGTGCCCTGCTCCCACGCGAAGGCCCGCCCGCCGTCGAGCACACGCGTCTGGAACAGCTCCGCCGCCCCGGCCGACGCGAGCGCCGCGGAGGCCCGGTCGTGCATCGACAGCCGGTGCAGCGTGACCCAGGTGGGCGGGAACAGCGTCCACTCCCCCGACGCGTGTCGGGCGAGGGCCTCCGCCGGGGTGGCCCAGGCGAGTTCCGCGACCTCCGCCTCGGACGGCACGGCCTCGGCCCGCGGGGCCTCGGCGAGGAAGAACCAGGTGCGGATGCGGACGGGAGCCTCCGCGGGCGGCCGCCACTCCGACAGGGGCACGAGCCCGTCGATCGCGAGGCCCACCTCCTCCGCGGTCTCGCGCACCGCCGCCCGCCGCGCATCGTCCACGCGCTCGGCGCCGTCGCGGCGGTCGCCCTGCTCGACCTTGCCGCCGGGGAACACCCAGGCTCCGGCGAACGAGCCGCGCTCCGGTCGCCGCAGCAGCAGCACGCGGAAGCCCTCGTCGGCGGGTCGCAGCAGCACGGCCGTCCCCGCCAGCGGCAGCTCGTCGTCGGGGATCGTCACCCCGTCACTCTACGACGCGAGTACGACGACCGCTGGGGCGCGACGCGCCTCCACCCCGTACGACAGCAGCGCGATGAGCAGTCCGGCGACCGCGAGCGCGGCGCCGGTCCACGCGGGAGCGGTGAAGCCCCAGCCGAGTGCGATCACGACGCCGCCCAGGAACGCGCCGAGGCTGTTGCCGACGTTCAGCGCGGAGTGGTTCATGGCCGCGGCGATCGACTGGTTGTCGCCCGCGACGTCCATGAGCCGCGTCTGGATGGTGGGGCTGAGCACGGACGAGACAAAGCCGACCAGCACCACCAGCAGGCCGAGGCTCACGATCCAGAACGACAGCACCGCCAGCAGCGCGAACACGACGCCCATCGCGGCCAGGCCACCCAGCAGCGTGCGCCGGAGGTCGATGTCGGCGAGGTGCCCGCCGACCAGGTTGCCCGCGGTCATACCCAGCCCCATCAGCACCAGCACGATCGGCACCGCCCACTCGGGTGACCCCGCGACCTCGGTGACCAGCGGCGCGATGTAGCTGTAGACGGCGAAGAAGCCGCCGAAGCCGATCGCGCCGACGCCGAGCGTGAACCACACCTGTCCGATGCGGAACACCCCGAGCTCCGCGCGCATCGTGCGACCGGGGTCGCCCGGGTGCGCCGGTACGAACAGGGCGATGCAGAGCGTGGCGAGGGCGAACACCAGCGCGACGACGGCGAACGCGGCACGCCAGCCCCACTGCTGCCCGAGGAACGTGCCCAGCGGCACCCCCACGACGTTCGCCACCGTGAGCCCGGTGAGGATGAAGGCGACGCCCTTCGCGCGGTTGCCCGGCCCCATCACCTCGGCGGCCACGAGCGCGCCGATCCCGAAGTAGGCGCCGTGCGGCAGGCCCGCCAGGAACCGCGATGCACCGACCAGCTCGAACGTGGGCAGCACGACGGTCAGCGCGTTGAACACGGCGAGCGCGAGCGCCAGCACGATCATCACGCGGTGGCGCGGGAACCGGGCGACGAAACCCGCGATCGTCGGCGCGCCGATCACCACGCCGAGCGCGTAGAGCGAGATCAGCCAGCCGGCCTGGCTCAGCGCCTCCTCCTGGCTGGTCGCCCAGACGGACGGCAGCAGGTCGGCGGCGATGTTCGGGAGCAGCCCCATCACGACGAATTCGGTCATGCCGATGCCGAAGCTGCCGATGGCGAGAGAGAGGAGCGCCCTCTTCGCCGCACCCCTCGATGCGGTCGAGGGATTCACCGGTTCAGCTTAGCGGGCGTCGCCCTCGTCGATCGCCGCCTCCAGGCGCTCGACCTTCGCGTCGAGCTCGCCCGAGTACCCCGGACGGATGTCGGCCTTGAGCACGAGGGACACGCGGGAGCCGAACGGCATGACCGCCTCGGTCGCACGCTTGACCACGTCCATCACGCTGTCCCAGTCGGGGCCCTCGATCTCGGTGAACATGCTCGTCGTGCGGTGCGGGAGTCCGGAGGCCCGCACCACGCGCACGGCGGCGGCCACCGCGTCGTGGACGGAGGCGTCGGAGCGGTCGACGGCACCGTCGGCCGGTGTGCCGCTGGGGGCGACGGAGAAGGCGATCAGCATGGGTTCACTCCTTGATTCGAGGGGGACGGACGGCGGGAACACGCAGGACGGCGCGCAAGCTCACGACGGTCAGGACGATGAGCAGCACGTTGCGCAGCGTGAGCAGCAGCACGGGCACGGGCTCGGCCCGCAGCAGCGCGTCGTAGGTGAGCGGGTAGATCAGGCAGGTGACCAGGCACAGCGCCAGCACCAGCACGGCGGGCACCGTCGCGCGCGCCCTGTCCCACACGATCCAGAGGATCACGGGCGCGAGAAGCCAGGTCTGGAACTGCGGCGACCCCACCTTGTTGCCGACGATCAGCACCGTCACGAGCGCGAGCGCGAGCGGCGGGAACAACCGGCCGAACACCGCACCGCGCGTGGCCTTGACCGCCCCGAGGGCGGTGACCGCGACGACCGCCACGGCCATCAGCGGCGTGAGGACCGCGGCGACCGCATCGACGCCCGGCGCGGTGATCTGGAACGTGAGGATGTCGAAGCTGTACTCGATGCGGGCGGCACCGGCCACCGCGAGCCACAGGAACGGCGTCGCCGCGACCGCCTCGATCTGCAGGCCGCGACCGGTCTGCGCGGTGAGGAACCCGAGGATCTCGGACCGGGCACCGAGCAGCACGAGCCCCCCGAGCACGACGGCCGTGACCACCAGCGCCGCCACGAGCTGCCGCCACCGCCGGCGCCCGGCCACCACCGCCGCGAGCAGCAGCGCGCCCGGCCAGATCTTGATCCACGCGCCGACCGTCAGGAGGGCAGCGGCGAGCGCGGGCCGCGACAGCAGCCACAGGCCGGCGACGACCGCGATCGGCACGGTGACCGCGTCGATCCGGTACAGCGCGATGGGTCCGAGCAGCAGGAGCGCGGCGCACCAGAACCACGCCGCGGCCGTGCGCGCCCGGCCCGGACGACGCCCGACCAGCACGGCGAACGCGACAGCGTCGAGCACGCCCACCAGCACCGCCCAGGCCACGAGGTACGCGGACGAGACGCCGAGCAGGGGCACGAGCGGGGTGGCCAGGAGCCCGGTGAGCAGCATCGGCAGCAGCGCGAGCTGGGGGTACACCCACGGTTCGGTGACGCCCACGACCGGGCCGCCGCCGAGCGCCGCCGACGACCAGGGCTCGTACACCAGCACGACGTCGCCCATCGGCTGGCTCGGGTAGATCCACCCCGCGAGCGCGGTGAGCAGATGCACCAGGAGGAACGCGGCCCACAGCGCGATCGTCCGGGCGGGCACGCGCCGGGTCACGACAGGACGTCCGCGATCGCGAGGGGCAGCGCCTCCGCCACGTCCAGCGCGACGATCGGGTGGCCCGTGCCGCCCCCACCCACCCCCGCGGCGATGCGCGCGGCGTGCCCGTGCAGCCAGGTGCCGGCCGCGGCCACCTCGGCGAGCGGAGCACCGGGGTTGGCCGCGATCACGGCCCCGAGCACGCCGGCCAGCACATCGCCCGTGCCCGCGGTCGCGAGCCACCCGGTGCCCGCGTCCACGGCGATCACCGGGCCGTCGGGTCCCGCGATCAGCGTGCGGGCCCCCTTGCGCAGCACGACGCCGTGCAGCTCCGCGGCCATCCGTCGTACCTCGGCCGCCGTGTCCTGATCCGCGTCGACGAGACCGAGGCGCTCCCGAAGCCGGGCGAACTCCCCCGCGTGCGGGGTCACCACGAACGGCGCGGTCGCGCCGGACGCCAGGTCGAGTGCGCCGGCGTCGATCACGACCGGGGCCCTGCCCGACACGATCTCGCGCAGCGCCCGCGCCTCGGCGTCCGTCCGCTCCTCGGGGTCGGTGCCGGAGCCGATGACCCACGCTCCGACCCGGGTGCGCCCGGTGTCGGGCCCGCCCACGGTCTCCGGGCGGCGGGCGAGCACGGCGTCGATCACGCGCTGCTCTCCCGCATACCGCACGAAGCCCGCCCCGGCGCGCCACGCGGCCTCGACCCCGAGCACGGCGGCCCCGGGGTACGCGGGCGAACCGGTGCGCAGGGCCACCACGCCGCGCGAGTACTTGTCGTCGTCGCGCGTCGCGGCGCGGACGAACCGGGCCGTGTCGACGCGTGACCACTCGCGCGCTTCGCTCATGCCTCCACGTTAGCGGGCGGCCCCGCCGCCTCCCGAGCCCCGGTAGCGTCGAACCGTGAGCCTCCTCTTCTCCCCGTTGACCATCCGCTCGACCACGTTCCGCAACCGCCTGTGGGTCTCCCCGATGTGCATGTACAGCGCCCTCGACGGCGTCGCGCAGGAGTGGCACCACGCCCACCTGGCGCAGTTCGCCTCGGGCGGCGCCGGGCTGATCGTCGCCGAGGCCACCGCCGTGGTGCCGGAGGGTCGCATCTCGCCGCGCGACCTCGGGCTGTGGACCGACGAGCAGCGCGACGCCCTCGCCCCCGTCGTCCGGGCGATCCACGACCGGGGCTCGCTCGCCGGCATCCAGCTCGCGCACGCGGGTCGCAAGGCGTCGACATGGTGGCCGTGGGCGCCCGAGCGCGGCTCCGTGCCCGCGACCGAGGGCGGCTGGACCACCGTGGCTCCGTCCGCCGTGGCCTTCGACGGGTTCGCGGATCCGGTCGCCCTCGACGCGGCGGGCATCGACCGCGTGGTCGAGGCGTTCGCCACGTCGGCGCGGCGCGCGCTCGACGCCGGCTTCGACGTGCTGGAGCTGCACGGCGCGCACGGCTACCTGCTGCACCAGTTCCTGTCACCGCTGTCGAACCACCGCGACGACGAGTACGGCGGCTCGCTCCACAACCGTGCCCGGCTGCTGCTGCGGGTGCTCGACGCCGTGCGCGCGACCGCCGGCGACGACGTCCCGGTGTTCGTGCGGATCTCGGCGACCGACCACGCCGAGGGCGGGTTCACGCCCGACGAGGCCGCAGTGGTCGGGGCGTGGGCGACCGAGCACGGCGCCGACCTGATCGATGTGTCCAGCGGCGGGCTCGTCGCGCACCAGCGCATCGCCGTGTCGCCCGGCTACCAGGTGCCGCTCGCGGAGACCGTGCGCCAGGGCGGCCGCATCCCGGTGTCGGCGGTCGGCCTCATCACCGCCGCCGCACAGGCCGAGCAGGTGCTGGCCGACGGCGCGGCGGATGCGATCTTCGCCGGTCGGGAGTGGCTGCGCGACCCGCACTTCGCGCTGCGTGCGGCGCACGAGCTCGGTGCCGAGGTCGCGTGGCCGCCGCAGTACGAGCGCGCCCGCTGGCGCTGAACCGCCTCTCGACGACGAAGGCCGCCGCCCCATCGGGAACGGCGGCCTTCGCGCTGGACGGCTGTGGTGTCAGTGCCCGCGCACGCGCCGCGTCGCGTCCTGCACCTCACCGACGAGCTCCTCCAGGATGTCCTCCAGGAACAGCACCGCCGTCGTCTCGCCCGCCGAGTCGCGCACCTTCGCCAGATGACGGCCGGCGCGTCGCATCACGGCGAGCGCGTCCTCCAGGTCGGTGTCCTCCTGCACGGGGACCATGTGGTGGATCCGCTTGCCCGGGATCGGCTCGTGCACCTTCGTGTCCGCGTCCGGCCCCTCCGAGGCGCGCAGGATGTCCTTCAGGTGCACGTACCCGATCGGGGTGTCCTCGTCGTCGACGATCACGTAGCGCGAGAACCCGTAGCGGGCCACGGCCTTCTCGATGTCGTCCGGCGTCGTGGTCTGCGGCAGCGTCACGAGGTCGCCCAGCGGCACCGCCACGTCGCGCGCCTTCTTGTCGGTGAACTCGACGGCGGCGGTCACGGTGCCCGCGGTGTCCATCAGCACGCCCTCGCGACGGGACTGGCTCACGATCGTGGCCACCTCGTCGAGCGTGAAGGTCGAGGCCGCCTCGTTCTTCGGCTCGACGCGGAACAGCCGCAGCACGCCGTTGGCTGCCGCGTTGAGCAGCCAGATCACCGGCATGAACACCTTCGAGATCCACACCAGCGGCGACGCGAGGATCAGCACCGCGCGGTCGGGCACCGAGAACGCCAGGTTCTTCGGCACCATCTCGCCGAACACCACGTGCAGGAACGAGACGACGAGCAGCGCGATCACGAACGAGACCACGTCGACCGCGCCGTCGGCCCAGCCCAGCGCGTGCATCGGCACCGCGAGCAGGTGGTGGATCGCCGGCTCCGACACGTTCAGGATCAGCAGGGAGCAGATCGTGATGCCCAACTGCGAGGTCGCGAGCATGAGCGTGGCGTGCTCCATCGCGTACAGCGCCGTCTTCGCGGCCCGGGACCCGCGCTCGGCGCGCGGCTCGATCTGCGAGCGCCGCGCGGAGATGACCGCGAACTCCGCGCCGACGAAGAACGCGTTCGCCGCCAGCAGCACGACCAGCCAGGCGAGGCCGACCCAATCGCTCATCGCGACACCTCCTCGGCCTCGAGGGAGTCCGGTCTGGGCACGTAGCGCACCCGGTCCACCCGGCGGCCGTCCATCCGGACGACGTGCAGCGTGCCGCTCTCCAGCGGCACCTCGTCGCCCACGACCGGCACGCGCTCCAGCACGCTCATGACGTAGCCGCCCACGGTGTCGTACACGTCGCCCTCCGGCACGTCGACGCCCGCACGGCTGCGTAGCTCATCGGGGCGCAGCTCGCCGGGGAACGTGATGCCGTCGCGGTTGCGGATGATGCCGGCCCGCGTGCGGTCGTGCTCGTCGGACACCTCGCCCACGAGCTCCTCCACCAGGTCCTCCAGGGTCACGATGCCCGCCGTGCCGCCGTACTCGTCGACCACGACGGCCAGCTGGTAGCCGCGGCCGCGGAGGTCGGAGATCAGCGCGTCGACGTGGGCGGTCTCCGGCACGCGCAGCGGCTCGGTCGCCAGGGCGCCGACGGGCACCTCGGCCCGCCGCTCCCGCGGGACGGCGATCGCGGCCTTCAGGTGCACGACGCCGGTGATGTCGTCGAGGTCCTCGTCGAACACCGGGAAGCGGCTGTGGCCCGTGCGGCGCGCGAGCTGGATCACGTCGTCGACCGAGTCGCCCGCGGCGATCGCGTGCATGCTCGGACGGGCCGTCATCACGTCGGCGGCCGTGAGGCGCGAGAACGTCAGGGTGCGGTCGAGCAGCGTCGCCGTGTCGGCCTCCAGCAGCCCGGCGCTCGCGGAGCGGCGCACCAGAGACGACAGCTCCTCCGCGCTCCTCGCCCCGGACAGCTCCTCCTTGGGCTCGATGCCCATGCCTCGCAGCACGCCGTTCGCGCTGCCGTTGAGCACCACGATCGCGGGCTTGAACACGGCCGTGAACGCGGTCTGGAACGGGATCACGAGCTTCGCGGTCGCCAGGGGCAGCGCGAGCGCGAAGTTCTTCGGGACCAGTTCACCCAGGATCATCGACAGCACCGTGGCCACGAACATCGCCACGACGGTCGCGATCGGGGCGACCGCGGCTTCCGGGATGCTCCAGGCGACGAGCGTCGGGCGCAGCAGGTTCGACAGCGCCGGCTCCATCGTGTAACCGGTGAGCAGCGTGGTCAGCGTGATGCCGAGCTGCGCGGACGACAGGTGCGTCGAGGTGTGCTTGAGAGCGCTGATCGTGAGCGAGAGCCGGGATTCGCCCCGGGCCTGTCGCGCCTCCAGTTCGGCCCGGTCGAGATTGACCAGGGCGAACTCGCTCGCGACGAAGAGGCCGGTGCCGACCGTGAGCAGGAGCCCCACGCCCAACATGATGAAATCCATCAGCTATTCCTCTCCGCGGAGAGTTCGGGACGGTGGGGCGATGTTCGGCAACTGGGGGGGTCGTCCATAGTGCGCTCGATTCTACAGAACGCCGCCATGACCGCGCCCGTGCTACCAGCTCACCGGCAGCGCCTTGCCCTCCTCGTAGCCGGCCGCGGACTGCAGGCCGACCAGCGCGCGCTCGTGGAACTCCGGCACGGTCGCGGCACCCGCGTACGTGAACGACGACCGCACGCCGGACGTGATCATGTCGAGCAGGTCCTCCACACCCGGCCGCAGCGGGTCGAGGTAGATCTTCGAGGAGGAGATGCCCTCGGCGAACAGCTCCTTGCGGGCGCGCTCGTATGCGTCGAGGCGCTCGAACCGCGCCTGCACGGCCTTGGTCGACGCCATCCCCCACGACTCCTTGAACAGGCGGCCCTCCGCGTCGCGCTGCAGCTCGCCCGGCGCCTCGATCGTGCCGGCGAACCACGAGCCGATCATCGCCGAGGCCGCGCCGGCCGCCAGTGCGAGAGCGACGTCGCGCGGGTAGCGCACTCCCCCGTCCGCCCACACGTGCGCTCCGGCCTCGCGGGCGGCCTGCGCCGTCTCCAGCACCGCCGAGAACTGCGGGCGCCCCACGGCGGTCATCATGCGCGTCGTGCACATCGCGCCGGGGCCGACGCCGACCTTGAGGATCGTGGCCCCCGCATCGACGAGGTCGCGCACGCCGTCGGCCGTGACGATGTTGCCCGCGACGATCGGGAGGCCGAGGCCGAGCTCGGCCACCGTGCGCAGTGCGCGGAGCATGCCCTCCTGGTGGCCGTGGGCGGTGTCGAGCACCAGCACGTCCACCCCGGCACCGGCGAGCGCGCGGGCCTTCGCGGCGACGTCGCCGTTGATGCCGACCGCCGCGGCCACCGCGAGTCGTCCGTCCGCGTCGACGGCGGGGCGGTACAGCGTGGCGCGGAGGGCGCTGCGGGCGCTCAGCGTGCCGACGAGGTGCCCGTGGTGGACCACGGTGACCATGTCGACGTCCGCCTCGGTGATCACGTCGAACGCGTGCCGCTCCGAGCCGATGTCGTCGGCGTCGATCGACGGGCTGCCGCGGTGGACAAGGTCGCCCAGCTGCGCGTCGGGGAGGGCGGTCGCGAGGCGGGTCGCCGGCAGGATGCCGAGGATCCGCTCCACGTCGATCGGGCCGGACCCCTGGGCGACCACGATCCCGTGACCGCTGGTGGCCGGCAGCAGTCGCAGCGCCTCGGCCACCGTGGCGTGCGGGGGCAGCACGATCGGCGTGTCCCACAGCACGGGCTGGCTCTTCACATCGCGGATCGCCGCGTCGAGCTCCTGCAGCGGGAGGTCCTGCGGCAGCACGCCGAGCGCACCGCGCCGGGCGAGCACCGCGGCGAGGCGGGGCCCGGTGACCGAGTTCATGTTCGCGGCCACCAGCGGCAGGGTCGCCGGGGTGCCGTCGTGCGGGGCCAGATCCACCTGGAGCCGACTGGTGACGCCCGACCGGCGCGGCACCAGGAAGACGTCCGAATAGGTCAGATCGACGGTGGGCTGCGCGCCTGAGAACTCCATGCCTCCACGGTACCGAGATCGGGACGGCGCGGGCGGGTGGCTTCGACGATTACCCGGGCGAAACAGGTTAGGCTTGGTGGTCGAGAGTGTGCGCGCCCGAACGCATTCCTGCGTCGTGCCTCCGCACCGAAGATCTTCAGCGATGAAAGAGGGCGATAGAGCGTGTCGAACCAGGTGACCGGCGTCGGTGGCGACGGGGGGTTCGGAGCCAATTCCTGGCTCGTCGAAGAGCTCTACGAGCAGTTCAAGGAGAACCGCGACTCGGTCGACAAGGAGTGGTGGCCCATCCTGGAGCAGTACCACTCCGAGGCCACGGCCGCCGGGACGAGCGCGACGGGATCCGCTCCGGCTGACACCGCAGCCGCACCCGCGCATCCGGTCACCGCGCCCATCCCCGTGATCGGTGCGCAGCCCGTCGCCCGCACGACGGCCAAACCCGCCGCGGCCGCCCCGATCCCCGCGCAGGCGCCGAAGCCCAAGCCCGAGTCGAAGGAGCCGGTCGAGTCCTCCGAAGAGGACAAGGTCACGCCGCTGCGCGGTCTGCCCAAGACCCTCGCCGCGAACATGGACGAGTCGCTCACCGTCCCCACCGCGACCAGCGTCCGCACCGTCCCCGCCAAGCTGATGATCGACAACCGCATCGTCATCAACAACCATATGGCCCGCACGCGCGGCGGCAAGGTCAGCTTCACGCACCTCATCGGCTGGGCGCTCATCCGCACGCTCGACGAGTTCCGCAGCCAGAACGTGTTCTACGCCGAGGTCGACGGCAAGCCCTCCGTCGTCGCCCCCGCGCACGTCAACCTCGGCATCGCGATCGACCTGCCCAAGCCCGACGGAACGCGCGCCCTCATGGTGCCGAGCATCAAGCGCGCCGACACCATGACCTTCACCGAGTACCTCGCCGCGTACGAAGACCTGGTCACCCGCGCCCGCGGCAACAAGCTCACCGCCACCGACTTCCAGGGCACCACGGTGTCGCTCACCAACCCGGGCGGCATCGGCACGGTGCACTCGGTGCCGCGTCTCATGAAGGGCCAGGGCTGCATCATCGGCGCCGGCGCCCTCGAGTACCCGGCCGAGTTCCAGGGCGCGAGCGAGAAGACGCTCAACGAGCTCGCGATCGGCAAGACCATCACCCTCACCAGCACCTACGACCACCGTGTCATCCAGGGCGCAGGGTCCGGCGAGTTCCTGAAGAAGGTGCACGAGCTGCTGATCGGGCAGCGCGGGTTCTACGACGACATCTTCGCCGCGCTGCGCATCCCGTACGCGCCGATCCGCTGGAACCCCGACATCGCGGTCGACCTGGCCGAGCGCGTCGACAAGCAGTCCCGCGTGCAGGAGCTGATCAACTCCTTCCGCGTGCGCGGCCATCTGATGGCCGACATCGACCCGCTCGAGTACGTGCAGCGCTCGCACCCCGACCTGGAGATCGAGAGCCACGGGCTGACCTTCTGGGACCTCGACCGCGAGTTCGTCACGGGCGGCTTCGGCGGGCGCCGCGTGGCGAAGCTGCGCGACATCCTCGGCGTGCTCCGCGACTCGTACTGCCGCACGCTCGGCATCGAGTACATGCACATCCAGGACCCGGAGCAGCGCCGCTGGTTCCAGGAGAAGGTCGAGGTCAAGTACCAGAAGCCCGGCCACGACGAGCAGCTGCGGGTGCTCCGCAAGCTGAACGAGGCCGAGGCGTTCGAGACCTTCCTGCAGACGAAGTTCGTCGGCCAGAAGCGGTTCTCGCTGGAGGGCGGCGAGTCGCTCATCCCGCTGCTCGACGAGATCCTCCAGGGCGCGGCGACTGCGGGCCTCGAGGGCGCGGCGATCGGCATGGCCCACCGCGGCCGCCTCAACGTGCTGACCAACATCGCCGGCAAGACCTACGGCCAGGTGTTCCGGGAGTTCGAGGGCACGCAGATGCCCGGCAACCAGCGCGGCTCCGGCGACGTGAAGTACCACCTCGGCACGGAGGGCACGTTCGTCGCCGACGACGGCTCCTCGCTCCCGGTGTACCTCGCCGCCAACCCCTCGCACCTCGAGACCGTCGACGGCGTGCTGGAGGGCATCGTCCGCGCCAAGCAGGACCGCAAGCCGATCGGCACGTTCGCCTGGCTGCCCATCCTCGTGCACGGCGACGCGGCCTTCGCCGGTCAGGGCGTCGTCGTGGAGACCCTGCAGATGTCGCAGCTGCGCGGCTACCGCACGGGCGGCACCATCCACGTCGTGGTCAACAACCAGGTGGGCTTCACGACCACCCCGAGCGACGCCCGCACCTCGGTGTACGCGACCGACGTGGCCAAGACGATCCAGGCGCCCATCTTCCACGTGAACGGCGACGACCCCGAGGCCGTCATCCACGTCGCGCAGCTGGCGTTCGAGTACCGCGAGCGCTTCCACCGCGACGTCGTGATCGACCTGGTCTGCTACCGCCGTCGCGGTCACAACGAGGGCGACGACCCGTCGATGACGCAGCCGCTCATGACCGACCTCATCCAGGCCAAGCGGTCGGTGCGCCGCCTGTACACGGAGTCGCTGGTCGGTCGCGGTGACATCACCGAGGAGGAGTACGACGAGGCCAAGGCCGACTTCCAGAACCGCCTGGAGATCGCTTTCGCCGAGACGCACGCCGCCGAGACGGGTGCCAC
Organism: Microbacterium sp. NPDC055502; assembly: GCF_053643635.1. Lineage (NCBI taxonomy): Bacteria > Bacillati > Actinomycetota > Actinomycetes > Micrococcales > Microbacteriaceae > Microbacterium > Microbacterium sp. NPDC055502. The sequence continues at coordinate 177,405 of NZ_JBSHKJ010000002.1, read as the reverse complement.
GCCGATCGCGCCCGAGCTCCCGCCGGTCGAGGACCAGGTGGGCGCACCCGAGGTCACCGGCGTCCCCGCCGAGGTCATCCAGCTGATCGGTGACGCGTTCGTGAACAAGCCCGAGGGCTTCACGGTGCACCCGAAGATCCAGCAGCTGCTGGAGAAGCGCCTCGACATGAGCCGCAACGGCAACATCGACTGGGGCTTCGGCGAGCTCCTCGCCTTCGGGTCGCTGCTGGTCGAGGGCACCCCGGTGCGGCTCGCCGGACAGGACTCGCGCCGCGGCACGTTCGTCCAGCGCCACGCCGCGCTGCACGACCGCGCGAACGGCCAGGAGTGGCTGCCGCTGTCGAACCTGTCCGACGCGCAGGGCCGCTTCTTCGTCTACGACTCCCTGCTCAGCGAGTACGCCGCGCTCGGATTCGAGTACGGCTACTCGGTCGAGGCGCCCGAAGCGCTCGTGCTGTGGGAGGCGCAGTTCGGCGACTTCGTCAACGGCGCCCAGTCGGTCATCGACGAGTACATCTCCGCCGCCGAGCAGAAGTGGGGTCAGCAGTCCAGCGTCACGCTCCTGCTCCCCCACGGCTACGAGGGCCAGGGACCGGATCACTCCTCCGCCCGCATCGAGCGCTTCCTGCAGCTGTGCGCTCAGGAGAACATGATCGTCGCGCGTCCGTCGACCCCGGCCTCGCACTTCCACCTGCTGCGCCGCCAGGCCTACGCCCGTCCGCGCAAGCCGCTGATCGTGTTCACCCCGAAGGCGATGCTGCGCCTGCGCGGGGCGACGAGCCCGGTCGAGGCCTTCACGCAGGGCCGTTTCGAGCCGGTCATCGACGACGACCGCGGTCTCGACCGTTCGGCCGTCAAGCGCGTGCTCGTGCACTCGGGCAAGGTGCACTGGGATCTGCGCGCCGAGCTGGAGAAGAACCCGAACCCCGAGGTGGCCCTGGTGCGCCTGGAGCAGCTGTACCCGACGCCGATCGACGAGCTCAAGGCCATCACCGACTCCTACCCGAACGCCGAGCTCGTGTGGGTGCAGGAGGAGCCGGAGAACCAGGGTGCCTGGCCGTTCCTCGCGCTCGCATTCGCGGATGTCCCCGGCGACCGCACGTTCCGTCCGATCTCGCGCCCGGCGTCCGCTTCGCCCGCGACCGGATCGTCGAAGGTGCACGCCGCGGAGCAGGCGACGCTGCTGCGCTCGGCCGTCACGCTCGGCTGACCGTTCGACCGCAACGGGCGCCGCGACCACTCGGTCGCGGCGCCCGTTCCCGTTGCGGCGAGGGCGGTCTCAGCGCGCCACGACGGGTTCGGCCGCGTGCCGAAGATCCGAGCTGAGGTGGTCGCGGGCGCGTACCTTCGCGGTCGCCTCCGCCCCCGCGGCGTCGAGCACGAGGAGCGCCGCCCCCAGCACAGGCGGCGCGTCCACGATCTCCAGCCGCGCTGAGGGCGCGTGCTCCGCAAGCCCCGCGTGGATGCTCGCGAGCAGCAGCGGGTCTCGGCCTCGTGCGACTCCGCCGCCGAACAGCACCGGCAGCTCGACCGCGCGCAGCCCGAGCCGGTCGACGCAGGCGCGCACGAACGCCACGACCTCGTCCGCCTGACGCCGCACCACCTGCCGTGCGACCTCGTCCCCCGCGGCCGCCGCCTCGAATAGCAGCGGTGCGAGAGCCGCGAAGGCCTGAGCCGGCCGTCGTCCGAGGTGCACGTCCTCGATGAGCGCGGCGACCGAGGAGGCGTCGACCGCGGCGAGAAGCCGCTCGACCAGCAGGGTGTGCGGTCCCCGGCCGTCCTCGGCCCGTGCGGCGTGCCATACGACCGCGTCGCCCAGTTCGGCGCCCCCGCCCCAGTCGCCCGAGAGCGGGCCCAACGCGGGGAAGCGCACCTGCGCCCCATCCGCCCGCACCCCGATGGCGTTCATGCCCGTGCCGCAGATCACGGCGACGGCGTCCTGCGCGTCGGTTCCGGCGCGCAGGAGTGCGTGCAGGTCGTTCTCCACGATCGCGCCCGGCGACCAGGGCAGCGGCGCGATGGCCGCACGGAACGCCGCGATCTCCTCCGCGAGGTCGAGTCCGGACAGGTACAGCCCCACGACGTCGAGGTCACGCGGGTCGCGGTCGCCGAGGGCGCGCCGCACGAGCCCGTCGATCACGCGGACCGACGGGGCGAGTCCGTCGATCTGCGGGCTCGACCCGGTCCCGCGCTCCCACGCGAGCACCTCTCCCGCGGTGTCGAGCAGCACCACGTCGGTCTTGGAGCCGCCGCCGTCCGCCGCGAGGACGAGCCGGTTCCGGTCGCGGCGGGTCACGCCCACTCCAGGTATCGCGCGTTGGCGGCGAGCAGCAGATCGGTCAGCTTCTCGGCGCGCTCGTGCTGCAGGACGAGCGGGTGCGCACGCATCGCCCGCAGCACGCGGTCACGCCCGCCGGCGGTCGCCGCGTCGAGCGCGAGCCGCTCGTAGCCTGCGACCGCGGAGATCAGTCCGCGGATGTCGTCGGGCAGTGCCGCCACGGGCTCGGCGAGGAAGCGACCGTCGCGATACCGGGCGGGCACCTCGATCACGTGGTCGTCGGGGAGGAACGGCAGTACCCCGTCGTTGCGGAGGTTCACTACGCGCGGCACCTCGGCGCCCCCGCGGATCGCGATCAGCAGCTCGATGGCCGCCTCGGAGTAGAACGCCCCGCCGCGCCGCTCGAGGATCTCGGGCTTGGTGTCGACGGAGGGGTCGGCGTAGAGCGCCAGCAGCTCGTGCTCGATCGCGCGCACCTCGACCGCGCGGGTCGCGTGGTGACGCTGTTCGTGCAGCACCTCGTCGTGCGCGTAGTAGTACCGCAGGTAGTACGAGGGCAGCACGCCGAGCTGCGCGAGCAGGGCGGGCGGGAGCTCGACCGTGTCGGCCAGTTCTCGCCCCCGCGTCGCGAGGGCCGCGGGGAGCTGGTCGACGCCGTCGATGTAGACGCCGCGCTCCCAGGTGAGGTGGTTGAGCCCCACGTGGGCGAGGGTGACGCGGTCGGGCGCGACTCCGGCCTCCTCGGCGAAACGCCGCTGGAAGCCGATCGCCACGTTGCACAGTCCGACGGCGCGGTGCCCGTCCTCCAGCAGGGCGCGGGTGACGATGCCGACCGGGTTGGTGAAGTCCACGATCCACGCCTCGGGCTTGGCGTGGCGACGCACGACGTCGGCGATGCGCAGCACCACCGGGACCGTGCGCAGCGCCTTCGCGAGTCCGCCGGGGCCCGTGGTCTCCTGCCCGATGCAGTCGACGTCGTGCGGCCAGCTCTCGTCCTGCTCGCGGGCGTCCTGGCCACCCACGCGGAGCTGGATGAGCACGGCGTCGGCGTCGCTCACACCCGCCGCGAGGTCGGTGGTCGTGAGCAGTCGCGCGGGATGCCCTCCCCGCGCCATCATGCGGCGGGAGATGCCGCCCACGAGCCTCAGGCGGTCGGGATCCGTGTCGACGAGCACGAGCTCCTCGATCGGCAGTTCACGCTGCAGCCGGACGAACCCGTCGATCAGCTCCGGCGTATAGGTCGATCCTCCGCCGACGATGGCGAGTTTCATCTGTCCTCCTTGTTCGGGCGGGTGCCCGGTGGGCGTCAGTCGGTGGGGATGCGGTCTTCGAGGATCGTGCGGATCTGCTCGACCAGGAGCCGGCGGGCACCGAGGAGCACGGCGCTGTCGCCCGTTCCGCTCAGGCGCACCTCCGGGGTCGGCCGTTCCTCTCCGGCGGCACGCTCGGCCACGAGCTCGGCGAGCCGCTGTCCTCCCGCGAGGTTGGTCGGCCCGCCGAGCACGATCAGGGCGGGGTCGAGCACGACCAGCACGGGCTCGATGGTCAGCGCGATGCGGTCGGCGACCATCCGCAGCACCTCGTCGTGCAGCGCGAGTGCGGCGAGGCCGTCGTCGTCGGGGGGCAGGAGGTCGAGGATCACCTGCGAGCCGAGCAGATCCGTGGTCACGGCTCCGGGCTGACCGGTGCCGGCGGCCACGGTCAGGTAGCCGATCTCCCCGGCACTGCCGTGCGCGCCGCGGTGGATGGTGCCGCCCAGGTCGACGCCGACACCGAGGCCCACACCCGCCCAGAGGAACGCGAAGCTGTCGACGTCCTGGGCCACGCCGACCGCACGCTCGGCCATCGTGGCGAGGTTGACGTCGTTCTCCAGCGTCACCGCGACACCGAGCGCGGCCTCGATCCGGGCTCTGGCGCCCGTCGCGGGCCACCCCGGCAGCGAGTCCGTGAGCGACAGGGTGTCCTGCCCCTGACCCACCGCGGCCTGCACGCCGATCGTCACGGCCTCGATCGTGTCGCGGTCGGCTCCGGCGGCGGCGCATGCGGCATCGACGGCGCGCGCGATGTCCTGCTCGGGCGAGCGTTCCTCGCCGATCACCGGAAGGTCGACCACCGGATGCTCCTGGCCGGTGGCGTCGACGAGCGTCGCCTGGATGCTGCCGTCGAGCATGCTCACCGCGACCCCCGCCACCCGGTCGGTCCGCACGCCCCAGCTCACCGCGCTCGGGCCGCGACTGCCCGCGACCTCCCCCACCGGCAGCACGAGGTCGGCGCGCTCGAGTCGCGCGATCATCTGCGTGGCGGTCGGCTTCGACATCCCGGACAGCTCGCCGAGTCGCGTGCGGGTCAGCGGGCCGTGCTCGAGGATGAGTCGCAGCGCTTCGCGATCGTTCCTGGTGCGCAGCCATGCCGAGGTGCCTGGGTCGATCTGTGCCATGGTGTGTGTTCCTTCCCCGCGACCGACTCAGGCGATGCCGAGTTCAGCGCGGACGTGGTCGCGAAGGCGGCCGAGGTTCTCGGGTTCGGGAGCGGCACCGAGGAGGGTCTTGGTGTACTCGTGCTGCGGGTTCAGGATGACCTGGTCGGCGGGTCCGCGTTCGACGACGTCGCCCTTGTAGAGCACCATGATCTCATCGGAGAAGTGGCGGGCTGTGGCGAGGTCGTGGGTGATGTACAGCACGCCCAGGTTCTCTTCCCGCTGCAGCTCGGCCAGCAGGTTCAGGACCCCGAGCCGGATCGACACGTCCAACATGCTCACCGGCTCGTCGGCCACGATGAACCGTGCCCCTGGGGCCAGCGCCCTCGCGATCGCGACCCGCTGCCGCTGCCCGCCGGACAGCTCGTGCGGGCGGCGCTCGGCGAAGCTCTCCCCCGGGGTCAGCCGGACCCGTTCGAGCAGCTCGATCGCCCGCGCCCGCACCGCCGTCCCGGACAGTTTCGGGTGGTGCAGGCGGATCGGACGCTCCAGGTGATGCACGATCGTGTGGAACGGGTTCAACGACGCGAACGGGTCCTGGAACACCATCTGCACATCCGACCGGTACGCCTCCAACGCCCGACCCCGGGTGCCCGACTCGACACCGTCGAGGAGGATGGACCCGGAGGTGGGCGTCTCCAGCTTCATCAGCATCCGCGCGATCGTCGACTTCCCCGACCCCGACTCCCCCACCAGCGCGACCGTCTTCCCGGCCTCGATCGTGAACGACACGTCCTTCACCGCATGCAACACACTCGTGCGGAACCCGGAGCGCAGGGTGAAGTCCTTCACCAGATTCCGCGCCTCCAGGGTGCCGGTCGCGGTGGTGGTGTCGGCGATGGCGGTCATCGGATGCCCTCCTGGCTCATACCCGTGCGGACGAAATCGCCCCGCTCCCCGGTCAACGACGGGAAACTCGACAGCAGCCGTTTCGTGTACTCGTGCTGCGGGGTCCGGTAGATCTCCTCCGCCGTGCCCTGCTCCACGATCCGCCCCTGCAGCATCACCGCGATCCGGTCGCTGATCTCGATCAGCATCGGCAGGTCATGCGTGATGAAGATCACCGCGAACCCCAACCTCTCCCGCAACCGCATGATCTCCCGGATGATGCCCCGCTGCACCACCACATCCAACGCCGTCGTGGGCTCATCCATGATCATCACCTGCGGATCGAGCGCCAACGCCATCGCGATCATCATCCGCTGCCGCATCCCGCCCGACAGCTCGTGCGGGAAACTCGTCAACCGATTCGGATCCACCCCCACCAGGGTCAGCAGCTCCTCCGCCCGCTCCCGCTTCGCCCTCTTGCTCATCCCGGGCCGGTGCGTGTCGAAGATGTCGAAGATCTGCGCCCTCACGCTGATCACCGGGTTGAGCGAGTTCATCGCCCCCTGGAACACCATCGAGATCTTGTCCCAGCGGAACGCCCGCAACCCCTCCCCATCGAGGCCCACCACATCGATGTCGTGACCATCCCGGTCATGGAACACGATCTCGCCCTGGGTCATCAACGCCGGAGCCTTCAACAACCGGTTCATGCCGTACGCGAGGGTGGTCTTCCCACACCCCGACTCCCCCGCCAACCCCAGGATCTCGCCACGGTTCAGCGTCAGCGACACGTCGCGGACAGCCTTGACCGGCGGATCCACCTCATACTCGATCGACACATTCCTCGCCGACAGCACCGCCTCGCTCATGCGACCGCTCCTTCCCCGCCGACGCCACGACCGGCGCGACGTGCTCGGCGCTGGCGGCGCGCGGCCACCGGCGCAAGGCGCAGCTTCGGGTTCACGATCTCGTCGATCGCGAAGTTGATCAGCGACAGGGCCGTGCCGATCAGCGCGATGATCAGGCCGGGCGGCACGAACCACCACCAGGCGCCGCTTCCTACCGCCTGACCGGTCTGGGCGTCGTTGAGCACCGTGCCCAGGGTGATCGACCCGGTCGGTCCGAGGCCGAGGTACGACAGCCCCGCTTCACCGAGCACCGCGAAGATCACCCCGAAGATCAGCTGCGCGGCGAGCAGCGGCACCAGGTTCGGGAGGATTTCGACGAAGATCACCCGCAGCGGACGCTCGCCCGCGACGACCGCCGCGGCGACGTAGTCCCTCGTGCGCAGCGACCGCGCCGTCCCGCGGAGCACCACCGCCGACCCCGCCCAGCCGGTGATGCCGAGCACCAGCGCCACCAGCAGAGAGCTGCGGGCCAGGTCGCCCAGGCCCTCCGTGTGCTGCACGTAGGCGGCGATCACCATGACGAGCGGGAGCCCGGGGATCACGAGCATGATGTTGGTCGCGAGCATCAGGGTCTCGTCGAGCGCTCCGCCGAAATAGCCGGCGAGCACGCCGAACACCAACGCGAGGAACAGCGCCACGACGCCCGCGACCGCACCGACGAAGAGCGAGCCCTGCGTGCCGGTCGCGACCTGCGCGAGCACGTCGAAGCCCAGCTTGGTGGTGCCGAACGGGTGCTCGGGGCTCGGCGGCAGCAGCGGCTCGAAGCTCGCGTCACGCGGATCGCCGAGCAGGAGCGGGCCGATCAGCCCGAACAGCACGATCGCGGCGAGCACGATCATCCCGACGAGGAGCTTGCCCGACAGGCGCGGGAGTCCGCGGCGCAGGCGCGCCGACCGGGCGACGGCCACGGCGTGCGTGGACTCGGACGGGGAGACGATCAGATCAGCCATCGCGGCGCACCCTCGGGTCGATGAAGCCGTACAGGAGGTCGATCAGGAAGTTGGCCGCCAGCACGGTCAGCGTGATGACGAGGAACACCCCCTGCATCAGGGCGTAGTCGAGTCCCTGGACGGACTGGATCATGAGCTTGCCGAGTCCGGGGTAGCTGAACACCTGCTCCGTCACGATCGAGCCTGCAACGACGAAGCCCAGCGCGATGCCGAAGCCGGCGAGGCTCGGGATCGACGCGTTGCGGGCCGCATAGGCCCGGCGGATCCGGGAGGGCCGCAGCCCCTTCGCCTCCGCCGTGAGCACGTAGTCCTCCGACATCGTCTGCACCATCATGTTCCGCATCCCGAGCAGCCAGCCGCCGACCGAGGAGATCACGATCGTGGCCGCCGGCAACAGGGCGTGCACGAACGCACTCGCGAAGAACGCGGGTGTCCACTCCGGACCCGCCGGGAACTCGAACACGTCGTAGCCGCCGATGATCGGCAACAACCCCAGTTGCACCGAGAACACCGCGACGAGCACCAGCGCGAGCCAGAAGTACGGGATGGACTGCAGGAACGTGGTCACCGGCACCAGCTGGTCGACCCAGGTCCCGCGGAGCCATCCGACCCAGGCGCCCGCGAGGATCCCGAGCACGAACGAGATGATGGTGGCTGCTCCGACGAGCGTCACCGTCCACGGCAGAGCCGCGGCGATGAGCTCGCCTACCGGGGCCGGGTATCGGGTCGACGAGACCCCGAGATCACCGTGCAGCAGCCGACCCCAGTAGGCGAGGTATTGATCCCACAGCGTCGATCCCTTCTCCGCGCCGAGGATGGAGGTGATCGCCGCGATCGTCTCCTCGGACAGCGGTCGTCCACCGTTCGCGCGCCGGAGCTTGCCCAGCATGATCGCGGCGGGGTCGCCGGGCAGCAGCCGCGGCAGCAGGAAGTTGAGGGAGATCGCGGCCCAGAGCGTGATGATGTAGAACGCGATGCGGCGCATCCAGAACTTCACGAGCCTCTCCTCTCGTCGGATCGAGCCATGGGTGCTGTGCCCTACTTCTTCGCCGGGCGCAGGTGCGTGAGGATGACCGCGGAGGCCGTCGACAGGTACGGCAGTGGTGCCGCGTACATGTCGTCCTCCGTCGGCCAGCCCGTGAAGTCGGCCGTGTTGAAGAACGACTGCGAGGCGTTCAGCACGACCGGGATGTAGGGCAGGTCACGCGCGATCTCGGCCTGCACCGCGGCGTACGCCTCCTTCTTGACCGCCTCGTCCTGCGTCGCGCCGGCCTGCTTCACCGCGGCGTCGACGACGGGGTTGGTGTAGCGGGCGTAGTTCTGTCCCTTGGTGGGCTCCTCGCCGACCTTGGCGCTGGCGGCCGTGGTGAAGTACTGGTCGTAGTTGGAGTACGGGTCGGCGACCAGCGACTGCGTGATGCCGTAGAGGGCGAGCTGGAAGTCGCCGGTCGAGATCGGCGTCCAGTACTCGGCCTCCGACACCGTGCGCGCGTTCACGCGGATGCCGGCCTCCGCGGCCTGTGCGCTGATGAGCTTGGCGGCGTCGTTGTAGTCAGTCCAGCCGTCGGGCGAGAACAGGTCGAGCTCGATCGCGGTGCCGTCCTTGCCGTAGAAGCCGTCGGAGCCCTTGGTGTAGCCGGCGTCTTCCAGGATGCCCTCGGCGGTCGCCGCGTCGGGCTCCTGGGGGCTGACCGCCAGGGACGGATCGCTCAGCCACTTCTCGTCGCGCGGCAGCAGGGCGAAGCTGGGCGATGCCTCGCCGGACAGCCCGGCGAACGCCTTGCTGCTGATGGCCGCCCGGTCGATCGCGAGGTTGAGCGCCTGACGCACGGCCGGGTCGGTCTGGGCTCCCGCGCAGCCCATCGACGTGTCGGCGCAGGTGACGATCACGGTCGGGTCCTGCTGCTGGTTCATCGTGCTGATGCGGCCGTTCGAGGTCACACCGTCCGGGTTGGCGATGAACTGGCCGACCCAGTCGAGCTTGCCGGTCTTGAGCAGATCCTCAGAGGACTGGTTGGAGTCGATGCCGATGTCCTGCACCTCGGTGATCTCGGGCGGGCCGTCGCGGAAGAGCGGGTTCGCCTCGAGCGTGTAGGCGGCGTCGGTGAACGACTTGAGCATGTAGGGGCCGGACCCGACCGGCTCGGGGTTCGTCTCGGTCATGTAGTCGTCGATGTCCGACCAGATGTGCTTCGGGATGATCCAGGTCGAGCCGAGGATGAGCGGGGTCGCGGTGAACTTCGCGGAGGAGTACGTCACGACGACCGTGGTGTCGCCCGTGGCCTCGGCGGACACCATGTCGGGGTCGAGGTTCGATCCGTAGCCCAGGCTGAACGCGACATCCTCGGCGGTGAGGTCCTCGCCGTCGCTCCACTTCAGGTCGGGCTTGATCGTGATGGTGAGGACGGTGCCGTCGTCACTGAACTCGTACGTGTCGCCGAGCATCCCGACCGGCGGGTCGGCGGACAGCTGGTTGAAGAAGAACAGCGGCTCGTAGATCGCGCCGAACGTCATGTGTGTCGCGGTGTCCACCGCGAACGGGTTGAAGTTGTTGGTGATCGGCGTCATCGACCCTGACCACATGCGCAGCGGGCGATCTGTGCCGGATGCGCTGCCACCGGGCGTGCAGCCGGCCAGTGCCAGCGCGAGGGCGGCGGCACCGGCGACGAGAGGAAGGGTCTTCCTCCAGCGGTTGACGTGCATGGAAACCTCGTCTCAAGAGCTTCGTTGCGGAAGTCGAGCAGAGCGGACAGGCATCCGCTCTGAGGCGAGGTTATAGTAAAGGCTCTTTCCAGTAAAGAGGTTTCTAGTTATTCGATTCGAGGTCAGTACCAGATGTCGAGCGACGGGGCGGGGAACGCGGCCAGGGCCCGGTCGAGCGCCCCCACGGCCTCCGGGGAGCCGCTGATGCGGCCGGCACCCGCCAGCGAGGCCGCGCGCACGCTGCCCGCGTACAGCGACGACAGCGCCGACACCGAGAGCGTGACGTCCGCCTCCTCGCCCGAGGCCGACTCGACCTCGGCACGCCCCGCGCCGTCCACCCGCATGCGCCACTCCCCCTCGGAGAAGCCCAGCGGGTCTTCCACCCGGATCACGACGTCGAGCGGAGACGAGTACCGGCGCCCCACGAGGGCGGCAGGCACATCGAGGATGCGCAGCCAGCCGTGGTCGTGCACGATCTGGGTGACGCCGCGCGGGTCGGCGACCAGCCACGGCAGCGCATCATCGAGCGGGCGCAGGTCGGCGGTCACCTCGTCCACCAGGTCGTGCTGCAGCGCGAACCGCCACAGCATCGCGGTCGACTCCGGAGTCTCGGCGACCAGCAGTCGCACGTGCAGGGCGAACCGGAACGACTCGCCCTTCTCGCTGACCGCGTACGCCATCACACCGCGGACCACGCCGTCGGCGTCGACGTGTCGTACGCCCCGCACGCGGTCACGGTCGGTGTCCGACGACTGCAGACCGGCGAGGCCCGTCCAGCGCGCACGCCACCCCGGCACCTGTCCCGACCGCGCACCGCGCGAGCGCTCGTGCACCGCGCCGAGCTCCTGTGCGAGCTGCTCACGATCCAGGTACTCGATGCGCCCCTGCGGTGCGGGGCCGTCCCAGCCCGCGCGCCGCGTATCGACCGTGAACCGCGCGACCGGCACGGCAGACCCGAATCCGTAGCGGCCGTAGATCGTCGCCTCCGATGCCGTGAGCCCGGCGACCGCGACCCCGGCGTCTGCGGCGGCGCGCAGCTCGCCCTCCAGCAGGGCGCGGGCGATACCGCGGCGCCGGTGCGTCCCGGAGACCGTGACCCCGCTGATCGCCCACAGGCCGATCTCGCCGCCGGGCACCGTCATGGGCGTCACCCAGGAGTCGATCGTGGCGACGGGGTGCGGCGCGGTCGCCGCGTCGCGCTCATAGACCCCGATGTTGCGGCGGCTGCGCACGGTGGGCAGCCCGTCCGCAAGAGTCTCGGCGGTGGGTTCCGCGCCCAGGAAGCCACGGGCCAGCGCGCGCTGGAACGCTTCGACCGCCGCGGCGTCATCCAGGTCGAGCACCCGGTAGTCGAGCCCCTCCCCTGCCAGACGGTCGACGGAGGTCTGATCGGCGGGGATCCCGCGTGCATCGATGAGGGCCATGCGACCAGCCTATTGGCCGCCGCCGACGCGCGAGCGGGCCGGTCAGTGCTGCGCGGCCTGCACCTCGCGCAGGCGGGCGAACACCTGGTCGCGCAGCTCCTCGGGAGCGGTCTCCTTGCAGGCGCGTGCCACGACCTCGGTGAGGGTGGTGGCCACGAGCGCCTCGTCCCGGCAGGACGGGCAGTTCTCGAGATGCTCGCGGATCTCGGCGTGCTCGGTCTTGCACACCTCGTTGCGGAGGTACTCCTCCAGATCCTGACGGGCCTTGTCGCAGCCGCAGTCGCTCATTTCGTGCTCCTCGGTTCAGCCGCGGCGATGCCTCGCTCGGCGGCATAGTCGGCCAGCAGCTCCCGCAGCATCCGCCTGCCACGGTGCAGACGGCTCATCACGGTGCCGATGGGGGTCTTCATGATGTCGGCGATCTCCTGATACGCGAAACCCTCGACATCCGCCAGATACACCGCCAGCCGGAAGTCCTCCGGGACGGCCTGCAGCGCATCCTTCACGACAGACGCTGGCATGCGGTCGATCGCCTCGGCTTCCGCGGAGCGACTGTGCGAGGCCGTGGTCGACTCGGCGCCGCCGAGCTGCCAGTCCTCGAGCTCGTCGATGGTGCCCTGGAACGGCTCGCGCTGACGCTTGCGGTAGATGTTGATGTACGTGTTCGTCAGGATGCGGTACAGCCAGGCCTTGAGGTTCGTGCCCTGGGAGAAGGTCGACCACGACCCGTACGCCTTCACGAAGGTCTCCTGCACCAGGTCGGCGGCGTCCGCCGGGTTCCTGGTCATACGCATGGCCGCCGCGTACAGCTGGTCCATGAAGGGGAGCGCCTGCTCCTCGAACTCGCGTCGAGGGTCGCCGACGGTGTCTGCGGTTGCGGTGTCATCCATCACCGGCCAGTCTAGGCCGCGGAGGTCGATCACCTCGCGCTCCAACGTCGCGGGCATGCCCATCCCTTTCCTGCCTCGGGTGGCGCCGCTTCTCACGATGACGGCGTCCTGTTTACTAAGGTGAGAACCGATGAGCGCCAAAAGGTATTCCCCCTCCCGTGTGCAGGGCGCCTATCCCGCGCCCACCACCGACGCGCCGGTGCGCGCCGAGCTCACGATCCCCGGATCGAAGTCTCTGACGAACCGTGAGCTCATCATCGCGGCGATCGCCGACGGTCCGGGGCGTCTGATCGCCCCGCTCCACAGCGACGACTCCCAGCGCATGATCGAGGCCCTGCGCGCCCTCGGCGTCGGCGTGGAGGAGGTCGACGGCGGTCACGAGTTCGGTCCCGATCTCGTCGTCACCCCGGCGAAGCTACACGGCGGTGTCACCATCGACTGCGGTCAGGCGGGCACGGTCATGCGTTTCATCTCCCCGCTCGCGGGTCTCGCCGAGAACGACGTGCACCTCACGGCCCACGAGACCGCGCTGCATCGTCCGATGGGCGGCCTGATCAGCGCCCTGCGCGACCTCGGGGTCGACATCGACGACGAGGGCACCTGGGCGCTGCCGTTCACTATCCGCGGGCACGGCCGGATCCGCGGCGGCCGGGTCGAGATCGACGCCTCCGCCTCGAGCCAGTTCGTGTCGGGCCTGCTGCTCGCCGCCCCGCGCTTCGATGTCGGCCTGCACCTCGTGCACACGGGCGAGCGGCTGCCGAGCCTGCCCCACATCGACATGACGATCGAGGCGCTGAGCCGCCGCGGCATCCGCATCGAGCGACCGGCCGTCGGCGAGTGGCTGGTCGAGGCCGGCGTGCCGCGTGCGAAGGAGATCGCGATCGAGCCGGATCTGTCGAACGCCGCGCCGTTCCTCGCCGCCGCGCTCGTCACCGGCGGAGCGGTGTCGATCACCGGCTGGCCGGCGCACTCGACGCAGCCCGGCGCGCTCCTGCCGGAGATCCTGCAGAGCGCCGGCGCCCACGTGTCCCGCCACGGTGGCACCCTCACGGTGCGCGCGGGCACGAGCATCCGCGGCCTCGACATCGACCTCTCCGCGGCGAGCGAGCTCACGCCCACGCTGGTCGGTCTCGCGGCATTCGCAGAGTCCCCGACCACGATCCGCGGCATCGGGCACATCCGCCTGCACGAGACCGACCGCATCGCGGCGCTCGTGGGAAACCTGCGCGCGCTGGGCGGCACCGCCGAGGAGCTTCCCGACGGCCTGCGGATCGTGCCTTCCCCCCTGCGCGGGGGTACGTGGCCCGCGCACCACGATCACCGTATGGCGACGACGGGGGCCCTCATCGGACTGCGGGTGCCCGGCGTCGAGATCGATGACATCGGCACGACCGCGAAGACCCTCCCGGAGTTCACGATGCTCTGGGAGCGGATGCTGCGAGGCTGACGGTGAGCTGGCTCGACGACACCGACCTCGACGACGACTTCGAGGAGTACGACGAGAGCGCGATCCGCACGCGTCCGAACCCGAAGGCGAACCGTCCGCGCACCAAGCGCCGACCAGCGCACGAGGACGCCCAGATCGGCCGCGTGCTCGGCGTCGATCGTGGACGCTATTCCGTCCTCCTCGACGAGGGCACGGCCGAGGAGCACACGATCACGGCCGCGCGCGCTCGCGAACTGCGGCGCACGCCGATCGTGACCGGCGATCAGGCTCGCGTCGTGGGCGACACCTCGGGCGCCGAGGGCACGCTCGGGCGGATCGTGGGCATCCTCGACCGCACGTCCCTGCTGCGCCGCAGCGCCGACGACACCGACCAGGTCGAACGCGTGATCGTGGCCAACGCCGACCAGATGCTCGTGGTCGTCGCCGCCGCCGACCCGGAGCCGAGGGCCCGCCTGGTCGACCGCTACCTCGTCGCGGCGCTCGACGCGGGCATCCGCCCGCTGCTGGTCGTGACGAAGACCGACCTCGCCGACCCCGCGGAGTTCCTCGCCCACTTCGACGGCCTCGACCTGCGCGTCTTCACCAGCGCACGCGACGAGATGCCCGTCGCGGAGATCGGCGAGGCGCTGGTCGGCCACTCGACCGTCTTCGTCGGTCACTCCGGCGTCGGGAAGTCGACGCTCGTCAACGCGCTGGTCCCGTCCGCCGGCCGCGCGACGGGTCACGTCAACCAGGTCACCGGCCGTGGGCGCCACACCTCCTCGTCGACCGTGTCGCTGCGCTACGAGGGTCCGGACGGCACGGGATGGGTCATCGACACTCCCGGTGTGCGCTCGTTCGGCCTCGGACACGTCGATCCCGCCAACATCCTGGCGGCGTTCACGGAACTCGCCGTGATCGCGGAGAACTGCCCCCGAGGCTGCACCCACCTGCCCGATGCGCCGGACTGCGCCCTCATCGAGGCCGCGGAGCGCGGAGAGCTGAGCGAGACGGGCCGCGCGCGCCTCGACTCGCTGCAGCGCCTCCTGCAGACGTTCGCCGACAAGGCGGAGCAGACTCCCGGCCGATAAAGTGGACGGGTGACTGAGCGCCTGGAACCCGGTACTGCCGCCCCCGACTTCACCCTCCTCGACCAGGACGGGAACCCCGTCTCCCTGGCCGACCTGCGCGGCCGCAAGACCGTGCTCTACTTCTACCCCGCTGCGATGACCCCCGGGTGCACGACCGAGGCCTGCGACTTCCGCGACAGCATCTCGTCGCTGCAGGGTGCCGGCTACCAGGTCGTCGGGGTCTCCCGCGACGACCCCGCCACCCTGACCACCTTCCGCGAACGCGACGGTCTCACGTTCCCGCTGCTCAGCGACCCCGACCACGCGGTCCACGAGGCGTACGGCGCCTGGGGCGAGAAGATGAACTACGGCAAGGTGGTCGAGGGCGTGATCCGTTCGACCTTCGTGCTCGACGAGGAGGGCGTGATCACGCTCGCGCAGTACAACGTGAAGGCCACGGGCCACGTGGCGCGACTGCGCAAGCAGCTCGGCATCGACGCGTGAGCGTGGCGCCGTGGGGCGTCACTCCGCCCCGCGGCGCTCGCCTTCGCGTCGCGCGCTGGAGATGAGCAGCGCGAAGCCGACGACTCCCGGAACCGCGAGTCCCAGCACGAACGCCCACGGCACCGGCTGCACCGTGAGCGATCCCAGCGCCAGGGCGACCGCGAGCACCTGAGCCACCACCCCGCCGGAGCGCGCCCATGACCGCCCGGTACGCGTCCCCACGGCGAACGCGACGAGGGCCGCTGCGCCGATCAGGGTCAGCACGATGAGCGCGATCGCGGTCGTCGATGACGCCGCGTCCCCCGCACCGAGACCGGCCACCTCGATCGCCGCGAACACGACGAGCGCGGCGGCTTCCAGAGCGAGCACCGCGGACGCGGCGAGGGCGATTCCCGGTGCGCGCACGGGGTCCTCCTGGGGGTGCAAAGCAGAGAAAACCCTTGATTTCAGGGTGTCCATGTAACAGAATAGAGAAAGTCATGTGCTCCCACAGCGGCGTGGGGCGAACGTTCGCGTTCGCATCACAATCGGCGGGCATCCGCCCGCATCTCAACAGGGTAGCGGAACCCGAACCGCCGCCCGAATCGAGAAGTCGCATCGCGACATCTCATGAAATCCACACCGAGGAGCCCCCATGGACTGGCGCGATAAGGCCGCCTGCCTGACCGTCGACCCCGAGCTTTTCTTTCCCGTCGGCAACACCGGACCGGCCGTCGACCAGATCGAGAAGGCCAAGACGGTCTGCGCCACGTGCACCGTCACCGAGATCTGCCTGCAGTACGCCCTGGAGACCAGCCAGGACTCGGGCGTCTGGGGCGGCCTGTCCGAGGACGAGCGCCGCGCACTCAAGCGCCGCGCCGCCCGCGCCCGCCGCGCCTCTTGACGACTTCGAAGCGGCCTGAGATCAGATCTCAGGCCGCTTCCGTCTGTCCGGTGTCCGCGTTCAGCGCTCCAGCCATCGCAGCGGGATGTCGATGACCACCTCGGTGCCCTCACCCTCGCTGCCGCGCCACTCGATCGACCCGCCGAGCTCCCCCTGGATGAGCGTGCGGATGATCTGCGTGCCGAGGCCCTGACCGACGCGCCCCTCCGGCAGCCCGTGGCCGGTGTCGCGCACGGTGACGCGGAGGTTGTCCTCGGTGCGCTGGGCGTCGATGGTCACCGAGCCCTCCTGACCCGCGAGCCCGTGCTCCACTGCGTTCGTGACGACCTCCGTCAGCGCGAGGGCGAGCGGCGTGGCGTACTCGCTCGGCAGCACCCCGAAGCGCCCCGTCGACTGCGTACGCGCCCGGGTGTTCGGCGCGGACGCCACCTCTGCGACCAGCTTGAGGACCCGATCGAACACCTCGTCGAAGTCGACCTTCTGGGTGAGTCCCTGGGCCAGCGTGTCGTGCACGACGGCGATCGCGTCGACCCGGCGCATGGCCTGCGTGAGCGCGTCTCGGGCCTCGTCGGAGTGCGTGCGACGCGCCTGGATCCGTAGCAGCGACGCCACGGTCTGCAGGTTGTTCTTCACCCGGTGGTGGATCTCCCGGATGGTCGCGTCCTTCGTGATCAGCTCCTGCTCCTGATGCCGCAGTTCCGAGACATCGCGGCAGAGCACGATCGCGCCGATGCGGGTGCCGTGGTCCTTCAGCGGGATCGCGCGCAACGAGACGGTCACACCGCGCGCCTCGATGTCGGTGCGCCACGGTGCGCGGCCGGTGACGACGACCGGCAGCGACTCGTCGACCTGCCGCGAGGGCGGTACCAGCCGGGTCGTGACCTCCGCGAGCGATTCCCCCTCGAGCTCGTCGTCGAATCCCATGCGGTTGAACGCCGAGAGCGCGTTCGGGCTCGCGAAGGTGGTGATCCCGTCGACGTCGATGCGGATCAGGCCGTCGGACGCACGCGGCGCTCCGCGACGAGGTGAGGTCGGTGCGGCCGGGTCGGGGAAGCTGCCGTCCGCGATCATGCGGAACAGGTCGTTCGCGCACTCGTCGAACGTGATCTGCTGCCGCGACGGCGTGCGGACCTCGCCGAGGTTGGTGTGGCGGGTCACGACCCCGATGACGGAGGGCGCCACGTCGTCGCCGCGGCGGGTGATCACGATCGGAACCGCCCGCACGCGCGTGGGCGTCTCCTCGAACCAATCCGGCGAGGAGGAGTCCACGATCTCCGCCGACTCGAAAGCGCCCTGGACCTGCGTGCGCCACTGCGGACGAACACGCTCGCCGACGATGTCCCGGTAGAACAGCGTCGCCGCGCCGCTCGGACGGGCGTGGGCGACGGCGATGAAGGACCCGTCCTCCGTCTGGATCCACAGCACGATGTCCGCGGAGGCCAGGTCGGCGAGAAGCTGACCGTCACCGGCAAGACGGTGCAGCCACTCGATGTCGTCGTCGGTCAGAAGGCCCTGGGTCTGGGCGAGGTCGCTGAGGGTTGACACCTACCCAGCCTAGGCCGCACCGCCTCAGAGGATGGCCAGCGACGTCGCCCGCCATCGTCGATCGAGCCCTTCGAGTCGCACCGCGACCGCCCTGGTCCGTCCGGGACCTGCCACGACGACGACCGCTTCGATCACGCCGTCGACCGGCTCCGTGACCCGGAGCGAACGGATCACGAACGTCGGTCGCGCCGGCGGCACACCCCGCGCGCTCCTCGCCCGTGCCGCCAGGTTCGAACGCACGACCAGACTCCGGTACGCGTCCTCGCTGAACCATCGCGCGAGCTGATCGATCTCCCGCACACCGGCGAGCACTTCCAGGACGCCGTGCGTGAGACGGCGCAGCAGCGGTGCGGGATCGGGAAGCTGACGCGTGGGCGTCGGCTGCGGGGCGAAGTACTCGTGAAGCATCATGGCGAACTCTCCGGTCGGCGGACGAACGGCGACAGTCGAGCACGCGCGAGCACCCGCGCGGGGGCGATCAGCGGAACTATGTGGATAACTCGTACATCCGACCCGCGCTCCCCCTACGCTCTGTCGGGTGCACTGGGACCGCCTCTTCGACGACCTCGAGAGCCAGCTCGCCTCGGAGTGGGAGGCGGAGCGCGCCGCGCTGGATGCGGAGTCCGAGCGGCTCCGCATCTCCCGACTCGACCTGCACTCGCGTCTCCGGAAGCTCTGCGCCGCCGACGCCGACGCGGTCGTCGACCTGGCGGACGGCCACCGGCTTCCGGTGACGCTCCGATCCCTCGGCGTCGACTGGATCGCAGCGGTCTCGCGGGTACCGCAGGAGGCGAGGGCTGCCGCGTCGGCCCTGCTGATTCCCCTCCCCGCGATCACGGGTCTCGCCGTCGACCACGGCGCCATGCTCTCCAGCCTCGACGAGCATCGGCCCGCCGAGCGCACCCTCCGCGAGCGTATGCCGATCGGCTTCGTGCTGCGCGACCTCGCGCGACGACGCGTACCCGTCCACCTGACCACACGACACGGAGACGACGTGCACGGCACGATCGATCGCGCCGCCGCCGATCACCTCGATCTGGCGCTGCACGACACCGGGGAGTCGCGGCGAGCCGCTGCGGTGCGCGGGTTCCGCATCGTCCCGTACGCGGCGCTCGTCGTCGTGCGCTTCTCCGGCGATCAGCGCGTGTGAGCCGCGGACGTTCCCCACACCTCGGGGAAGCTCGCGGTCTGCGACTGACGCCACAGCGCCATCCTGCGTGCCTCTTCCGACTGCTCGGCGAGGTACCCCTCGATGCTGGCCTCCTCCACGCGCCAGCGCGCGGGCGAACCCAGTTGCGCGCCGCGCAGTCGCCCCTCGTGGATGAGGCCGATCACCTCGGCCACGTCGATGCTCAGGAGCTCCGCGACCTGCGCGGGAGCGAGGAACTGCGGTGCGGGGGTCGGAGCGGGTGTCATACCCACATTCTGGTCGAGGGGCCACCGACGGAGGCGGGTGTCCCGCGTATGTGGATAACTCCGCGAGCCCTCTCCGCGGTTCTGTGACGATATCGCCATGGCTTCCCACTCGCGTCCGCGCCCGGCTTTCCGCGCCGACCTGCGCTTCCTGGTCGGCATCGCCCTCGTCGTCATCTCGATCGCCGGGGTATGGCTGCTCGTCGCGGCATCCGACCGGACCGAACCGCTCCTGCAGGCGCGGCGGACCATCGCGCGCGGCGAGGTTCTCACCGCTGACGACTTCGAGGTGGCCCAGGTCAGCATCGGCGCACTCACGGATCGGTACGTGGGTCCAGGTCGGCTCGAGCCGGGGCAGATCGCGCGGCGCACCCTCACGAAGGGCGAGCTGCTCCCCCGGTCCGCGGTGGCCGACGAGAAGGACGACCGCACCACCACCGTCGTGATCGAGACCACGACCGCGATCCCCGATTCGATCGGCCCCGGCGCCGACGTCGAGGTATGGCAGGCGCCCGCGAGAGACGACGGCAGGACGTTCGACGCCCCGCGCGTCCTCGTCGGCGACGCGGTGGTGCGGACGGTCCTCGAAGACGACGGCATGCTGGCGGAGAGCGGCACGAAGGTGGAGATCGTCGTCGACCGGACCGACGTCGCCGACGTGCTCGCGGCCGCCACCGGGGGCGCCGCGCTCTCCGTGATCCCTGTCGGTGCCGGATCGTGATGGTCCTGGTCGCGCTCCCGAAGGATCGGGCGGACCAGCTCGCCGCCGAGCTCCTCCTGGAAGGAGTGGACGCGGTCGCCATCGATGGTCCGTCGAGCGTTCGCGAGCATCTTCACGCCGGCGTGGATGCGGTGATCGTTCCCGCCTCGCGAGACGCCCTGACTCCGGACCTGATCGCCGCATGTGACCGGGCGGGTGTCCGTATCGTGGCGCTCGGCGATTCCGACAGTCGTCTCCTGGCACGACTCGGCCTTCCGTCGGCGCTGCGCACGGACGCCCCCGGTTGGGAGGTGGCGGCAGCGCTCCACGCGGAGGCCTCGCCCGCCGTCGCCGAGACGCCTCGGAGCGCCTCCCCGAGGATCATCGCGGTCTGGGGGCCCCAGGGAGCTCCCGGCCGCTCGACTGTCGCGATCCAGTTGGCCGTGGAGCTGGCGCGCACGGGCCGCCGCACAGCGCTGCTGGATGCGGACACGGTCGCTCCCTCGCTCGCGCTTCTCCTCGGGCTCGGCGACGACGCCCCGGGAATCGCCGCTGCCTGCCGCCGCGCGGAGACCGGGGCACTCGACAGCGCCGAGCTCGCCAGGCTGGCGGCACGCGTCGGCGCGGGCGGTGCGGAGTTCGACGTGCTGTGCGGCATCAATCGTCCGACTCGCTGGCCCGAACTCTCGGCGCATCGACTCCACGTCCTCCTCGCGGCCTGCCGGGAGTGGGCGGAGGAGACGGTGGTCGACGTGGCAGCCGCGGTCGACGCCGACGACGAGGCGACCTACGATCTGGTCGGCCCTCGCCGCCACGCGGCAACCGCGGCGACCCTCGCCGAAGCCGACCGGATCGTGGCCGTCGCGGCCGCCGACCCGGTCGGCATCAGCCGCTTCCTCCGAGACCACGCCGAGGTCCGCCGACTCGTCGGCTCCACGCCCATCACGGTGGTGGTCAACGCCGTACGCCCCGGGCCGCTCGGCATTGACGCCCGGGGACAGGTCCGCCGGACTCTCGAACGGTTCGCCGGGATCACCGACATCGTCTTCCTGCCGTTCGACCAGCGCGCAGCAGACGCGGCCCTGCTGCACGCGCGGCCCATGGCCGACCTCACACCGCGTTCCGCCCTCGTCGCGGGGGTGCGTCGACTCGCGCTGTCGCTCTCCCCCGCGCCCGCCGTCGCCGCGCCTACTGGCGGTAGCTCGAGAGGAAGTTCCCCAGTCGCTCGACGGCTTCGCTCAGCACTCGCGGCTCTGGCAGGGTCACCAACCGCAGGTGATCGGGGTTCGGCCAGTTGAATCCGGTGCCCTGCACGACCAGGATGTGCTCCGACACCAGCAGGTCGTACACCAGCTTCGCGTCGTCACGGATCTCATGCACCTCGGGGTCGAGACGCGGGAAGGCGTACAGCGCCCCCTGGGGCTTCACGCACGTCACCCCCGGGATCGCCTCCAGGCCTTCCCATGCGATGTCCCGCTGCTCGTGCAGGCGACCGGTCGGCGCGATCAGCGCATCGATCGACTGCACCCCGGAGAGCGCCGCCTGCACGGCGTGCTGCGCGGGCACGTTCGGGCACAGCCGGGTCGACGCCAGCAGTGTGATGCCCTCGATGAAGCCCTTCGCATGGTCCTGCGGCCCCGTGATCACCATCCACCCCGAGCGGTAGCCCGCCACGCGATACGTCTTCGAGAGGCCGTTGAACGTGAGGCACAGCAGGTCGGGCGCGAGGGTCGCCGTGGGGATGTGCACCGCATCGTCGAACAGGATGCGGTCGTAGATCTCGTCCGACAGGATGAGCAGCTGATGCTCCCTGGCGATCTGCACCAGGCCCTCCAGCACCGCGCGCGAGTACACGACACCGGTCGGGTTGTTCGGGTTGATGATGACCATGGCTTTGGTCCGCGGCGTGATCTTGGACCGGAGATCTTCCAGATCGGGCTGCCAGCCGTCGTTCTCATCGCACACGTAGTGCACCGGCGTGCCACCCGCGAGGCTGGTCATGGCGGTCCACAGCGGATAGTCGGGCGTCGGGATCAGCACCTCGTCGCCCTCGTCGAGCAGCGCCTGCATGGTCATGGTGATGAGCTCGGACACGCCGTTGCCGAGGTACACGTCGTCGGGGTCGAACCGCGGGAAGCCCTCGACCTGCTCGTACCGGCTCACCACGGCGCGTCGCGCGGAGATGATGCCCTTGCTGTCGCTGTAGCCGTGCGCCGTGGGAAGGGCTGCCAGCATGTCGTGCACGATCTGATGCGGGGCGTCGAAGCCGAAGATCGCGGGGTTGCCCGTGTTCAGCTTGAGGATCCGGTGGCCCTCTGCCTCCAGTCGCGCCGCCTCGACGAGGGCGTTTCCGCGGATCTCGTACAGGACGTTCTTGAGCTTCGACGACTGGTCGAAGGTGCGCGATGGTGTCATCGATCAAGCCTACAGGGACGAAAGGAGGGCCAATCCGCACGGACTGGCCCTCCTCTCACCCTGCTCGGGTCACTTCTTCTTCTTGCCCTGCGCCCGACGCTGCTCGCGGTTGCCGGCGGCCGGTGCGGGGGCCTCGGTGCGCTGGCCGAACGCGCCGCGCGGCGCCTCCTCCTCGGGGGCGGACGGGGGTGTCTGCGCCCGTGCGGCCGCCTGACGCAGACGGTCGGTCGCCGCCTGCTGCACCTGCCCGCGGTCGTTGCGCACCTCGACCTCGCCGGCGTCGTTCGCGGCGGAGTACTCCAGTCGCTGCTCGCCCCCGTCGGTGGCGAGGCCCTTCGCCTCGACCTCCGCGGTCTGCGCATCGCCGACGCGGCGCACCTCGACCTCGAGGTTGTAGAGGTAGCCGACGGACTCCTCCTTGATCTGCCCCATCATCGACTGGAACATCGCGTACCCCTCGCGCTGGTACTCGATGAGCGGGTCGCGCTGGGCCATGGCGCGCAGGCCGATGCCGTCCTTCAGGTAGTCCATCTCGTAGAGGTGATCGCGCCAGCGGCGGTCGAGCACCTGCAGCACCACACGGCGCTCCAGCTCACGCGTGGCGGCCTCGCCCAGCGACTCCTCGCGCTTCTCGTACGCGATCTTCGCGTCGGACAGCAGCTCGCGCGTGAGACCCTCCGCGGTGATCCCGCCCTTGCGGCCCGCAGCCTCCGACACGACCTCGTCGATGGTCACTCCGACCGGATAGAGCGTCTTGAGCTCGGTCCACAGCGCGTCGAAGTCCCAGCTCTCGTTGTGACCCTCGCCGGTGTGGTCGCGCACGACGCCGCTGATCGCGTCCTCGATGAAGTGCTGCACCCGGTCGGCGATGTCGTCGCCCTGCAGGATGTGGCGACGGTCGGCGTAGATCGCCTCGCGCTGCCGGTTCAGCACGTCGTCGTACTTGAGGACGTTCTTGCGCATCTCGGCGTTGCGCGCCTCGACCTGCGACTGGGCGCTGCGGATCGCGCGGGAGACCAGGCCGGACTCGATCGGCACGTCGTCGGGGAAGTTGGTGCGGGCCAGGATCGCCTCGGCGGCTCCGGACTGGAACAGGCGCATGAGGTCGTCGGTCAGGCTGAGGTAGAACCGGCTCTCGCCCGGGTCGCCCTGACGACCGGAACGAC
Organism: Microbacterium sp. NPDC055502; assembly: GCF_053643635.1. Classification (NCBI taxonomy): domain Bacteria; kingdom Bacillati; phylum Actinomycetota; class Actinomycetes; order Micrococcales; family Microbacteriaceae; genus Microbacterium; species Microbacterium sp. NPDC055502. The sequence continues at coordinate 153,826 of NZ_JBSHKJ010000002.1, read as the reverse complement.
CGCGGAGCTGGTTGTCGATACGACGGGACTCATGCCGCTCCGTGCCGAGGACGTACAGTCCCCCGGCCTCGATGACCTTGGTGGCCTCCTCCGCGACCACGGCCTTCATGGCCTCGTAGGTCTCGTCCCACGCGACCTCGTACTCGTCGGGGGTCTCGACCGGGTCGAGGCCCTTGGACTTCAGTTCCTGCACCGCGAGGAACTCGGCGTTGCCGCCGAGCATGATGTCGGTACCGCGACCGGCCATGTTCGTGGCGACGGTGACGGCCCCCAGGCGGCCGGCGCGCGCGACGATCTCGGCCTCACGCGCGTGGTTCTTCGCGTTCAGGACCTCGTGCTTGATGCCCTTCTTGGCCAGCAGCCGCGAGAGGTACTCGCTCTTCTCGACGCTGACCGTGCCGACGAGCACGGGCTGGCCGGCGGCGTGCCGCTCCGCGATGTCCTCGACGACCTGGGCGAACTTCGCCGTCTCGTTCTTGTAGACGAGGTCGGACTGGTCCTTACGGATCATCGGCCGGTTGGTCGGGATCGGGATGACGCCGAGCTTGTAGGTGGACATGAACTCCGCGGCCTCGGTCTCGGCCGTACCGGTCATGCCGGCCAGCTTCTCGTAGAGGCGGAAGTAGTTCTGCAGGGTGACCGTCGCGAGCGTCTGGTTCTCGGCCTTGACGGGCACGCCCTCCTTGGCCTCGATCGCCTGGTGGATGCCCTCGTTGTAACGGCGGCCCACGAGGATGCGTCCGGTGTGCTCGTCGACGATCATGACCTCGTCGTTCATCACGACGTAGTCGGTGTCGCGCTTGAACAGGGCGAGCGCCTTGATCGAGTTGTTGAGGAACGAGATCAACGGAGTGTTCGCCGACTCGTAGAGGTTGTCGATGCCGAGGTAGTCCTCGACCTTCTCGATGCCCGGCTCGAGCACACCGACCGTGCGCTTCTTCTCGTCGACCTCGTAGTCCACACCGGCCTCGAGCGTGCGGGCGATCTTGGCGAACTCCGCGAACCAGCGGTTCGCCTCCCCCGAGGAGGGTCCGGAGATGATGAGCGGCGTCCGGGCCTCGTCGATGAGGATCGAGTCGACCTCGTCGACGATCGCGAAGAAGTGCTCGCGCTGGACGAGATCCTCCTTGCGCCAGGCCATGTTGTCGCGCAGATAGTCGAAACCGAACTCGTTGTTCGTGCCGTAGGTGATGTCGGCGGCGTACTGCTCGCGACGCACCGCCGGAGTCTGCCCGGAGACGATGATGCCGGTGGTCATGCCGAGGGCGCGGTACACGCGTCCCATCAGCTCGGCCTGATAGTTCGCAAGGAAGTCGTTCACGGTGATCACATGCACGCCCTTGCCGGCGATGGCGTTGAGGTAGGCCGGGAAGGTCGCGACCAGGGTCTTGCCCTCACCGGTCTTCATCTCGGCGATGTTGCCGAGGTGGAGCGCCGCGCCACCCATGATCTGCACGTCGTAGGCGCGCATGCCCAGGGTCCGCTTGGCCGCCTCGCGCACTGCCGCGAAGGCCTCCGGCATGAGCTGGTCGAGGGTCTCCCCCTTCTCGTACCGCGCGCGGAGCTCCGCCGTCTCGTTGCGGAGCTCGTCGTCCGTGAGCTCCGAGATGTCGTCTTCCAGGGCGTTCACGGCCTTGACCACCTGATTGAGGCGACGGATGATGCGTCCTTCACCGGCGCGCAGCAGCTTCTCAAGAGGATTGGCCACGGATGTCTCTCCCTGTCATTGGGTCCTTGCCGGCCGCCGAGAGGCGATCGCCAGGCATACTTTGCCATGTTACCGGTCTGTGACCTGCGCGTCGCCTGCACGGCATATCGTGCCGCGCCGCGGCGGTGTTGCCGAGTATGCATATACTCGGCATGCTTCCGTCCGTCACGCAGAGGAGTCCGGCCATGTCCGTCCGCCACAGCCTGCTCGCCATCCTCGATCAGGGCGCCTGCTACGGGTACCAGCTCCGTCACGAGTTCGCCCGTCGAACGGGGTCGACCTGGACCCTGAACGTGGGACAGATCTACAACACGCTCGAACGACTCGAGCGCGACGGTATGGTGCAGCGGGACGACGCCGACGAGCACGGCCACGTGTACTGGCGGATCACGCCGGACGGATCGGCCGAGGTGGCCCGCTGGCTGTCCGACCCCGTCGAGCGGATCCAACCGGCGCGCGAAGAGCTCGCCGTCAAGGTCGCGATGGCGGCGACGCTCCCCGGGGTCGACGCCGCCGACGTCATCCGCGCGCAGCGCGCGTCCTCTGAGCGCCGGCTCGCGGCTCTGCGCGACGCCGCCTTCACCGGTCACGACGCCGACAGCGCGGAGGCTCTGGCCTGGTCGCTCGTGACCGACTCCATGATCTTCGCGGCCGAGGCCGAGGTGCGGTGGCTGGAGCACACCGAGCGCCGTCTCGCCGCACACCCGCATCCTCAGCTCGCGCTCGGTCTCGCGACCGAGCGACCCAAGCGCGGCCGCCCCGCCGGAGCCGCGCAGCAGCGTCGGCCCGAACCCGTCGCCTGAGACCGCCGCGGTCGTACGGCACGTTCGCCTGGAGCGGATGCTCAGCCCGCGCGGTCACCGGGGAAACTAGGATCGCCTCATGGCTGGATTTTGGGGTAGACGCAAACGCGAACAGGAAGAGCTCGCCGCTCAGGACGCCGACCTCGCACGGCGTGCCGAGCAGGCCCTCGTCGGAGCCGACGAGCGCATCCGCACCACCGCCGATGAGCTCGTGTTCGCCGAGGCCGAGCTGGGCGAGTCCCTGACCGCCGACCTCAAGGCCGCCCTGACCTCCGTGCGCACGCACCTGCGCGAGGCGTTCCAGCTTCATCAGCTCAACCACGACGAGATCCCCGACACCGCCGAGGAGCTGCGCACCCGCAACGCGCGCATCCTGCAGCTGTGCGACTGGGCCGAAGACCTCCTGGACGAGAAGACGACCGTCCTCGCGGAGTCGGTCGCGAAGGTGCGCCGCGCACCCCAGATCATCGCCCAGGTGCGCGCCGACGCCGAGGCCCTCGCCGCGCGGATCCCCCAGACGGACGAGACGGTCTCCCGTCTCTCCGCGCGCTACGCCGACTCGGCGATGCACCAGATCACGGCGAGCGCCGCCGAGGCGCAGCAGCTGATCCGCTTCGCCACCCACAGCGCCGACATCTCCGAGCGACGCCGCGAGGCCAAGCAGAACGAGGAAGCCAACCTCGCCCTCGAGACCGCGACCGAGGCGACGCGGCGAGCCGCCGCACTGCTGGACGCGGTCGAGGACTTCGAGATCGAAGCGCTCCGCGCCGAGTCCACCCTCGCCGAGGTCATCGCCGACTCCCGCGGCGACCTGATCGCCGCCCGCAACGCCCCCGCGGTGCCCGCGGTCGCCGAGGCGGTGGCGGCGCTGCAGGCCGCGCTCGCCTCGCTGACCCCGGCCGGCCAGCCGAATGATCCGTTCGCCGAGCTGTCGCGACTACGCGAGGCCAACTCGGCGCTCGACGACGCCATCGCCAAGGCCAGGCACCGCGCCGAGAATCCGCTGCCGTCGCTCGCCCAGGTACAGCACGCGATCGACGACGCGGACCGTCAGCTGGGCGTGGCACGCGGCCTGATCGCCGGACACCGCGGCTGGATCGGGGCGGATGCGCGCACACGACTCGCCGAGGCCGAGCGCCTGCGCGTCGACCTGAGCGACCTCCTGCCGGCGGAGGACACCAGAGAGGCCGCGCTCGTGCAGGCGCGACGGGTCGCGCACCTCGCCGCCGAGGCGCTGCAGCTCGCGCAGCGCGACATCGACTCCTCGCGCCCGCAGGACCAGGACTGGGGCGGCGGCGGCTGGGGCGGCGGCCCGCGCCGGGGTGGTGGCATGGGCGGCGGCGACCTCGCCTCCGGCATCCTCGGCGGACTCGTCATCGGCAGCATCCTCGACGGCATCTTCGACTGACGCACCCCTGACCACGCGAAACGGCCCGATCCGCGATGGATCGGGCCGTTCGTGCGTCTGCCGAGCTCAGGAGGCGAGTGCCTCCGCCGGCGGTGCCTGCGTGCTCAGCGCGATCACGCCGTAGTCCCAGCCCTTGCGGCGGTACACCACGCTGGGATGGTCGGTGCGGGCATCGACGAAGAGGAAGAAGTCGTGCCCGACGAGCTCCATCCGGTCGACCGCCTCCTCCACGGTCATCCACTCCGCATCGAAGCTCTTGGTGCGGATGACGACGGGCGAGTACTCCTCTTCCTCGTTGTTCTGCACGGGGATGCTGCCGGTCGCGACGGCGTGCAGGACCTCGACCGAGGCCGGCTGCACATCGATACCCTCGAGCGATCCGCTGCCCTTCTCGAAGTGCGGGCCGCGCGGGTGCTGGCGTCCGTCGACGCGCTTCTCCTTCGCGCGGCGCAGCTGCTCGGTCATCTTGTCGACCGCGAGATCCAGCGCGACGAACTTGTCGCCGTCGACCGCCTCGGCCCGGACCACGGGACCCTTGCCGATGAGCGTCAGCTCGACCGTCTCATCGGGAACGCGCCCGTTTCGATACACGCGGTGGGTGACCTTGACGTCCAGACGTTGCGCCTTGGCTGCGAGAGTCTCGATCTTGGCGATCTTCTCTTCGACGACGGTGCGGAAGCGATCGGTGATACCCACCCCGACGCCGACGATACTCGTTTCCATTGCTGCCTCCTTGTCCCGGTCCTCCCGGCCAAGGGCGGACCGTGGTCGCCTTGTGACACCCCACCGTAGTCCGACCGGCGACGGAAGTCACGGGTGTCGGCCCTGTGTCCCCGGTGAGTCTCCGATGAACCTCATCCGGATACCGCGTTCGTCGGCGTGGCGGCGAGCGCGACCAGCGCGATCACCTCGTACCCGACCTCCTCGAGCGCCCGCGCGGCCTCGTCCAGGGTCGCTCCGGTGGTGACCACGTCGTCCACCACGACGACGGCCGCGCCGCGCCCGTCCGCGACGGCACGCATCGCGGCGCGGACGTTGTCGCGCCGCTCCATCGCGCCGAGGCTGCGCTGGTCATGCGCCGCCCTGGTCCAGCGCAACGCCCGCGTGGTGCTCGCCCCGGCCCGCCGCACCAGCAGATCGGGCACCCGGAAGCCGCGGCGCCGGAACGCACGGCGCGACGTCGGCACCGGCACGACGAGGACTCCGTGGCTCACCGCAGGCCCGAGCACGGCAGCCAGCGCGGACCCCAGCGGGCGCGCGAGGAGGGTCTCGCCCTCGTCTTTGAGGCGGCGCAGGCATCGCGCCGCCACGCCCTGATAGGTCAGCGCCACGTGGACGTTCCGGCCCTCGGGCGTGCGCACCGCCCGCGGGTCGGGGATCAGCTCGGCTCGACAGACGTCGCACAGCAGCGTGCCGGGCAGGCCGCACCCGCCGCAGACCGCCGACAGCAGCAGCGCGGCCGCCTCGAGCACGACGGAACGGAGAGCGGAGGGCACGGGCATGCCTTCATGGTGTCTCCGGGGCCGCTCCGCGGCGGTCGTCGCGAGCACGACCCGCGAGCCGCACCGCGAGATCCGTCACCGTGGAGGAGAGGTCACTCCCCCGCCCGGGTCGCCAGGACCGTGATGCCCTCCGTGACCTCGCGCCACGCCGATCCCGCGTGCGCGTACAACTGACCGGCGGCACCGAGGATCCGCACACCCGCGGGCGTGCGCGCGCCGGAGATCGAGATCGCATCGACCGGCGCCGTCTCGGACGACCCCGGCCCGCCCACGGTCTGCAGCACGAGCCGCGGACTGCTGGGAGAGGCCAGCACGGCGAGCCGGTCGGGCCCGAGCCACACGAGCCCGGTGGACGGCTCCGGGAGCTGGAACAGCTGCACGAGGTCGCCGAGCTCGGTCGGCACGCCCGCCGAGTCGCGCACGATCGCCGCCACCACGACCCACCGCTGCCCGCCGACCACGATCACCGCGGCGACCCGGGCACCGTCCGCCGACACTCGCAGGTCGGAGATGGAGGAGGCGCTCGGCCAGGCGTTCGCCACGGCGTGCGGGGCCGCATCACTCCCCGAGGCCTGCACCGCCTGGGGATCACCCTCCGGGACGGACCACGCGTAGCCGAAGGGGTCGAGAGACGGCTCGACCAGACCGGCGCGCGCGTCCAACTCATCGCGTCCGGACTTCGCCACCCGGTACACGTGACCGTCGTCGAGCTGCACGACCGCGTAGGAGTCGTCGATGCCGACGTCGATCGCCAGGATCGGCTGCGGGATCGCGACGATCTGCTCGCTGATGTCCGGGATCGGGGAGATCTCGTCGCCGACGATCCGCCCGAACTCGCCGTTCCGCAGGACGAGCGTCCCGACGTCCGCCGGGGTGCCTGCGAGCTCGACCACCCCCGCGTCGAGGGACCTGCCGTCGACGCTGAAACGCACCTGCGTGACGTTGACCCCGGCGGCCTTCAGCGTGGACTGCAACTGCGTGCGCATGCGGGCAAGCGTGGTCTGGTCCAGTCCGGACGCCGGACGCGTCAGAGCGACCTGAGCCACCTGTCCCGTGATCGGCACCGCGTCCTGCGCCAACTGCACGTCGGCGGGGAACGCGGTCTGCACGGCCGGGTCCAGCCACTCCGACGGCGTTCCGCTCACGAGCGCCTGCGTGACGGTCGTCGCCGGGCTCTGGCGTCGGGGGAACCACCGCATGTCCGGCACGAGGCGCGACCACGAGGAGTCGAACCACTGCAGCGGATACCCCTCGAACACCTTCGGGAACCGCGCCTCGTCGATCACGATTCCGTCGGGCGCCTGGGTGATGCGCCACTCGCCGTCGTCCATGCGCTCCAGCGCGAAGGGGACGCTGGAGTCGCCGGGCGCGCCGCTGTAGGCACCCGCCCCGTCGACGCTCGCCACCAGGTCGAGCTGCACCTGCACCTCGGCGGTGTCCGCCTGTTCCACCTCGTCCTCCGGCACCGTGGACGACAGCGTCCGCGCCTCGGGGCCGACGTCGATCGACACGCCCGCCGACGGTGCCCAGCTGCGCTGCAGCGCCGGGGCGAGGAACTCGCGCGCCGTGTCCCAGTTGTCCGACGTCGTGATCCCGGCCTCCAGGAAGCCCTCGACGATCTCCTCCGGACCGGCTCCGGCGATGGGACCGGAGGCGACGGGGAGGACGTCCACATCCTGCGGCGACTCGCCGAGCTTGAGACCCACCGCGACATCGCCGCTCGTGGGCAGACCGGCGCAGGCGGGGAGGAGCAGCGCCACGATGCCCAGGGCGGCGGCGAGCGCGAGACGTCGCGACCTGCGTGCGCTCACGGTTCCTCCCTCCCCTCGAGCAGCTCCGAGTACATCTCCGCGATCGAGATCGGCTGCGTCGCGTCGCCCAGTTCCGCCAGCGGCTCCTGAGGCTCCACCGGGACCGGGCTCGGCCCGTCGAGAACACCGTCGTGGCGAGGGATGGTCAGCACGAAGTTCGACCCGACGCCCAACTCGGACCACACCGCGAGCGTACCGCCGTGCAGGGTGGCGTCGCCCAAAGCGATCGACAGTCCGAGCCCCGTGCCACCGATCGTGCGCTGCCGGGAGGGATCGGCGCGCCAGAACCGGTCGAACACGCGCTCGGCGTCGGCCGGGTCCATGCCGAGGCCGAAATCGCGTACACCCGCCGCCACCGCGTGCTGATTGCTGTCGACGGTGACCACGATCGGCCGGCCCTCGCCGTGCTCGATCGCGTTGCCGACCAGGTTGCGCAGCACTCGACGCACCCGGCGCGGATCCATGTCCACCGGCGAGTAGCCGCCCGGTGCGACGAGCCGCAGCTCCGAGCCGCGGCCGTCGGCGAGCGGCCGCATCTGCTCGATGACGTCTTCCGCGAGGTGCGCGAGGCTCGTCGCCTCGAGCTCCAGTTGCACGGATCCCGCGTCGTACCGGCTGATCTCCAGCAGGTCGGACAGCAGGGTCTCGAAGCGCTGCACCTGCGCGTGCAGCAGTTCGGTCGCCCTGGCGGTGGTCGCGTCGAACTCGTCGCGGTGGTCGTTGAGCATGTCGGCGGCGAGACGGATCGTCGTCAGCGGCGTGCGGAGCTCGTGGGAGACGTCCGATACGAAGCGCTGCTGCACCATCGACAGCTCCCCGAGCTCCTTGATCTGCGCCTCGATGCTGTCGGCCATGGCGTTGAACGACCGGCCGAGGGTCGCGAGCTCATCCTCGCCGTGCACCTCCAGCCGCACGCCGAGGTCGCCCGCGGCGAGGCGCGCGCTGGTCTCCGCGGCCTGCACGATCGGCGTCGACACCGTCCGCAGCACGATCCACGAGATCGCGGCGACGATCGCCACCAGGCCGATCCCGGCGATCCACAGCGTGCGCTGCACGAACACCAGCGTCTGATCGGCATCGGCCAGGTCGTACGCGAAGTAGATCGCGAACGGGCCGGCCTCCGGCACCTGGAGCTGCTGCCCCACGATGATGCCGGGAACCTCTCCCCCGTCCTCGACCGGCAGCGCGACCGACTGCCACGCCTGGACGTAGTCGAGCTCCTCCACCCTCGTCTTCAGCTCGGGGCTGAGGAGGTTGGCGGTGAGGCCGGCCGTGAAGCCGTTCAGTCGCACCCCTCCCGGCTCGTCCTCGATCTTGAACCCGGCCAGCTGATCGGCGCTGGACGTGCGCGCCAGCGTGTCGGGGATGCTGTTCCACAGGTCGGTGAGCGCCGCGGGGTCGTCACCCACCTCGGCCACGTCGAGGATGCTCTGCGCCTGGTCGACCGCGCGGCGCGCGTCCTCCAGAGCGACGTTCTTGCGGGAGACGAACAGGTCGTTCTGGATCACGAGCGCCATGGTGACGCACGTGATGAAGATCGCCAGCGAGGTCGCGACCAGGGTGATCGCCAGGGTGCGGAACCGCAGCGACCGCCGCCACAGCGCCGAGATCACGGCCGGCCAGCCACGCCAGTCGCGCAGCACAGCGACGGCCGTGGTCGCTGTCGTCGCGGCCATCGTGCGCCTAGGCGACGCTGCCGGCGCGGTAGCCCACACCGCGCACGGTCATCACGATCTTCGGGTTGTCCGGGTCGAGCTCGACCTTCGCGCGCAGCCGCTGCACGTGCACGTTCACCAGTCTGGTGTCGGCCTTGTAGTGGTAGCCCCACACCTGCTCGAGCAGCATCTCGCGCGAGAACACCTGCTGCGGCTTGGAGGCGAGGGCCACGAGCAGCTGGAACTCCAGCGGCGTCAGGGCGATGGGCGTGGTGCCCCGGCGGACCTCGTGCGCGTCGACGTCGACCGTGAGGTCTCCGATGCGCAGCTGTTCGCTGGTGGTCTGCGGGGTCGGGCGCAGCCGGGTGCGGATGCGGGCGACCAGTTCCTTCGGGTTGAACGGCTTGACCATGTAGTCGTCTGCGCCCACTTCGAGGCCGCGCACCACGTCCGCGGTGTCGCTGCGCGCCGTGAGCATGATGATCGGCACCCCGGACTCCGCCCGGATCCGCGTGCAGATCTCGATGCCGTCCATGCCGGGCAGCATGAGGTCCAGCAGCACCAGGTCGGGACGCTGTGCGCGCCACTCGTCGACCGCGCGCGCGCCGTCCGCGCAGAAGACCGGCTCGAAGCCCTCCGTGCGCAGCACGATGCCGATCATCTCGGCGAGCGCCGTGTCGTCGTCGACCACGAGGATGCGTGAGGTCATAACTGTTACCTTATGGCACCGAGTACCGCCCTCCGCAGGTCTGCGCCTCACCGCGAGGATATGACACGATGGGAGCGCACGACGGAGGGAGGCCCGTGAGCGGCCAGACGTGGACCCCAGCCCCCAAGAAGGGGATCATCCCCCTTCATCCGCTGACGTTCGGCATGCTGCTCGGCAAGGCCTTCGCGGCGCTCCGCCACAACCCGAAGGTGCTGTTCGGGTTCGCCGTCGTGATCCAGTTCGTCGTCGTCATCGCGACCGCCGGTGTCATGGGTGTCGTGCTTTTCACCACCTTCACCCGCCTCGAGACGGTGTCTCCCTCGTCGCCCGACTTCGAGGCCGTGCTCGCCGGCACGATCGCCATCAACGTGATCGCCGGGCTGATCGTCGGGCTCGCGTCGATCGCCTTCACCGCGATGATGCAGGGCGTGGTGGCCGCCGACATCGGGTACGCCGCCGTGGGGCGGAAGGCCTCGCTGCGCATGCTCTGGCGCCGTATGCTCCCCGCGTTCTGGCGGCTCGCCGGCTTCGCATCGCTCTCGGTGCTCGCGATGTTCGGCGGCATCGCGATCGTCGTCGCCATCATCGGAGCGCTCACCGCGGGCGGTCTGGGCGGCACGCCGGAGCTGATCGGCATCGTGATCATCGTGGTGGTCCTGCTGGCGATCGCCGCGATCCCCCTGACCATCTGGCTGACGACCAAGCTGCTGCTCGTCCCGTCGATCCTGGTGCTGGAGCGCGCCCGCTTCCGCGACGCGTTCGTGCGGTCGTGGCGTCTCACGCGCGGTCGCTTCTGGGTCGCGTTCGGAGTGACGTTCCTGATCAGCCTCATCATGGGGCTGGCGATGCAGGTGGTGAGCATCCCCACGGCCCTGGTGTCGTCGTTCCTCGGAACCGTGATCGCTCCGACCGGCGCCAGCGAGCCCAATGCGGTGATCGGCTACGTCTTCGCCCTCCTCGCCCCGCAGGTGCTCCTGCTGATCCTGCAGGCGATCACGATCGTGGTGCAGAGCACGGGCGGTGTGCTGGTCTACCTCGACTGCCGCATGCGCTACGAGGGCCTGGACCAGACGCTCCTCTCCTATGTGGAGCGCCTCGACCTCGGTGCGAGCGAGGATCAGCTCGGCGACCCGTTCGTGGTGGACACCGCCCGCGCCGTCACCTCCGCCCCGCCGCCGCGTCAGGTTCCGGAGCACGTGATGATGACACAGGGGTACGGGTACCCCCAGGCCGCGCCGCAGCCGTATCCCTACGGTCCGCCGCCGGCCGGAACGACCCCGGGGTTCGGCGGCGCGCCCTCCCCCGCGTACCCGCTGGCACCCGCGCCCGCGTCTCAGCCCGTGCCCGGGTTCCCGCCGGCACCCGCGTACCCGCCGGCACCCGCGCCGGCCTTCGCCCCCGCGCCCCCGCCCGCCCCGGCCCCGCGTCCCGCGGCTCCGGCGACACCCGCTCCCGCGCCCGAGGGCGACGGCACGGCTCCCGGTGGCGGTGACCGCTCCGCATGATGCTCCGGTTCGACGAGGTCTTCATCCCCGACGGCGATGAAGCGCGCCGGTGGGCCGAGGAGGAGCTCGCCAACCCGCGCTACGCCGACGCCAAGCCGACCTGGTTCGATCTGCTCGCCCGCGACGTCGGACGGTTCCTCGCCGATCTGTTCAGCTCCGGCAACGGTCAGAACGTCGGCCCCGTCGCGCTCATCGCCGTGGTCCTGCTGATCGCCGCCGCCCTGATCACGGCCCTGCTCGTGTGGGGGCGCCCCCGGCGGTCCCGCGCGGTACGTCGCGGCCACGCGCACCTGCTGGGCGCCGACGACGACCGCACCGCCGCGCAGCTGCGCACCGATGCCGAGCGCAGTGCGCGCGACGGCGACTGGGACACGGCCGTGGTGCTGCGCTACCGGGCCATCGCGCGCAGCCTCCTCGAACGCGACCTCATCGACCCCGCGCCCGGCGCGACCGCGCAGGCCATCGCACGATCGGCGAGCCTCGTGTTCGCCGAGGAGTCCGACGCGATGCGCCGCGCCGCCGCCGCCTTCGACGATGTGCGCTACCTGCGCCACCCCGCCTCCGAGGAGACCTACCGCGAGCTCGCCGCGACCGACGACCGCCTGCGCGCGCGGCGACCGGAGGCGGTACCCGCATGACCCTCGTCACCCCGCAGGACGCCACGACGGCCGAGCGGCGCCCTCGCCGCACAGGCGCGATCGTCGGCTGGGCGCTCATCGGCATCCTCGTGCTCGTCGTGGCCTATGCCGCCTCGCAGTTCGCCGCCAGCAGCCCCGGCGCTCGCGGTGCCCTCGACCCGGAGAGCCGCAGCGACACGGGGGCGCTCGCCCTCGCCGAGATCCTCCGCGACCGGGGCGTCGAGGTCGAGGTCGCCCGCAGCCGCGCCGAGGTCCGCGCGGCACTGGACGACGATGCCACGCTGGCCATGACCAACCCGTACACCCTGAGCGACGACGCGATCGCCGACCTCATCGCGCCGGCCGCACGCGTGGTCTTCCTCTCCACCGGCACGCACCTGCTCGGGGAACTGCGGATCGGCGAGCCCGCGCCGGGCAGCGTCTCCACCGCCGCGGCCGACTGCGCCGTGCCCGAGTTCGCCGAAGTGGGCACGATCCGGCCCGACCGCCTGTTCTCGCCCGCGAGCGGCGTCGACGCCTGCTTCGGCGACGACAGCGGCGCGGCCGTGCTCGTGGACGACCGCGACGGCAACCGTCGCACGATCGTCGACGGCACCAAGCTGTTCAGCAACGCCTTCCTCGCCGAGAACGGCAACGCCGCCCTCGGCCTCGCGCTGCTCGGCCAGTCCGACCGCCTCGTCTGGTACGTCCCCTCCTTCCAGGACTCCGACGTCGAGGGCACCGCCGCACCGGACACGCTCGGCAGCCTCACGCCGGACTGGGTCACCCCGGCCATCCTCCTGCTCCTCGCCGCCGGACTCGCGGTGGCGGTGGCGAGAGGGCGGCGCTTCGGCCCGCTCGTCGCCGAGACGCTGCCGGTCACCGTCCGGGCCTCGGAGACGATGCTCGGACGCGCCCGGCTCACCGCCAAGGCCGCCGACGCCCCGCACGCGGCCGAAGCGCTGCGCGAAGGGACCCGCCGACGGCTCGCCGTCCGGCTCGGGCTCGCCGTCCAGGCCGGAGCCGACGAGGTCGCCGACGCCGCCGCCGACCGGCTGCGGATCCCCCGCGGCACCCTGCAGGCCCTGCTCGCCGGAGCGCCACCCGCCGACGACGCCGCCCTGATCGCCCTCGCGCGCCAGCTCGACGAGCTCGAGACCGCCGTCGAGGACACGGCCCGCACCGCGCGGAGCGACGACGGATGACGCCCCGCCGCCCCGACCGACCCCCGCTCACCCCGGAATCCGAGGAGACCCCGTGACCGACGACAATCGTCCCATCGACGACGCCGCGCTGCGCCAGGCCATGCACCGCGTCCGCACCGAGGTCGACAAGGCCGTGGTCGGCCAGGCGGGCACCGTCACCGGTCTGCTGGTGTCGCTGCTCGCCCGCGGTCACGTGCTCCTGGAGGGCGTGCCCGGCGTCGCGAAGACGCTGGTCGTGCGATCGTTCGCCAGAGCCCTGGGGCTCGACACCAAGCGCGTGCAGTTCACGCCAGACCTCATGCCCGGCGACGTGACCGGCTCACTCGTGTACGACGCCAGGACGGGCGAGTTCGACTTCCGCGCCGGACCCGTGTTCACGCACATCCTGCTGGCGGACGAGATCAACCGCACGCCGCCGAAGACGCAGGCCGCGCTCCTGGAGGCCATGGAGGAGCGTCAGGTGTCGGCCGACGGCGTGAGCCGCACGCTGCCCGATCCGTTCCTGGTCGCCGCGACCCAGAACCCGATCGAGCACGAGGGCACGTACTCGCTCCCCGAGGCGCAGCTCGACCGGTTCCTGATGAAGCTCGTCGTCGGCATGCCAGAGCGCGACGCCGAGGTGTCGGTGCTGCGGCGCCACGCGCAGGGCTTCTCGCCGCGCGAGCTCACGGGCGTCGAGGCCGTGGTGTCCGCCGAGGAGATCCGCGCCGCCCAGCACGCGGCCGCCGCCGTCGAGGTCACGGACGACGTGCTCGGCTACGTCGTCGACCTGGCACGGGCCACCCGCCAGTCCCCCTCCGTGGAGCTCGGCGCGAGCCCGCGCGCCTCGACCGGACTCCTCGCTGCCGCCAAGGCCTGGGCCTGGCTCAACGCGTCGACGGCCGTGACGCCCGACCACGTGCAGACCATGCTCGTCCCCGTCTGGCGCCACCGGCTGCAGCTGCGGCCCGACGCGCAGATGGAGGGCGTGTCCGCCGATGCGGTGCTCACCTCCGTGGTGCAGCAGACCAGGGTGCCGATCTAGGTGTTCGTCACCGGACGCCTCGCCGTCGCCCTCGCCGTCGGCATCGTCCCGCTGGTCCTGACCGGTCTCGCGGGGGTGCCGCCGTACGCCGTGCTCGGAGGATGGCTCGCGCTGTGCGCCCTGCTCGTGGTGTTCGACGTGGTGCGGGCGGCGAGTCCCCGCGCGGTGACCGTCACCCGCCGGCTGCCCGCGCGGGCGCGCCTCGGCGAACCCGTGCCGGTCAGCGTGGCCCTGCACAACCACGGAACGCGGACGCTCGACGCCGTGATCCGCGACGCCTGGCAGCCCACCGCCGGTGCGCCCCTGGAGCGCCAGCGCCTGCGCATCGCGTCGGGTGAGCGCGGACGGGTCGAGCTGCCGCTGCATCCTCGCCGTCGCGGCGAGCTGGTGAGCGAGTTCGTCGTGATCCGCTCGCGCGGGCCCCTCGGCATCGCGGGACGGCAGGCGCGCCACCTCGTCCGCGGCGCCATCCGCGTGCTGCCCGCGTTCAGCTCCCGCAAGCACCTCCCCTCCCGGCTCGCCCGGCTGCGGGAGCTCGACGGCAACACGAGCATCCAGGTGCGCGGTCAGGGCACCGAGTTCGACTCGTTGCGCGAGTATGTGCGGGGCGACGACGTGCGCTCGATCGACTGGCGCGCGACCGCCAGGGCCGGGACCACGATGCTGCGGACCTGGCGCCCGGAACGCGACCGCCACGTCGTCATCCTCGTCGACACGGGTCGCACGGCAGCGGCCCGCGTGGGCGACGGCACCCGCCTGGATGCGAGCCTCGAGGCCGCGCTCCTGCTCGCGGCCCTCGCCTCCCGCGCGGGCGACCACGTGCACCTGCTGATGTTCGACCGGGTCGTCCGGGCCAGGGTCACCGGCGTCGACGGCACCGCGCTCCTTCCCGCGCTCACCGACGCCATGGCCCCCGTGCACGCACGACTCGTGGACACCGACTGGCAGAGCGCGTTCGCGGCGGTGCGCACCCTGACCACGCGCCCCTCGCTGATCGTCGCGCTCACGGCGCAGGACGCGGCGGAGTCCGCACGCGGCTTCCTCGGCGCGTTCCCGACCGCGTCGCGGGCGACGACCGTGCTGGTCGGCTCGGTCACCGACGACGGGATCGCCGCACTGGCGCGCGCCAGGGGCTCGCGCGAGGAGGTGTACGTCGCCGCAGCGGCCGAGCGGACGCTCCGCGACGCGGAGAACGTGGCCGACGCGATCCGGCGGGCGGGCGGCGAGGCCATCGCCGCCGACCCCGAGGCGCTCCCACCCCGGATTGCCGACCGCTACCTGGAGCTCAAGGCCGCCGGACGGCTGTGACCGGGGCCGGCGTCAGCCGGCGACGAGCCGCGGCGTGCCGGCCTCGTACTCGACCAGGTCGCCGCTCTCCCCGCGGCGATACGCCCGTCCGCCGATGGCGAGCATGTAGACGAGGAACACGGCGAGCGCCGCGGCCCCGATGCCGATCTTGACCGGCCACGGCAGCGCCCAGCCCGTGACGAAACCCTCCACCAGGCCGGACAGGAACAGGGCGAAGACGAGCCCGATCGCGACCGTGGCGAGGGCCCGCCCCTCCTCCGCGAGCGCTTCGCCGCGCGACCGGCGACCCGGCGCCACCCACGCCCAGAACACGTGCAGCCCGGCGGCGGCTGCGACGAAGATGCAGGTCATCTCGAGCATGCCGTGCGGCAGGATGTAGAGCACCATGAGGTCGGCCTTGTCGTGGGCCGCCATGACCGCGCCCGACGTGCCGAGCCCGATGGCGTTCTGCAGCAGCATGTAGATCGGCCAGATGCCCGTGACGCCGAACAGCACGCACTGCATCGCGATCCAGGCGTTGTTCGTCCACACCATGCCCATGAACACGGCAGCGGGGTTCTCGGTGTAGTACCCGGTGAAGCTCTCGTCGGCGTACTGCTCCAGGGCGTCGGGCGGGCCGAGCGTCGCCACCAGCGCCGGATCGCTCGCGATCCAGCCCGCGACGCCCACGGCGACCGCGATGAACGCGACCGCGATGATCAGGGTGGTCCAGCGCAGCCGGTACAGGGCGGCGGGGAGCTGGAGCCCGAAGAAGCGCCCGACCTGGGTGAGGATGCTGTCGGAGGCGCCGGTGAGCCGCAGTCGCGCGCGCACCAGGATCGTCGAGAGGTAGGCGCCCTGCGGCGAGTCGCCGACGGAGGTCTTGAGCTCGGCGAGGTCGGCGGATGCGGCGCGGTAGCGCACGATGAGCTCGTCGACCCCCGCGCCGTCGAGGCGAGCGCGGCTGAGCTGATCCAGCCGCTCCCACTCGGACCGGCGGACGTCGGTCAGGGCATCGGCATCCACCTGATTTACTGTACTCATGTCCGCGCAGATCGACGTCTCCGACGAGGTGCTCTCCGGTGAGGCGGTCGCGATCGACGTGCAGCCGGTCGGGTTCGTGCTCCGCGCCGCGGGAGCGATCATCGACATGCTCGTGGGCTACGGCGTCTTCGTGCTGTGGATCTTCCTGCGCATCTGGCTGCTCGACGCCGGCGTGCTCGACGAGGCGACCGACCGCATCGCCACCGTCTCCGCGCTCGTGGTGAGCTTCGTCGTCCTGCCGATCACGATGGAGGTCGCCCTGAAGGGACGCAGCCTCGGCAAGCTCGCGGTGGGCGGGCGCATCGTGCGCCTGGACGGCGGCGCCGCCGGGTTCCGGCACGCCTTCATCCGCGCGCTCCTCGGCGTGCTGGAGATCTACCTCACGTTCGGTGGCCTGGCGGTGCTGGTGGGCGCGTTCACCTCCCGCTCGCAGCGACTGGGCGACCTCGTCGCCGGCACGTACAGCCAGCGCGTGCGCACGCCACGGCTGACCGGGCACGCGCCCGTGCTTCCGCCGCAGCTCGCCGGATGGGCGCAGATCGCCGACGTCGCCCGGCTGCCCGATCGCCTGGCGCGCCGCATCTCGCAGTTCCTGGAGAGCGCGCCGCGGATGATGCCCGCCGCGCGCGAGCGGGTGGCGCAGGGACTGCTCGCGGAGGCGGCGCCGTTCGTGTCGCCGGTGCCCGCCGCCCCCGCCGAGCTCGTGCTCGTAGGCATCACGGTGCTGCGGCGGGAGCGCGAGCGACGGGCCCTGGAGAACGCAGACCGCCGCGCCGAGCGGCTGACGGGTCGCCGCGTCGGCGTCTGACCTCGCCTCTCCGCCGCGCTCAGTAGCGGTAGTGGTCGAGCTTGTACGGCCCCTCGACGGGCACCCCGATGTACGCCGCCTGGCTCTCGGTGAGCGTGGTGAGCCGCACGCCCAGCGCGTCCAGGTGCAGACGCGCGACCTTCTCGTCGAGTGCCTTGGGCAGCACGTGAACCCCGACCGGGTACGCCGCCGCGTTCGTGAACAGCTCGAGCTGGGCGAGGACCTGGTTCGTGAACGACGCGCTCATCACGAACGACGGGTGCCCGGTCGCGTTCCCGAGGTTCATCAGCCGGCCCTCGCTGAGCACGAGCACGCTGCGACCGCTCGGCAGGCGCCACTCGTGCACCTGCGGCTTGATCTCGACCTTCTCCGCACCGTCGAGCGCCTCCAGCCCCGCCATGTCGATCTCGTTGTCGAAGTGGCCGACGTTCGCGACGATCGCGAGGTGCTTGAGCGCCAGCAGGTGCTCCACCGTCACCACGTCGCGGTTGCCGGTCCCGGTCACGACGATGTCGACCCCGCCGGCCACGTCGATCAGACGCGCCACCTCGAAGCCGTCCATCGCGGCCTGCAGCGCGCAGATGGGGTCGACCTCGCTCACGATGACCCGGGCGCCCTGACCGCGCAGCGCCTCGGCCGCTCCCTTGCCCACGTCGCCGTAGCCGCACACGAACGCGACCTTGCCGCCGATCAGCACGTCGGTCGCCCGGTTCAGCCCGTCGGGCAGCGAGTGACGGATGCCGTACTTGTTGTCGAACTTGCTCTTCGTGACCGCGTCGTTGACGTTGATGGCCGGGAACAGCAGATCTCCCGACGCCGCGAGCTCGTACAGGCGGTGCACGCCCGTGGTGGTCTCCTCCGTGACGCCGATCAGCCCCGCGGCCACCCGCGTCCAGCGGTCGGGCGACGCCGTGAGGGACCGACGCAGCAGGTCGAGGATCACACGGTACTCGTGCGGGTCGCCCTCGGCGGCATCGGGGACGACGCCCGCCCGCTCGAACTCGACGCCCTTGTGCACCAGCAGCGTGGCGTCGCCGCCGTCGTCGAGGATGAGGTTCGGGCCGTCGACGTCCGACGACGACCAGTCGAAGATCCGCTCGGTGCACGCCCAGTACTCCTCGAGCGTCTCGCCCTTCCACGCGAACACGGGCACACCGGCGGGCGCGTCCACCGTGCCGTGCGGGCCGACCACGACCGCCGCGGCCGCCTCGTCCTGCGTGGAGAAGATGTTGCAGCTGGCCCAGCGCACCTCGGCGCCGAGCGCCACGAGCGTCTCGATCAGCACGGCCGTCTGCACGGTCATGTGCAGCGACCCCGCGATGCGCGCGCCCCTGAGCGGCTGCGCCGCACCGAACTCCGCGCGCAGGGCCATGAGCCCTGGCATCTCGTTCTCGGCGAGCCGCAGCTGGTGCCGTCCGGCGTCGGCGAGGGACAGATCGGCGATGCGGTACTCGAGCTCAGGCATGGGCCCATTGTTCCATCAGGTCGCGGACGCACCGCCCGTGTGTCAGAACCGGATGGCGTCGATCACCTTGACCCGCAGCGCCACGAGCGCGGGGATGAAGCCCGACACTGCGCCGACCACGACCGAGGCGACGAGACCGACCAGTGCCGCCCGCATGGGGAACGGCGGGATGTCCTGGATACCGGGGAACATCGAGCCGATCAGCCACTCGGAGCGCAGCACCGCCACGACGATCGCGATGCCGATCGCCCCCGCCACGGTCGTCGCCACCAGACTCTCCAGGAACACCGCGAAGAACACCCGGCCGGAACTCGCGCCGAACGCCCGTCGCACCCCGATCTCCCGCACCCGCTGGCGCATCGCGACGAGCTGGATGTTGATCAGGCTGAGCGCACCGAGCGCGAGGATCAGCGACGCGATGCCGCCCGTGACCATCTCGAACGTGGCCTGAGCGTCGGCGGTGCCGGGTTGCGCCGCCCAGTCCGAGCGGCTCACCGACACCGTCTGCCCCTCCGGCAGCCCGGCGCGGAGGTCCATCGCGAGCACCGGCGCGATCGCGTCGACCTCGTCGGGGCCGAGCCACACCTCGTACTGGGTGAACGTCTCCTCCGGCAGCGCGTCGACGCGGTCACGGTAGGCGTCGTACAGCAGGTCCAGACGGAGCTCCTCGTCGCCGAAGCCCTGCCGCGGAACGACCCCGACCACCTGGTAGGTGCCGCCGGCGTCTCCGGTGACGGTGATCGTGGGGTGCTGGGCGACCGGGACCCGCCCGATGCGCTCCCACAGCGGCTCGCTGATGACCACCGCCGGCGCGAGCGCCTCGAGGTCGCCGTCGTGCAGCCACCGGCCCTCGAGCAGCTTCTCCCGGTGGATCTGCGAGTACGCAGGGTCGACCAGCCGGGTGTTCACCGGGGTCACGCCGTCGGGCAGCGCCACGCCGAGCGAGAGGCCCTGGGCGATCCGGGCGGTGTGACTGAAGCCGAAGCGCTCCGAGGCCCTGCGGAAGCGCTCGTCCACCTCGTCCGCGTCGACCGGGGTGCCGTCGTCGGCCGACACCGCCACGACCACAGTGGCCGCACGGCCGCCCCAGCGGTCCGACTGCTCCTCCTGGAACTGGCGCTGGTACTCCGAGATCGCCACGACCGCCGTGAGCGCGCCCACCGACACGGCGATGCCGATGAGGCTGAGCAGCACACGGAGCTTGTGCACCCGGATCTCGGCCCAGGCGTCGGAGAGCGCTCCGAGGAACCCGGTCACGACGCGACCTCCGCGGCCCCGGGCACCGAGGCGGCGAGCGTGGACGCCTCGAACGCCTTCGTGAGGTCGGCCGGCTCCAGCCGCCCGGCGTCCAGGCGGTAGTGGCGGCGCGCGCGGGCCGCGACGTGCAAGTCGTGCGTGATCGTGACGAGGGCGGCGTCGGTCTCGGTCGCGACCTCGTCGAGCAGGGCCATCACGGTCGCGCCGGTGTCGATGTCGAGGGCGCCGGTCGGCTCGTCGGCGAGGATCAGCACCGGGCGGCGTACGAGCGCGCGGGCGATCGCGACACGCTGCTGCTCCCCGCCGGAGAGCCGGTCGGCGACCTGGTCGACGCGGTGCCCGAGTCCGACGCGCTCCAGCATGTCGGCGGCGATGCGGCGGCGGTCCCAGAACAGCCGTCCGCGCGCGTGGCCGAGCGGCATCATGACGTTGTCCAGCGCGGTGCGACCGGGCAGCAGGTTGAACTGCTGGAACACGAAGCCCACGTTCTCACCCCGGAGACGGTCGAGGCGACCGGAGCGCATCCGGCGGACCTCCCGCCCCTCGAACGACACCGTCCCGGACGTGGGGGCATCGAGCATGCCGAGGATGTTGAGCAGCGTCGACTTGCCCGAACCCGACCGTCCCACGATCGACACGTGGTCGCCCGCGCCGACCTCGAGGTCGACGCTGCGGAGGATCTCCAGGCGCGAGTCGTCGGGCAGGAGGACGCTCTTGGCGACGCCCTCCAGCGCGACCAGCGTCACCAGCTCATCCCGCTGTCGCACTGCTCGACGCCCGGGGAGATCTCGTAGCAGAACTCCTCGACGGGGGCGACGAAGCCCGGCACGAACTGGCGGATGCTGTCGCCCTCCGCGAGCCCGTCGGTCACCTCCACCATCGAGCCGTCGTTGACGCCGAGGGCGACCTCGCGCTCCTCCGGCTCGCCGCCGTCGCCCGCGTCGACCCACACCTTTCCGGTGCCCGCGCCGCCCTGCACCGCCGTGACCGGGATCACCAGCGCATCGTCGACCTGTCCGAGCGCGAGATCCATCATGGCGGGCAGGCCGGCGAACACGGTCTGATCGGCGGGGATCGCGCAGCGCACGCTCGCGGTGCCCTCCTCGCTCACCTGCACCCGCACGCCCGTGCACGGGAACGGGGCGGGGCCGCCCGTGATGGTCACCGTGGCCTCGGTCGGCGCGTTGACGAGCCGGTACAGCTGCACGGGCTCCACGGTCGCCTGCAGGTGGTAGCGGGCCGGGGTGAGCGTGTACGTCTCCGTGCCCACCGTGGTGGCCTGGCCCTTCACGATCGCGAGCTCCGACACGTCGCCGGCCTCGGGCGCCAGCACGTCGATGTCCTTGCGCGGGTCGTCCTGGCGCACGGTGAACAGCTTCTGCCCGGCCGCGACGCTCGCACCGTCGGCCACGTGCACCGCCGTGACCGTGCCGTTGAGCTCGCTGCGCACCGGATAGCTCTCGTCGCGCGCGACCGTGCCGTCCAGGCTGAGCGCGTTGACGACGGCCCCTCGCTCGACCGCCACAACCGGATCGGTGATGCTCGCCTCGGGGCTCACGATCGCCTCAGACCGGTCGGGGAAGAAGGCGATCTTCACGAGTGCGGCGGCGCAGGCGCCGAAGATGACCACGAGCAGCAGGGGCAGGACCCAGCGACGCCAGACGAGCACGGTAGCCTTTCCGGCCGCGCCGCCGTGACACCGCCGCCGTCAGAGTACCCAGGAATCGGCAGGGGCCACGGTGCCTCCGCCCGCGTGTCGGATCAGGCGCGCAGGGCCTCGTGGCGGATCACGAGCCAGCCCGCCGGCACCGAGAGCCGGTCGGCGTGCGGGGCGCACAGGTCGTGCGCCTGCGGGTCGTTCGCCGTTCCGAGCGGTCCGAGAGCGGCCATCTGGTCGCCGTAGTCGTAGGTGAGGGTGGCCACGGCCTCACGCGCGCAGCCGACCTTCGAGCAGAGTCGTCCGTCCATCCCCTTCACGCTACGACCCCTGTCGCGAGCGGAGCGGATGCCGCGCCGAGCGCGCGCGCAGCGCCTAGACTTTCGGCATGCCCCGTCGTCGCGCCCACGCCCCCACCGCCCGACGCGGCGCGAGGCACGGACGCCACGGACGACTCGGGCGCAGCGAGGTCGTCCGCCCGCCGCTCGCACCGCTCGACGGGCGGCTCGACCGGTTCGACCTCACGGTGGGCACTGCGGTGGAGTTCCTCCGCGGCACCTGGCCCGAGCTGCAGGAGGTGCGCTTCGAGATCGGGGCGCTGCCCGCGGCCGAGGGCGACGGGGAGGTGCCGCGCTGGCACCTGGACCGCGAGGGGCGGCGGATCGTGCTGTTCCGCATCCCGATCGAGCGGCTGCTCCCTCCGGGACACGACGACGCCGCGCACCGCCGCATGGCGATCGAGAGCGCGGTGTTCCGGGCAGCCGCCGAGTACGTCGGCCGCGAGCCCTGGGACCTCGGCCACGACCACTGACGGCGCGCCCCGTCCCGGGGTCAGGGGTAGACCGTGATCGACTTCTCCACGCCGGGCGACGGCGGCACCGGCAGCACGCCGAGCGCACCGGCCGCGGTCAGGGTCACCGCGGCGTGCACGGGTCCGGTGGTGCGCAGCAGATAGGTCGTCCGCGCGGTCACGTCGATACCGCGGGTCTGCCCCGCCGGCACCGACACCTCCTGCGGCTGACCGCCGTCGATCGGCTCGACCGTGACGGTCGCGTCCTCGTCGCCCGTGTTGGCGAGCTGCAGCCGCGGGGCGGGACCGGCGGGCACGGCGACCGCGGCCTGGTCGTCGAGCTGGGCGGCCGGAGTCACCCACGCGAAGTCGGTGTCGCGTCCGAAGCCGTCCTGCTGGCGGACGGCGGCGACGACCGGGGCCTCCGCCTCGATCTCCACGGTGTAGCGTCCCGGCTCGAGCCCGCTGAGCGCGACCTGCGCGGGGACGTCGGGGTCGAGCGGGACGGAGAACTCGTCCGTCGTCGGCGAGGAGCCCTCGCTGTGCACCGTGACCTTCGCCATGGCGTCGGCGCCTGGTGCCAGCAGCCGCAGCACGGTCATGTCTGCCTCGTCGCCGTCGGACGTGAACGTCTGGACCCCCGTGATGACCACGTTCTGCTGCGCGCCGGCCACGGCCTCCTGCAGGTCGATGCCGGCGGGGTCGAGCACGCGCACGAGCGACGACTGCAGGACGGCGCGCACCGGAGCCCCGACCGCGCTCACCTTGACGACCGGCGCCTCGTTGCCGGCGGCGATCGACGTCAGCGGAAGGGCGGTCTGCGTGCGCGCCGGGATGATGACGGTACGGCCGCCGCGCGTCTCGCCGTACACGGTGAGGGTGACGGTGGACGGCACCTCGGCCGCGTTGGTGAGGATGACGATGTCCTCCGTGCCGGTGCCCACCGCACCGCCGACGAGCCAGGACTCCAGGCGCGGCACCGTGCACGGGGTGGCCGCGAAGCCCCCGAGGTCGTCCGCGGCGAGGGTGAACGACTCGGCGCCCGCGATCAGCGGAGCCGTGCGGCCCTCCACGGCGCCGGTGAGCACGGAGACCTCGTCGCCGTCGGCGAGGTCGGGCGTCGCCACGCCCGACGAGGCCGGGTCTCCCGACGTGCCGCCGGTGGTGAGCGTGGGGGCTGCGGCCGCTGTCATGTCGAGCGGTGCGGACGAGTCGCGTCCGAGCGCCCGGAAGTCGCCGTTGCAGACCAGCACGCTGTCGCCGGGCAGCGGAGTGACCTGCTCCTGCGCCGGTTCGTGCGCCACGGTGGGCCAGGGCGCGTGCACGGCCGCGACGACCCCGATCACGCAGGCGGCGGCCACGGCCACGCCCGTCACGACGCGGGCGCTGGTCGCGGCGACCCGGAATGCGCGGTTGCCGCTCATCGGCGCTCCTCCTCGGGCTGCGGTGCGGGGGTGTCGTCGTCCGATTCCGCGGCGTCCGCGGGCTCGACCTCGGCCTCGGGAACCGGTTCGGCGATGGGCGCCAGGGCCTCGTCCGTCAGAGCCGGTTCGTCCTGCGGATCCTCGACCGCGCCGACGGGCGGGTCCTCCACGACCGCGGCCGGGAGATCCTCGGCGTGACGCGGCAGCACCATCGGCTCCTCCGGCGCCCGCCCGACGATGCGCGACTGCGCCCTGGCGGCACGCCGCGACGCCCTGGTCGGGATGGACAGCAGCAGCGCGGCCAGCACCACGAGCAGCTGCAGGGTGATCACGAGCCGCGCCGTGCCCTCCTGCGCCGCGGTGAGCGACGCCGGTGCCGCGGCGTCGCCCTCGAGCCGCCACAGCACTCCGCGCTCGGTGGTGCCCGCGTGGACGAGACCCGGGCGCTGGTCGATCGCGGCGATCGAGGCCGTGCGCAGCGCACGGGCCCGGTCGCCCTCGCCCGCGACCTGGGCGATCAGCACGTAGCTGATGCCCTCCGCGGCGAGTTCGGCCGGTGCATCGAAGTCGCGGGCGGAGATCAGGTCGACCGCGAGCGTGCCGGTGTCGGTGCCCTGGGGCTCGACGGCGGTCGAGAGCATGGTGGTCTGGGCCCCGAGGGTCTCGCTGGCTCCACGGACCACCTCGACCGCGAGTCCGCCGTCGTTCTGCGGGGTGAGGATGAGCGTCGAGATCGCGCGGTCGCCCGCCGCCTGCGCGGCCACGTAGGCGGGCAGCGTCGACTCCGGCCCGTTGGTGAGCACGGATCGATCGGTGTGGAACGCGGTGAGGGCGGGCAGGGCACACACCAGGAGCGCGGCCGCCGTGACGGTGGTCGCCACGGTGCGCAGCCGCGGCAGCGGGAGCGCCGTGTCGAGCGTGACGGTCGCCGCGCCGAGCACTCCGATCCACGCGAGGCTCAGCCCCGTGCCCGGCCAGATCGGCACGGGGGTGCCCTGCGCGAACGAGACGCTGACGCCGACCGCGAGGAAGGCCGTCGCGACACCGGCGACGGCGACCACCAGCAGCGTGATGCCCGCGCGCCACCGCGGTGACACGGCCGAGGCGAGGGCGAGCAGCGCGAGCGGTGCGCACAGGAGGGCCGCCCACGTGCCGAGACCGCCGGGCGCGACGGTCGCCCAGCCCGCGAGGTCGGTCGTCGGGAAGCCGAGGGCGATCGCGAGGCGGCCGACCGCGTCTGCTCCGGCCTGCGGTGCCGCCCACGTGAGTCCCGGGTCGGCGAGCAGTGCCAGGGGCGTGCCGTGCAGAAGCTGCCAGGAGATCAACGGCCCGAACAGCACGGCCGTGGGCAACGGGAGCCACAGCAGACGACCGGCGCCGCGGAACTGGGCCGTGCCGATCACGATGCCCAGCGTCACGAGCCACAGCAGAGCGAGCGCGGGGGCGAGCGAGGGCGCACAGGCGAGCACAGCGGCCAGCAGCAGCGAGGCGCTGCCCGCGGCACCCCACGAGCGGTGCGCGACGACCGCGGAGTGGAACAGCCACGGCAGCAGGAGGTGGGCGAGCACCGCGGCGGGGCGGCCGTCGACGAGCGCGGTGAGGAACGTGGGTGCCAGCGCCCAGGCGATCCCGGCGAAGATCCGTAGTCCGGCGCGATCGGTCACACGGGTCGCGGCGAACCACCCGCCGAGCACCGCCAGGGGCAGCGCCAGGATCCACAGCAGCACGAGGGTGAACGAGGGGCCGGCCGGCCACAGCGAGCCGAGCACCGCGACCACGGCGGCGAAGGGATCGGCGGGGCCGACCACGTCGACGCCCAGTCCGCGGGTGCCCCAGGCCGCGTCGCCCCACAGCGCCGCGACGGTCTGGCGCAGCGGCAGCAGGCCACCGCCCCCGATGGTCGGCCAGGCGAGCAGCGTGGTGAAGGAGGCGATGCCCACGACCAGGGCGGCCAGCACGACCCATGCGCCGCCGCCGGAGAAGAAGCGCAGCTCGCTCACCGCGCCGTGCTCGCTGCCGTGCCCGTCGTCGAGCCGTCGGCGCAGTTGCGCCGAGGTCACCCGGAGCGGGGCGATGCTGGCCCAGGAGGACGTACGGAAGGCCCGGATGCGTGCGCGCGAGCGGGCGACGGCCCCGAATCGCAGCATCGCGGCCAGCGCGGCGCCCCACTCGGGCAGCACGGCCTCGGGTCGCTTGCCGATCAGGTGCGTGATCGACCGCCACAGCGCGAGCGGCAGCAGCGACAGCCAGTGCGGCGGCACGGCCGGAAGGGGCGCATAGGCCAGACGGCGGTGCAGCTGCGCGAGGCGCGTGACGTACGCGCGGCGGGAGCGCCCGGAGGGCAGGGCGGCAGGGCCGTCCGGCGCGGCGGAGACCCGGGCGCTCGGCGCGAGCACGACGCGCCCGCCGCCCAGGCGCGCGCGCACCCCGAGGTCGAGTCCTTCGTCGGCGCCCGCGAGTGCCGGGTCGGGCCGCAGCGCGTCGCGCACCTCCCCGCGGATCAGCAGGCCGCGGATGTCGGCGCCGAGCGCATCGTCCATGCGGTCGTGCTGCCCCTGGTCGAGCTCCCCGGCGGCGAGCTCGACCGATCGGCCGAGCGCGGTCATGCTCACGCCGAGAGACACGATCTCCCGGTCGTTGTCGGTGGCCACGACCTTGGGGGCGACGATCGCGGCGGACGGCGAGCGCTCCAGCGTGCCGACGAGTCGTTCGAGCGCCCGCGGGTGGGGGGCGGTGTCCTGGGCCAGCAGCCAGATCGCAGACCCCTCCGGCACCCGAGGCCTCGCGAGATCGATCGCCTCCGCGAACGACGTCGACGGCCGCGCCTCGATGATGCCCTCCACCGTGTTCGCGACGGCTTCGCTCTCGCGAGCGGTCGCCGCATCCCCGCACAGGACGAGCGTGACGGCGTCGGGGGCGAGCGTCTGGGATCGCACGGCGTCGAGTGTGCGGAGCAGCTGCGCGCGGGCCGAGGGGCCGGGGCGCGCGACGATGATGGCGTGAACTCGGGCTGGCATGACGTGGTCAGCCTATGCGCGCGATCGTCGGCGTCGGGTCAGGGACCCCGGCGCGCCCGCGAAGCCGTGCGGCGTGATCGCCTCAGCTGGCGCGGCGCTTGAGCTTGCGGCGCTCGCGCTCGGAGAGACCGCCCCAGATGCCGAAGCGCTCGTCGTTGCTCAGCGCGTATTCGAGGCATTCGCCACGGACGTCGCACGCGGTGCAGATGCGCTTGGCGTCGCGCGTCGAGCCGCCCTTCTCGGGGAAGAAGGCCTCGGGGTCGGTCTGCGAGCAGAGCGCGTCGCTCTGCCAGGCGAGGGCGTTGTCGTCGTCCGGGTCGGACCGGCGAACCCCGGGAACACCGAGGTTGACCGGATCGACGAACCAGTTCTCCGGCACATCGGAACGGTAACCCGTCATGTCGACCTCCAACCCTTCAAAAACCGCCCCCCTGGCGGGCCGTGCTCACCTAATTACACCGGTGTGATTCGCTCGGGTCAAGTCGCGGATCGTAAACCCTCAACGGATTCTTGAAGGTTCATGGACGCCCGTCGGCGTGTCGCGGTCGTGTCAGCGCCCGGGCGTCGCCACGAACGCCTCGCCCGCACCACCGAGGGTGAGCGTGCGCTCCTCGGCGTCCGCGAACACCGCCGTGCCGACCGCCGCCGTGAGCTCCTCCCCCGTCGCCGTGGCCACCCGCACCGCACCCGAGGTCGCGAGCACCATCGTCGGGCCGTCCACCGCGAGCGTCACCGGCTCGCCGTCCAGCGCGACCCGCCGCAGCGCGAAGTCCGGCACGGGCACCGGGTACTCGGTGATCGCCTGGCCGTCCTGCGGACGCAGCACCGGCACCTCGCCCGTCGTCGTGTCGAGGATGTGCAGCAGCTCGGCGACGTCGATGCGCTTCGGGGTCAGTCCGCCGCGCAGCACGTTGTCGCTCGCCGCCATGATCTCCACACCGAGACCGGAGAGATAGGCGTGCAGCAGCCCGGCCCGCAGGAACACGCCCTCACCGCGGCGCAGCACGACGTGGTTCATCAGCAGCGCCACCACCACGCCGGGGTCGCCGGGGTAGTGCCCCGCGATGCCGGCGACCGCCCGCACCGTCTCGGTCCACTCCCCCGCCTCGCCCGCGGCCGCGGCGATCACGGCGGCCGTGATCTCGTCGACCTCCGCCTGGGCGTCGCCGCCGAGCAGCCAGCCGATCGCGGAGCCCAGCGGGTCGGACTCCTGCTGGAGGAGCTCCCGGAGCCGGGAAACCCCCGGTCCCGGCGCGAGCGTGTCGAGGAGCCGGAGCGACTCGGCGACGGGGCGCAATCCGCTCAGCGACTCGAAGCGCTCGCTCAGCGCGACGATGAGCTCGGGCTTGTGGTTGTCGTCCCGGTAGTTGCGCTCGGGGTCGTCGAGGGGCCGTGCGCTCTCCTTCGCCCACCCGGCCTTCGCCTGCTCGATCGTCGGGTGCACCTGGATCGACAGCGGGCTCCCGGCTGCGAGCAGCTTCAGCAGGTAGGGCAGGGTGCCGCCCGTGAAGCGGTCGAGCGTGCCGTCGCCCACGACCTCCGCCGGGTCGCCGGGGTGGTCGCCGAACCACACCTCGGCCTCCGGTGCGCCCGTCGGGGTGCGCCCCTCCAGATCGGCCAGCAGGGTCTCGGATCCCCAGGCGTAGTCGCGGGGGGCGTTCGTGAGCGCGAGCAGCATGCCCCCAGCGTAGAGCCCCGCTGCGGCGCTCAGGATCGCCGCGCGTCCGTCGCGGTAGCCTGAACGCGATGGCCCAGTACACCAAGCACCCGGTGGCCCCCCTTCCCACCGCGCCGGAGCGCGAGTCGACGGGGCACCTGCTGCTGCGCGGGTACGTCATCCTCGTGCTCTTCGTGGCCTTCGCGCACTCCGCCGTCTACAACCTGCTCGGCGTGGTCGGCGCCGCCGCCGTGCTGGGACTCTTCACCGTCGCGACCCTCGCGATCGGCATCCCGATGCTCGCGCGTCGTCGTCCGCAGCCCTTCCGCTGGCGACGCCTGCCGTGGGCCGCGCTGGGCTACACCGCACTCGCGCTGGTGTCCGTGGCATGGTCGCAGTGGCGCGGGCCGACGATCGCGACCGGGCTGCTGCTCGCCGCGGTCACCGTGAACGGCCTGTTCATCGCGCACGTGCTCACCTGGCACGAGATCGTGCGCGCGCTGTCCTCCGCCTTCAAGTGGATCCTCGGACTGTCGCTCGCCCTCGAGCTGTGGGTGTCCCTCGTGCTGCACGGCCCCCTGCTGCCGAACTTCGTCGACCTGCCGGACGGCGAGATCGACCCGCAGTGGTACTGGGTGCGCGACAACCTGTTCGACGGCGGACGCATCCAGGGCATCGTGGGCAACGCGAACCTGCTCGCGATCGTGTCCCTGTTCGCTCTCATCACGTTCGGCGTGCTGTTCGCGGCACGGGCACGGTGGCGCACCACCCTCGCACTGTGGATGATCCTCGCGGCCTACTTCCTGCTGCGCACCTCCTCCGCCACGGCGCTCGTGTGCGCGGGTGCCGCTGTCGTGGTGCTGGTGGTGGCACTGGTCATGCGGCGGGCGTCGACCCCGAGCGCCCGCACGCGCGTGTACGTCGTCGCCATCGGCTCGACCGTGATCGTCGGGGCCGCCGTCTGGCTGCTGCGCGGGCCCCTGCTGTCGCTCCTCGGCCGCAGCGCCGACCTGACCGGGCGCTCGGAGAAGATCTGGACCAAGGTCCTGGAGCGCGCGGGCGAGCACCCCCTGTTCGGCAACGGCTTCTCCAGCCCGTGGGTGCCGAGCGATCCCGCGTTCGACCACTGGATCGTCGACCACGGCATCACCGTGTTCCACGCGCACAACATGTGGCTCGACGTGCTGCTGCAGCTGGGCGTGCTCGGCGTCGTGCTGATGGCCGTCGCCTACGGCAGCCTGCTGTGGCGCTCCTGGTTCTTCGCGGTCGACCGTCCGCGGTGGGACCTCGACGCGCACCGACCGTTCTCGCCGATCACCCTGCTGCCGAGCCTCTACACCATCGTGCTGCTCGTGCAGGGCCTGACCGAGTCCACGCCGATCATGCTGTGGGGCTGGCTGCTGCTGGTCCTGTTGTCGTTCAAGCTGAAGTCCGTGCCGCTCGTGGGCGTGGGTGAGCGCGACCTCGTGTTCGAGCGCGGGACGACGCAGCGGCGGGTGCCGTGACGCCGGGTCGCACGATCACCCGGCTCCTCGGGTCGGCGGAGTTCGCGCGGGCCTTCACGCTCGCGGTGCTGCTGGCGGTGTTCGGCTCGTTCCTGATCGAGCGGATGACGTCTCCCGTCACCCTCGCCACGATCGTCACGCTGCTCTGCGTGCTGGGAGCCGCGATCCTCTGGGTGCGCCGCGAGGAGCTGTCGCTGCTGCGCCTCGCGCCCTCGTCGCTGATCGCGTTCCTCGGCTGGGCACTGGTGAGCCTGGTGTGGACGACCGATCGTTCGGACACGTTCTTCGGCTGGCTCTCCCTGCTGGGCTTCGCGTTCCTCGCCATCACGGTCGGCCACATCCGCGACACCCTCCAGACCGTGCGGGCGCTGGGCGACGCGCTGCGAGTGCTCCTGACGCTCTCGCTGGGCGTGGAGATCCTGTCCGGCGTGCTGCTCGACATCCCGTTCTCGTTCCTCGGCGTGCAGGGCGACCTCGCGCTCGGCGGACCGGTGCAGGGCGTCTTCGGCAGCCGCAACATGCTCGGGTTCATCGCCGTGATCGCGCTGATCACCTTCGTGATCGAGTGGCGCACGCAGTCGGTGGACCCGCCGCTCGCGGTCGTGTCGATCGCCCTCGCCGGCGGGCTGGCGTTCCTGTCCTCCTCGCCGACGGTGCTCGTCCTGGCGGTGGCGGTCGGCATCGTGACGGTGGCGCTCACGATCGTGCGGCACACCTCCCCCGCGCGTCGCACCATGGTCCAGTGGGGCCTCGGGGCGCTGGTCGCCCTCGCCCTGGCCGTGGCGTTCGCGCTGCGGCACCAGATCATCGCGCTGCTGGACGCCGGCTCCGATTTCTCGATGCGGGCGACCCTGTGGAACATGATCCTCGACTTCGTGTCCATCAAGCCGATCACGGGGTGGGGCTGGTTCGGCGACTGGGCTCGCGGGGAGTATCCGTTCACGTTCATCAACTTCCAGCTGGGCGAGCACCACCAGAGTGCGCTGAACGCGTTCTTCGATGTGCTGCTGCAGCTCGGCACGGCCGGCCTGGTGCTGTTCCTGCTGCTGGGAGGAGTCGCCCTCATCCGCTCCTGGCTGGTGGCGAGCGTGCGCCGATCCGTGGTCTACGCGTGGACGCCGATCACGCTCGTGACGCTCGCCGTCGATTCGATGTTCGAGAGCTTCACGCTGGTGGGTGCCGGCTGGTTCCTGCTCGTGCTGTGCGCCCTGCGCGCCGGGCAGTCCCGCTCATGGCGCGAGAACATCGACGCCGCGCACACCGGGGCCATCCCGACCCTCCGCCCCCAGGGCTAGGGTCCGCGCCGGAAGTCAGCGCAGCGAGCGGAGCTTCTCCGACCAGGCCAGTGCATCGCGCACACCGTCGTCGACCGAGCGCTCGGCGCGCCAGTCCAGCACCGCGGCGGCACGGTCGACGATCGCGTACGCGCCCGCCTGGTCGCCCGGGCGTCGGCCGGTCTCGACCACCGGCAGCACCTCGCCCGTGACCCGCTCGAACGCCTGCACGAGCTCGCGCACCGTGACGCCGTCGCCTGTGCCCAGGTTGATCACCTGGTACGGCTCGTCGGGCGTGGCCACGCGGTCGAACCGCTGCACCGCGGCGACGTGCGCGAGAGCCAGGTCCCAGACGTGCACGTAGTCGCGCAGCCCGGAGCCGTCGCGCGTGGCCCAGTCGGTGCCGGTGATGGTGAAGGGCTCGCCCGAGGCGTGCGCCTGCATGATCTTGCCCAGCGCGTGCGAGGGCGTGGGGTTCTGCAGTCCCGTGCGCAGGCGGGGGTCGGCGCCGATCGGGTTGAAGTAGCGCAGCGCGATCGCCCGGAAGTCGCCGGCGGCCGCTGCGTCGGCGAGGATCTGCTCCACCATGGCCTTGGTGGTCGCGTAGGGGCTCGCGGGCGCCAGGGCACCGCTCTCGTCGACGCCGTCACCCGACTCCCCCGCGTACACCGAGGCCGAGGAGCTGAACACGACGCGCGGGACACCCGCGTCGCGCAGCCGCTGCAGCAGCACGATCGTCTTGCCCACGTTGCTGTCGTAGTAGCCCAGGGGGTCGGCGACCGACTCCGGCACGACCACGCGCGCCGCACAGTGGACGACCGCGTCGATGTCGGGGTGGTCGGCCAGCAGCCGGTCCAGCACCGCGTGATCGGCGATGTCGCCGACGTAGAGGTTGCGTCCGTCGCCGAACACCTCGAGCCCCTTGGAGAGGTCGTCGAGCACGACGACCTCGATCCCGGCCTCGATGCATGCCGTCGCCACGGTCGATCCGATGTAGCCGGCGCCGCCGGTGATCAGTACCTTCATCGCGGTCAGTCTAACCAGGCGGGCTGGGCGCGACCGGGGAGGCTCTCCGCGGATCCCGAGGTGACGAACGGTAGGCTACTCACTGCTCGTCGAGTCGCGCGCTGCCCACCGGCGGCGTCCCGCGACACCAACATCGGAGAACCTCCCTGTGGCCCACGTCCTTCAGAATGTCGTCTTCCCGCTCGATCGCGACCCCGACCTGCTCCCGCTCTACGCCGACCCCGAGACCTGGTCCGTGATCGAGAACGAGCCCGTCCGGGTGTCCAACAGGGCGCACCTGGGCAACATCCTCGGCCGTCACCGTGCGCGCATCGTCGCCGGCCGCCGCGTCTCCCTCGGCACCTACTTCAACGCCTTCCCCGCGTCGTACTGGCAGCACTGGACGAGCGTGCGCGAGGTGCAGCTCACGGTCCGCACGACCGGACCCGCCACGATCCTCGTCTACCGCTCGAACGGCAGCGGCGTGCGCCAGCGGGTCGCCACACGCGAGGTCACCGGAGAGGCCACGACGTCGTTCGACCTGGCGCTGACGCAGTACAGCGACGGCGGATGGATCTGGTTCGACGTGGTCGCCGACGAGAAGCCTGCCGTGCTGGAGGGCGCTGAGTGGACCACCGAGCACGAGCCGGCCCGCACCGGCAAGGCCTCGCTCGGGATCACCACCTTCAACAAGCCCGACTACTGCGTCGAGACGCTGCGCGCCCTGGCCGCCTCGCCCGATGCCCTCGAGTTCGTCGACCGCATCTTCCTCGTCGACCAGGGCACGCAGCTGGTCCAGGAGCAGGACGGCTACGACGACGTCGCCGAACGCCTCGGCGAGACCCTGCAGGTGATCCGGCAGCCGAACCTGGGCGGCTCCGGCGGCTTCGCCAGGGCGATGCACGAGACGCTGCAGCGCCCGGAGAGCGACTTCGTGCAGCTGCTCGACGACGACGTGCGCCTGGAGCCGGAGTCGCTGCGCCGGTCGATCGTGTTCGGACAGTACGCGACCACGCCCGTGCTGGTGGGCGGCCACATGTTCGATCTGCTCGACCGGCCCAAGCTGCACGGGTGGGCCGAGGTGGTCGACCAGGCGCCGTTCATGTGGCGCAACCTGTACCAGGAGCAGATGCCGCACGACTTCGGGGTGTCGAACCTGCGCCAGTCGACGCTGCTGCACATGCGCATGGACGCCGACTACAACGGCTGGTGGA
The DNA here is from genome assembly GCF_053643635.1 of Microbacterium sp. NPDC055502. Taxonomy (NCBI): domain Bacteria; kingdom Bacillati; phylum Actinomycetota; class Actinomycetes; order Micrococcales; family Microbacteriaceae; genus Microbacterium; species Microbacterium sp. NPDC055502. The sequence goes on along the minus strand of NZ_JBSHKJ010000002.1, from coordinate 120,475 downwards.
TGTGCCTCATCCCGGTCGAGGCGGTCCGCGCGGTCGGCCTCGCCCTCCCCGCGTTCATCAAATGGGACGACGCGGAGTTCTGCCTGCGCGCCGGGGAGGCCGGATTCCCCACCGTCTCGATGCCGGGCGTCGCCCTGTGGCACGTCTCCTGGGTGAACAAGGACGACACGATCGACTGGCAGGCCTACTTCCATGCCAGGAACCGCATCGTCGCCGGGCTCCTGCACTCGGAGGTCCCGCGCGGAGGTCGCCTGCTCCGGCACAGCCGGCGCGTCGACCTCAAGCACCTGATGATGATGCAGTACTACCCGGTCGCCCTCCGTGCCAGGGCGCTGCGCGACGTGCTGTCGGGGCCGGAGCACATGCGCCGGAACATCCGTACCGCGATGCCCGCCGCGCGGGCCCTCGCCGCCGAGTTCCCCGAGACCGTGGTGCACCGCGACCCGTCGCGCGTGCTCTACTCGCGTCGCGGGCGCCAGGTGTACAAGCAGGTGTCGAAGAACGACCTCGACAACCCGACCGGTCTGCGGCTGCGCTGGTTCACGCTGACCACGCTGGTGTCGCACTGGATGCACCGTCCGCACCCGGCGAACGTCGTGCAGCCGGAGGCCGAGTTCGGCAAGGAGGACGCCCAGTGGTGGCGCGTCCCCTCCTTCGACAGCGTGCTGGTGAGCACGGCCGACGGCTCCGGAAAGAACATCTACACGCGCGACCGCCGCCAGTACCGCCGCATGCTGCGCGAGAGCGTCCGGCTGCACGCCGAGCTCCGGCGCCGGTGGCCGGAGCTGCGGGCGCGCTACCGCGAGGCGATGCCCGATCTCGTCTCCCCCCAGTCCTGGCAGCAGATCTTCGAGGAGAAGGCATGACCGCGGCCCCCGCTGCATTCGACCCCACCGCAGCGACCATCGTCATCGTCACCTTCAACCGTTCGCACCTGTTGTCCGGGCTGCTCACCAGCATCACCGCGATGGACCCGAAGCCGGGCCGCGTGGTCATCATCGACAACGCGTCGGCCGACGACACCACCGACGTGGTCGAGTCGTTCCGTGACGACATCGGCACCGAGATCGTGTACCGGCGCCTGCAGACGAACACGGGCGGGTCCGGAGGCTTCAGCGAGGGCATGCGCACCGCGTACGAGCTCGGGTCCGAGTGGATCTGGATGATGGACGACGACGTGGAGGTGCTGCCGGACGGCCTCGCCAGGATGGGCCGCTGGGCGCCGCGCTTCAAGAGCATCCAGGGCCGCCGGTACGACTACGACGGCAGCGAGTTCTACTGGCAGTACCGCATCGCCGAGCGCATGGGCATCCCGATCCCGTTCGCCCCGGCCGGCTTCGACGAGTCGGGCTACAAGCACATGAACAGCGGCTGCTTCGAGGGCATGTTCATCCACCGCTCGATCGTGCAGCAGATCGGGCTCCCCGACCCGCGGTTCTTCATCTACTGGGACGACCAGATGTACGGCTGGCTGGCCTCGCGCCTGACCACCGCGGTCATCGTGGACGAGTTCGTGCTGCGTCGCACGCGCGAGATCAAGCAGTGGGACATGGGCATCCGGCACATGAACGCGTCGAGCAACGCCTACCGGTACTACATCATGCGCAACCGCGGCTTCATCAAGCAGTACTACCGCGTCCACGGCGTGTACAACCCTGTGCTGTTCGGCCTCGGCACCGCGGCGACGTTCGCGAAGGAGCTCATCCGGCTCGTCTTCGTCGAGCGCACGGTGCGGGGCACGAGCAACCTGTTCCGCGGGATCCGCGACGGCGGCCGCGTGGGCCGCGACCGGTCGTGGCAGCCGATGACCCCTCTGGAGGCATGACGTGACCGATCCGCAGGAACCGCAGCCGGAGCTCCGCTGGGCCCCGCTTCCGCCCACCCCCGAGCGCAAGGGGCGGGTGTGGCTGATCGTCGGCCTCTCGGTGCTCGCCCTCGCGATCATCGGTGCCCTGCTGTTCTTCCTCCTGCCTCGCGGAGACGGGCCGACGCCGGGACCGAGCGCCTCGCCCTCGCCGAGCTCGACCCCCACGCCGACCGAGACCCCGACGCCCACGGCCACGCCGACGGCGGGCCCGCAGCCGAGTCAGACGCCGATCGTGACGCAGCCGCCGGTCGTCGACCCCACCGTGGAGGCTTTCCGCGGACAGGTCTCCGGGCCGCTGGCCGACGCGCTGCGCGGGCTCGACATCGTCGCGGGCGCGAGTGGTCAGGACGCGCTGCCCGTGGTGGACACGCTGCAGGAAGACGCGCGACGCCTGTCCGACCTCCCGGCACCGTCGTCGATCGCGGACAGCTGGCGCGACGGCACCGCCTCGTACACGCAGCGGCTCAGCGAGCTGCGGACGGCGATCACCGACGGCGGGAACACCGCCGGCGCGGTCGATGCCGCGCGCACGGCGGCGCAGAGCCTGCGGAGCCTCGTCGGCCTCTGAGCCCCGGCGACCTCGCCCCGACCGTGCGGGCGTGGAGGCTCAGACCGCGTAGTCGGCGTTGTAGCGGTCGAGCACCTCGCCGATCGGTGCGTCCAGCGCGAGCGCGCCCTTGTCGAGGTACAGCCCGCGCGTGCAGAACCGGCGCAGGTCGCGCTCGTTGTGGCTCACGAAGAACAGCGTGCGCCCCTCCGCGAGCAGCTCGTCGATGCGCTTGTAGCACTTGTCGCGGAACGCCTTGTCACCGACGGCGAGGACCTCGTCGACGAGGAGGATCGGCTCGTCGAGCTGCGATACGACAGAGAACGCCAGCCGCACCTTCATGCCGTTGGAGAGGTGCTTGTAGGGCGTCTCCTCGAAGCCGGCGAGCTCGGCGAACGCGATGATGTCGTCGTAGCGGCGCGAGACCTCGTCGCGCGACATGCCGTGGAGACCCGCGGTGAGACGCACGTTCTCCCGCACCGTCAGATCGCCGACGAACCCGCCGGTGATCTCGATGAGCGGCGCCACGCCTCCGTTGACATGCACCGACCCCTCATCGGGGAGCAGCACGCCGGCGACCAGGCGCAGCAGCGTCGACTTCCCCTGTCCGTTGCGGCCGACCACACCGATCGACTCCCCCGGCTGCACCGTGAACGAGACGTCGCGCAACGCCCAGAACTCGCCGGGGCGCGAACGGCGCGATGCCCCGCTGAACAGGTCCTTGAAGCTGCGCCGCCCCCTCCGGTTGCGGCGGAAACGGACGCCGAGCCCCTGTACCTCGATTGCCGCGGACATCACAGCTCCCCCCTCGATGAGAGGACGGCGATCGCCGCGAGCGTGTGGGCATCACGGATCGTCCCGTCCTGCACGGCATGCGCCAGTTCCGCGAGCGGCAGCCAGCGCCGGTCGGAGACTTCCCCGTCCGGCACGGTCGCCGGCGCGTCCTGGTCGATGCGGCACTCCACGACGGCGACCTCCTGGGGGAAGATCGACGAGTCGGTCACGTACGTTCCCAGCACCTGCGGGTCGCGGCCGCGCAGGCCGGTCTCCTCCCGCAGCTCTCTGAGGGCGGTCTCGACGGCCGTCTCACCGGCTTCGCCGGCCCCGCGAGGGAGCTCCCAGAGCTTGGCCCCCGCGGCTTCCCGGGCGCTCAGCACGAGCAGCAGCCGATCCGCGTCGCGGGCCACGATCACCGCTCCTGCTCGCCCGTCGGAGACGACGAGGCGGTGGTGCGTGTAGGCGGACCCGTCGGCGGCGCGCCGCGCGGCGGCCTCGAGCCGCACCGGGAGCCCGTCGGAGCTCGCGTACACCGGGGTGAATCCATCGGTCATGAGCGCGCTCCCCTGTGCAGGACGAACCGTGCCTGCGGATCGCGGACGAGAAGCTCCCGGAGGGCACCGAGCGAGTCGAAGGGCACGGTCGTGGCGATGGCGCCGACGAAGGCCACCCAGGTCCAGACGTTGTCCACGGAGCCGAGCCCGAGGCCGGGCACGGCGAGGGCGACCACGCAGAGCGCGATGACGAGCTTCGCGATCGACGTCAGCAGCACGAAGCCCCGCGACGACACGGCCGTCACCTGGGTGGCCGCAAAAGCGAGCCCGCGCATGCGCGACCACGTCGGCCGCTCGCGCAGGCGGTGCCGCTGACGATGAGAGGCGTCCCAGGCGACCGCGATCGTGGCGGGGGTGGACTCCCGCGCCCACGCGACCAGCGTCGTCGACAGCGGCAGCTCCACGTCGTGCGCGGCGCGAGCGAGGTGCCCGTCGGCCTCGGCGCCGAACGTCACCCAGTCCGCTCCCGCGTTCTCCGCGATCATGCGCAGGTACGCGTCGCCCCACCAGCGACGCACCGCCTCCCGATCGGCCTCCGCGAGCGGGAGCGCCTCGATGCGCTGCCACGCCACGCTGCGGAACCGTACCTCGTCGAGTCGCGCATCGGCGATCACGCGCAGCGCCTCCGGCGACGAGGCCGGCGGGGTGCCCGTGCGCAAGGGTGCGTCGCCACCCGTCTGCTGCTCGTACCGGATGATCCCCGTCTCGACGAACCGCAGCCATTCGTCCCACCCGCGGCGGACCTCCGCCGGAATCCCGACCGCACCGCGCAGAGCGGGAAGCGACCAGTGAAACGCGTCGTTCGCGAGCCGAGCATCCAGACCTTCGCGCAGCGTCGGGTGCACGCCCGTGATCGTGAGGGGATACCGTCCCGGCGTCGCGCCGAGCTCCCGCATGACACCGTCCGGACCCAGCGTCAGGAAGTACGCCCCGTCGAGCAGCATGGCGTCGGTCACCAGGATCTCGCTCGAGACGAGCATGCCGATCCGGAGCATCCCCGTCAGCTCGGTGATCGCCTCCCGCGCATCGGCAGCCCCGTCGAAGAGCGCCGCCTGGGCGGGCGCGTCGAGCTCAGCGATGAGCACGCGTGCAGCCGCAGACATCACAGCTCCTTCAGCACCGGGCGCTCGAGGCTCCGGAACGTCCACACGCCGAGCGCCAGGATGACCACGCACATCACGACGCTCACGATCACCGGCATCGGGTCCCACAGATCGGGGAAGAAGCCCACGCGGTAGAGCGTGAAGATCCCGGCGAGCGGGTTGAACGCCCCGATCACGTCGAAGGGCGCCGGGAGGTCTTCGAAGCTGTAGATGACGGGCGAGGCGTAGAACAGCGCGCGGAGGATCAGCGCCGTCGTCCGCTCCAGATCCGTGTACAGCACGCACAGCGGCGCGACCAGCAGACCGAGCCCGACCAGCAGCATGATCTGCAGGAGGAGCGCGACCGGGAACCACAGCAGCATCACGTTCACCGTGGCTCCGCTGAACACCGCGAACAGCACCAGCACGGGGATCGAGAACAGGAACTCGATGCCCTTGCTCAGCACGATGCGGTTGACCCAGATCGACCGCGGGATCGCCGTCGAGCGCACGAGACGCGAATCCTTCTTGAACGCCCTCGTGAAATCCGACACCGAGGTGTTGAACCACACCCACGGCAGCAGCGCCACGATGAGGAACACGATGTACGGGTCCTCGCCCACGCTCCGATGGAACACCTGCGTGAACACGAACCAGTAGATGGCGCTCATCACCAGCGGATCGAGCACCGACCACAGGTAGCCGAGGGCGCTCGTCGCGTACCGCACCTTCAGGTCGCGGGCGGACAGCAGCCACAGCGAATGCAGATAGCGCCGGGGCGTCCCGGGCGCCCCGACAGCAGCGTGACTCACGGTTCCGAGTCTAGGAGAGAGTGTTGTTCCAGAGCGACAGCGCCGACCCGATGGCCATGTGCATGTCGAGGTACTGGTACGTGCCCAGACGCCCGCCGAAGTGCACGTCCTTCTCGCCCTTCGCCAGCTCGCGGTAGGCCAGCAGCCCCTCGCGGTCGGTCGGCGTGTTCACCGGGTAGTAGGGCTCGTCCTCGCGCTCGGCGAAGCGGGAGAACTCGCGCATGATGACGGTCTTGTCGGAGTCGTAGACGTCTTTGCGCTCCGGGTGGAAGTGCTTGAACTCGTGGATGCGCGTGTAGGGCACGTCCATGTCGGGGTAGTTCATGACGCTGGTGCCCTGGAAGTCGCGGACGTTCAGCACCTCCTGCTCGAAGTCGAGCGTGCGCCAGCTCAGGGCGCCCTCCGCATAGTCGAAGTAGCGGTCGACCGGCCCCGTGTAGACCACGGGCACCTGGCCGACGGTCGCCCTCTTGTTCAGCGGCTGCGCCTCGTCGAAGTAGTCGACGCCGAGCTTCACCTCGATGCGGGGGTGGTCCGCCATGCGCTCGAGCCACGCGGTGTACCCGTCGGTCGGCAGTCCCTCCCACGTGTCGTTGAAGTAGCGGTTGTCGTACGTGTAGCGCACGGGCAGGCGGCTGATGATGTCGCCGGACAGCTTCTGCGGGTCGGTCTGCCACTGCTTGGCGGTGTAGTCGCGGAAGAACGCCTCGAACAGCGGACGGCCGACGAGCGCGATGCCCTTCTCCTCGAAGTTCGCGGCGGACTTCACGTCGAACTCCCCCGCCTGCTCCTTCACCAGAGCACGCGCCTGGTCCGGCGTGTAGGCCGCCTGGAAGAACTGGTTGATCGTGCCCAGGTTCACCGGCATCGGGAACACCGTGCCCTTGTGGGTCGTGTAGACCCGGTGCACGTAGTTCGTGAACGTGGTGAAGCGGTTGACGTACTCCCACACGGTCGCGTTCGACGTGTGGAACAGGTGCGCCCCGTAGCGGTGCACCTCGATCCCCGTCTCGGGTTCCGCCTCACTGTAGGCGTTGCCGCCGATGTGGGGGCGGCGGTCGATGACGGTCACCTTGCGGCCGGCTTCCGCGGCACGCTCAGCGATGGTGAGGCCGAAGAAACCCGACCCGACGACGAGAAGATCCATGCCTCAATCGTATCGGCGCGCGGCTGGGAGCTTCAGCCGCGGCGCCCGGTCGCGGGTCGTCAGACCGTGGCGGAGGCGCGGCCGGCGCCGACGACCATGCGCGGCGTGCCGGCCCAGGCCTCCGCGTCGGTCACGGCGCGGCCGTCGACCAGGAGCCGCACGCCCGGCAGCTGGACGGGACGGAGCGTGCGGTACTCGGCGTGATCGGTCTGCACGATCGCGAGGTCGACGCCCTCCCCGAGCGCGTAGGGCTCGAGTCCCAGGGCGCGCAGCTCGTCGTCCGTGTACAGCGGGTCGTGCACGCGCACCTCGGCGCCACGGCGTCGCAGTGCCTCGACGGTGGGGAAGACACCGGAGAACGCGGTCTCCTTCACCCCGCCGCGGTACGCCGCGCCCAGCACGACCGCCCGGAGTCCGGACAGGTCGCCGAGCATGCCCTCGGCCTGAGCCACCAGGCGCTCTGGCATCGACTCGTTGAACACGCGCGCCGTGCGCACGATGTCGGCGTCGGGGTCGGTCGACAGGTACAGCTTGGGGTAGACCGGGATGCAGTGGCCGCCCACCGCGATGCCGGGGCGGTGGATGTGACTGAAGACCTGCGAGTTGCACGCCTCGATCACCTGGTACACGTCGATGCCGTTGGCACCCGCGAAGAGGGCGAACTGGTTCGCCAGGCCGATGTTCACGTCGCGGTAGGTGGTCTCGGCGAGCTTGGCCATCTCGGCCGCCTCGGCGCTCTGCAGGTCCCACACCCCGTTCGTGCGCGGCAGGTCGGGACGCTCGTCGAAGTCGAGCACCGACTCGTAGAACGCGACGGCGCGGCGGGCCCCCTCGTCGGAGAGCGCGCCGATCAGCTTGGGGTACTTGCGCAGGTCGGCGAAGATCCGCCCCGAGAACACACGCTCCGGGGAGAACACCACGTGGAAGTCCTCCCCCTCGCGCAGCCCGGAGACCTCCTCGAGCAGGGGCTTCCAGCGGCCGCGCGTCACCCCGACCGGCAGCGTGGTCTCGTACGACACCAGCGTGCCGGGGGTCAGGTGCTCGGCGAGCGAGCGGGTGGCCGCGTCCATCCACCCGAACTCGGGCTCCGCGGTCTCCTCGTTCACGAACAGCGGCACGACCACGACCACGGCATCAGCCCCGGGGATCGCCTCCGCGTAGTCGGTCGTCGCCCGCAGCCGTCCGGCCTCGAGCGCCGCCGTCAGCTTCTCCTGCAGCTGCGCCTCGCCGGGGAACGGCTCGACGCCCCGGTTGACGCTGTCGACGAGGGCCGCATTGACGTCGACCCCGACCACGTCGTGTCCCTTGCTGGCGAACTGGACGGCGAGGGGCAGGCCGATCTTTCCGAGGGCCACGACGGCGATACGCATGGGTTCGAGTATATTCCGGCGCGGGTACCCGGCTCCTCGCGGGTGGGCCTCAGCGACGCTCGGACAGCACCGCGATCACGCGCTCGGCGGCGTGCCCGTCGCCGTACGGTGCCGCGTCCGTGACCGCCGGTCGAGGACGCGTCACGGCCGCCGCGATCTCCTCGCGCGTGTTCGCGAGCACGTTCCAGCCCAGCTCCACCGTCTCGACCCACTCCGTCTCGGTGCGCACGGTCGTGCACGGCACGCGCAGCAGGAACGCCTCCTTCTGCAGCCCGCCCGAGTCGGTCACCACACCGGCACTCGCCGCCGCGGCCGCGATCAGGTCGGGGTAGGCGAGCGGCGGGCGGGAGGTGAGCGAGCCGCGGTCGAGGTCGATGCCGTGCGCGGCCGCCTTGGCCACCACGCGCGGGTGGGCCAGCAGCACGACGGGACGGTCGAGCCCCGCCAGGGCCTCGACCACCTGCCGCAGCCGCGCCGGGTCATCGGTGTTCTCGGCGCGGTGGATCGTCGCCAGGTAGTACTTCCCCTCGGCGGCGTCCAGGCGCTCCCCCTCGTCGGCGGCACGCCGGGCGACACGGTCGCGCACGTCGAACAGCACATCGGTCATCACATCGCCCACCAGCACGGTGCGCTCGGCCAGCCCTTCGCGCGTGAGGTGGTCGACGGCGACCTGCGTCGGTGCGAGAAGAAGGTCGGCGGCGTGGTCGGTCAGCACGCGGTTGTGCTCCTCCGGCATGCGACGGTTGAAGCTGCGCAGCCCCGCCTCCAGGTGCGCCACAGGGATGTGCAGCTTGACCGCGCTCAGCGCCGCCGCCACGGTCGAGTTCGTGTCGCCGTACACCAGCACCCAGTCGGGGCGGTGCTCGTCGAACACCGCGTCGAGGGCACCCAGCATCGCTCCGGTCTGCACGCCGTGCGAGCCGCTGCCCACGCCGAGGTGCACGTCGGGGGCGCCGATCCCCAGATCCTCGAAGAACACGTCAGACAGCAGCGGGTCGTAGTGCTGTCCGGTGTGCACGATCACGTGCTCCACCCCGGCCGCGCGGGCGGCATGGTGGATCGGGGCGAGCTTGACGAACTGGGGGCGCGCGCCGACGACGCTGACGATCTTCACGAGCATCTACTCTACGGAGCCCGGCGGCTCACGCGTCGAGGAACGGCCGCAGCGCCTCCGCCGACATCGTCCCGTCGTGCACCGCGCGCACGAACGCCGGCCCCGCGGCGGCTCGCGTCGCAGAGCGCGCGCGATTCGCGGCGACCTCGCGCAGCACGCTTTCCAGCTCCGCCGCCCTGGCCTGCACCACGGGGAGCTCGTGTCCGCTGGCCGCGCGCACCGCACCGCGGGTCTCGTCCGACACGTGGCTGACCACCAGGCGACCGGCCGCCAGTGCCTCGCACACCGCGACGCCGTAGGCACCGGCGAGGAACTGGTCGAGGACGACGTCGGCGCCGCCGTACAGCTCCGGCATCCGCTCGGCGGGGACGCCCCGCACCTCGGTGTAGTCGATGAGGCCCTCGGCCTCGAGCCGCTGCACGGCTGCGGCGATGCGGTCGCTGCCCTTCAGGCCGGCGCTCGACGGGGCGTGCACGACGCGCAGTGGCCCGTCGCCCGAGAGCGCAGGGCGGTCCCCCGCCGCGGCCCAGGATCGCGGATCCACCACGACGGGGAGCCAGGTGGCACCCGGCGCGAACGGCAGCAGATCCGGAGTCGAGACGAACACGGGCACCCCGGCGGCCTCTGCGAAGCGCGCGTGCCGCTCGGCGATCTCCTCCAGCACGGCTGTCCCGGCGTAGCGATCACCGTGGAAGGGCGAGTCCGGCTCGCGCGCGGCGTGCGCACTCGGGAGACGGATGTCGCTCCCGTGCCACACGAGCGCCACGCGGACCCCCGCCGCCTGCAGCTCTCGCACCAGCTCCAGCGGGTCGCCGTCGAGCTCGGAGAGGTGCCGCCCGGATTCGATCAGCACGTGCGTGAAGCCTTGAAGGATCGCACGGTGCTGCGCCCGGCGCCAGCGAGCGTTGCCGACCAGTGCCGTCGCGGGGATGAGGTGATCGGCGTGGAACCCGAACACGTCGTCACCCCCGCGGAACATGGCGCTGGCGGCGGCGACGCCGGGCAGCGTCTCGGCGGCGCGCGCCCACGCGTACCCCTGCCCCGCCGAGTTCACCGGCGCGATGAGCAGTCGCCGCGGGGCGTCGCGGGCCACGGTGACACCGGTCTCGCGGAACTGGCGCACGTGCCCGGGGAGCACATACCCCGCGACCGACGAGGGCACCAGCTTCTGCGCGAGGCGATACGCCCGCGCTCCGAGGTCAGGCACGGCCCGCCGAGCCGGCGACGATCTCCTCCACGGCCCGCGCCCACACCTCGACCTGCCGCTCCGCGGAGAGCGCATCGGCCGCCCGCATCGCGGCCTGCTTGAACCCGTCGACGCGCTCGGGGGTGAGCGCATCGATGGTCGCGGCGATCGATGCCTCGTCGAAGCCGTCCGTGACGACGCCGAGGCCATGGTCGCGCACGATGCGCGCCATCTCGACCGACGGGCCGACCACGATGCCGAGGCGCGCCTGGACGTAGTCGAAGAACTTGTTCGGCAGTGCCATCACGTTGTTGGTGCTCACCGGCTGCAGGATGTGGATGCCGAGGTCGTACTCGTTGAGCGTCTCGATGAGCACGGACTGCGGCACGGGGTCGTGCACCGTGATCCGCGGCCCCAGCTCCTCGGCGAGCGCCACGAACTCGGAGCGCGTCTTCTCGGGCTGCCACGTGAGGTAGAGGTCGAAGGTGACCTCGACCGGGGACGCCGCCACCGCACGCATGATCTCGCCGAGGCTGCGCTCGTGGAACGGGTTGCCGCTGTGCACGAGCCGGATCGCGGAACCCACGGGACGGTACGGGAGGTCGCGCAGGTGCGTCGAGTTCGTCACTACCCCGGGCTGGAGGCCGTACTCGTGGTACCGCTTGGCGATCTCGCCGCCGACCGTCGTGGACGAGTGCGCCTGCGACACCAGGTGCTTCGTCATCCACGACCAGTAGCGCTGGTGCCGACGGCCGAGCGGCGTGTCCTCGAAGCCCATGTCCGGGAAGAACTCGTGCAGGTCGGCGTGCACGCGGTCGGCGCCGAAGAGCCGGCACGCGACGCCCACGGTCTCGGCGTCGTTGGCGATCACCGCGTCGAAGCGCCGCCCGCGCAACAGGTGGATGGTCTCGAGCACACCGGGCGACTGGAAGTACATCCGGCGGAACCCCTCGGTCCGCCGCGCGAACTCGTCGCGCACCCTGGTCACGATGTCCTGCTTGGGCGGGAGGTCGCCACGGATCTCGACGTGCGTGACGCCGGGGTGCGGCGACGGTCCGGGCGAGCACGTCGTCACGTCGTACTCGTCGACGAAGCGGCGCACCTGCTTGATGACGCGCGGGTCGCCGTCGATCGGCACGAAGGACAGGATGAGGAGCGTCGGGCGCGGGGCGGAGGCGCTCACCACGTCGCGACCAGCCCACCCCAGGAGAGACCGACACCGAAGCCGAGGAGCATCACGCGCATGCCGGGCACCAGGGCGCCCTGGCGTTCGGCGTCGGCGAGCGCGATCGGGATGGTGGACGACACCGTGTTGCCGGACTCGGCGAGCGACACGAAGAACTTCTCGGCGGGCACCTTGAGCTTCTTGCGCAGGTGCTCGAGCATGAAGGCGTTCGCCTGGTGGAACACGAACAGGTCGATGTCGTCCTGCTCCAGCTGCGCCTTGGCGAGGATCTCCTCGACCGTCTCCGGCACCACGCGGAGGGTGAAGTTGAAGATGTCGGGGCCGTCCATGTACAGGTCGTAGCCCGAGGCCACGAGCTCCCGCACGGCCGTGTCGGCCTTCGGCTGGAGTGCGGCGCCCGCGCGCAGCCCGCCGTTCGGGACGATGAGGCTCTTGCCGCCCGAGCCGTCCGTGCCGTACGTCATGGCGGTGAGCGAGGTGTCGGAGCCGTCCGCGGTCACGAGGGTCGCTGCCGCGCCGTCGCCGAAGATCGTGCGCACGGACTTGTCGGCCGGGTTGATGAACTTCGTGTACGTGTCGGCCGTGACGACCAGGACGTTCGCCGCCTGGCCCGACTCGATCAGGCCCTTGGCGAGGCCCAGGGCGTAGATGTAGCCGGAGCAGCCGAGCGTGATGTCGGTCGCGCCCGCCGAGGTCGGGATGCCCAGGGCGTCCTGCACGATGCAGGCGGTCGAGGGGAGGTAGTAGTCGGGGCTCTGCGTGCAGAGGATCACGTAGTCGATCGACTGGGGGTCGATGCCCTCGCGCTCGAACAGACGTCGTGCTGCCGCGATGGCCAGGTCGGACGAGAACTCGTCGGGACCGGAGATGTGGCGGCGGTCGATCCCGGTCTTGCCGGAGATCTTCTCGACGCTCCACTCCGGGAACTCTCGGGAGAGATCCTCATTGCTGAGGACGGCCTCGGGCAGGTAGTAGTCGACGGCAGCGATGCGGGCACCCATGCCCCCAGTCTACGGGTCGGGAGCGGTCACCTCGCGGTGTACCCGCCGTCCACCACCATCACCGAACCGGTGACCCAGCGCGAGACCGGGGAGAGCAGATACAGCGCCGCCCCCGCCACGTCTTCCACGGTGCCGAGGCCGAGCGGGTGTGCCGCCTCGATCTCGTCCCAGGCCGCGGCACCCACCGAGGCGCGCAGCCGTTCGGTCAGCGCGGTCTCGACGATCCCGGCGGCGATGCTGTTGACGCGCACACCCTCCCGCGCCAGCTCGAGCGCGAGCGATTTGCCGAGGGACGCCACGGCGGCCTTGCTCGCCGCGTACGCGCTCACTCCGGCTTCCCCGACCAGGCCGACCGCCGACGACAGCAGGACGATGCTCGACGACTCGGCGCGCACCTTGGGGTGACGGAACGCCTTCGCGAGCATCAGCGCGCTCGTGACGTTGATGTCGAACACGGCCGAGGTCTGATCGGCCGTCGCGATCCGCAGCGGAGCGGTCACGTGGACGCCCGCCGCGTGCACCAGGCCGTCGAGCGGTCCGAGCTCCGCGGCGATCCCGCGCAGCAGCGCCGCGACGCCCGCGTGGTCGGTCAGGTCGAACGGCGCCAGCAGGTGCCCCTCGCCCGCGAGCAGGTCGCGGCTCTCCTCCAGCTCGGCCTCGCGGCGTCCGATCAGCGCGACCCGGGCGCCGTGACGCGAGAGGTCGATCGCGGTCTGCCGACCGATGCCCGAGGTTGCGCCCGTGACGACGACCGCGCGGCCGTCGAGGTGCAGGTAGTCGGAGGTCTCAGGCACCGGCACGGGTGAGTGCGTGCAGGTCGGAGACGGTCTTCGCGTTCGCGAGCTCGTCCGCATCGATCGTCACGCCGATCGCCTCGTCGACCTCCGCGATGAAGCTGATGTTCGCGAGCGAGTCCCAGCCCACCGCGTCCAGCTCATCGGTCAGTGCGACCTCGTCCACCTCGACCTCGAGGATCTCCGCCACCAGCTCCAGAAGCGCCTTCTCATCCATGCGTCGATCATATCCGCCGCCCCTCGCACCGCCGGGGCGCCCCGCCGTTCGCAGTAGGGTCGGAGCATGAACGCGCCCCACGTCACCGCCTCCGCCCTCGCCCAGCAGCTGTCGGGCGAACTCGTCGGCACGGATCGCTCCGTCACGGGTCTCGCCCCGCTCGGCGAGGCCGGCGAGGGAGACCTGACGTTCGTGGTCGATCCGGTCGCGGCGGCGGCCGCTGCCGCGAAGGCGCTGGAGGCCGGAGCCGTGCTCCTCGCCCCCGCCACCCTCCCCGACGACGCCCGCTCGGGGACGGCGGTGCTGGTGGAGAACCCGCGCGCCGCCTTCGCCCTGGCCGTCGCCGAGCACTTCGCCCGCAAGCCCGTTCCCGGGATCGCACCGACCGCTCGCATCGACTCGACCGCCGAGGTGCACCCCGGCGCCCACATCGGGGAGTACACCGTCGTCCGCGCCGGCGCCGTGATCGCCGACGGCGCCGAGATCCGCGATCACGTGGTGATCGGACACGACGTCCGCATCGGGGCGCACGCTCTCATCAAGAGCCACGCCGTGATTGGCGAGGAGGGCTTCGGCATGGAGCGCGACGCCGACGGCGACAACATCCGCATCCCGCACCTCGGCTCGGTCGTCATCGAGGACCACGTCGAGGTCGGCAACTTCACCACGGTCTGCTCCGGCACCATCGCCCCGACCCGCGTCGGCGATCACACCAAGATCGACGACCACGTGCACGTGGCCCACAACTGCCGCATCGGCCGCAACGTGATCATCACGGCCTGCGCGGAGATCTCCGGCAGCGTCGTGATCGAGGACGACGCCTGGATCGGCCCCAACGCCTCCGTCATCCAGGGCGTCACGCTCGGCCGCAACTCCCTGCTCGGCATCGGTGCGGTCGCGGTGAAGTCGGTGCCCGACGACGAGATCCGCATCGGCAACCCCGCCCGTCGGCTCGGCGACAACAAGCGCTGAGCCGGGGCGGCCGGCTGCGGACTCCGTCGTTCCGGCCGGATCAGTAGTTCTCGGCCGGAACCTTCTCGAACCACCAGAACGGGTGGGTGAGCACCTGCACCACGGGCACCTTGCCGACCCACTCGGCGAAGTGACCCTCACGCCAGTTGCCGCTGCTGTCGCTCAGGTACTTCATGTTCGGCATCATGAACCGCGGCTCGTAGGCGTGGTAGCGCACCGTGTCGGACCAGCGGTCGAGGAGCTCCGCCGCGAACTCGAATCCGCCCAGTCGCGCCGGCTCGTGCAGGCTGAACCCGCCGACCGGTCGGCCGACCGCCGTCTCGAAGACCGTGCGCTGACGCTCGGCCCACTCGAAGTTGTCACCGCCGAGCACCTCGCCGATGCCGCCCTCGAGGTGCAGCTGGACCTCGTGCCCGAGCTCCTCCATCTCGCGGATCATCATGAGCGACGGCAGACTCATCAGGCTGTAGCCGCGGGCGTGCACGCGCAGGAAGATGCTCGACGAGCACCCGGCCTCCGCGTCGACCCGCGCGACGCGCATGGCCTGCTCGATGCTGTTGTCGATGTCGTGCCGGAGGATGAGGTGCTTCTCCTGCGGGGCATCGAGGTACTTGTCGAAGCTCGTGACGGCGTATCCGTCGTCGAGATAGGCGTGAAGCGTCTCCGCGTAGTCCTTGAGCGAGAAGCCCTTCTTGCCCGGCTCTGACGAGGCCATCGATCCCACCGTTCCATTCGGTCCCGGTCCACCGGAACGGGACCGCGGCAACCCCGCCCATGATAGTCGCCCGCCGTCGGACCGCCGTTGCGCCCCCTCGGTATACTGACGGGATGAGTTCCTGTCCCCCGGAGAATGCACGCACGACGTGAACCGGAACAGACTCCCCCGGTGGGTCAACGCCACGATCGACCGCATCGCCGACTCCCCCACCAGCCCCCTCGGGCGGATCGCCGCCCGCCGCTACGGAAAGCCCGTCCCCGGAGCCGTCGGCACGACCGCGTTCGACGACCGAGCCGTCCGCGTCCTCATCGCGCCGGTCAACTACTCCGGCCAGGCGTTCGCGTGGAGCAGGGCCCTGGAGCGCCGCTCGCCGCGCATCTCGGCGCGCACCATGGCCATCGAGGTCCCGGGCGGCTTCGACTACCCGTCCGACCTGCTCGTGCCGATCCCGACCTACCACAACGACACCGCGTGGCAGCGTGACCAGTTCGCCGCGGCGACCGCGGCCACGCACGTGCTGATCGAGGCGGAGGAGCCACCCTTCGGTCGCCTCCTCGGTCGCTCGGTGGCCGCGCAGGCGGCAGCGCTCGTCACCCGCGGCGTGGACGTGGCCTACCTCGCCCACGGCACCGACGTGCGGCTGCCGTCGCGGCACATGCGCGACCACCCGTGGTCGCACTACGCAGACCCCGAGATCTACGCCGCGCGAGACGAGGTGGTCGCTGCGCGCAACATCGCATTCCTGGAGAGCAGCGGGCGCCCCGTGTTCGTCTCCACCCCCGACCTGCGCGAAGACCTCCCCACCGCACGGTGGCTCCCGGTGGCCGTCGACGTCGCACGCTGGGAGCGACCGCGGACGGCGCGCGCGCCCGGCGCGCGTCTCCGGGTCGCCCACGCCCCCTCGGTGTCGGTGATCAAGGGCACGCACCTCATCCGCGACACGCTCGAGCGGCTGCAGGCGGAGGGGGTCATCGAGCTCGACCTGATCCAGGGCGTGCCGACCGCGCAGATGCCCGACCGCTTCGCCGCGGCCGACGTGGTGATCGATCAGCTGCGCATCGGCTCCTACGGCGTGGCGGCGTGCGAGGCCCTCGCGTCCGGCTGCATCGTCGTCGGGCACCTGAGCGAGCGGGTGCGCGCGACCGTCCGTGAGGAGACCGGGCTGGAGCCGCCCATCGTCGAGGCCACGCCCGACACGATCGAGGGCGTCCTGCGCGAGCTCGCCGCACACGAAGGCCTCGACGCCCTCCGCGCCACCGGCGACACGTTCGTCCGCGCCGTCCACGACGGCCGTCGCTCCGCCGCCGTGCTCGACGAAGCCTGGCTGCATGCCACCGCCCCTGATCCGCACGAGGAGGACACCGATGCATCCCCGCGTTGAAGCCGCCTGGAAGCTCGTCCCGAAGCCGGTGCAGGACGCGATCGCGTCGACCGTCGACCGGGCGAAGGGCGTGACCCCGCCCCCGCCGCCGCTGCCCGACCTCTCCCGTCCGATCCGGATGCTGGTGGGACCGGTGAACTACGCCGGCCAGGGGTACCGGTGGTCGCGCGCGGCCGAGTCGACGGGTGAGGTGTCCGCGGTCAACTACGTGCACGCGGGCAACAACCTCCTGCAGTACCCCGCCGACTACACCGTGACCTGGCGCACCGCGGAGCACTCCCGCGCATGGCAGCGCTCGATGCTCGATGCGATCGCGACGAACTACACGCACGTGCTCATCGAGGCGTGCTTCCCCATCCTCGGCGGGATGTTCTCCGGCGACCTGCGCCGTCAGACCGCACTGCTGCAGGAGCGCGGTGTGCGCGTGGGCATCGTCGGACACGGCACCGACGTGCGACTGCCGTCGACCCACCTGGAGTCGACGCCGTGGTCGCTGTTCGTCGACAGCGAGGACTGGGTGCCCTTCGACCTCGCGGAGAAGGCCGTGGCCGACAACCTCGCGGCGATCGCCGACCTCGACGTGCCCACGTTCGTCTCGACCGCCGGCCTGCTCGTCGACCTTCCCCGCGCGCACTTCCTCGGCGTGGTGATCGACCAGGAGCAGTGGATCAACGACGAGCCGCTCCTGGAGCGCGAGCGCATCCGCGTCATCCACGCGCCCACCAACGCGCACGTCAAGGGCACGCCGCTCATCGTCCCCGTAGCGCAGAAGCTGCACGACGAGGGGCTCATCGAGTTCATCCAGCTGGACCGCGTCCCCAACCACGAGATGCCGGCCGTGGTCGCGTCAGCCGACGTCGTGCTCGACCAGTTCCGGGTCGGCGACTACGGTGTCGCGGCGTGCGAGAGCATGACCGCCGGGCGGGTGGTGCTGGCCCACGTCACGGAGCAGGCCCGGCGCGAGGTGGAGGGGCACGCGGGCATGACCCTGCCGATCCCGGAGACCACCCCGGACACGCTCGAACACATGCTGCGCGACATCGCCGTGCGACGGGACCACTACCGCGCGATCGCCGCGACCGGGAGGGAGTTCGTCCGACGCGTGCACAACGGCGACTTCTCCCGCGCGCAGCTGATGACGCACTTCCTCTCCGCATGAGCATGAGCATGCGCCTCGCGATCGTCTCGCGCATCTACCGCCCCGAGCCCTCGGCCGCGTCGTCGTTCCTCGGCGCCGTCGCCGACGAGGCGGTCGCCCGCGGGCACCGCGTCACCGTGCTCACCGTGCGTCCGCCGCACGGCCTCGACGAGGGGACACCCGTCGAAGACGTGCGCATGGCCCCGGTGCTGCGCGACCGCAGCGGCTACGTGCGCGGCTACCTCCCGTACGCCAGCTTCGACGTGCCGCTGTTCTTCCGACTCCTGTTCCTGCGGCGCCCCGACGTGGTGTTCATGGAGCCGCCGCCCACCACGGGGTTCGTGGTGCGGCTCGTGTGCGCGCTGCGGCGCATCCCCTACGTGTACGACGCCGCCGACGTCTGGTCCGATGCCGCGGAGCAGGTGACCTCGTCGCGCCTGGTGATCCGCGTGCTGCGCGCGACCGAGCGTTTCGCGATGCGGGGAGCGCGGCGCATCGTCACGATCTCCCAGGGCGTGCTCGACCGGATCGCCGCGCTCGGCGTGGACCGACCGGCCGTCGTGACCGGGTTCGGGGCGGACACCGGTGCCTTCCTCCCCCCGGCCGACGCCGAGGCGGAGGCGCCGACCGAACCCGTGTTCCTGTACGCCGGCACCTACTCGCACTGGCACGGCGCCGACATCGCCGTCGACGGGTTCGCCGCGTTCAGCCGCAGCACCCCCGGGTACACCCTGCGCTTCATCGGCAACGGCAGCGAGCGCGCCTTCCTGGAGCAGCGGGCCCGCGAGCTCGGGGTCGCCGACTCCGTGGAGTTCGTCGAGACCATGCCCAGCAGCGAGCTGGTCCCGCATCTGCACCGCGCCGTCGCGACCATCGCCACCCAGCGCCCCGGCACCGGCTACGAGTACGCGTTCGCCACGAAGGCGTACTCGTCGATGGCCGCCGGATGCCCCGTCATCTTCGCCGGTCCGCCGAACGGACCCACCGGCGCCTACCTCGACCAGGCGAACCTGGAGGTGCGCGGCGGCATCGTCAGCGGCTACGCCGCCGAGTCGGTCGCGGTGGCCATGGCCGCCCTCGCGGCCCGCCCGCTGAGCGCGGCGGAGCGGCGGAGCGTCGCCGACTGGACGGCGGAACGGCACTCGATGGCCGCGGTCGCCGGCCGCGTCGTCGACGTGATCGAGTCGGTCGGCCAGACGAGGGACGGACGCTGAAATGCGCGCGCGGCTGAACGCGATCGCCGGCTGGATCATCCGGCACCGCTCCCGACTGCCCCGGTGGGTCAACCGCGCCCTCGACTCGGCGGCGCGCGACCCGGACGGCCTGATCGGTCGGCTGGCGCATCGCGCGCTCGGCGGCGGCGACGCCCCGGTGGCCGACGTGCCGGATGCCGGGGTGCGGGTCTTCATCGGCCCGACGAACTACTCGGGCCAGGGGTATCGCTGGGCGCGCGCCCTGGAGCAGGCGGACCCGGAGATCGCCGCCCGCAACATGGAGGAGGTCTTGCCCGGCGGGCTCTCCTTCCCCGCGGACGTCCCGGTCCCGATCTCCTCCACCTCGTCCACCGAGTGGCAGCAGTCGGAGTGGGAGGCCGTCAGCCGGTTCTCGCACGTGCTGATCGAGGCGGAGCGCCCGCTGTTCGGCCGCCTGTTCGACCGGCAGGTCCGCGCGGAGGTCGCGGCGCTGGAGGAGGCGGGGGTGTCCGTCGCGTACCTGTGCCACGGCACCGACATCCGCAGCCCCCGCGACCATGCGCTGCGCACCCCGTGGTCGCCGTACCCCGACGATCCGCGCACCGCCGTGCTGCAGGCCGATGCGGACGCCAACCTCGCACTGCTGACGGAGCTGCGTCGCCCGACGTTCGTGTCCACACCCGACCTGCTGCACGATGTTCCGTGGGCGACGTGGTGTCCCGTGGTCGTCGACACCGCGCGGTTCCGGGCGCGGCGCCCCGCCATGGACCGCGACCGGGTGCGGGTGATCCACTCCTCCACCTCCGTCGTGCAGAAGGGCAGTCACCTGATCGAGCCCGCCCTCGCCTCCCTCATCGCGAGCGGTGACATCGAGTACGAGCTCGTGACCGGCGTCGCCGCCGACCGGATGCCCGAGGTGCTGAGCGACGCCGACATCGTGCTCGACCAGTTCCGCGCCGGCTCCTACGGAGTCGCGGCCTGCGAGGCCATGGCGACGGGTCGCGTGGTGGTCGGACACGTGCTGCCCGACGTACGCCGCGCCATCGAGGCGGAGGTGGGACTGCCGCTGCCGATCGTCGAGGCCACGCCGGACACCCTCGGCGAGGTGGTCGCCGGACTGATCTCCGACCGTGAGGCAGCGGCCGCCGCGGCCGCGGCGGGGCCGGTGTTCGTCGAGGCCGTGCACTCCGGGCGCCGGAGCGCCGCGGTCCTGCTCGACGGCTGGATCCGCGCCTCAGGCTGACGCGACCGCCTCTCGCGTGCGGCGGCGCGCGTCCCGGTCGTCCTTCCAGCGGCGCATGCGCTTCTCCAGCGTGCGCTCGACGAACGTGTGGAGGGCCCATGCGGCCACCAGGTCGACCACGAACAGGGCGGCGAACCAGAGCAGGTTGCTCCACGACGCGGGCTGGTAGCCGAAGACGCGCAGCGCCACGTAGATGAACGTCGCGTGCACGAGGTAGAAGGCGAAGGACCACTCACCCAGCCGCACCTGCCACTTCGACGCGAACCACAGCCGTCCGCCGCGCAGTGCATGCACGGCGAGCGAGACGATCGCGATGCCGCACGCGACCGTGAACAGCTCGTTGAGCATGCCACTGATCGCCGGGGTCACGCTCCAGGTCGGGATGAACCGCCCGGAGGCGTAGTGCGCCAGAATCACCGCCACGGGAGCGGCGACGCCGATGAGCGGGTGGATGCGCGGTCGCCAGCCGGAGCGGATCGCCCACGCGAGCGCCATGCCCAGCACGAACTCCGGAAGCCGCTGCACGGGCACCGGGAGCGCGGCGAGTCCGAGGTCCGGGGCGAACAGGACCACCGCGCGGTACACGAACGCGTAGGCGACGACACCGACCGCCAGCAGCAGCGCCCCGCGCTTGGCCATCGGCACCAGGACCCGGGAGATCCACGGGTGCAGCGCATAGAAGAAGGCCTCGCAGGTGAGCGTCCACGCGGCCGGGTTGCCGGAGAAGAGGATGGCGGGGTTGGACCACCAGGCCTGGATCACGACGACCGACAGCAGGAGGATGCCGAGGTCGAACGGCTTCAGAAAGCTCCCCTCCGGAACCGGCGCCAACGTGTAGAACACGGGGATCGCGATCAGGAGCGCCACCATGTGCGATGGCCAGATGCGTGCGAAGCGACGCCAGTAGAACGTCGAGGTGGGCACGTTCGGCCGCGCCGACCACGTGAGCACGAAACCGGAGAGCACGAAGAAGAACGTCACGCCGAGATAGCCGTTCAGCAGCACCGACTGCACCGAACCCGGCAGAGGTGCGAACACATTCATGTGGTACAGGAAGACCGCGAACGCTGCCCACCAGCGCAGCCCGGTGAGCGAGTCCAGCCGCTGCGTGGGCTGAGCGAGGGTGGAGGCGGAGTGCACGCGACGAGACTCTCTGATCGAGGACAGGGCTCCGGAAAGGATACAGTGCCGACCCCCGCGCCCCGTCCGTCCGCAACGCCCGCGATAGGATCGACGACATGCCGTCGCCCGACGTGGACGTGGTCATCCCCGTGCACACGCCCGCTCGTCCCATCCGCCGCGCGGTCTCCTCCGTGCTCGACACGACCGCCGCCGTGCGGGTCACCGTGGTCGCGCACAACACCGATCCCGAGGCGATCTCCGCCAACCTCGGCGACCTGGGCACGCGGCCCGAGGTGCGCGTCGTGTCCCTGCAGGACGGCATCCCCTCCCCCGCCGGGCCGATGAACCACGGCATCGCGCTGGCCGAGGCGCCGTACTTCTCGGTCATGGGCTCGGACGACGAGCTGGAGCCGGGGGCACTCGACTCCTGGCTCGCGGTCGCCCGCTCGACCGGCGCGACCACCGTCATCCCGCGCGTGCGCGTGGACGAGGCGGCAGAGCCGACACCGCCGCGACGTCGCGGACGGGTGCGGGAGCTCGACGTCGATAAGGACCGCCTCAGCTACCGCTGCATGCCGCTCGGCCTCATCGACCGGACGCGCTTCCCCGACCTGCGCTTCACCCCGGGCCTCGAGTCCGGCGAGGACCTCGAGTTCACCGCGGAGCTGTGGTTCACCGGCGCGCACATCGCCTACGACCGTACGGGCCCGGCGTACGTCGGCCACGACGATGCGGTCGACCGTGTGACCCGCACCGTCCGACCCCTGTCGGCCGACTTCGCGTTCCTCGACATCGTCGCCGCCAAGCCCTGGTACCGGGCTGCCTCGCGCTCGGCGCGCCGGGGGTTCGGCGTGAAGAACCTCCGCGTGCACCTCATGGATGCCGTCGCCTCCCGGCTGGACGCCCCGGGCGGGATCGCCGCCTACCGCGCCGAGCTGCTCGACACCGCCGCGGCGATCGAGCGGATGTCCCCTGGCGCGACCGCGCTGCTGTGCCGCGCGGACCGGAAGGTGCTCCGTGAGCTCGAGACGAGCGCGCCGTCGGCCGACCGGATCCGCGCCCTCCTCTCGGCCCGCTGGGGCGGCGGGCTCGATGCGCGGCTCACGGCGAACCCGTTCCTCGCCCTGCACCGGCACGCCCCGTACCGGACCCTGCGCGACATGATGGCGTAGGCCTCCGCGGTAGCATCGATCCGGTATGGAATCCCCACTTGTCGACGTCACGATCGCCGTCCACTCCGCCACCCGGCCCATCGCGCGCGCCGTCGCCTCGGTCATCGAAGGCACGACCGCTCCGGTGCGCGTGAACGTGGTGGCACACAACATCGACCAGGAGATCATCCGCACGAACCTCGGCACCTGGTCGGAACACCCGGCCGTCCGGCTGCTCTCCCTCCGCGACGGCATCCCGTCGCCCGCCGGCCCGATGAACCTCGGGATGGCGGCGGCGACGGCACGCTTCCACACCCTGCTCGGCTCCGACGACGAGTTCGCCCCTGGCGCGATCGACTCGTGGCTGGCGCTGCAGCGCGCGACGGATGCCGACGTCGTGATCGGTCGCATCCGCCTGGTGACCGGAGGCCCCGACCCGTACCCGCCCGTGCGCCGCGGACGCCGCACGACCGGCCTGAGCGCCGACCGCGACCGCCTGCACTACCGCAGCGCGCCCCTCGGCCTCATCGACCGCGAGCGCTTCGGCGACCTGCGCTTCACCGAGGGCCTCACGTCCGGCGAGGACCTGCCGTACACCTCTGAGCTGTGGATCACGGCGACGAGCATCGCCTACGACCTCTACGGCCCCCCGTACGTGGGCCACGACGACGCGGACGACCGCGTCACCTCCGCTCCGCGCGACGTGGCGGCCGACTTCGCGTTCCTCCGCGTGATCGAGGAGGCGGACTGGTTCGCGGCCGCCTCAACCGCCGACCGCCGCGCCCTGGCCGTCAAGCTGCTCCGCATCCACTTCTTCGACGCCGTGGCCGCGCGCCTGGAGACTCCGGGCATCGCCGCGGTCGCCGCCGAGCTCCTCGCCGTGGTCGACCGCGTCAGCGCCTGGGCCCCCGGAGTGCTGTCGGTGCTGTCGATCGCCGACCGCCGGGTCATGGACGAGCTGCGCCGCGGGGCGCCCGATCCCGAGCGCACTCGCGCGCTGCTCGGTCGTCGGTGGATCTATCTCTCCCCCGCCGCTCAGCTCCCCCGGAACCCATTCCTGGCGCTGCACCGGCACGCCCCCTTCCGCACGCTCGCCGCGGGCGCCCGATCGCAGCGGGTGGGGCAGCTGTGACCGCGTCGCCCCTGGTCGACGTCACGATCGCCGTCCACTCCGCCACCCGACCGATCCGTCGTGCGGTGGCCTCGGTGCTCGACGCCACCGCCGCTCCGGTGCGCGTGCTGGTGGTCGCGCACAACATCGACCCCGCCGTGATCCGCGGCAACCTCGGCGAGTACGCGGGGGACGAGCGCGTGGTCCTGCTCGAGCTGCAGGACGGCATCCGCTCGCCGGCCGGACCGATGAACCTCGGCTTCGCGTCGTCCACCGCCCCGTTCATCGCGCTGCTCGGCTCCGACGACGAGTTCGCGCCCGGCGCGCTGGACTCCTGGCTGCGCATCCAGCGCGAGACCGGGGCGAGCGCGGTGATCCCGAAGATCACGCTCGTCGGGCGCCACAACAACCCGCTTCCTCCCGTGCGGAACGGACGTCGATCGCGGCGGCTCGACGCCGCGAAGGACCGCCTCTCCTACCGCAGCGCGCCGCTCGGCCTCATCGACCGCGAACGGTTCGGCCATCTGCGCTTCACCGAGGGCCTGTCGTCCGGAGAGGACATCGCCCTGACCGGAGAGCTGTGGTTCCGCGGGCGCGACCTCGCCGTCGACATCGACGGTCCCGCGTACGTCGGGCACGAGGACGAGGGCGACCGCGTCACGTTCACGGCACGTCCGGTGCGCGAGGACTTCGCCTTCCTCGACGGCCTCGAAGCCGCGCCCTGGTTCCGCGCCCTCGGCCGCCGCGCCCGCACCGCAGCGGTCGTCAAGCTGCTGCGCATCCAGTTCCTCAGCGCGATCGGCGTCCGTGCGACGACGACGCCGGAGCTGGTCACGCACCAGGCCGAGCTGCGGGAGACCCTGGACCGACTCGTGGCCCTGGCCCCCGGGGCCCTGCGGCTGCTGTCGCGGGTCGACCATCGCATCATCGACGAGACCTTCTCGGCGGCGCCCGACGTGGAGCGGATCCGCATCCTCGCGAACGACCGCTGGAACCAGCGGTCACTGGGGGCGCTGCTCACGCCCAACCCGCTGTTCTCCCTGCACCCGCAGGCGATGGCGCGGCTGTTCTACGCCGCGAACCGCACCGACCGGATCGTCTGACCGACCCGGTCGGGCGGCGGAGTCACGCCCGGCGCTCGAGCTCTCCGGAGAGTCCGGCCAGCAGCACCTGCTCGGCGAACGCGGGCAGCGAGGAGGCGACCTCCACGAAGGTGCCCTGCGCGGCGATCACGCCCTCGTCCATGTAGCAGATCCGGTCGTAGTCCTTGATGGTCGACAGGCGGTGCGCCACCGAGATCAGCGTGACCTCGCCCTGCAGCGACCGGATCGCCTTGGTGACCTCGTCCTCGGTCTTCGTGTCGAGAGAGCTCGTGGCCTCGTCGAGCACCAGCACCAGCGGATCGGTGTACAGCGCGCGGGCGATGCCCAGACGCTGCTGCTGACCGCCGGACAGGGACACGCCCCGCTCGCCGATGCGCTCGTCGATGCCGTTCGCCCGCGACGCGACGAGCGAGCTGAGCTGCGCGCGTTCCAGGGCGTACTCCACGCGGTCCCGGTCGATCTCATCCGTCCAGGTCAGGGCGACGTTCTGCGCGATCGAGGCGTCGAACAGCGCCACCCGCTGCGGCACGTAGCCGACGCGCCCGCGCCACTGACGGAGCACGCTCGAGAGCGGGTGCCCGTCGATCTCGATGTCGCCGGTCGTGGCCTGGCTGAGGCCGAGGAGCAGGTCGATCAGCGTCGACTTGCCGGCTCCGGACGGCCCGACGATGCCCAGCGAGCTGCCGAGGGGGATGTCGAGCGAGAGCCCGCGGATGACGTCCTCGTCGGCTCCCGGGTACCGGAAGTGCACGTCCGACAGGCTGAGCAGCCGAGGGTTCTCCGCCAGCTCCGCGGTGTCGGCGGGCGTCTGCGACACCTCCATGTCCTTCTCCGCGGCGGTGAGGTCACCGATGACGTCCTGTGCCGAGGGGATGCTCGCGACACCCTGCACGATGCCGCCCTGGATGCCGCTGATCGCCGGGATCAGGCGGAAGCCGGTCGCGGTGAACAGTGCGACGGACGACAACGCGGCCGCCAGACCGCCCTGCCAGTACGAGACGCCGCCGATGATCACGACGCCGCCGATGAGGGCGGACTCGAACGCGAACGACGGGACGACACCGAGGAACGACGCGTTCGCCCTGGCGCGGACCGAGTGGTGGCGGCTGTCCGTCACCAGCTGTGCGACGTCGGCGAGCCGGTTGCGGAGGCTGAGCTCCTTCAGCGCTTCCATCATCTCGGTCATCAGGATCGCGACGCGGTAGCTGTAGTTGCGGTTGACGGTGGCGGCCTCCAGCGAGCGCTTCGTCACCACCTGGTGCACGATGAGCGCCACGAGGATCAGGTACACCATGGCGATGAGCGCGGTGATCGGGTCGACCACCAGCAGCACGACGATGATCAGCACGAACGTGAAGATCGAGCTCGGGACGCGCATGAGCGGCAGCAGGAAGCCCGACATCGTGTTCGCGATGCCGCCGTCCGCGATGCGCGTGATCTCGGCGACCGTGCGCTTCGAGCGCTCCTCCCAGCTGGAGTTGATGTACGCCTTGAACATCCGGTCGCCGATCTCGAGCTCGTAGCGCGCGAACCGGCGCGTGGCGAACCAGTGCAGCGTGACCGAGAGCACCGACTTCAGGATGATGAGCGCGCAGGCGCCGAGCACCAGAAGCGGCGTCATGTCGGGTGAGACCTCGCCGATCAGCGGGAGCCGCAGCGCCCCGCCGGTCAGTGCCGGGCCGATGATCACGGCCAGCAGCGACATCGCCACCACGTCGAGTGCGGTGATGAGCGTCGTGGCGATCATGTACCCGACGAAGTACCGCTGCGCGCCGGTCGGCAGCAGCGGGAGGAGATCCTTGAGGACCGGCCAGATGCGTTTCATGTTCTCGCGTTCAGAGGGCGACGGATGCGCCGTTGGCGGCGGAGGAGAGAGCGCCCTCGACGACCTCGAGCGTGCGCAGGCCCTGCTCCATCGTGACGACGTCGTTCGGCTTGCCGAGGACGGCGTCGCGGAAGGCTTCGTGCTCGACCCGCAGCGGCTCGCGCTTGGCGAAGGAGAACCGGGTGATGTCGCCCTCGGACACGCCGCGGAACGCGAGCATCGACTCCCACTCGAGCGGGATGGTGCCGTTGGCGTAGAACGTCAGGTCGCCGGTCGCGGTG
Organism: Microbacterium sp. NPDC055502; assembly: GCF_053643635.1. NCBI lineage: Bacteria > Bacillati > Actinomycetota > Actinomycetes > Micrococcales > Microbacteriaceae > Microbacterium > Microbacterium sp. NPDC055502. Next base: position 93,583 of record NZ_JBSHKJ010000002.1, on the reverse strand, counting down.
TCGGCGATGAAGGTGCCGCGGTCGCCGGTGACGACCGTGATGCGCTCCTTCATGGGCGAGAGCCAGTTGACGAGGTGGTTGACGATCACGCCGTTGGCCAGCCGGCCGGTGACCGTGATCATGTCCTCGTAGTCGCGTCCGCTCTTGTGCGCGGTCTGCGCGAACACCGTGGTGTACTCGCTCTGCGCGACCCAGCTCGTGAGGTCGATGTCGTGGGACGCGAGGTCCTTCGCCACGCCCACGTCGGCGATGCGGGCGGGGAACGTGCTCTGGCGGCGGGTCGCGATCTGGTACACGTCACCGAGCTCCCCCGCTTCCAGGCGGCGTCGCATCTCCTGCAGCGCGGGGTTGAAGCGCTCGACGTGGCCGACGGCTCCGACCAGGCCCCGGGCGGCGAAGGCGTCCGTCATCCGGCGCCCCGCCTCGAGCGAGTGCGCGATCGGCTTCTCGACGAGGGTGTGCACCCCGGCGTCGGCCAGCTTGAGCGCCGCGTCCTCGTGGAACGCGGTCGGCACGGCGACCACGGCGATGTCGATACCGGCGGCGATGAGCGCCTCGATGTCGGGGAGGATCTCGAGCTCGCCCGCGACCTTGTGCGGGTCACCGCCCGGGTCGGCGATCGCGACCAGGTCGATGCCCTCCACGTCACGCAGCACGCGGGCGTGGTTGCGGCCCATCATCCCGACGCCGAGCAGTCCGGCGCGCAGATTCGCCGCCATCAGGCGCCTGCCCCCGCGACGGCGTTCACCGCGGTGACGATGCGCTCGAGGTCGTCCTGGCTGAGCGACGGGTGCACCGGCAGCGAGGCGACCTCGCGGGCGGCACGCTCGGTCTCGGGGAGGTCGAGGCCCGGGGCGAAGCGCGTGAGCGAGGGCAGCCGGTGGTTCGGGATCGGGTAGTACACGCCGGCGCCGACGTTGTGCTCGTTCTTGAGCGCCGCCACGAAGCCGTCGCGGTCCTCCGGCACCCGGACCGTGTACTGGTGGTACACGTGCACGGCACCGTCGGCGACCGGGGGCACGACCACGCCGCGCAGGTTCGCGTCCAGGAAGGCCGCGTTCTGCTGACGGGTCTTCGTCCAGGCGTCGACCTTGTGCAGCTGCACCCGGCCGATCGCGGCGTGGATGTCGGTCATGCGGGCGTTGAAGCCGATGATCTCGTTCTCGTACTGCCGCTCCATGCCCTGGTTGCGCAGGAGCTTGACCTGACGGGCGATCTCGTCCGTGGCCGTGGTGACCATGCCGCCTTCGCCGCTGGTCATGTTCTTGGTCGGGTAGAGGCTGAACATCGCGAAGTCGCCGAACGAGCCGACCGGGCGACCGTCGAGCGAGGCGCCGTGCGCCTGCGCGGCGTCCTCGTACAGGGCCACGCCGCGCTCGGCGGCCAGGGCCTCCAGCTCGCGCATGCGGGCGGGGTGACCGTACAGGTGCACCGGGAGGATGCCCTTGGTCTTGGGCGTGATCGCGGCCGCGACGGCTTCGGGGTCGAGCGTGAAGGTCTCCGGCTCGATGTCGACGAACACCGGGGTGCCGCCGGTGAGGGCCACGGAGTTGCCCGTCGCCGCGAACGTGAACGACGGCACGATGACCTCGTCGCCGGGGCCGACGCCCGCGGCGAGCAGACCCAGGTGCAGACCGGCGGTGCCGGAGTTCACGGCCACGGAGGGCCGCCCCGGCACGAAGTGCGCCGAGAACTCCTGCTCGAACGCGGCGACCTCGGGGCCCTGCGCGACCATGCCGCTGCGCAGCACCCGGTCGACGGCCTCGCGCTCTTCGTCGCCGATGATCGGCTTGGCGGGGGGAATGAACTCGCTCACACGGTCTCCTTGGTCAGTGTTCCGTCTGTCTCGGTGTACCGTCCGCCGGTCGCGGGGCACACCCAGGTCTTGTCGTCGTCGGCGCGCGTGAGGGGAACGCCCGCTTCGCCCACCCAGCCGATGCGGCGCGCCGGCACCCCGGCCACGAGCGCATAGGAGGGGACGTCCTTCACCACGACGGCCCCGGCCGCCACCGTCGCCCAGGCGCCGATGGTCACGGGCGCGACGCAGGTCGCCCTGGCACCGATCGAGGCACCACGCTCGATCGTGACGCCGACGGGCTCCCAGTCGTGCGCGCTCTTCTGCGTGCCGTCGGCGTTGATCGCCCGCGGGTACGTGTCGTTCGTGAGCACGACGGCCGGTCCGATGAACACGCCGTCGCCGAGTCGAGCGGGCTCGTACACGAGCGCGTAGTTCTGCACCTTGCAGTTGTCGCCCATGACGACACCGGTGCCGATGTAGGCGCCGCGGCCGACGATGCAGTTCTCGCCGAGCTGCGCGTCTTCCCTCACCTGGGCCAGATGCCAGATCGAGCTCCCTGCTCCGATCTTCGCCTCGGGGGACACATCGGCCGAATCGACGATCCGGACGTCGGTCGGTGAGGGCATGCGGGATTCTCCTCGCGGCTCGGGAAGGGGACTCGGTCATCCTATCTGCTCGCACAGGCGTTTCCTGAGAGGATAGGGGTGTGACCAACCCAGCCACTCCCGACCCGCATACCTGGGTTGTCGTACCGCTGTACAACGAAGCAAGCGTCATCGCCGGCGTCATCGCGGGGGTCCTCCCCCACTTCCCGAACATCGTGTGCATCGACGACGGCTCCACCGACGGCTCCCTGGAGGTGGCTCGACGCGCCGGAGCCCACATCGTCGAGCACCCGATCAACCTCGGTCAGGGTGCGGCCCTGCAGACGGGCATCGAGTACGCCCTGTCCCAGCCGGGCTGCGAGTACATCGTGACCTTCGATGCCGACGGCCAGCACCGCATCGACGACGCGGTGGCGATGGTCGCCGCGGCGCGTGCCAGCGGCGCGGCGATCGTGTTCGGCTCGCGCTTCCTCGACGACCGGACGAACCCGGGCTGGATGAAGCGCGTGATCCTGAAGACCGCGGTGTGGGTGACCAACATGACCACGAGCGTCAAGCTCACCGACGCGCACAACGGCCTTCGCGTCATCCGCGCCGACGCCGCCGCGCGCCTGCAGCTCAAGCAGGACCGGATGGCGCACGCCACCGAGATCGTGCTGCAGCTCGGCGACACGGGGCTGCCGTGGATCGAGCACCCGGTCGAGCTCCTCTACACCGACTACTCCAAATCGAAGGGCCAATCGGTGCTCAACTCCGTCAACATCCTCGTCGACCTGATCGTGCGGTGAACGCCATGTGGATCCAGATCCTTCTCATCGCGGCCGTCATCGCCATCGGCGCCGTGTTCATGCGCCGGACCGGTGCGGACAGCCACCTGGCGATCCGCCGTCTCCTGTACGGCGGCTTCGTGCTCGTGGCGATCGTGTCGATCCTGTTCCCCCAGTGGCTCACCTGGGTCGCGAACCTCGTGGGCGTCGGGCGCGGTACCGACCTGCTGCTGTACGCACTGGTGGTCATCTTCATGGTCTTCGTCTACACGCAGTCGAGGAAGAACGCCGCGCAGCAGCGCAGCCTCACCCTGCTCGCGCGCAAGCTCGCGCTGCTGCAGGCGTCGCAGGACCCGCAGGACGGCGCGCGTCGTGCCGCCCCGGACGACGGCCAGCCCGAGGATTAGCCGCAGGCGGTGATCCGCCAGAGGCTCGCGTCACCCTCCGAGGCGACCTCCTCGAAGCCCGGCCGGTCCTCGAAGTCGGTCATGCCGGGCATGAGGTACTCGCCGGGACCGGTGCCGCCGATGCCGAAGTCGAGCACGTACTCCGGGTCGCCGTAGGCGGCGAGGGCCTCGCACACCGCGGGGTCCTCCGCGGCGTCACGCAGGTGCGCGGCGATCACGTCCCACGCGGCGGACTGCGGCGGCGCCCACGTGCGAGGGACGATGTCGCGCTCCCCGAGCACGTAGGCGAAGCCGGCTCCCGTGGAGGGGTTCGCGATGATCAGCGAATCCCGCGACACGAGGTCGGGAAGCTCGGTGAGCAGGCGGTACTCGTCGTCGGAGAGGTAGCTGTCGGCGTTCATCGCGTAGCGGGACTGCTCGTCCGTCTCGTCCGCGACGCGCAGTAGCACCACCGGGGAGAGCGCGACGTTGACGATCCCGACCACGGCGACGACCGCCAGCGAGACCAGCGCGACCGCGTCGCGACGCGCTCCCGTGAGCCTCGGGACCGCGGCGGACACCATCCGCACGATCATGGCGAGGCCGAAGGCGGCGAGGGGGACGACGACGATCGGCACCATCGCCGCGAGCCGGAAGGAGTCGCCGTACCAGGGACCGGTGAGGGCCCTCTTGATGAAGGGAAGGTCGGTGCCGACGCTCACGATGTAGAGCAGCGAGAACCCGGCCCATCCCACCGCCAGCCACCGCAGTCGCCGGTCGCGCACGGCGGCGATCAATCCGGCCAGCAGCAGCACGCTCATCCCCCACGCCGCGGGCAGCAGCGAGTGGCTGTTCACCAGCACGTCGGCGATCGCGCCGAACACGCCGCGGTACGACCGCCACAGCACCGGTCCGGCGAGGTAGGCCAGGACGAGCCAGACGACGCCCACCGCGGCCCAGCCGATCACGATCACGCTCCACCGCAGCACAGGGCGCGCGCCGGGGCGGCGGATGCCGAGCAGCAGGCTCCCGGAGAACCACAGCATCACCAGCGCACCCCACGTGAGCACGGACGACGGCTGCGACAGCGTGGCCGCCGTCACCGCCAGGAGCGCGGCGACGCCCGGACCCGCAGCGGCCAGAAGGCGTTCACCGCGCCGTGCGCCCCGCCACGACCGCACCGCGACGATCGTGAGGGCGACCGCGGCGGGGACGACGGCGAGCGAGAGGGCGTAGGGGTACAGGACACCCCACTCGAACATGAGCTGCGGGAACGCCATCAGGCCCGCCGACAACCCGGCCGCCAGCGCCGTGACCAGTGCATCCCCGCGGCTGACGACGTGGGCGAGCAGCGACACGCTCAGCGGCCACACCACCGCGGCGATCACCAGCGCGACGATGTTGGCCGCGACCGGGATCGAGCCGATGTCCAGAGCCACCAGCGAGGTCATGGCGTGCCAGGCCGCGGGATAGAAGGTGGATCCGCCCAGCACCCCGGAGAGGTCGAGCGACGAGACCGTGCCGGACTCGGCGGCCCAGCGCAGCGCGTTCAGGTGGAAGACGGCGTCGTTCGTCTGGGAGATCGCGGTCGGCGTGCCGACGTACGCCATCAATCGCGCCGCGTTGAGGCCGCCGCCGACGATGAGGCCGACGGCCAGGAGCGCGAGGTGCCGCGGCTGCCGTCGTGGCACGTCGGCCACGCTGCGACCGCGACGAAGCAGCAGCGACACCGCGAACACCACCGCCACGACGACCGCGACCGCGATGCCGACAGAAGCGAGACCCCAGTGCACCCCGAGGAACGGGAAGACGATGGCCAGCACCGCGAGCGTGCCGACCGAGAGGCTCGGGGCCGACGCCCAGAGCGTCAACCCGCGCAGACGGAGAGCGGCGCCCAGCAGGAGACCGGGGACGAAGAAGACGAGGAGCGTCAGGGCGATCAGCCCCGACTGCGCGACCCAGTCGCCGATCATTCGTCGACCAACGCGATCGCGCCCTCGATCTCGCCGTCGTACACGACCTCGCCCTTGTTGATCACCACGCCTCGGGTGCAGAGCTCACGCACCATCTCCATGTCGTGGCTCACGACGACGAGGGTCTTCTTCTGCGCGATCAGCTCGCCGAACTTCTGCCGGCACTTCTCCCGGAAGGGCGCGTCGCCGACCGACAGGATCTCGTCGACGAGCAGCACGTCCAGCTCGACGTGGATCGCCACGGAGAACGCGAGCCGCATGAACATGCCGGAGGAGTAGTGCTTGACCTCCTGGTCGATGAACTGCTCGATCTCGCTGAACGCGACGATCTCGTCGTAGCGCTCCTCGATCTCCTTGCGCTGCATGCCCAGGATCGCCGCGTTGAGGAACACGTTCTCGCGCCCGGACAGCTCGGGGTGGAAGCCGGCACCGACCTCGATGAGACCCGCGACCCTGCCGCGCGTGAGCACCTCGCCCGCGTCGGGTTCCATGACCCCCGAGATGAGCTTGAGGAGAGTGGACTTGCCCGAGCCGTTGAGCCCGAGGATCGCGACCGACTCCCCCTCGTTGATGACGAGGTCGAGCCCCTTGAGCGCCTCGAAGGTGCTGGAGGTCTTGCGACGCCGGATCCAGGCGACCACGGTGTCCTTGAGCGACAGCGCGTGGTTCAGCGTGAAGTTCTTCCGCACACCGTCGACGACGATGCTCGGGCGGGGGGCGATGGCGGTACTCATAGGTCCTGCGCGAACCTTCCCTCGAGTCGGCGGAAGACGAGCTGCCCGATCAGCAGCGTGCCCAGGGCGATCAGGAACGTCCACAGCGTGTTCCAGCCGAGGCCGGGCGGCAGCGGCATGGTCGTCTCGGTGACCGGACGCCAGAAGGCGTAGTGGAACAGCTCGACGCCCTGCGTGATCGGGTTGAGCATGTAGAGCTCGAGGATCCAGTCCGGCCAGCCGAGCGTGCGGACGGCCTCCTGCACCATCGTCCACGCGTAGAGCACGGGCGAGGCCCAGGTCGCGAGCAGGAGCAGCAGCTCGACGATGTTCTCCGCGTCACGGAACCGCACGTTGATCGCGCCGAAGAACAGGCCGAGCCCCAGCGCGAACAGCGTGACGATGACGATGCCCGCCAGCGCGGCGAGCACCGAGAGCACGGTGATCCCGGGGATCCAGCCGAGGAAGAGGCACACGATCAGCAGCAGGGCCAGCTGCGGGAGGAAGTGGATGAACGCCACCAGCACGGCGGAGACGGCGAAGAGCTGCCGCGGCAGGAACACCTTCCGCACGAGCGGGGCGTTGTTCACGATCGACGTCGTCGCGTTCTTGAACGCCTCGGAGAAGAGGTTGATGACGACGATGCCCGAGAACAGGTAGACGGGGTAGCTCTCGATGTTCCTGTTCAGGCTGAGGAACAATCCGAGGACCACCCAGAACACCAGGAACTGCGCCCCGGGTCGCACGTACGACCAGGTCCAGCCGAGCACCGAGTTGCGGTAGCGGGTGGTGACGCCGGTCCGCACGAGCAGGTACAGCAGATACCGCCAGCGCACCACATCGATCAGACCGCGACTCGTGCCGGGGGTGTCGAAGGAGGAACGCGGGACGACGGCGAAAAGATCTCGGGTATCTGTCACGGCCCCACTCATTCAGCTGCGGCGGCGGTCGCCGCGGCGCACTCCAGTATCCTATGGCACCCGTCCGGACGCCTTCACGGCACGCGCTCAGCCGAGGGCGGTGAGCGTGTTCCAGCCGTTCCCGATCACGCCGCTCGCGCCCCAGCCGCCACGGCCGTCACCGCGGAACAGGTAGAGGTTGCCGTTCGTGTGCCGCCCGAGGAGGTCGGAGGTGCCGTCGCCGTCGAAGTCGCCGGGGCTGAACAGGGCGTTGAAGCCGCCCCACCCGACACCGATCTGACGCGGCGTGCCCCAGCCGCCCGTGCCGTTGGTCGGGTACACCCACAGGCGCGCGTCGGTCGTGCGCATGATGAGGTCCGCCCGACCGTCGCCGTCGAAGTCGCCGCCGTTGACGGCCATGTCGAAGCCGCCCCAGCCGTAGCCGATCTGGATGGCCTGGCTCGCCCAGCCGCCCCTGCCGTCACCGCGGTAGTACACGAGGTGGCCGGCGGAGTTGCGCGCGATCATGTCGGTGTTGCGGTCGCCGTCGAAGTCGATGCCGCCCACGAGGAGCGTGTGGTTCTGCCAGCCGTTGCCGATCACGACGGGCTGCCCGTAGCCGCCCGCGACACCGGGGATCAGCCAGAGCCGTCCGTCGGGGGTCACCCGACCGAGGTCGCGGTACCCGTCGCCGTTGAAGTCGCCCATGGGGATCAGTCGGTCGCCCGCCGTCCACCCCGAGCCGATCTGCTGGGAGCCGCGCCAGGCACCGGCGCCGTTCCCGCGGTAGAGGTTGAGGTTCCCCTGTGCCGTGAGCCCGAGCACGTCGGGTCCGCCGTCACGGTCGACGTCGCCCACGCCCGATGGCATGGCCCGCGGCTTGGTGACGAGGTCGCCCGAACCGGTCAGCGCCGACAGGATCTGCCAGCCGTTGCCGATCTTGCCGCTCGACGTGATCGCTCCCCGTCCGTCGCCGGGGTACATGTAGAGGTCGCCGTTCGCGGTGCGCGCCGCCACGTCGTTGACGCCGTCGCCCGTGAAGTCGCCCGGCACGAAGATCGCGGTCATGCCGCCCCAGCCCTGCCCGAGCTGACGGGAGCCGGTCCAGCCGCCGCCGCCGTCTCCGTAGTAGGCGAACAGTCGACCGGCGGCGTCCCTGCCGATGAGGTCGGGGTTGCCGTCGCCGTTGAGGTCGATGTTGCCGACGAGCATGTTCATGCCTGCCCACCCCCAGCCGACGCGGATCGCAGGCAGGAGGCCGCCCTTGTCGTTGCCGCGCCACAGCATGAGGTCGCCGTTCTTGGCGGTGGTGAGCACGTCGGGGATGCCGTCGCCGTCGAGGTCGCCCGCGGCGGTGGAGAGCACCACGCCGCTCCAGTCCAGGTTCAGCGACTGCGGTGCCGAGAAGCTGGCGCCGCTGCCGCGCATCACCGAGACGCCGTTGCCCTGGCGGATGATGAGGTCGCGCGTGCCGCTGCCGTCGAGATCGCCGACCACCATGGCCGCGCTGACCCCGGTCAGGCCGCTCGCGAGCTGCTTGCGGTTGCCCCACACGTTCTTCGCGAACGGGTATCCCCACAGCACGCCGGCACTGTCGACGCCGACCATGTACGACGAGGAGCTGACCGAGGCGAGCGAGGGCACCTGGGGCGCCTGGGTGGAGCCGAACCAGTCGGTGAAGTAGTTGTAGAAGTTGCGGTTGCCGTAGGCCGAGCAGGTGTCGCCGTCGCCGTATCCGGCGCGCAGCGCCGCGGCGTTCGGCTGATACGGCGTGTAGTAGTAGAGGGCCGAGGTCGCCTTGTTGGCGATGTACACCGGCGAGGAGCCGCACGCGCGGTTCGGGTTGAAGAGGATGTTCCAGGTGCGGCCGGGCGCGTAGTACTGGAACCACTTGCCCTCCATGTAGATCTGCATCTGGCGGGCGGCGCCGTAGATCTGGTGGAAGAAGCCGACGTACTGCGGGTCGCAGGGCGCGTCGTCCGGGCAGCCCTGTCCGAGCGCGATGTCGTAGCGCCAGGCGCTGGGCCACGTGTGGTTGACCAGGCTCTGCTCCTTCTGGAGCATCACGATGAGCACCTGCGGGTTGATCCCGCACGACTGCGCTGCACGGTAGATGATGCGCGCGGCACTCTCGTTCGCGGCGCCGGTGTATCCGTCGCAGTACTGGTCGGCGGCCCGAGTGACCGTGGTCATCTTGAAGTCCTTGATGCACACGATGGGACGACCGTCCTCGTCGGTGCCGCCGAGGCACCGCGAGACGCGCGCGTTGAAGAAGGCCTGGATCTGCGCCTCCGTCATCGTGTCCTTATTGGTGAAGACGGCGTCGCTGATGATGTTGCCGGGCGTGAAGCCGGCGAGCGTGCTCTTCGCGATCCCCGACGCCGCGGGGGCGCCGACCGCGCGGGCGACGGGCGCGGAGGCGGAAGCGGCGGCCGTCGCGGCGGTGGCCGGCACGACGGTGCCGACGAGGAGGGCGGAGACGGCGAGGAAACAGGTGAGGAGTCGGGAGGTCCTCAGGGTGTTTCGCGAGCGTGGGGCACGTCGAGACATGTGACCAGTGTGACGGAAGTTGCGAGATGATGCCACTGTTGCGACGTTTCCACCAGGGGAATTCGGCGTGTCGCCCGATTGTGCAGCGTCTTCTCAGCCGTTCACAGGTCGGCGTGCAGGCTCCACACCCTCTCCGCCGCGCCCGCCCAGGAGAACGCGCGCGAGCGGTCCGATGCGAGCACCCGCAAGCGCGCAGAACCGTTGCCCGCCGCATCGGCGAGCGCGTCGGGCAGGTCGTCCGGCGCGGCGAACATCCCGCCGTCCGCGATCACGTCACGGTGGCATCCGGTATCGCTCGCCACGACGGGCACCCCGACGGTGAGCGCCTCGACGGCGCGCCACGGCCACCCCGCGACCGTCCTCGTCGCCGCGTAGGCGGACGCCCCCGAGAGCACGGCAGCGCGGTCCGCTGCCGACAGCGCACCGCGCACGTGCGCGCGCCGTTCGGGCAGGCCTGCGGCGGAGGCGACCTCGGCCAGCCGCGGCTCCGAGCCCTCCGGGGCGTCGAGCACCACGGCATCGACGCCGGCGGCGACGGCTCCACGGAACCCCGCCGCGAGGGTGTCCGCCGATCCGGTCAGGACGATGTACTCCGACGGCAGGGACAGCGCGCCCCGCCGGGACTCGGCGTCGGCAGGCACGGCGAAATCGTGCGGCGGTGCGCCGGCGATGACGCGGATCCGGTCGCCGAGTCGGGCGATCTCGGCCAGACGCTCCCCCACGGCGTGGGTCGGCACGACCACGGCGTCCGCGTGCCGCGCGGCACGGCGGAGCATGCCGCGCTGCCAGGCCACGGCCGACTTCGACAGGGCGCCCGGGTCGTCCCAGGCGCACAGGTCCCACACCGTCACGGTGGTCTGATCGTGGTCGTGCACCCTGTCGTGGCGCACGAGCGGCGCCATCAGCGTGGGCGCATGGATCATCCCGCCGCCCACACCCGGAGCGATGCCCAGCTGCCACGAGGCCGCCAGTTCCCGGCGACCGAGACCGAGCGTGCGCACCTCGTCGACCCCGGTGACGTCCACTTGCGCGCCCGCCGGTACGATCGCGTCGACCGCGCAGCCGGACGGGGCCGTCGCGACGAGCCCCGCCGTCAGCTCACGTGCCGCCGTGGCCTGGTCCTGGTCCACGACGTGCACCAGTTGATCCAGAACCACACGCAGCCGAGCACCCATGGGTTCAGGCTAACCGCGGCATGCTGCGGAGCCGTGGAGCGCACCGCCCGCCGGTCCGCAATTTCAGCGTTCCCACAGCAACGCATGACCTCACGTGCGCGCTCCATGGCCTCGCGCGTACCCACCGTGCTTGAATGCTCGAGTGAGCGATGGCCGACTTCCTGCCCGACGCCGATGGATCGGATGGACCATCGGCATCCTCCTGACGCTGCTCGTGATCGCCATCGGCTGGGTCACGGTCCGCGGCATCGGCGCGGTGGACGATCTGCGTCAGGTCGCGAAGGGCGCGACCCAGCTGAAGCAGGCGATCGCGGAGGGCGATCTCGACGGCGCGGAGCCCATCTCCGATGCCATCGCCCGCAACGCGGCCTCCGCCCATGACCTCACCTCCGATCCGATCTGGCACGCGTTCGGCGTCCTGCCGTGGGTCGGTCCGAACTTCCAGGCCGTCAGCGAGATCGCCGAGATCGCGGACGACGTATCGACCGAGGCGCTGCGACCCCTGCTGCAAGTCGGCGCCGATCTCGACCTGTCGAGCCTGGGCTTCACCGACGGCGCGATCAACCTCGCGCCGTTCGCCCAGGTCGAGGAGCCCCTGGCCGCCGCCGCGGCGTCGCTCACCTCCGCCGACGACCGAGCCAAGCGCATCGACGCCGATGCGACGCTGCCCCCTCTCGCCGATGCCATCCGTCAGATGCGAGGATCCGTCACGCAGGCGGCGACGGTCGTGGGCTCGCTGCACGGCGCTGCCGTGCTCCTGCCCACGATGCTGGGCGGCGACGGGCCGCGCACGTACGTGCTCGCGATGCAGAACAACGCCGAACTGCGCTCCTCGGGCGGCATCATCGGCTCGATCGCCCTGCTGCACGCCGAGAACGGGCGGGTGACCCTGCAGAGCCAGGCATCGACGCGCGACTTCCCCGCCCTCGATGTCCCCCTCCCGGTGAGCGAGTCCACCACGGCGCTGTTCGAGGATCGCCCAGGACGGTTCCTGCAGAACATCACCAGCATCCCCGACTTCCGCGAGGCCGGCGAGACGATCGCGGCACGGTGGGTCGGGCGTTTCGGTGGCCAGGTCGACGGGGTGATCGCCGTGGACGCCCTGGTCGCCGAGCATCTGATGGAGGTCACGGGCGACCTGACGTTCGGGCCCTTCACGGCGACGTCCGACACGATCACGAGCATTCTGCTGTCCGAGATCTACGCGGCCGTCCCCGACCCCGTGGCACAGGATGACATCTTCGCTCTTGCAGCCGGCGGCCTGTTCGGAGCAGCCCTGTCGGGCGGCGATCCCCAGGCTCTGATCGGCGCGCTGGCCGATGCCGCGGGCGAGGGTCGGATCCGCATCTGGAGCGCGCACGAGGACGAGGAGACCCTGCTCGCCGCGAGCGCCCTCGGCGGCACGATCCCCCCGGACTCGGCCGACACGAGTCACGTGGGCGTGCTGTTCAACGACGGCACCGGCGCGAAGATGGACTACTACACGCGCGCCACGATCGCGACCGCCGTCGGGCGCTGCGACGGAGAGCCGACCACGCAGATCACCGTCACCTGGACGAACACCGCACCCGCCGACGCGGCGACCTCCCTGCCCCCGTACGTGACGGGCGACGGGTTCTACGGCGTGCCGCCCGGCACCGTGCGCACGCTCATCGCGGTGTACGGCCCCGAGGGCGCCACCCCGTCCCACGTGGACAGGGACGGTGAGGACGACGGCGTGCAGACGGCGATGCTCGGCGACCGGTCCGTCGTGCAGCACGAGGTGCAGCTGGCGCCCGGCGAGTCGACCACCATCACCGTCGAGTTCCAGGGCACGGGTGCCGGTCAGCGGCTCACCGAGGTGCTGCACACCCCCCTGATCACGGGGCCGGAGCTGACCAAGGACACACTCCACTGCGGTTCGTGACAATCTCCCTCGAATGGGGTACTGTCATCTCACTGGGGAATAACTGGGGTCTGTGAACCTGCCGTGGGGGCAGGAGACCTCACGCAGTCGGACGCAGGGGTGTGTCCGGAGGCGATTCCGCGTGACATTTCTGGGGAGAGATCATGCTGAAGAAACTGGCTGCCATCAGCCTTACCGCTGGCGCGCTGGTACTCGTCGCGCCGACCATCGCAACCGCTGCGCCGACGATTCCGGACGCATCGAGCGATTCGTACCCCTCGCCTCCCGGTGTGAAGGTCGGCGACCCGATCATCGACGTGTGCGAGGTCTCCACCATCGTCTTCGGCCCCGGGTACTTCCTGCCGTCCGAGAACGTGGCGGTCTCCGTTTCCGGCAAGAACGCGGGCAAGGCCGCGACCTCCGGCAACACCGCCGGCGCCGACGGCAGCATGACGCTGACGTTCCGCCCGCCGGCCGACGGTGAGGGCTCCTACGCCGTCGCCTTCGGGGGCTCGCGTCCGTACACCGCCACGATCACCGTGTCGCACGGCCACGACGCCGCGTCCAGCTGCGATCACGACCCTGCCGTCGCACCCGCGGGTACCGAGCTGCCCCTGACCGGCGGCGGCATGGAGCTCGCGCTCACCGGCGGCTCGGTCTCGCCGTGGGTGCTCGGCGGTGGAGCTGCCGCCCTGGTCGCCGGTGGGGCGCTCGTCGCCACCGGGATCGTTCGCCGCAAGCGCGCCTGAGCCTGGCTGCCGCCTCGCGCGGTGGTCGGCTGGACGACGGTGATCCCTCCCCCTCCGATCACCGTCGTCTGGCGAATCCGGTGCTGCACCGGACGCCCACGGGCGACGACCCTCGGGAGCGTCGCCCGTGGGCTGCGCCATGCCCACGCGGAGCGGGCCCCCTCCGTCAGGGGCTGGGCGTGGGGGTCGACGTCGGCGGGTGCAGCGCCTGCTGGATCATCTGGTGGATGTACCCGTAGTCGGGGTTGTGCTCGTCCACGCCCGAATCCGGGGTCAGCTCGATCGTCGTGACCTGCTGCTCCTTCGCCTTGAGCATCAGATCGAAGAACTCCGGAAGCTTGTCCTGGGGCAGATCGGTGCTGATCAACGCCGTGCCCGCCGCGGCGACCTCGTTGAACCGCGTCAGCACGGTCTGCGGCGTGAACTGAGCCAGGATCGCCTCCTGAAGTTCCCGCTGCCGCTTCATGCGGTCCCAGTCGCTGGTCGTGTAGCGCGAGCGGGCGTACCACTGCGCCGTGTCGCCGTCCATGTGCTGCTGTCCCGGCTCGATCCAGCCGATCGCCCACTCGTTCACGTCCGTCCCGGTCCATCCCTCGGGCGGACCGCCCTTCGGGAGACGCTCGGTGACGTTGATATCGACCCCGCCCAGCGCGTCGACCAGGTCGGCGAAGCCGTGCATGTCGACGAACACGTAGTACGGGATCTCGATCCCGAGGACGCCCTCGGCGGCATCCTTCGTCGCTTCGATGCCCGGCTCGGAGCCCTGGGCGACCGCCTTCGGGTACAGCTCCGCTCCTCCGTCGTCCCGGCACACCTCTGCGGCGTAACGCACGTGGTTCATCCAGCCGTTCCACCCGCAGGTCGACGAGCTGTGCCCCTCGAATCCGTTCGGGTACTGCGCCTGCATGGGACTGCCGTCGCTGAACGGCGCATTCGGGAGCTCACGCGGAATGCCCGTGATCGTGACCGCACCGGTCTCGGCGTTCACCGACACGACCGAGATGCTGTCGAAACGCATGGAGTCGCGGCCGTCCCCGCTGTCCGCACCGAGCAGGAGGATGTTGTAGTAGCCGTCGCTCGGCGGGAGGCTCGGTCCGCTCTGCCCGAAGATCGCCCCGACGGTTCCCCGCACGGATCCCACCGATGTCGCGGCGTAACCGGCGGCGCCGCCGACCAGACCGAGGAGCACGAGCGCCACCACGGGGATCGCCAGCCGCGAGGGGTTGGGGACCTTGACCAGCCGCACGAGGCGCAGGGTGTCGAGGGTCAGCACGATCCACAGCACCACGTACGCCACCAGCAGCACCTGGACGATCGTCAGCACCACGGCGGAGAAGAACCCGCCGGCGACCGTGAGCCACAGGAGGACCGGTCGGGCGAACAGGGCGAGACCGACGGTCACGATCACCAGCAGCCAGGCCGTGAGCGTGGCGCCGAGACCGAACCGACCGAGACGGCGGTTGCCCGCCAGCACCTGAGCGGACCCCGGAAGAAGAAGGTTCATCGCGATGAGCCACCACCCGCGTTTCGACATCATCCCGGGGTCGGTGGAGTCCGGGTGCCGCAGCGGCCGGGTCTCGATGATCGGGCGCTGTCGTGCGCGCGGAGGCGCAAGGGTCACAGCGAGTCCTTCAGCCGTTCGTTCTTCGCCGCGACCTGCGACTCGAGATCGGCGGCGTAGGCCTCGACCCGGTCGGCGAGCTCCGCGTCGGCGGCGCCGAGGATGCGGGCGGCCAGGAGGCCGGCGTTGCGGGCCCCGCCGATCGAGACGGTCGCCACGGGGATCCCCGCCGGCATCTGCACGATCGACAGCAACGAGTCCATGCCGTCGAGGTACGCGAGCGG
Organism: Microbacterium sp. NPDC055502; assembly: GCF_053643635.1. Lineage (NCBI taxonomy): Bacteria > Bacillati > Actinomycetota > Actinomycetes > Micrococcales > Microbacteriaceae > Microbacterium > Microbacterium sp. NPDC055502. The sequence goes on along the minus strand of NZ_JBSHKJ010000002.1, from coordinate 78,238 downwards.
CACGGGAACACCGACCACGGGCAGCGGCGTCATCGACGCGAGCATCCCGGGCAGATGGGCCGCTCCGCCGGCCCCCGCGATGATCACGCGGAGCCCTCGCGCGCGGGCCTCCCGCGCATACGACATGAGCTTGTCGGGGGTGCGGTGCGCCGAGACCACCTCGACCTCGTGCGGGATCCCGAAGTCCGTCAGGGCCTGCGAGGCGTCACTCATGACGCGCCAGTCGGAGTCGGACCCCATGACGACGCCGACCACGGGCGCAGCGGAGGAGTGAAGTGGCTCTGTCACCAGAACAGGCTACGGGCTCGCGCTGGGAGAACACCCCAGCGGCACGCGGCTGCGCCCAGGTCCCGTCCGCCTCGCGTCACGCGAAGTGCGCGGCGGCCGCCCGAGCGACGTACACCGCGTCGTCCAGGTCCTCCCCGGCGACGTTGACGTGTCCGACCTTGCGACCCGGACGCGGCGCCTTGCCGTACGTGTGGATCTTGGCGCCGGGGTGCTCCGCCATCGCCGACGCGAACCGCTCGTCGAGCGTGGCACCGATCGGGCCGCCGAGGATGTTCACCATCACCGACCACGACGCGCGAGGAGCGGTGCTGCCCAGCGGCAGGTCGGCGACCGCGCGCAGGTGCTGCTCGAACTGTCCGGTCACGGCGCCGTCCTGGCTCCAGTGCCCGCTGTTGTGCGGACGCATGGCCAGTTCGTTGACGAGGATGCGCTCGTCGTCGGTCTCGAACAGCTCGACCGCGAGCATGCCGGTGACGCCGAGACCCTCCGCGATGGTGCGTCCGATCCCCTCCGCCACCTCGACCAGCCGATCGCCGGCGGCCGGGGCGGGCGCGATGACCTCGGCGCACACCCCATCGCGCTGGACGGTCTCGACCACGGGGTACGCGATCATCTCTCCCCCGCTGCGCCGGGCGACCTGCTGGGCGAGCTCGCGGACGAACGGCACGAGCTCTTCAGCGAGCAGTGCCTCCCCCTCACCGAGGGCGTCCAGCCAGTCCCGTGCGTCGTCGGCGGAGCGGACGACGCGCACGCCCTTGCCGTCGTAGCCACCCCGCGGGGTCTTGACCACGGCCGCGCCACCCTGGGCGTCGAGGAAGGACTGCAACTCGGCGACGTTCCGCACCGCTGCCCACTCGGGCTGCGGCACCCCGAGGTCGGCGAGACGGGCACGCATCGCGAGCTTGTCCTGGGCGAACTGGAGCGCGTCGGGCCCCGGGTGCACCGCGACGCCGTCGGCGACGAGGGCCCGCAGCACGTCCTGCGGCACGTGCTCGTGATCGAAGGTGATGACGTCGACACCCTCGGCGAACGCGCGGACCGTCGCGAGGTCGCGGTAGTCGCCGACGGCCGTGGCCGCGAGCCCGGCGGACATGCCCTCGTCCTCCGCGAGCACCCGCAGGTCGATCCCGAGCTCGACCGCCGGAGCGATCATCATCCGTGCCAGCTGTCCTCCGCCGATCACGCCAACGCGCAACGCCATGTGCCGCCTCCATTCGTTGGTCCCATTCTTCCGCACTCGAGGGCGCGCGAGGGAACGCGGGTCAGAGGGCGTCGGTGTCGTCGGCGGTGGCCTGTGCGTCGCGGTGCGCGAGGATCTGCCCGACCTCGATCTGGTCCGCCAGCGTCTCGTGCACCAGGGTCACGTTCGGGACGTTCGGCAGCCGCAGCGGAGCGTCGACGCCGTTGGACAGCGTCACGGTGCCGCACCCCCACAGGCGCTGGAGCGGTCCGCGGCGCACCCCGATCGTGTACCCACGCGCGTGCGACATCTCCCTGCGCTGCCGGGAACCGATGCCCTGATGCGCGATCACCCGTCGCGTCGTGATGGTGGTGGTGCGCGAGTACCAGACGACGAAGGGGACCACGACCGCGAGCAGGACCACGGCGCCGGCTGCGGCGAGCAGCATCCAGTTCTCGAACCCGGCCGGCAGGTTGCCGTACAGGTAGGCAGTGAGCCCGAACGTCGCGATGAGCACCACTGCGGACCAGAACAGGCGTCGCGCGTGGCTACGGAAGCGCGCGATCAGCAGCTCTTCGGCGGGGGCCCCGGGCGGCGGCATCAGCGGCCGCCCGCCGAGCGTCACGGGCTGGGTCACCCCACCATTGTGCCCCGGGACACCGACAACGCCGGTCGCCGGGCGGCGTGTCCCGCGTCACGCGGGCCGCACGTGCACCACGTCGCCCGCGGAGACCGCGCGCGTCGCGCCGTCGGCGACCACGAGCAGCCGCCCGTCCGGGTCGAGGGCGCCGGCGGTTCCTTCGAGAGAGCTGCCGTCGGGCAACGAGACGCGCACCGCCTGGCCGACGGTCGCACAGCGCGCCGTCACCGCGGCGTGCAGTCCGCTGGTGAGGGCGTCCTCCCCCGCGGCGAGCGCGGTCAGCCACCGGTCGAGCCCCATGAGGTAGGTGACGAGCAGCAGGTCCTCGTCGACGGCGGCGTCCTGCGCTGCGAACGAGGTGGCTGTCGGCACCGGCAGCTGTTCCCGCGACATGCGCGTGTTCACCCCTGCGCCGACCACCACGGCGTCGGCAGTCGCCTCCGCCAGGATCCCGGAGATCTTCGCACCGTTGACCAGCACGTCATTGGGCCACTTCACGGCGACCTCGCAGGCGGGCAGCTGTGCGGCGACCGCATCGGCCAGTGCGAGCCCGGCGGCGAGCGGGATCCAGCCGCGAACAGCCGGATCACGGGGAAGGTCACGGAGGAGCACCGAGACCGCGAGCGCGGTACCGGCGGGCGCGACCCAGGTGCGATCCAGGCGTCCGCGCCCCGCCGTCTGATCCTCCGTGACGAGCACGGACAGGTGCGGCCAGGCCCGCTGATCTGCCGCGGAAGCGCGCAGGTCGGCATTCGTCGAGCCGGTGGCCTCGACGACCACGAGCCGGGAGGCGACTGCGGCGGTGCGCGGCAGATCGAGGCTCATGCGTCCTCGTCCTCGGCTTCCTCGTCGTCGTCGTTCTGATCGTCGCGCACGGTTCCCACCTCGTGGGCGCGCCAGCGATCCCACTCCTGCATGAGCTGTTCGATCGCCCCGTGGAACTTCGCGGTCGCGACTCCGGGGGTGGTGTCGCCGAAGTAGTGCTGCACCCACATGCGCAGCCGCGCGACGGCCGCCTCGTCGGCCCGCACCCGGTCGACCTCGGAGACGATGTCAGTCGCACCCTCGACCGTCAGCCACTCGCAATCGGAGAGGTAGCCGGTGGTGTCGACGGCGGCCTCCGGGTCGACGGGGCGGGTGATCATCAGCGGCTTGCCGGCTGCGAGCCGGTCGTAGACCATCGCGGAGATGTCGACCACCGCGACATCGGCCGCCGCGAGCTGCCACCCCAGCTCGGGACCGTCGTCGTACACGTGCTGCGCGGCGGGATCGGCCGCGTTGGCGGCAGCGATCGCCGCGAGGATCCGGCGGTGCGCGGCACCGTAGGCCTCGTCCACCACACCGCTGCGCGGATGGGGCCGGTAGATCACACGATGACGGCCGCTCGCGAGCAGCGCCGACACGAGCGCCTCGCCGTGCGAGGCGATCGACCCGTAGTGGGCGCTCGGCCGGTCGCCCTCCCACGTCGGCGCGTAGAGCACCACGATCCTGTCGTCGGGTGCGTAGGGCAGCACGCCCGAGTAGTGGTCGGCCTGCGGGCGGCCGATCTCGATCGTGCGACGGTCCACGTCGTAGTCCCACAGCGTGCGCGACAGCCGGTCGCGGGCGGCCTGCCCTGCCACGAACGCCCAGTCGTACGCCTTGTACTGGTTCGTGGTCATGTACATCTTGTCGGACTCGCCGTGGTTGATGAACACGTGCCAGCGGCGACCGTAGCGGAACATCTGGAAGTTCCGGGTGTTCTGGTTGACGTACAGCACGATGCGGATGTCCTGCGTCGCGATGAAACGCTCCAGATCGCGCACCTTCGGGACGAACGCGACGGGAGGTGCATCTTCGTCGAGCAGCTTCTCGGCTCCCGTCGCCTGGCGCGAGAGCACCACGACGGGCCAGCGCTTCGAGAGCTCCGCGAGGGGTCGGTACCACTGGCGCATCTGGTACATGTTGACCGCACCGTCGGCGAAGTACACCGCGATCTGGAAGTGCTCGGGCGGATAGGGTTCCCGTTCGGCGAGCCGACGGCGCACGCGCTGCACGGCAGAGCGGGACTCGAGTGCCCGTCGCAGCAGACGGTAGGCCTTCTTCGCATCAGACAGTGCACCCATCCCTCCAGGATAGTTCGTCGCTCGCGCCCCTCCCGGCGGAGGGACGCGAGCGGTGGACAGCCCTCAGCCAGCGAGGGAGCCGCCGTGACATGATCGACGTGTGCCCCCAGAGAAGACGACCGACCCCGCGACCGGAGTGTCGTTCGTGATGCCGGTGCTCAACGAGCGCGCCTACCTTCGGCACGCGGTCGAGTCCGTCCTCGCGCAGGAGGTCGGGGGTCCGACCGAGCTGGTCCTCGCTCTCGGCCCCTCCTCCGACGGCACGACCGAGCTGGCACGCGGTCTGGCCGCCGCCGACGACCGCATCCGGCTCGTCGAGAACCCCGCCGCCCACATCCCGGTCGGACTCAACGCCGCCATCCGCGCAAGCCGCTACCCCACGATCGTCCGGGTCGACGCGCACTCCGAACTCGCCCCCGGCTACGCGGCCCACGCCCTGCAGACGCTCGCACGCACGGGAGCGGCGAACGTGGGCGGCGTCATGCACGCGGAGGGCCGCACGCCGTTCCAGAAGGCCGTCGCCCGGCTCTACAACTCCCCCGTCGGACTCGGCGGAGGCGCGTACCACGGAGGCCGCACCGAGGGCGAGGCCGAGTCGGCCTACCTCGGGGTGATGCGCCGCGCGGTGCTCGACGAGGTCGGCCTGTTCGACGAGACCATCCGCCGCGGCGAGGACTGGGAGCTCAACCTGCGCATCCGGCAGGCGGGCCACGCGGTCTGGTTCGACCCGGAGCTGTCCGTCACCTACTGGCCGCGCGAGAACTGGCTGCGCCTGGCGCGACAGTTCCGAGCGACCGGGGCGTGGCGTGGGGAGCTCGTCCGGCGGTTCGGCCGCAGCAACGGCCTCCGCTACTTCGCGCCGCCCGCCCTCGTGCTGCTCGTGGTGCTGGCGGTGGTCGTCGGCGTGCTGCAGCTCACGGGCGTGCTCGGCGGGGTGGCGTCGATCCTGGCGTCCGTGCTCGTCTACGGTCCGATCATCCTGTACGTCCTGCTCGTGGTGGCCGTCGCCTGTGCGCGCGGCGGCGGAGACCTGCGGCAACGACTGTGGACTCTCGCGGTGCTGCCCACCATGCACCTGTCCTGGGGGCTCGGGTTCCTGACCGGCGTGCTGCGCGGTGCCAGAGACACGGTGGACGCCTCGCGCCTGGGCAGCCGCAACACGCCGCTGCCCTGACCTACGGGGTGATCAGCGGGTCACGAACCCCAGGTCGAGGATGCGGTCAACGACCCGTCGCGCCGCGTGCCCGTCGTCGCGCGTGTTGAACTGCCGACGCCACGCCGCATAGCGCTCCGCGTACCTCTGCTCGTGCTCGGGATCGTCGAGCGCCGCCACCAGCTCGTCCTGCGTGCGCACCAGCGGACCGGGAGCCCGCTCGGCGAGGTCGAAGTAGAACCCGCGCAGCTGCCCGCGGTAGTGGTCGAGGTCGGGGACCAGGAAGTAGAGCGGCTTGCCGGTCACGCTGAAGTCGAACATCACCGACGAGTAGTCGGTGACGAGGGCGTCGGCGGCGAGCAGCAACTGGGATGTCTCCGGGTAGCCCGTGACATCGATCACACGGGCCCCTGCCCTGTCCCTCCCCTGCTCGAGCGTGCGGGAGTGCCCGCGGACGAGCACCACCGCGTTCGCCTGACGGGCGAGGAGCTCGGGGTCGACGAAGTCGACCATCTCCGCGCGGTCGTCACGCCAGGTGGGCGCGTACAGCAGCACGCGCTCCTCGTCGCCGATGCCGAGCGCCGCACGCACCGCCGCAGGGTCGCCCGTGATCAGCGCGTCGTTGCGGGGGTAGCCGTCGACCCAGATCGGACGACCGAAGAACGCGTAGGCCTTGCGGAGGATGCGCTCGGCGTAGGTGTTCTGCGCCAGCAGCACGTCCCACCGCCGCGATTCCTTCACCACGGCCGCCATGCGGCGCGGGTCGAAGCCGGGGCGGTGCAGGGCGAGCCGCTTGAGCGGGGTGCCGTGCCACGTCTGCAGCACCTTCTGTCCCGGCTTGCGCGCGAACCGTCGGCGCAGCCAGTCGTTCACGATCAGCAGACGTGCGGCACCGCGGGCACGCCACCACTCCGGGCTGCCCTCCACCACCGCGATCGCACCATCGGGCACGGCGACCGACAGATCGACCACGCTCCAGTAGCGCCGCACCTCCGGCGCCCGCTGCGCGAGCTCGCGGTCGATGGCCCGCGGGTTGCAGCCGACGCTGCGGCCGTAGAAGCTCTCGAAGAACACCGCGTTCTCGGTGCCGCCGGCCTGCGACACGTAGCGCTCCTCGAGCGTCGATCGCCCCTCCGGGGTGTCGTACACCGGATCGATCGGCGCCGCGATGCGCACCGTGGCGCCGTCGACCGCGATCCGCACGCCACGCAGCACGACGGGAGCGATGCGGAGTTCCGTCACATCCACGCCCTCGATCGACAGCGCGTACTCGCCCGACGGCAGCGGCAGCTCGGGCCCGCCCCACCGCGACGCCTGCAGCGGGAACGTCGCCTTCCACGTCTTGCCGCCACCGGTCAGGCGGGCGGACACCCGTGCCCGCGGTCCTGCGAGCTCGGCGATACCGGGTCGCTGGCCGGGCCCGGCGATGATCAGCGCCTCCGCCTCGACATCGATGCGGGCCGTCGTCATGCTGCTCCCTTCGGCGCGGGCACACCCCGCGAGCGGATCGCCCGGTAGACGCGACGGGTGTTCTCCCCGTCGCGGAACGCGTGCATCTCCGCGCTGAGCGTAGCGGACCGCGTCGCGGCATCGGCGAAGGCGGCGGGATCCCCCAGGAGCGCGTCGAGCTCTGACAGCAGCGCCTGCCATCCCTCGGCCGCACCGGTCGTGGCGACATCCGCGTAGCGTCCATAGAAGCCGCGGGTGCGGGCGTACTCCTCCGCGTCGGGCGCCAGGAACGCGACCGGCATGCGCAGCAGTCCGACGTCGTACGCCAGCGACGAGTAGTCCGTGACCAGCACGTCGACCGCGGCGAGAGCCGGTGTTACATCGGGGAGCACCGCGCTCGGCAGCATCCGGACCCTGGCGGTCGGCAGGGGCGGCGCGTAGGAGCCGGCGCCCAGGGGGTGCGACCGCACCAGGAGCACAGCATCGTGGCGCTCCAGCAGCCGCACGACCTCGATCCACTCCTGAGCGGTCGGGACGGACGGATCGGGAGCGCCGTCACGCCACGTCGGCGCATACAGCAGCACCCGAGCGGCGGGCGGCAACTCCCCCGCGGCACCGGCCAGCACGGCGCGCGCCGCCGCGCGGCGTTCCGTCTCGGTGCCGGCCGAGAGCACGTCCACCCGCGGCTCGCCGGTCACCACGACCCGGTCGTCGCCCAGTCCGAATGCCGACTCCAGGCGCCCGCGGGCCCGGTCGGACGCCGCGGGCAGCACACGGATGCGCTGCGCCGTTGCGCGGTAGAGCACCCCGATGAGGCGCCGCAGCAGCGGGGCACCCGGAACCGGCGGAACCTGTGTCGTCGCGGGCGAGTCGAGCCCGATGCGCTTGAGCGGGATGCCGTGCCACAGCTGCACCACGAACGCACCGCCGTTCGCGTACCGGTTCACATCACCGAGTCCGTGCGTGACCACGACGACTCCGGCCCGCGCGGTCGCCCACCAGCCGCGCAGCCCCGAGCGGGGAACGGTGCGGATGCCCAGCGCAGCGGCGTCGCGCGCCTCGCGGTCGTCGGCCGTGAGCCAGAGCGTGTCGTGACCGAGAGCGGCGGCGTGACGCTGGAGCGCAAGAGCTCCGTCGCCGATCCCGGCGCCGCAGCCGAAGACCCAGCGCCGGCCCCGGGGGACGAGCAGTGTGCCGAGGCGTCCGAGGGCGTACAGCGGGATGCGGAGCAGCTTGGCCGCATTGCCGGTGCCGAAAGAGAAGGACGCCACCCCGCGAGCCTATCGCGCGAGGTGGCGTCCCTCCGTCCGGAGCAGGGTGCCTCAGCCGGCGAGCGTCCCGAGCGTCAGGTCGACGTCGTACTCCTTGCCGCCGCGCACGTAGGTGACGGTGGCTTTGCTGCCCGCAGCCGCCGCGCGCACCTGCGCGGTGAGGTCGGTTGCGCCCGTGATGGGGACGCCGTTGAACTCGGTGACCACGTCATCGGCCTTCAGACCGGCGTCCGCCGCGGCGCCCCCGGGCGTGACGTCGGCGATGTACGCCCCGGACACCGTGGCTCCCTCAACACCCGAGGCGTCGCGGACCGAGGCGCCGAGCAGCCCGTGCGTGGCGGCACCGTCGGCGATGATCTCCTCGGACACGCGCTTGGCGATGTTCGAGGGGATCGCGAAGCCGATGCCGATCGATCCCGAGTCCTCGGAGTTGCCCGAGCTGGCGATCGCGACGTTGATCCCGATCAGCTCGCCCTTGCTGTTGACGAGCGCACCGCCGGAGTTGCCGTGGTTGATCGCGGCGTCCGTCTGGATCACGGCCACCGAGATGGAGTCCGTCATCTGCTGGCCGCCGCTGCCCGGGATGTCGAACTGGAACGGGCCCTGGCCCTCCTGTGGCGACTGCTGCTCCGGCGCATCCTCGGACGAGGAGTCCGGCAGCGCCGACGAGGCGATCTGGATGCTGCGGTTCAGCGCGCTCACGATACCGGTCGTGACCGAGTTCGCCAGGCCGAGCGGGGCGCCGAGCGCGACCGCGGTGTCTCCGACGTTGAGCTTCGACGAGTCGGCGAACTCGATCGGGGTGAGGTCCTTCGCGTCGGTGAGCTTGATGACCGCGAGGTCGTAGATCGGGTCGGTGCCCACGACCGTGGCGTCGTAGATGCGGCCGTCCGATGCGGTCACCCGGATGGTCGGGTCGGCCACGGCACCGCCGAGCGTCACGACGTGCGTGTTGGTGAGCACGTAGCCGTCCTTGCTGATGATCACGCCGGAGCCGCTGCCGGCCTCCTGCGATCCCGCGACCTCGATCGTGACGACGGAGGGGAGGGCGGCGGTGGCGACGGCCGTGGTCTCGTTGACCGATCCGGGGTTGTTCACGGTGACGGTCTGCGGGCCCTGCGCGGTGCCGGACGACGGGCGATCCTGCAAGCCCGTGAGAAGCGCACCGCCGCCGAACCCGGCGACACCTCCCACGAGGGCGGCCGCCACGACGAACGCGGCGATGCGCGTTCCTCCGCGGGACTTCTCCTTCGTCGCCGCGGGGGCGTTGCCGTCGGACGGCGCGTGGGCGCCGGAGGGCGCGGTGGCGGGGACGCCGAATGCGGCGCCCGGAGCGTTCGGGGTCGAGCCCGGCGCGGCGAGGCCGTGCGGAACCGGCGCGACGATCGGGGCGACCGGGGCGTGCGACGCGAACGTCGACGGCACCTCGTGTCCCTGCGCGGGCGCGGGCCCCGACGTGTGGTTCGCGTTCGGTGCGGTCGGGCCGGCGGCGGTCGAGTGGCCGTCGCCGGACGGGATCGGCGGGACGGGCGGGGTGGGCACGGCATCGCTCGACGCGGGTGCGGTGTGGTCCTGGGGGTTGTCTTCGTTCATGGTGTCTGCTCCTTCGACGCCCCTTCAGGATGGCGCGTGTGCCTGTGCGTTTCGTATGTCGAGCGTGAGTTTCGGCTATGGCCTTAGCCTGTTCTTCATGAGTGTCATACCCGGCGCATGGCAGCGCACGGCGGCCGGTGCGGGCCTGCTGTCCGCAGACGGGACCGTCGCGCCCACCATCTTCGCAGAGATGTCCGCCGCGGCGGCCAGAACCGGCGCGATCAACCTCGGCCAGGGCTTCCCCGACGAGGACGGGCCGGCGGAGGTGCTCGAGGCAGCGAGGGCAGCGATCGCCTCCGGCGCCAATCAGTACCCGCCGGGACGAGGCGTCCCCGACCTGCTCACCGCGATCTCCGAGCACCAGCGGCGGTTCTACGGTCTCGAGGTCGACCCGGACACCGAGGTCATCGTCACAGCCGGCGCGACCGAGGCGCTCACCGCGACGCTCTTGGCACTGATCGACGGCCCCGACGACGAGGTCGTGGTGTTCGAGCCGTACTACGACTCCTACGCCGCAGCGGTCGCCCTGGCCGGGGCCCGGCTGCGGACCGTCCCCCTGCGCGCGCCGGACTTCCAGCCCGATCTCGCACAGCTCGCCGCGACCGTCACCGACCGCACGCGCCTCATCCTCGTCAACGACCCCCACAATCCGACCGGAGCGGTGTTCGGCCCCGAGGTGCTGGCCGAGATCGTCCGGCTGGCTGAGCTCCACGACGCCGTCATCGTCACCGACGAGGTGTACGAGCATCTGACCTTCGACGGCCCGCACACGCCGATCGCGACCCTGCCCGGCGCGGCCGAGCGCACGCTGACCATCTCGTCCGCGGGCAAGACCTTCTCGGCCACGGGATGGAAGATCGGCTGGGTGCACGGACCTGCGGCGCTCATCACCGCCGTCCTCACCGTGAAGCAATACCTCACGTATGTGAACGGCTCACCGTTCCAGCCGGCTGTGGCACGGGGACTCCGCCTCGACGACGCGTTCTTCCGCGACGCCACCACCACGCTGGCCCACAAGCACGAGATCCTCGGGGACGGCCTGCGCGCCGCGGGCTTCGTGGTGCACGCGCCCCGGGGCGGCTACTTCACGGTGGCCGACGCCAGCGCACTCGGCGGGTCGGATGCCGCGGCGTTCTGCCGCACCCTCCCGGAGCGGGCGGGCGTCGTCGCGATTCCTCTCACGGCCTTCGTGTCGGCCGAGCATCGGGCCGACTACGCCGGACTCGTGCGTTTCGCCGCCTGCAAACGCACCGAGGTGCTCGAGGAGGCCGCCCGCCGCCTCGCCTCCGCCTGACGCGGGTCCTCAGCGCGGCACGACGTCGTAGCGGCGCAGGCGCAGCGCCGGGTTCACCTGCCGCACCCGCTCGACGGCCGAGCGCTCCATCACGCCGACCGCCATGCCGGGCGCGCTGCCCACTCCGGCCAGGACGACCCCCTGCGGATCCACGATCTGCGAATGCCCGACTCCGATCGGTGCCGGGTGATCGGCCGCCACCGCATAGACCGTGTTCTCGATCGCGCGCGCCGCGAGCAGCGTCGTCCAGTGATGCTCCTTGAGCGGACCGCGCACCCACTCCGCCGGGACGACCAGTGCGTCGACGCCCGCGACCGCCAGGAGCCGGGCGACCTCGGGGAACCGGAGGTCGTAACAGGTGAGCAGCCCGAAGCGCAGCCCAGCGACCTCGAACACCGCGGGCTCCGTCAGCTCGCCGGCCTCGATCCAGTCGGACTCGGTCTGACCGAAGGCGTCGTACAGGTGCTGCTTCCGGTAGACCGCGAGCACGCCGCTCCCGTCCACGGCCACGACGGCGTTGCGCACGTGCCCCTCGGTGGACGCCCGCTCCACGAGCCCGGCGACGATCACGACCGCGTACTCCCCCGCGAGAGCGGTGAGCGTGGACACAAAGTCGCCGTCGAGTGTCTCCGCGTGCGTGGCGAGACTCTCGTCGAGCGGGTCGACGAAGTAGCTCGCGTACTCGGGGAACACGACGAGCTTCGCGCCACGCGCCGCCGCCTCGGCGGTGAGCGCCGCGATCGTGTCGCGGTTGTCCTCGCGGGAGGCGGTCGGGGCGAACTGGCACACGGCGACGGCGACGGCGGTCTCGGACATGGCCCCATCCTCTCGCACCCCCGGGACTCCCGCGCTCGATTCGACGACCCTCGGAATCCGTGATAAGTTACTTCTTGTGCCGCGGGGTGGAGCAGTTCGGTAGCTCGCCGGGCTCATAACCCGGAGGTCGCAGGTTCAAATCCTGTCCCCGCAACAAGAGAAGGCCCCTGATCAGGAGAAATCCGATCAGGGGCCTTCGCCTTTCCCTGCGCGCGCTGGCCCCGCCCGCCCTCTGTCCGTCCGGCGGATACGCGAATGGGCGCCCCCGCAGGGACGCCCATTCGTCTCAGCCTCGCAGGATCACTGCCCCGCGGCGCCCTCCAGCTCCAGGAGCTTCTCGACGGCCGCCGTGAGGCGCTTGTCGGCCTCACCGAACTTCTCGAGGTCACCCTCGGCCAGCGCGGCCTGCCGGTCGAGCAGGGCCTGCTGCGCGGCAGCCAGCGCGTCGGCCTGGGCGTCCGTCGGCGCGGTCGGCTCGGTCGGGGTCTCCCCCGTGTCCGGATCCGTCGTGCCCGGATCGGTGCCCGGATCCGTCGGCTCGACCTCGTCATCACCGCCGGTGGCGCCGGAGTCCCCGCCGAACAGCGTGTCGAGCGCCTCGGTGAGCGTGTTCTCGAAAGCGACCCGGTCGCCGAACGCGACCAGCACCTTCTGCAGACGCGGCAGCTGCGTGCCCTCCGACGACTGCACGTACACCGGCTGCACGTAGAGCAGACCGCCGCCGACGGGCAGCGTGAGCAGGTTGCCGTAGATCACCTCGGACTCCCCCTGCTGGAGGAGGTTCAGTTGGGGCACCACGGCGGTGTCCGAGTTGTAGGTGTTCTGCACCTGACCGGGGCCGGGCACCGTGGTGTCGGTGTCGATCTCGAGCATGCGCAACTGCCCGTACCCGTCGGCCTTCACGCCCTTCTCCGACCCGGCGTCCGAGTCCACCGCGAGGTAGCCCATCAGCACGTCTCGGCTGCCTCCCGCGCCCTGCGACGCCGGGATGAAGGTCGAGAACATCGAGAACCGGGGCTGGTCCTGACCGGGCATCTGCATCGTCAGGTAGTACGGCGGCTGCAGCATCGCCTCGCTGCGCGGGTCGTTCGGCGTCTGCCAGCGGTTGTCCTGCTGCGCGAACGAGCCGGCCTTGTCGACGTGGTAGATGCCGAGGATGTCGCGCTGCACCTTGAACAGGTCGGTCGGGTAGCGCACGTGGCTCATGAGCTCGCCCGACATGTCGCTGATCGGCTTGAGCGTCGACGGGTACACCTTCTGCCACGTCTGCAGCACCGGGTCCTCCTCGTCCCACGCGTAGAGCGTGACCGAGCCGTCGTAGGCGTCGACGGTGGCCTTGACCGAGTTGCGGATGTAGTTGATGTCGTCGATCGCGAGCGAGGGCGAGGTGACGTTCGAGTCGGCGATCGCGTCGGACAGGCTCACGCTCGTCGAGTAGGGGTACGTGGAGCTGGTGGTGTAGCCGTCCACGATCCAGACGATGCGACCGTCCACGACGCTCGGGTACGGGTCGCTGTCGAGCTCGAGGTACGGAGCGACCTTCTGCACGCGCGTCTTCGGGTCGCGGTCGTACAGGATCTGCGACTCGTCGTTCACCAGGTTCGAGAACAGGATCTGCTCCGACTGGAACTTCAGCGCGTAGAGCAGCTTCGTGAACGTGTCGCCGATCTTCGGACCGCCGTCGCCGTCGAAGGTCGTCTTCGTCTCGCTCGAGCCGTCCTTGCCGCGCGGGTAATCGATCTCCGCCGGCTCGGAGCCCTCCGGGGCGCCGACGATGGAGTACTCCGGGGAGTTCTCGCCGAAGTAGACGCGCGGCTCGAAGTTCTCGCGGTCGGTCAGGAAGCCCGAGCTCGGGATGCCGCGCTCGAGGAACACCGGCTCACCGTCGCTCGTGCGCTGGTTGCCCGCCGCGGCCACGAGGCCGTAACCGTGGGTGTAGACCGCGACGCGGTTGTTCCAGTTGTCGCCGTCGCCGAGGCCCGACATGTCGAGGTCGCGCACCGAGACCACCGTGTCCTGCATGACGCCGTCGATCTCATAGCGGTCGACGTCCATCGTGGTCTGGAACTGGTAGTAGCCGCGGTACTGCTCGAGCTGACGCACGGTCGGCGGGATGACCTTCGGGTCCATGATGCGGATCGACGCCGTGGTCTCGGCGTCGGCCCGCAGCTGGCCGGCCGCCGCATCGGTCTCGGCCTCGAAGGCGGTGGTCTCGAGGTTCGCGACCCCGTAGGCCTCCTTCGTGCCGTCGATGTTCCGCTGGTAGTACTCCGCCTGGTACGCGTTCTGGTTCGGCTTCACCTGGAAGGTGGTGACCACCCAGGGGTAGCCGACGCCCACGACCAGCGAGGCCACGATGAGCAGCGCCGTCGCGGCGAGCGGGAACCGCCAGCGCCCGATGACGGCCGTGACGAAGAAGAGGATCGCGACCACGGCGGCGATGATCGCGAGGATCGCCAGGCCGGGGATCGTCGCGTTCACACCGGTGTACGCGGCACCCGTGATGCGGTCGTCCGGCGTGACGAGGGTCTTGAAGCGGTCGAGCCAGAGGCTCGCGGCCTGCACCAGGAGATAGAGACCGGCGATCACGGCGAGCTGGATGCGCGCCGGCTTGGAGATGCGCAGCTCGCCCTGGCCGATGCGCACGGAGCCGTACAGGTACGACACGAGCGCGGTGACCAGCAAGCACAGCAGCAGCACGGCCGACACGAACGCGAGCAGGATCGAGTAGAACGGCATCGCGAACATGTAGAAGCCCGTGTCGACGCCGAACTGCGGGTCGACCGTGTCGGTGGCGACACCGTTCGCCCAGAGCCACACCGTCTTCCAGTTGCCCGCCGCCGCGAAGCCCGCGAACAGTCCGAAGAAGATGGGCATGCCCCACATGGCCAGGCGGCGCAGCGGCTCGATGACCTCCTGATAGCGGTCGAGCTGCGAGCTCAGACGCACGTAGACCGGGCGCAGACGGTAGGCCAGCTGGATGACGACGAACAGCGGGACCGCCATGCCGAGGAAGCCGACGACGAACATCACCGCCGTCGCGATCCACTGCGTGGTCAGCACGCCGGTGAACCCGACCTGGTCGAACCAGAGGAATTCGGTGTAGAGCGAAGCGAAGACGAAGAACGCCGCGATCAGCGCGGCGATGATCACCAGCGAGATGCCGAGGATTCGTCGAGAGGTTCGTGGCGTGGCCGGGTTCGGGGCTGAGGTCGAGGTCACCCCTCCATCCTAGGCACGGGCGGCTGTGCGCAGGCTGTCACGCCGGTCACGGCGACGTCACGGCGCGGAAGGCCACCCGGCTCAGGTGGCCGGGATCTCGCACGTCGGGAGTCCGCTCGTGTCCCCGCCGTCCGCGATGACGTCCAACGCCGCCAGCGACTCCTCCAGCGTCGCCGTCCGGATCACCTGCAGGCCATCGGGCACGTGCCCGACCACCTCGTCGCAGTTCGACGCCGGAGCCAGGAAGTAGTCGGCACCCGCGTCGCGCGCACCGTAGAGCTTCTGCCGGATGCCGCCGATGGGGCCGACGTCGCCCTCCGCGTCGATCGTGCCCGTTCCCGCGACGTCCTTGCCGCCGTTGAGCTCGCCGGGCGTGAGCGTGTCGATGATGCCCAGCGCGAACATCATGCCGGCGCTCGGGCCGCCCACGTTGTCGAGCTGGATGGTCACGTCGATCTCGAAATCGTAGTCGGTGCGCAGGGTGATGCCGACCAGCCAGGTCGTGGTCCCGCCCTCCTCGTGCTTCTCGGGCGTCACCTCCACCACCTGCTCCGCGCCATCGCGCTGCACGGTGAGGGCGACGGGGTCGCCACCCGCATCCTGGATCGCCTCGCGCAACCGGGTGGCCGAGGTGACGGGCGTGCCGTCGACCGCGGTGATCACATCGTCGGGTTCCAGCAGCCCGTCGGCCGGCGAGTCCTCGACCGCACCCACGACGACCACCTGCGCGCCGGTGTCGTAGCCGAGCTCGTTGAGCGCTGCAGCCGTGGCCTCGTGCTGCGAGTCGACCATGAGCGTCGCGTTGCGCTCGTCGCGCTGCTCCGTGGTCACCCCCTCCGGGAACACGGAGTCGAGCGGGACGACCGCCCGCGAGGAGTCGAGCCAGGCCAGCGCGAGCTCGAACCAGCTGGGCGTGCGCTCGCGGTTGCCGACCACCTGCACCGTCGTGAGGTCGAGCGTGCCACCCGTCTCGTACGTCTCCGCACCCTCCACGCTGATCAGCGGTACCTGCTCGCCGTCGGCGTTCTTGGCGGTGCCGAGGGTGTCGTACACGGGACCGGGACGCTGGATCACGTACGGCGACGGCAGGAAGGTGAGCACCGCCAGGGCGGCGAGCGCGACGATCAGCGCCCAGACACCGAGTCCGAGCTTTCCTGCGCGCGGTCGTTCCACAGCATTCCTCCGTCGTTCGCGAGCGGCGTACAGCGATCTGCCCGCACCGGGGTCACGCACTGAAACCTGTGACTAGCGTAGATGCCACGGCTACAGACGTGCTGAGAGGGCGAGCGACATGGCAGACAACGACCCGAACCCGGAGGACTTCCAGGAGTTCCTGCGCCGGATGCTCTCGAACCAGGGCGGCGGCGACATCGACCCGGAAGCGCTGCGGGACGCCTTCCAGGGCATGGACGGGTTCACGCTCGACCCCGCGATGATGCAGACGATCATGGCGCAGCTCCAGGGTGCGTTCGGCGGCGACCCGTGGGAGAACGCCCTGCGGCAGGCGCTGCACATCGCCAACCGCGAGGGCCAGGGCATCTCCGACGGCTCGCGCACCTCGATCGCGGACTCCTTCGCGCTCGCCACCCTCTGGCTCGGCGAGGCGACCACGATCTCCGAGCTCGCCGAGGCGCCCACCGCCATGACCCGCGGCGAGTGGGTCGAGAAGACGTTGCCGGTGTGGAAGGAGATCGCCGGCCCCGTGTCGACCAGCATCGCCGACGCGCTGACCTCGGCCCTGGACACGCAGGTGCCGGAGGAGATGCGCGGCGTGGTGCAGGGCGCGGGGCGGCTGATGCGCGGACTCGGCGGCTCGGTGTTCGCCGCGCAGTTCGGTCAGGTGCTGGGCAACCTGTCGCTCGAGGTCGTCTCGGGCGGTGACGTGGGGATCCCGGTGCTCCCCGCCGGCACCGCGGCCGTGATCCCGCAGAACCTGACCGCGTTCGGCGAGGGCCTGGAGATCCCGGAGGACCAGATCGCACTGTACCTCGCGACGAGGGAGCTGGCGTACGCCCGGCTGTACCGGCACGCCAAGTGGCTGCACCTGCACGTGATGGCGCAGATCACCGACTTCGCCCGCGGCGTGACGGTGGACGTCGACGCCCTGGAGGACGTGGCGAGCCGGCTCGACCCCTCCGATCCGGAGGAGCTGCGCGCCGCGATCGAGGGCGGCGCGCTGCTGCCCACCCAGACCGAGGCCCAGCGCGAGGCGCTCGCGCGGCTGGAGAACCTCATCGCGACGATCGACGGATGGGTCGACGTGGTCACCGCGCAGGCGACCTCTCGGCTGCCGGACGGCGCGCGGATCGCGGAGGCCGCGCGACGTCGCCGCGCGGTCGGCGGCCCGGCGGAGGACGCCCTCGGCGCCCTGGTCGGGCTGAAGCTCCGCCCCCGGCGGATGAGGGAGGCCTCGGCGATGTGGCAGGCCGTGACCGACGCGGTCGGCGTGGCCGCGCGCGACTCCCTGTGGGACTACCCCGACCTCATGCCGAGCGCCGAGGACATCGACGACCCCACGGCTCTCATCGCGCGGCTCCAGGCCGCCGAGCGCGGCGAGCAGCCCGTGGCCGACGAGTTCGATGAGGCGCTCGCCCGTCTGCTCGACGGCGACGACTTCTCCGGCGAGGAGGAGGGGCGCGACTCGACCTCCGCCGACGGCACGGAGGAGCGCGACGACCGCGATCAGGACGGCGATGCGGCACCGGAGGGCGACCGCCCGGTCTGAGCCCGCCCGCCGTGGCGCGACCGTCGCGGCACTCCTCCTCCCCGGGCGCGGGCACCCGCCCGAGTTGTCCACCGATGCGCACGCGTGCTCTCCGCGCACGGACGGTCCGCACGAGAATCGGACGGATGCCACTCACCCCGCCCACCCTCACCCGCCTCGACCCGGCGCGACCGCTGCTGTGGCGCGACGCCACCACGCTGCAACTCGGCGACGACGGGACCCTCCGCCTTCCCGCGGAGCAGTCCTGGGTGGAGCCGCTCCTCAGCCGTATGCGCCGCGGATTCCGGCGCAGCGCGTTCGACGTGATCGCCCATGCGGCGGGCGCCCCCTGGGACGACGCCCGACGGCTGCTCGCCCTCGTCGACCCCGCACTCACCGACGACCTGTCCCCCCTCCGGGCCGTCTGGACGAGCAGCCTCGGTCTCACGGATCCGCGGGCCGAAGGACGACTGCGGGAGGCCCTGGCCGACGAAGGCGTTCCGGCGGGCGCTCCGGATCAGGCGGATGCCGTCGCGGTCGTGCTGGTACCGGGAGCGGCAGCGGCCGTGCAGTTCGCCGTGCACCTGCGCGAGGACCGCCCGCACCTGCCCCTGGCCTTCGAGCCGGGACGCGTGACCGTGGGCCCGCTGGTGATTCCTGGCGAGACGCCGTGTCTCAGCTGCCGCGACATCGAGGACACCGAGCGCGACCCCGCGTGGCCCCTCGTGCACAGTCAGTTGATCGGGCGCGACCCCGGGCGCATCCCCGCGTCGCGAGTCGGCGAAGCCGCTCGACTCACGGCCGTCCTGCTCGCCTCGTCCGACCCCGCCCGGCTCGTGCGGGTCAGCGCCGACGGGCGGCGCGTGTGGCGTTCGGTGTCGTTTCGCGCAGAATGCCTGTGCCGCGAGCCGTCGTCCCCATCTCGGCCAGGAACCGCGACGGTGCCCGCTCCCCTCGACCTGCCGATCGCGACCAGGAGATCTCCAGCGTTCGCGCGGCCCGCGTGACGCCCACATACGCCAGCCGCCTCTCCTCGTCGATCGCCTCGAACGTCGTGGCGTAGGAGATCGGCAGCGCGCCCTCCGCCCAGCCCGCGAGGTATACGTGCGGCCACTCGAGGCCCTTCGCCGCGTGCAGCGTGGACAGGGTCACGGTGCGCAGCGTCGGCTCGTGCTGGTCCTTCGCCCGCGCCATCAGCGCGTCACTGAACGACCGCAGCGTCTCGTCGGGTCCCGCCTCCTCCGCCAGGCGCAGGATCGCCCGGCGCGCCTCCCAGCCGTCGCGCTGCGCACCACCCGCGGCGGGCGGCTCCTCCGTCAGACCCAGCTCCTTCAGCACGCGGCGGACACCGGGCAGGAAGCCATGCTCGGTCGGGGCCACGGCCGCGGCCCGCAGTGCGAGGATCGCCTGCCGCACCTCCGGCATCGCGAAGAACCGGGTGCCGCCGAGCACCGAGGTGGCGATGCCCTCCGCGGCGAGCGCCTGCTGCAGCACGGCCGACTGGGCGTGGGCGCGGTACAGCACCGCGATCTCGGCGGGCGAGGCTCCGGCCGCGATCCGGGCAGCGACACCGGCCGCGATGCCCGCCGCCTCGTCGGACTCCGAGTCGTACGCCGTGACGGTCGGGGCATCCGCAGTGAACTGCTCGCGGGCCGGGACGAGCTCGAGTGCGCCGGGTCGACCCCGCATCAACGCATTGGCCGCCGTCAGGATGGGCTCCTGCGACCGGTAGTTGGTCTCCAGTCGCACGACCGTGGCATCCGGGTGGCGGCGCTCGAACTCGAGCAGGAACCGCTGCTCGGCGCCCGCGAAGGAGTAGATCGTCTGGCTTGCGTCGCCCACCACGCAGATATCGCGGCGGTCGCCCAGCCACAGCTCGAGCAGTCGGTTCTGCAACGGGGAGACGTCCTGGAACTCGTCGACCGTGAAGTGGCGGTACTGCTCGTGCACCGAGGCCGCGACCCGCGGCTCCGCCTCGAGCATCCCGGCGCACGCGAGGAGCACATCCTCGAAGTCGAGCTGATGCCGCTCGTCCTTCAGCGCCTCGTAGCCGCGCATCAGCTCGACGAGCTGTCCCGCGTCGATCCCGCTGATGGGTCGGCCGAGCTCCGCGTACCGGTCGATCGACAGCATCGACACCTTGCGCCACTCGATCTCGGAGGCGATGTCGCGCAGGGTCGCCGTGCTCGGTCGCAGGCGCAGCGCGTCGGCCGCCTGCCCGAGCATGCGCACCTTGTTGTCGATGATCGACGGCGCGGGCGAGCCAGCCAGCGTGGGCCAGAAGAAGTTCAACTGCGCGAGCGCCGCCGCATGGAACGTGCGAGCAGCGACGCCCTCCACGCCCAGGGCACGAAGGCGTCCGCGCAGCTCGCCGGCCGCCTTCGCCGTGAACGTCACCGCCATCACGCGGGACGGCGAGTACGCGCCGGTGTCGACGCCGTGGGCGATGCGGTGCGTGATCACACGGGTCTTGCCCGTCCCGGCCCCCGCGAGCACGGCGACGGGGCCCCGCAGGACGGAGGCCGCTGCCCGCTGCCGCTCGTCCAGGGCGTCGAGTGCGCTCACGCGCGCTCCTCGTACCACTGCACGATCAGGGCGCGCGCGATCGACGCGGGGCCGGGGAGACCGACCGGCCCCTCCCCCGCGAGCGCGGAACCGATCTCGTCGCGCGTGAACCAGCGCACGTCGATGATCTCCTCGCCGTCCGCGCGGGCGGCCGCCTCGTCCTCGACGACGGCCCGGAATCCGACCATGAGCGAGCGGGGGAACGGCCACGCCTGCGAGGAGACGTACCGCACGTCGGAGAGACGCACCCCCGACTCCTCCTCGATCTCCCGGTGCACCGTGGACTCGAGCGACTCGCCCGCCTCCGTGAAGCCCGCGAAGCACGAGTACATGCGGCCGCCCCAGTTGGCGTTCGCCCCGAGCAGCAGCCGTTCACCGTCGGCGCTCTCGACCGCGACGATCACCGCGGGATCCGTCCGGGGGAAGTGCTCGCGCCCGCACACCAGGCAGCGGCGCGACCAGCCGGCCTGACGCAGCTCGGTACCGCCGCCGCAGGTCGGGCAGAACGGCGCGTCGCGCAACCAGCCGGCGAGCGCGACGGCTCCCACCAGCACCTCCGACTCCCCGGCGTCGATGCGGCCCCCCAGGTCGCGCAGCCCGAGCCAGATCTCGTCCGGAGCGGCGTCGAGGGCGTCGGTCTCCGGCGGCGCGGCGGCCAGGAGCAGCACCGCGCCGTCGGCGTCGCGGCCGAGCAGCGCCCAGGTCGCCTCCCCCACGGCGTCGGGCGCGACGCGGACGAGCGTTGAGTCGACCACGCGCACGCGGCCCTCGCGCACGACGATCACCCCGGCCTCGGCCTCGCTGCGCAGACGGTCGATCACGCCGGGCTCCTCACGGAGCTCCGCTGCGCGGTCGAAGAACGGACGCGGAATGCTCATCGACTCCCCCTTTCACGGGCGTGGCGGAGGCGGGACCGCCCCTGAGCCCACCTACCCTGGGGGCATGGGACGCTCTCCATTCACTCTAGCCGCGGCGGTGACGGCCGCACTTCCCGGCGCTGAGGTCACGGGCACCCGAGCGCTCACCGCCGACGGCGACGGCCGCTTCGACTCCGCCGTCGCCTCTCTCGCCGACGGCAGGGAACTGGCGATCCGCGTGGCCGACGACGACGATGCGGCGCGCGAGCTCGCGGCCGAGGCCATCGCGTTGCGCGCGCTCACCGACGGCGCCCGCGCGATGCTGCCCTTCCGTGCCCCGGCGTACGTGGGCGAGACACGCCTGGGTGACGGACGTGCGCTGGTGACCGAGCTGCTGCCCGGCTTCCAGATCGACGCCCCGATGGTGCCGGCGGGTCGTGGCGCCGCCGAGTCGATGGGCGCCGCGATCGCCGCCGTGCACGGCATGCCCACCTCCGTCGTCCGCGGCGCGGGGCTCCCCACGCGCAGCGCCGACGAGAGCCGCGCCGAGCTCGAACGACTCGTCGACACCGCCGCCGCCACCGGCCGCGTCCCCGCGCGGCTCACCGTGCGCTGGCGCGACGCGATCGCGGACGACGAGCTGTGGCGCTTCGAGTCCACCGTCGTCCTCGGCGGGGTGCAGGCGACCTCCTTCCTGTTCGACGACGACCCGCACGAGGGCCCCCGGGTCACCGGGCTCGTGGGCTGGCACGGGCTCGCGGTGGGCGACCCCGCGGTCGACCTCTCCTGGCTGTCGGCCGCGCCGGAGGCCGCCACCGATGTGCAGGCTGCCTATGCCCGCACCGTCGACCGTGGCCCCGACGCCGGGCTCGACGCCCGTGCCCGGCTGCTCGCCGAGCTCGAGTTCGCGCGCTGGCTGGTTCACGGCGACGCGCTGCACCGCCCCGACATCGTCGACGACGCCGCCGCACTGCTCACCGCTCTCGCGGAGGGCCTGAACGACCGCGGGATCGCGACCGCCGAGCGCCGCAGCGGCGTGGACTCCGCGATGGAGGCACTCGACCGGGTCCCTGTCGCCCGCGCGCCCGAGGTCGACACGTCCATGCAGACCGACGCCTACAACCCCGACGACCTGTGGGTCGCGGACGCCGAGGCGCGGGACGACGCGGAGCCCGGCTCCGCTCCGGCAGAAGCGGACGCGGCCAGGCCGTGGAGTCGTGCGACGCGGAGCGACGCCGAGGCTCCGGCGGGCGACGCCCCGCGCTTCAGCGCGGTCGAGCTCGACACCGAGGACCTCTCCGGCGTGCGCTCCGGGTTCGCGGGGACGCACGGCTCGCGTGACGTCGACGCGGCGCCCACCCCGGGCGGCCACGACGGAGGCGCGGACGACGGGGACGACTCCGAAGAGGCTCAGCGGGCGGCGCGCGCGGCACTCCAGCGCTGGAAGAGCTCCTCCTCCGAATAGACCCGGTCCCCGCGGATCACGAGGTCGTCTGCGACGTAGTACAGCGCCACGTCGATCTCGTCGAGCGGCACCCCGAAGCGCCGGTGGTACGCGAGGCGGTACAGCGCGAGCTGCAGCATCCGCTCCTCCCGCTCCTCGGCCGTCTGGGGCGCGCGGCCGGTCTTCCAGTCGACGATCTCGATGCGGCCGCCACGGTCCGCGCGGCGGTACACGGCATCGAGTTTGCAGATCACGATGTGTCCGCGCTCGTCCTCGTACCCTTCCCCGCCCGCACCGAGCGCGAAGTCGATCTCGATCTCGACCGCCAGGGGCTGCAACGACCCCCACTCGCTCTGCTCGAACGTGCGCTGCAGCACCGCGAGGTCGGCGGCGTCGGCCACCGCGCCGGGGCCGGCGCCGTCGAACACGGCGTCGGCGAACGGCTCGTCCTCGTCCTGCTCCCACAGCGCCTCATCGACGCGGGAGCCGACCCCCACCAGTTCGGAGCGCTGCTCGACCCAGGCGTGGAACAGCGTGCCCAGGCGCGTCTGCCGATAGGGACGCTCCGGCATGGGGCGCACGATCGACGCGAGCGTTCCCGCGTAGTCGGTGACGTAGTCCTTGAAGCGCGACGCAGGGACACGGGTCGGAGCGTCCGCCGCAGTGCCCCGCTGGCGGGCCTCGCGTTCCGCCAGCAGTCGCTGCAGCTCGGGCGTGGGGGTCGCGGTGCCCGATCGCAGCTCCTCCTCGACCGCCGCCGCGGCAGGCATCACCACGGGTCGCCGTGCGCCGAGCGGGTCGAGCGGCCAGTGCAGGGTCGCACCCGGACCGTCGTACGGGTTCTCGTCGGGGTCCACGCCATCGATCGGCGCGAGGCCCCGCACCTCGATCGCCTCCAGCAGATACGGGCTCGGAGTGCGCGGCGCCTTCTGCCCCGCCCAGTGCGCCCCGGTCAGCAGCAGGTCGCTCCGGGCGCGGGTGATCGCGACATACGCCAGGCGCCGCTCCTCCTGGCGCTGGTACTCGCGGTAGGCGTCCTTGAAGCGCTTGAGTGCGCCGCCCTGAGGGTTCGCCTGGGTGGCGCCGCCCGACAGCGAGGCCTGCGCGAGCTTCTGCCGCTTGACCGGATCGGTCTCGGCACCCACCGCGTCCTCCGGGTCCCACGTGAACCTCGGCAGCGCGTCACGGTCGCCGCGCAGCTCGAACGGCACCACGCCGAACCCGAACCAGCCCGACGTGTCGGCGATGCGACCGGGCAGTTCGTCCACCACGAGTCGCACCACCGCCACCGCATCCCATTCGAGCCCCTTGGAGCCGTGGATCGTGAGCAGCTGCACCACGCCCGGCTCCGGCGGCTCGGGGCGCGGCATCAGTTCGTCCGTGCTCTCCGCCTTGTCGAGCCACGCGAGGAGGCTGCCGATCGTGCCGCGGTCGTCGGCGGCGAGGAACGCACGGACCTCGTCGGCGAAGGCTCGCAACTGCGTCGCCGCGATCCGCGCCGGTCCGCGGGTCTCGTTCGCGGCGAGCTCGATGTCGAGACGGAGCTCCAGCTCGATCAGACGGATCAGTTCGGGGATCGGTTGCGACGACGCGCGGCGCAACCGCTCCAGCATCTCCCCCGCGGCGCGGATCCGCGCCCTGCCCTCCGGGGTGATGGCCTCGAGCAGGCGGTAGTCGTCTCGCACCGCGCGCACCACGTCGACCGCGTCCACGATCGACACGGCCTCGTCCGCTCCGCGCGACGAACGCAGCCGCACCCGCACCTCGTCCGGGAGCGGGAGCATCGTCGTGTCGCGCTCGGCCAGCGTGCGGCCGAGGTCGTACAGCGCCGCCATGTCGGCGACTCCCACCCCGAAACGCGGTCCGGTCAGCAGCCGGATGAGGGCCGAACCGGCGGTGGGGTCGTGCACGACCCGCAGTGTGGACACCACGTCGACCACCTCCGGCGTGGCGAGCAGGCCGCCCAGCCCGAGAATGCGGTGCGGCACCCCTCGGGCCGCCAGCGCCGCTGCGAACGTCTGCATGTGACGCTTCGAGCGGAACAGGATCGCGCCCGTGTGCGGGGATCCGGCCCGCGCCCCCTCCCCCGCGTCGTGTGCGGCGCGGCGCTGCACGAACCAGTCCGCCACCGCCGCCGCCTCCTCATCGACCGTGAGCGGGAAGCGCACCTCCACGCCGCCGTCACCCGCTCCGGGACGCGCCTCCAGCGGCGGCACGTCCAGTCCGGGGCGCTGCAGCGGCTCCAGCACCCGGTTAGCGATGTCGAGGATGCCCCGGTCGTTGCGCCAGCTCGTCATCAGGCTGTACGTGCGCACCGCCCCCGCGCTCGCGAACGACCGGGAGAACGCGTAGAGGTTGTCGGCGCTGGCTCCGCGCCAGCCGTAGATCGACTGATGCGGGTCGCCCACCGCCATGACGGCCGTATCGCGGAACAGCTCGGCGAGGAAGCGGGTCTGGATGACCGAGGTGTCCTGGTACTCGTCGAGGAGCACGACGCGGTGCTGCTCGCGCAGTTCGGCCCGCACATCAGGGGCCGACTCCACGATGTCGTAGGCGCCGCCGACCTGATCCGCGAAGTCCAGCACCCCCCGGCGCTGCTTCTCCGCGATGTACTCGCGCACCAGGGCGGTGAGCGTGGGCAGGCTCAGCAGGTTGATCGCCGCCTTCTCGACGTCGGCGTTGCTCCGGTACGGCTCGAACGCGCGCGCCTGCTCCACCGCGATGCGCTCGGCCAGCGCGAGGTCGACCCGGTGGTCCAGCGCGTCACCGGCCAGGCGCTGCACCGCGTCGATGACCGTGCCGAGCGCGTAGTCGATCTCCTCCAGCTGCGGAAGGTCGCTGCGGAGCACCACCTCCCGCGCCAGCATCCAGGACGCCGCCTGACTGAGCATGGCGACATCGGGATCACGGCCGATCCGGGCCGCATGCTCGCGCACGATCCCGTCCGCGAACGCGTTGTACGTCGACACGCGCGGTCGGATCATCAGGTCTTCCGCCGTCCGCGGCGCTGCCGGGTCCCAACCCGTGTCGAACCGACGGGCGAGGTCGTCGAGGACCGTGGCGCGCACCAGGTCGCGCTGCCGTCCCGACGCCGCCTCCGCCACCCGGTCGAGGGCGTCGCTGCGGACGATCGCGGGCAGGTGCGGCAGCAGTCCCCGTCGGCCGTACTCGTCGACGACCGCGAGACGCGCACCGATCCGCTCCGCCAGCTCGCCGGCGGCCTTGCGGGTGAAGGTCAGCCCGAGGATCTCGTCGCGCCGCACGCGACCCGTCGCCACGAGCCACACCACGCGCGCCGACATCGTCTCGGTCTTGCCGCTGCCCGCCCCGGCCACCACGAGCGCCGGCTCGAGCGGGGCCTCGATCACCTCCTGCTGGGCGGGAGTCGGCGTGGGCAGGCCGAGCGCCGCGGCGATGTCGGTCGCCGAGAGCACCACCTCGGACGCCGCCACGGTCACGAGCTCACCGCCGGGACCGTGTGGATGCGGCACGGGTGCACGCGGCGCTGCGTGTCGGCGCAGTGCGACTCGACCTGGGCCGTGAACCCCGCGGCCGACATGCCCCGCGCCACCTCCGCCACGCGCTGCAGGAACTGCCGCCGCGCATCGCCGTCGAGCGCGTGCTGATGGGCGATGCGGTAGTCGCTCTTCGCCAGGGTCTTGGAGACGATCACGAGTCGCGCGCCGCCGAGCGACCCCGGGGTCGCGCCCGGCACCAGCCCCTGTTGCACCGCGATCTGGTACGCCGCGAGCTGCGCATGCTCCCGCACCGCACCGTCGGTCTCCGGGTCGGTCTTGCCCGTCTTGAGGTCGACGACCACGGTCGTGCCCTCGGCGTCGCCGGTCATGCGCTCCCATCCCCGTCCTCGCGCGTGCGGGTGGTCACCCGCACCGGTGGGATACGACTCCACCCGATCGATGTACCCGTGCACGATCGCCCGGTGTGCCCGCTCCTCGTCGACCGGATGCACGGTCGGCTCCTCCGCGCCCTCCCGGGCATCGACCGCGAATCGGAACTCGACCTCGCTGCCGAGCACCCGGCCTCCGTCGCGCGCGACATCGCCGAGATACGTGTGCAGCCGGTCGACGAAGAGGTCGGCACGACGACGCTCCTTGCGTCCGATCCACTCGGTCTCGAAGTCGAGTTCCGGCCAGTGCTCGGCGACGATCGCCCGCATGCGCTCGAGGTCGCCGTCGGGCACGCGCTCCATGGCCTCGTGCACGATCGTGCCGATTCCCGCCGTCGGGGGCATGACGGTGTCGCCGCCGAGGGCCGAGACCACCCAGTTCAGGCCGCACTCCTCGAACGACTCGACCGCCGACGGCGACACGCGGGCACCCGAGGTCGCGAGGTCGCGCAGCGGAGCCCGCGTGGATGCCGGCCGCACGCCGTACCACTCGGCCGGGTCGGCTCCCGGCACGCCCTCCCGCGCCAGCACCGCCAATTGCGCTGCGGCTTCGCGCCGCAGCGGCTCGGCCGTCACCGTGGTGAGCGTGCGCCGGTGGCGCGCGACCAGGCCCCGCAGGGTGAGCGGGTGCTCCGCGGACGCATGCCTTTCCGGGGGCTCCGGGGGCGGAAGGAAGCCGAAGAACGGGCTGGGGGTGAGGTCATCGTCGTCGACCGCCGTGATCAGCAGTCGGCCGCGGGCGCGCGAGATCGCCCGCACGAACAGACGGAGCTCGTCGTGCAGGGCCGCCCGTCGGCGGTCGAGCACACCGGGCGGCTCGTCGGGCACACCGGTGCGGGCGGCGGCGAGCGCCCCGGGCAGCCGCCACGTCTGCAGGAGCCCGCCGCGCAGCCGTACGTTGGGCCAGACGCCGTCCTGCACCCCGGCGACGACGACCGCGTCGAACTCCGTGCCCAATGCGGTCGCGGGGGTGAGCAGGGTGACCGTTCCGGGACGCTCCGGCGTCGACAGCGTGTCCTCCGGGACCTCGCTGTCGAGGATGGCGCGCACGAACACTTCGGGCTTCTCGTTCGGCGTGCGCTCCACGAACCGCTTGGCCGCGTCGAACAGGGCCACCAGCGCGTCGAGCGAGCGCGCGGTCTCCGCCCCGGTCGGCAGCAGCGAGATCTCCCGCCACGCCACCGACAGCCGGCGACCGTCCACCGCCCTGGCCTGCTCCCACACGCGCCACAGCAGATCGTGGATGGTCTCGCCCTCCGCGGCGGCCCTGGCGACCGCCTCGACCGTCTCCGCGAAGCGCTCCGCCGTGCGCGACTCGGGGGCGTCGATGAGGGTGAGGGTCGCGGGCTGCGACAGAGCCTGACGCAGCAGTTCGCGCGCGGGCGTCGATCCCCCGTCGGCGAGTTCGAGATGCCGCAGCCGCGCCCTGAGTCGGCGGAGGGCGATCGCATCCATGCCCCCGAACGGCGTCCGCAGTGCGTCCTCCCATGCCTGCACCGTCCGCTCCTCGTCGGGGGTCAGCGCGAGACGGACGATCCCGACGATGTCGCGCACGATCCCCTCGCTGCCGAGCGGTCGCTGCACCCCGGCGGCTCGCGTGGGGATCTCCCGCGCCGCCAGCTCGGTCTCCAGGGCGGTGACCTGACGGGTGTCGTGGGCGATCACCGCCATCCGATCCCACGGCACTCCGTCGCTCAGGTGCCAGTCGCGCATCACCCCCGCGATGCGGTCGAACTCCTCGTAGGGCGACGGCGCGAGGAAGGTCGACACGACGGCGGCCTCGTCCTCCCCCGTGAGCGGCGCGGGCGCCCGCCGATGCTCCACGCGCCCCGACACCCCGATCGCCTGCGTCACGGTGCGGGTGAGCGCGGTGAGCGCGGCGTGCTGTCGGTGCGCCCCGTCGAGCACGTGCACGTCGCCGAGCGCCCCCGCCAGCTGCGAGAAGAGCTCGGGGCTCGCGCCACGGAACGCCCCGGACGAGATGTCGGGGTCGCCGAAGGCCAGCACCGCGACCCCGCGGTCGAGCAGGGCGCGGACGACCGCGATGCCCCCGCGCGTGAGCTCCTGCGCATCGTCGATCAGCACCGCGCGCACGGGCGCGAGCGGGCCGAGGGTGGCGGCATCGGCCGTGCGCAGGATCGCGCTCGCCTCGCTGAGCAGGTCGGCCGCGTCGCGGTGGGCCGACCGCAGGGCGTCGAGCACCGTGCGGTACTCCACCAGGAACTCCGCAGCGGCCGCCCACACCTCGTTGCCCGACGACCGCAGCTCCTCGGGGTGCACGCCCAGCTCGGTGCACTCGGCCAGGAACGCGCGCAGCTCCGACCGGAATCCTCTCGACGCCCGCACGGAGGCGCTGAGCGACTCGGGCCAGGCGATGCGGCCGTCCTCCGTGTCTCCCGCGAGCAGCTCCGCGATGATGCGGTCCTGGTCGGCGCCCGTCAGCAGCGCGGGCGGCTCGGCGCCCTCGCGCACCATCGCCCCGCGGACGAGCTGGAAGGCGAACGAACCGAGCGAGCGGGCGAGCGGGCCGGGGGTCGCCTGTCCCACGCGCACGCCGATGCGATCGCGCAGCGCCGTCGCGGCCTGTCGACTCGGGGTGAGCGCGAGCACCTCTTCCGGCCGCAGCCCCTCCTCGTCGATGAGCCGCACGATGCGGTCGACCAGCACCGTCGTCTTGCCGGTGCCCGGGGCACCGATGATGACGCCGGACGCGGTCGGCGGCGCCATGATCACGGCACGTTGAGCGGCATCCGAAGTCATGTCCTCCACGCTAACGGGAGCGGCCGACATGGGCGTCGCCCGCCCCGCGCGGGCGCGCTGTGCGCTGCTGGCGAAACCGGCGGCGACGGCCGATCCGGCCCCGGTGCCGCGCGATAGAGTTGGCGAGTCCGACGAACTTCAAGGAGCACGCGTGGAAATCCGCATCGGCATCATCAACACCGGCCGCGAGCTGAGCTTCGACACCGCCGCCTCGGCGGACGAGGTCCGCACCCAGGTCTCCGCGGCGCTGGAGCAGAGCGCGAGCCACCTGAGCTTCGCCGATGTGAAGGGCAACTCCTACATCGTGCCGACCGCGAACCTCGCCTTCATCGAGCTGGGCACCGAGGAGTCGCGCCGCGTCGGCTTCGTCGCCTGACCGCCGATGTACATCCTCCTCGCCCTGATCGCGGCGTGCGCGCTCGGCATCGCCGTGCACTACGTCGTCGGCGGCCGTGAGCTCCGGGGCGTGGCCCTGGCTCCGGCCGTCGCCACCGCCACCGCGGCGCTCCTCTACACCGTGCTCCAGTGGGCGGGCGTCGGCGAGGACAGCCCGTGGCTCTGGCTCGCGAGCATCCTCGGCTCCGTGGTGGTCTCGGCCGCGGTCGCGGTCGGGGTCACCGCCCTGCGCCGGCGCTCGGACGCCGAGACGAAGGCCGCGCTCGGGATCTGACCCGGCGGGCCCGCCCGCTCAGGAGGCGAGGCCCATCGCGTCCATGCGTCGAGCATGCGCGCCCATGAGCTCGGTGTAGACCGGCTCGATGCGCTCCTCCTCGACGGCGAGCAGTTCGGGTCGCAGCGCGGCACGGCACACGAGGATCGTGTCGCCCACGAGGCGCCGCGCCCACATCGACAGCAGCGACCGCCACTCCTCGTCGCTCTCGATCGTCTCCTGGATGATCGCGACGATCTCGTGCCTGGCGTCGTCCTCGCGCAGGATCTCGGCGACGCGCCGCCCCGGCTCTCCGTAGCTGGACGCGAGGGCGAGATAGAAGTCGTCGAGCATGCCCGCGGTGATGTACACGGCGAGGAGCGTCTCCCGGGGGCGCGCGCCGATGGTCTTGCGGCGGAACGCGTCGAGGTGCTCGCGGAAGGGGAGCATCAGCTGCGTGGGGTCGTCTCCGCGCTCGGCGATCAGGTCGACGATGCCGCGGTGCTTGGTGAGTGCGGCACCCGCCGCGCGCGACAGGGCCTCCTTCTCGGACAGCTCGGGTGTCGCGCGGATGAGTCGCGTCAGCGTCTCGAAGTAGCCGAGCTGCAGGTAGGCGGCCTGACCGAGGAAGCGCGGAAGCTCGGGCGCCAGCTCGGCGAAATCGACCCGGGTCGCATCGCCCTGCTCGCCGCGACTGCGCAGTGCGAGGGCGCGCCGCGGCGCACGGTCGCGCTGCCAGAACCACTTAACCACGAGGCCGTCCTCCCGAGTCCACCACGTCGTTCACAATACTCGGGCCCGCGCTTCTTCCTGGCGGAGAGAGGGGCTCCGGTAGGCTGTCCCTGTCCCCGCCGTCGGAGCGGGGCCCCGCGCCTGTGGCACAAGAGACGGCGTGGCTCCGTTTACGTGGCGATCCCCGCGGGTCGCCGGACAGGCAATCTGAAAACAGTGACAACTTTCGCCGATCTCGGCATCGATCAGGACATCGTCGACGCACTGGCCGCGAAGGGCATCGTGGATGCCTTCCCGATCCAGGAGCAGACCATCCCCCTCGGCCTGCCTGGCCAGGACATCATCGGCCAGGCCAAGACCGGTACCGGGAAGACCTTCGGCTTCGGCATCCCCGTCGTGCAGCGGCTCGGGAAGGACCCGGAGCACGGCGTCAAGGCGCTGATCGTCGTCCCCACCCGCGAGCTCGCGGTGCAGGTGTACGAAGACATCGACCTGCTCACCAGCAACCGCTCGACCAGCGTCGTCGCCATCTACGGCGGCAAGGCCTACGAGGGTCAGATCGACCAGCTCAAGGCGGGCGCGCAGATCGTCGTCGGCACCCCCGGCCGTCTGATCGACCTGGCCGGTCAGCGCCTGCTCGACCTGTCGAACGCGACCGAGGTCGTGCTCGACGAGGCCGACAAGATGCTCGACCTGGGCTTCCTCGCCGACATCGAGAAGATCTTCCAGAAGGTCCCGGCCGTGCGCCACACCCAGCTGTTCTCGGCGACCATGCCCGGGCCGATCGTGGCACTGGCCCGCCGGTTCATGACCAACCCGATCCACATCCGCGCGAACGACCCCGACGAGGGTCTCACGCAGGCCAACATCAAGCACCTCGTCTACCGCGCGCACTCGCTCGACAAGGACGAGGTCATCGCCCGCATCCTGCAGGCCGAGGGCCGCGGCAAGACCGTCATCTTCACCCGCACCAAGCGGGCCGCTCAGCGTCTCGTCGACGAGCTGGGCGACCGCGGGTTCAACGTGGGCGGCGTGCACGGCGACATGGGTCAGGACCAGCGCGAGCGGTCGATGGCGGCGTTCAAGGCGGGCAAGAAGGACGTGCTGGTCGCGACCGACGTCGCCGCCCGCGGCATCGACGTGGACGACGTCACGCACGTGATCAACCACACGATCCCCGATGAGGAGAAGACGTACCTCCACCGCGCGGGTCGCACGGGCCGGGCGGGCAAGACGGGCATCGCGGTCACGTTCGTCGACTGGGAGGACCTGCACAAGTGGGCCCTCATCAACCGAGCGCTGGAGTTCGGCCAGCCGGAGCCGATCGAGACGTACTCGTCGAGCCCGCACCTGTACACCGACCTCGACATCCCCGAGGGCACCAAGGGCCGTCTGGTCTCCGCGCCGAAGAAGGAGCCGGTCAAGACCGAGCGCTCCCGTCGTCCGGAGCGCGCCGCCGACGCCGCGGCCGAGGGCACGGGCGAGGCGGGCACGCGTCGTCGTCGCCGCCGCCGCACGGGCTCGAGCCAGGTCGGTTCGACGTTCGCCGAGGGTGCCGCCGACGGCACCGCGTCCGAAGGCTCCTCCGCTGCGTCCGCTGACCGCGGCGCCGAGGGGGCCGGCACGCACGACGGTGCGGGCAAGGAGCACCACGACGGCAAGCCGGCTCCCGCCCGCCGCCGCCGTCGTCGTCGCGGGGGCTCCGGTGCCGCCGGCGCCGCGCCCGTCGCCGGCGCCTGAGCCGGCCGCATCATCGTCCGAGGGGCGCCGCACGGTCATCCGTGCGGCGCCCCTCGTCTTTCCTCACGGGTCGCGCCGTCACGGCCACTCGACGGCAGCGCGTCGTCAGGGGTAGCGCGGTGTGGAGCCCGACGCCCGGTCGATGAGGCGCTGCACCATGTCCTCGGCCGTCGTGTTCTCCCCCGGGCGGTTCGGCTTGCCGCTGCCGTGGTAGTCGCTCGACCCCGTGACGATGAGGTCGTGCCGTGCCGCGAGCTCGCGCAGCATCGTCTTGCCCTGCGCGGTGTTCTCGCGGTGGTCCACCTCGAAGCCGCCGAGCCCCGCGTCGATCAGCCGTTCGACGTACGCCACGGGCATCATGCGGTCGCGGCCGGCCGTGACGGGATGGGCGATGACGGCCACCCCGCCCGCGGCGGTGATGAGCCGCACGGCGGTGAGCGGGTCGGGGGCGTAGTGGGGTTCGTAGTAGCCCTCGCGCGGGTGCAGGATGCCGTCGAACGCTTCGGTGCGATCCCGCACGATGCCGCGCGCGACGAGGGCGTCGGCGATATGCGGTCGGCCGACCGTGGCGTCGAGCGTGGTCTGGGCGACGACGTCGTCCCACTGCAGGTCGTAGTCGCGACCGATGTTGCGCACGATGCGCTCGGCCCGTCCGATCCGGTCGTCGCGGATGCGGTTCGTCTCGGCGCGCAGCGCGGCGTCGTCCGGGTCGAAGAGGTAGCCCAGCACGTGCACGCTGCGCCACTCGTGCTTGGCGGAGAGCTCCATTCCGGGCAGGAACGTCATGCCGAGGGCGACCGCCGCATCGCCCGCCTCGGTCCAGCCGGTGGTGCGGTCGTGATCGGTCAGTGCGGCCGTGCGGACACCGTGCGCGTACACCTGCCGCATCACCTCGGCGGGCGACTCCGTGCCGTCGGAGTGGTTGGAGTGCAGGTGCAGGTCGGCGGGACCGGCGAACCTGTGTGACGCGGCGGGCATCCTCCGAGCGTAGCGAGCGCCGGGACCCGCGGATCCGCAGCCGCGCTGATCGGCGTCGCGGCAGGGCTTTCACAGGCGTCGCTTCTAGGCTGGAGGGGATGTTTCGTCTCCTGGGGATCCTGTTCACCGTGCTGTTCGCGATCGCGACGGCCATCGTGGTGTGGCCGCAGTTCTTCCGCCTCGAGCAGACCTACCCGTTCGCGCAGCTGGTCGCCGCCCGCGGCCTGGTGCTCGGCGCGCTCCTCGTCGTCGCGGTGCTGGCGCTCCTGCTGCTGCTGGCCCGGCCGCTCCGAGGGTTCGCGGCGTCGATCCTGATCGTGGCGCTGCTGGGTGCCGGGGCCACCGGGGTGATCGGCGCGACGCGCGGCTTCACCGGCGCCACCCTCCCCGCCGCGACCGACAGCAGCCTGCGGGTGCTGACCTGGAACACGGCGGGCGAGGCCGTTCCCGCGGAGGAGATCGCACGACGGATCCTGGAGCAGGGTGCCGACGTCGTCGCTCTGCCGGAGACCACCGAGGCGGTCGGCGAGCGCATCGCGTTGATGCTGCGGGAGCAGGGGCACCCGATGTGGGTGCACCACGTGCAGTTCCGGCCCGACGTGCCGAACGGCCCGCAGTCGTGGCAGACGACCGTGCTGGTCGCTCCCGAGCTGGGCGAGTACTCCGTGATCGAGTCCGCCAGGGACGGCAGCAGCAACACCGGGTCCGTGCCGAGCGTCGTGCTGATGCCGGTGGACGGCGACGGGCCGACGATCGTGGCCGTGCACGCGGTCGCTCCGCGCATGGAGGAGATGCAGCAGTGGCAGAGCGACCTGCAGTGGATCGCCGACCAGTGCCCGGCGGGCGACTTCATCCTCGCGGGTGACTTCAACGCCACGGTCGACCACATGGCGTCGCTCGGCGTGGAGGGGGGCGACATGGGCTATTGCCGCGACGTCGCCTCTCGCACGGGCAACGGTCTGTCCGGCACGTGGCCCAGCTCCCTGCCCGCGCTGGCCGGGGCCCCCATCGACCACGTGATGGCCTCTCCGAACTGGCGCCCGACGGGGTCCGTCGTCCTGGACGACGCCGGTGGCAGCGATCACCGCGCGCTCGTGGTGCAGCTGGAACCGGCCGGCTGACCCTGCGCGTGCGCCCCGGGGTGAGAGACTGGAGCGATGAGCACCGGAGAACGCGACACGATCGCTGACGAGACCGTCGAAGCCCCCGTCGAGAACAGCTCGACCAATCGCAAGCAGCCCTTCCCGCAGGGCTTCCTCGACACCATCTCGACCGGATGGGCCGAGCGTCCGGAGACGGTTCCGGCTCCGCGCGCGCAGGCACCGTTCGCGGCGAAGCGCCGCGCCGCCGTCTCGGCCGCCTTCCCCGGGCAGCGCCTCGTGATCCCGGCGGGCTCTCTCAAGCAGCGCAGCAACGACACCGACTACGTGTTCCGCGCCCACTCGGCGTTCGCGCACCTCACGGGGTGGGCGTCGGACGCCGAACCCGACTCCGTCCTGGTGTTCGAGCCGACCGACGGCGGCCACGACGTCACCCTCTACTTCCGCGAGCGCGCGGACCGCACCACCACCGAGTTCTACGCCGACGCGACGATCGGCGAGTTCTGGATCGGCCCGCGCCCCTCGCTGGACGGCGTTGCCGCCGACCTGCAGATCGCCACGGCACACCTGCACGAGTTCCGCCCGAGCGAGGGCGAGCTCGTCCTCGACGAGGACGAGACCCTCACCCGCGTCGTCTCCGAGCTGCGCCTCATCAAGGACGAGTTCGAGATCGCCGAGATGCGGCGTGCGGTGGAGATCACCGCGAACGGCTTCGACGACATCATCCGCGAGCTTCCCGCCGCGATCGCGCACGCCCGCGGCGAACGGGTGGTCGAGGGCGTGTTCCACCGCCGCGCGCGCGAGGACGGCAACGGCGAGGGCTACGACACGATCGCCGCGTCCGGCCCGCACGCCTGCTACCTGCACTGGACGCGCAACGACGGTGTGGTCGCTCCCGGAGACCTGATCCTGGTGGATGCGGGGGTGGAGGCGGACAGCCTGTACACGGCGGACATCACGCGCACCCTGCCGGTCTCGGGCACCTTCACCGACGTGCAGCGGCGCGTGTACGAGACAGTCCGTGAGGCGGCCGACGCCGCGTTCGCGGCAGCCCGGGTGGGCGTGCGGTTCCGCGACGTGCACGCCGCCGCGATGGCCGTGATCGCCGAGCGCACCGCCGAGTGGGGTCTGCTGCCGGTCACGGCGGAGGAGGCGCTGGACGCCGACGCCGGCGGTCAGCACCGCCGCTACATGGTGCACGGCACCTCGCACCACCTGGGTATCGACGTGCACGACTGCGCTCAGGCCCGCCGCGAGATGTACTACGACGGCATCCTCGCCCCGGGCATGGTCTTCACGATCGAGCCCGGTCTGTACTTCCAGATCGACGACCTCACGGTGCCCGCCGAGCTGCGCGGCATCGGGGTCCGGATCGAGGATGACATCCTGATGACGGAGGACGGCCCCGTGAACCTGTCGGCCGACATCCCGCGCACGGCCGACGAGGTCGAGGCGTGGATGGCCCGGCTCCGCGGCTGACCCGGCGATGCACGACGGTGAGCTGACGGTCGACGACACCCTCACCGACCGTCTGCTCGCCCGGGATGCACCCGACCTGCACGGTCGACCGCTGCGCAGGGTCCCCGCGGCGGGCACGGTCAACACCATCGTGCGGCTCGGCGACGACCTCGTGGCGCGCTTCCCGCTGTTGCCCACCACCGAGCAGCAGCTGCGGAGGGAGGCGGCCGCCCTGCACGAGTTCGCCGAGGCGACGCCGTTCGCCGCCCCGGTCCCCGTGCGCGTCGTGCCGCCGTCGACCGACTACCCGTCGGCGTGGTCGGTGCAGACGTGGGTGCCCGGACGACCGGCCGACCCGCTGGCCCACGCCGATGCCGCGGACCTCGCGCGTGACCTCGGGGCGCTGATCCGTGCGCTGCGCGCGGTCGACGTCGCAGGGCGCGGGTTCGACGGTCGGGGCCGCGGCGGAGTGCTGGCCGACCACGACGAGTGGGTCGCGGAGTGCCTCGCGCGCAGCGGGTCGCTCTTCGATGTCGCCGCGGCCACCGCCCTGTGGTCGGAGCTGCGGTCGCTGCCGTCCGCCGAGGACGTGGTCATGAGCCACCGCGACCTCACCCCGTTCAACCTGCTGATCGCCGAGGACGGCGGCACCCGCCTGGTCGGTGTGCTCGACGGGGGCGACTTCGGTCCGGCCGACCCCGCCCTCGACCTGGTGTGCGCGTGGCACCTGTTCGACGCGCCGGTGCGCGAGGTGCTGCGGGGCGCGGTCGACGTGGGCACGACGACCTGGTTGCGCGGCGCGGCCTGGGCCTTCCAGCAGGCCGCGGGCCTCGGCTGGTACTACGAGCGCTCGAATCCGGCGATGAGCGCGCTCGGCCGCACCACGATGCGCCGGCTGCTCGCCGACGCGGACCTGCGCCGCCTGATCTAGCCGGCGCCTCCGGTTCCGCGGAGTGAGGGGTGGTGGGCCGCCGTTCTCCCCAGATCGGCGGCCCGTCCCCCTGAATGGAAGCGGGCCGGGCCGGGAACTCCTCCCCCGAGGCTCCCGGGCCCACCCGACCGGCGCAGAACCCCCCGCACCGGCGCCC
Organism: Microbacterium sp. NPDC055502; assembly: GCF_053643635.1. NCBI lineage: Bacteria > Bacillati > Actinomycetota > Actinomycetes > Micrococcales > Microbacteriaceae > Microbacterium > Microbacterium sp. NPDC055502. Next base: position 41,245 of record NZ_JBSHKJ010000002.1, on the reverse strand, counting down.
GAACTCCGCCCCCCGGAGGAGTTCGTGTGGCGTCTCCACCTGATGAGACGGGCTCGCACACGATTCATTACGCGAATCGGAGAAAAAGTTCTGGGGAATCTCGTCAGCGGCGTCGGGCGACGATGAAGTCGCGGATCACCGGGGCGAGCGCGGCCCCGACATCGGCCGCGGGGCGCTTGTGTCCCGCGATCTCGAAGGAGTGACCGCCGCCCTCGATCCAGTGGACCCGGGCGTCCTGGCAGGCGGCGAGCGCCTCCTCGAACTGCGACAGCGGCTGGATGAACGGGTCGTTCGTCCCCTCGATGAACAGCTGCGGCACGGCGATCGCCGGAAGGTGCTCGGTGCGCGGACGGTCCGGGCGCCCCGGCGGGTGCAGGGGGTAGCCGAGGTACACGAGCCCGTCGACGGCGAGCCCCTCGGCGACCGCGAGCGACGCCATGCGCCCGCCGTACGACTTGCCCGCGGCCCAGATGCGTCGACCGGGGTGGGCGGCCCGGGTGGCCTCGACGATCGCGCGCCAGGTGGCGACGGCGTGGGCCGCCGGACCCGGCATCTTCCGCCCCTGCTCGCTGTAGGGGAAGGAGAACCGTGCCGTCGCGAGACCGAGACCGTCGAGTGCCCCGGCGAGGCCGACGAGGAACGGGTGGTCCTTGCCCGCGCCGGCGCCGTGGGCGATCAGGACGATGTCGTCACTCTCGGCGTCCGTCCGATCGACCGACACCGTGACCGTGCCGTTGGGCAGCGCGACGTCGAGGGTGCTCATCGCTCGTCGTGCCGCGTCAGCGGATCGTGCCAGCGGCGCCGGGATCGGCCGGCCGGGGCGGCACCCCGGGCTCGGGGGCGGGAGCGGGCTCCGGGGCGGGAGCGGGCTCCGGGGCGGGAGCGGGTTCGGGGGCGGGAGCGGGTTCGGGGGCGGGAGCGGGTTCGGGGGCGGGCTCCGGGGCGGGAGCGGGAGCGGGCTCGGGGGCCGGAGCGGGGGCGGGGTCGGCGCCCGGCTCAGGCTCGGGGGCCGGAGCGGGGGCGGGTTCCGCGCCCGGCTCAGGTTCGGGGGCCGGCGGAGCGGGCGCGGGAGCCGGGGCAGCCGGGGGTGCGGGAGCGGGAGCGGGGGTACCGGCGCCCGGGGTGATGCGCTCCCCGTAGCGCGGCGGCTCGTCCAGGTTCACGGGCGGGCGCACCGGAGCGACCCGCGTGGCACCGAGCACCTGGCGGGCCTTGGCCAGCGACGCCGCCTGCACCGTGACCTCGTAGTGATCGGCGGCGAACTGCGTGACGCTCGCGAAGTCGCGGCGCCGGCGGACGATCGCGTACGTCACGAGGCTCAGCAGCATGCCGACCGCGACACCGATGAAGACGAATCCCACGAACAGCTGGATGGGGACCTCGGGGTTGCCGAGCACCAGGATGGCCGACAGGAAGAGCCCGATCAGCACGCCGTTGATCGCGCCCGATCGGGCAGCGGCGGCATAGCCGAGGCGCCCCGTCACCCGCTCGACCGTGCGGACGCTCTGCCCGACGATCGCGATGTCCCGCGCCGGCACCTCTCCGGCGATCAGCTTCGACACCGTCTTCTGCGCGCTCTCGTAGTCGCGCATCGAGGCGACGATCTCGCCGGTGTCCGTGCCGTTCGCTGGGCGATTAAGCATGCTCATCAAGCCATTCTTCCATGCCGTGCTCACGGCCGCCGCGGATGGCGTGCGGCCGCCGCGGGCCAGACCCCCGGGATACGCTGGACGAGTGAGCACACAACGGGTCTTCGCCGCGCGCCTCGCAGGGTGCGCCGTCTTCGATCCCGTCGGCGACCGGCTCGGCAAGGTCCGGGATGTCGTCGTCGTGTATCGAAGTACCGCGGCCCCTCGTGTGATCGGCCTCGTGGTCGAGATCCCCGGCCGCCGCCACGTGTTCCTCTCGATCGGGCGGGTCACCTCGATCCGGTCGGGGCAGGTCATCACCACGGGCCTCATCAACGTGCGCCGCTTCTCACCGCGAGCCGGTGAGGTGCGGGTGCTCGCGGAGATGCTCGGGCGCCGCGTGAGCCTCATCGACGGCAGCGGCACCGCCGTCATCGAAGACGTGGCGATCGAGCCGAACCGTCTGGGCGAATGGGCCATCAGCCAGCTCTTCCTGCGGCGACCGAAGACCGGGGCCTCCCCCTTCGCCAAGGGGCCGACGACGTTCGCCGCCTGGAACGAGGTCGCCGAGGAGCGGGCGCCGGGCGAGGCGCAGTCCGCCGAGCAGCTCGTCGCGTCGTACTCCGAACTGCACGCCGCCGACCTCGCCAACACCCTCCTCGACCTGCCGCAGCAGCGCATGATCGAGGTCGCCGAAGAGCTCTCCGACGACCGTCTCGCCGACGCCCTGGAGGAGATGCCGGAGGACGAGCAGGTGCACATCCTCGACCGGCTCGGCGACGAGCGCGCCGCGGACATCCTCGACCAGATGGAGCCGGACGACGCCGCCGACCTGCTCGCACAGCTGCCGCCCAACCGCCTGGAGCAGCTGCTCGAGCTGATGGAGCCGGAAGAGGCAGAGGACGTCCGGATGCTGCTCCGCTACGGCCCCGACACGGCGGGCGGTCTGATGACGCCGGAGCCGATCATCCTCTCCGCCGACGCGACCGTGGCCGAGGCCCTGGCGCTCATCCGCCGTCACGAGCTGCACCCCGCCCTCGCCGCCGCGGTGTTCGTCACGCTGCCCCCGTTCGAGACCCCGACCGGACGCCTGCTGGGCCTCGTACACTTCCAGCGGATGCTGCGCTACCCGCCGCACGAGCGCCTCGGCGCCATCCTCGACGACAGCCTCGAACCCGTCCCGGTCACGGCCTCCGCGGCCGAGGTCGCCCGCATGCTCGCCAGCTACGACCTGGTGTCGCTCCCCGTGGTCGACGCCGCCCACCGCCTCGTCGGCGCCATCAGCATCGATGACGTGCTGGACTACCTGCTGCCCGACGACTGGCGCACGCACGACAGCGACGACGCGTCGCCCACGACGGGGGCGCGCTGATGGCGAGGATGAGCCGGTCGACGCCGCGCCTGGACGCACCGGGGCGGGGAACCACGCGCCCCCGCACCACCTCCCGCGACCGCTTCGGACGGTTCACGGAGTGGGTGGCCCGGGCCATGGGCACGCCCGCCTTCCTCGTGATCCTCAGCCTGTTCTGCATCCTTTGGATCGGGTGGAACACGCTCATGCCGCACCACCTGCGCTTCGACGATGCGGCCCTGGGGTTCACGGCGCTCACGCTCATGCTGTCACTGCAGGCCTCGTACGCCGCCCCGCTGATCCTGCTCGCGCAGAACCGGCAGGACGACCGCGACCGCGTGCAGATCGAGCAGGACCGCCAGCGGGCCGAGCGCAACCTCGCCGACACGGAGTACCTGGCGCGGGAGATCGTGGCGCTGCGCATGGCGCTCGAGGAGCGCAATTCGCAGGCGGTCACCCGAGACGTGCTGCGCCAGGAGCTGAAGGCGCTGCTGGCCGAGCTGAACGACGCCGAGGACGAGCCGGCGGGCGGCGCGACCCCATGACCGCGGCCGACAGCGTCCGCAGCGCCGTCTCCGCCGTCACGGACCCGGAGCTGCGACGCCCCATCGGTGAGCTCGACATGGTGCGGGACATCGAGGTCGACGGCACCGTCGCGCACGTCGGGATCGCGTTGACCATCGTCGGGTGCCCCGCCGCTGACCGCATCGAGCGGGATGTCCGCGCCGCGGCCGCCGCGGTGCCCGGCATCGAGACCGTCGAGGTGGACGTGGGGGTCATGACCCCCGCCGAGCGGAAGGCGCTGACCGAGAAGCTGCGCGCCGGTCGCCCGCCGCGCCACATGCCGTTCGGACCCGAGTCGCTCACGCGCGTGATCCTCGTGTCCAGCGGGAAGGGCGGCGTCGGCAAGTCCACCGTCACCGCGAACCTCGCGGTCGCTCTCGCCCAGCGCGGGCTCGCGGTCGGCCTCGTCGACGCCGACGTGCACGGGTTCTCGATCCCCGGTCTGCTCGGCATCCCCGCCGGCACGCAGCCCACGCGCATCGACGACCTCATGCTGCCCCCGGTCGCGCACGGCGTGAAGGCGATCTCGATCGGGATGTTCCTGCGCGACGGCGAGTCGGTCGTCGCGTGGCGCGGGCCCATGCTGCATCGGACCGTGTCGCAGTTCCTCACCGACGTCTTCTTCGGCGACCTCGACGTGCTGCTGATCGACATGCCGCCCGGCACGGGAGACATCGCGATCTCGATCGGTCAGCTGCTCCCCCACGCGGAGGTCCTCGTGGTGACGACGCCGCAGGCGGCCGCATCGGAGGTGGCGATCCGCAGCGGACTGGTGGCGCGGCAGACCGGACAGCGGGTGATCGGCGTGGTCGAGAACATGGCGGCGTACACGCTCCCGGACGGCACCGTGGTCGATCTGTTCGGCGCGGGCGGCGGGGCGGCGGTCGCCGAGGCCCTGTCGGAACCCGGCTCCCCGGTGCCGCTGTTGGCCTCGATCCCGCTCAGCCCCGCGCTGCGGCGGGGCGGCGACGTCGGCGACCCCGTCGTGATCGCCGAGCCGGACGACGCGGCGGCGACCGCCATCCGCACTCTGGCCGCACAGCTCGGACGACAGGGACGCGGCCTCGCCGGTCGACCGCTGCCGATGTCGATCTCCTGACCCGTGGAGGATGCCCGGATGCCGCACCGCTCCGTGACCGTGGACGAGAGACTGCTCCGTCACATGGCGAGGGACGCCGCGATCTACACCCTCACGCGCCCGGTCGCCATCGTCATGTGGCTGGCGCTGGCCGCCGCCCTGATCATCGGCGTGCTCAACCTCACCGCGACCGCGCGCGCCGGGCAGGAGACGTCCGCCATCGTGGCCTTCACTCCGGCGGTCGCGGTCGCCCTCGGCCTCTACGCGGTGCTGCTGTCGGTGTCCAGCGCGCGCCGTGCGGTGCGGGCCGCCATGCCCGTGGAGAGCGTGGTGTGGGTGGCGCTGGAGGACGACCGGCTGCAGCTGGGCAGCGACCGGCGGCGCTCCGAGATCCCCTACTCCGAGTTCCAGCACGTCCGCGTCGGGCGCGACGCCGTGCTGCTCAAGGTGCGCGATGCCGCCGTGGCGACCGCGATCCCCCGCGTGCTGCTGAGCGACGACGACATCGCACGACTGCGATCCCGCGTCTCCTGAGCCGTCGGGTCAGGTGGCCTCGGAGTCGAACGGAGGACGGTTCTGCGCATCGAACACCGGCGGCGCGGTGCGCGGGGCCACCGGTTCCGCGATGGTGGCGGCGACCGCGGCCGGGGTCGTCGGCTGCGGCTCCTCGAACAGGGCGTCGCGGATGATGCGCCGGGGGTCGTACTGCCGCGGGTCGAGCTTGCGCCAGTCGACGTCGTCGAGCTCCGGGCCCATCTCCTCCCGCATCCGCGACTTGGTGTCGCGCAGGTACTCGCCGGCCTTGCGGACGAGTCGCGCGAAGCTCTCGGCCGCACGGGGAAGACGTTCGGGTCCGATGATCAGCACCGCGATGAGGCCGATCAGCAGCAGCTTCTCGAAGGTCAGACCGAACGTCATGTGACCAGGCTACCGCCGCGCCTGCGGAGTCTGCGCGCAGACAGCCCATACCCTGGAGGCATCACCCACGCAGGCAGGGAGAGTCAGCCCATGAGCGAGCACGACGCCAACGCGCGCTTCCTTCGAGAATCCATCGTCGAACCGGATTCCCTCGCGAGGGCGCGCGCGCACGCGGTCGAGCTCGGTGCCGCCCCGGTGAGCGCCGCGGTCGGTTCGCAGATCGCCGTGCTCGCCGCCGCCGCGGGGGCGCGGTCGATCGTCGAGATCGGCACCGGTGCCGGCGTGTCCGGCCTCTGGCTGCTGCGCGGCGCCCCGCAGGCCGTCCTGACCACGATCGACAACGAGCCGGAGCATCTCGCCGCGGCACGCCAGGCGTTCGCCGACGCCCGCGTCCCGTCCACCCGCGCCCGCCTCATCACGGGTCGCGCGAGCGACGTGCTGCCGCGCATGAACGAGTCCTCGTACGACATCGTGCTGGTCGACGCCGACCCGGAGAACGTGATCGAGTACGTCGAGCACGGTTTGCGGCTCGCACGGGTCGGCGGGCTCGTGCTCGTGCCGCGCATCCTCGCCGGCGGTCGCGTGGCCGACCCCGTGCAGCGCGACGACGTGACCTCCGCCTACCGCTCGCTGGTGCAGGCGACCCAGGAGTCCTCCGCGGTGCTGGCCACGGTGTCGCCGGCCGGTGAGGGACTGCTGCAGCTGGTGCGCCTCGACGACCAGGACTGACCGCGGGCACGGGGCCGGAACAGCGAAAGAGGGCGATGGATCCGCGGATCCATCGCCCTCCTGGTTCCGCACGAGCGGACCCGGTTCGATCAGGCCGGCGTCACGACGGCACCCAGCACGTCGTGGAGCTCCTTCGCTTCGGCGTCGTTCACGGAGACGACCAGGCGGCCGCCGCCCTCGAGCGGAACGCGCACGATGATGAGTCGTCCTTCTTTCACGGCCTCCATCGGTCCGTCTCCGGTCCTCGGCTTCATCGCTGCCATCGTGGCTCCCTTTCCTCCGGTGGTATGGAACGAGTTTATCGGGTGACACCGCGCCGTGGACGTCACGCCGACACAATCCCGTTCTCCCGCGCGATCAGGGAACCTGCCAGAACGTGCTGCCGAGCGCATACACGTGGTAGATCCACACCCACTGACCGAGCAGGCACAGCACCAGCACGCCGAGACGCCAGGCGCGCGACCGGGGCACCGCGACCGCGCCCCACACCGGGCTGAGCGGCAGCAGCAACCGGAACGTGCTCGACTGCGGGAAGAACACCGCCAGCAGGTACAGCAGGTAGCTCGCACTCCACAGGCGCAGGTCCGCACCCAGTGCCCGCACCGGGCGGGCGAACAGCAGCGCGAGGGCCGCGGCCACCACGAGCAGCACGAGCGCGACGGGTCCCCCCGCGGCGGGAAGCCCCCACAGCGAGAACCAGAACTGCGACGCCTGCACCCACCCCTCGAACGGCACGAAGCCGTCGACGCCGCCCACGATCCAGTGCCGGCGCCAGGCGAGCTCGGTCGCGAGATACGCCCCGGGGTCGCCCGTGACGACGGCGGCGATCACCTGCCACGCGAAGCCGGTCGCGACGGCGAGCGCGCCGGCCGCCACGATGTGCACCACCTCGCGCAGCGCGAGCGGATCGTCGCGGCGGTGGATCCAGCGGAGGATGCCGTGGAGGCCGAGGTACAGCGCGAACGCCAGAACCCCGGGTCGCGTGAAGCCCATCACCGGGATCAGCAGGTACAGCCACGCGTACTGCCGGCGGATCGTCGCGTCCAGGGCGAGGAACAGCAGCAGCAGGAACAGCGTCTCCGCATAGCCCACCTGGAACATCGCGGCCAGCGGCCCTGCGGCGAAGAACACGACCGCCCAGAGCGCGGCCCCGCTGCCGATGCGATCGCGCAGCAGGCGATGCAGCGCCAGGCAGGCCAGGTAGCCGGCGACGAGGGCGAGCACGAACGCTCCCGCTCCCCAGGAGCCGAGCACGAAACCGAGCGCCTTCGCGGCGTATGCGAACACCGGCATGAACGCCCACGCGTTCTCGGCGACCTCGCCGGCGTCGGTCAGCGGCAGCTCGCTCGGATACCCGTGGACGGCCACCTGCCAGTACCACTGGGCGTCCCAGCCGAGCACGAAGTCGATCAGGCCCGCGTCACCGCCGAAGCGCGAGAAGACGGTGGACAGCGACGCCGCCGCGATCAGGAACCCCGTCGTCACGACGCGCGCGCCGAGATAGATCAGGCCGATGCGCAGCGGAAGGGGAAGCCGGGCCCAGCGACGTGCCGTGCTCAGTGCGAGGTGAGCCATGCCCGCAGGCCCTGCTCGACCGCCGCGATCTGCGCGAGCGGCACCCGCTCCTCGTCGTGGTGGGCGAGGTGCGGGTCACCGGGGCCGTAGTTCACGGCGGGGATGCCCAGCGCCGAGAAGCGCGCCACGTCGGTCCAGCCGTACTTCGGTCGCGGCTCGGCGCCGACCGCCGCCACGAAGTCCCGCGCGATGTCGGCGTCCAGCCCGGGGCGTGCCCCCTCGGCCGCATCCGTGATCTCCACGTCGAACCCCGCGAGCACCGCGCGCACGTGGGCCTCGGCGTCGGCGGCCGACTTGCTGGGCGCGAAGCGGTAGTTGACCTCGACCTCGCACGCGTCGGGGATGACGTTGCCCGCCACCCCGCCGGCGATGCGGACGGCGCTGAGGCTCTCGCGGTACAGCAGCCCCTCGACCGGGACCTCCCGAGCGCGGTACTCGGCCAGACGGGTGAGGATGGGCGCGGCGCGATGGATGGCGTTCTCGCCGATCCACGCCCGGGCACTGTGGGCGCGGACACCCGAGGTACGCACGATCGCCCGCAGCGTGCCGTTGCAGCCGCCCTCGACCTCGCCGTTCGACGGTTCGCCCAGGATCGCGAAGTCCGCCTGGAGCAGGTCGGGACGTGCCGCCGCCAGCAGCGCGAGCCCGTTCTTGGTCGCCTCGACCTCTTCGTTGTCGTACCACATCCACGTGATGTCGACCGCGGGGTCGGTCAGCTCGGCCGCGAGCTTCAACTGCACCGCGGTGCCCGCCTTCATGTCGACCGTGCCGCGCCCCCACAGGTAGGGCTCGCCGTCGACCTCGATGTCGCGCGTGGGAAGGTTGCCGTTCACGGGCACGGTGTCGATGTGGCCGGCGATCGCCACGCGACGGTCTCGGCCGCGGTCGGTGCGGGCGACGATCGTGTTCCCGTGCCGGATGACCTCGAGGTGCGCGAGGGGGGCGACGGCCTGCTCGATGGCGTCGGCGAGCGTCTCCTCGTCGCCCGAGACGCTCGGGATGTCGCAGATCGCGCGGGTGAGGGCAGCAGAGGACGCGGTCAGATCGAGCACCATGCCCTCAGCCTACCGACCGTCGTCATGCGGGCGGAGGCCCGGGTCGGCCCGCGATACCGTGGAGGTATGAGTGACGCGAGAACTGTGTGGGGCATCGGACTGACCACGACCGCCGGCGACGGCACCGTCCTGGACGCCTGGTTCCCCGAGGTGCGCACCGTCGCCCCCTCGACCGAGGACGCCGCGGCCGCGGTCGACGCCCTGGTCCCGCTCGCCGGGCCGGACGAGCGCCGCAACGTGACGGTCGAGGTCGTCCAGCTCCAGGTCGACCTCGACGCCGCCCCCGCCTCCACCGCGGACGCGTACCTGCGGCTGCACGCGCTGTCGCACCTGGTCGCACGCCCGAACGAGCTGAACCTGGACGGCATCTTCGCCCACCTGCCGAACGTGGCCTGGACGAACGCCGGACCTGTCCTGCCGTCCGACGCGGCCCGTCTGCGCCCGCAGCTCCAGCGGGCGGGCATCCAGGTGCAGGGGCTCGACAAGTTCCCGCGCCTGACCGACTACGTCCAGCCCGCCGGTGTCCGCATCGCCGATGCGTCCCGCGTGCGCCTCGGCGCCCACCTCTCCCCCGGCACCACCGTGATGCACGAGGGCTTCGTGAACTTCAACGCCGGTACGCTCGGCGCCTCCATGGTCGAGGGCCGCATCTCGCAGGGTGTCGTCGTGGGCGACGGCAGCGACATCGGTGGCGGCGCCTCCATCATGGGCACGCTCTCCGGCGGCGGCACGCACCGTGTCTCGATCGGGTCGCGCACGCTCCTGGGCGCCAACGCGGGGATCGGCATCTCGCTGGGTGACGACTGCGTGGTCGAGGCCGGGCTCTACGTCACGGCTGGCACCAAGATCGTGCTGGCCGACGGCCCGGTCACTCCGGACGGCGGCCGTCCGACCGTGAAGGGCGCGGAGCTGTCCGGCCGCGACGGCCTCCTGTTCCGCCGCAACTCCCTCACCGGTGCAGTCGAGGCGGTCCAGCGCGCCGGCGTCGGGGTCACGCTGAACGACGCGCTGCACGCCTGACACCGGGCATGCGGCCTCCGGCATGCCGCCACTGGTAGACTGACACCGCTGCTCGCGCCGCCGGCCGGTCAGCATCGTCGTCGTCTAGGGGTCTCCGAGGACCGAAGCGAGCGCCTGGCGCTCCCATCACCAGCCCGAACTGGCCATACGTACGGCGAACGGACGCGCGATCCGCCGCGTCCTCGCCCACCTCACCCCACTACCGCGCCCCTGTCGGGCGCTGACGGAGTTTTCTGCATGCCTTCCTTCCTCGATCTCGGCGTTCCCGCCGAGCTCGCCGCCGTTCTCGCCGCCTCCGGCAAGACCGAGGCGTTCGCGATCCAGCGCGACACCCTTCCCGATTCGCTCGCCGGCCGTGACCTCCTCGGTCGCGGACGCACCGGCAGCGGCAAGACCATCGCCTTCGCCCTTCCGCTCGTGGCGCGGCTCGCGGCCTCGGGCACCAAGCGCCGCGCCGGGCTCCCCCGCGGCCTGGTGCTCGCGCCGACCCGAGAGCTCGCGACGCAGATCGCCGCCACCGTCGCCCCGCTCGCCGAGGCCGTCGGGCTCCGCGTCACCACCGTGTTCGGCGGTGTCAGCCAGCGTCCGCAGGAGAAAGCGCTGCAGGGCGGCGTCGACATCGTGGTGGCCTGCCCCGGTCGCCTCGAAGACCTCATGAAGCAGCAGGTCGTGCGTCTGAGCGCGATCGAGGTCGCGGTGCTCGACGAGGCCGACCACATGGCCGACCTCGGCTTCCTCCCCGGCGTCACCCGCATCCTCGCGGCGACGCCCGCCGACGGACAGCGCCTGCTGTTCAGCGCGACCCTCGACCGCGGCATCGACACCCTCGCCCGCCGGTTCCTCTCGAACCCGGTCAGCCACGAGGTCGATGAGGCGAGCGTGCCCGTGGGCGAGATGACGCACCGCGTGCTGGTGGTCGACTCCACCGAGAACAAGACCGTGCTCGTGCGCGACCTGGCGTCCGGCACCGGCCGTCGCATCCTGTTCACGCGCACGAAGCACCAGGCGAAGAAGCTCGCCAAGCAGCTCACGGCCGCCGGCATCCCCGCGGTCGACCTGCACGGCAACCTCTCGCAGAACGCGCGCGAGCGCAACCTCGGCGCGTTCTCGACCGCTCCGGAGGACGGCGGGGTGCGCGTGCTCGTGGCCACGGATGTCGCGGCGCGCGGTGTGCACGTCGACAACGTCGACCTCGTGGTGCACGTCGACCCGCCCGTCGAGCACAAGGCCTATCTGCACCGCTCCGGCCGCACCGCGCGTGCCGGCGCCGCGGGCACGGTGGTCACGGTCGTGCTCCCCGAGCAGCGCCGCGACGTGAAGGACCTGCTGCGCAAGGCCGCGATCTCGGCCCCGCTCGAAGAGCTCACCCCGGCCGCGGTGACCGAGCTGGTGCCGGAGCGCGCGCCGCACGTGCGCCCCGCACCGGTGCAGCAGGCGCCGCAGCGCCCGGCCGCCAAGCAGCGCCCCGCCGGTGGCGAGCGCAGCTCCGCGGCGACCCCGCCCGCGCGACGTCGCCGCCGCCGCTCCGGCGGTCAGGGCGGCGGCCAGGGCGCCAGCTACTCCACGCAGACCGGCGGCGCTTCGCGCCAGGGCGGCCAGTCCCGCCAGGGCGGTGGCCGCGGCTCGCAGGGCCGCTGACACCCCTGCCACCCGGAACGGTGCCCCTCTTCACGGAGGGGCACCGTTCTGCGTTGCGCTGCCGGACGCCGAAACGCCCCCTCCGATGTGACGGAGGGGGCGTTTCGGGTGACGGCTCAGCGCGTCGGGAAGGACCGCTCGGGCGAACCCGTGTACAGCTGCTGCGGGCGGCCGATCTTGGTCTGCGGGTCGAGCTGCAGCTCACGCCACTGCGCGAGCCAGCCCGGGAGCCGTCCGATCGCGAACAGCACCGTGAACATGCGCGTCGGGAAGCCCATCGCCTTGTAGATCACGCCGGTGTAGAAATCGACGTTCGGGTAGAGGCGACGCTCGCGGAAGTAGTCGTCGGCGAGCGCGAGCTCCTCGAGCTCCTTCGCCAGATCGAGCAGCGGGTCTGTCACGCCCAGCGAGGCGAGCACCTCGTCGGCCGCCTCCTTGACGAGCTTGGCGCGCGGGTCGTAGTTCTTGTAGACCCGGTGCCCGAAGCCCATCAGCTTCACGCCCTCTTCCTTGTTCTTCACCCGCTCCACGAAGCGCGCGACGCTCTGCCCCGAGTCGCGGATCTGACCGAGCATCGTCAGCACGGCCTCGTTCGCACCGCCGTGCAGCGGGCCGGAGAGCGCCTGGATGCCGGCGGACACGGAGGCGAACTGGTTCGCGCCCGTCGAGCCGACGAGGCGGACGGTCGACGTGGAGGCGTTCTGCTCGTGGTCCTCGTGCAGGATCAGCAGCAGCTCGAGCGCCTTCGCCATGACCGGGTTGATCTCGTACGGCTCGGAGTTGACCCCGAAGTTGAGCTTGAGGAAGTTCTCCACGAACCCGAGGGAGTTGTCGGGGTACAGGAACGCCTGCCCGACGCTCTTCTTGTGCGCGTAGGCCGCGATCACCGGGAGCTTGGCGAGCATGCGGATCATGTTCAGCTCGACGTGCTCGGGGTTGTGCGGGTCGGTCTGGCCCTCGTAGTACGTCGACAGGGCGGCGACCGCCGAGGACAGCACGGACATGGGGTGCGCGGTGTGCGGCAGCGCGGAGAAGAAGCGCTTGAGGTCTTCGTGCAGCAGCGTGTGGCGGCGGATCTTCTCGTCGAACTCGGCGAGCTCGGATGCCGAGGGCAGCTCGCCGTAGATGAGCAGCCACGCCACCTCGAGGTAGCTGGTGCTCCCGGCGAGCTGTTCGATCGGGTAGCCGCGGTAGCGCAGGATGCCCTTGTCGCCGTCGATGAAGGTGATCTCGGACTTGGTCGAGGCGGTGTTCACGAAGCCGTAGTCGAGTCCGGTGTACCCGGTCTGCCTGGTCAACGTCGAGAAATCGATGCTGTCGTGGCCGGCCGTGCCGCGCACCACGGGGAATTCGGCGGTGGTGTCACCGATCGTCAGCTTCGCCGTCTGGTCTGCTGCAGCGCTCACGCGCCCTCCTCCTTTGTCTGACCGCCTGCGCGTCGCGGGGGTGTCAGCACGTTCGTGATCAAGCCGGAAGTGGCGATCTCTCGGCGCCGAGCGCCTGGTCGGGTGACGACCGAATCGCTTTTACAGCCTAGTAGTCCCACCGGCCTACTGTGACAACCGCCAAACAGATCGCCGCTGAGCTGAGGGAAGCTACAGAGCGCCGTCGTGCAGGCGCTCTGCCGCCGCGCTCACCCGCTCGGTCGGCGCGGTCAGCGCGAGCCGCACGTGCTGCGCCGCGTCGGCACCGTAGAAGGGGCCGGGACCCGCGAGGATGCCCAGGTCGGCGAGCCGCCCCAGCGACTCCCACGCGTCGCGTCCCTCCGTCGCCCACAGGTAGAGACCCGCCTCCGAGCCGTCGATGCGGAAGCCGGCGGCCTCCAGGGCCGGACGGAGCAGGTCGCGCCTGGCGCGGTACAGCTCCTTCTGCGCGGCCACGTGCGCGTCGTCGCCGAGCGCCACGGCCATCGCGTGCTGCACCGGAGCGGGCGGCATGAGGCCGAGGTGCTTGCGGGCGGTGAGCAGCTCCCCCACGATGCGGGCGCACCCGGCCACGAAGGCGGCGCGATACCCCGCGAGGTTCGACTGCTTGCTGAGCGAGTACACGCTGAGCAGGTTGGCGCGGCTGCCGTCGGTCACCCGCGGGTCCAGCACGGACGGGATCGGCTCCGTCGACCACGGGCCGTCCCACCCCAGCTCCGCGTAGCACTCGTCGCTCGCCAGGACCGCGCCCAGCTCGCGCGCGCGACGCACGGCGGCCGCGAGCTCCGCGGCGCTCCAGGTGCGCCCGTCGGGGTTGCCAGGGGTGTTGATCCAGATGAGCTTCGTGCCCTCGGGCCACTCCGCCGGATCGTCGGCCGCGAGCGGTGTGGCTCCGGCGACGCGGGCGCCCACGTCGTACGTCGGATAGGCCACGCGCGGGTGCACCACGATGTCGCCCGGACCGAGACCGAGCAGCGTGGGCAGGAGCCCGACGAGCTCCTTCGAGCCGATCGTGGGTAGCACGTTGTCGATGCGCAGATCCGGCACGCCGCGGCGGCGCGCATACCAGGCGACGATGGCCTCGCGCAGCGCGGGCGTGCCGACCGTCTGCGGATAGGCGTGGGCGTCTGTCGCCTCGGCGAGCGCCCGGCGGATGATGTCAGGCGTCGGGTCGACGGGCGAGCCGACCGAGAGGTCGACCAGACCGCCCGGGTGCTGCGCTGCGCGGTCACGGAACGGGACGACCGCGTCCCACGGGTAGTCGGCGAGGTCGCGGACGCTCACGGCCGGCGCCTACTCGCCCTGCGGCGGCAGCGCGGCGATGATCGGGTGGTCGAACGGGTAGACGCCGACCTTGGCGGCGCCTCCCGGCGAGCCGATCTCGTCGAAGAACTCGACGTTGGCCTTGTAGTAGTCCTGCCACTCGTCGGGCAGGTCGTCCTCGTAGTAGATGGCCTCGACGGGGCACACCGGCTCACAGGCACCGCAGTCGACGCATTCGTCCGGGTGGATGTACAACGACCGTTCGCCCTCGTAGATGCAGTCAACGGGGCACTCGTCGATGCAGGCGCGATCCTTGACATCGACGCACGGGAGGGCGATCACATACGTCACCGCTCCAGTCTACGTCGCGCTCGGCTCCCGGTCCTCCGTCGGCGCGCTCGCGGGTCGTGCGGGCGGGCGGGAGAACGACGGCCACGCGACCACGAGCAGCACGATCCCCGCCGCCAGGTAGGTCCAGATGCGACCGGCGAGCGAGTCCTGCACGACGACGGAGCCGCCGGGGCCCACACCGGAGATCATGACCAGCATGCCGAGCATCCCGAGCCCTGCGGCGACGGCCGCCCAGCGATCGTGGGTGAGCGCGCGGATCGCCACCAGGATGGCGGCGCAGGCGATGGCCGCGACGATCAGGCCGACCGGGATCGGGCCCCACATCACGCTGTGCGCGATGGTCCCGGCCACGCCGTAGACACCGCCGACCAGGGCCGCGGCGACCCACGACAGCACCCTCGAGATCCCGTTCACGCGCACCCCTCGATCCTATCCGCGCGGCGGTCGCGGCACCCGCCGATCAGCTCGCGAGCCCGAACAGGCGCAGCAGCGCCGCCACCAGCGCCGCCGCCACGACCACCACGAGGAACGACTGCCGCAGCCACAGCAGTCCGGCCGCCACCAGCAGCGCGGGCACGCGGGCGTCGACCGCGACGGCCTGGCCGTCGCCGAGGGTCTGCACTGCGACGAGCGCCGCGAGCAGGGCCACCGTGAGCAGATCGGAGATGCGGGCGGGACGCGGCGCCTCGAGCACCTTCGGCGGCACGAGGTAGCCCGCGGCCTTGAGCGCGAGGCAGATCAGGGCGGCCAGCAGGATGGCGCTCCACAGGCTCATGCGCCGGCCTCCCGCGTCTCGAGGGGCTCGCGTCCCGCATCGTCCCGCCCGAGCCAGTTGAACCACCCGACCGCGATCGCGACGACTGCGGCGATCAGCACCGGCAACCCCGGCATGAGGAACGGGGTCAACGCCGCCGCGACCACTGCCGCCGCCACGCCGACGGCCACCGCCTGGCGCTGTCGGAGGCGCGGCCACAGCAGGGCGAGGAACGCTGCCGCGGCCGCCGCGTCCAGGCCCCAGGCCTTCGGGTCGCCGAGCACGTCGCCGACGAGGGCTCCGGTGAGGGTGGTCAGGTTCCAGCCGATGAAGATGCCCACGCCCGTGACCCAGAAGCCCACCCGGCGCAGGCGGGGGTCGTTCTGGGCGATCGCGACGGCGGTGGACTCGTCGATCGTGAAGTGCGCGGCGGCCGCACGGCGCCACGGTCCTCCCCCGACGAGGGGCGACATGCGCATGCCGTAGGCGACGTTGCGCACGCCGAGCAGCGCGGCCGAGGCGATCGCCGACGGGAGGGCGGCGAGTCCGCCCGAGGCGAAGACGCCGATGAACGCGAACTGCGACCCGCCCGTGAACATCAGCAGGCTCAGCACGCAGGTCTGCCACACGTCCAGCCCGGAGGCGACGGCGAGGGCACCGAACGAGATGCCGTAGGCGCTGGTGGCGAGCACGACGCCGAGCGCCTCGCGCCACACCTCGCGTTCCGCGGTCACCGGGACACCGCGCGCGCTGTTCGTTTGAGTGAACGCATGACCATCATTCTGAACAGCTGCTGGTGGATAGTCAAGCGAACGATCGTTTGACATGATGAACGCATGGAGGATCTCCGCACCCGCCTCGCCCGCACGCTCCGCCGCGAGCGCGAGGCCGCGAGCCTGTCCGTCTCGGAGCTCGCCCGCCGCGCCGGCGTCTCCAAGGCGACCGTCTCACAGCTCGAGAGCGGCGCGGGCAACCCCAGCGTCGAGACGCTGTGGGCCCTGGGCGTCGCCCTCGGGGTGCCCTTCGCGGTGCTGGTCGACCAGCAGGCCAACGCGCCCACGCTCATCCGCGCCGACGAGCTCGCGGGCGTGCCCTCGTCCGCCGCCGCCTACAGCGCGACCCTCCTCTCGGCCAGCCCGCCCGGCGCCCGGCGCGACGTGTACCTGATCCAGGCCGAGCCCGGAGACCCCCGCCGTTCCGACCCGCACCACCCGGGCACGATCGAGCACGTGATCCTGATCGCGGGCCAGGCCCGCATCGGCCCGCCCGACGAGCCCGTCGTGCTCGACCCCGGCGACTACCTCACGTACGCCGGAGACGTGTCGCACATCTTCGAGGCCACCAAGCCCGGGACGAGCGCGGTCCTCATCTCCGAGCTGCGCTGAGCGCCGCCTCAGTCCGAGCCGCTCG
This sequence comes from Microbacterium sp. NPDC055502, assembly GCF_053643635.1. NCBI lineage: Bacteria > Bacillati > Actinomycetota > Actinomycetes > Micrococcales > Microbacteriaceae > Microbacterium > Microbacterium sp. NPDC055502. Next base: position 24,487 of record NZ_JBSHKJ010000002.1, on the reverse strand, counting down.
ACGGCGACGGATCGGGGATCTCGTGCGGCCGGTACTGCGGCAGCCGCGACGCCGGGAGGATCGCCAGGGCGCTCACCGCCGCCAGCAGCAGCAGTCCGAGCTTGAGCGTGCTCAGACGCGCCTGCTCGTTCACGGCGACCGCAGCATCCACCTGCTCCTCCGTGGCGTCCGTCGACTCCAGCACCACGCGCAGGTCGTCGTTGCTGATGAAGTTCACGTCATCCATCGGCACCTGCGCCACCAGCGACGGCGGCAGCTCCGGATGCTCGACCACCGCGCGACCGACGTTCAGGGCGAGCAGCGACACCAGCAGCGCGCCGGCGAGAGCCGTCCCCACCGCCGATGCGAGGTTCTGCGTCGTGCCGCGCAGGGAGCCCACGTCGCCCGCCAGCTCCGCGGGGGCCGCGGTGACCAGCACGTTGAACACCAGCGTGACCAGGGCGCCCTGTCCGATGCCGAACACGATCAGCCCCGCGATCGTCGGCACGGTCTCCCAGTTGTTCGTCACGACGACCGAGAGCCACACGAGCGCGGCGGTGGTGAGGATGAAGCCGAACACCCCGATGGTGCGCGGGGGGTAGCGCTTGTAGAAGCGCACGACCAGTGTCGCGGTCAGGAAGACCGTGAGGTTGAACGGCATCATCGCCAGCGACGTGTCGAACGGGGTCCTCCCCTGCACGATCTGGATGTACAGCGGGATCGTGAAGTTCACGCACGCCTCGAGCCCCACGACGATGAACATGGCGTAGACGGCGGCACGCTCGCGCGACGACCCCAGCACACTGAGGTCGATGAGCGGTACCTTGCCCTCCGCCATGCGCCGCCGCGTCCACAGGAAGAACGCCTGCCCCAGCACGAGGCCGAGCACGATGAACAGCGGTGCCGGCGACAGCCCCAGCACGCTGAACGGGGCGGCCGGCGATGCGGCCAGCGCACCCCAGCTGTTGAGGTTGTTGAACCCGAGCGTCAGCAGCACGATCGCGCCGCCGATCAGGAGCGACGCCACGAGGTCGATGCGGATGGAGGCGTCGCCGCGGTCGCCGCGCAGCGTGAAGCTCAGGGCGAAGACGGCGACCGCGACGGCCAGCACGATGAAGAACAGCGGGCGCCAGCCGACGAGCGTGCCCAGCGTGCCGCCGATGAGGAAGGCGCTCACACCCGAGATGGCGCGGGCGGAGCCGATGGCCCCGATCGCGGTGGCCTGCTGGGATCCGCGGTAGTTCTCGGCGATCAGCGCCACGATGGACGGCACGATGATGGCCGCGGCCGCCCCGGCCACCGCCTGACCGGCGATCGCCCACCAGATGCCGGGGGCGGTGAGCATCATGATCGCGGAGCCGGCGAACAGGGCGACCACCACCCGGAAGATCAGCACCCAGCCGACGCGCTGCCCGAGCTTCGCGCCCGTCATCACGAGCGCCGCGACCGCCAGGCCGTACATCACGATGGTGGTGCTGGCGAGTGTCGGCGGCACGCCGAACTCACCGACCATGCCGCCCAGGGAGATGGGCAGCGCCGCCACATTGAACGACATCAGCACCTGCGCGAGGAACAGACTCACCATCGGCAGCCACGAGGTCTTCGCTGGCGCCTGCACCGTCTCCGTCATGATCGCTCCTTCTCCGCCGGTCGGGGACCGCTCCCCGAGTCGTCCGCCTGCGCGGGTGCGGAAGCGAACAGATTGAGCCCGAGCGAGCGCGACAGATGGCCGATCGCCATCTGCGACCGCACGGAGTTGCCCGCGTCGTCCAGCCGCGGCGAGAACCCGGCGGCCGCCCCTTTGCCCGGCGAGACCGCGACGATCCCTCCCGCGACACCGGACTTCGCCGGGAGACCGATCTCGAACAACCAGTCGCCGGAGTTCTCGTAGAGTCCGCTCGCTGCGACGACCGCGAGCGTGTCGCGGCACACGTCCGCCGTCACCACGCGCTCCCCCGTGATCGGGTTCACGCCGCCGTCGGCGAGCGTCGCCCCCATGACGGCCAGGTCGTGCGCCGTCACGCTCAGCGCGCACTGCCGCGTGTACACATCGACGATCTCGTCCGGGTCGCCCGCCAGGCGTCCGTAGCTCTTGAGCAGCCAGCCGAGGGCGCGGTTGCGGTCGTTCGACGCCGCCTCCGACGCGTACACCTCGCCGTCGAGGCTCAGCGGCCGTCCGGCGAACGCCGACAGCCCCTCCCGCACCCGTTCCCACTGTTCGACCGCGGTCGCGCCCGGCATCAGCGCCGTGGTCGCGATCGCGCCGGCGTTGACCATCGGGTTGCGCGGATGGCCCTCGTTCAGCTCCAGCGCGACGACCGAGTTGAACGCGAGCCCGGTGTTGTTGACGCCGACGATGTCGCGGACGCGCTCGTGCCCGTGCTCCTGGATCGCCAGGGCGTACACGAACATCTTCGAGATCGACTGGATCGAGAAGGGGTGCAGCGCGTCTCCGGCGTCGTGCACCCCGCCGCCGACCTCGATGACGGCGAGACCGAACAGCTCGGGGTCCACCTCGGCCAGCACCGGGATGTAGTCGGCCACGCGCCCTCCGCGCTCACCGGCATAGCGGGCGTGGGCCTCCCGGACGATCTCGTCCACGCGCTCCCAGCCGGGCAGCGTGCCTGTCGAGACCTCCTGCGGGACATCGAGCCAGGCGACGGGATCGAGCACCACTCCTCCTCGGATTCGCGACGCTCCCCAGCCGTCACAGTCACCGTAGCGCTCGACCGCCTCTCAGGATAGGCCCGTCACGGTGCGTGACCTTCGGCCCGCTCGGGCTCAGTACCAGTTCATCGCCTGCGAGTGGCCCCAGGCGCTGCACGGCGTGCCATAGGCATCGGCGATGTACTTCAGGCCCCACGCGATCTGGGTGGCCGCGTTGGTCTGCCAGTCGGCGCCGGCCGAGGCCATCTTGCTGCCGGGAAGCGCCTGCGGGATCCCGGTGGCACCGCCATCGGCGTTGTACGCCCGGTAGTTCCAGCCCGACTCCTTGTTCCACAGCGAGTTCAGGCAGGAGAACTGATCGCCGCCCCAGCCGTAGCGGTCGGCCATCATCTGCTGCGCCGTCGCCTTCGCGCCGTCCACCGTGTTGGCCGCGGCGAGCGCGGCGGCGGCCGCAGCGGCCTGCTCGGCGGCGACGCGCGCCGCCTCCTCCGCGGCCTTCTGCTCCTGCGCCGCGGTGTACGCCTGCTGCAGCGCCGCGGTCTCCGCGACGACCTTCTCGGTCTCGGCGGCGGCCTGCTCGGTCGCGACCGTCACGAGGAGCAAGGGCAGGGTCGCACGGTCGTCGAGGGTCTCCAGGTCGTCCTCGAGCGGCGTCGTGTCCACCGGGGCCGCAGCGCTCACGTCGAGGCCGGACGCGGAGACCTCGGCGGTCAGGGCGTCCGCCGCCGCGACCGCATCCTTCCCCTTCGACACCGTCATCACGGCCTCGTCGGCGATGCGGGTGAGCGGTTCCGCGCCGAAGGCCTGGCTCGTGATCGCGGCCGACGCGGCCGGCTGCGCGGTGCCCGTGGCGGGGGCGGCCGTCACCCCGACCGTGAGGGTGATCCCCACGAGGGCGGCGGCCGCGGTGCCCAGGACGAGCAGCGGGGTACGGGTGACGGCGGCGCGCGCGGCAGCCACCTCGGAGGCGCGCCGAAGCGCACGGGTCTTCTGAAGCATTGGGTTCGACTTTCGGGTCGTCGTGCGCCCGATGCGGGACACTCATCGGGAGATTGCCCCGGACGCAAGTGAACGAGTCTGCGTCATCGACCTAGCCCCCACCTGGCATTTTCATGAGAAGAGGGCCCCACGCCGGAGCGTGGGGCCCTCTCGGAAGGGTGCGGGGATGCCTCAGGCGTTCGCGTCCTGACGCTTCAGGCGCGAGGCCTCGCGACCGCGGACGGTCTGGTCCAGGATCACCTTGCGGATGCGCACCTTCTCGGGCGTCACCTCGACGCATTCGTCGTCACGCGCGAACTCCAGGCTCTCCTCGAGCGTGAGCAGCCGCGGCGGCGTCATCGACTCGAAGTTGTCGGCCGTGGAGGACCGCATGTTGGTGAGCTTCTTCTCCTTGGTGATGTTCACGTCCATGTCGTCGGCGCGCGAGTTCTCGCCGATGACCATGCCCTCGTAGACCTCTTCGGTCGGCTGCACGAAGAACGACATGCGCTCCTGCAGGGCGATCATCGCGAAGGGGGTCACCACGCCGGAGCGGTCGGCCACGATCGAGCCGTTCTGGCGCGTCGTGATCTGACCGGCCCACGGCTCGTACCCGTGCGAGATCGCGTTCGCGATACCGGTGCCGCGGGTGGTCGTGAGGAACTCGCTGCGGAAGCCGATGAGACCGCGCGAGGGCACGACGAACTCCATGCGCACCCAGCCGGTGCCGTGGTTGGTCATGTTCTCCATGCGGCCCTTGCGGTTCGCGAGGAGCTGCGTGATCGCGCCGAGGTGCTCCTCCGGCGTGTCGATGGTCAGGTGCTCGAACGGCTCGTAGACCTTGCCGTCGATCTTCTTGGTGACCACCTGCGGCTTGCCGACCGTGAGCTCGAAGCCCTCGCGACGCATGTTCTCGACGAGGATGGCGAGCGCCAGCTCACCGCGGCCCTGCACCTCCCAGGCGTCGGGACGGCCGATGTCGACGACCTTGAGCGAGACGTTGCCGATGAGCTCGCGGTCCAGACGATCCTTCACCATGCGGGCGGTGAGCTTGTGCCCCTTGACCTTGCCCATGAGCGGCGACGTGTTCGTGCCGATCGTCATGGAGATCGCCGGGTCGTCGACCGTGATGGCCGGCAGCGGACGGATGTCCTCGGGGTCGGCGATGGTCTCGCCGATCGTGATGTCCTCGAAGCCTGCGATCGCGACGATGTCGCCGGGGCCCGCGGAGTCGGCCGGGTAGCGCTCCAGGGCGCGGGTCTTCAGCAGCTCGGTGATCCGGGCGTTGCTGGTCGTGCCGTCGGAGCGGACCCAGGCGACCGTCTGGCCCTTCTTGAGCGTGCCGTTGAACACGCGCAGCAGGGCGAGTCGGCCGAGGAACGGGCTGGAGTCGAGGTTCGTGACCCAGGCCTGCAGCGGCGCCTCGTCGTCATAGGACGGCGCGGGCACGTGCTCGAGGATCGCCTCGAACAGCGGCTCCAGGTCGTCGTTGTCGGGCAGCGACCCGTCGGCGGGACGGTTCTGCGAGGCGGCGCCGGCACGGCCGGAGGCGTACACGACCGGAACGTCGAGCAGCGCGTCGACATCGAGGTCGGGCACGTCGTCGACCAGGTCGGACGCGAGACCCAGCAGCAGGTCGTGCGCCTCCTCCTCGACCTCGGCGATGCGGGCGTCGGGGCGGTCGGTCTTGTTGACCAGCAGGATCACGGGCAGCTTGGCCTCGAGGGCCTTGCGCAGCACGAAGCGGGTCTGCGGCAGCGGGCCCTCGCTCGCGTCGACGAGCAGCACGACACCGTCGACCATGGACAGGCCGCGCTCGACCTCGCCGCCGAAGTCGGCGTGGCCGGGCGTGTCGATCACGTTGATCGTGATCTCCTTGCCGTCGGCGTGCTTGCCCTTGTAGGTGATCGCCGTGTTCTTGGCGAGGATCGTGATGCCCTTCTCGCGCTCGAGGTCGTTCGAGTCCATCGCCCGCTCCTCGACGTGCGAGTGTTCGCCGAAGGAGCCCGTCTGGCGGAGCATCGCGTCGACGAGCGTGGTCTTGCCGTGGTCGACGTGGGCGACGATTGCGACGTTGCGGAGGTCAGAGCGGAGGGCGTGCGCCATACAAGGGTCCTCAAAGAGTGTGGGGTTGCGCCGGGAAGCCGACGTTCCAGGATAACGTACGCGCCGGATCGGATCTCCGAGGCACGTCGTAGCATCGACTCCGTGACCCCCGCTCCCCCGATGTCCTCGCGCCGCGAGGGCCGTGCGCGCCTGTGGTGGGAGATCGCGATCGTGCTGGCCCTGGGGCTCGGGCAGTCGGCGGTCTACGCGATCGTGCAGCTGGCCTACCGCCTGACCGACGACGTGCCCCTGGCCGACCAGACCGCGACGCTCAACCCGTCCCGCAGCGACCGCGAGGTGTTCGACCTCGTCTATCAGCTGCTCTCGATCGGCTTCTCGCTCGTGCCCGTGGTGCTGGTGTGCTTCCTGCTGTGGCAGCGCCGACGACCGCACCTCGGGCGGCTCGGGCTCGACGGCACCCGCATCGGCGTCGACGTGGCCCGCGGCGTGCTGCTCGTGGTGGCGATCGGCGTGCCGGGCCTCGCGCTCTACCTCGGCGGCCGGGCGGCCGGCCTGTTCGTGGCCGTGAACCCCGCGGGACTCGACGCCCACTGGTGGACCGTGCCGATCCTGCTGCTCGCGGCGGCCCGCGCCTCCCTGCAGGAGGAGTTCGTGGTGCTCGGCTACCTCTTCGCGCGGCTGCGGCAGCTCGGCTGGTCGCCGTGGACGATCATCGTCGCCACCTCCGTGCTCCGCGCGACCTACCACCTGTACCAGGGGCCGGGGGCGTTCGTCGGCAACCTCGCGATGGGGCTGCTGTTCGGGTGGCTGTACCAGCGGACGGGACGACTGCTGCCGTTCCTGGTGGCGCACTTCCTCATCGACGCGACCGTGTTCGTCGGCTACCCGTGGGCGGCCGCCACCTGGCCGGAGCTGTTCGGGCTGCCCGGGTGAGCCCGGTGCGCCGGGTGCTCAGCCGAGGTTGACCACGACGAGCGCGGCGGCGGTCCACAGCACGATCACCGCGAGCGCGATCAGCGCGGGGCCGTCCCACGTGCGACGGATGGGCGCGTCGGCAGCCGCCGCCTCCGACCAGCGGTCGCGGATGTCGGTGAGGGCCCGCAACCCGGAGGGCACCCGCGGCTCCGCGTCCTCGTCACGACGCTGACGGGGCGGGCGGGCGCGGGCCGGGCCACCCCAGGAGGTGAGCGTGCGGCCGTCGTCGAGCGCGAACTCGAGCTGCCAGCGCAGGTCGATGTCGCGCACGTGCCCCCAGCCGAAGCTCGTCCGGCGCAGGAGGTTCTGCACGGTCGCCCCGTGTGCGTCCACCCGCACGTGCGACACGAAGCTGATCTCGTACACGATCCACAGGGCGAGGAGCATCCACGGAGCGATCAGCAGCGCCTGCACGATGCTGCCGTTGACGACCGTGTCCCCCAGCAGGAACAGCACCAGCAGCACGCTGAGCACGAGGATGACGGTGCCCGAGGACGCACGGTAGGTCCGTGCGTCCTCGGGCTGTGCCGGCGATGCCACGCTCAGTGGCCGCCGAGAGGGATCGACGCACCCGGGATCGCCTGCAGCAGGCGCTCCGTGTACTCCTCCTGCGGATTCGCGAAGATCTCGTCGACCGTGCCCTGCTCCACCACGCGGCCCTTCTCCATCACACACACCAGGTCGCTGGAGACCCGCACGACCGCGAGGTCGTGGGTGATGAACAGGTACGTCAGGTCGAGCTCGGACTGCAGGTCGGCGAGCAGCTTCAGGATCTGGTCCTGCACCAGCACGTCGAGCGCCGACACCGCCTCGTCGAGCACGATGATGTCGGGCTTGAGCGCGAGCGCACGGGCGATCGCCACGCGCTGCCGCTGACCGCCCGACAGCTCGTTCGGGTATCGCGTGGCGAGGGACTGGGGCAGGGCGACCTGCTCCAGCAGCTCCTCCACGCGCGCCCGCTGCGAGGCGCGGTCGCCGACGCCGTGGATCTGCAGCGGCTCGGCGATCGTGTTGCCGATGTTGCGCAGCGGGTCGAGCGAGCCGTACGGGTCCTGGAACACCGGCTGCATCCGGCGACGGAGCCCGAACGCCTGCGCGTTCGACAGCCCCGACACGTCCTGGCCGTCGATCTCGATCGTGCCGGCGGTCGGATCCTCGAGCTTGAGCACCATCTTCGCGACCGTGGACTTGCCCGATCCGGACTCCCCGACCAGTGCGAGCGTCTTGCCGCGCGGGATCTCGAACGACACGTCGTCCACCGCCCGGAAGGCCTCGCTGCGGAAGTTGCCCTGGCGGATCTTGTAGTCCTTCGTCAGACCGGCCACCCGGACGGTCGGCGGGATGTCCGCGAGGTCCTCGAGCGTCTCGATCCCCCGATCCTCCACGACCGCCTGGATGCGCTGCGACGCCACACTGGGCGCCGCGGCCACCAGCCGCTTGGTGTACGGGTGCTGCGGGTTCTCCAGGATCTGACGGCTCGGCCCCGCCTCGACGATGTTGCCGCCGTTCATCACGATGATCTTCTCCGCGCGCTCGGCCGCGAGACCGAGGTCGTGCGTGATCAGGAGCACCGAGGTGCCCTTGTCCCGCGTGAGAGAGGCCATGTGATCGAGGATGACCCGCTGCACCGTCACGTCGAGGGCCGAGGTCGGCTCGTCGGCGATCAGGAGCTTCGGGTCGGCCGCGAGACCGATGCCGATCAGCGCGCGCTGGCGCATCCCGCCGGAGAACTGGTGCGGATACTGGTGCAGCCGTCGCTCGGCATCGGCCAGACCCGCCTGCTGCAGCACCTCGATCGTGCGTGCCTTGACAGCGGCACGCCCCTGGGCGATGCCGTTGGCGCGCACGGCCTCCTTGACCTGGAAGCCGATGCTCCACACCGGGTTGAGGCTCGACATGGGGTCCTGCGGCACGAAGCCGATGTCGCGACCGCGCACGGCCTCGATGTCGCGTCGGCTCAGGCCCGTGAGCGGACGGCCCTCGAGCGTGATCGATCCTCCGGTGACCTTTCCGGTCCCCGGCAGCAGGTCGACGATGGCCGTGGCCGTGGTGGACTTGCCCGAGCCGGACTCCCCCACGATCGCGACGGTCTCGCCGGGGAACACGTCGAACGTGACACCGTGCAGGACCTCGCGCATCCCCTCCTGCGAACGGAACGCGACCTTGAGGTCGCGGACACTCAGCAGCGGGATCTGGGCGGCGTTGTGGTCGCTCATCGGCGGGCCCTCGCCTTCGGGTCGAGGGCGTCTCGGATGAGCTCGCCGAGGCCGACGAACGCGAGCACCGCGAGGGTGAGCGCGATCGATGGATAGATGAGCGACATCGGGGCGATGCGCAGAGCCGCCTGTGCCTGGCTGATGTCGTTACCCCACGACACCACCGTGCCGCCGAGCCCGACACCGAGGAACGACAGGGTCGCCTCCGCCACGATCGCCGCGGCGAGTCCCAGGGTCGACACGACCAGCAGCGGCGCGATGCCGTTGGGGATCACGTGGGTCAGCAGCGTCTTGAACCGGGACTGGCCCAGCGAGCGCGACGCCATGACGAAGTCCGCCTGCCGCACCCGGAGGATCTCAGCGCGCACGACGCGTGCCGTGGACGCCCAGGAGAAGCCACCGATCGCGAGCGCGAGCGTCCACACCGAGCGATAGTCCGAGAGCACCGTCATCACGACCAGGGCGGCCAGGATGTACGGGATCGCGAAGAAGATGTCGCCAATGCGGGACAGCAGCGCGTCGATCCAGCCGCCGTAGAAACCGGCCAGCGCACCCATGATGAGGCCGAGCACCGCGGAGATCACGGTGGCGATGAGACCGACCGACAGCGACGTCTGGGCGCCCCAGACGACGCGGGCGTAGATGTCGCAGCCCTGGAAGTTGAACCCGAGCGGGTGGCCGGGCGTCGGGCCCTCGTTGCTGTTCATCAGGTCGCACACGCGCGGGTTGACCTGCGTGAACAGGGTCGGCCAGAACGACATGACGATGAACAGCGCGGCGAGCAGCACCGAGAACCAGAACATCGGGCGACGGCGCAGGTCGCGCCACGCGTCGCGCCACAGGTTGCTGGGCTTCTCGGCGACGCGCACCGCATCGATGGCGATCGACTCGGTCTCGACCGGGGCGACGTAGTGCTTCTGCGTGGTGGGGTCAGACATAGCGGATCCTCGGGTCGAGCAGACCGTAGAGCAGGTCGATGACAAGGTTCACCAGCACGTACAGGATGACGAACACCGTGACGAAGGAGACCACGGTGGGCCCCTCACCGCGGATCGCCGCCTGGTAGAGCGTGTTGCCGACACCGGGGATGTTGAAGATCCCCTCGGTCACGGTCGCGCCCACGAGGAGCACGCCGAAGTTCGTGGCGGAGTTGGTGATGACCGGGAGCAGGGAGTTGCGCAGCACGTGCACCGGGATCACGCGGGTGCGCGAGAGTCCCTTGCTGTACGCCGTGCGCACCCAGTCCTGGTTGAGGGTGTCGATCACCGAGCTGCGCATCAGGCGCATGCTGACGGCGAAGAGGCTGAACCCGAGCACGAGGGCAGGCAGCCAGAGGCCACCCCAGTCGTTGTCGGAGCCGACGGTCGGGCTGAACCAGCCCCACTGGATCGCCAGGAAGTACTGGGCCAGGAAGCACAGCACGAAGATCGGGATCGCCAGGGCGACGAGCGCGACCAGCAGGGCGGTCGTGTCGAACAGCTTGCCCTTGCGCAGCGCCGAGATCGTGCCGATCGTGATCGCGAGCGTGAACTCGATCCCGATCGCCATGACGGCGAGCCGGCCGGTGACCGGAAGCGTGTCGACGAGCACCGCGGAGACCGGGCGACCCGAGAAGGTCGTGCCGAGGTCACCCTGGAAGACACCGGTGATGTAGTACCAGTACTGGACCAGGAACGGCTCGTTGAGGTGATACTCCTCGCGCAGGGCGTTGACGAGAGCCTCATTGGGCGTGCGATCGCCGAACAGAGCCAGGATCGGGTCGCCCGGCATGGCGAACACGAGGAAGTAGATGAGCAGGGTGGCCCCGAAGAACACGGGGATCACCTGGAGAAGACGTCTGATGATATAGCTGGGCATCCGCAGTCCCTTTCGGGAGGGCGCGAACAGACCGAACGGGAGCACCCGACGAGGCGGTGACGGAAACCGTCACCGCCTCGCGGGTGCGAGCTCCGTCAGGCCTATTCGGCAGCCTTCGTGATCTCGTAGTACAGCGGGACCGAGTTCCAGCCGAACGTGACGTTGTCGACCGTGTCGGCGTAACCACCGGTCACGTTGGAGTACCACAGCGGGATCGCGGGGAGATCGTTGAACAGGATCTCCTGCGCCTTGGTGAACTCCTCGACCTGGGCCGCGGTGTCGGTGTTGCTGATGCCCTCGGCGATCAGCGCATCGAACTCGGGGTTCGAGTAGTCACCGTCGTTGGAGCCGGCGTTGGTCGCGTAGAGCGGGCCGAGGAAGTTGTACAGACCGGGGTAGTCGGCCTGCCAACCCGAACGGGCAGCGGTCTTGATGCTGTTGTTGTTGATCTCCTCGCGGATGACCGAGAAGGTCGGGTACGGGTCGCCCGATGCCTCGATGCCCAGCGTGTTGGAGATCGCGTTGGTCACGGCGTCGACCCACTCCTGGTGGCCACCGTCGGTGTTGTAGGCGATCTTGAACTCGCCCTCCCACGGGGAGATGGCGTCGGCCTCGGCCCACAGCTCCTTGGCCTTCTCGGGGTCGTACTTGAGGACCTCGTTGCCCTTGATCGAGTCGGACCAGCCGTCGATGACCGGCGACGTGAAGTCGGAGGCCGTGGTGCGGGTGCCGAAGAAGATCTTGTCGGTGATCTGGTCGCGGTCGAACGCCATCGAGATGGCCTGACGACGGAGGATGCCCTCTTCGCCGGAGAAGTGCGGCAGGAACTGACCGATCGTGAACGACTGGAAGACGGCCGACGGCTGGTTCACCGCGCGGTCGCCCAGGTCGTCCTGGAAGGTCGGCAGCGACACGGACGGGATGACGTCGATGACGTCGACCTTGTTGCCCTGCAGGTCGGCGTAGGCCGCGTCCTGCGTCGCGTAGAAGATGATCGACAGGCCGCCGTTCTTGGCCTTGCGACCGCCGTCGTAGTCGTCGTTGCGGACCAGGTCGATCTGCACGTCGTGCTGCCAGGCGCCCTCACCGTCGAGCTTGTACGGGCCGTTGCCGATCGGGTTCTCGCCGAACGCGTCGATGTCCTCGAACGCGACGTCGGGCAGCGGGTAGTAGGCCGAGTAGCCGAGGCGCAGCGCGAAATCGGCGGCCGGCTTGTTCAGCGTGATCGTGAACGTGTAGTCGTCGACCTGCTGGAGACCGGACATGTCGCCCTGAGCGCCGTACACGTCGGGGGTGTTCTGGAAGCCCTCGATGTCTTCGAAGAAGTAGCTCGAGAGGTGGGCGTTCTCCGCCTGTGCGCCGTAGTTCCACGCCTTGATGAAGTTGTCGGCGGTGACCTCTTCGCCGTTGGAGAAGGTCTGACCCTCCTTCAGCTTCACGGTGAGGTGCTGCGGGTCCTCGGTGGTGATCTCCTCGGCCATGTCGTTGACCGGCTTGCCCTCGGCGTCGTAGTAGACGAGCCCGGCGAAGATCTCGTCGAGGATCTTGCCGCCACCGACCTCGTTCGTGTTGGTCGGGATCAGCGGGTTCTCCGGCTCCGAGCCGTTCGTCGTGATGATGGCATCCGGGTCGGCCTTGGCCCCACCGTTGCCGCCGTCACCGGTGTTGCCGGATCCGCCCGCGCAGCCCGCGAGCGCCAGAGCGCCACCCGCGAACAGCGCGACGCCCGCCAGGGCGATCTTGTTGCGCTTCACTTTGTGTCCTCCTGTGGACGTGGGAATTCTGCGTGCGCATCGTCGAGCACGCAGGGATACCTGAGCGTAACCCGCGAGTCCGCCCGCCGACGCACTCGGCTAACGAACTGTTACTGAGTGGTGACCAATCGTCACACGCGCGAAACATGGGGAGACGAGGACGGCGCCGCGCCACCCGGAGGTGACCGCGACGCCGTCCGCGGATCAGCAGGGACTCAGGCGAACGCCTCCACCGGCGGGCACGCGCACACCAGGTTGCGGTCGCCGTACGCCTGGTCGATCCGGCGCACCGGCGGCCAGTACTTGGCGGCCACGAGCGAGCGCACCGGGTAGGCCGCCTCCTCGCGCGTGTAGGCGTGCCCCCACTCCCCCGCGATGAGCGACACCGCGGTGTGCGGTGCGTGCACGAGCGGGTTGTCGTCGGCCGGCCAGCGTCCGGCGGCCACCGCGTCGGCCTCGGCCTTGATCATGATCATGGCCTCGATGAACCGCTCGATCTCGTCGAGGTCCTCCGACTCGGTCGGCTCCACCATCAGGGTGCCGGCGACCGGGAACGACATCGTCGGCGCGTGGAACCCGTAGTCGATGAGGCGCTTGGCGACGTCGTCGACCGTGATGCCCGTTGCCTCCTTGAGCGGACGCAGGTCGAGGATGCACTCGTGCGCGACCCGGCCGTTCTCGCCCGTGTAGAGCACGGGGAAGTGCGAGCCCAGCCGCTCCGCGATGTAGTTCGCCGAGAGCACGGCCGCTGCGGTCGCCCGGCGCAGCCCGTCGGCTCCCATCATGCGCACGTAGGCCCAGGAGATCGGCAGGATGCCCGCGGAACCGTAGGGGGCCGCCGAGATGACCGCACCGTCGAACGTGTAGCCGCCGAAATGCTCGGCGCGCTGTGCCAGCGGGTGCGAGGGCAGGTACGGGGCCAGGTGCGCCTTCGCCGCGACCGGGCCGATGCCGGGGCCACCCCCGCCGTGCGGGATCGCGAACGTCTTGTGCAGGTTGAGGTGCGAGACGTCGCCGCCCAGGTCACCGAAGCGCGCGTAGCCGAGCAGCGCGTTGAGGTTCGCGCCGTCGACGTACACCTGACCGCCGGCCTCGTGCACCGCCGTCGTGATCTCGACCACCTGCTCCTCGTACACCCCGTGCGTCGAGGGGTACGTGATCATCAGCGCAGCGAGCTCATCGGCGTGCTGCGCGATCTTGGCGCGGAGGTCGTCGAGGTCGACGTTGCCGAGCGCATCGCTGGCCACGACCACGACCTTCATGCCCGCCAGCACGGCAGACGCAGCGTTCGTGCCGTGCGCCGACGACGGGATGAGGCACACCGTGCGGTGCGCGTCGCCGTTCGCGTGGTGGTAGCCGCGGATCGCGAGCAGGCCGGCGAGCTCGCCCTGCGACCCCGCGTTCGGCTGCAGCGACACCGCGTCGTAGCCGGTGATCTCGGCGAGCCAGCTCTCGAGCTGATCGATCAGTTCGAGATAGCCCTGCACGTCGTCCGCCGGGGCGAACGGGTGGATGCCAGCGAACTCGGGCCACGTGATCGCCGCCATCTCGGTCGCCGCGTTCAGCTTCATGGTGCACGAGCCGAGCGGGATCATGCCGCGATCGAGCGCGTAGTCGCGGTCGGACAGGCTCTTGAGGTAGCGCATCATCGCGGTCTCGCTGCGGTGCGCGTGGAACACCGGGTGCGTGAGGTACTCGTCCGCGCGGCGGAGAGCCTCCGGCAGCGCGACCGAGACACCCGCGACGAACGCGAACGCGCGCTCCGTCGGCCCGCCGAACACCAGCGCCACGCGGTGCAGGTCGGTGAACGTCGTCGTCTCGTCCACCGCGACACCGATCGTGTCGGCGTCGGCGACTCGCAGCAGGATGCCGTGCTCCTCGCGCGCGCGGGCGGCATGCTCCGCCGCCGCGCCAGGCACCCGCACCGTGAGCGTGTCGAAGAAGTGCTCGTGCACGACCTCGGCCCCCGCCTCGACCAGCCAGTCACGCAACAGGGTGGCCTTGCCGGCGACGCCCTGGGCGATCGAGCGCAGCCCGTCGGGGCCGTGGTACACCGCGTACATCGAAGCCATGACCGCGAGCAGCACCTGCGCCGTGCAGATGTTGGACGTGGCCTTCTCCCGGCGGATGTGCTGCTCGCGCGTCTGCAGCGAGAGCCGGTACGCGGGCTTGCCGTCGGCATCGACCGACACCCCGACCAGTCGCCCCGGCAGCTGGCGCTCGAGGCCGGAGCGCACCGCCATGTAGCCGGCGTGCGGTCCGCCGAAGCCCATCGGCACGCCGAAGCGCTGCGTGGTGCCGACCGCGACGTCGGCGCCCATCGTCCCCGGGGCCGTGAGCAGTGTGAGCGCCAGCAGGTCGGCCGCGGCCACGGCGAGACCACCCGCAAGGTGCGCGGCCTCGAACACCGCCGTCGGATCCCACACGCGACCGGACCCGCCGGGGTACTGCACGAACACGCCGAACAGCTCGTCCGGCAGCTCCTCGCCCGCCGCGAGGTCGACCGTCACGAGCTCGACGCCGAGGGCGTCCGCGCGGGACGCGAGCATGGCCCTGGTCTGCGGCAGCGCGTCGGCGTCGACCACGAACACGTTCGACGAGGACTTCGAGGCCCGCCGCGCGAGCAGCATCCCCTCGACCACGGCCGTGGACTCGTCGAGCATCGACGCGTTCGCGGTGCTGAGGCCGGTGAGCTCGGCGACCATGGTCTGGAAGTTGATGAGCGCCTCCAGGCGCCCCTGCGAGATCTCGGGCTGGTACGGCGTGTAAGCCGTGTACCAGGAGGGGTTCTCCAGCACGTTGCGCTGGATCACCTGGGGCGTGATGGTGCCGTAGTACCCGAGGCCGATCATCGCGCGGCGGACCGTGTTGCGCGACGCGAGCGCCCGCAGCTCGGCCAGGGCCTCGGTCTCGCTCGCGGCGGCGGGGATGCGCGACTCCGCGACCGCGGCCTCCGGCCCCGTGTAGATCGAGGCGGGGACGGCCTGGCGCATGAGCGTCTCGACCGGGCTGGTGGGCCCGTCCTCCGCGCCGCCGAGCCCGAGCGCGTCGAGCATCGTGCGCTGTGCGGCCTCGGTGGGTCCGATGTGACGATCGGCGAAAGCAACCACGTGTGTCTCAGCCCTCCGTGAGTGCGACGTAGGCGTCGCGGTCGAGCAGTCCGTCCAGGGCGCCGGCGGCGACCGAGACCTTGAGCAGCCAGCCGCCCTCGAAGGGCTCGGCGTTCACCAGCGACGGGTCGTCGACCACGGCGTCGTTGATCTCGACGACCGTGCCGGCCACCGGGGCGTAGAGCTCGCCGACCGACTTGGTCGACTCGATCTCGCCCACCACGGAGCCGGCGGTGATCTCGGTGCCGACGGCGGGGAGCTCGACGAACACCACGTCGCCCAGCTTCTCGGCGGCGTAGTCGGTGATGCCGATGGTCACGGTGTCGCCGTCACCGGCGATCCACTCGTGCTCGTCGGTGTAGCGGAGTGCGCTGAGGTCGGTCATGAGTTCCTCCGGTAGAAAGGCAGGGCGGTCACGGTCGCGGGGATACGGGTCCCCCGCACATCAAGGAATACTGCGGTTCCCTCTTCCGCGGAAGAAGGGTCGACGTAGGCCATCGCGATCGGATGACCCAGCGTCGGGCTCAGGGCGCCGCTGGTGATCTCCCCCAGCGGGGCACCGTCGGCGTCGACCACCGCGTAGCCGGCGCGGCCCGCGCGGCGACCCTCGGCGGTCAGTCCGACCAGGACGCGCGCGTCGGCCGCCGGGGCGGGGGCGTCCTTGCCGACGAAGCGCTCCTTCGCGACGACCACCACGCGACCGAGGCCCGCCTGCGCGGGCGACGTGTCCAGGCTCAGCTCATGGCCGTACAGGGGCATCCCGGCCTCGAGCCGGAGCGTGTCGCGCGCCGCGAGGCCCGCCGGCACCAGGCCCAGGGGCGTCCCGGCGGCGAGCACGGCATCCCACAGCGCGGCCGCGTGAGCCGCCGGCACCAGAAGCTCGAAGCCGTCCTCGCCCGTGTAGCCGGTACGGGCGAGGAACAGCGGCCGCCCCGCGAACGTCGCGGACGCCCAGGCGTAGTAGCGCTGCTCGGCCCACGGCACGCTCACCTCGCCGATACCGGCCGTCGCGGCGAGGATCTCCTCGGCGCGCGGACCCTGCACCGCGATGAGGGCGTAGTCGTCGGACACGTCGGCGACCTCGACCTGCTCGACCCCGGAGTGCGCGACCCGGTCCGCGAGCGCACCACGGACGGCGTCACGGTTGCCGGCGTTGGAGATGATCAGGTAGTCGTCGTCGGCGAGCCGGTACACGATCACGTCGTCGACGATGCCGCCCTCGGGCGTGAGCAGCAGCGAGTACTTCGCCTTGCCGACCGCGAGAGCCGACAGCCGTCCGGCCAGTGCGTAGTCGAGGAAGGCACCCGCGTCCCCTCCGCGCACGGTGAACTCGGCCATGTGCGAGATGTCGAAGATGCCCGCCGCCTGGCGCACGGCGTGGTGCTCGGCGAGGTCGGATGTGTAGCGCACCGGCATCTGCCAGCCGCCGAAGTCGGTGAAGGATGCGCCGAGGGCCTCGTGGCGCTCGCGCAGCGGGGTGAAGCGGGGGTCGGACATGGAGTTCTCCCGGGCTGGGTCGGGCGGAACGGCGGCAACGCCGTTCCAGGGAACTCCCCCTCTGTCATGGGCCTGAGAGCTTCGCCCGCACGAGCACGCGGGCTTTCACCGTCGGCGGATCCCCGACAGCTCGGGATCGCTTTTCAGAGCGGCCGGACCCCCGCGGTACGCGTACCTGAGAGATTGGCGGGGAGGCTTGCTCCTTCGGTGCCCGGCTGCGTGCGCCGGGGCTCTCCCGCGTGGGTCGTTCGGCCTGTCTTCGATTGTGGCTTCAGTCTAGCCCGAGGCGCGCGTCGGCCTCGCTCGCGGATCGCGCGTCGTCGAAGGCGTCGTCGACGAGCACCGACCAGATCGGAGATGGGACGCCCGTCCACTCGGCGATCGCGTGCTCGAGGTTGAGGCGCGCGGCCGCCGGGTCGAGCGTCCTCCGGCAGTGACGCGACACCCTGCTCGCTTCACGGACCGTCCCACGGCACGCCAACCAGAGCAGGGCAAGGTCGCGCGGTTTCACCTCCGCCCCGACATCGCCCGCCAGCTCGCGTGCGCGCTCGGCGGCCGTGCGCACGACCTCGACAGGATCCTCCCCCGCCGCGCGGAGCCCGTCGTTCACGCTCCGCACCCGCCAGGCGACGTCCTGCCCCCGCTCCAACCAGCGCAGCAGGAGCTGCCCATCGCCTCCTCGCCGGTCGATCACCGGGAACGCCGAGACCGCATGCGTGGTCGAACCTGCGAGGGCGTCACCGCCTCCGCGCGAGACCGCGCCCCGGCTCCCCTGCCGATCGTTTCCCACGAGGCTCGGCAGCTGCCCGTGGTCGGCAGCCGACGGATAGCACGCCCACACCTCCCGACCGCGTTCGGCGAGTGCATGACGCAGATTCACGTCGTCGAGCAGCGACGTGGGCGGCCGGCGAGCGATGTCCCGCGCGAGGTCGGCCGGCATGCTCACGCAGACGGCGGGCAGGTAGGGGTCGACGATCTCACCCCAGTGCGGAAGCGCGCCGGATGCCCTGACCAGCTGCGCGGACGCGGTCGACCAGCCGACGTAATGAACCAGCACATCGTCCGGCCTCTCGGTGATCGATGATCGGATGCGATCGACGGCATCGGGCACCAGTTCGGCGTCGTCCTGCACGACGAGGTGGTGCGTGGCGTCCGTCCTCGCCCCGCCCCAGGCGAGGAGAGATGCGGCGAGCGCCGACGGCGGCCCATCCGGGTCGGGGTCGAGCGCGAGGGACGGCTCGAGCGGCTCCAGGCGCTCGAGCAGGCTGCGGGCCGCGTCCGCACGGGACGGATGACTCATGACGGCGGCGGACAGCTCCACGGTCGCCTCCTTCGGGTCGGGGAAGGTGCCGCCCGGGTTCCCCGGGCGGCACCCCTCATGCGTCCCGGCTCAGTGCCGGGGGTCGTTGCAGTTACACGGCAGCGCGCAGCAGTTGCCCGGCGCCACACAGGACATGCATCCTCCACAGGCGATGCAGCCGGAGATATCGATGTTCTCCTCCTCGGTCGCCTCGATCAGCGCGCCGAGCAGCGACTCGAAATCGGCCGCGTCACCGGCGGGCCCAGTGGCCCTGCTCGGGGCCTCGATGTCGACAATGCTCATACCTTCTCACCCCCTTTCCTCCGTTCATCCATGAACGCCCCACGACTCCGGTCCTCGAGGACCAGGTCGCCGAGCGCGTCGGGAGAGATGTAGGCGGATCGCAGCTCCGCGAGCCGTGCGTCGTCGCCGGCGCCGAGCACCCGCTCGGCGAGACGCGCGAAGTCCCCTTCCGTCGCCTCGGGTCCGGCCACGGCGAAGGGCGCGTACCGGGCGAGCAGCGCGGTGCGCCGGACCGACACGGGATCGTGCACGTCGCCGTACACCGGCGCGAGGGAGGCGATGGTCGGTACACCCAGGTACGCCAGCTCGCACGTCGTCATCCCGTTGCCGTTGCACACCGCCAGATCGGCGCCGGCCAGGATCTCTGCGGCATCGGGGCGACGGCCGAGCCACCGGACCCGGCGATCGGTCAGCGCCCCCGCGGTCGGGTCGTCGCCGAGTATCAGCAGTTCATCGTCACCGCGCGCCCACTCGAGCACCTGCGGCACCAGGCTCTTCAGCATCCGCAGCGACGCCGGGTTCGACGTGCTTCCTCCCAGTGTCATGACGATCCGTCGCCCGGTCGCGTCAGCGACGGCGGCCGGGGCCCGTCGCCTTTCGAGGAGCGGCGGTGCCACCGGGCCGACGAACTCCACCCGCGAGGCGGTGTACGGGTCGAGCGGATGCGCCTCCGCGAAGTCCACTACGAGGGTGCGGCGGGCCGGATACAAGACGGTGTCGACGCCGAGATCCCGTTCGGCGAAGAGCCAATCGGTCAGCATCACGATGGGCGCCGCAGTATGCTCGCGGATCACCGGCGGAAGATAGTGCAGCTCATCGACCACGAACAGCTCGGACCCTGCGAGCCCCGGCAGGAGGCCGGCGAGCGCGGCCACCGCTTCCGGGGCGAAGTCGCGCCGATCCACGATGCCGGCGTCCTCGCATTCGACGCCCATCATCCGGAAGTACTCCGCACCGTATCCGTAGCTGACCACGTCGACCATGTGGCCCCGACGCTGCAGTGCCGCCACGAGCCGCAGACTGCGCGAGGCGTGCCCGAATCCGTGGCCGCGGCAGAAGACGGTGATGATCATCCCTGCGTCGCCCCTTCGCTGGGGACGCCGACCGCGAGAGTGAACAGGGGCCGAAGCCCGGACGGCGCGAGATCGTGTCGGCGCCCGCCCTCTACCCGCCCGTACGGCACGCAGCCCAGCCCGACGCGCAGGAGCGAGAGCCACAGCAGTTGCGCCGCGTGCCCCAGCGCGACGTGCAGATCGACGTACTCGTCCTCCGTGAGCCGACCGAAGGCGGGCGTGTCCATTGCGAAGCAGACGAAGGCCGGGGCCGCACCGTAGACGTCGCCGAACCGTCGGTGCAGCGCCGGGTCGGCATCGGGCGAGACCAGGACCGCATGCACGTCCGGGCGGAGCGGACCGGAGAAGGGCGGGAGCGCGGCGATGGCCCGCTCGATCGGCGCGAGGTCGACGTGGCTCCTCCAGGTGCGCACGCTGCGTCGCGGTGGCCACGGTTCCCGTGCCCCCGGGCGCGGCTCCGGAGCCGACACCACTCGGGTGTATGGTTCGCCCGCCGTCTCGACGAACGCGAAGAAGTCCTCCTGGGCGCTCATGCGTGCTCACCCCCGGCATCCGACGCCACGAACACGGCCGCCGACAGGCGGCGCCGGGGCAGAGCCGCGACGGCGTCCTCCCATCGGCCGAGGCCCTCGAACCGGATGCCGGTGTGTGAGGCTCCGACCGCCTCCTGCAGCAGTGCGAGGCACATGCCCAGTTCGAGCGCCGCGAGGCGCGGGGCATTGCCGGCGTACTTGGGCAGCAGAGCATCGATGTCGGTCACGGCGATCAGGGCCACGCCGTCGGGCGCGTCCAGGACGAAGGGGGTGCGCACCTGGGCCAGACCGCTGCGCCCCTCCCGTCCTTCGAATGCGAAGGTGTGGCAGAGGCCGTCCACAACGGATGCCACGTAGCACCCGGTCGCCCGCAATCCGCCGGCGCTGGGCACGCCGCGATGCACTCCCCCGGCCTCCCCGAACAGGTCTCCCACGATCGCCACGAGGCCCTCGAGCGCCGCCGGCCGCACCGAGGAGGGGTACACAGGAGAGTCCTCGACGGCTCCCCTCTTCACCCGGATGCGCGGCCGCTGCGGTGACGACGGGGGCGCATCCTCCGTGCTCGGCAGGGGCGGGGAGAGGAGACCGTCCACGTCGAAGGCGTAGGGCGATGCGATCCGCTCCTCGTACGCGAGCGCCGGGAACGGAGACCCCTCGTCCGCCCCGCGGCAGCGCCGACAGTCCAGACGCGCACGAAGCACCTCGTGCTCGAGGAGCCCGGTGGCGAGGTCGAGCCGGAGCGCCGAGCCGTTGGCGACCGCGCCGAGCTCGAGCCGCTGGAGCATCGTGACGACGGCGGCGGCGACCAGCGGCGCCCGCGCGTCTCGGCTGATCCGCGACGCGCCGGTCAGGCCGCGCAGTCCTGCGCCGACGCAGTCAGTGCAGGGCGCGGCGCGGAGGGCCGTCGGGGCTGCGCACACGATCGCCTCGTCCGACGCGCGGAACATCACGACCAGCGTCTCCTCGGGCAGCGGTGGCAGCGGACTGTCCTCGTCCACCTCCACGAACAGCACGTCGCCGACCGAGGCACCCTCGATCCCGACTGTCACGTCGACCCGCGAGGCGACCAGATCGCCCAGTTGCTCCTGCAGGTGCGTCGCGAGGTCGGCGGAGTTCGTCCGCGCCGCGGACGCTTCGCTGATCAGGGATCGGGTGTGCGCGGACACACGACGAGCGGCGCCCCCGAGCTCGGCCCACGTCTCATGCACGTGCCCGCACTCCCGGCAGGGAGCGGCGAGAAGATCGAGCCGTCCGAGTCCGCGACGCAGGTCTGCATCCCCCGCTCTCTGCTCGGAGCGCAGCGGCGTCACGACGCGGACGATCTGGCCGAGCGCGACCGAGACCTTGCCGTCGGGAGCACTCCACACCTCCACGCCGGTGCGCACGGGAATCGACGTGGTGTCAGTGGTCGACGGCACAGTGGCACTCCTCATCCGGGATCAGCCGCCACGAACGCACGGTCGCGGTCCGCGGATCCACCTCGCGGAGCGCCGACCGCCCGTCCTCCGGGGTCTGCAGCAGGACCAGCGCCTGCAGCGCCACGAGCCAGGCCGTGGCCGCGGTCATCGTGCGCCCGCGCGCCACGAGCACGTGATCGGGCCCCACGAGACCGCTACCCAGACCGTGCTGGGTCCGGCGCGCGATCGCGCAGCAGGGGCAGCCGGGGGCACCGCGCCGCACCGGGCCCACCAGGACCCCTCGACCGTCCAGCAGGACCGGCACCACCGGAGTGCTGCCCTCGATGCACAAGCCCTCGGTCGAGCGGCGCGCGATGGCGAGCTCTCCCACCACCCCCGCGTCGCGCGCGAGCCCCTGGAAGGCACGGCGCATCAGGTCGAGTTCGGGATCGGGCGTCGACGGCTCTAGGCGAACGGCTGCGGCCATGTGTTCAACTCCTCTTCCGGGTGCACGGGGTGACCGAGGTCGGCCGGGGCCTGGTAGAGGCGCGGATGCCGCCGATACTGCGCGTGGCGATGCGGGGTGAAGGGCATGAGCTCGGGGATCACCACGGCGTAGGCGTGCAGACCGAGCTGGCGGGTCCAGTCCGTGTCGCGGCACTGCGCGTACACCGCGTGGCCGCGCGAGGCGGCGGTGTCGAGGATCCGGCGCAGGGCGGCCTGCGCATCTGCGGCGAAGGGTGCCGTCGGCGCCTCGATCTCGACCGTGCCGCGGCGGAGGAAGTCGAAGACGTGGTCATTGGCGGGCGCTCCGCACACCGAGGCGCCGAATCCCAGCGAATCCTCCGCCGGTGTGCCGAGCTGGGCGGCCGTGTAACAGGTGAACGCCTCGGTCAGCGCCTTCGTCACCGCGACATCGAAGGTCAGCCCGGTGCCCGCGCTGACGATCGTACGGACGGCGGGGTCGAAGGGGGCCGCGAGCAGCACGTACACCGCGGGGACGCCGTACTCGTTGCGGAGGTCGTACACCTCGATGTCGAAGAACTGCTCCGTCATGCTCTCGATCCGCGCCCGGACATCGCCGCCGAGCGAGGCCGTCCTGATCCGGGGCAGAGGCAGTCGCTGGAGCCAGGTCAGGGCGATCATGTCACGCTCGATCACCTCCGACGCGGCGCCGAAGAGGGCCTGCTCGCGAGTGGCGTGCACGGCATGGCCGGTGGAGATCGGGAACCAGAACCGGTCGTGAGGGTTCCGACCGTGGTCGCGGTAGGTGACCATGATCCTCGGGAGGTACGCGGCCCCGCCGCGGACGAGGTCCTCGCCGAGGATCCAGGTCACAGGTGCGTGCGGGTTCACCGGTTCCAGCGGGCAGTCCGGGTGCGCGAGCTCGGCCGGACTGCACTCGGCGACGGAGGCGAGATCGAGGTGCGGATGGTCGAGCTCGGCGGCCGGTGCGACCACCACCGTGTCCCCGGGCAGCTCACGCCCGAGGTAGCGCTCCACAGCCTCCGCGAAGGCCTTGATCTCGGCGGTCTCGCGGTGATCGTCGATGCCCCCGCAGAACACGAAGCGGCTCCGAGCGGTCGACCGCCCGGCGAAGCCGCTGCCGATCGAGGAGAAGATGCAGTGCCCGGATCCGAACTGCCACGTGTGGCTGTTGTCCTGCATGCTGCCGATCGCGGAATAGGGGCCCACTGCCGCCCGCAGAGCATCCGAGAATTGTTCCTCGGCTTGCAATTCTGCAAATGGCGCTTCTCTTCTTCGAGACATATCTACCGTGCGTTTCGATGTTTATCCGTCAGGGGGCCGATAATACAGTCACGCTTATCGGTACGAGCGACCATATATCGGCTGGCACCACTTGTCAACGGATCGACGCGCAAGCATGCCGATCAATATCTCGCAGATCAGCGACCTTTTCGCGTCACGCCCGCGCGCACGTATCGGCGCGAGCGGACCGCGACAGCATCGTCGCGCTCGCGCATTCGCACGCCGTCTACAATGGCGAAAGGCGACATTTTCGGACACCACTCCGAAATGTCCAGAGAAATGCGTCGCGAAACGCGAAGAAAGTGTGCTCGCCCTCCTGGGCGGCGTCAGCGGCCAGCGAGCTCCGCACGCACCTCATCGCGAAGACGGCCGAGGTTCTCGGGTTCGGGGGCGGCGCCGAGGAGGGTCTTGGTGTACTCGTGCTGCGGGTTCAGGATGACCTGGTCGGCGGGTCCGCGTTCGACGACGTCGCCCTTGTAGAGCACCATGATCTCATCGGAGAAGTGGCGGGCTGTGGCGAGGTCGTGGGTGATGTACAGCACGCCCAGGTTCTCTTCCCGCTGCAGCTCGGCCAGCAGGTTCAGGACCCCGAGCCGGATCGACACGTCCAACATGCTCACCGGCTCGTCGGCCACGATGAACCGTGCCCCTGGGGCCAGCGCCCTCGCGATCGCGACCCGCTGCCGCTGCCCGCCGGACAGCTCGTGCGGGCGGCGCTCGGCGAAGCTCTCCCCCGGGGTCAGCCGGACCCGTTCGAGCAGCTCGATCGCCCGCGCCCGCACCGCCGTCCCGGACAGCTTCGGGTGGTGCAGGCGGATCGGACGCTCCAGGTGATGCACGATCGTGTGGAACGGGTTCAACGACGCGAACGGGTCCTGGAACACCATCTGCACATCCGACCGGTACCGCTCCAACCCCCGACCCCGGGTGCCCGACTCGACACCGTCGAGGAGGATGGACCCGGAGGTGGGCGTCTCCAGCTTCATCAGCATCCGCGCGATCGTCGACTTC